>CBDIDQ010000018.1:0-20487 GCA_965277695.1 Alteromonadaceae bacterium
CGAGCTACCATTTAACCCAGAAGATTATATCCACCGCATCGGTCGCACAGGACGAGCTGGCGGCACTGGTTTAGCCATTTCATTATTGAGTGCTGATGAAAACCAATTACTGACAGATATTGAAGCGGTATTAGATACTCGTTTAGGCCAGCAATGGCTCCCCGGTTACGAGCCAGATTTAACCAAAGATTTTGGCAAACGCAGGACTAATGCCAAGGCTGATCATAAACGCAGTCTAAAAAAAAGGACTGGGGGTAAAAAGAGCGGTGGGCGCAGGCGTTGAACTATCACAAACCAAGCCCAAGAAAATGTTGAGACTGATAAGATTTAAAGGTACTGAATAAAGGTTCGACAGAAAGGTTGCACAATGTCATGCCATCCGTCAGAATAAATACACCAAAGTCCTTTAATAAATTGAAACTTCGTATGGGTAAACCAGTCATTTTTGTTAGTTATAGTCATAAAGATGAAGAATGGTGTGAGCGAGTCGTTGACCATCTAGGTTGTCTTGATCTAGCTGCTGATATTGAAACATGGATAGACTCTGACATTGATACTGGTGATAAATGGTATACAAAGATCAGAGAAAAATTAGACAACGCAGACATAGTAGTATGCTTAATTAGTAAGCATTTTTTAAAGTCTGAATTTTGTATAAAAGATGAAATGGAATATCTCATTGAAAAATATGACGATACGAAAACCATTTTTCCAATCTTAATCAGCCCTTGCTACTGGAAAGTTTACGATTGGATTAGTGAAACTCAAATGTTGCCAAAGAATAAAAAAAACAAAGAAGATAAAGAAAATAAAAATTCACTGGAACATTTCAATAAAGTTGAGCAAGAACAAATAATCGCAGACGCCGTAGCAGATATTCACAGTAAGCTTGATGAAGAGAAAACCAAAGATAAAGCAGATAACCCGCCTTTTAACATCCTCTATGGAGAAGAATTTTTAGACCAAAAAACCACTTTTGTCGGTAGAAAAATGCAATTAAAACGATTAGACAAAGCATTAAAGGAAGAAGAAAACATCATCAGTATTGTTGGCCATGGGGGGACTGGCAAATCGGCTTTAATTCGTAAATGGATAACAAAAAGTAGCAACGGTTCAAAATTTGAAAAGGTTTTAATCTGGTCTTTCTACCAACAGGGCACCAAAGAACAAAGTCAATCAGTCGATCAGTTTTTTATCACCGCTTTAAGAAAACTAAATGTAGATGTTGCCGATAGCAGTTCGACTGACTACAAAGCACAACGTTTGGCTGACGAAATACAACAAAAAAAGTTACTCTTGGTGATAGATGGGGCTGAGACGATTCAAGATAGAAGTGAACTGGGCCAAGACAGGGATGAGACCATTCAAGACAGCAGTGAACCAGATCAAGATAAGGATGAGCCAATTCAAGATAGCAGTGCACTTGGCCAAGATGGCAATAATTCAAGGCAACATAAATTTCGAAACCCGGCTTTTACGGATTTCTTATCTCGATTATCAATTAAAAACCCCGGTCTGTGTGTCTTATTGTCTCGCTTGTCTATGCCCATTTCCCTTGTAACTCAAAAAGATGAAATTAAATTGGAACAATTTGAACCTGGTACAGCAAGAGCACTGTTAAGGGTATCTGACTTTACAGGCAAAGACAGTGATTTAATCAAGCTGGCCGATCGGTTTGGCAATCAAGCCTTGGCGCTACATCTGCTCACTAAAAACAGTGCGGATTTTGACCACTCATATGAGAAAGTGCAATCAACAATGGCTAATTATGGGAATGTAAATAATCAACAGGTTGTTATGCATCATCTTTATCAGCGCTCTAATAGATTTGAGCAAAAATTCTTACAACTATTAGGGTTGTTTGATAGGCCCATTGAATTAGAAACTTTGAGAGCCCTTATACCTATAGATGGGTTGTTACCAAAGTTGAATTCTACAAAACCTCAAACAGAGTTGAGTGCTGACAATAATATTTTTGACGATTACCTAATCCAAATAACAAATATATTGAAAAACATGGGATTGATTGAAAGGCTCAAAATCGACGGTAAGAACTGCATTGATTGCCATCCTTTGGTTCGTGAGTTTTTTGAACAAGAAATTGACAGAAACGTCCCCTTAAAAATAAAAGGCAATAAATTATTATTTGCATATTACCAAGAAAAAATAGATCACAAAAAGGATCTTAAAAGTCTGGATGATACCGAGCATCTCATTCTTGCCATAAAACATGGCTGCTCCGCAAATCAGGCAGATCAAGCATTTGAACTCTACTACGACAAAGTGATAGAAAAACCAGAAACCGAAGGCACGCAGAACAAATCACTCATTATTGATGAATTAGGTTCATTGGAATTAGACTTCGCCTGTCTATCATACTTTTTTGACAACAAAGAGGCACCTAGACCATGGCAAACCTTAATTAATGGGATTGAAGAAGACAATAAAGACGTAATTTATGCTTGGATGGCTCACGCGCTTCGAGGATTAGGCTGGTTAAAAGAAGCTGAGCTGCCGTTGCAAAAAAGTCTTGAATTACGTAAGGGGTTAGTTGCCGCAAATACAACCCATAATCTTGCCGAGTTATATCTCATCCGAGGAGACTTATTACAAACAAAAAAATATGCAAAAGAAGGAATGAGTATCGCCAAAGAAACCAAAAAGACTGAGTATCAATATGTTGATAATGCAGCCATTGAAGGGCTACGCCTTTTTTATGAAGGTAACATGCTAGAAGCGATCGAAGGGTTGAAGAAAGCTGAAGCGCTAAATGAAACAGTCGCCAAAGCTAAACTTGAACCTAAGCTAAAACAACAACTAGACACAGACATAGCTGAAGTTAACGCCAAGCTCACAAAGCCGCGAGATAAAGAAATGGCAATAGCGAAACTTAAGGCTAAGTTTAAACAACAACTAGATAAAGAAGCAAAATACCTTTTTGGCCTTACTGGCTTTTATTACTGTCAGGTGCTGCTTTACGAGGCAGGATCACAGGACACTATAACCGATGAGAAACTTGAAGCGCTAATTTCCCGCAGTGAAGCGGTATTAATAAACGCTGAGCAATACGGTGTTTATTTATATTTAGCCTTTTTAACCAAAGCCCATGTATCTTATCTAAGAAAGGACTGGTCAGAAGCCGAAAAGTATATCAATATGTCACTAAAAGAATTCCAAAAAGTGGGGTTTGCCAACTTTAAATGCTTGGCCTTGTTAATGCAAAGTAAAATCTATAAAAAACGAAGATCATTTACTAAGGCTTGGGCAGCGTTAGACGGGGTTTATTTACCCGCTAAAGCCAGCGGCATGAAATTGTTAATGATTGAATATCACCTCAATTGTTGTGATCTGATTGAAACGCTTCTTGAAAGTACAGATAAAGACTACGAGATCATCATTGAATCAAAACAACGTAAAGAACATAGAAACTCGCTACCGATAATACAGGCCGAACAAATAGAAAAACTAGGTGACCTAATTAAGGAAACAAACGCAGGTATATACAAGAAACAATATGACGCACTAAAACAAAAAAGCGACCTACTTTACAAATAATAAATTAGCAATGCGAGGATTTGCCATCACGCTTTGTTCAAAACGATTATGCAAGCAAATCTCATTGTTAACAATTAAAAGACTATTTTGATTGGCGATTAATTTAAGACCAATTTGATTGGCCGTCGCTTCAACAACATCAATCAATCGCTTCACTTTTTGTGTTTGTTCATTTGATAACAATGACAGTGACAGTGCCCGGTTAAGACCTTTTGAAATAGCATAATGATAATACCGCAGTTGCTGAATATGATTATCGATTTTAAATTCCACCAGCGGATACCAGACATCTGTGTCACCATCAAAGTGAAATGGAACCATTGTGGTCGATAAAAGCCCTAGTAATTCTTCACCATCTGCCCTTTGTCTTAATTGGTCGACCAATTGCTGGCCTGGTAACACCCCCCAAGCACCAAATTCACAGCCTCTGGGGTCTTGTTGTTTAATGCTAAATATACTGTATTTAGGGCGCTTAGCCATGGTCGAAAAGTCATTATGCCAGCCAATGGCATTTTTATGATCAAACGGCTGTTGCAAAGTGGCATCTGCTGTTGGCATGGTGGTTATAATAGGATTTTCACTTGACATTCCATCAGGTACATACAACTCCCCTAACCCTCTACCTAGTGCTAATAACGCTTGCGTATCAGTGCCCCATTCCTCACTTTGGTCGTCACTCTGGTCGTCACTGGGCTGGTCACTTGACTGGTAATAATAGCCAATGCTATCTAATTGTGATTTTATTTGCTCTATTCTCACAAATTCAAACCCCTTGTTTATAAGCAATCACAAAAGGGCTAATAGCGTCCGTTAAAGGCGCAGCCAAACAATCATTCACAATACTAATTTTCGAAAATCCCACTTGCTTGGCGACTTCACCGATGAGTTGAGCATCGGCCACATTAAGATGGTGCACCTCACTAAAAGACTCATCAGTTGAAACACATTGATATTGGTATTGAGCATTTAATTGATGGGTCGCTTCGGACCAAAAGCGATAACGAAACTCAATATCATTGTCGCCACCGGGGCCTTGTTCATAATCCACCGCAAAGTCTTGCTTAATTTTTGCCACATTGGCAGCATGTGCCGTTTGTAAGATCACAATCCCTTGTTGCTTCAACGCTTTATAACAACGCGCTAATACATCCAGTAGCTCTATATCATTAGCACAATAATTGATTGACCAAGACAACGCGGTGATAGCATCAAACTCATCAATGGCCTCTAATGACTGCATTGGTGCATGTATTAATCGCTGTTTTGCCACTTTGTTCGCGGCGCTGTCTAACATCGGTTTTGATGGGTCTAAACCCATTGGGTCTAAACCCACGGCTAACGCTTTTTGCATAAAAAAGCCAGTACCACAGCCTATGTCTAATAGCTTGGCATCCGGCTTTAATTGCTTAATCAAATCAATCACAAATTGATGATCGTGCTGATAATGTCCCCTAGGGGTATGGAGATCATAATATTGGGCGAACTGTTCAAATAGTTTAAAATTTTGGCTCATTATTTATTACTCTTTAACTATTACTCTTTAACTATTACTCTTTAACTATTACTCTTTAACTATTACTCTTTAATAAGCAAATCAAGCGTTGATAATTGTTGTAGGGTCGATTCTATAATCAACTGCCAAGGCCCTGCCAATAACGGGGTGTTTAATGCTAACGCACCAAAACCGTTATCCACCAGCGGTTTTAGTACAGCCAATATTTGTTTTTGTCGACTCTGTATGCGCTGTGAATCAGATTGCACCTTAGTCGTAATAGTCGTAATGGTGTCATACAATTGATTCACATTGCCCGTTGAAACCCAGGCCCCAAAGCTCAATTCACCCAGCATCAATAACTCACCTTGGCGGCCAATGCCACTGCCTTTACAACGAGCACATTGAACCTTGCTTTGATGTTTACTCAACTGTTGCTGCCAACTAACATCTGCTCTTGATTGATTGGCAATAACCTGAGTAGTCAACCCATCCCACCGTAACCAAGCGCCCACCTCAACCGGATCAGCCTTAGCCGATTTTAAAAAGCTACCGAATGACGGACGACACCAATAACCATAAAGCAAAATCTGCATTTGCTCATTACTCAGTTGATTGATAGGCGTATTCGCTGGCCATAACCGTTCTTTGATCATTCTTCTAAAAAACGGTAGCAGTTCATTGCGATAAACCCCTTTAAAAATTTTGAGTAAGTCAGGGGCAAGGAAGGCATTATTTTCAACTGGTGAATTTAAATCACCAAACAACAGAGCATGGTCAAAATTAATCACAGTGCCCTCGCCTTTACAAACAGGGCATTGCGCGTTGGCATGGTGTCGCAAATAGCTTGAGACTAAAGGTTTTATTGGACCTATGTTGGAATTATCAAAATCCAGTAAACGGGTTGCACAATGGGCTAATGGTTTGCCTGATTTTCGTAATTCCACATAACCACCGCCAAGATTTAACCCATGTGTCAATAAGTCTTGTTGAGTGCCTCGGTTTGAAATAAGTGCGCTTGATGCAAATGACACTTTAGCACGGCAATCTTTCGCTTGAATAACATCCATATCATATTGAGCAATAATGGTTTTAGGGATATTTTCACCCCATACTGCCATTTCGTTCAACAACGGATTAATCCATAATTGCGCATCTGGCTCACCATGCCAAATGTCTAACAATTGATTAAAATGAGACTGGTGTAAATCAAGCGCCAATGCCACAATTTGCGCCATTAAACCACCAAACTCTAATAATCTATGATGGGTGTACTCAGACGGTTCAAATACCATGGCAGGCTTTATCATTGCCTGTTCAGGTGAAGCTGATGGCAACACATCATAGCCAATAAGCGCTTTAATTTTATTAATGTTATCGCGGGACGAAGCAATGGTTGGGGCGGCGTCATAGCCAAAAGGTGACGGTTGTTTAATTTTAACTTTTACCTCAACAGCCTCTTTGAGTGCAACCGCTGTTGGTGTATCAAGTTTTAATAGGTTTTTAACCGCACCTTGCGCGATAACTTCGCCGCCTTTTGCACCGCACTCCGGCCCAAACTCGATCACCCAATCGGCTTTAGCTATCAGTGCTAAATTATGTTCAATAATGATCACTGAGTTATTCCCTTGCGCAATCAACTGATTAAGCGTTTGATGCAATTGCGCCACATCAATAGGATGCAAACCCGCCGCAGGTTCATCTAAAATAAACAGACTATGATGAGGGCTTTTGGTCACTAACTGCTTAGCAATCTTTAAACGCTGAATTTCACCACCGCTGATATCACAACTGCGCCTACCCAAACAAAGATGACCAATACCCAGTTGATTAACAAATTTGAGCAACGGCTTAAACGATTGGATCATCGCAATATCCAGTGTTAACAATTGCGCTATTGGCATACTGGATAATTCATTGATGTTGAGTTCGTCACAAGTGATATTCAGCACTTGGGGCTTAAATTGCGTCCCACCACAACGGCTACAAGTTTGCCAACCAATAACATCTTCAACCTGCCCCAATCCAAGACAAGCTACGCACCGCCCATTACCACCATTAGTACTAAAATCAGCTGCTGTTAATTTAACGCCAGTCTGCTTTGCTTGTTTAGCGTAAGCTGTTCTTATTTGGGCAGCAATATCTAAAAAAGTCGCTATTGTGCTTCTTCTATTGGTTGTGGCAGCCGTTTGTGACAACACCACGACATTATCTAACTGAATATCGCCATTGCAACGAGCAATATTGACATGCTCAAGTACAACACTATTTTGTTTTTCAGCGACCAATTTATTTAATACGGGCAATAAAATGCCATGGACAAAGCTGGATTTGCCCGAGCCTGAAACCCCGGCAATCGTCACTAATTGACCAAAGGGCAAGTCTATATCAGCATTATGGATATGATGATAACTGGCATTTTTAATACTCAACCAGGCTTTTACGGGCTGACCATGATGTTCAATACCCGTATCAATGGGATTGGCATCCCACCAGTTTTGTTTTGTTTGTTGCTCGTTAAGTAATTGGCCGCCATTAACACCCGCTTGCGGGCCGAGGGCTAAAACACGGTCGGCTACCATGGCAAGTTTGCGACGATGATCACAAATGATCAGGGTGTTTAAACTTCTTAAACGAGTTAACGCTTGATTAATTGCACCAATATCTTTTTCATGCAAGCCGCGAGTAGGCTCATCCAATAATAAACAAATGCCATGAAGCTGAGCATACAATACAGCCCCAAGACGAATTCGACGTGATTCACCATCACTAATGTTAGTCATTTGTCTTTGGGGTGATAAATGGCCTAAACCGACCTCAATAAACGTTTTGCTGAGCTGATAAAACTGCCGGCACAATGCTTGGCCTTGTTGATCCAGCGCTTGTGGCAGTTCAGCATTAATGGCAAATAACGGATTCAGCTGATTAAAATCAAGACCAAGCAGCTGTTCAAAATGCCAAACGCCCAGTTTTAACGCACGAGTATGAGCAGCCCAGCGACATCCATTACATTGCGAACAGACTTGCTGGGCCACTAAAAAGCCAAGCTTTTCAGAAGTTTTAGATTGTTTTTGAAATCGTGCTAAAATCGCCGTTCTAAACCCTGTAAATTTTCTTGGGGCACTGGTTTTCTTTTTCGTTTTAGGGTCGATATCAAATACCTCAAGATCACCCGCGCCATCCAAGATTAATGATTGTGCGCTTTGAGGCAATTGGCACCAAGGGATATCGGGATCAAAGCCTGCAATATTACGCAACCCTTCAATAGTATCGTGACTGATATTAATGTATTTATAGTTCTTGGCGTTGTACAAAGCACAAGCGCCCTGATGCATTGATAGATTTGGTTGGTTCATTAATTCATCTAACACGAGGGCTGTCACTTCACCTAACCCTGCACATTGTTGGCAGGCCCCGCTTTGTTCATGAGTCGGTGAATTAAAGGTTAAATTATGCTTGTTTGGGCTTACGTATAATGCCGCATCATCAGCGGTCACTCGATGCTTTCTCGAATCCAAGTATTCAACTTGAGTGCAACCTTTGTACTGAAACTCAACCAGCACCTTGCCCTTACCCAAGGTAAAAGCCAAATCGAGTAATTGGGTTAACTCAGCTAAGTTATTTTGGTGATTGTTGTTTTGGTGATTCGCCGCTAAGGTGCACTTACCCACATTCACTTCAATAATACGTCGGCAACGACCATTAAAGCCTTTAAAGTTATGTGTTTTAACAACCTTGCCTTGCTCATAGACTTTAGCGGAATCAGTTTCACTCCTCACTACCATGGTTTCAAACCCTGCATCAGCAAGGTTTTTCGCCACATCACGACCATCTTGCTCATCAAAGTCTAACGGTATCGCCCACACATTCAGGCAGCCTTCTGCGTGATTTAACAACCACTGGACATAAGATGATACACAAGGCTGGTCGACCACTTGATTGGTAATGGTTGAATAAGGTGCGCTATAGCGTATGAACAACTTTTGTAAAATATTAAGTACACCACTGGAAGTGCCTATTGTGGTTCGTTTTGATGCACGAAACGACTTTTGACCAAAAAATACCGTTGGCGGTAATTTGTTAATAAAAGCGAAATCTTCTCGTGGTTCAATCGCTTTATCTTTAATATGCAAAAAATCATCAAGCCGCTGATTACCTTCTTTAGCAATGATTTGTTCAACCAAAGAACTTTTGCCTGAGCCAGAACGCCCCACTACCATGGTGATTTGATTTAAACCAAAAGATACATTGAGCTGTTTAAGGTTATTGATATCCGCATTAACAATTTCAATCTCATTGTTTTGCCTCATGTTTTTTATCATACCTTTATCATCGCTATGCCACTTGCCCAGACAATAAATGTAAAACAAAAATTTCTCTGGCATTAAACTTAGTAGGGAATTCTTCAAAAGTCGCAGTACACTCACCACGATAATGCAAGGCTTTATGATTAGAAACCACTAACCCGTCACCAGGTTCTAAATGGATCACATGAGCCACCTTTAAACAGGCTTGGTGTATCACCTCAAGATGCTGCTCCAGTAAATCCCCATCTAAACCATAACGCTTGGCCGCCGCTCTTAGGGTTTCAGGATGAAATCGAATAGTATCATTTTCGACAATTTTTCCTTGCCAACAGCCCGATTTTGCATCATCGACCATTCGCACGGTATCGTCTTGTAAAAATGCTAATGTTTCAAATTGTTCCTGGTGAGTTAATTCGGCAAGTAAGTCGCTCAATACTGTCACTCTTGACTCACCTGCCCCTTCGGTAGGATCAGACTTATGACATTGAATCAAAGTGATCTCTGGTGGTGCTTCGGCAGTATTAATATCAGTATGAAAATGCCCCTGAGCCAAAGTATGAGATAAATCAGTGGTCCAGGGCGACATTTTAAAATGCTTAACGATTTTTTCTTGTCGATAAGCTTTAAATTGATGTTTAAGTGCCAAAGCAGTCAATACAGTACCCGCAGGACATTGATTAGGAATATTTCTAACAACACACCAATGATGCTGTTGCCAAAAGTCATAAAGCTGTTGAGAAAAACGTTGCCAAAGCTCAGCGTCTAAACGCGCACAAAAACTATGGGGATTATTTTCTATTTCAGATAATTGATTGTGTTTGATAATGTCATCAAATTGTTCACTTAATTTAGCGGGTAAATCTATGTAGGGCATCGGGTGAATTTCTCAAATCGAAAAATAATTTTATGTTTATATTGATGTTCAAATAACGCATGAACGCTAGGATAACTAAACTGTTGTGACTCATCCGCATCATAATGAATCCAACCACTGGTTCGCAGCGGTCGAACAGCAGTATCAAAACCGACCTGATTCGCCACTTTGATAATATCTAACGGCGAATGATTAAACGTTTGATGATTTAACTGATTTAATGATTGACGCCAATCATCCCAAAGGGGATTTTCACTATGACAGCCAAGCACAAAATAAGCAAAACCACCGTTTTTTAACACCCGATAGCACTCAGTGAATAGCTGCTCAAGACTCTCAATAAACTGTAAAACCTCATGACACACCACCAAATCAACACCGACAGCTGGTAATTTTTGCCACTGGGTTTCACTAATCACATCAAAATCAACCGCTAACCCACTCAATCGATTAGTGGTCATCTTTCTCGCTTTTAACAAAGGCTCAATGCCAATTAACCTGCCGCATTTAAACTGCTGATGTAACAACTTCAATAGGCCACCATGATGGCAGCCTATATCCAATACAGTTTGACCTGGCTCATGAGTACCATCGGCTCTGATATGCCCGACTAGCGCCTTCCAAAAGTGTTGATTTCGAGGCTCAAGTAAGTGATCTTCTTGAGCATCAAACATATATAGGTGTTTTATCTCACTCACGTTATGGACATCTCTGAGGCGAACAACCTCTAGCACTAATATCGCCCGCAGTAGGATCAATGCCAAAGTGACTAATGAAAAGCGCGACACTTTGATCAAAAGCATTTTGTAAATCTTGCTTATCTTGCTTTCCTCTCATGCCAAAGTAAGGAAAATGATGTAAATACTCACCAAACAACATATCACAATCCGCTTGGTAGGCTCGTGTGTCTAAGATATGTGCGTGCCAAAACTCATCAACAGGACCCGTCGGACAGATTTTTCTATCTGGATAACGAATATTTAAAGCCAAAAACTTACGATACAAATCTTCGACTTCATTACAAAACTCAGCGGTCCAACCTTTTTCTTCAACTAACTTACGGCTAAGCATAGAGAAATCTAATTGAGCAACAGTTTGTACTGCTAAATTAATTTCACTGTCTTGAGATAGCGCAGCTTGAGACTGCTCCATCGTTAACGCTGCTTGACTTGATTGATTCATAAAAACTCCACTTTATTGATATTTTTTTGACAACAAAACTGACACAAGTATTGATGCCACGTAAAAATTATCACGAAGAATAACTTAATTGCCTAATAATACCAGAACGCTTTGCAATTATTTTTAATTTATACTGACTTCGATGTTTCCTAGCTCATAGGTGAAGCGTTCAATCCATTGGCAATGACAGTTTGAATGATGTTATACAACGTTCCGCCAAAAGCAAAACCCTCTGCCTAACAACCATTTTTAAGCTGATACTCATAAAATTTAAAAGACCTCAAAGCCCAGCAAACCCAATACTCACCACCATGCCCTCAGCCTGACCATCACCATCTTTTTCTCCAATGACCAACCCCAATTGATGGCGCTCACACAACCGTTTAACAATAGACAAACCAATGCCAAAACCCTGGCTTTCGCTGCCTTTGACCAGCGGATCAAGCAAGTTATCTTTTATGTTCTCTTCGACACCCGGCCCGGTATCGCTAACCTGCAAACAATTGTCAGCAAAAGCAATCGTCACCTCTCCTGCCGACGTGTACTGAAAGGCATTGCTGATCAAATTAGCCAACAAAATATGTAAAATACCCGCTTGGCTAACTACCTCAGCACCCGGCGCAATATCAACATTCACTTCAACCGCTTTATTGTCCAGCAGATAGGCATTTTCGACAATCACCCTTTCGACCACTGGCAACAATTTAACTGGTGCAGCAACCGCATCATTATTTTCTTCCCGAGCCAACGATAACAAGGTGCTTACCGTCTGCTCCATTTGCAAACCCGCACGACTTATCCGCTTTAACAAGGTCTTGGTTCCTTCATCTAGCCCGCTGTTGCTATTAGCCTTAAGCGCTAGCAACTCAGTGGCATTTTTGACGATAGCAATCGGCGTACGCAACTCGTGACTGGCATCCCGGGTGAAATGTTGCTCCCGTTCAACAAAGGCTTTAATCCGCTGCATTGATGCTTCGAGAGTTTGCGCCAAAATGCCAATTTCATTATCCGGATAACGATGAGCAAAACTTTCCGGCAGCTGATCCGCTGACACCCCATCTACCAACAAAGCCAAATCAGACAGAGGTTTGATCATCCGGTTTGCTAAACGATAGGCAATAAAACAAGCCAATACAGTCAACATCAACGCAGACACTAACAGCGAAATCATAATCTTTGCGCTAAATGGTCGAACAACCAATTGCTGACTCACCTCCGCCAGCAAATAAACCGGCTTATCCTCCCGGTCCACAAGAATAAGATAAAGATGATAATGACGTCCCGCCTCACCAAAAAACTCCTTACGCATTGGCTCTTGCAAATACATCGCTTTAACCGCTGGCGGAAAAGTATCCACACTATGATGCAACACCATATTGGCTTTTGACGGACTCGACCATACTCCCGTCGCCTCAAACTGTTGAGTTAAATGCGTCGCTTCCTCGGCGATCCCCCGCTCAATAAAAACATCCTCAATGACATATAAAAACAAAAAATTATAAGCGCTGAATACCCCCGACAACAAAATCGAAAACAGACAAAACTGCACAATAATACGCCGTCGAATGCTATAACCTTTGTTCGTTTTAGCCACTTTAAATCTGCCCCTCATCAATTTTAAGTACAAAGCCAACACCATGAACGGTTTTTAACATAGGCATTGCAAAAGGTTTGTCTAACACTTGTCGCAGCTGATAAATATGCGAACGCAGCGCATCAGATTCAGTCTGATCATCGCCCCACAAGCGCTGGCATAACTCAGACCGGGTGATCACTTGCGGATAAGCCTGTGCCAATATCAGTAGAATATTGTAATTCATCGCACTCAAATCCAACGCTGTATTATCACGACTCACTTGCTGGGATTTCTGATCGATCACCAGCCCACCAATGGTCATTTTATTCTTCCTTTGCAACAAATGACGCCGCGACAATGCCAAGCAGCGCACCTCTAGCTCTTCGAGCGCAAAGGGTTTGGTCAAATAATCATCCGCCCCCACCGCAAAACCATCCATCTTGTCATCCAGTGTATCTCTGGCCGTTAACATTAAAATTGGAGTATGAACTAAGGCTTTTTCTCGGATATTCTGACACACAGTCAAACCATCCATGCCTGGCAACATCAAATCCAAAACAACCACATCATAATGATTAGCCAATGCCAGCGCCAAACCCCCAGATCCATTACTGGCATAATCCGTCACATGGCCTTTGCCTTCGAGATATTCAGCGATGTTCTGCGCAATAGCCGTGTGGTCTTCAATGATCAGAATGGTTAACGGTGTTTTCATCTCACTCACTTTGCTTTCTTTGATTACTTGCTTTGATTACTTGCTTTGATTAATTGTTTTTCGCCAACAAGGCTTTAGTTTTGCTGATTTGTGCATCCAATGCCGGATTATTGATTTCGTCCTGAGCAATTTCCATCAGGTTTAGCGCCTGTTTCAGCTGCTTATTAGTTTGCGCCGATTTAGCATGATAAAAACCATACATGCCCACCATAGGCAAGGCATATTGCGCCGAGTTCACCGTCAATTCAGTCACTGCGCTGATATCATTGTTAAGCACTCGGGCAATCACCGCAAATGTCGCTTCATCTTGATAAGGCTGACGAGCCACTGGCGTATAACCTAAACTACGCACCAACGCTTCAGCCGCTGCCGACGTTGAAGTTGGATTTTGACCTGTGATCAAACGATCATCCTCGGCCACATGACTTAACATCATGGCACTTTTTTCAAACTTGCCGCCGCGCTCATTCAGCTTATCTTCAAGCATAAATTCAAAATGCGGCATCCACTTTTTACCAAACATCTGCTCTTCAACATTAGTAAAACCATTCACCGCTTTACCATCAACCAAATAAGAACCATCCGCCAATTTCACATCAACCAACGCCGCCGGACCATGACAAACCGCCGCCACAGTGCCCTTATCCTCATAAATGCTAGCAATCAACTGCTGTAACGCTAAGTCCTTAGGCAAATCAAACATCGCCCCTTTACCGCCCACCACAAACACCGCATTATAATCACTGGCATTGAGTGTCTTTGTCGCCAGCGTATTCGCCAACTGCGCCATCACCACTGTATCTGTCAATACCGTTTTATTATAGGGCTTAGTGGGATCATATTTATCAGCTTCTACCGCCCCGCCCGTCGGACTGGCAATATCCACCGCAAATCCATTGGCTTTAAACACTAAATAAGCCTTAGAAAACTCATCGAATTCATAGCCGGGCTGGGTCTCACCTTGCTCAACACCATAACTGCTGACCACCATCAGCACTCTGGCTTGGTCAGTGGCAATTGCCAAATGGCTCATCAGCAACAACATAAAGGCGCTGATCATTGAAAAATATCGGTTTAACTTTTGATTTAGCTTTTGATTTAACATATCACTTTCCTCTTGATTGATGCGTCCAGTTTGCCTCAACGAATGTGAAAGCAATGTGAAATCATGCCGACTCACTCCTGCTTATTCTAATAGCTCTGGCACCGACACATTCAAACTCGCCCGACTGCCCAACCAGCCAACAGCGCAAACCACCCCGACGATGATCACCAAGGTTCCCGACAGCCACCAAAAGTCCGGCTGATAACGCAACGAAAACTGCGACTGATAAATCAATATGCCTGACAACCAAGTGCCACAAATCGCCCCTACAGCGGCAATACCGCCAGTAAACAACCATTCATACAAGGTCAAACGTAAACAATCTGCTTTTGACTGACCAAAGCTCAGTAGCAAACCATTCTTGCGCCGATCATCCGCCTCAAACCCCTTCACCGAAGCCGCAATCACCAACAGTGCCATCAAACTAATCATCACACTAAACGCACTCACCAACCGGGTCACCATCGCCAAGGTTTGATCAAAGCTGGCCGCCATCTCTTTCATCGACAGCATTCGCAAGGTCGGAAATTGTTGCCACAACATCGACAGTTTACCCCAAGCGGCATCAGGCAACTCCATACTGCCCATATAATAAATACTACCGTCGAGTTCATCAGCTATCGCCACCGGCACCTGAAACCAAAACGTAATTGACCCCTTGCCCGCTTTATAGACATGAGACGCCTTGATAATAAACTCATGACTACGCCCGTTGATCATAAAACTCAGCGCATCCCCAAGCGATAACCCCATATCCGTCATCACTTCTGCTTCAACCGAAATTTGTTGCCAATCTGCGGTATTTGGTGCCCACCATTGCCCTTCGCTCACCCTATTATTCAACGGCACATCAGCTGTCCAATGCACCCGCACTGGTTTTTGTAAAGTGGCCATACTATCACTCGGTTTACCGCTAAAAGTCGCTAAATCGACGCCATTAACCGCAATCAATTGTCCCCTGACATAAGGCTTAAGCTGCCTGACTTGTGTGTCGGTTTGTTTCGCCCACCGTTTTATCCCGTCGATTTGATGATCTTGCGCCTGAGCAATCAACACATTGCCATCATGCACCCGTCGATAACCGTCCATTGCCTGACCAATATCCTTAAGCAACATCAAAGTAAACAATAACAAGGTCGCACATAAGCCAATGCCCAAAATCTGCGTTGATTTGCTCAACAACCGCTGCTTCATCATAAACAGCGCAAAAGGCAACAAACCCGCGCGTCCTTGAGTGATTTTTTCAGCGCCAGTCAACACCAGCCAAGTCAGCAACATCAGCAATAGCAGAGTCGCCAGCATCGCCCCAAGCGTCAGCCCAGTCAGCAACGCATTATCAGAATACGTCACCGCCAAGCCGGCAATACTGAGCAACGACCACACCAATCGCAACCAATGCGTCCGACGCGCAATCTGCTGATGGATCAGCTGCGCCACCGACACCCGTGACAGCTCAATCCAGCCAGGCAGCTGAAAAGTCATCAACAAAACCAATAAGATAGCCATCGTCTTTAACAACGCTGGCAACTGCCATAACAACTCAATACCAGCAAACTGGCTTTGCAGCTGCTCAATCAACAACACCTGAGCGCCATAAGCCAGCCCCAACGCAATGGGCAACAACCAGATAAAACCAAACAACCACTGTAAAAAGCTGACCACAATGCCCTGCCCCCGGTTCATTCCCATACTCAAACACAAAGCAATAAAACGTTTTTGATTGACCAACTGCCGCCGACCCGCCTGATCAATCGCAATAGCCGCCATCAAAAATAACAGCACCGACGCCAAACCGATAAAATTCTCCACCCGTTGCCAAAACAAGGCTAACGGATGCCCGCCTTCCCGATGCAAAGCTCGCGCAGCAGGCAATTGCGCCTTAACCCACGTCAGCAACGCGGTTTTCTCAGCCACACTGGTATTGAATAAATAACGATACTCGATCTTATCCGCCACCAGCGGTAACCGCTCGGCATCCTGCTGATGGATCATCGCCCGCATCGCCACCGAATGCCCTTCAAGCAAGCGATCAGGTTCATGGGTAATGATCGCACTGACAGTAAAAGTCTGTCCGGCTACCAGTAGCGATTGCTGCATGGTTAAATTCAACCGAGCAAACAGCCGCGAATCCAACCAGATATTGCCAGCGCGTGGACCACGCTCGCTGGCGAAACTCTGCCCAGATAACGACGTACTGATTTGCACAGTGCCTTGCAACGGATAATAATCATCAACGACTTTCAGTTGCACCGATTGCCACTGCTCATTGTGGGTCAAGGTCACCGTTTGCAGCTGATTAATCGAATACCCCTCAGATGAGGCAATAACATGGGAAAGCTGCTCGGTGGTTAACGGCTGATATTGACTGATCACTAAATCAGCCCCGAGTAATTGTTGTAGATTTTTTTGCAGATAACCCTGAATAGACACACTGGTTAAACTCAACGTCAGCAAAAAAAACAGCAAACATAACTGAGTCCAACGCAACAAGCGACTATCTGAGGTATGAAATTGCTGACGAAAATGCCCCCAAGCTAGGGCGGTAGTCACCTGAATCATACAACCTCCCGCAAACTACCTGCTTCGAGGTGATAACAATGATCGGCTTGCTGTGACAACGCTGAGTTATGCGTCACAATCACCAACCCCGTTTTATTGGTATGACTGCATTCAAACATCAACTCGCTAATTTGCCGAGCGGTCTTTTCATCGAGATTGCCAGTCGGTTCATCGGCAAACACAAATGCCGGGTCGGCAACAAACGCCCGGGCAATAGCAACCCGCTGTTGTTCACCACCACTGAGTTCATTCGGTTTATGCTTAGCCCGTTGCGACAAACCAACTTTATCAAGCCATTGTCGTGCCTTAGCGTTAGCTTGCTTATCGCCTCTTAATTTCAGCGGCAGAGCAATATTAGCCAACGCATCTAGCTCGGGTAACAGTTGAAATTGCTGAAAAATAAAACCCGATTGCTGCTTAAGCTGACTGATCGATTGGCTTGTGGTGCTATTGCTATTGCTATTAGCACTGGTGTCGTCAAAAAACCCCACACTACCAGCGGTAGGGGTCGCCAACCCCGCGAGGATCTGCAGTAAACTTGATTTGCCAGCCCCAGACGGGCCGACAATGGCGTGAGATTCGCCGCTGTTGATAGTCAATGACAGCTCTTTAAACAGCGAAATATTTTCGGCTTTCGCCAAACCAGGCGAAAGATGGCGGCTGGCAAAATGATGCGCCACCGACTGTAATACAATTCGTTTCATACGCTAAATCCCTACTAAATCAGACATCAATTATAGTCAGGATAAAACAACCAATGTGAAAGCTATGTGAAACGTAACAAACGCCTAGGCGCTTTCATAATCAGCCAACGCTTTGGCCAACTCTATCGGGTCCATCTCCACACTATTGTCTTCATCAGCCAGCCACTCTAAACCCACCAACAAACCATCTTTATTTAAATCATGCACCCAAAATTCTAAAAAATCATCAATGCTGATAGCAACAGCCTGATAATCTTTCCATTCATCTTCGCAATAAGCTTTGGCGGCTGACTGCAATGACCACAACGGCATCACATCGGTTTCTTCAAATTCCAACGAATCACAAACCACCCAATCCTCAGTCGCCGGATCTTGTAATGCCCAAATCACCTGCTCAGTTTTGCTATTATCAATAAATGTTTGTAATTGTGTCATCTTACGTTCCTGTTTAACCCTTAGTGGTTGGCGCACAGTATAAGGCGGATCCGCAAGCGTGACACGCTTTATTTTAGCGACAGAGAAATTGTTTTGACCATTATCAATTTATTTTCACATCCTTTTGATTTTGCTTTACAATTGCCGCCTTCATCACAGTACGCCATAGACAATAAATAGCAGGAATATCATGGATAAAAGTCTCATCACCAATACACAGGCCTTATTGGTTTTTATTACTGGTTACGTCACCAAACAACCAATCATCTTATCTGTCGGTTTATTTGCCTTATCCGGTGCCATTACCAACTGGCTAGCGGTGCATATGCTATTTGAAAAAGTGCCGGGCTTATACGGCTCGGGCGTTATCCCCGCCCGGTTTGAAGAATTCAAACAAGCGATCCAAAATTTAATGATGCAGCAATTTTTTAACGATGAAAACATCGATCACTTCATCAAAAACTCAACCTCTGACGCTGCCAAACTGAATCTTGGCCCCGTCATCGAACACGTCGATTTAAGCCCATCCTTTGACGCCCTAGTCGACGTCATCAAAAGCTCATCATTTGGCGGCATGTTATCGATGGTCGGCGGCGATGCCGCATTGGTACCATTAAAAGAACCCTTCATTGAAAAAATGAAAGTCACTATGGGTGCAATTGGTAGAAAGCGAATCATTTGCCGAGTCATTACAGCAAGGCGCTGACAGCAGCTCAACTAACAACAGCATCAAAGACAACATTCAAAGCATTGTCGATAAACGCCTAGATGAGCTGACACCACAATTGGTGAAACAAATCATTCAAGACATGATCAAAAAACATCTCGGTTGGTTAGTCGTCTGGGGTGGGGTTTTCGGTGGGTTAATTGGTTTAGCGGCTCATTTGTTTACCGCGCTGTAAAAAATAACCGTTGCGGGCAGGCACACAACCTGCCCCAACAAGGGTTAAAAAGGCGCAATGACAGTACTGTCAATACCACTAAACCGCGCTTCTTGATGACGCTCTGCCATCATCTGCTCAACCCGCTCTATATCGGTTTTTTTAACATCAATCATCACCAGATATTTACCCACATCTAGCTCATTATGGAATTTAGAGATTTTATAGTTTTGTTGATGAATACCAATAAACCCACCAAACCACGAACCGGTAAACATCAAAAATAAAATCGACGCCATGGTGGTTGGCAAATTAATAATCATCGCGCCAGTGAAATTGGCAATGATCACCAACAAAGCGCCTACTGATGCGCCAATCAGACCGCCTCTTTCAGCCTGTTGCAAGATATTGTTTTCATGGTAAATATTGGTTGAATGGATATGGCGTTTGTACAGCCCAGCTTCGTTTTTACTCATCACATGGAAATTCAGGTCGGTTACCCCAATTTCATGCACATCATCCGAAATAGATTCGGCGCTATCGAGATTATCAGTCGTAAAATATAATCGTTTCATGATCACACCCTCTGTTACAACACTCCAATCAGCAGAGTGTCAATTCACCTTTAAGCGTAGACCATTTTCCGTCCAAGTTCATGTTTTGTAAACTCCGCTATCTGCTGATAACACCTTGCTCCTTCTTGCAACTAGGCAAAAAAATACCTACAGTAATGCATCGACACAAACCTCAACACCCAAACCAATGAAACCTCTTTATACAACAATCTATACAACAATCTATATGATAATGGTGGTATTACTGATGACCTCACTTTCAAGCGCAGCGCAAAACCCACAAACAACAGCAATAAGTACCTTCAAGCAACATCCCAAAGTCATCAGCCTACTCGCCAGACACACCGATAAAGACTATACCGTCAGCTTTGGCGAAGTAGAAATGGGCGGGATTTGCGGGTTTGTTGGCTGTAGCTGGAAAAAACTGGTTTCAATGGTGATCACCGCCAAACGCAGCAACGCACCCACCATGACCATCCTTGGCGTGGTCGAAGGCCAAACCCCCGACCGTGGCAACCCGCCTACAC
>CBDIDQ010000019.1:0-187500 GCA_965277695.1 Alteromonadaceae bacterium
CATTGATGGTCAGCGCAGCTCGACCTGAGGCGATAGTGTCAACGGGTGGCACTTGGTTTGAGCCGCTGAGATCAGCCCAAACGACTTTGATGTTATCAGCCATTAATTGACCGCGAACTTCACCAGCCGGATTCATCGAACTGTGGACATTGACATATAAACCACCCGCCGAAAGCATGTCGACTTGTTCTTGCGTAAATTCTCCGGTAGCCATCCAGTGATTGATGTCATCAGCGTTTTGCTCAAGACCCAGTACAACACCGCCATTTTCACCAGCAAAGCCTTGATGGATATGCGCAGCCGTAGCGTCGCCAAGATCAGCTGTCATGGTATGGATCACCACTGCCATGGTATCGGCATTAATGGTCAGTGCAGCTCGACCTGAGGCGATAGTGTCAACGGGTGGCACTTGGTTTGTGCCGCTGAGATCAGCCCAAACGACTTTGATGTTATCAGCCATTAATTGACCGCGAACTTCACCAGCCGGATTCATCGAACTGTGGACATTGACATATAAACCACCTGCCCAAAGCATGTCGACCTGCTCTTGCGTAAACTCTCCAGCTGCCCACCAGTGATTCATATCATCAGCGTCTTGCTCAAGACCCAGTACAACACCGCCATTTTGACCAGCAAAGCCCTGATGAATATGGGCAGCAGTCGCATCATCAAGATCAGCGGTCATGGCATGGAGCACTACCGCCATGGTATCGGCATTAATGGTCAGTGCAGCTCGACCTGAGGCGATAGTGTCAACGGGTGGTACTTGGTTTGAGCCGCTGAGATCAGCCCAAACGACTTTGATGTTATCAGCCATAAGTTGTCCGCGAACTTCACCGCCCGGATTCATCGAGCTGTGGACATTGACATACAAACCGCCCGCCCAAAGCATGTCGACTTGTTCTTGCGTAAATTCTCCGGTAGCCATCCAGTGATTGATGTCATCGGTGTCTTGCTCAAGAGAGAGGACAACACCGCCATTTTGACCGGCAAACCCCTGATGAATATGCGCAGCAGTCGCATCATCAAGATCAGCCGTCATGGTATGGAGCACTACCGCCATAGTGTCGGTATTGATGGTTAATGCCGCTCTGCCTGAGGCCATAGTGTTAACTGCTGGCACTTGGTTTGCCCCGGTGAGAGTGGACCAGACAATTTTGATGTTATCGGCTAATACTTGCCCGCGAATTTCGCCGCCCGGATAGGCATCACTATGAACATTGATATACAATCCGCCAGCACTATAGCTTTGAATCGCTTCGGCTGATAAAACCGTGCCATCGGGTACTAGCCATTGTGCCGTATCAGTAGTGCTTTGAGTTAAAGTGACTAGGACATCGCCATTAGCACCAGCAAAAGCGTTGTGAACGTGGGCTGCGGTGACTTCAACACCGGCCGTAGTGACTGAACCTGTCAGCGCACCGCTATCCAAATCTAAGGTTAATGTGCCATTGCCCTGGGCGGTGGTGGTTACCATTGGTACTTGTTGGCTACCGTTCAAATCATAAGTTAGGGTTAAGGTATTGACGACTGGAGGTGGCGGAGGTGGTGGATCGACAACTGTGGGTCCGTTGTTGCTGCCACCATCAAAACAACCACTTAAACCCAGTAATAAAAAGAGTATGTAAAAGCCTTTGGTTATCTGTCTATGAATCAATCGCATTTTCATTGTTTTGTTTCCGTCGCTTGTTTTTAATTACAAAGAAGTGAAGTATAGTCAAGAAAACACAAACAGTAAGATTTGAACAGAATTGAATTTAATGACCAATTATAGGTGTCAATATGTAACTAAAGCACTCTTTACTTGATTGTTCCTACCGCCCGTTTTATCCTTGAGCTGATTCGCTTCTTAGCCTTAGATCTCAACAAGAAAAACAAGGTACATCTATAATTCATAATGACCATACATCCTGCGTTTAAAGCATTTCTTTTTGGTTGCCTGTGCACACTGGTTTTAGGCTGGTTGTCGGCGGCGGAGTCATTGCATTGGATTAATTTAAAAATTCACGATCATGTGCTTAACCTGCCTTTTTCTAGCACGGCTTACCCTGAATCCTTATTGATTAACAACGACTTACCTTATGATCAACACTTTACTCGCCATCTAGATCAGTTGATTGTTGATTTGACGACGCATAAGGCTAGGCACGTTGTGTTGTTGACGCGTTCGGCTTTAGTGGTGCAATCGCTGGGGCAACTCCAGCACGATGCATATATTGCTACCTCGCCCGACCTTGCTGTGGTAGGTAATGACCATCTGCAACGGCTGGCATTATTTGATATGGTGGCCACTGAGGGGATTTACCGTCAGTTCACTGTGCAAAGCGGCAAAGCGGGTTTACAGCAGCTCTATCAAGCGCAAATGAGTCAGCCGTTATCTTATCTGAATTACTTTTCAGCCATTAGCACCTTGCCTCATGTGCGCTTTTCTCAGGCATTAGGCGGTAGCCTGATAGATGAACTGGTCGCCGATAAAGTGGTGTTGATTGATTTGGATTATCAACAAACCGGCAGTCACTTTTTTATTCCGCCAAATCCGGTTGGTGACAGTGCTTCTTTGGGTGAATTACAAGCGATGGCTGCCCATACGCTGGTGAATGACAGTGCTATTCGTATGACACCGGGAATAGTCACTTTAGTGTTGATTTTACTGGTGTTTTCAGCCTATTTCTTTACTTCGCAGTTGCTGTCGCCCAAGGGCGTATTTTTATTCTCTGCCAGTGCGATGTTACTGACTTATGGTCTGTGTCTGCTGTTATTGCTCAATTGGGCTATGCTAATCCCGGTGTTTGAGCTTATCGCAGTGCAATTTTTAGCTGTGGTTTATATGTTGAGCATGGAACGGTTGCGAGAAGAAGCACTAATTTTAAAGATATCCGCCAATCTCAATGCTCGCTTGAGCCAAAAAGTGTTGCCGCCATCGTTTTATCAATCCGATAACCCCTGGGATAATCTGCATACCTTAATCAATCAGCAATTAAGTTTAAACCGTTCTATTTTTCTTGCCAAAGTGGCTGGCGATCACCGGGTTGCCGCTATTCACGCATTGAATTGTCATATTGATGATATCGAAGAAATGCGTCGGGATTTTGAAAGAACACCTTATAGTGATGCGGTGGCTAGCCAACAGCCGATAAAACTGAAGAAACGTTATTTCTCTTCGGTTGAGGAAGGCGAGGTGGAATATATCGCGCCATTGATTTTTGGCGGTGAAGTGCTGGGTTTCTGGGCGTTGACCGTGATGTCGACAGAAGATTGGGATGCGAGGTCATTTGAGAGCAATGTGCTGCATTTCAGTCGAGAGATTTCTGAGCTGTTGCATTACCGCAACCGCTATTTGCACCAAAGCCAAAAAGACAATAATCTGTTTCGACGCTTTTTTACTTTGAAGCTGGCACAGGTCGAATATGAAGCGTTAGATACGTCGGTCTCAATGCTCGAAAAACGCTTTAATTCTTTGCAGGACGTGTTTGATGGTATGAGCACGGCCAGTGCGTTATATAATCTGTTTGGCCAAATTACCCATTCAAATAAACAAATGGATGAGATTGCACAACAGTTGCAATTGCCGATTTATTCACTGACCGCCCACGATTTTTTGCTGAAATTGACCACGCTTAACTCGCAACAAATCAAACAGCATCTGATTCAAGTGACGATCAAAAATACTGAGATCAGCCTGAGAATTCAGCCTAAAGATTTGCGCGCAGATTATGTGCTGCGAATAAGACCAATCACTGTGGCAAATAGTAATGAGCAACAAGGTGTGCCATTTTTGTTGCTGGGTTTGTTGTTTGAATTTATTGATGTTTCTGATGCCCAGCGCATTATTACCATGAAAAAAGATTTGTATGGTCAGTACTTCCACCAAATGCGTAACAGCTTGAGTACGCTGAATTTATTCTGTCGTCAAATTCGCCAGCAATTACCACCCGAGAAGTGTGAATACCTCGATTTGATGGAAGAGTCGCTAGGAGAAATGAGCCAAATCGATTGGTTAATTGAAGACCAACTGGAGCTACAACGTTCATTGACGCCTCAGGTGATCCCGTTAAATCCATTGACTGAACTGCAAAGCGTCACCGATCGCCTGACCCCTGAACTGGTTAAAAAGCGTATTGAATTGCGCTTTAAATCTCCGACCATTGTGAGCTTGGTCATGGCTGCACCACAGCAGCTGATCATGCTGTTTGAGTTAACTTGCCACATTTTGATTGAAGATAGCGATAGCAATGCATCAACCCTAAAAATCACCGTCATCGATAGCAGTAAAGATCAACAACGATTGCTAAGCATTGGTTTTGAAAATGAAGGTTATGGTCTGCCAGAGGCACAATTGGCCAAAATCCTCGGATCACAACAGCAAGGAAACGACAGTGATGAGCTGCTGCACAAGTTGGTCTCTACAGCTAATAACTCGGATTACTGGGGTGTAAAGTTAACGGTTGAGAGTACACTGGGCAGCGGTTATGTGATTAATTTGTCGATACCGGTTTTTTCGATGCATTGATGAGGGCAATTGACATTGTAAATGTCTTGAGGGCTTGATGGGCTTTTCAAGTCACTGGAGCGCTTCGTTCTTAAAAAATAAAAACATTTTGACCACGGAGACACGGAGCTACGGAGAAAAATACAGTCAAAAACTAACGCTTTTGACCCGCTCCGTGCCTCCGTGGTGAGTGCTTTGGATTGTAAAGAACGAAGCGCTCCAGATACCCGAACAGCCCAGCTGCCGTATAACGGTAGTGCTAAAGCAAAAGACAAAAAAGAGAGGACTAAATGTCTGATATAAAACGCATATTGCTGGCCGAGGATCAGGCGATACTGGCAAAGCTGATGAGCTTGGAATTGATGGCTGAAGGGCATCAGGTCACCGTTGCAGTCAATGGCGTAGAAGCGAAAGCCTTGCTGGATGAGCAGACTTTTGACTTGCTGATCACCGATGTTTATATGCCTGAAATGGATGGTATTGAATTGATTGGCGCGTTGGCGGAGCAACAAATCAAATTGCCGATTATTGTTTTGTCGGCATCAAGATTGTCGGCACTCAGCGCTGATTTAGAAAAGCTCGGGGTTGAGCACTTTATTGATAAGCCGATCACCGGCGAAAAACTCTCGCTGTTATTGCACTTAATCAGTATTTTATGAGCCTTTACTGATGACTCTGGATTTTTTACCCGCAGGGGGATTAGCCAGCTCAGTGATCACCACCGTTTGGGTGGGCGTCATGGTAGTGGTTTTTTTCAATTTGCGCTTTGGTACTACCTTGTCTGGACTGGTGGTGCCGGGTTATTTAATTCCACTGTTTTTGGTGCGTCCGGTCAGCGCCTGGGTGATCATCGCAGAAAGCATACTGACTTATTTGATTGCCCGGGTGGTGGCCGACAGAGGACTGGTTAAACTCGGTTTGGGGGAAATGTTTGGCCGTGATCGCTTCTTTATGTTGATCCTCATCAGTGTATTGGTGCGAATTATCTCTGATGGCTTTGCTTTGCCGCTATTGTCTGAACAACTGGCGGCTTGGGGTGCACCTTATGAATTGCGTAGTGGTTTACATAGTTTTGGTTTAATTATCATTGCCTTATGCGCTAATCAATTGTGGAATGGCGGTTTGAAAATTGGCGGCTTGACCCTGACGGTGTACCTTGTCACCACCTTTGTGATCATCAAATTTATTCTGATACCCTTCACCAATTTCAATATTAGTACCCTCAGTTATATGTATGAGGATATTGCTAGTAGTATCCTTGCCAGCCCCAAAGCCTATATTATTTTGATCACCGCTGCGTTTGTCGCCTCAAGGATGAACTTGCGTTATGGCTGGGATTTCAACGGTATTCTGATCCCCTCGCTGTTGGCGTTGCAATGGTATAACCCATTGAAAATACTGACCACCTTTGCCGAAGCTTTGGTGATTTATCTCGCTGCGTTAGCGATCATGAGTTTGCCGCTGATAAGGCAAATTAACATGGAAGGCGCACGTCTGTTACTGCTGTTTTTTAACGTTGGTTTTTTGTATAAGTTGGTTCTCGGTTACGCCATTATCTGGTTTACCCCGGCGCAAAAGGTCACCGACTTTTATGGCTTTGGTTATTTGCTCGGCACCTTGATTGCCTTGAAGATGTATCAAAAGGGCATCGCCATTCGTTTTACCCGTACCACCTTGCAAACCTCATTAACGGCGATTGTGTTAGCTAGTTTGATGGGTTTTAGCCTGACGTTTTTCAGCTTGCCGTTGACTTCAAATACCGTTGATCAGCAAGGTAATGCCTTATTGCAGCAAAGCGATGCGCCGCTCAGTGAATTTGTTGGTGAACTTCGCAGCTTAAGTTATCAATCCGAAGGGGTGGCGCAACCGATTGCGTTAACTGGACTTGAAGGGGCGGCGTTTACCAGATTATTCAAACAGCTTAATGACTTATCAGACACCTCAGAAGTGCCGGTGTTAGCCGGTGCGGCACAATCATTAGGTTATATGGTAACGTTAGTGCAACAGCGCTATGTGGTGCTACATGATATGACACCGCAACGGGGCTGGGGCTTTTTTGTTGTTGATTTGCCAGCACAAGGACAGCTGGCGATTGAAGTGCCACGGGCGCTGGATGAGCCTAGAGTGGCGGCGATTGCCGACTCGGTATTTACTGCCCTTGGTGGGCGTTACTTGGCTTATGCCGGAGCGCGGGCTGATCGGGCTGACGATGGCAGTGATGATGTGTTGTTGAACTCACAATCGTTATTTCAGCTGTTTCATCGGGCGACAGGGGCTAATAATACCCTGCAATTGCGGGGTTATACCCGTATCTCTGTGCGCCAGTTATTGGGGGTTAGGCAAGATTTACAAACCCTAGAGTTGGCGTTACAGCAAACCACTATGTGGGTGAAACGCAGCTTGCCGGATGATTTGGTGTTGCAGCAATTAAAAGCCTTGCTGGGAGATTTTAACCTGACTTGGCATTCTCCGGCACCACAAAACAGACAAAGAGATACCAGTATTAATGGCTTTGCCGAGGTTTATCTTAATGATCAAAGCTTGCTGAATATTTATAGCCAAACCGCAGTGAAGCAACAATATACCCAAGTGGCGCAACAGCAACGGATTGACGGTTATCTGCAAGGTTTCTTACAACAGGGTAAATTTAACATCGCTGCCAAACATACTCAGGCTTATGTGGCTGCTGATAAATATCAATTGCTCTACTTTGATCAGGCAGTATTACAACCGACGCTGAGGTTAATCGATCAGCTTGGTAACAAGCCGTGGGCTAGCGCAGAACAAGATAGTCTTAATCAGATTTCTACCGCCGCTAATCAGTTTGGCTATCAAACTTTGCTTTATCGTCATTTGGTCACTGGGTCTGAATATATTATCTTTAACGAAATTGGCGAACAATTACGCCATTGGGGCACCTATGTACTTAAAGTCGGTGGTTCATCGGATTATATTGTTGAAGTGCCAATGCCGCTGTTTGAACAAAATACCTTTGAGTTTGGCAGTATGTTGTTTGAAGCGCTTAATGCTAGAGCGATTTTGATTGCTGGTACTCATCCTCAGGCGAATAACGATGGCAGCTCGTTATTAACGTCTTCGCAAAACCCTGATTCATTGTTTAATTTGTTTCATCAAAGCTTATTACGTCATGATCAACACCGGGCACCTTTTGCTTTGCAAATACGCGGTTTTAGTTCGGCATCGACAGCTGGCAATGGCATTGTGGTGGCGCATTTTGAATATCAAAAACCCGCCGCTCAGCGTCATCCCGGATTAGCATCATTAAAACAAACCCTACAAGATCAGGGGTTACCAGTGTTGGCGGTGGATGGCGAAGATCAGCGCTTTGTTGCCAGAATAAATGCCCAATCACGTTACACCAAATATGTTGAAGCTGCGCAATATGCCGAGGTGTGGTTACCGGCTAAACTGCGTCAACAGTTTGATCGCAACAGTGGCGATGATTTGCTCGGCAAAAAAATCGCCGCTTTAGGCTGGCCAGTGGTAGAAACCGATGTTAAGCAGTGGTTACAGCAACAGTCGTATATCGCTGCGCCGACATCGCAGCTAATGCTGTTGCGCGAGCAATTTGAACAGTTTACCCGCTCTGAAAATATCACTCAGCTGGCGTTGCTAGAGCAAACGGTTCGCTCGGGCAGTGTGACATTGCTGACGGATCATAATTCGCAGCAACGTTATTTGGCGGTTGCAGATGAACAGCAACGGCTGACCTTGGTGGCCAATTTGGCTGCACTGAACCTGACTGATACTGATAGCATTGCCGCTTTTATTGATCAGCGTCAGCGCTATTTATTGGGCGAAGCATCCTTATTGGGCGAAGCATCCTTATTGGGCGAAGCATCCTTAATTGGCGAGGCGAACTGATGAGGTTATTAGGGCGTTTGTTGTTGGTGATAATGATCGCTTGGTTGGTGATGGCCGCTGGGCCTTATGAGCTGCCGAATTGGCGTAATACTGATAGCGGTGACTGGGATAATGATTTCAGCGCTTATCCGGTGTTTTGGCTCGATAACCAGCAAGCGTTGAATTTTGAAATTCCGGCTAATGCGGCACAAGTCAGAATACAGCTGACACCTGTGGTGGAGGGTGATAACGCTAATCAGATTGATGAAACCCTGTCTTATCAGGTGGTTTACCGCACGCTAGATAGCGGGCAACGGGTATTAAATCAAACACGTCGGACGTTTGCTGTTGACGCTAAGGTTGCCAATATCAATCGGGCAGCGCGGTTTTTTGATCAACCCGATGGCGAACAGGCGGGACTTAGCGAAGGCTTGTTTATTGAAGGCCGGGAGTCGTTGGCTGAATTGCAAATCCAGTTAAGCGCTATCCAGCTAAATCCAAGCGAAGCACAAAATAATCAGCCAAGTGATGCTCGGGTAGCTGTGCGAGTATCGGTGCTGGAGCGCAAAAAAGACGCCGATTTGCCGATACTTTGGCAACGAATGCATCGAGATGGACGGGCGGCAGTGATGGCAGGCAATATCTATCCGGCTGATATGGTATCAGATAGTGAAAGGCACAATGCGTTAAAATTCAGTTGGTTACCTGTGGGTCCAACTGGGGTGAAAGGGCAAGACTATCAAACGGCAACCCTATTTATTGGTGATACTATTGTAGCGGATGACAATAATGGAGCGGATCAAGCGCTGTCGTCTATGGTAAAAGAAACCGAGCCAATGGCCGCTGAACTCAATGCTATTCGGGGTTATATCAGCCAGCCTCAGCAACCACTGCATTATGCGTTGGCACTTAACAGCGATGCGGTACAGCCGATTCGATTGGATGTGCGGGGTTTGCAATCGGTTGGTTTGGTTAATCGCAGTCAAACGGTTAATTGGCGGGTTTTAGATCATCAGGGAGTGAGTTTGCTATCAGGCACTCTGGCAACACTAACAGATAACGACAGATACGAAAGCCTGCCCTTGAGCGTTGAAGATGCACCTTATAGTCAAATATATGCCAAAAACAGTGGTTATATTGTTGCACCTGCTGAGGCCACAACTTTGGTGGTTGCAGCGCCTTTAGCGCCAGTGTTGATCAGCGTGTTTACCCGACCGCTAGCATTGAGTTATATGGTCGATGAGCTGCAACCTCTGCCAAAATGGTTTATGGCTTTGCCGATAGACTATCAAGCGCATAAAACCAATGGGCATTCGCAAGTTTTCTATTGGCAACAACGGTTGCAAGATGAGCAGTTGGCTAGCGCAGCAGAGCCGACATCACAATGGTCGGCATTGGCGACGGTGGAAAATTTGGCCAGCTACCCATTATTTAGTGAAGTAGCTAACGAATTGCCAGACGCAGAGCCTGTGGTTAATTTGAATCACTATCGGCCGATATCATCAACGGGATGGAGTGGGCTGTTTGGGAATGAAAAGCGCGGGAGCGACAGAGTAGAAAAAGGCGTCAGTCCCAACTTGGTATATATTCGACGTTCAGTATCTGATGAACCGCTTAAAGTTGATATCAAGGTGGATGATCAGCCTGCGGTCGAGTATTGGCTGACGGCGGCATCGGGGCGATTCTCTTTGCCTATGCTGGTACCCGGACAGCATAAGATTAATATTGACGGCCCATCAGGGGTTAAATGGTATATCAATCAAACCCCTAGTGGTGAGAGTGAGCAGCGTTATCGCATTCGTCGTGCTTATTCATTGGCGTCACCATTGACCTTTGCTGTTGAGAAAAAAGCCGCACAAGAGTGGGTGTCTTTTCATTATTTTCCGACTACCACGGCGGCGCATCTGCTTGATGTTAAGCTGATGGTGCAACAGCCCAGTGGTGAGTTTGCCGCTCACACAGTACCCGCACGACGTTATGCTGTGCTTGGTCAAGACAGTGCTCAAAACAGTGCTCAAAACAGTGCTCAAAACAGTGCTCAAAACAGTGGTCAAAGTGTGCAGCTACTCAATCAGCCAAATAAAACCATCGGTGCAGCACAAGTATTCCATTTCCCACTTGATCAGGACCTGATAAACCGTCACTATCAACTCAGAGTAACTTCTGCGGTCAATAGTGGATTTATTCAGGCGTCATATGTATTTACGGATGATATCAGTCCCATGCAGCTCTTTGAGCATATGCAACAGACATATTGAGGTGACAAATGCATTTTCATTCCTATCCAAAGCAGCTGACGATGATCGTCATGTCCATGTTGCTGCTATTATTTCCTCTATTGTCTGCTTTTGCTGGTGAAACAACTTGGCCAGAAGAAGACAACCCTAAAACCTTACCTTATCAGCCTGTCAGCATGGCGCAATTCAGCGAGTTAGAAGCGGGATTCAGCAAAGCCTTTGCTGATGATGATTTTTTTCCGTTACGGGCTTATTATCAGGTCGATTCTTTAGTCGATTTTAATTTTTACGCTTATGAGTCTAAGCATCGTAACCGCAAAGTGACCTTGCTTAAATCAAAACGAGATTATGGTTGGGGTTTACTGGCGCTCAAACCAAAAGTGAAAAACAACTGGTTTTTACAAGCCTCTCATCGTTATTACGATAAATGGACCGCTGATATTGTCGCCGACTGGTGGCAAAGTGGTCACTTTAAAGCCGTGATGCTCAATACCGTGCATCGTCATGCTGGGCGTGACAAAAAGCAATCGATTAACAGTGATTTCAGTTCAGCTGCTAATAATCCGATGTTGGCCGCCAGTCGGGCTTTTGCCGGTTATTTTGATAAGCCGCTAGTGCTGCAATTACATGGTTTTAGTAAAGGCAAACGTAACAGTGAGGTGGCACAAAATGCCGATGTTATTTTGAGTTATGGGGCCAATTTACCGACGCTTTATCTCAGCAAACTGGTTTTTGCTAATGAATGTATTAGCCGGGTCGCCGAGGTCGAAACTTTGGTCTATCCAGAAGAAGTTAATGAACTCGGTGGTAGTAAAAACGTGGTGGGCAAAGCGCTGCGGCAATTGGGCTTTTTTGAGCAATTTATTCATATTGAATTGAGTCGTGAAATGCGCAAGGCGATGCGTAAAGACCGTTGGTTGTCTACTCAAATTCTCAACTGTGTGGTGGATGCGGTGAAATGACCAAAGCGTTTGCTGGTTTTTTATTGGGCTGCTTAGCCATTTTGTCTTTTGCGGCGCAAGGGGCGGCACAAGATCCCATCTATTATCCGCAGCGGATTGAATGGCATACCATCAATCAATTGCTGCCGAGCGATGATCAACAAGGGGCGGCGTTTAGTTTGCCTAATGCTGATGAAGCGGTATTACAACTTGAGACTCGGGCTTTTGTCGAGTGGGATCAGGGGCGGTTTTTATCTATTGGTTTTGATTCAGCTGATGTCGCTAAAGCCAGCCAGCTGAGTGTGTGGGTCTCTCGTGGTGATGGTCTGTTTAGGCAAATGCAGCCGGATCGTGATCAGGCAGGTCAATGGATATTTTCCCGAGCTAAGGAAGCCCGCGCGGTGGTCATGTTGGAAAACAACAGTCAACAAGCTAACGGTTTGACCTTGAGGCTAGCGCAAAGCAAACAAACTACAGCGCCAGCGTTGAGTGTGCGTAGCGAGGTTATTTTACATTCTCGGCAACAAATTCAGACCAACCACTCAGACGGTTTTCAGCGACAGGCGTTTAATCAACTTAATGCTCAGCAAACCTTGAATTATACCTTTGAAGGACCGGGCGAATATAGCTTTTTATGGCGCACGCCTTGGTTGGCAGAATATGGTTTATCTCAGCTGATGGAAGTGCAATGGGCGCTGGATGAGCAAGCGCCGAGCACCGAAGTGATTAAAATTCAGCCTCGTGATGATCGTTTGTTAGAGACCCCGGATGGTGATCAGGTTTATTCTCGTTTAGCGCAAATTCGGGTGTTTATTCCCGAGGGTGAACATACTGTGCAGTTGAGCGCCGACCGGGATATTTTGGCGTATTGGATGCGCTCGAATCAACGCGAACAGTTTCTCTATGAGCGCAATTATGCGCCGCAGTGGGCGATTGAGGGGGTTGGAGGGGATCCGCTGCAAACTGAGCGACTCGCCGCTAGCCAGCGCAAAGATTATCATTTGTTGACTGATAGCGGTGGTTTGCATCCTGATTATCGCGAGCATTTGCCATCGGTGTATTTTTATCGCCAACTAGAGCCGTTACAAGCAGATAAACTGATTGCCATCAAGCCGTCGGTATTAACTGCCCCAGAGAAAGGTTCGCCATCAGTGCATTGGTTGCCGCCGGGGCAAGCGAATGAGATCCGCAGTCAATATTTCAGTCAACTGGGGCGACAAAGCCAGACTGATTATGTTATTCCGCCAACTAGCCATCAACCTCCCTTACGTTTATATCTGCGCTCGATGATGCATAGTGATGTGCGATTTTCGTTGTTATCTGATCGGGGTGAACAAATCAATTTAGCTTATTTTCCTGCCTCTGGTTTGGCTGACGAGATGGAAGCAGCCTTGCCGTTAACTCAGGTGGCTGAATTGGGGGTTGAACCGGGGGCTGAACCGAGGGCCGAATCGGGGGCTGAAATAGTAGCGATGCAAATTATTGAATTTAAACAGCCTTTTCATCAAGTGACAGTGCAAAACCACAGTGAATATGCGATTACTAGTCATTTGAGTTATAAAAACCGCAGCGAAGCCAAAACCGACGAACAGAGCTTTTTTGATCAAGTGAACCCCGCAACGGCCCCGATTATTCTGGCTAAATTGCATCAAGACCAAGCGGTATTTGATTCATTGTTGTTGACCGGGGAGGTTACGCAGTGGAAAAAGCGCTTGAACACCCGTTACCACAATTTTGTGCAACGTTATCCAGTGATGAGTGCGGCAGAAGGTCGCCGCTTACATGGCGATCTCAATACCGTATTGGCTAACGTTAATCAGCTGTATGGCACTGATATAGCTAGTCTTGATGGTCTGATTGATACCCTTGAAGCTAATGGTGCGCCGCGTCGGGCGAATAAATTGTTAGCGGCGTTTGCGATGTTGCCGGTGGGCGAATGGCAAACATTGGCGCAAAGGCGTTTTCTGACTCGTTTGGCCGAGCAGGAGCGCTGGTTTGATATTGAAGGGTATTGGGCTTACCGTTTTATTGTTAGCAAACAGCCTCAGGCGCTGGTGGAATTGGCGCAAGTGTTGTTTCGGCAGAATCAATTTGCTTTGGCCAGCCAATGGTTTTGGTTGGCTTATCAGGCGCAGTTACTGCCACAGCTGCCTGATGAAGCCTTACTGGCGAGTTTCAACAGTGGTTATAGCGGTTTGCCCGCGCGCTGGTTGGCGTTGCTTGAAACCCAACCCGTAGAGTTGCCTGCAAGCTGGCATTATTGGACTGCGGCCGCTAGCAGTGAAATTGATAATGCCACCCGAGTGACCATTCATAACCGGGGATTTGATAGCTATTTAAGCGCTTTTAAGCTGGTGGCTAAACAAGCTCGGACATTCACTTTTGCGGGACCATTACGATTGAAATTAACTGTTTATGGCCAGAAATCGCTTGGCGCGGTCGAGTGGCCAGCAGCTGATTGGTTAAGTGTTGGCGAGCGACGTTATTTGCTCAGCGGCATGTCTGATTCATTGAATTTGGCGGTGGCAACGGATCCGAATGTGCAATTGGCGGGTCCTAAAACCATAGTGATTGATTTACCTGCTGGCGAGCATCAACTTGAGGTCATGCTGGCGCATCAGGATGCCCTGTTGAGTTGGCAGCAGCAGAGCGATTTAATGGATGAGCTGGTTCAAAGCGAGCAATTTAAGCGTGGTACTGATGAGCTGGTCAATCATCGTTTATTAGCGACACCATCGCTTGAAAGTCGTGAAGGTTTATTGGCTCGATTCGGTGAGCTGTTGTTACAACCTGCGCTATCAGATCAGGATATTAGCGCGGCAAATCACTGGGCTCAGGGCGTTAATTTGAGTCCGATAGCGCGTCAATGGTTGGCTGTTATCAATCAAGACCAAGGCTGGCAGAAATGGCAAAGTGTCATCAGCAGTGGCGGTCATCAATCGGTAAGCCAGCATTCGTGGCAGCCCAGTGCGCCTAATTTGCGCTTGCAACGGGCGTTATTGACAGAGCAGCCCGCAGCGGGTGAGCGTTTGTTATCAGCGGTGAATACTCAGGTGATTGAGATTGACCGTAAGACGCAAACAACCTTGACCTTACAGTTACGCCAAATTCATCGTTTTGGCGATCTTGGTGTGCCTGCTCAAGTGTTATTAGAAGTTGATGGCAAGCGCCAGATTGTCACGGCTACCACACAAACCCTTAGTCTATCGCCCGGGCGACATCAGATCAGCTTGTCATTGGTTAATGAAGGTATTCGTGCTTGGGTGTTTTTCAGTGTGGCTGATATACCGCCATTAAAAAGCCAATATGACTTGGCGACTCGAACGCAGCCGTTGGTGGTGTTTGTGCCTGCGGGGAGTTGGCTTCGTATTGACGAAGTAAGTACTAACAATCGTTTAACCAGCCGTAACCGTTATATTGAACAAGCCCAATCGTTGACTTTATTGCCCTCTGCTGGGGCTTCAAGCAGCTTATTTAGGGTGTTCAAATGGGGCAAAAAAGTCGCAGACAAAGCGGTGATTGAAGATTTTCCGATTGAAAAACCCGAGATAGCCGCGCGTCATACTTATTGGTTACCGACCAACCAAGATAACTGGCTGACGTATGACAAATACGCGCGGGACGAACAGCATGAGGGGACTTGGGGACTGTCGGCAGGTTATCGCAGTCGGCAGAATTTTGATGAAGATGAAGAAAACGAAGAGGAACAGTTTGTTGAGTTTGGCTGGCACTATCGGCGTAATGTGCCCGATTGGCAGAGTCATTTTCGCAGCAAAGTGGCGGTGAGAAAACATGACGCCGCTTCGCTTGAAACCTTAGTGAATGAAAATGATTGGGTTTATCGTCCATCACGCTATTGGGATTTTTCTGCCCGGCTTAATGGTTATTATCAATATCAGGCTAAGCAGTCGGTGATCAATGGTGGTTTGGCGTTATTCAGTTCAGTCAGTGCCGGTTGGAAACAATATTGGCAAGATGATATTGATAACAAACTGAGGTTGACCATATTTGCTCGCAGGCTCAGCCTCAACCCAGCGGATGTGCTAGACGAGGAAGAGGATGAAGAAGACGACGAATTATTTGCCGTAGATGATGATGTTTATTCGGATTATAAAGACCAGCATCGTCGCGGTTTGCGCTTGAGCGATACTTGGCAACATCGCCTTTGGCTCGATGCTCGGGTGCGGTTGCAAGCCGGATTGACCACCAATGATGATTGGGACCTGTTTGAGCCAGATCGAGTGTTTTTCTCGGCCGGTTTTTGGCAATACTGGCGACCCTTGACAGTAAAATTAGACTTGCAACACAGTCGTTTTAAGAAGGATTTCGACCGAGGCAACAGTTTTGGTCGCACCACCGCCAAACTGGATTTTCAATGGCAACAGTGGAGCCACATGGGCCACTTGTGGCGCATTGACAGCTTCTTTCAATATGACATCAGTAACAACGAGCCAGGGTTTGGTTTGACGTTAAGCTGGAATCAAACCCATGGTCAGGGTTTTGATGATTTTGCCCCGTCACGATTGCCGTTTGGCTCGCTCAAGCGCCGTCACAGCTATCATGTGATTGAAAGTAATCAGGTGGTCAGTGGGCATGAATGAAGGTTACATTATTCGTCTACGCCGTAGACGCGAATTCATTCGCGTTTTTTGATTGGTGCCAAAAACAAAAGGTAATAAAAATAACATGGCTAATTTATCAACCCGGGCATTATTACAATTGAATCTGAGCGATCATTGGTTGCGCTTGCGTGAGGGTTTGTTTGATCGGCTGTTAAATGGTTTTGCTGGCTGGACCTTTCGGGTTGACGATTTTGATACTATTGGTGAGCAAAACTGGCAGGTGATTCGCTTGATCCAGTACTTACAACATCAAATTAATCAATGGCTTGATGAGATTGAGGGGCAGCAACAGCAGTTTAATCGTTTTAGTCATGACTATCATCGTGCTGACAAATATGAAGAGCAGCTTGAGCATGTGATGACGATTGCTAAGGCGTTGAATTACAGTAAATCGGCGTTGAATAAAATTCGTCGCAAAAAGGCACCCTGGCTCGATGAAAGCGCGATTTATGACCGTCATGTGCAAATACTCGCGGGTAAAGAGCAAGATATAGCCAGTTGTTTGGCGCGATTGGCGGATATTGTGCCGCATTTGCTAGCGCAAGCGGATGAGGCTTCTATTGAGCACATCTGGTCTATCTTATCGTTGCACAAAACCCTATTACGGCCACTGGAATATCATGGTAACGTGCATATTCGCACTCAAGCTTTTCATTGTTTAAGCAAGGCGTTGCAAGCTTTACCTGAGCGCGTCGATCATCAAATCCCGGGTAATATCATTCAATATATCTATCGTAATTGTCTTGATGATGAGGTGGATATTTGGCTGCGAAGTGAAGCCATTACCTTGGTGGCTCACATCAATGTTGAGCAATTGACCGGCATTGTGAATAATATTTTTGTGACCAACCCGACCGCAGACATGTATTTACGTGGCCGGGTGGTCAAGTTGGTGTGTCAAAAGCGGCTAGAAAACGTCGCACAAATACTTAGCAAAATTCAGCAAGACCCGAGTGATTATGTACGCCAAACACTGGCTAAATATAGCCTGAGTCTCGAACCTGACTTGCGGTATAAAGTGTTACAACAGCTGCTAGATCACGACCAATGCCCGCAAGTTCGCGCACAAGTTTATCTCACATTAGCTGATTCTCTTAAAACGCCTGATATTGTTGCAGCGCCCATTCTACAAATGCAGTTGGGTGCACTTGAACATGAACAAGATCACTTTGCCTTGCGCACTTTATTACATACCTTGCCGATTAGTGTGTTGACGCTTGATCTGACACTTGATGCTAATGAAAGTTATATCACCCGGTTGATTCAACAACTGGGTCAGTTGAACCATAGCCATGCAAACATTGGGGTTAGGCGCTGGGCGACGCAAACCCGTGAACACTTGTGGGCGGTTACTCGGCGCGAGATTTTGCCGCTCGATGTTCAGCAGCAATTAAAGCAATTGCCTTTACATCAGGCGCTGACGTTTAAAGTGCCCCGAGGGACTGCCAAAGAGGACTTACATCGTTATTTGGCTCGTTTGGGCGGCGAGCGGTTTGGTTTTGATATTCAAGATAAAGGCAGCAAAGTCAAAGTGCGGGCGGGGTTTCGGTTTGGTTTTCGCTTTTGGCGTTTTTTGCATGAATTACGCACCCCGGCGACGGATAAGAGACAAGATCATGATCACCTTAAAGGGCGGTTATATTATGGTTTGAGTCAAACGTCGAGCCAACGCATGGCAGAATTAAGTGTCACTAAAGTCCCTGGTGAGCCTTTGTTTGTAGCGGATGAGCAGGGTTGGCGTGATTATTTACCGCTGCTTGACCAAGTTATCTCTAGTCTAGATCAAGGTTGGCCGACGCAGGCGGTGAAAATCTACAGTACCGAGGGGATCACCGAGTTGATGCCGCCGAGCAATATTTTAAGGCGTTTGTATGCCAGAGCGGTGATCCAATGGCAATTTCAGCATTTGGCGCAATTGCGTAACTGGCAAGAAAAGGACAGTCGACCCGCCAGCGAATATTTGCAGCAGCTGGTGAAACTCGGGTTTACCGCCAGTATTCGAGGTTATGCTGATGAGCAAGGTAAGGCGCATAATGTCGACTCTAAAGTACAACGTTTCTTCCCTGCGATGGGGTTGCCGTTTGCACTGCCATCGATGACGGATATGCAAAACTATTTTTATTCGGTTTATCAAAATACCATAGTGCAATTGCTGGCCTTTACCGGGGTGGCGACGCTGGGTTATCTCGGTATTCATGCCAGTAAACTGGCGCAAATGCGCCGTAACCGTAACCATATTCCGCTGGTGGTCGGTGGCTGGGGCACTCGGGGTAAGTCGGGCACTGAACGGCTCAAAGCGGCTTTGTTTAACGGCATGGGGCTGAGTGTGGTGTCTAAAACGACCGGTTGTGAGGCAATGTTTTTGTTTGGTCCGGCGAGTCGGCCGATGAAAGAAATGTTTCTGTTTCGTCCTTATGATAAAGCGACGATTTGGGAGCAAGTATTTTTAACCGGCTTAACGGCTAAACTGGGAGCCGATGTTTTTTTGTGGGAATGCATGGGGCTGACACCGCGTTATATCGATATTATTCAAAACCAGTGGATGCGGGATGATATTTCGACTATCACCAATTGTTATCCTGATCATGAAGATTTACAGGGGCCAGCGGGCATTGAAATTCCTATTGTGATGCAGCGTTTTGTGCCAAAACAGGGCGTGATGATCACCACTGAAGAGAGCATGTTGCCTTTGCTTGAAGATGCGGCGAAGGCGAAAAAGACTGAGATCACTCGGGTAACTTGGCTTGAAGCCGGTTTATTGACCGATGATGTAGTGGGGCGTTTTCCGTATGAAGAGCACCCGAATAATATTGCGCTGGTGGCTGAAATGGCCAGCAGTTTGGGGATTGAGCAAGACTTTGCCTTAAAGGAAATGGCCGACAACGTAGTGGCCGATTTGGGTGTACTTAAGATTTATCCCATCGCGCAAGTGCGGCAACGGCAAATTGAATTTATCAACGGCATGTCGGCTAATGAGCGTTTAGGTGCCATGGGCAATTGGCAAAGGACGGGTTTGGCGGCACAGACCTTGGCCGACAATCCAGAAATTTGGCACACTATAGTGATCAACAATCGGGCTGATCGGATTGCTCGGTCTAAGGTGTTCGCTTCAATATTAGTTAACGATAGTCAGGCTGACTGTTATTTTTTCATTGGTGCCAACTTAATCGGTTTTCAGGGCTATATTGGCGAAGTTTGGCAAGTTTATCAGCAAAATTTGCAATTTATTCCTGAGAACAAGGCTGAAGGTGCTGATTTGCAAGAAGCTTTGGCTCGACTCGAAGCTCAAGCACAAAAGTTTCGTATTCCAACCAGTGAAGCACAAGTGTTACAGCGCTTGCAGGGGGCTATTAATGGTTTGGGTGAAGGTTTAAACGGTGTAGATAAGCTACCCTTGCCACAAAGTGTGACTGGCGAAACTCTCACCGATTGGCATATCGAGTCGATTGAAGGCATTGATGATGAATCAAGCCGCGCCATTGAGCAATTATTTAAGCGAGATGCTGAACGTTATCTGCAATATCAAGATTTTAAGCGCCAACTAAGTGAAAATCCCACAGCTGAGGTGGCTAACAACATAGTCGATTGGTTGTTTGCCTGTTTTAAAAGTCAATGGGTGGTAATTGACGATTATTATTCCACTGGCAACCAAACTATCAATACTATAGTGCAACATACGCCGCCGGGGTTGATTAGCCGGGTGATTGGGATGCAAAACATTAAAGGCACCGGGCTAGATTTTATCTATCGCTGGCAAGCATGGGATACTATTCATCATTATTGTGAAATTCTCAGCAAATCCCGTGAAGAAACCGTGCTTGAAGACACTGCCAAAGCTCTAACCACCTGGGAAGAGTTTGGTTTATTAGATCAACAAAAAGTGCGCCAAACCCTGTTGCTGGTCAAGCAACGTCCAGAGACCCAAAAAGAACTGCTGCAAGCCCAATTTAGACTGATTGAACAACGTTTAGACCAGCAGTTAACTGTCATCGGTCAAACCTTGCAAGGCTCAGCAGCAAAATCAAAAGTCGCTGCCAAAGTGATTGATGGCGTAGAAGCCTTTTTAGATTCTGGTGATGCAATTAAACGACGAAAAAACGCCGACAAGATTTATCAAGCACTGCTGGATCATTTGATTAGCTATGATAAAGCGTCGGTGGAATTGGCGAAAATCACCAAGGCACAAAAAGGCGGTTGGTTGGCTGAGCGGTTGCACAAAAGGTTTAAGCGGTGAGGGGGATTATTTTGATTGGGCTCTTAATTTATAAATACCCATAGAATCTTCGCCATATCTGATGGCAACAGTTGTATAATCGTTTATTGCTGGGGCAAGTCTTTGGCTAAACGAAGTTATTTCGGATTCTGAAAATGCGCTATTTGGATTAAGGTTTAAATTGATGTTTAGCTCATCTACTGAGCATATCCGTTTTGCGTGGCTAATAATTCCCCAAGTATTTAAAGCACTTAATGTTATTGGGCTGATGCATTCGATTAACTTTTCAATTAAATTGATTTTACCCAAATACAGTCGTGGTGAAATAGTCGATTCCTATACTCTTTTAATTCATTGATGGCATTTAATATTTCTGTTCTCGCTTCATCGGGTTTATTACTAAATATATTGAATTTTGGCACCAATCAAACAGGGTAACAATTGATAATCAAAAAACGCGATGGTCCGACACTTCGGTGAATTCGCGTCTACGGCCTACCCGTTCTGCCGTAGACGAGGTTTCAACCTCGTGATTTGTGCCGAAGGCGCAACATTTTTGAAATGGCTGCGCCATTTAATCGTGAGCTGGAGCTCACTCCTACCCGAATTGGGTTCTAAAATGAGCATTAACATAGATTTATCCACAGAATCATCGATTACGCTGAATGGTTACTTTTTTAAAAACTTTACCCATGGATTTAGGCCATAGATAATCATTTCTTCGAGTAGAGTTTGATGTATGGTGTGCATTGATCAGTACTTCTTTCCAAGTGCCAAAATCAGTTGCTGCGATGATATCATCATGATTAAATGTAGCAATAACTATTGTTTCTGGTAATTTTTCATGTTGAGTTAAGCCAATTCTTACTCGTTCTTTCTTTTTCCATTCTCTTTGTAATCTCGGAGAGGATATAAGGGCAAAAACTGGATCATAGTTAATATTTTTTGGCATACTTTTAATTAAATTAGGGTCTGACTCATGGCCTTGTCTATACCACTAACTCCATGTATATTTAACACCAATTAGCTAGTACTTGTGTTCTTCCCTCACGTGAGTGAGTTCTAGTCACTTTTACATATGGCAACAGATTTGTGAACCCCGGCTTTGCTGGGGTTTTTCACATCTAGAGAAAAATATTTTTCGTTTTTAACCATCCTCTGAAAACAAGTAAACCCGATAAATATTATTATGCACAAACCTCCACCCTAACACCGCCTCTGACTGAGCTGAGGGCATGGTTATTCACTAATAAAACCTATCTTGTCATATTGCTTTAATCAATACAGATTAATTACTTTCAAATCAACGCTGTTCACGGTAAATTACATTCAATTTCTATGTTTTTGGCCGACGTTTACGACAATAATTAGTCTGCGCTTGAGATCAAAGTTGGATATAGACAACCTGCACGAGGAGAAAGAGTATGAAATATTTTGAATACAACTGTGACGGACTGATCGGTCCCAACCACAATTACTGTGGTTTGGCCTATGGGAATGTTGCCTCGGCGGCTAATAAAAATGCCATTTCACATCCTAAAGAAGCGGCGAAACAAGGGCTGGTCAAAATGAAGTTTTTGGCTGATTTAGGCATTAAACAAATTGTTCTACCGCCTCATGAAAGACCTTCTATCGGTGCTTTAAGACAAATCGGTTTTAGTGGCAGTGATGAAGAAGTGTTGGTTGCAGCGGCTAAAGAAGCGCCGGAACTATTGGCTAATGTTAGTTCGGCTTCGGCGATGTGGACGGCGAATGCGGCGACTGTTTCACCTAGCGTTGATTCACGCGATGGCAAAGTTCATATCACTCCAGCCAATCTGAACGACAAGTATCACCGAGCCATCGAGATTGAAGAAACCAGCGGTATTTTAAAAGCGACTTTTAAAGACTCGCAGTATTTCAGCCATCACCAGGCGTTACCCTCAGTTGGTCAGTTTGGTGATGAAGGCGCAGCTAATCATACTCGTTTATGCAACAGCTATGGCGAGCGTGGAGTGCAATTGTTTGTATATGGTCGTCACGGTTTTGATTTAACTAAACCCGCTCCGCAAAAATTTCCTGCCAGACAAACTCAACAAGCTTCTGAGGCGATAGCTCGCTCCCATCAATTATTTGCTGAAAACGTGATATTTACCCAGCAGAATCCTGATGTGATTGATCAGGGGGTATTTCATAACGATGTTATTGCTGTGGGAAATGGCAATGTCTATCTTTATCATCAAGATGCGTTTTTGGATAGCGATGATATGTTAGCGCAAATCAATCGTCATTTTGCGCCGGGAACGTTTTACCCTATTGAAGTGCCACGAGATCAAGTCAGCATCGATGATGCCGTTAAAAGCTATTTATTCAACAGTCAGCTGGTCAATATCGGCGCAGGTTCTATGGCATTAATTTGTCCGGTTGAGTGTGAAGAAAATCAAAATACCAAACGTTACCTCGATGCCTTGGTGGGCATGGATAATCCGGTTAACGAAGTGATTTATAAAGATTTACGACAAAGTATGCGCAACGGTGGCGGACCGGCTTGTTTGCGTTTGCGTATGGTATTGAGCAGTGACGAAGAAAAAGGCATCAATCAGGGCTCGGTGATGAATGATGTGTTATTCGACAAGCTGTACAGCTGGGTCGATAGACATTACCGTGATGATCTGTCACCAGCTGATTTGGGTGACCCGGCCTTTTTGCGTGAAGTGCGAGCGGCACTGGATGAATTGACGCAAATTTTGCAGTTAGGCTCTATTTATCCGTTTCAGCAAGCTTGATTAATCGCCTGATTACGTTTTTCCTCCGGTCAATTTGGTTGACCGGTTTGTTGCTGTGCGCCAGTGGTGCCTCGATGGCTGCTGAGCTGTCACTAAAACCTCTGGCGCTGTCATTGTCGTTCAGGGACGATGATAACGATGCCTATTTTGCTGAATTGTTAACCCAAGCGTTAAAAAATGGCGGTTACCAAGCGAATATCAAGCAGATTGAAGGGTTAACTCATCATCGGCAGACCAAGTATTTGCACGAAGACAAATTATCATTGGTTTGGCGCTTGCGATCAGCACAAAGAGATCGACAGCTTCACTTAATTGGTGTCAGCTTAACTGAGGGAATGATAGGGCAGCGAGTGTTGCTGATCCCCAAGGGTGATCAGCACAAATTTGACCACATTACTTCGTTATCACAGCTGATCGAGGCTCGCTTGGTCGGTGGTTTTGGTGAAGGTTGGTTTGATAGTGAAGTGTGGCAAAAAAACCAATTGCCTTATATTGAAATCAACGGAAATACCGATAAAATCTATAACATGTTAGCCAGTAAACGCCGAGGTTTTGATTATTTTTCCCGAGGTGTCAATGAAGTCATCACTGAAGCCCGGGCATACCCCCAATTGAGTATCGAACAACGGCTGCTGTTGATTTATCCGATGGATATATATTTCTATTTACCTAAATCAGCAGTCAAACTGCAAAAAGTGTTGACGGCGGTATTACATAAGGCTAAAGCAGAGGGTTTAATCAATCGCTTAATTAAAAAACACTGGGGTGATCTGGAGCAACAACTACAGTTGTCTCAACGCAAAAAGGTTTACCTGAATTTACCCTGAGGTTTCTCCGCTATGCTATTATCCATTACCTTAATTTTCTCAATGCGCTGAATTATCACTTTATAGGAAATATCAATTGTGAATTTAATCAAGTCATTATTCATTTCGCTATTTGTTACTTTTTTGATGGCTGCTATTACGCTGGCAGTGGTTGAAATCGTCAACGGCGGATTTTGGTTGCTGTACACTGGTCTGCTAATGACAACATTGCCGATTTTTTCAATGATTGGCATCGCGATGATTTTCAGAGGAATAGTACGAACTTCACCACGCCTGACGTGGATGATGTATATCGGTGTGGCGGGTTGTGCAGTGACCTTTGCTGCTGATATGAATGTGCAGGATCCTTTGCCATTGATATTGTCTGTGACGTCGACTGTGGGTTTGTTGTTATACAGCTTTTGGTATTCTAGCTTTAATCGCCAATCTAATGACAAAATCCAGCAAAATGTCGAGTTACCGGTGTTTGAGCTGGCAGATCAAGACGGTAAGTTAATCCCTTCATCAACCTTATTGGCACGACCCGCATTACTGGTTTTTTATCGCGGTAATTGGTGTCCTTTTTGTGTCGCACAAATCAAAGAAATCAGTGCGCAATATAATGAATTGGAGCAGTTAGGTGTGAGTGTTTTATTTGTCTCCCCTCAGTCACCAAAAGAGCAAGCGAAGCTTGGCAAGATGTTTGATTGTAATGTGCAGTTTTTACGAGATGTCGATAACAATGCCGCTACGGTGTTGGGTATTAAACATGAATTTGCAGTGCCTGCGGGAATGCAAATACTTGGCTATGATAACGACGCTCCTTTACCGACACTGATTTTAACCGATCACCAGGGTAAGGTGATTTATAAAAATGAAACCGATAATTACCGAGTAAGGCCGGAGCCTGAGGTGTTTATTGCTATTGCCAAAAGGCATTTGAGTACTGTTGATTAAAGCGTATGAAAGTTCAGTTGTTGAGTGACCTACATGTCGAATTTCACCGCTATCAGTATTGCCCGACTGATGCGGATGTGGTGGTGCTTGCAGGTGATATTGATACTGGCATACGTGGGCTGACTTGGGCTATTGAACAAATTAAAAACAAACCGGTGATTTATGTTTTGGGAAACCATGAATATTACCGTCATGCCTATCCCAAACTGATTGATCAATTAAAACATCAGGCCAAGGGCAGTAACGTTGTTGTGCTAGAAAATGAGCTGCTAACGCTGGCAGGCGTTAATTTTTTTGGTTGTACCTTGTGGACTGATTTTGCCGTGCTGGGCGACTCGCGTATGGCCGGTTATCATTGCCAGCAGTTAATGAATGATTATAAAAAAATCAAACGCTTACCTACTTATTCGAAAATTCGCCCAATGGATACAGCGGCGATCCACCAAACATCAATTGACTGGCTTGGTGCTGAGCTTAGGCTCAGACGTGGTGAGCGTAATATTGTGATCAGTCATCATGCACCTTCTCTACTATCTGTTCCACAGCAAAATCAGCAAGATATTTTTATTTCAGCTTACACTTCTGATTTAACCGGGTTTATCACCGAGCATCAACCACACTTTTGGCTGCATGGTCATCTGCATAACAGCACCGATCATATTATCAATAACTGCCGGGTATTGTGTAATCCCCGAGGGTATCCTGATAATAAAAACAAACGTTTTAATGAACACCTATGTTTTTATATTTGATGGGTTAAAGATAAGCCGAGAAAATTTCTGAGCGGCTGAGTGCCGCCCGACTGCCTTTGAGTGAAAACTCATAACCGCAGACTGAAAAGTTGCTCTTATCGGCGAGAGCGTTGATTAACGCTTTGCTATCTAATGGTGAGAAGTTGGCGTAGTAGTCACCGTCTTGCTCTATGGTAACCACATTGGTTCTGAATTGGGTTGCTGCATCAAAGCTTAGGGTTTGACAGCTTTGCTCGCCTTTGGCGGTGAGGATTGACCATAGTTCATCATTGTTATCTTCATAAGATGGCCAGTGAATGATGATCCCCTGATTTTCATCCTGCATTAACCAATAATTATGTGGCATCTCAAGAACGTGATCTCTGATTTTCTCTGGAACTTGTACTATTTGCTCGACGATTGGCGTTGGCAGTTCTTCGTCGCCAGATGACAATAGCGAGATAGCGATTATGCTGATGAAAACGGCGAAACCACCGCCTATCAAGTGAGTGCGTTTTTGTGCTAATAACCAGTTTTTGGCTAGTGAGAGATTAGCCGCAATGTATTGTGTTGATTGAGTTGTTTCTGAGGTGTGCTGTTGTGGTTCGGTTCTTTGCTGGTGCATGGCCTGATGAGCGCCTTGATCGGCTACCTGATTCACTTCATCATCGCCGCCACTAAATGTAGGCTCTACACGGTTGGTTGTGGTGGTCTGTTGATTGGGCTCATTCAGACTCAAAAGAGATTTTAACCTTTGCATAATACTTGTCGATCACCTTCATTAAAATTGACGCTTGGCTCTTTGCACTTATTAAAAGCGGCGATAAGGGTAACATTTTTAGTTTGTCAATAGTAGATTGTTTTTTATCCTGATGACCAAGGCTGAGCAGGCCAATCTTTACAATAACTTACATGACCTTGACGTTGGCTGACCATAGCGGGAATAGACTGATGGCTTTTCTAACCAAGGTCATAAACTTATGTATAACCCCGAGAAATTATCGTTTTGTTTACCATTGTTATTAAGTGTACTACTAGTCGGTTGCGGTGGTTCGAGCGATAGTTCAGATAGTAGTAGCGCAAACGTCAGTTATTTGCAGTTTTATAATGCCTCCGCCAATAGTTCGAGTGCCACCCTGTTGTTGCAGTCTTCTAGCTTAAATACCATTAGTTATAACGATGCCTCTACCAGTTATAATATTGAATCGACTAGTTTAGTTGAGGTATCCGGACCGAATAGTGCTGGTACCACCACGACATTATTTAGTCAGACACTCAATAGCGATGTTGATGATCGACACTTTTTAGTGATGACGGGTGATTATGCTGCACCAGAATTTGTTGATTTTGTCTATCAGGACAGTGAGCTAGAAAGCGGTGAAATGACGGTTTTTGCCAGCCACTTTGCCTATTACAGTGCTGAGCAAAGTTATGATATCTATTTGGGTCAGGCGGATGGCTCGTTTGAAACCGCGCAAATGATCGACAGCGTGAATTATAAAACGATTTCAGCGGCTAATATCCTCAGCACCGACAACTATCTGGTGTATTTAACTGAGCCGGGACAAAGCACACCGATTTTCACCTCGACAGAAATCCCATTAACCAGCGAAACCAGTTATATCTTGGCAATTAAAGATACTTTTGGTCCGGGGGAGGTGAATTTAGCGGTTGATGTGATCACCCATTTTACTACGGTTTCTCAATACAGCGATGATACTGCTGATGCTGAATTTAGGGTGTTTAATGGTTTGCCTGACAATCAGGTGATTGATGTGAGTGCCAGCAGCAGTGTAACCGAGATCAACAGTAATGATGTGCAACCCAATCAGACCAGCGAATTCTATCAGGTGGGATTTGATGATTATGGTTTTATCGTGACCGCTGATAGTGGAGAAACCCTGCTGAATAATTTATTGATTAGTCTGGCTCAGGATGACAGTTCTACCGTATTGATTTATCAAAATGAAGTCGGTGAAGTCCAAGGCATGAGTTATCAGCAAGATAAACGCCCCAGAGCGTTCGAAAGTCAGGTGACTTTGGCTAACTTGAGTTTTGGTTATGATGAAGTGGAAGTTTATTTTCTCCGCCCCGGAGAGACCATTGATACTGCCGAATATAAAATCGAAAACCTGATTTTTGAAGAGATTAACAGCATTGACCTACCAACTGACGATTATGAAGTGGTGGTGGTTAATCAGGACGCTAATGGCACGTTAACTTTGGTGTATCAGTCACAGTTGATGAATGTGAATAATGACAGCGGTTATTCGATGGTATTGTCTAATGATAGCAATGCGGCGTTAGGACATCGCTTGGCTGTTTTACCATAATAGTTTTGGGATTCAGCTTACATTCATCGCTTGCTCCCATACTGTTTTCAGCTAAGATAATCAGTCTGGAAAGTCAGTAGGAGTAGGAATTAATGAAAACAGCGTTAAAAAATATGTTACGGGTGGCGATATCCATGTTGATGGTTACATTGGTCGCCACACCCACTTTAGCGGCAAGAGCAAAGAAGCAAGTTAACCCCTTTGATGTCAGTAAAGTTAAAGTGGCTATCGAAAATGTCGATGGTATGACTGTCGCCGATTTTACCGGCGATAGCAGCCAAGACATCGTGTTATTGGGTCGAACCGATGACAAGCAAAAGCAGATACAAGTATTCAGCCTCAATGGCGATGGTTCAGCAAAACCAGCCGCTCAAACGGTCAATTTGGCTGATGACCTGCTATTTTACGATACTGGCATATTAGCCCAACCAGCGGATCAGCATAAAACCTCATTGATTTTTTTAAAGCCGGGTAAAGTGCAACGTTATGATATGACCGATCACAAATTATATACCTTGGTAGCAAGCGACAGTATTTATCGTCAAAGCAGACAACGAACCTCAAATATCAAGCCGATGAAATTTCTTCATGACGTCAATGACGACGGCCTTGCTGATATTTTAATCCCCGACTTCACTCATAGTAACTTATTTATTCAGCAACCTGATGGTACCTTTGCACCACCGCAACAGCTTGATATTAAAGCGCAAATGCAGGTTCGTTATGATAATTCTGCGGCATTTTCTGGGGTTGAAGTGTTTGTTGCAGATTATAACTTTGATGATCAGCTCGACTTAGTTTATCGAGTGGGCTCAGCGCTACACGTGTTTACCCAAAACGACGGTAAGTTTTCAACATCTGCCACTATCACGCCACTGACTACCAGTTTACCGCTAAGTGATGAGGACGATGATTTTAGTAAAGATCAGAGTAATTTGCGGATCCATCGATTCTACAAACTGATTGATTTAAATAACGATAAGATGCTGGATCTCATCACTAAAGTGACCAAAAGCTCAGGTTTGCTGGATAAAAGCAGTCAATATCAGTTTTATTTTGGCCACAAGTCGGCAAATACCACCAATGCAATACTGCAATTCTCTGAAGAGCCTGATTCGGTGATTTCATCGCCTGGGATGCAATTTGAACTGGAGCTGGTGGACTTTAATGGTGATGAACAGCTTGATTTAGTCAGCCCATCGTTTGAATTAGGTATTGGTTCTATTATTGCCTCGTTGTTTTCTAGTTCGGCTGATTTGGATGTGATGTTTCATTCGCTCAAAGCGGGTAGTCGTTATCACAAAAAGCCTAATTTGGAAAAAGAACTATCAGTGGATTTTGATTTAAGCTCAGGTCAGCGGGCGTATCCGTTATTGAAGATCAGCGATTTTGATGGTGATGGTATGAATGACTTGTTGATTGGCCATGGCAGTAAACGAGTGTATCTATATAGGGGCATCGACAACAAAAAACTGTTCAAGCGTAAACCAGCCAAATTTAGGCTGAAACTGCCAAGAAATGGTCAGTTGATCGCCGCAAACGATCTCAATAATGATGGTCGTACAGATTTAATTGTGCGTTATGACAAACTCGATGGCACTGTGTTGCACGGCGAAATGAAAATCTTGCTGTCTAAAGCTAATTAACGCCTCTGATCTATTACACCACTTAGGATTCTAGTCGGTGTAGAGATACAAGGAGGGGCGTTTCGCCGCGAATTTGGCCGTAGGTCAAACCTTTTGAAAGGGCTTCACCCTTTATCGCGCCGGGACGGCCCTCCTACAACGCAATCATTCGCATTGCAAAGATGAAAAATCCCCACATATTACCTATGCTTTGCTAAATAAAATCTCTATTTAGCGGAGCCTGTTGTTGAGCGAATCACTGGAATTACAAAGCCAAAACCGTCAATTAAAGCAGACGGTTGAAGCCATGCGTGAGGCGCTAGACAACAGCTTGTTTGACAAGCAAGAGGCGCTGGCGGAGTCAAAGGCGAAGATGAGTGATGAGATTAATCAGCTGAAAAGCACTGTGGCGGCTTTGCGCAGTGAGCTGGAGAATAAATATCACGAAAAGCAACAAGCGGTGGCTCAAGTCAAAGCGAAAATGAATGATGAAGTCCATCAACTGAAAAGCACCGTTGCCGCCTTGCGTTTTGAGCTAGAGAACAAATTCCACGAAAAACATCAGGCGGTTCATGCCGCTGCTGCACAAGCGAATAGCGAAACTGTCCAATATAAAGAAACCATTGCTTCGCTGCGTAGCGAGTTGGAATCTGTGTCATTCGAGAAACAACAGGCGTTACAAGAAGTGACGATGAAATCAAACAATGAGTTAATGGAGTTGCGCAGTACCATCGTTATCTTGAGAGAACAATTAGAGCAACAAGATGCATAAAAACATGAATAACCTGAGTCAAACCGTCCCGGAGAGCCAAATATGACAGCCAATGTCGGCAAAGACGTTCCGGTGGTCACTGAATCCACCCGTTTATTGCAATTGCTTTATGACATTAACAAAGCGATTGCCACCAAAGACACCCTCGATGAAGTGTTTGCCACCCTAGCGAGCTTCGCCTCTCGCGAAACCGACTCACAACGTTGTACGGTATTTTTGCATGACAAAAACAGCGGCGAATTATTCTCAAGAATTGCCCAAGGCGAACATCACCGGGAAATTCGCCTGCTCGATACTGAGGGCATTGCCGGGCATGTGTTTCAAAGTCAACAAGGCTTGATTGTTGATGATGCTTATCAGGACCCCCGATTTAACCGTGACATCGATAAAGAAACCGGATTTAGAACCAAAGAAATACTGTGTGCGCCGATCATCACCGTTAGAGGAGAAATTATCGGCGTTATTCAGTCGATCAACCGTAAACAGGGTAGTTTCAGCGCCATTGATTTACATTTGATATCGACGATTGCCACTCAAGTGGCGATTATTGTTCAGGGTTTTCAGACTGTTGAACACCTTAATGCGGCGCGGGCAAAAGAGCTTGAATTCATCAACATTGTTTCTGAAACCACCTCAATGCTGGAGCTCGGACCGCTGTTGCAAAAGGTGATGGGTGAAGCTACTCGAATGCTTAAAGCAGAGCGGTCGACGTTATTTTTGAATAACGAAAAAACCGCTGAGTTATGGTCACAGGTGGGTCAGGGGCTTGATACCATTGAAATTCATTTTCCTAATCATTTGGGGATCGCCGGGGCGGTTTTTACTTCTGGCGAAACTATCAATATTCCTTACGCTTATGCCGATTTACGGTTTAATCCTGCTTTTGACAAATCTACCGGTTTTTTCACTCGTTCGATACTTTGCGTACCTGTGGTCAATAAGCTCGGCAAAACCATTGGTGTGACTCAGGTATTGAACAAGCTCGGTGGGGTTTTTAATGACGAGGATGAATCTCGTTTGAAAGCCTTTACCGCGCAAATCTCTATTGGTTTGGAGAATGCCAAGCTGTTTGATGATGTGCAGAACATGAAAAACTATAACGAAAGCATGTTGGAAAGTATGTCAAACGGTGTGCTGACGCTAGATGTCGATTTAAATGTAGTGACCATTAATGCTGCGGGGCAGAGCATACTCAATCAAGAGCCGAATCAGCAGTTAGCTGAGATAGTGGGTCAACCGGCCGCCCAGTTGTTTAAAGGCGATAATTTATGGCTGGTGGACAAAATCAACTCAGTGAAAGAAACCAAAGAGACCGAGCATTTTGTTGATGTTGAAATGGATTTGGGACAAGGGGTTAAGTCGCTTAATTTGTCGATTCAGCTATTGATGGATAAGGAGCAAAAAGAGCTGGGTACTATGCTGTTGTTTGAAGATATCAGCACCGAGAAGCGGATTAAGGCTACCATGTCGCGTTATGTTGATGCCCAATTAACTGATCAACTGATGGCTGATGGCGGCGATATTTTGGGTGGACAAAGCTCTGAGGCGACAATTTTATTCTCTGATATTCGTGGTTTTACCACCATCTCTGAAAACCTCGGTCCACAAGAGACGGTGAGTTTATTGAATGACTATTTCACCTTGATGGTTGATTGCATTCAAAATGAAGGCGGGATGCTGGATAAATTTATCGGCGATGCCATTATGGCGGCGTTTGGGATGCCAGTTTCGCATAATGATGACCCTGACCGAGCGGTGCGCACCGCCATTGAGATGATCAAGGAGCTACAACGATTCAATCAAGAGAATGAAAGTAAAGGCAGGTCGCCAATTGAGATTGGTATCGGCATCAATACTGATGTGGTGGTGTCGGGTAATATCGGCTCGCGCAAACGAATGGATTTTACTGTGATTGGCGATGGGGTTAATTTGGCTTCGCGGTTAGAGAGTGCATGTAAGCAATACAGTGCTCTCATTTTGATCAGCGAAAACACCTGTAATCAATTACGTGGTACGTATTTGATGCGTGAAGCTGACCGGGTAGTGGTGAAAGGTCAATCGAAGCCAGTGGCGATTTATGAAGTGCTGGAATATCACGATGAAAACTCATTTCCCCACGCGATGGAAGTGATCGGTCATTTCAAGGACGGCATCAAAAAATATCGTAATAGTGAATGGGATAATGCCATCGAAGCCTTCACCAAAGTACTGGATTTGAACAATGACGACAAGCTAGCGCAAATCTACATTGACCGCTGCCATCATTTTAAACAACAACCTCCTGGCGAAGACTGGGATGGCGTTTGGTTGATGACTTCAAAGTAGGCGGGGTATTTATGCCGAAGTGTCGCACCACAACAAGGGAGTATGCAATATGCCCATCAATATCTGCTGAGGCTATTTCCCTCAGGACAATAGGTTTATGTTCCACTCTTTGCCTGCTCATTCACCCGATGACGTAAGCCATCAAAATACTGTTTATTCACTTGAACGCTTTGGGCTGATTTAGCACCTTCAAGCAATAATCCTCGCAAATGTAAACGTTCCTGCTCTTTACAGATAAGTGCCTGAACATAGTCGCTGCTGGAGGCTAAGCCTTGCTGGTGAGCTTGCTCATCGACAAACGATTTTAAAGTGTCGGATAAAGAAATATTCATGGTATAGATAAACCCCAAAGCAAATATATTACGACAAGAATAGCGCCTATCGCAAATGTTGGCAATTGGCATCAGCATTAATACTGACGTGGTAGTGTCAGGTAATATCAGTTCGTGCAAGCGGATGGATTTTACCGCGATTGGCGATGGTGTTTGGCTGATGACTTCGAAGTAAACTCGCTGCCTACCCTTAAGCCTGTTCAATCGTCAGTTTAAAACCCATGGCGTTAATCACCTTGTTAACGGTCTCGAAGCGTGGGTTACTATCTGGAGTGAGTGCTTTATAGAGGCTTTCTCTGCCTAAACCTGATTTTTGCGCAATGACAGAGAACTTTTGCATTTTAGCGACATCTTGCAAGGCTTGGTTAAAAATTCGGGTATCACCTGTTTCCTGAACGGCTTCAAGACTTGCCTTAAGGTACTCTTCAGGATCATTAATATGATCACTCGCATTCCAGGGGTTTGTTTTAATAAAAGTCATAAATTAGTCCTCTAACTGATTAAGCAATTGTCTGGCTTTGGTAATATCGCTGGTTTGAGTTGATTTATCACCACCACAAAGCAACAGGATAATTTGCTTGTGTTTAATCGTATAATAAACCCGATAACCAGAACCGAAGAAAAAACGTAATTCAAACAAACTATTGTCGATCAACTTGTGATCGCCAAAGTGTCCGAAACGCATATTACTGATACGCTGAGTTAATCGATCTTGTGTTTTGTGATCTTTAACAGACTTCAACCATTTATCAAATTTAGTGGTGCTGTGTATTTCATATTCCATGAACAAATTGTATCTATACGGATACAAAAAAGCAATTTAAATTGCGTAAAAATTTATTTGTAATGCCATTAATCTATAACAGGTCATTGTTGTTTTGATAAAGTAGCTCATATTATAATCGGCATTAAAGTGAGTACAGAGTTGTGCGATTTAGTTAAAGAACAAAGTCGGAAGCAAAGTGTTAGGTTTTACCTCAACTAGGAGCTTTTGGGTGATCACGAGATAATCTGTTTAATTTCGATTTTTTGTAACTGAATATCAGATTAACTCATTTCTAAAATCATCATTTGTGGTATTAACGCTTGAATATCTTTATTTTTTATTTCTATGATATTTGCAAAATATATTAAATTTTGCATTGTCATGGGATAGTAGAAGTCTTTGGAATTCATGTCCATGATTAATTTTGAACGATCCAATCTAAAAAAGCGTTTTACTAATTCTGTGTCTTCAAAAATTTTTAACAAGTTTTTATTTAGGGTAGATTCAATAAATTTTAACCTGAATTTTTGACGGAACATAGCTGACCACTCACGGTTTTTATAATGACTATAAGCCAGTTCATCAAAAATTTTAATCATTGTCCACTCGCTTGTTTCCAGTGAGGCATAGACACCGTTTAATCTTCTGCTTTGTTGATCAAAGCCACTCCAGTCTGCTTTGCATTTATACCTTAAATCATGTTCAACTTCATGCCATCCCTCGGAAAAAATAGTTCTTATTTGTAACTCAAAAGTTGTATCTATTTTAGACTCGTCTTTGGCTAAGTTTAGTGTTACGATTTGGTCCGATTTTAGTTGGTAAATTATGTTATAGCGAAGGGCTTTAAACTCGTCATTTTTGAATTCATCAATACTCACATCCTGGGAACGTTCAACAAACTCAGTAGATAAAATCTCTCTTACAGTATCAATATCATCATTAAAATATAGGACAACCCGTACGCCAATAAGATCCTGTAGTTTTTTTTTCTGACCATAATCAGGATCAGATTCGAGTTTTTTTTGTAATGAGGCGGGGTTTTTGGCTCTAGAAAATATTCTAAACATTAAGCCGACATCATCTAACTTTTTTGAGATTTGTCTTGTAATATCTTTTAGTACAGCTTCTGAATTTATGTTTTTCATTGTTAATCTCTTCCCAAGATGTTTTTTATTTCGACAATTCTTGTTTTATTAATCGCTATGAAATTAGCATCATTTGCATTAAGTAAAAGCCCTTCTCTTTTTAGATATTTTATTTCCCTTATAATGTCTTTTCGCGTAAATTCATCTGTTTTGAATAAAGCGTGAGTGAAATATTGAAGTCGCTCGATAGATTGGCTTCCTATAGGCCACATTTTAGAAAAAATGTATTGTGACACGCTTATTTTGCTATCCTGCTCATTGTTTTCCTCACCTTCTATGAGTAATTGAAAACCATTGTTATCTTTGCAATTATAGAAATTAATTACCGAATTTGTTTCTGTGTTGTTTATGCTAACACAGTCCCAGAATACACAATTTAGAAACATCACATTATCAAAGTTATTGAGGTGAAAATTAACCTTATTGAATACACAGTTATTGAAGACGCTGTGTTTAATGTTGCCTGTTTTAAATATATCAATTGATTTTAAATTGATGGAAGATATATGTGTTTTCGAATAGGCGAGTTCTTCAATGCCATCAGTCAAAGCCGCTTCAAATCGCATTCTAGATGAGGAGTCCAAAAATTGATTCATCATTTCAAGTTTGGTCCATAGTTTTTTTCTCTCTTCTATGCTTCGGGCAACAAAGGATAGAACTGCTGGCTCTACAAACCTCTCATCGCTAGCTAGCCAATCACCAATAGACTCAATGGCATATTTTGCTATAAAATTACCGAATACAAATTCATTGATGAACTCAATATTGTTATTGCCCTGATTACTACGATCAAAGAAAGCGTGATTGGACAAGGTTGTGGCTAATTTGTCTATACTAGGTTTATCTTTAGGTGAATAAAGGGATCTGACATCATTTAAAAGATGGTTAGCCTTTTCTTTTATTACATTTATTATTTTTTCTTTTGTATCCGAAGTGCGGTTGTTATCACACATATAAGCAGCGATAAGCCGTAAAAACTCACTCTGTTGGTCTGGATTCATTCTTAATTCTTGTCTGTCCATTTCGCGGTCGAGCATTGAGGAGAAATATTGATCAACAATTAGAGATGGTTGAGCACATAATTTAAGAAAGTATTCATCGTTGACAAACCTCAAGAAGCTAAGTAAAACGGGATTTGCTAGTTTTTCTACCTTAATGTCTGTATTGTCCAGTTTTTCTAGTCGTTGAACTGGGAGCCAGTCTTTGATTTCAGGCTTATTCAACCTATATCTGTTAATGGTGAACTGATCTTCGTATCTTCTCATCCATTCATTAAACATTTCACCGTCAAAAATAGCTGAGCGTCTTGAGGTTAATATTACTTTTGTATTTCCTGTTAATAATTCACTAATAGTCTCAAGCATAGGTTCGGCAGTTTCGAAATCATCCTCCGTGTCTGCATCAGCACTATTATCGTGAAGGAGTTCATCGAACCCATCAAGAACAACAACTATTCGCCCCTCTTTTACCTCTTTTATTACGACATCTGAATTTACAGCATTAAACGATTTATCCACCTCTCTGATGAAAATGTGTTCAAATACTCTTGCTTGTCTATCTCTTGAAAATTCGGTGAAAAAAGGAATGGGAGCATCTTTGTTTTTAATTAGATGAGCCATGATTTCATAGGAAGTGCATGTTTTACCAAATCCGGCAGGTGCTTCTATGATGGATAAAACAGGACCTTTTACAAGTAAGTTATCATATATCTCACATTCGGCAGGTCAAAACCGCCACAAAACAAGGTACAATAAACATGCTTTTCATGTTACCCTGACAGTAACACTTGCCAGCCCAGCCAATTTATCTTCAGGCACGGGGACTTCTACCGAGCGGCTTGTGCTGGCATAGTCAAGGGTCGAAATGACGCTCTGTTCCCGGTTACGCTTTTACGTCATAAATTGAACAGGCCACTGGGCCGAACAGCCGGATGATTTTTTCTCTTACTTCGGTCTTTCCAGTCACACAACTTTCCCTGCCGGGTAGCTTGAACGTGTGTATCCCTTGCATCAGTTGGAATACCCAGCGTAGTGTCGGCCTCGCGGTTTCTTTGTGCTTTTGATTGGGCACCGTGATTTCTTGCTTACGCATTTCTTCACGCATCAGATACTCACTGGTGTTATATACCATCAGGGTCAACGTCATCACCATCATCAGCGCGTCAATCCGGCTGGGGGTTTTAAGATAAATGTTATCTAGGTGGAATTCATCTGATTTGACAAAGCCAAAACCCCGTTCGACATCCTGCTGCTCTTTATAGGTCGACAGCATCAGCGCCGCTGACAATCCTGTTTCTTCACTATCATTGGTGCCTAGTACGAAGCGCCCGAGCCTGTTCTTCGCCGGCGCTTGCTTCGCCAGATCATCGCTGATGATACCGCTGAGCTTGTATTCCATACGGTCCGGCACTGCCTCTTTGGCTGGCTTGCCTCGTTTGTTGTAGCGCCCAAAGGCTTCCACGGTAAAGGTGACTTCGTGGTATTTCAGCGTCTTTGCCCATTTCTCACCTGCTTTGAGGGCATCTTTTTGACAGGAAAAAACCGCTTTGCCTAATTTTTTTAACGCTTTTTCCGCTTTCGCCTGCGCCGTGTCGATCCGATTGTTAAAGGTGAACAGTTCTTTTTTATAAGCCTGTGCGGAGAAAAACAGCGCCCAAACCTCACCGGGTGCTTGTTCTGTGCACAGCACGGCTTTATAGCCGTCATCCAATGCGACCCATGACACCTCATCATCACGCTGCTGGACCAATTCTTTGACTTTGCCGACGGTTCGGGGCACCCGGGTCAACCACCTGATGGGTGCATCTTGCAGTTTGCCCTGACTGTAAAGGGCCGAATCGGCCACCCACAGGAAGTCCTCTGTTGATTGGACCGCTTTATTAAAAGCCTCAAATTGCGCAATACTGTCGTGGAAGTTGGCTTTATCACTGCTGTTGCCCGACAGCGCCTCAAACCGCAATGGCATGGACGACGGGCCTGTCACGATTAAGGACATCACCACTTGCTTCAGGTCAGGACGGTGCGCTTTGGAATGGCCGTATGTCGGCACGGGCATGTCCGCCATGTCTGCCCGCTGTGCCAGCGCTTCGGTTTCAGGATATTCACCGTAGAGCAACAGTGTTGTGGTATCAAGGTGCAAAGACTTGCCCAACAATCCGCGCTCCTGCGCGACTTCAAAGGCAATCTCACTAAACAGGCGGGTTGTGCCGTAGGTAAATAGTGCGTCCAGTGTACGACCCAATGCATAGTCATTGAGGTGTTCACTCTGAACCCCCTTGCCCAACAAGCGCTCAACGTCTAGCTCAGCAAAGAAATCTGGGGTAAGGTAAAGTGGACTGCTGGTATAACCCAAGCCATTGATGATCATCGCCTTGACTCGCTGGCCATGCGTGACTTCGACACCTCTGTCCTCGTCAAGCGGCAGGCGTTTATCAATCCGCTCAACCAATCCGAGTCCCTCAACGGCAGCAGCGACCAACCCAAGATGGACAAGGGATTGAATTGTCGGCTCCTGTGATATTGATAGCACGGGTGCTGGTAGCAATGGCGGTTCTAATGGGTTGAATTTCACTGCATAATCTCATACGGATGTCTTAAGCAGTAGTATGTCACAGCAAAACAGGGTTGGCTTTGATCTATTGCCACCAATTGGGGTGATCTATTCACCATGAGTTTATGGCGGATATCTCACCGCTGAGGAATGAACCGAAAATCGATTAATGTAAATATCGTGTTTCTAGAAAGTACTGCTGAATGTGAGATATATATCATCAATAATTTTTATGTCGGCTTGTTTGTCATTTTTCGTATATGGAACATCAATATAGGTATAATTATCTGCCTCCTTTGGAAGTGCATTTAGGGTCCGAGTGCAATGGTTTTGGTATTCCTGCTTAATTTTTTCTTTCCAGTTGCTTACATTGAAAAAACCGTCAAATAAATTTTTCTCAATATCATCAACGTTGTTGTAGAAGGTTTTTTTAGTGGCAAAACCCAGCTGTTTAAGTTCATTTGCAGCCTCTTCCATTTCGTTTTCAATATGTTTTTGGTTTTCACCAGACAATGAAATCAGCTCGGCATTATGGAAAAAACCTGATTTAAAAGTGAATGCTAGAAAGTTATCTTTTGAAGCTGCTTTCCTGTATTCAAATCCATATTTACGAAATAAAGTAATTATTTTTTCTTTTGTGTCTATGGCCATGATTTTAATGTTTTAAAATTAGAAACTTGTGTCTTAATCATAACATTATTAAATTAGGGGTCAAGGTAAAATATTGATCTTGAATATGGGCGAGTCTGTCTGCTAAACCATTACTAACCTATTGGAGTAAATAAAAGGACTGTGTAATATGCTTTATAACCCAAATATAAAAATATCGCTAAAAGGTTCTAAAAAATCAATTTTAATCGCTTCCGGATCTTGTAACTATTCGGTTTAATGTGAATACTACAATGAAGCGGGACAATAAAATAAAAATTTCAATGAAAAGAATAACAATGATAACCAGAATTATGATGATTGGGTTACTGTTTGGATTATTTAAGGTCGATGCTGCTCAATTGGAACAACAATCATTACAACGGCCGTTATCATATAAAGCCCTTCCTCGAATTAATGCTCAATTGAATGACCATGTAAAAGTGCTTAATGAGCTATCGGAGCGGCGACAAACTAGAACTCTATTCAATAATGAGCAGTCTGTTTTTTATGGCTTGAGAAAGCATTTTGTTAATGTCGGTAAAGGCAATTTGAGTTTTATTCGACGAGATTTGGTGACTGTCGGACGTATCCCCTTAACCATTGCTCGGGTTTATGATTCTAGTTTGATTGATGCCACAACTGCTTTTGATATGGCTGGCGATTTTGGTGCTAATGTTGGTTGGCGGCTTTCTCTGGCTGAAACCGTCAGCGTTAGTGCAGATGGCATATTATTGTATCGGAATGGTAGCGCAACACTCAATGAATTCAGACCAACTGCAACGGGCTATAAAATTCATCCTGCACAGAACGGTGACATCAAAGCAGTAGACTTTAACAGTCAGGGATTATTGCAGGTTACCTATCTGAATGGTTGGACCAAGGTGTTTCAAAAGTTGGCTGGAATATACCGTTTAACAATTATCAAAGACAATAATACCAATCAGATCAATTTGTTATATACAGATCACTTACTTGTTAGCGTTATTGGCGATAACAATCGTCGTGTTGATATATACCGTGACGATATTGGGCGGATCACTCGTGTCACAGATGATCAAAATCGCACCGTGAGTTACAGCTACAATCAGCAAGGTCAGCTTGCTGTTGTGTTCGACTTGGCAGGGCATCCATGGCGTTATAAATACCATGATAATCAGCGATTGCATAAAGTTGTCGATCCCTTAAACCAGCTAGCGGCAAAATTTCGTTATAACAAGCAAGGTAAAGCTAAAGTCATTAAAATCCGTGATAAAAAATTTACCTATCAATACGCAGGTAATAAAACGATAGTTAGAGATGGTAATGGCAATATCTCAACGTTTATCCAAAATGACATTGGCATTACGACTGCTGTTACCAATGCTGAGGGATTCACTAGTTCGATTGTTTTAAATGATCGTAACCAGATAACTCGACTTTGGCATAATGAGCAGTTACAGGCTCAAATTACTTATGATGGTAATGGGCGACCGAGCCAATTTGACATCAACCCCAAACCTACTGCGCTTGAAAAGCTGAAAGCGGGTCAGTATCAACAATACCGTTATCAATACGACTCGGCAGGTCGTATCATTGCCATTGATGACAATGATGATCGGCATATTCGTTACAGTTATGATGAAAAGGGAAACTTAACTCAACGCAAAAATAATGATGGCAGTTTCACCTATCGTTATGCGGTCAATGGTGATGTCATTGGTGAAACTAGTCATGCTACAGGTCAACCTGAACAGGCACAAACCTTTGATTATAACGGTGATGGGTTATTGACGACTTTGACTGAACAGCAACAAACTACCCGATTTTCTTATGGTGGGGTTGGCAAGCTTAATAAAATCACCTTTGTCGATGGTGCCGTGCATCATTATAGTTATGACAAATTAGGGTTTCGTATTCAAACAAATCGAAGTGACAAAAGCAGTGTCAGTTATGTTTACGATAGCTTAGGCAATTTGAAATCCTCAACCAACATTGATACGAATAAACGAAGCGAAAGCCAACCACTGATACTTGATCAGAATAACCAGCTGACCAAGGTAAAGATAAGTGATCAGACTCCATTAACAATAAAATACAGCGCTAAAGGTAACCCTAAAACAATTAGCCATGGCAACCGGGTGAGTCAATATCATTACGATAAATTGGGTCGATTAATTAATGTTGAAGACACGGTTAACGGGCTAAGTCATTATGATTATCAACATGGCGAAGCGGATATTCGTTTACAACTTGATGACCGTACTCGACCTGTGCAAAGTCTTCAAAGTAAAATCAGCAGTCATAATCAGGTTCAATCCAATTTTTTGTATGCGAGGATACACGGCTCTCCTTGGCAAGCGGTGGTTTGGAATGAAGCGATGAGCAAACTTTTACTACCCTCGCCACAGATACTTAATTCACCGGATGCGGGTTATCAGTCAGGTAAACAACGTCGACGGCTTTATAATGCCATGGCTGTCAGCCGGGCTGAACAATATGATTTTGATAAAGCCTCCAACAGCTTCTTTTTACCTCCAGAGTATCAATCAGCCAATTGCTATTATGGATGTTCCATTTCTATTTGGTCATTGTTTGTGCCCTCAACTGCTAAAGTCGGTGAATCGTTGACATTTTTTCCTGTTATTTCGAAGAATCAATGTTTGATGTTTTATTATCTGAATACCGAAGGGGCTTCTTCGGTTCTTAGTACTGACGGCATCTTTTCTCATATCTATCAAACGCCGGGATTAAAGAAAGTGACGGTTACGGCGGCTTGTCAACTTTGTCCTTGGATAGGCAATAAATTAGTTAAATATGTCGACGTGGTTAAACCACCACCATGTAATGTTGAGTTCAGTTTAACCAGTCCAACAGCTTTCAAAATTTCGGCAACACCAACCATGCCAACCATCACTGCGGCAGTAACTAAGCTTTCTCCTGCAAATGCACAAGTTAGCTGGACAGCAAAGATTAATCATAATGCACCGATTAATGCGGCTTTTTGCTCTGGCAATACCAATGCCAACTCCCCCGAGGTAACTGGCACAGGCATGTCGTTTACTCCGACGTGGGGAACCGATATATATGGTGGTGATCTTATTGTTACTGCTACATGCAGGGCACCTGGGTATACAGCTGCATCAAAATCAATCACTGATAAAGCCATTACAGGTAGGGAACCTCTTTTGACTCAGTATGATACCCGGTTATCCGGTGGCTTGAATGCGCCTTTAAACAGACAGGATTTACGTCGTATCGCCTGTAAGGAAAGTCATTTGAAGCACTTTGATAGTAGTGGTAAGCCAAATTATTCTGGCACTGGCAGAGGAGATGTTGGTGTGATGCAAATTTGTTTTCAACGACAAACAGAGCATATTTGGAATTATCTCGACAATATCTCATGGGCTCGGACAATTTTGAACCAAAAAATAAACTCAGCAAGAAATTCATTAAACGCTCAATTAAATGAATTTGGTGCGACCCAGTGGACGCAGGCGATGTTAAGAGAAGAAACGATACACCGTTATAATGCTGGCAACCTTTCTACATCAGATCGCTATTGGGACTGGAATATCAATAGTCGTCGTTGGGAAGTTGTCGATGTGGGCGGTATTGGTGGATATTATACTGCTGTTAATCAAAAACCAGCTAACTGTACAAACTGAGAAAAAGGATCAGTCCATGCGTCATTTATTAATCGGTTTGGTTTGTTTGCTAATGTGGTTTTCAACCAATGTCAGTGCCAATGAGTTGGCTGTTATTGCCAAAAATGGGCGATATCTGGTTGTTGATTTAACGACGTTCAATGTTACTGACGTTGGTGACCTCAGGCGTTTTGGCCTATTTACAATAGATAGTGCAATTGCGGGTTCATCTGTTGGTGAAGCGGTGCTGGAAGCTGACATAACCAGTAAACCTCTCGACAAAAACGGTCTTGCTGCCAGACATGTCAGAGTTAAGTTAGATAATTTGGGAATTAATCAATTTTCTCTACCATCGACATCAGTGATCCCGTTTACCCCGGGTAATATGCGTTGGGTTGATGGGGATGAGCAAAAACGTATTTCTTTTGTTGGATCAGCGAAAAGCGATCCACTGCTGTTCTACAATAATATGTTGAAAAAAATTAGCAAAAGTACAGAGCAAAGCACCAGCGAATGGCCACTGGGCATTGGTTATGGTGTTAGCTGTACTGACGTTAACGATGAAATTTTTATTGGCACCTGGCACCATAGAATCGTTAATTTATCAGGAGAAAAACAGATAGAAAAGCTGGATGGCATAGCGGGTGACAATCATGATTTTCATTTGACAGATATCACCGATCGATGCCATGTATTGATGTCTTCAAAACCAGTGTCGGATGATGCACAAACAATGTTCAGGCGTGTAATTGATATTGAGAAAAATAAGGCGATGGGAATGTTCGAAAGCCACCGCTCAGCAAACTTTGCTTTGTATAATAACGGAAAACAACTGCTCGAACAAAAACTCAAAAGTACTGTCGTAGGTGCTGGGCCGGGGGTAAGAACCACTGCAACAGGTGTGTTCAGAGTGTTTGACTCTCAAACCGGCAATGTTATTAAGCAATTTAAAATCAGTGAGTTATCGTCAAGTATCATTAAAGTGGTCGAGACCAATTCACAGTATTTAGCGGTCCTTGCGGGCGAGTATGAGCTGCAAATCCTAAACCTACAAAGCCATAAAATAATCAAAACAATAAAAATACCGTTTAAAAAATTCCTTGTTATTTAATGCCCCATTTTTGTTTCATACAATGCCTTGAGCAGATTAGGACAGTCAATAATGCCCACCAGTTGTTGTTGATCATTGACCACTGGAATGTGGTGTAAACCTTCGTCGGATAATAATGGCACCAGATCAGTAATCGACATCTGTTGATTGACGGTAAAAGCGGGTTTGGCCATGATTTCGCCAACGTGCTGAGGGGCGTGATGATTGATATCCCGGTCTTCACTGACTAGATTAATTAATCGCTCAGCAAAATCTGGGTAGGCTTGCAGGTTACGTAGGGCTAAAAAATCAGTCAGAGTGAGGGTGCCGATAACTTTGCGCTGTTGATCAATCACTGGGAGTAATTTGATGTCGCTTGAATGTAAAAAGGCCCAGGCTTCTTCAAGCGGGGTTTCGGCGGTAACGGCTTTGGCGTTTTCTAGCATAATATCGACACAATAATGAAGCTGGCTTTGCCGTTGATCCGCTTGTTGTTGCATTAAACGATAAACCTCAAGTAAATCCTGCTCACTGATATCCAGATAACCATCAAAGGTTTTTAATGCCGCTTGCAGATCGCTAGTTAATATCCCTTGTGGATCTTCGGGTTGGCTGTCATCTTTTGGCAAAACTCGTTCAGGATAGTCAGCTTTGAGCCACCAACGATGAAATGCAATCCCTAGCAATAAAATCACTAATACGTTGATTAACACCGGAAAAATGACAAAATAAAAGCCGCCAACGGCACCTGAGCCTGCAATGACAGGTGTCATCGCGGTTGCGACGCCCGGTGGGTGGTCACAACGCAGTAAGAACATCGTCAGCAGGCTCATTGTGATGCAAATAGCAGCAACAAGAGGCAAGTCGATGGGCAAATACGTAGGTAAATAGCTACAAGCAACACCAATGAGGGCACAAGTTAATTGTCCAACAATCAGAGGGTAAGGTTGCGATAACGGGTTGTGAGGCAAGATAAAGATCAACATGATACTGGCTCCGCCTGAGGCGACCAGCAATAATGGCAGTGAATGAGGGCTTAACCATGTACTGACCAGCCCCACAACCAACATAGTGATAAAACAAGCCAACAACAACGGCAACAGCTCAACAGCTGAGTAAATGCTCGCGGGAGGCTTAAACAGGGATCTAAACACAGACCTAAACTTAGACCTAAACATAGTGCGCCTTAGAATTATTAGATTGACCAGCTTAAGTCTATGCCATGATCGACGAAACTTCCCCGTAAAGTACGGTAGAACAACAGACAGAGGAATTTATGACAAAAATCATTATTTTCGGCAATTCAGGGGCGGGTAAATCAACATTAGCAAAAGCTAAGCTAAAGAGTCTGCATTTAGCGCATCTAGATTTGGATACTTTGGCTTGGCAGCCCATTCCCCCGGGCGACACCGCACCGCCAGGGCGTATGCCGTTGGAGCTGTCACGTCAGCAAATTAACGCATTTACAGTGGAGCATTCTAATTGGGTGATTGAAGGTTGTTATACCGATTTGCTTGAATTGGTGAGCGATCAAGCCGATGAAATCATTTTTATGGATTTGTCCGTTGCCTCATGTATTGAAAACGCCAAAAATAGACCGTGGGAGCCGCATAAATATCCGTCGAAGGCGGCTCAAGATAGTAACTTGGCAATGTTAATTCAATGGATAGAGAGTTATACCGAACGAGAAGACACATTCTCGGCGCAATCACATCAACGTTTCTATGATGTATTTGCGGGTAAAAAAACGCGTTTGACTGCTAACCCGTCAAATTGACGGGTTGCATTCATTTGGAGATTATGAATCTTTTAAGGTTTTGTTTTTGCGTAACTTCATCAAACCAATATCTGCCATGGCGCTGATGTTGGATTTGCTTTTGCAGCTGATCCAAGATAGGTCACAACCGGCATTGATGAGTTCGGCGACAGACTCGCGATAGAGCTTCTCAAACGCCTTGCTTTGCATAAAAGCGGTGAGGTCGCGAGGTGAGTCCGCTGGTTGCGGATCGGTTGACGGATCGCCAAACTGGAGGTATGGTGGCGTGGTTTGCAGACTCTCACTGATTTTAGCGAGGTTCTTACCTCTGGGTGTGGTTTCGCCTTTTTCCCACTGCTGTACCGCTTGAGCCGATACGCCCACCATACGTGATAATTCAGATTGATTTAACCCGAGGCTTAAACGCGCCACTTCAATCCGTTTACCAATTGCTTTTTTCTCTTCAGCTATCCTGTCAACCATTGTATCTATTGCTTCAACCATGAGAGTCCTCTACACATTTATCACTTGAATAACCCACACTAAACCAGTGTGAAGCCGCTTTGATATAATAGTAGGGTAACTTACATGCTGAGAAAAGAAAAAAGTAATGCTATCTTGCAGTTATTATCACTTTTTTACGTTTATTTGCAGGTAAGTTTAAAATTCTTCGAGGAAGTCATAATAAGCGGTATGATTTCGTGCCAATTCCCTTGACAAACGACGCTTTTCTTTGAATTTTTCAATTTCGCGCCAGCGCCGTTTATTTTCACGTTTGCGCTTGGGTTGCTCGGTTTCGTGTTGGTCATATTCAGTATCAAAAATTAAATTAGCCATGTTTACACCCGTCACTTATTGATTTTATTTATAAAAGTTTATGTACAAAAGTCTAACTAGTGTTCATCCTGAAACGTAAATTTTTGCTACCGCAAGAATATTTACTTTCGGATAAACATCGTAAGTTATTGACTAATAACTTTACCGCTAATGCGGCATAGTATCCGTCCTGCCATTTGGCAGATAAAATACTGTTTTCGAACGGATACTAACAATGAGCGCTCATGATAAATCGGGTAAATTACGGTTTTTTGACAAAGCGTAAAAAAAGCCATTTTTTTTAATTGGGGTTGGTTTGGGGTAGGTTTGGGGTTGAGAGATACATGTTGCGTGACGGTTTTAACGCTGTTACAGGGTCGGGTGGGCTTTTCGGGGTTTTTGGAGCGCTTTGTTCTTTAAAAGAAAAAACATTTGGACCACGGAGACACGGAGATACGGAGAAAAACAAAGTCAAAAACCAACGATTTTAGTTGTTTTGCTTTTGACCTTCTCCGTGCTTCCGTGGTGAGTGCTTTTGTTTGTAAAGAACGAAGCGCTCCAGATACTTGAACAGTCCACCTACCCAATAACGATAGCTTTAAAAGAAAAGTTTTTTGTTTTGCTTTTGACCTTCTCCGTGCTTCCGTGTCTCCGTGGTGAGTGCTTTTGTTTGTAAAGAACGAAGCGCTCCAGATACTTGAACAGTCCACCTACCCAATAACGATAGCTTTAAAAGAAAAGTCTTTTGTTTTGCTTTTGACCTTCTCCGTGCTTCCGTGTCTCCGTGGTGAGTGCTTTTGTTTGTAAAGAACGAAGCGCTCCAGATACTTGAACAGTCCACCTACCCAATAACGATAGCTTTAAAAGAAAAGTTTTTTGTTTTGCTTTTGACCTTCTCCGTGCTTCCGTGTCTCCGTGGTGAGTGCTTTTGTTTGTAAAGAACGAAGCGCTCCAGATACTTGAACAGTCCACCTACCCAATAACGATAGCTTTAAAAGAAAAGTCTTTTGTTTTGCTTTTACTTGTTAATTGCCTAATGCACCCTAGACGGCAAATGAATGCAGAATTCAGCTCCAGGTTTATGATTGACTAATTCGACACTGCCACCCATGGCGTTGGTGAGTTCGCTGACCAGTGCCAGACCAATGCCGGTGCCGGGTTTGGTGCGGGTGAGTTCATCGCCGACGCGGTAAAACAGGTCGAAGATTTTTTTGTTTTGTGAGGCATCAACGCCGGGGCCGTAGTCTCTGACAAAAAACACCATGCTATCGGATTTGCTGGTGGACTTTCTAAAACCGACATCCAGTTGGCGTATCACCTCATCCGGATTGTCTTTGTCGATGGTAAATTTAATTGCATTATCGACTAAATTGATGACTATTTGGGCGAAAGCATCTTGGTCGACCAGCAAATCAATATTGGCTTGATTGCTGTCTTGTGCTTTAAACGCTAGGGTGAATTGGTTTTTTTCTAGCAAGGTCGAGACCTTGGATTTGACCAAATCAGTTAAGCGGTTGACCGAACAATATTCTAAATCCATTGCCTGGCTGTCTTTACCGAGTCGGGATAGTTGTAAGACGTTGGCAATTAGCCGTGATAATCGCTCGCTCTCAAAAAAGATAAAGTCATAATAGGATTTGCGTTTGTTGCCATCGCCAACCATGCCCTCTTTTAACATCTCGCTGTACATCAAGATTGAGGTAAGTGGGGTTTTTAACTCATGGCTGACCGCAGAGACAAAATTAAGTCGCTCTTCGGACAGCAATATTTGTTTGCAGCCAGCTCGATATAAAATATAGATACCGATGGCGATGACTGCCGAAACCACAATTAGCAATAAATCGACCAAGTTTGAACCCGGTCCTAGTGGTAGTTTTTCGGTGGTGAAATAAAAGCCTAGGTGTTCTAGTGGTTTACGTAAAAACGCCAAATGGATTTGTTTATCATCACTTTCTTTAAGCTCACCATGTTTTACCTGCACTCGACTAGAGCCATCGGCATCGACAATAAAATCGAACTGTTTAAAGATGGTCTCGTGTTCAAACAGCTGCAAACTGACGTTGGTTTCAAATTTACGTTCGGCCAGTAATGGCATAATGGTTTGATCTAAAAACTGTTTTTCATTGACCACAAAACCTTGAATGTAACGTTTGCTTTTGCGCCAGACTTTACGATAAAAGAAATAAACCCCGGCTTCGCTACGCTTCCACTGAAACGGGTCAATCTCAACCACAAACGAAGTGTAATCGGTGGTGTGAGACATCGGGTTGGATGAGGGCTCCCACTGATCGGTGGCGGCATCTTTAGACATTGAGGCTTCTTCGGTGCGCGGTTTGGCTTCTTTGTAATCTTTATCTTTACCCTTGGGATCGGGGGTTTTGCTGTGGCTTTGATGGCTTTGGTTTTTGGCCATTTTAGTTTTTGGCAGTTTAAGAAAGTCATTTTCAATCAACAGCTTTTTGATTTTGTCTTGAATTTCCATGCGACGAGAAATTTCATCCCAAGCCATGTTAAGTTTTTTACTGAGAAATTTGGCTTCGATGTAAGGCAAAATCGGTGAACTGAATTGATCGCTGGCATCGATTTGAAAATGACCGATAAAGCCGGGAATGTGCTCGATTTTTGCCGGGTTGGCCAGTGGTGAAATGGTTTTTTCTTTACGGTGGGTCAGCGGGTTTTTGGTCCATTTAAAATACTGATAATCACCGAACGAGCGCTTTTCTTCTTTATACAGCATCTTGTTGATTTGTTTATTGGTGAAGCGGGTGAGGCGCTCGGCATTCCACTTGTAGTCAACATACATTTCTTGTTGAAACTGGGCGTAGACATGGTTGGCTAGAAAGCCCAACGGGATCATTAACGCGGTAGTGAACAACGCCAATAAGCCGATGAGTCGGCTTTTTGCTGTTGAAGTTGAAAACTGAACGCTGCCTGCTCGTTTGCCTAGTATTCGCATAACTGCCTCGCTGGCCGTGTGGTTTTTGTGTCGCTTTTGTCTGGATTCAAAGGATTAACTTGTAGCCTTCACCTCTGACGGTGATCAAGTGTTTGGGATTTTTATGGTCCAGCTCGATTTTTTTACGCAACTTGGCGATATGAATATCCACTGTACGGGTATCAATATCGGCATTAGGGTTATATTTCCAAATCTCGGTGAGCAGCTCTTTGCGTGATACCGGCTTGTGTTGATTGTCTTTGAGATAACACAATACGTCGACTTCACGGCGGGTAAACAAAACTGACTGACCGTTGAGCTTACCTGACAGATTAATCACATCAATTTCAAGATGTTTGCCAATTTGCAGCTGGTCCTGCACTTGCTGTTTGCCTGAGAGGCGCAAAATGGCTTCGACCCTGAGCAATAATTCACGAATAGAAAACGGTTTGGAGATGTAATCATCAGCACCTAAAGTCAGGCCGTTGATCACATCTTCTTCGGCATTTTTGGCGGTTAGCATAATGATTGGCTGACGTCTGGATTGTTTTCTGATCTCATTGCAAATGCTAAAGCCATCCATCGACGGCAGCATCACATCAAGCAAGATGCAGTCAAAATGGCCATTAAGGGCGGCATTTAGCCCTTCTTTGCCATCACTGTGCGCCTCAACGTCGTAACCGTTAAAGACAAACAGGTCGACCAATCCTTGTTGGATGGCAATTTCGTCTTCAACAATCAGCAGATTTGCTTTTTTCGTCATGCGCTTAATACTCTTTAGCTTTGCTTGGATGGTTCTGGATAATAGCTGTAGTCTACGTGATGTCAGGTCAGCGGTTGGTAAAACTTTTGTAAAACACCACCTAGGGTATGGGCGATGTTAGTCGGTGTAGCGAATAACCACAGTGCCGGCCATTTTATCGTGCCAGCCTTGTTTTTTCTTATCAAAGGCGACCCATAAAAAGCCTAATCCAATAAAAATACCTGACAGGTAATAACCGAAATAACGTCCGATAAGCTGGCCTTTAGAAGGTTGACCACCGGTTGTCGCATCAACAATCACTGCGCTGACGACCATTTTACCCGGAGTTGCCGACTTGTAAATCCAAAAGAGGATCACCGCTATGGCTGGAAGAATATATTGGGTAATAATAGAGCCCGAAGTAAATGCGGTAACAGAAGCACCATCAAAAAACAGCATCATGATAGGCACTAAAACAATCACCATTAAAATAGAATCAACAATAGAAGCGCCGACACGCGGCCAAAAGCCGACATAAGTAAAAGCTCTGCCGCCGTCTTTGGTGGCAATATCTGATCCGGGGGTTTCGTAGGGGTTAGCCATGATTTTTTCCTTAAATGGTTTTGGTTTCAGTTTTGATTTTTATTGATATCCAAAACATCAATGATGGATACCACTGTAGTATTAATATAAATGGCAAGGCGGTCAACAATGACTTAACATTTATGGCTGATGATATTACCGACCAAAACATGAGTTAAACAAAATGAAGCAAAAAGATTGGCAATTCTGGATTGACCGAGGTGGTACATTTACCGACGTGATTGGCAAAGACCCCAGTGGCCAGCTAACGGTTTGCAAGCTGCTTTCAGAGAATCCTTCGAGTTATAAAGATGCGGCGGTTCGGGCGATCCAGACGTTGTTGCAAGCCGACTTTGACCATGACTTATCAGACTATCCTATTGACTCGGTTAAAATGGGCACCACTGTTGCGACTAATGCCTTGCTTGAACGACAGGGCGAACCCACTGTTTTGATTATTACCGCCGGATTTGCCGATGCTTTGCGTATTGGTTATCAAAATCGTCCTGACTTGTTCAAATTAAATATCGAATTACCCTCATTGCTTTACAGCCAAGTGATTGAAGTACAAGAACGTTTGTCAGCTCGTGGTGAGGTGATCACGCCTATCGATGAATCTGATTTGACTGAGCAATTACAACAAGCTTGGCAACAGGGATTTCGCAGTTGTGCGATTGTTTTTATGCATGGTTATCGTTTTCATCAACATGAGTTAATTGCTGCCGAACTGGCTCGCAAAGCCGGTTTTAGCCAGGTCTCGGTGTCGCACCAAGTCAGTCCGATGATGAAACTGGTGGGGCGTGGTGATACCACAGTCGTAGATAGTTATCTAACCCCGGTTTTACGCCGTTATATCGACCAGTTTGTTGATGCACTGGGTGACTGCCAATTGCAGTTTATGCAAAGTAATGGCGGGCTCACTCAAGCGGATAGTTTTGAAGGTAAAGATGCGGTGTTATCTGGCCCAGCAGGTGGTGTGGTTGCCATGGTTGAAACCGCTAAACAAGCGGATATTGATGCCATTATTGGTTTGGACATGGGCGGCACCAGCACTGATGTCACCCTGTATGACGGCGAATATGAACGCACTTTTGATACCGAAGTGGCTGGTGTGCGGATCCAAGCACCGATGATGAACATTCATACGGTGGCGGCTGGTGGCGGCTCAATACTGACCTTTGATGGTTATGGTGCCGGGCTACGCTTAAGTGTCGGTCCTGAATCGGCCGGAGCCAACCCGGGACCGACTGGTTATCGCAATGGCGGACCTTTGACCGTTACTGATATCAATCTATTGCTGGGCAAGCTGCAAAGCGACTTTTTCCCGGCCATTTTTGGCCCGCAACAACGCGAATCTTTAGACAAATCAGCCGTTAGCGCCGCATTTAATCAGCTGGCGAGGCAAATTCATCAGCTCCAGCAGAGCGAAGAGCAAGCCCTGTCAACAGAAGAGCTGGCTCAAGGTTATTTGCAAATAGCCGTCGAGCATATGGCTAATGCTATCAAGCATATTTCAGTACAACGGGGTATTGACCTTGGTTTATATACGTTGGCTTGTTTTGGTGGCGCAGGCGGTCAACATGCGTGTTTGGTGGCGGATGCGCTGGGGATTAAAAAAGTCTTTATTCATCGACTCAGCAGTGTGTTGTCGGCTTATGGTATGGGGTTGGCGCAAGTCAGGGCGATTCGAATGCAAAGTATCGAATCAGTGCTGGATGTTGACGCCTTGAAGCAAATTCAACCGACCATTGATAGCCTTAACCAAGAGGTTAGCGAAGCCCTGACTGTTCAGCGGTTTAGTCCTGCTCAAATCACTTTGCAGCTTAAGCTACAAATCAAATATCAGGGCACTGATACTAGCTTGTCGGTGGCTGTTGCAGCAGATGACGGGATGAGTCAAATCGTCCAGCAATTTGAAAGCCAGTATGACAAATTATATGGTTTCACCGATGACTCGGCAGCGATGATCATCGAATCTGCACAAGTCGAAGGGGTTGCCAGCAGTGAACACGCCGCGACAGCCAAAGCGACTGAGGCAGAAACACCAGCGGCCATTGAGCCCATCGCTAAGCGCCCGGTTTATTTTGATGATTCATGGCTTGATACGCCGTTTTATCAACGCGAGCAGTTGCTTGCGGGCGCAGTGCTGGCGGGTCCAGCGATTATCATTGAACAACAAACCACTATAGTGCTGGAGCCGCTGTGGCAGCTTACCGTCACTGATACTAATGATTTACTGTTAACTCGCAACGAGCAGGCGGCTATTGTTACTGGTAAAAATGTTACTGGTAAAAATGCTGCAAAAATCAGTGTTACAGTGAATCCCATTCGACTTGAGTTGTTCAACAACCTGTTTATGTTTATTGCCGAGCAAATGGGCGTGGTGCTGAAAAACACCGCCACCTCAGTCAACATTAAAGAGCGGCTTGATTTCTCTTGTGCGCTGTTTAATCACCGTGCCGAGCTGGTGGCTAATGCGCCGCATATGCCAGTTCATCTGGGCTCTATGGGTGAAAGTGTATTGAGTATTGCCGAGCAAAACGAAAACACTATGCTGCCGGGAGACGTTTATCTAATCAATAGCCCCTATCATGGTGGTTCGCATTTACCCGACTTGACCGTTATCACCCCAGTGTTTACCAACGCAGGCGATAAGGTGTCATTTTATGTTGCTTCACGGGGGCATCATGCCGATATTGGTGGGTTAACGCCGGGCTCGATGCCGCCTAACAGCCAACATATTGATCAAGAAGGCATTATTTTTGAGAACTTCTTATTGGTCAGAAACGGCGTGTTTAATGAGGCCCAATTGATTGAAAAGCTAACCGTTCATCAATATCCCTCGCGTAATATTCAGCAGAATATTGTTGATTTGAAAGCCCAAGTAGCGGCCAATCAAAAAGGCATTAATGAGCTTAACAAAGTCGAAAAAAGCTATGGTGCCGAAGTGGTTTCAGCTTACATGGAACATGTGATTGATGCGGCAGAATACGCGGTTAAACAAGCGATTGGTGAGCTTGCTTCTGGTACTTTTGTTTATCCAATGGATGACGGTTGCCAGATAAAAGTGGCAGTGACAATTGACCAGCAAACCGCCACGGTTGATTTCACTGGCACCTCAGGGCAACAGCCAAGTAACTTCAATGCGCCGTTAGCTATTTGTAAAGCGGCGGTATTGTATGTATTCAGGACGCTGGTGGCGAAAAATATTCCACTTAATGCCGGCTGTATGAAACCCATCAAGCTGATTGTGCCAGCAGGTTGCATGTTGAACCCGCAATCACCCGCTGCGGTAGTGGCTGGCAATGTCGAAACCTCACAAGTGATCACCGATGCTCTTTACGGCGCTTTGGGCATATCCGCAGGTGCTCAGGGTACTATGAACAATTTCACCTTTGGCAATGATGAACACCAATATTACGAAACGATTTGTGGTGGCACCGGCGCAGGTAAACACGGTAACGGTTGTGATGCGGTGCAAAGCCACATGACCAATTCCCGTCTGACCGACCCGGAAGTACTGGAATGGCGTTACCCGGTAAGGCTGGAATCATTTTCAATTCGACCAGACTCTGGTGGTAAAGGCGTTGGGCTTAATGGCAAGGTAGGTGGTAATGGGGTGATCAGAAAGATCAGCTTCCAGCAGCCGATGTCAGGCGCGATATTATCTAATCGTCGTATTGTGCCACCTTTTGGTTTGTCTGGTGGCGAGCCGGGTAAAGTCGGACGTAATTATGTGCTTAAAGCTGATGGTAGCGTGGTCAACCTTAAGAGCTGTGATCAACATGCCCTTGAGGTTGGTGATACTTTTGTGATTGAGACGCCCGGAGGTGGGGGATTTGGTGGTACGGAAGTTTAGCCAGAGTTATTGCCAGCTCGTGATAAATTCCATCACCAGCTGGCAATAACTCATCATGTGTCTGAAAAGTAATTCCGTATATACCGTGGCTTCGAGGCACTTTCGCAGGTCAATCGGCTAACGACAAGTGCTCGTCACGGGGATTTGATTAGCGCAGTTTAACCCTACCAACCAAGCAAACGCTGAATCGCATCCACCGCCTCTAAAATATTGTCATGGCTATGCTGTTCGGCTCTGTGTATGGTCAGTTTGTTGGCTGCCTCAGCGCCGATAAACTCGCTGACATTATTATCTTTTAACAGGATCATCTGCTCAAACCTGGCTCGGTATTTGGCGTTTGTCGTGGCTGCTTTGCCAGCTTTGAGTAAGGCGACAGTAGTATGTGTTAAGGCACCACTGAGCAAGTCATTATCAAGGGTCATTTCGCTGCGATAGGCGGCAATGATATTGTCGGCGGTCTCGGTATCAAAACCTTCCCGGGCCAGTTTTATTGCGGTTTCGTTCCTCATTATTAGTAGTTCTTCGGGGGTGAAGGTGAGCTTAAGTTGTTCGTTGGTGATCATGGTATCTAACAGGTAAACTTCAATCTGGTGATAGCCTTTTTGTTCTAGCTGCCACGCCATTTCTAGTGCGATGTTACCGCCAAATGACCAGCCTAGCAGTTTGATTGGCAATTGTGGTGAATAGTTGGCTAATAATAAATCAACATAGATTTTGCCGAGTTGTGGTAAATTGCTGATTTTTTGTCGACTGACCAAATTAAAGTTATCAATGCCAATACAGTTGAATTGACTGCTCAAAGCTTCGGCTAAGTTTTGGTACATTTCAGCGCCACCGCCGGCGGGGTGTACCATAAACAACAAGGGTTTGGCGCTGGTATCGGGTGTTAGTGATTTGATTAAACGGCGATTCAATCCCTGCTGTTCTACTTGTAAGGCTAAAGTCGCAATCCGTCGATGGGTGAATATTGTCGCCACTGACATATCGCTGTTCATTTGCCGATTGATTTGACTGATAAGCTTAACCGCCATAATCGAATGACCACCAATGGCAAAGAAATCATCTTCAATACCAATGCGTTGTAAGCCTAAAACTTGCTGCCAGATAGCACATAATTGCTTTTCACGGGCTGTGGTCGGGGCAACATAAATACGCTTAGCTGATTTAAGTGTTGCATTGGGCACTGGTTTGTTCTGAGGATTGGGTTGGTGATTAACAGCCGGCCAAACCCGAGTTCGAGGGTTAGTGGTGAAAGTCTTAAGTAACTGAATAAAATCGTTAGCCATTTTGACCATGGTCGCAGACTCAAACAATTCGGTATTGTATGTCCAGTTGAGCTGTAAACCCGCTTTGCTGTCATTAACCGCCAAAGATAAATCAAACTTGGCAACTGTGTTTATGCCGTTGATTGGCTCCACTGTTATGTCAGGCAAGGACAATTGGCTTTCATCATCGTTTTGTAATGACAACATCACTTGAAATAAAGGGCTATGACTGAGATTTCGCTGTGGCTGAAGGTGTTCAACCAGTTGTTCAAATGGCAGTTGCTGGTGGGCATAGGCGTCAAGTAAGGTTTGTTTGTTTTGGCTGAGCAAGGCGACAAAATGAGGGTTAGCCGATAAATCACTGCGCAACACTAGGGTATTGACAAAAAAACCAATCAATTCAGCGACTTCTGCTTGCTCTCGGTTGGCCACCGGACTGCCGATCACAATGTCGGTGGAGTGGCTATAACGGGCTAATAACACTGAAAATAGTCCGTGCAAACCCATAAATAAGGTGACGCCCAATGACCGACACAATTGTTTTAATTGCTCGCTGCGATTGTCATCAATCAAATTGTCATAAGTCGCGCCATTAAATGTTTGGATTGCCGGACGGGGTTTGTCCAGCGGCAAGCTGTGCAATGTTGGCAAGTTAGCCAGTTGTTGTCGCCAATAGCGCAGTTGCTGCGCTAAAACTTCGCCTTGCAGCCAGCGACGTTGCCAAGCGGCATAATCGGCATATTGGATGGGCAAAGGGATCAGCGGATCACTTTCACCCTGCCGATATGCACTATACAAAGCGCTGAATTCATTGATTAATATGGTCATCGACCAAGCATCTGCGGCAATGTGATGAAGGTTAAACAGTAATACATGTTGATCACTGCCAAGTTTCAGTAACTTAATTTGTAATAAACTATCGAGAGCTAAATCAAAGGCAAAACCTGCGTGTCGTGCGATTTCATCTGGCAGCAGTTTAGGGTTGTCGCTCAGGTCGAGCAATGGCACAGCTATCGGCTCAGCAGCCGATATTTGCTGTTTTGGCTCATCATCATGGCCTTTTAAAAATACTGTGCGCAGACTTTCATGACGTTCGATGATGGTTGAAAACGCTTGTTGCAGCGCGGTGATATTGAGCTTACCTGTGAGTTTCAATGCCGCCGGAATATTATAGTGAACACTGCTGCCGTCGATTTGGTCGAGCAACCATAATCTTTGTTGCGCAAATGAACAAACCAGTTCAGCCTCTCGTGATATCGGGGTTAGTGTGGGTCGCTCTGATCCTGCGCCAAGTGTGGCCAATTTGGCGGCAACCTCGGCAACGGTTTGACAATCAAACAACATTTTTATTGGAATATCAATGTCGAGTTCCAGCAAAATTTGTAGACTCATTCGGGTGGCTGTTAATGATTGCCCACCGAGGGCAAAGAAATTATCGCTGATCCCCACCCGCTCAACTTTGAGCAATTGTTGCCAAATATCACATAAGATCCGCTCAGTTTCAGTGCTTGGTGCGATATATTTTGTGGGTAAATTATCAGTGGCTAAAATGTCACGACTTAAAAAAGTCGGCTTTGGCAATGGGGTATCCTTGAGCACGGTTTGTTGTGGATCATCCAGTAGACTGGTGAGCAAGCGATCAAAGTCACTCGCCATGGTGGTGATGGTGCTGTGGTTGAATAGGTCACTGTTATATTGCCAATTTAGCACCAAACCTTGGGCGGTTTCAGTGATATTGAGGGTTAAATCGTATTTGGCTGGCACGGCTGTGGGTTCAATGATGCTGCATTGTAAATCTGGTAAAGTCAGCTCGCTTTGATCAATGTTTTGTAACGCCAATACCACTTGAAACAGCGGGGTAAAGCTGCGGCTACGCTGGGGTTGCAAGTGATCAACTAGGTGTTCAAAAGGCAGTTGCTGATGACTGTAAGCCCCGAGCAATACCCGCTTGCTTTGCGCCAACAATTCGATAAAAGTCGGGTTGGCAGATAAATCACTGCGTAGCACCAGCATGTTGACAAAAAAACCAATCAAATCGACTACAGCCCCCTGCTCCCGGTTCGCTATCGGACTACCAATAACAATGTCGGTTGCATTGCTGCGACGAGCCAGTAACACCGAAAACGCGGCGTGCAATCCGATGAATAAGGTGGCTCCAGCTGAGCGACACAGTTGAGTCAGTTTGGTGCTGCTGGCGGCACTGCATAAAAACTCAACGCTGTTGCCATTAAAGCTTTGTTGCGCCGGACGGGCAAAATCCAGCGGTAAGTCATGAACCACAGGTAAAGCGAATAATTGACTCTGCCAATAATCCAGTTGTCGGGCGAGTGTTGCGCCCTGCTGCCGCTGCCAGTGGGCATAATCGGCGTATTGGATCGGTAAAGGCGGCAATGGATTAGCTTGTCGTTGCAGATAAGCGCGGTATAACACCACAAATTCTCGCAGCAATAATGCCATCGACCAGCCGTCTGAGGCGATGTGATGAATATTGAAGAGTAAAACATGCTCAGTGGTGGCGAGTTTCAGCAGTTTGACCCGCAACATCGGCTCTGCTGATAAGTCAAAAATCATGCTGGCATGTTGTTGTATTTCAGCGCTGAGTTGCTGCTGATTTTGGCTTAGGTCTAGCAATGGCACTTCGCAGGGCGTTGCTGGCAGAATTTGTTGCAGTGGTTGAGCGTCTGCACCTTTGACAAATACGGTGCGCAAACTTTCATGACGCGCGACAATGGTGCTTAACGCATTTGTTAAGGCGTTGAGATGTAATTGCCCAGACAATTTCAGCGCAGCGGGCATATTATAATGAGCGCTGCCGCCCTCTATTTGGTCAAGCAACCATAAACGTTGCTGGGCAAATGAAGTGGCTAAATCGCCTTGTCGTGAAACCGGATTAATCACTTGCTCTGGCGTCAATTCGCTCAATTGCGCTGCCATGGCGGCAATGCATTGGTGATCAAACAATAATTTTAATGGTACGTTGAGTTTTAGGCGTTCACTGAGTTGTGTTACTACCCGCAAAGCCAGCAGCGAATGACCACCGAGGGTAAAGAAATTATCGCCAGTGCCGACTTGTTCTAGCTCTAATACTTGTTGCCAGATATCACAGAGAATTTTTTCTGTTTCGTTGACTGGCGCGACATAGTGGGTTTGCTGATAGGCCAGTGCTAGTAGGGCTTGGCGGTGGATTTTGCCATTAGCAGTCAGGGGCATTTCAGGTAAAAAAACTAAAGCTGACGGGATCATGTAAGCAGGCAAATGCAACCGTAACAGTTCAAGCAATGGCTGATGTAGGGTCTCGTTGCCAACCACGTAAGCAATCAAAGTATCATCGTCAGCCAGCACTACCACCTCATCGACTTGTTCATGACACCGTAGTTGATGCTCAATTTCGCTCGGTTCAATGCGAAAACCCCGAATTTTCAGCTGTTGATCGATGCGACCCAGATATTCCAGCTGACCGTCTCGCAGACGAACTAAATCGCCGCTACGATAAACTTTATCTTTGGTAAATGGATGAGGTGTAAAGCGCTCGGCAGTCAGCTGATCTTGTTGCCAATAACCTTGAGCGACACCTGCTCCAGCAATCAATAGTTCGCCAATACCTTGTTGTGGTTGCAATTGGTCACCGACGCCGATGACATACAATTGAGTATTTTGGATCGGCTGACCGATAGGCACAGCGTCCTCGCCCGCCAGTTGTTCACCGGGTTTTATGGTATAGGTGCTACAACCGACTACTGTTTCTGTTGGGCCGTATTCATTGATAAAAGTCGCGTTGGGCAATAGGGTTTGACTGCTTCGTAATAGGGGGCGTGACAGCTGCTCGCCACCAATCACCAGCACATGTGGTGTCTTTATCGGTGTATTAATCAGGTATTGCAGCCCGGTTAAATGGGCGGGGGTTAATTTGAATAATGTCGGGATGTGGTGCGTTAATGCGGCGGCTAATGCAGATAAAATGTCGTCGCTCTCTGGCAATATTTCAACGCAGCGGCCAAGCAGCAAGGGCGTCAGCAAGGTGGTGATTGTGGCATCGAAGCTCAAAGGAGAGCTGACGATTGAACGGGTTGTTGAGTCAGTAAAGTAGTGCCGCGCCGCATGGCTGAGATAATTGGCTAATCCGCTGTGAGTAATGACCACGCCTTTGGGTAGCCCGGTGGAGCCGGAGGTATATAACAGATAAGCAATGGATTGTGCTGATATAACAACGTCTGGTTGGCTATCGCTGTAAGCGCTTAAACTCGCCGCTGTCATCAATTTGCTATCAGCTAACACCAAATCAATCTGCGCATCGGTGATGAGATAATCCAATCGAGATCTTGGTAACGCTGGATCCAATGCGACATAACTGGCTCCGCTTTTCATCACCCCAAGTACTGCGATTAATAACGCGCTGCTACGGGGTAACTGAATACCCACCCGGCATCCTCGGCCTATCTTCATGGTTAATAAGTAGTGCGCCAATTGATTGGTTCGCTGCTGCAATGTTTGATAGCTCAATGATTCGGCACCGCATACCAGCGCCATCGCCTCGGGGGTTGCCGTTGCTTGTCGATCAAACCCAATATAGTCGGGAAAATCGACAGTGGTATTGTTGAACTGATGCCATTGCCGTTGTTCAGCATCATTAAGCATTGGCACCGATAAGACATGCTGCTGCGGTTCATCAATGAAGGCGGATAACAATTGGCAAAAGTGTTGAGCCATGCGTTCAATGGTGGTTTGCTGGAATAAGGCGGTATTGTATTCCCAACTTAAATCCCCGTTTTCATTGCAACTTAAGGTCAAATCGAACTTGGCAATTTTGCTGTTTTGCTTGAGTTCACAAAGTGTTAATCCGGGTAATGCTAGCGGATCAATGGGGTTATCTTGCCACATCAACATCACTTGAAATAGCGGGTTGTGGCTGAGGTTACGGGGTACTTTGAGCCGTTCAACTAATAGTTCAAATGGACATTGTTGGTGGGCGTAAGCATCAAGTAAGGTCTGACGGCTTTGCTTAAGGCAGTCGCTAAAGCAGGGGTTAGCAGACAAGTCATGACGAAGCACTAAGGTGTTGACAAAAAAGCCAATTAAATGGGCAATTTCAGGCTGCTCTCGGTTGGCTGTTGGGGTGCCAATGACAATATCAGTGTCATTGCTATAGCGAGCTAATAACACTGAAAACACCGTGTGTAAGCCCATAAACAAGGTGGCTCCAACGGATTGGCACAGTTGGTTGAATTGTGCCAAGGTGCTGTGATCAAGCTGACGATGAAGGGTTTGACCAGCAAAGCTTTGCACTGCCGGGCGCGGTTTATCTAACGGCAAATTATGCAAGGCGGGCAAATCAGCCAGTTGTTCAGTCCAGTAATTGAGTTGCGGTTGCAAAGCGTCGATGCCATTGCGCTGCCACTGGACATAATCGGCATATTGGATTGGCAAGGGTGTTAGTGGGTTGGTTTGTTGCTGATAGAGCTGCTTGAATTCATTGATTAATAACCCCAAAGACCAGCCATCCGAGGCAATATGATGCATATTCACCAGCAATACATGTTCATCGTCATCGAGTTTTACTAACTGCACCTGCAACATGCAATCTTCGGTTAAATCAAAGGTAAAAGCCGCTTGCGCAGCAATCGCCGCTGGCAAGTCGGTTAACAGTGGAATAGCTATCACCACCGCTGGGCGAATAATCTGCTCGGGTTCATCTTGATTGATTGGTTTAACAAATACTGTGCGTAGACTTTCATGACGTGCAACTATGGTGTTAAAAGCGCGTTGTAAAGCGTTGATATTAAGCTTGCCAGAGAGTTTTAACACCGCTGGTATGGTGTAATTATTGCTGGGACCTTCAAACTGATCGAGCAACCATAATCGCTGTTGCGAAAAAGACAGCTTAAGCGGGCCATGGCGATCAGTGGCGACAATCGCTGAGCCCGGTTGCAAATAACTCATCAGGGCGGTTTTATGCTGCTTTAATTGCGCCAGTAAATCGGCTGTCATCACGCCCTGTGGCGCGTCGACGCTGAGTTTACCCTGTTTTAGTTGCAGTTTAATGCCTAGTTTCGCCAGCTCGGCGACGAGTTTTACGCTACTACTCATAATTCGAATACTTCCCGGCTGGTATTATTGTTCTCGCTTGATTGGACTGTGCTGAGGGCATCCAAAAATGCCGCCAAAGCGGATAAGTCTGTTACTTCAAATACGGTTTTCAGTGGTAGGGTGAGATTGAAATGTCGGCTTAGTGTCGCGGTTAATTCCATCGCCAGCAGTGAGTGACCACCGAGTTCAAAAAAGTTATCTCTGACTCCCACTTGCGATAAACCGAGCAATTGCTGCCAGACCTCACACAAATACTTTTCGCTGGCGGTTTGTGGGGCGACATATTGGGCCTGTTGTTGCGACATGTCTGGGGTCGGGCAATGCCTGACGGTCAAGCTTGCCATTGGCGGTTAACGGCCATTCTGGTAATAGTACACAGGCTGATGGCAGCATATAATCTGGTAAGTGTTGGTTGATCTGGCTGGTTAGCAATTCAAGCTGTTGCTGGTCCTCGGTTGCACTGAGCACATAAGCGATTAAGTGATCGCCTTTGAGCATCACTATCGCATCGTCGATGGCGGCTTGAGCCATCAGCCAATGTTCAATTTCGCCGGGTTCAATTCTAAAGCCGCGTACTTTGAGTTGATGATCTAATCGACCTAAATATTTTAAGCTGCCATCCGCTTGCCAACGGGCCAAATCGCCGGTTTTATACAGCCGCTGACAAACCGCTGAGCTGATGAATTTCTCTGCCGTCAGTGCCGGACGATTAAGATAACCTCGGGCTAAACCGGCACCGCCAATATGCAATTCACCAGCAACACCCGCAGGCAATAACTGCCCGCTTGAGTCGAGAATAAACACTTGGCTATTATCAATCGGTTTGCCGATAGTGTGATTGCCATTTGGTTGGCGCAAAGCATAGGTTGAGTAAACGGTACTTTCAGAAGGGCCATACAAGTCATAAACTCGTTTAATTCCCTGCTGATATAAACGCTCAACCAAGGGTTGTTTCACCAGCTCTCCGCCGAGATTAACCGTGCGTAACGCCGCAAATTTTGTGCTGCTAATTAGCACCGCTTCGGCAGCTGATGGCACGGTATTGATCAGAGTAATGTCGTTGGCAAACGTTTGCTGTGGCAATACCAGCAGGTTTTCAACCAGATAAACCGTGCCGCCAGCACTTAACGGGGCGAAAAATTCAAACACCGATAAATCAAAACACATCGAGGTAGAAGCGCACACCGCACTTAATTGCTGGTGGTCAAAGGTGCTCAGTGCCCAAGATAAAAAGGCCACTGTGTTGCGATGTTCAATCATCACGCCTTTTGGCTGACCCGTCGAGCCAGAGGTATAAATCACATAAGCCAGATGACTGGCTGTTAGCTCAGGCAGCGACAGATTATCGCTGGGATAATCAGCCATTAACGGCGGCTCCCGCAGTACCGTCAGTGGTTGTGCGTCGGCTATCATATAATCCAGTCGTGCTGACGGATAACTCGGATCCAGCGGCACATACGCCCCACCGGCTTTTAAGATGCCGAGGATCCCTACTAGCATAAATAGTGAGCGTTCAACACAAATGCCAACCAAATCATCCGCTTTCAGCTGATGTTGGTCTATCAGGTAATGGGCCAGTTGATTGGCTTGAGCATTCAACTGCCGATAGCTCAGCTGCTCGCTAGCACAAACTATTGCCACGGCATCCGGTGTTTGCTCGGCTTGTTGTTCAAACAATTGATGCAGACATTGTGTTTGCGGATAATCCACTGGGCTATGCGCTAACCATTGTTGCCGCTCAAGCTCAGGCAATACACTCAATTGAGCCAGCGGGCGGGTTAAGTCGTCGAGTAAATTAATCAGTGCGGTTTGCACATAACCCATCACTTGCTCACCATTAATGCTGGCATCGGCCTGTAATTCGAGCACAAAACCATCACCAAAATCATCGACCGACAAGGTAAACGGATAATTGGTGCGCTCCAGTTCGGCGATGATCTCAATGTCGGCCATGGCTGTGGGGGCATCGTTTTCTTTGGCCGAATGACGATAATTCAACAGCGCACTAAACAACAAAGTACTGTTGCTCAAACCACTGCATTGCTGAGCCACCGCCAACGCCGTCTGCTCATAAGGCACCAGCTGATGTAATCGGTCATTGACTTGATTAATCAAAGACTCAACGGTGTGTTCGGCCAGTTTGACCCGGATTGGCAAGGTGTTCATAAACAGTCCGACCAAATCCGCCGCCCCCGCAGTGCCCTGCAAGCGCCCAGACATCACACTGCCAAACACTACATCATTACGACCGCTGCAAGCCGCCACCACCATCGCCCAGCCACTGTGGAATAATACCGCTGGGCTGAGTTTTAATGATCTAGCTCGGGCGTAAAGTTTATTGGCGACAACATCTGCTAATTGGCAGCGATACTCGGTTAAAGTGGTGCCATCTCCTCGGTTATCAATTAAATCAAATGGCAGTGTCGGCTCATCAACATCCGCCAGTAACTGAGTAAAAAACGGTTTGGCGTGGTTATGTTCGGCTAAATGCATCGAATGGGCGACAAACTCGCGGTAATACACTGGCGGCGGTAATTGGCCAAACAATCCGGCCTCAACCATCGCCAGCTCCTGATAAATCACTGCCAGACCAATATGATCAGAGGCCAAATGATGAGAATCGAGTTGCACGATATAATCATCCTGCCCCAGCGGTACGACATGCAATAACAGCATCGGTGCTTGATTTAAATTCATGGTTAAGGGCAGTGCTTTTAATGTTGTCAAAGCAGTCGCTTGATCATCGGCTTGAGCTAATTGATTGACTGGCAATTGTGCCTCGCGCATCACCACTTGCACCGGACTTTGCAGCCCCTGCCAGAATACCCCGGTCCGCAGCACATCATGACGAACAATCAATAATTGCAAGGCATTGAGTAAATCATCAAGGGCTTGCTGAGTTTTGACTCGCAGCAGGGTATGTAAAATATAAGGGTCGTTATCTGGGTTCAGCTGGTGACTGAACAAAATCCCTTGCTGGAGCGGCGCTAACGGGTAAATATCGGCGATATTGGCCATGCCTCCGGGAACTTGTACGGCAATATGGCGCAAATCTGCTTGGCTTAAACGCACTAACGGCAGCATATCTGGGGTGATCAGGTTGCAATTGTCAGTGATAAGATTCGCCGGAGCCTGATAAGGACTCTCCTGCGCCGCTGCACAGTTATCCACTGCCTGTGCCAGCACCGCTAAAGTTTTACTGCCTAATACTTGATGAGGTGTCACTGCTAAACCCCGTTGCTGGGTCAAAGCCATTAGTTGCATCAGCATTAAGGAATGACCCCCGAGGGCAAAGAAGTTATCGTTAATGCCCACCTGTTTGACCCCGAGCACTTGCTGCCAGATCTCACAGAGGATTTTTTCAGTGGCGCTGCTCGGTGCACAATAATCTACCGCTGGTAATGCAGGCACGGCCATGGCTGTCAGCGCCTGACGGTCAATTTTGCCATTAGGATTTAACGGAATAACGGGCAGTGGGATCAACAAGTCAGGACGGGCATGAGTGGCTAGTTGAGCGGCTAGGTACTCGCGTAAGTCATTGATATTAAAGTCTGTTGCGGTGGCGGTAAAATAGCCGACGATTTGTTGCTGCTCAGTTTTGGTCACAATCACCGCAGCATCAATTACTGTCGAATAAGCATTGATCAGGCTTTCAATCGCCTCTAGTTCAATCCGGTAACCACGCACTTTCACTTGGTTGTCGGCCCGGCCTTTAAATACAATTTCCCCCGCTGCTGTCCAACAAGCTAAATCACCAGTGTGATACAGCCGCTCACCTGACGGCCCGGTGGTAAAAACCTGCGCGTCGATATCCGGGCGGTTAAGGTAACTACGGCAAACCCCGGCACCGCCAATCAACATTTGACCAACAAAACCGACAGGCAGTGGTTGCATCGCATCGTCAAGAATATGAATTTGGCTGTTGGCAATGGGTCGGCCTATGGTGATTTGTGTCAGCTCGCCAGATAGTTGGCAATAAGTGGCACTGACGGTGGTTTCGGTGGGTCCGTAAGTGTTTATTAACGTCACGTCAGGATTATAACTGCGCCATTGATTGTATTTGCCGACATCCGCTTGCTCACCGCCAATCACCACCAAGCGTACGCCTAAAGTGGCGACATCCACGGCACTGAGGGTGTGCCAAAACGCGGTGGGTAAATTCAACACCGAGAGCTTATTGTCTGCAATAATCGCTGTAAATGAGTCGAGTCCAAGCACATCGGCTTTGGCTGCCAACACTAAGGTGGCACCACTGAATAAGGTGGGAAAAACCTCTTCAACAAAGGCGTCAAAGTTGATCGTGGCAAATTGCAACACCCGATCTGCTGGGCTTAAGGCAAAAATGTCCATCACCGCGAGGTTGTGATTAACTACGTTGCGGTGTTCTACCAATACGCCTTTGGGCTGTCCGGTTGAACCTGAGGTGTAAATCACATAAGCCAAATCAGTCGACTCGCTGGTGACATCTAGTGCCGCCAAATCGCCATCAGCCCAGCTGGCATAATCGGCGATCAGTTGGGTTTCATCCAGCAGCCAGCTGTTATTCTGATGATCAGCCATTTTAGCCGAGGATATGCTGTCAGTAATAATCAGTTGGGCCTGACAATCATCCAGCATAAAGTCTAATTGCTGCTGAGGATAATCTGGATCTAACGGTAAATAGGCCCCACCTGCTTTTAAAATGCCAAAGATGGCGCTGATCATCAATGCTGAACGGCCAAGACACAAACCGACAAATTCGCCACGTCGAACCCCTTTGGCCAACAAAGATTGCGCTATCATGTCACTGCGACGGTTAAGTTGATGATAACTGATATTTTTACCGTTAAAGCGCAATGCCGTCGCATCCGGTGTCGCTGCTGCTTGTGTTCTTAGCAGTTGATGTAAGGTGGCTAAACCAGATGAGCCAAAATCGTGTTGGGTTTGATTAACCGCAGCGATATTGCTCGCTTCTTGTTGCCAACTTTGCCCGCTAATGGTCGCCATGGCGTCATTACGGACTAAAAAACCGACCATTTTGTCAAACCAGCCATCAACAAAAGGTTGCTCCATTTTGGCCAATAACGCCGCATCCATATACTGGCGGGTATTGCTGCTGACATAAAATGCTTCTTCTTGCTGTGTTTCATCTGCGAATAAGCGCAAAATCAGCTGACGGTAAGAACGACAATGGTCATCCCATAAATCCAACGGATAATCCCGCAGCCGGGCGACAAACTCGCCACGACTCACTTCGCTCAACTCATAACCGACACCGCTGAGCATCGCGGCAATCCGCTTCATGCTAATGGATTCTCTGGATAGGCTGGTGAGATGAAAATCGCTGTTGTCACACTTGCCGAGCAAGGACGCCATGGTATCTGCCATCAAGTCTACTGGCACAATATCCTGGGGATAATGACCCTCAGGGAAGACTTTTAAGGTGGTCATAACCCGCAACATGATATTAAAACCATCGTTGGCTTTGGTGCGACCGGTTTTACTGTCTCCGCCGACCCACACCATGCGGTAGATATTACAATTGAGCCCTTCATCACGGGCCATTTTGCACAGGGTTTCGCTGACGTATTTGCTGATCTCATAACCAAAATAACGATTGATTTCAGCCCGGTCGATATCATCAGATTCGAGAAAAATCGACGGCTCAGGTTTATCCGGATAAAAGGTGCTGGTGCTGGTGTAGTGAAAGGATTTCTTACGTCCAGTGCGAGCCAATGTGAGTAAGGTGCGAGTGCCATCAACATTGATTTGGCGAATGCCTTCATAGGGCAGCCAGTTGTTCACATGAGAGCCAATATGTACGATGGTATCGACTTGCGTTGCCGCCCAATTGTAATCTTGGCTGGTCATGCCTAAGCGTGGCTGACTCAAATCGCCGCGTAAAAACTGGATGCGTGATAGGTCAATCTCGGCTGCCATACTGAAATAAGCCACCGCAGCGGCAAATTTATCGCTGATCGCCTGCTCGGTTTGCCCACGGATCAACAGCACAAAAGTTTGTTCAGATCGTTGCATCATGCTGCGTAAAAAATGAATACCAAAGAAACCCGCAGCGCCAGTGATCAAGGTGATCCCCGTTGCGCCTACTAGCTTGCCATCAAGGGCGGCGGGTGGTAAATAAAGGTCGGCATCGACGTCTGGAAACTCGTACTCGCTGTTGCGGTGTAAAAACCCATTAATGGTTGGATACCGAAACAAATGTTCCATTGAGGTGTCGAGTTGATTCGACAATTCTAGCATGGTCAGCGACGAACCACCGAGTTCAAAAAAGTTGTCATCAAGGCCAATCTCTGCGGCGGGAATATCTAGCAACACACTCCACAAGGCGGTTAATTCCAGCTCGTCAGCAGTGGTTGCAGCAATAAAGTTTGCCGCTCGATTGGCTGGATTGACGGTTGCTAGCTGGTGGTCAGATAAAATCTTAAATTCGTTATTAAGCAGCATCGCCCGGCTGGCTTTACGGCGTATTTTGCCGCTGGTGGTAGTCGGTAGTTGCTTCGGATTAACCAATACTACCCGAGTCAGCTGAATTTGATGATCTTGAAACACTGCTGCGCGGATGTTGCTGATAAGCGCGGTTAAATCGTCAGCTTTGCTCAACGTGCTACCAGCGATAATAACCACTCCCTGAGTATCACCATCATCAATCGCCACTGCCGCACAAGCCCCGCTACGCAAGCCGGGCAATTCGCTAAGACTCCATTCAAGGTCTTCGGCATGATAGTTTTTGCCCTTGACGATGATCATGTCAGATAGACGACCAGTGACGTGTACATTACCATCGCGCAAGAAACCGGTATCACCAGTGCGTAAGTAGTGGCGTTGATCATCCAGCTTTTTACCAAAAGTCGCATCGGTTTTGGCTTTATTGTTCCAATAGCCCTGAGCAACGCTGGGACTGCTAAACCAAATTTCTCCTTCGCTGCCATCGGGCATCTCAATACTGGTGTCGGTATCGACGATTTTAACTGAATCCGTCGGCAGGGTTTTACCGCAGCTGACGTAACTCGCCTCATCGCTAGTATCAATAACCTCATTAATAACCTCATCGATAACCTCATCAATAGGAGTACCGCAGATGATCAAGGTCGCCTCTGCCAAACCATAAACCGCCATATGCGACTCAGGTCGTAAACCAGTCACTGCAAAAGCGGCATTAAAGCGGGCAATGGTTTGCTTGTGTACCGGCTCAGCCCCATTAAATGCCACTCGCCAACACGATAAGTCCAGTCCTGTCAGTTCTTCCGGGCGGATTTTATTGACGCATAAGGCATAGGCAAAGTTGGGTCCGCCGCTCACCGTTGCACGATATTTGCTGATCGCTTTAAGCCATAACAGAGGTTTGCGAATGAAGTGTAGTGGCGTCATAAAAATCAAAGTGCTGCCCTGATAAATCGGATGTAACACATTACCAATCAACCCCATATCGTGGATCATCGGCAACCAGCCAACCGCTACGGTCTCGGGCGTTGTCTGCATGTGGTATGCAATCGCTTGTTGATTAGCCATCAGATTGGCATGACTGATAATCACTCCTTTCGGTGAGCCAGTAGAGCCTGAGGTATATTGTAAAAAGGCAAGTTGTTCAGGGGAGATTGGCTGTTGCGTAAAGTGATTTTCAAGGCCGACTTCGAGCGTATCGGTGTTAATTTGGCTGTCAGTGGTCAAACTCATCGTCATAGCATTCAGCACTTTGCCCGGTGCCAATACACATTTTACCTCGCAATCGTCAATAATCCCTTTGAGTCGTTGCGCCATTTTGGGGTTGGCTGGAGGAGAGATAAGCACAGCTGTGGCACCGACATATAAAGTGGCAAAAAATGCGATGATAAATTCAAGTCCTTGGGGATAAACTAGCAATACCCGAGACCCGGTAATATCAGTATGTTGGCGTTGTAGCTGTGCCCCCAAGCGCCGAGCCTGAATATCCAGCTCGGCATAGCTCAGCTTAATTTCGTTGTTTTCACCGTCTTCGAGGAATATATAAGCGGTTTTATCCGGGTTGATACGAGCGGTTTGTTGCAGTCTGTCGACGATTGTTGTTGTTATCATTTTATTATCCGTTTTTTGTTCCCAGCACGTCTTTAAACAGACTAGAACAAAGACAGATAACAATACAGTTTTTAATCTGGTTTATGCTGCTAATTAAGGTTTACCAAGCCCTAACCTTTAACGATGACAATCAGTTTATTAATAAATGCTTTTACCGCTTTGGCCCCATCAAAAGAAAACGCCAAACCATAATGCACTTCGTTTTGCAGCTTGTATTTTCGCGTGGGAAAGCGGGTCATCTGGATACTGTGGTAGTAATTCTCTTTGGCGTTAACCCCTTTGAGTGCGCTAAACTCGGCCAAAAATACTTCAAATGCTGGACGAATAACAATTTGTGGATAACGTCCTTCATGCTGTAAATAGAACGGTTCTTTTAATTCTGGCAACATGTATTCGGCGATTTTGTGGATTTTGTAATTGGAGCGACAATTTAATTCGGTCAATACGCTGAGTATTTCACTGTGTTCAATAGCCAATTGGTTTTCCTTTTTGTCTTTGATTTGGGATAGTTTTAAATCATCGCCTGTGCTGCGTCAAGTGATTTGCATACATTTCTGACTATTGCTGTTGTAGGTTGTAGGTTGTAGGAGCGAAGCGTCCTCGCCGCGATTGGAATTACACAATCCCCCAAAAATTGTGCATAATCCCAAAAATTGTGCATAATCCCAAAAATTGTACAAACCTGTTGAAATGGCTGCGCCATTTATCGCAGCGGGGACGCAGCTCCTACATTAGGGGTTATCGTCTGCATAAAGATAACTGTTGAAATACAGCAACAATTGGAGTTTTAATGAAAAAATTAAATGGTTTATTGATGTCGCTTACTGGGTTGACCATGTTGGTTACAGGCTGTACCAGCTCACAGCAATTTGTGCTCTCAGCTGAGATCTATAACAATCAACAACAGCAGTTTATTGCCCATCATGGCGAAGGCCGTTTTGGCTCATATTTAACTATGAATATTAACTATGCACCGATGAAGGATTTGTTCGATCAAGTAGCCGCCAGCTATCCGGCAAAGCTGAAATCCAGAGGTGAAGCCCATGTGACCGTTGTTACGCCACCGGAATACTATGACCAGTTACGCAGCCACCTGAGCATGGTAGAAATTGATGCGCTTGCCGCCAATATCCAATCTTCAACTTTTTCAGTCGTGTGCCTCGGCAGAGCTGCGGTAGAAATCAATCAGCAACAACAGTCAGCGTTATTTATCGTGCTTGATTCACCTGAATTGCTGGCCATCAGGCAGCAAATTCAGGCTTTGTACGTTAAAAAAGGCGGTAATGCCGCTGATTTTAACCCAACACACTTCTATCCGCATATCACGCTGGGATTTACCGCCAGAGACCTGCATGAAAGCGATGGAGTGATTAAAGACAAAAAATCCTGCTATGCCCAGCTTGCATCCTCAACGATTGACTAATGTTCTAGCCTTATCCATTTTAATGCGTTGACGCTAAGGTCGGTGGCCAATATATCAAGACCATTGTCACTTTTTTCTACTATCAATTGATACCTGACAGCAATGTCCAGTTCGCTGGCTAAGAATTCCGCCAGCCGTTTCACTTCGTCAGGGTTCGGATCTGATATGACCCTAGGTGTTTGCATTAACCAGCTGAGTGACACACCTGTATTGAAATGACATTGCAGGATCGGATCCATCGGCAGACGCCCAGAGCACCCCCAGTTTTTTATTGTGCCAACATTACAGTCGAGCAATTGCGCCAGTGCGGTGACATTGCCAACTCGATAAGCTTTGAGGATCCTCGCAATAATTGAGCGGACAATAATACGACGTTCTTTTAACGGTTTATTTTTAAAGTTCACTTTATTCATGATCTGATAGGGCCAATGCCCCTATACTAAACATCAAATATATTATTGTAAATAAGTTAATTGCACTTAGTGTTTGCCATTCTCTATATTTTTATATTTAGCCATTTATTTACTGTTTATATTTTGATAATCTCAACGAATGATAAATATAATTAGCTTGAAATCATTATTTATTCTGCTTACTAAACTGTATGAACCACACTATTTAACACTAAAAGGAATACTCACCTTGGGCATTAAGAATCAGGCAAAAGCCACTAATCAAAAAATGGCTGCTCATTTAAAACAAATTCGTCATGAAGAAAACTACACCATGCGAGCTTTGGCGGATATGATTGATAAACCACATTCCTTTATTGGAAAAATGGAACTGTGTAGCAGAAGGCTCGATGTCGGCGAGTTTATTTATTATTGTCGGGTGATGAAGAAAGATCCGGTGACTGTGCTCGAAGCTATCATAGCCCCAGATGAGGTCATGGTTTCATGAGTACGCACTTAACCGTAAAATAGCTTTCTTCATCGAATAGGCTTGCGTTTGTTTTCAAAACTTGCTTAAACTATGTTGATTCAGAAAGGTAAATTCCGGCGTTGCCGAAAGTTTACTTTACATCTGATGAACTTATTGATTAATAAGTCTTACCGCTAATGCGGCATAGTGCATCGGAAAAAGAGATTGACCAGTAGCAAAAGGAATAGGGCGCATTGAACCGGGTTAAAACGGTTTTGCGGTTGGTGTAAGACACAGGTTGTGCGCTTACAGCCAGGGTTGGCACGTTTATCTTCATCTACAATGGTAGCGGAATCGCCAATACCATTGATAACTCGACCAGTTAAAGGATTATAAATTATGAAACAATTCATTCCACAAGCTTTACGTACGTCAGCAGTTGTTGGTTCTATCTTGGTTTCAATTAACCAATTTGAAGCGGTTTATGGCGATGCCTCACTCAACATGATAAAAGTCGGCCTGACTTATATGGTTCCGTTTATGGTTTATATGTATTCGGCGATCAGCAATACTAAAGCGTCTAAAAAAACGCCCGATAGAGTCAAGTTCGTTTCCAAACGTATTCCACGTCATACCACAGGACATGCCCACAGTTAAATCTTTCCTACTTTACTTATCTTCCCAAACCCCCTGATGCCGCTGGCTTTTTTGTTTATTGTTAGCGGTTAAGGGGTTTTATTCATTCGCTTTTTTTAACCCTATGCTATGTTTATTATGGCTCTGTCGTTAAATAATGGTTACATGAGAGTTACACGAGCAGATGGTCAATTGACTTTTGGGGGAGAAACGAATGAGCGGTGCATTGAGTGTGGTGAGAAAAGACGGCCTTGTAACCATCGCTATTGATGGTTTTTTTGATGCTTATCTGGTTAATGACTTTCATCGAGCCTATAAACCGCTTGAACCTGAGGACCGCAAGATCATTGTTGATTTGGAATATACCGAATCCCTTGATAGTGCGGCACTAGGCATGTTGATTCATATGCACAAAAACCTCGAAGAAACCCGTATTGGCAAAGTACGTATCATTAATTGCAATGAAAAGGTGCGCAAAGTGTTTCGTATTATGCAATTTGAACGACTATTCAGTATCGAGAGTGTGTAAATTATTTTGATAGAGCCTGAAACTCACCTGACCTGCGGTTTTTTCTTTGAGCTGCTGCCAACTGGCTGGCGCAACAAAGTCCTTCAATTCACTTTCTATTTCAATATAAATTAATGCCGATGGACTGAGTAGTTGGCGCTCAACCAATAATTGACATATTGGCGTTGCTAGGTTTTGACGAAAAGGCGGGTCGATAAAAACCAAATCAAACTTATGCTCTTTATCCCTCTCTTTACCTCCGTATTTACTCTCATTAGCGGCGTTCAGCGATTGTAGAAAACTCAAGCTATCGCCTTTAATTAATTGCGCATTGTTGACATTTAATAAAGACAGGTTTTGTTCTATTTGTTTGGCAGCAATTTTATCTTTTTCTATTAATGTCACCGACTTAGCCCCCCGTGAGAGCGCTTCGAATGCCAATGAACCGCTGCCAGCAAAGCAATCGAGGCAGCGGCTTTGATCAACCTTATTCATCAGCCAATTAAACACGGTTTCTTTAACCCTGTCTGTAGTCGGACGTAATCCTTCAACATCATGAACCGGTAGTTTTCGTCCTCGCCAGTTGCCTGCGATGATGCGAATAAAGCCGCTTTTTTTATGACTGCTTTTGTTGCTGCTTTTACTATAAGAGTGGTGTTTTTTTGTATTCATTGAATTTACTGGTTGCTTCTAGATCAGTTCTAACGATTATCGAAAGTTAGTGGTATTATGTGCGCTCATTGAAGCAATATTAGCAAATCGATAGGGTGGTTATTAGTTAAATGGCTAATAAAGGCAAGTTTTTTTCCTGGTTCGGCAAGGATAAGAAAAAACAACAAGCAGAAACTGCAACAGAAGCTACGACAGAAACAGTCGCTGAAACAACAGCCGAAGCTCAACCGATAGCAGCTGAAGCTCAACCCGTAACAGCGATTACCGAAAACGTCATTGAGGCACCAGCAGAGGTTGTTGCTGAAGAGCCTATTCCAGAAGCAATTCCAGAAGTAATTCTAGAAGTAATTCCAGAAGTAATTCCAGAAGTAATTCCAGAAGTAATAGTAGAATCACTACCTGAATCAGAGCCTGAGCTAGTCGAAAAGCCGAGTTTTTTTGCTCGCTTCAAAAAAGCGTATAAAGACAGCCCTGAGCTTGAGACCAGCCCTGAGCCTGAGACCAGCCCTGAGACCAGTCCTGAGTCTGAAACCAGCCCTGAACCAGAGGTCGCCCTTGAGTCTGTAAAAGACCCTGAACCTGTCGTTGAGCCAAAACCAGAGCCTGAACCCGAAGTTAAAAAAGAAGGTTTCTTTGCCCGACTGAAAAAAGGGCTGAGCAAAACCAAGAGCAATCTCGGTAGTGGTCTGGTTAGCCTGTTTCGTGGCAAGAAGATTGATGACGAGTTATTTGAAGACCTCGAAACCCAATTGTTAGTCGCTGATGTTGGTGTAGATACCACCTTAAAGCTGGTGGCGTCTTTAACCAAGCAGGCAGATCGCAAGCAACTCAAAGATGCCGAGGCTTTATATGACCTGTTAAAGCAGGAAATGACCGACTTATTGGCGGGAGCTGATCAGCCTTTGGTGCCTGAAAACCCAGATGGTCCTTATGTGATCTTGATGGTTGGGGTCAATGGCGTGGGTAAAACCACCACTATTGGCAAAATGGCCAAGCAATTTCAACAGCAGGGTAAATCGGTGATGTTAGCGGCAGGGGATACTTTCCGTGCGGCGGCAGTTGAACAGCTGACAGTATGGGGTGAGCGTAACAACATTCCAGTAATTGCTCAGCATACCGGTGCTGATAGTGCTTCGGTTATTTTTGATGCTATTCAGGCGGCAAAAGCCCGGGATGTTGACATCATTATTGCTGACACTGCGGGGCGTCTACAAAATAAAGATCACCTGATGGAAGAGCTAAAGAAAGTCGTCAGGGTGATGAAAAAACTGGATGCGGCTGCCCCTCACGAGGTGATGCTAACGCTTGATGCCGGGACCGGGCAAAATGCCTTGAGTCAGGTTAAGTTATTCAGTGAAGCGGTGGGTTTAACCGGCCTGACTATCAGTAAACTTGATGGTACCGCCAAAGGCGGTGTGGTTTTTGCCATTGCCGATCAATTCTCTGTACCTATCCGTTATATTGGGGTTGGTGAGGGCATTGATGACCTGCGAGCCTTTAATAGCAAGGATTTCGTCGATGCGCTGTTTGCTCAAGACGATGTTGCTCAAAATAATGCAGTTCAAGATAATGCTGTTCAAGATAATAGTGAAGCGAAGTGATCCACTTTAAGGATGTCAGCAAGACCTACCGGGGTGGTGTGGTCGCATTGGAAAAAGTCAATTTTCACCTGAAAAAAGGGGAAATGGCGTTTTTGACTGGGCATTCGGGTGCGGGCAAAAGCACCTTGCTAAAAATGATCAGCATGATGGAACGGCCCTCGGCCGGCTCGGTGCTGATTAACAAACACGATTTAAACAATATCACTAAAAAACAGGTGCCTTATGTGCGTCGCGACATTGGGATGATTTTTCAAAACCACCTGTTGCTACGTGACCATTCGGTATTTGATAACGTCGCCTTTTCGATGATCATCGAAGGTTATACCCGTAAAGAAATCACCAAACGCGTTTATGTTGCACTGGATAAAGTCGGCCTGACGGGTAAGGCGAAAATGCGCCCAGGCATGTTGTCTGGTGGTGAACAGCAACGGGTGGGTATTGCCCGAGCAGTGGTTAATAAGCCGCCGATATTATTAGCCGATGAACCTACCGGTAATCTCGATCCGGAGCTGTCCAAAGAAATCATTGGGGTGTTCGAAGACTTCAATAAAATGGGGGTCAGCGTATTGATTGCCACTCATGATCTCGGTTTGATTGCTCGAATGCGCTATCGCACATTAACACTCAAAGCAGGGCGAATGATTAACGATGGTTTGGCTGTTGATAATGTAGGAAACAGTGCAGGAAACAGTGTAGGGCAACGTCGATGAGTTTGTTATTTGATAACCGTGCCAGCGGTGCCGAAGCGCTTAAGCTGAGTAAGCTGCAAAAGTTTTTGATGTTTTTGCTCAATAACCTACGCCAGATGATTGCCAGCCTAGGCAGTATGTGGCGCACACCAGCCGCCTCTTTTATGACCATTGCGGTATTGGGTTTAAGTTTAACTTTACCAGCCACTTTGCATGTATTGGTGAAAAATGTGCAGCGGGTCAGCAGCAGTTTTGAAAGCGCCTCAGAAATCACGCTGTTTTTAAAAGCTAATATTAGTGATCAGCAAAGTCTTGGTTTAGTCGCCCGATTGAATCTCTATCCTGAAGTAAAAAGCACCGAATTTATTAGTAAAGCCCAAGCAATGGAAGAGTTTAAACTACTCTCAGGTTTTGGCCGGGCGCTTAATTATCTTGATGAAAACCCATTGCCAGCGGTAGTTTTGGTCAGACCATCAGCCAACCACAGCCAACCAGCGGCAGCACAGGCGTTGTTGGTTAAACTGCAAAAAGAGCGGGAAGTGGATTTAGGCAAACTCGATATTGAGTGGTTGCAACGACTTAACGCGATTGTAAAGCTGATGCAAGAGAGTGTTTATACTTTGGCGATATTGCTGTTGTCGTCGGTGGTGTTAATCATCGGCAACACTATCCGCTTGTCGATCATGAATAAGCGAGAAGAAATCGAAGTGATGAAGTTGGTTGGTGCGACTGAGGGATTCATTCAACGACCTTTTTTATATACTGGCATTTGGTATGGCTTCTTTGGTGGTTTCGTCTGTTTTTTAGTGCTTGAAATGATGCTGTGGTGGTTAGGTGGTGCGATTGTTAAAGTGGCCAGTGCCTATGAGACTCACTTTATATTAGAAGGGCTGTCACTGGCCGAATTCGGTTGGTTAATGGCCATTGCTATTGGTTTGGGTTTTAGTGGTTCATTGATTTCAGTGAAACGTTATGTCAGCCAGATTGAACCTGAAATGCTATAACCGATTGCTTCAATCAGTCTAATTCAGCTTAAGTTATCAAAGCTGTTCGCCCATTTCAGCGCATCTTGATAGAAGTCGGCGACATTCTCCACTGGTACATCGAGTTGATCTGCTTGTGCTTCTAACGCCTGCCATTGACCTTTCTCATAACTGATCGCCAGCGCCAGATAATCTGCCAAATAACCATGGCCTTGATTTAAGGCCATTTTGATTTCAGGGCTGACGGGTAATTTATCCACAGCAACACCAAGCTCTAAATCCAGCAGTGCATCAATCAGTGAGAATAAGCCGGTTAAAAATGCCATTGGCGGATCTTCTCGGTCTTGGCGGAAGGCGGCGAGCTGATTGCAAAATCGGGCGCGAATAATCGACAAGGTAACTAATTCACTGGATTTTTCATCCGAAAGGTTAGCCAGTGCGATCAGCGAAATGAATTTTTTCAGCTCCAACTTACCCATATAAACGAGTGCGTGTTTTAACGACCCGATGGTCTGTTGGCGGGCAAACGCTGAGCTATTGATAAAGCGCAATAACTTATAAGACATTGAAACGTCTCGTTCAATCAGTTGGCTGACTTTATCAATGTCTATTTCTTGTTTTGCCGATTCGGCGATTAACTCCATTAATATCAGCTTGTTGGGAGAGAGGTTTTTTTGTTTCATGACTTCGGGGCGGGCAAAAAAGTAACCCTGAAAATAGTCAAAACCGAGTTGTTTTAATTGTTGAAATTCTTGTGCGGTTTCGACTTTTTCGGCCAGTAACAGCAGCTTTTCATTACACTCTTTTTCTCGCAGACGGCGAAGGAATTTGTTGATTTGTAAAATATTGGTTTGCAGGATATCGACTTTGATCATATCGATAAACGGCAGAAAAACATCCCACTTTGGATCAAAGTCATGATCATCAAGGGCTAACTTATAACCGAGTTTTTTTAACTTTTTGCAGGCTATTACTAGCTCTGTGCTAATGGGGACGTCTTCGAGGATCTCAACATAAATTTCTTTTGCCGGTAGTGACGTGGGAAAGTGATGTAACAGCGCATCTTCATGAAAGTTGATGAAGGCTAATTTGCCATTGGTGAGTTCGTCAAGGCCAAGTAGCAGGTGATTTTGCGCCAATATTTTTGAGGTGGCTTCATCTGGACAAACGTCTGGGTAGCTATTACTTTTGCCGTCGCGAAACAGTAATTCGTAGGCATAGAGATGCTGTTCGGCATCAAGTATTGGCTGTCTGGCTACGTAAGAGTACATTAGATCCCTGCTTATTAAGGCGTTGAGGTGGTTTGAATTTAATTGTTGTTTGGGCATAATTGCCACTAACACTAGCAATATTTACATCAAAATGAAATGATCAATAGCTTTTTGGCCAATTTTCAGCTTGTTACAAATTAACACTGGAAAAACGGGGTGGGATAAGGTAAAAAGGCTGCGTTATTCAGGATGATAGTCTAGCCAAATGAGGGCACGGTTCGGATTTTTACTGTTGAGTTACAGCCTTGATCATTTTTATTTAGCTGTCGACTGTAATAGATCCCGAGCACTAAGGGTCTTATAGTGAAGCCATTTGGCCGTAGAAATTTTAGAACAACAGTGGTAGACTCCAGCCACTTGTTTGAAAGAGGTAGAACATGAGCACAGCGATTAAAACGCAATCCACAGCTTTAGCCGTCTCCGTCGGCGGTAACATTGAGAGTTACATTGCATCGGTTAACAGCATCCCTATGCTTAAGCCCGATGAAGAAAAGGACTATGCCGAACGTTTGTATCACGAAGGTGATCTCAGCGCCGCTAGTAAATTAATCATGTCACATTTACGCTTTGTCGCCCATATAGCCAAAGGTTATTCGGGTTATGGTTTGCCTCAGGCAGACTTGATTCAGGAAGGTAACCTTGGATTGATGAAAGCAGTTAAACGTTTTAACCCTGAGGTTGGCGTTCGTTTAGTCTCCTTTGCGGTTCATTGGATCAAAGCCGAAATTCACGAATTTGTCTTACGCAATTGGCGTATTGTTAAGGTGGCTACCACCAAATCTCAACGTAAATTATTCTTTAACCTGCGCAAAGCGAAAAAGCGTTTAGGTTGGTTCTCGGCAGAAGAAGTGCAAAACGTAGCACAGGCTTTGGGCGTGAAAGAAAAAGACGTGGTTGAGATGGAATCACGCATGAGCGGTATTGATTTAGGTTTTGACTTGTCTGATGACGATGACGACAGCGCAACACAAACCACGTTTTCGCCAGTGCAGTATCTGGAAGATAAAACTGGTGATGTCGCAGAAATCATTGAGCAAGAGCAGCACAAGAATTACGCAACTAGTCAGTTATCGTCGGCATTAAAAACCTTAGATCAACGTAGTCAAGATATCATCAGTGCCCGTTGGCTTGATGATAACAAGAAAACCACTTTGCAAGAGCTGGCAGATAAATACAGCGTCTCTGCTGAACGAGTGCGTCAACTTGAGAAAAATGCGATGAAGAAATTACAAGCAGCCATGAGCTAAAATTATTCAATTTGTGAATGATTCGTGGTAGGAACGAGCTCCAGCTCGTGATTTGTATCGAAGGTGAAACATTTTTGTTTGATTTAAAAAAGCCGCTTTTCAGCGGCTTTTTTGTGACCAAAAAAACCTAAAGCATTGGAATATTGATGACTGTCAGCGAATATTATCAACAAGCACTGCAAAGTCCGAACTTTCACCATGATCCGGTGCAAGAAGCTGTGGTGAAGATTTTACAGCATTCGTTCGAGCGTCTAGTACAACAGTCAGAAACGTCGGTAAACGAGTCGTTATCTACGCCAATTAGCATTTATCTTTGGGGAAGTGTCGGTCGGGGTAAAAGTTTCCTAATGGATGCTTTTTATCACTGTATCCCAGTGAGACAAAAACGCAGAGTACATTTTTACCGCTTTATGCAGGAAGTTCACCGCCTGTTGGCAGAACATCAAGGACAAACGGATCCACTTATCGATATCGCCAAGCACATTGCCGGACAAACCCGGGTGTTGTGCTTCGATGAATTTTTTGTCAGTGATATTGGTGATGCGATGTTGTTGTCTGGGCTTATTCGTCCGTTATTTGATTTAGGCGTGGTGATTGTTGCTACTTCGAATGTTGAACCGACCAGATTGTACGAAAACGGTTTGCAGCGACAGCGCTTTCTCGTTGCCATAGCGGCGATTGAAGCGAATATGCAGGTGGTTGAGTTAGATGGCTTAGTAGACCACCGCTTGCACTGTCTCGCCGCGTCTGGGAGCGAACCGACGGCTTACTTCATGATGCATGACGCCAGTCAGGTTGAAACCATGCAGCAGCATTTCATTCAGGGTTGTGATGGGCAGTATCAAACAGACGTGCCGATATTGATTGAACATCGCCATATCCAAAGTGTTTTTCATAGCGCTACCCAAGGTATAGACGCGGTATGGTTCGAGTTTGACCAATTGTGCAAAGGCCCACGCAGTCAAAATGACTATATTGCTTTGGCGGATCGTTATCAGCGAATTTATATCAGCAAGGTGCCACAAATGGGTGGAGCCTTGACCGATCGAAATATTGCTCAAGGCACCGAAGATGGTGCGAACGGCAGCGAACTGGCACAAATGAACACCAAACGCCAACAATTGCTGGTAGCTGAATCAAAAAGTGACGATGAAGCGCGGCGTTTTGTCACCCTAGTTGATGAGTTTTATGATCACAAAGTGAAGTTGTATTTATCCGCCGAAGTGCCGATTGTTGAGCTGTATCTCGGCGGTCGAGTCAAGTTTGAATTTGAACGCACGGTTAGTCGATTGATTGAAATGCAATCGGCGGGGTATTTGGATGAGTGATAGTGGTTTTTGCGCTTAATTATCAAGCTACAATGATGACACTTTTTTATAATTACCCCTTTTATGTTATTTTATCCATGTCACTTCTGGCGGAAACTTAGACAAGATATCCATCGAGCCAGCAGCAGTGAATGCAGAGCCAGAAGGGAATCTTAAAAAATCGCCAACCCTTCATCAGAGGCTGATATATGGTCAATAAGTGCTCTGCCTGATAACTCTAGAAAAGGCAGCCATTGTTGATATGTTTCGCTATTATTCATAGGCTTCTTTCTATACTTTTTATTAGTAGGGTATGTCAAGTTCATCAAATAGGCAGCATTTTATAGTCTGATTATGGTTTTCGGCTATCGTCTGAATAATATTTTTTTCTCGACTATAAATATAAAAATAGCTGTCATCTGCAAGTCTTACAATGATCTCAGACTGTTCAAATTGATCTTGTAAATCTTCGAGCAGATCTGCATTGGTAGCTAAATTAATGAATAGAAATGCCCAATCAATCTGAATAACACTATGTAATAATAATGAAAACTCTTGGAAGTTGAATAACTGACCATCTGACCACTTTTCCAATTCAAATGCGCCAATAGCATCGTCTATAGTGATACTTTGTATGTTTATAAAGGGCTGTAAGCTTGTCAAAAAATGAAGTACGCTTTTGCCTGATAAATGATCGTTATCTTTAATGCTTAGTTGATACCATTGTTTACGAGGGTTTGGTGTTGTCATTGTCAGTTCTCTATTTTTTGTCCATCACCTACACTATTTGTGCCGGTAGCCGGGTGAAAATGTGGCGAGTCGTGGTTAGAAGGTCTACCGTGATCTGTAACGTCAGTCCTGCCAGTAAAGTTTCCATTTTCATCAAATGTTGCCCCCTGTGTGTAATTTCCATTACGGCCTTTTCTCTTACCTATTGTCGTATGAGCCCCCTCAGCATTTGGATCTGGAACGTAATCAGCCGTTTTACTATCTCTTGGTAACGTAGATTTGGGCTTATTATTTTTCCCTTTTGGACTTTTGTTTTCTTTCTTTTTTTCTTCTGGTTTAGGGGCTTCATTATGAACAATCGGATTTCCCTGTCTATCAGTGCGCGGTGAATTGCGATCCCCCTCAGAGCGATCAGGATAAGACTGCGTTGGACCGCTACCCGTTGGGCTGCCAGTAGCGGGCGGCGGTGGCGTCGGTCTGAAAGGTCGAACTCGGGGCGCTTGACCATCCGGATCAGTATATTTATACGGATTGTTATTGGCATAAACATAGCGATTAAAACTGTGAACATCGCGAAAACCAATCGGATCATTCGACATAAACCGCCCCAGCGCCGGGTCCATATAGCGCTGTTGCATGTAGCTCCAACCCAAATCAGTATCAAACTTATGGCCGGTATAGCCGACATCATCTTTCGGCGCTTCGATGCTTTCGCCGAATGGTCGGTGATGCTGGCGGCTGTCGCTGCTTCCACTGTCGAGAGGTATTATGCCGTCTTTTGCAATCAATTTATCGCCCAGATAAATATAATTGACCCAGTTGCCGTTGCGTACGCGATGGCGCATTTTACCGTCGAAGCCATAAACACTGTAACTGGTGCCTTGGCTGTCGATGGTTTTGACCCGGCGGTTATGTCCGTCGTAAATATAACTGTTGCCATTTGAGCTTGCGAGTTGGTTGGCACGGTTGAAGTTGAAACTTCGGTTGCCATTGTTAGTGACGTTGCCACGGCTATCGTAACCGTTGGTGAAGTCGTAGTTTTTGTTGCCGATGGCATCGGTGACCTTGGTTAATCGGTTTTTTGTGGTGTCGTAGCTGTAATCGAGTTGACGACCTTTGCTGGTATAACCAGTGATATTGCCCAGCCCATCATAATTGATTTGACTGCTGCCAATGCCTACATTGCCCGTGGTGGCAGTGAGACGATTTAAACCGTCGTAGCTGAGGTCGGTGAGGCTATAGCTGTTGTTGACGCCATCGGTGATGGCGCTGATATTGGCTTGGTCGTCGTAGCTATAGCTCAGGTTTAGTGCGGTGACGGTATCGGAAGCATCGGTGATGTTGGACGGTATTTTACGGGCGTTGAGGGTGGTTTTGTGCTTGATACCGTTGCCGAAGGTGAAGCTGTTGAGGATGCCGTTAGGGTAATATTTGGCGGCAGAGGCGTGGGTTTGTCCGTTAACGATGCTGGCTTCGCTGGGTTGACCAAAGGCGTTAGCGGTGAAGTTCAGCGTTTCTGCGTTGGGGTATTTCAGCGCGGTTAAGCTACCCAAGCTGTCGTAGTCATAACCGAGGTCGAAGGTTTTGCCGTCGATGCTCAAGCTTTCAGCGGTCACTTGATGATTGCTGTTATACCCATAGGTTTGGGTAACGTTGCCAGCGATAAGTTGGGTTAAATCGCCTGCGTTGCTGTAGGTGTAATTGACTGCTGCGGTGCTGTCACCGTAGCTTATTGTTTGAGGGTCGCCCAGATTGTCATAAGCATAATTAACCTTCTCGATGGCGGTGGCATCGCTGGCACAGTCAGTGTCGGTGCCGCCGCTGACGCCTTGTGCTTGCCAAGTGATATCACCTAGCGTGTTTCGGCTGTAAACCGTGGTGCCGACGTCATTTCGACTGACTTTGCACAGATGATTGTTGGCGTCATAAGCGTGGTATTGGGTTTGCGATAGGGTGCTTGCACCTGATTTATTGGGGCCTTGTTGAGTGACGGCGGTGACGTTGCCAAGCACGTTTACTGTCAAGGTTGTGGTGACGCTTTGTGGCGAAGCGACGTGAGTTGGCTGTTGATATTCCGGTTGACCGTAGGCCAAATAAGTCGTAGTGGTTTCGTTGTCAGCAAAGTCGCTGACCGTGCGCTGGTTACCTGATAAGTAAGTGATGGCTTGGCTGCCACCGCCAGTGATACTGGTGCTGTTGTGGCGTTTGAGGGTGTCGTAACCATAACTGGTGCCGCCTGTTTCGGCACTGGTGTTTGCGGCGAATGAAGAGAAAGCCAGTTTGCCGTGGCCAGTGTAGGCCCACTTTTGATAGATATTGGTGTTGTTGGCGACATCGTTTTGACGGTGTTTGGTTGGGCGACCAAAGCTATCGAAAGTGGTGGTGTTAATCAGTCGGGTGGTGTTTGAATTACAGGCCAGACCAACGCTCGGCATCGCACAAAAGGTCTCGGTTTTGACCGGGCGACCGCTAGTGTTGGACCAGCTTATCCAGCTATCTAAAAAATGGCTGTCTTGGGGTTTGATGGCGCTTAAGCGTCCGATTTTATCAAAATTGTAGTTGATGATATTGCCATCAAAATCAGTGGTTTTGGTGATGAGTCCGTTATCGTCTACAACTCGGCTTGAGGTGATGGTGTTTGCCGTATAACGGGCAGGCGCAGTAATGGTTTGGGCCACGCCGCGTTTGTAATTGCTGAATGTCTGGTGGCGCAGTGGCGAGCTGTTAAATTCAATTTTGCCGACGTTACCAAAACTGTCGTAACTGGCAAACCGTCTGCGCCAACTGCCGAAGGCTTTGTCTTCAAAAGGTAGATTGAGGCCGTCGTAAGTCCCATCGGCGGTATTGGCATCGTGGTAGGTAATTTGTTTAACGGTGGTGTAATGGCTGTTGGTGGCGCTGATGCTTTTGGTGGTCGGTAAATTTAACGTCCAATTGGCGACATCGTGTCGATAGCCTTGTTTGGTATAGCGTGTCGCTGTTGAAAAGCTGTTGCTTTCGTTGAGGTTTTCCAACTCACCATAGGCGTTGTATAAGGTATTGTTGGTGGTATAAGTATCAGCATTAACCGTGACTTTGGTGGATTTTAAATAGGGCGTCGCACAGGTCCATTGATTATCCTGACTGCCATTGATGCGCTTGCGACAGCCGATAGTACCCGCTTTGTTATAGCCCCATTCGGTGACACGAGAATATAATTTGGTATGGGTGAAGTATTGCGACGGGTGGCCTGCAACATAATCGCCTAAATAGGTGTTGACGGATTTGATGGTGCCAGAAAGCGCCACTTGGCCGGAAGCATACCAATCATCGCGCTGTCCTGTTTTATCAACAACAAACTCCGTGGTAAGGGTTTGCCCATTAATTTTATCGTAATCATATTCCAACACGATGGTTTTTTGCGCGGCACCATCGGCTTGCCAAAAGTAATAAAAGAACTGTTTTGATGGAATACCTGCACCCGTGATGGTTTTGCTGCGCAGATTACTGTTGTTGCGTGAATCTGGGTCCGACGGGTGATAATCATACTTTACCGTCAGTCCTTGGGGCGTTTTGATGGAATAAATCTTGCCCGAAGCTGACGCGCCATAACCATATTCGGTGGTTTGGCTGACCGCATCGGTGTGGGTGTTTAGCAGGTCATTGGTGTCATATTGATAAGTTATTTTTCTGCCGGAATAGCTGATGTTATCGACATATTCCGTCAATGCGCCTTTGATGTAGTTCAATGTTACCACTTGGCCATCATTACGGCTGATTTGGCTGAGCTTTTTACCACCGAAGATACTGTCTTGGTCAGCATAGGTGTAGCTGATGGTGTTGCCGAAACGGTCGGTTATTTGTGATAACAGATATAAATGGCTATCAAGGGTGCTGGTGCTGTTGTCGACGACTTCGCCAAAAGTGAGCTTTCTACCATTGGGTAAAAACAATACAGGCAGTGCGGGCGAGCCTTCGCATTTGAGCACTGAGCGGTTAGTAAACGCAGCAACGGTATCTTCAGGCAACTGTGAAGCGGTGGCATAACCGACTGATTTTAAAGGTTCATTATCAAGGCTACCCTGGAGTCCGGTGAGATGTCCTAAACAGCTAAAGTCTTCGGTGTCGGTGCGGGATTTAAGCCGGGCGGCGTTTAAATAGGGCGAATCTAAATGCCAATAAAGCTTACCAAAACCAGCAATCGGCCCGGCACGACGAATATTAAACACGCGTTTAATCACGATATCCATGCCGTTATGGCCGGGGATAACCACATCGTTATAGTCGAGGCGTAATTTCAGGTCTTGAACCGCGATGTATTCATGGTCGATATCTGAGATATAGCTTTTTGGCACGGTGGGGGCGGCGGCATTTTCTGCTGGGCCGCTGGGCGGTAAATCTAGCTCTGCGGCGATGGCTTTGCTTGAAATAGCCCAGTTTGAGATAGCCCAGCTTGAGATTAAAACGAAGGCGAGCAGTAAGGTTTTGAGCTGGGTGAAGCGTGACATTGTTTCTAATTTCATGGGGTTGTTATTAGCGCGGCAGTTTATCGGGTTACCTTATTAATGTAAATGGAAAGTTTGTCGGTATTATTCTATCGCCTACATCCGTGTAGGCGATCATAAATGGCTAAAACCAACTGTTACGGAACAGCGACCATTGAGTGGCAAAATCAGCGCTAGGCAAACGTTTAAAATCAGAGCGGACAAACTGGTTAATCCGGCCTTCGACGTATGACAGTAAGATATTGGCGAGTAAGCCCTCTTCGATGCCGAGGTTTTTACCTTCACGTAGTTTGCATTCACGCAACACTTGTTTTAACTGGGTTTCGAGCTTGTCATATAAATTACTGATGCGCTCTCTGAGTCTGTCTTGCTCACCGAGCAAGGCATCACCGCTTAAAATCCGGCTGATGCCAGGGTTTTTCTCCGAAAATCCCAGCAATAATGCCAGAATGTTTTCTACTCGTGGTATCACTTGTTTTTCTTTGTCGACTATCAGATTGATTCGGGTCAGCAAACTATCTTCGATAAAGTCGATTAAACCTTCGAACATCCGGGTTTTGCTGGGAAAGTGACGATATAACGCCGCTTCTGATACGCCCACTTGTTGCGCCAGCTTGGCGGTGGTGATCCGCTGTCCAGGGTTGTTCTCTAGCATTACTGCTAGGCATTGCAAGATTTGTTCTTTACGATCACTACGGTTTTTAGCAGGCATATCGGCTTATTTCGCTTGTTTTTTATAGTGAGTGATGATCAGTTCGATTAACGACTGGGCTAAAACGGTTTTGTCGGCCAGCGGCAACTCATTGACTGCAATGGGTTGTCCGGGGTCTTGGTGAAAAACTGATAACGCGTTGGCATCGGCGTTAAAACCCTGGCCACTGGTGGCAACATTGTTGGCGCATATCATATCTAGCTTTTTACGTTGCATCTTGTCTTTGGCATAAGCGGCAACATTTTGGGTTTCGGCAGCAAAACCAACAGTAAATGGACGATTGTCGGTTAATGCGGCGACATCTGCTACGATATCCGGGTTTTTGATCATGGTGATGGTCATGGTGTCAGCTGACTTTTTGATTTTTTCATCAGCGACATCAACCGGACGATAGTCGGCCACAGCGGCGCAGGCAATAAAAATATCAGAGCTTGGTGCTAATGCCAAGGCCGCCTGATGCATCTGTAATGCGCTGTCGACCGAGGTTAACTTAATTGCTTGGCTAGCGCTCTTGCTTAAGTTCTTGCTTAAGTTCTTGCTTAAGCTCTGACTGACTTTTCCGCTGATCAGATTGACGTTAGCACCTAGTTTGAATGCGGCTTCGGCGATGGCATAACCCATTTTTCCCGAGCTGTGGTTACTGATAAATCTTACCGGGTCAATGGCTTCACGAGTCGGGCCTGCGGTGATAGTAACGGTGATACCGTTAAGTGTGTTGTTAGCAGTGGTTAATGGTTTATTGGCTTTTTCGCAGATAAGCTCGACTAGTTGCATCGGTTCAAGCATTCGACCGGGACCGACATCGCCACAAGCTTGTTCGCCCTGAGCGGGTCCCCAGATACTCACGTTTCTGTTAGCCAGGGTCGTGAGGTTATCTTGGGTCGCGGCGGCACGATACATTTGTTGATTCATCGCCGGGGCAATGGCTAATGGTGCGGCACTGGCGAGGATCAGCGTGGTGGCTAAATCGTTGGCCATGCCTGCGGTGATCCGAGCGATGATGTCGGCACTAGCAGGGGCAACGACAATCAGGTCGGCCCATTTGGCCAGTTCAATATGGCCCATAGCGGCTTCTGCGGATGGATCGAGTAAATCATCACTAACCGGGTTGGCAGAGACTGCTTGCATCGTCAGTGGGGTAATAAAGGCTTTGGCGGCCTCAGTCATGACAACTCGAACGTTGGCTGCCCGGTCTTTCAGGCGACGGGTTAATTCGGCGCATTTATAGGCGGCAATACCGCCGCTGATGACCAACAAAATATTCTGATTATTTAACAAATCGACACTCAGCTGCTACGCTTGGATTAATGGATGCATAAGATAACAAATTTACGCCAATAATTGATGCTTTTTTTGTTGGTAATTTTGCGCGATTTTATGCTTTACCCCAGTGCAAAGGAGTGACTGAAAATGCAAATCAAAGACTGGCCCGACCAAGAACGTCCCCGCGAAAAACTAATAGCCTCTGGCCCTGAACACCTGTCAGACGCTGAATTGCTGGCGATTTTTTTGCGCAGCGGGATTAAAGGACTTAATGCGGTTGATTTAGCTCGGCAATTGTTACAACATTTTGGCGGATTACGAGACCTGTTCAGTGCAACCCATGACGAATTTTGTGCGCAAAAAGGCTTGGGTCCGGCCAAGTTTGTGCAGTTACAGGCAGTGCGAGAAATGTCTCAGCGCTACTTTTCTGAGCAGGCCAGATATAGTGATGCATTGAATTCACCTGAAATCGTCAAAGAGTACTTGCGCTGCCGCCTAGCTGATGAAGTTCATGAAGTGTTTTCGGTCGTCTATTTGGATATTCAAAATCGGGTGTTAAAATACGAGCAGTTATTTACTGGCACAATTGACGGCGCAGCGATTTATCCTCGGGTGGTATTGAAAAAAGTTATCGATTATAATGCAGCTGCGGTAATTTTTGCCCACAACCATCCATCGGGCATTACTGACCCCAGCGAAGCCGATATTGTACTGACCGACCGACTGAAAAAAGCCCTTCACCTGATAGATGTTAAGGTCCTTGATCATTTTATCATCGGAGACGATGTGTTCTCATTTGCTGAAAGAGGGCTGATTTAATTTAAAATGATGAAAATTAATTATTTTGGCACAAATTTTTAAGTTATTGTTTTTAAAGGATATTGTTTTTTTGCCTTATTAGGCTATGTAAAAACCTGCGGCAAAGGCGTAAGAATGGTTTGATCTTTGGTGGTAATTCTTGTATAAAATGCGCCCTTTAAGAATTTCGAGCAATGCCAATGCAGGGGTTGCTTCAACTTAAGTTATTTGGAGACAATTAATATGTCAAGAGTATGCCAAGTGACAGGTAAGCGACCAGTGGTTGGTAATAACCGCTCACATGCGAAAAACGCAACTAGACGCCGCTTCCTGCCGAACTTACAAACCCATCGTTTTTGGGTTGAAAGTGAAAACCGTTTTGTTAAATTGCGCCTGACTACCAAAGGTATGCGCATTATCGACAAAAAAGGTATTGATTCAGTACTAACTGACATGCGCTCTCGCGGCGAAAAAATTTAAGGAATTAAACCATGCGTGATAAAATTCGTTTAGTTTCATCTGCTGGCACTGGTTATTTTTATACAACTGATAAAAATAAACGCACCATGCCTGGCAAAATGGAAATTAAAAAATACGATCCTAAAGTTCGTAAACATGTAATGTTTAAAGAAGCCAAAATTAAGTAACTTCTATTACACTTTTACATTGAGAAAAACCCGGCTTATGCTGGGTTTTTTTATGTCTGAAGTTTTTGTGCCCAAATAAGCAGGTATCACAGAGAATAAGAGGATAAGTGTAATGATCCGATTGAGTAAAAAAGGTTGGAATAATGTACTGATTTTCTCCATGTTGATTATGATCATGGTGTTCAATGGCGTGCATACCCGGTTTAATAGCAGTGAGTCTACTAATAGTCAGGTGACGTTATTGCCAGAAGACTCTCTGGTGCTCACCTTGACGTTTCCTGAGGTTAAAATCGAGCGTATAGGGCAGGGATGGCGGACTAACCCGGCAGTCGAGCTGAGTACTGAGCAGTTGAGTCAAGTTATGGCCGATTGGCAGCAGCAAACAGCCGAATTACAGCTCGATGATAATGAAGCTAAAGTAATGACTAAAGGCAAAATGCCGGCAGTATATGTGGTGGCCGAACTGGCTGGTAAAACTGATGGCGCAGTCTATGCTTTTTACCCCCAGCTGAGTGAGGTGTGGATCCACGATCAGCAGCAAAGTCGCTGGCTAAAAGCGCCAATAACAGTGATGTCTGGATTAATCCCCGAGTTATTGATAAAAAACAATCAAAGCGAATAATCAGAGTAAATCGTTATGCCTGAATTACCAGAAGTCGAAGTAACAAGAATGGGCATTGAACCCCATATTAAACAACACAAAGTCACTAACATCATCATCCGCAACGGTCGCTTACGCTGGCCTATTCCTGAGCAAATCAATGAGCTGATCGGACAAACCATTGAGCAAGTCGGACGCAGAGCTAAGTATTTGCTGATTGAATCTGAGGCGGGCACTGCGATATTGCATCTAGGCATGTCGGGTAAACTGTGTGTGGTACCAAAAGAGACCGAAATTTTGAAGCACGATCATGTCGATATTGAATTCGACAACCAAATGATCTTGCGGTTTAACGATCCTCGTCGATTTGGTGCCGTATTGTGGCAAAGTTGTGATGAGCCGATGCATTCGGTGTTAGTTCATTTGGGACCTGAGCCGTTTGATCCGGTGTTTACTGGTGATTATCTTTATCAGTTATCACGCGATAAAAAGAGCAGTATTAAGCAATTTATTATGGATAATAAAATCGTCGTTGGGGTTGGTAATATTTATGCCAATGAAGCCTTGTTTAAGGCCGGTATTCACCCAAAAAGGCCAGCAGGCAATATCAGCAAAAAACGTTATCAGCAGTTGGTACCAATTATTATTGAAACATTGCAGCGAGCGATTGAGCAGGGCGGCACAACTTTAAAAGATTTTGCTCAAGCCGATGGTAAGCCGGGTTATTTTGCCCAAGAATTGCTAGTTTATGGCAGAAAAGGGTTGCCGTGTGTTAATTGCGAACAAATATTGGATGAAATTAGGCTGGGACAACGTTCGACGGTTTTTTGTAAGAATTGCCAAAAATAGGGCTGTGCGAAATTAATAATTAACGTAACTATCCTCCGTGCTTCCGTGTCTCCGTGGTGAAAACGCTTTTGATTTTAAAGAACGAAGGGCTCCAAAAACCTCAAAAGTCCATCGGCTTCAAAGATAGCGGTAAGTCCAAGTAACACTATCGTTACAGGGTCGGGTGGCTTATCAAGGTTGCTGGAGCGCTTTGTTCCTTAAAAGATTAAAAACTAACCACCACGGAGGCACGGAGATACGGAGAAGAGCAAAATCAAAAACGATTATTGTTTAAAATCGCCACTATTTAACAATGAATTAAATGTAATAAAAACAGACTTTTTTGATATAGGTCATTATCGTGACACAAACAACATTTAAAATAGTTGCAAATAAAAAGCGAAAAAAATGAAAGTAAAATCCACCTGCAAAGGTCTTATTGTGGGAATCCTATTAGGTCCGACCAGTTTTGCTGGTTGGTCTGCGTCAATACTGCTTATTATCGCCTAACCCCTTTGTTTAATTAGCGTCTAGCTTTTAGCGCTGAAAACTACAACATTAAATTATCATATTGTGTTAAAATCGTTAACATAATCAATTAATATGCAACAAATGTAATCAACGCTATTGCGAATCATTTTCATTTGGAGTATTATGCTTCTCGTTCTGTTTAATCCTCATTCAGTCCGAATGAGTTATGTAAAATTTAAGTACTTAAAGGAAATTTAAAAATGTTCGTCTGTATCTGTCACGGCATCACTGATAATGCTATCAACAACTCAGTTGAAGAAGGGTCTACGACCATGCGTTGCTTATCTCGTGGTCTTAACGTTGGCACTGAATGTGGTCAGTGTGTGAAAACAGCTAAAAAAGTGTTGCACACTAAATTGGTCGAAATCACTCAGGATCCAGAGTAAACAACAGTTGTAAAATTTATGTAATTTTTTAGCAGTAACGAACGTTTGGTTAACAATTGCTTAGCAGTTGTTACTACCCATCTGTAAAATTATGGATTAAGATGTTTGGGCACAACCAAACTTAAAATACATTTTAAGTTAAGAAAATAGCTAAAGAAAACCGTCAAAGAGCAGTTAAAGTTGGTGGTAAAACCAATAGTAAAATTAACAAAAAAAAGGAAATAGTCTAATGTTTGTATGTATATGTCACGGTATCACTGATAACACAATCAATGATTTAATTGATGAAGGTTCAACTACGATGCGTTGTTTATCTCGCGGATTAAATGTTGGTACCGAGTGTGGCCAGTGCGTTAAATCAGTTAAACAAGTGCTCAACAACAAGCTTGTTGAAATCACTAATGCAGCTGGAATGACGGGCCGACTAAAATAGTTAACAATTAGCGCATGGAGCCGCGCGTCTATGGGATGTATAGAAGGATCTACCTGATTTATCCTGCTCTGCAGATTAACATCAACCACTTTTTGCCCGTGTTTATTTCATTCCCCGACACCATCCATGTTATAACGATTAGATCATCATAACGATGTTGAAAAGTTAAAAAACGATAGTTAAAAAATCTTTTGGGGAAAACATGAAACTGAAATTATTGGCTGGAGCCATTGCTGTCAGCGTCGCACTTTCGGGTTGCGTCATTGCCATTGATAGCGGCGATAAGCGGCATAAAAATAGCGCTCAGCAGCAACAGGGGCAGCAACTAAAGCTGCAAGATCGGGCAGCGAACAGCGTCGATAAAGTGTTTGCAACGCCTTATCTTATCGAAGAATTGCCTAATGGGCTTAAAGTGATCATTGTTAAAACCGACTATCCTGATGTGGTTTCAATGAACATTCCGGTGTCAACCGGTTCACGTAATGAAGTGGAAGCCGGAAAAACAGGTTTTGCCCATTTCTTTGAGCACATGATGTTCAAAGGCACACCTAAATATCCACAAGCTAAATATGATGAGATTTTGAAAAATGCCGGTGTGGATAACCGGGCTTATACCACTGACGATTACACTAACTACTATACCGCGTTTTCAAAAGAACATCTGAAAACCATGTTAATGCTTGAAGCTGACCGCTTTCAGAATTTAGTCTATACCGAATCACAGTTTAAAACCGAAGCTTTAACGGTTAAAGGCGAATATCTGAAAAATAGCGCCAATCCGCTGCGAAAACTACTCGAAGCATCGCGAAAAGAAGCATTCACTCAACATACTTATCAGCATACCACTATGGGCTTTTTCGAAGATATTGAAGCCATGCCTGATCAAATCGACTATGCCGCGACCTTTTTTGAGCGTTTTTACAAACCACAAAATGTCAGCATTGTGATCACTGGTGATGTTGAACCGCAACAAACCCTGAAATGGGTGAAAGAGTTTTGGGGCGATTGGGAAAAAGGCAACTATGTTGCTGATATCAAGCAAGAGCCCAAGCAAACGGCGGCTAAATATAAACATATTCAATTTGATGGAATGCCGGGGCATTGGGTGATGCAGGGATTCCACGGTCCGGCCTTCGATCCGCGCGAAAAAGATAAACCAGCGGTCGATTTGTTGGCTGAGTTATATTTTTCTAATACTTCGGATATTTACCAAAAACTGGTGGTCGATAGCCAAAAAGCCAGTCAGTTTCTGACTTATTTGCCTGATCGCAAAGATCCACACATGTTATATATTGCGGCTAAAGTTGAAAAAGAAGCCGATATTCCCTTTGTACGTGAAGAAATTGCTAAAACTCTGGCACAAGCCAGAAGCACCTTGGCTGATGAACAAAAGCTGGCGAAGTTAAAATCTAACCTTAAATACAGCTTTATTAATGGTCTAGATAGTTCTGCGGCGATTGGTGGCATGTTGGCTCGTTATGTTCATTTTGAGCGCGATCCAGAGTTGATCAATCAGCTGTATCGCACCACAGACAAAATCACCGCCAAAGATATAAAAAGAGCAGCCAATCGTTATTTTATTGATAGCAATAGCACCACGGTGTCGATGTCTGAGTTGGCTAAATTGAGCGCCTTTGATCAATCGGTGACTATCGCTGCGTTTATTAAAGCTGATCAGGGCGAGCAGCAACGTCGGTTTAAAATCGTTGATAATGCCACTGATTCACCGTTAGTTGATGTCAATTGGTTGTTCAATACTGGACCAGCTGCGGATCCGCAGGGCAAAAAAGGTTTGGCGGCGTTAACTGCTGCGATGATTGCTCAGGGTGGTTCGCAAAGCCGTAGTTATAAAGATATCCAGTTGGCCCTTTATCCTATGGCGGGTAGTTTTGAGGTTCAGGTTGATAAAGAAATGATTTCTTTTCGTGGTCGGATCCATACTGATAACGCCAGTCAATGGCAAGCGTTGGTGATGGATCAGCTGATGAATCCGGGCTGGCGTGAAGATGATTTAAAACGCTTGAAGACTCAGGTGCTAAACAGCATCAAAAGCGGGCTAAAATCGTCTAACGATGAAGAGTTAGGTAAAGAGGTCTTATATTCGGCTTTGTACCGTGGTCACCCGTATGAGAGCTTTAATTCTGGCGATATCTCGGATATTGATAGCATTACCCTAGCCGATATCCGCAAGTTCTATCAAACCGAGTTTACTCAGGCCAAATTGACATTAGGTATGACAGGTAAAATGCCAGCTAAAGTGAAGCAAAAGCTGATTGCTGGTTTGACTAAATTACCAATGGGCAATAAATCTCGCTTGTCAGTGCCCGCTGCACCGAAGTTGCAAGGCCGCCATGTGACAATTATTGAGAAAAATGCCAAATCCACCGCTGTTTCTTTTGGTTTTCCGATTGATACCATTCGCAGTGATAAAGATTGGATTGCGTTATGGTTAGTTCGTTCGTATTTCGGCGAACATCGCAGCCATAACAGCTATTTATACCGTCGAATTCGTGCTATTCGCGGAATGAACTACGGTGATTATGCTTATATTGAATATTACCCTCGTGGTAGCCGCCAAACTAAACCTGATGCTAACCTCGGGCGTTCTTCGCAGATTTTCCAAGTATGGTTGCGACCATTGCGCAGTAATAACGATGCGCACTTTGCGACCCGTGTAGCTATGTATGAGCTTGATAAGCTGATAGCCGATGGTATGACTAAAGAAGACTTCGAAGGTACTCGTAACTTTTTGTCGAACTTTGTGCCGCAGTTAGTGGCTAGTCAAGATCGTCAACTGGGTTATGCATTAGATAGCCAATTTTACGGTACTGATGAATTTGTTGATTATGTCCGTGATGGCTTGGCAAAACTGACGGTTGAAGACGTTAACCGGGTGATCCGTGACAATCTGCAAACAGACAATATTCATTATGTTTTTGTCAGCGGTGATGGTGAGGATATGAAACAACGATTAAGCAGTGAGAAAACCTCAACGCTTAAGTACAACAGCGACAAACCTCAAGATTTATTGGACCAAGATAAAGTGATCCAAGATTATAAGCTCAAGCTTGATAGCAGTAAGATTGAAGTTAAAGCGATTAAGGATGTTTATCAGTAAAACGGTAGGGTGCGTTAGCGCACCCTTGTTTTTGTGGTGTAGGTTGGCGTCTAAAAAGTGATATTCCCAACTGGCTTGTAAAATACCATCGGTATCAGATTCGTTGGTTTCGTCAATCTGACTGTGAAAGACAGAGGCTTCGACGTTGAACAGGCCGCCTTTGAGAGGGAAGCTATAACCGCCTTCAATCTGAAAGCGATCTTGAGCAAATTCACTGACCGGGTTGATCACCGGTTGTCCGGGGATCCATTGTTGATTGCTGTTGTCTTTGTTGAGCTGCATATATTTCATTTTGCCATACCAGCTGTGACCACCTACCTGAGTGTGACTAAGACCTAGAGTAAAGACTTGGGCATCACTGTCATAAGTACTACCCATTGAGCGGCCGTAACGGCGATAACCTTGCTGATAAATATGGTGCTCATAGGCACAGTTGCCCAAGCGGTTGAAGTTTGAACAACCGACGACATAGGTATCGGTATATTCGGCATAGGCGTGATATATTTCATCCTTACCGCCAAATGACGTTTCGATGCCTGCCTGACGCATAGAGCGAGAGGGTAGGCCACCGGATTCATCCTCACCAATAATTTCACCATAAAAACCAAATTGTCGACCAAAAAACTGGTGGCTCCAATGTAAGTCTAGGCCAGCTAGCTGATTACCTGGCTCTTCGGCTGCACTGACATCTGCACCACTGGTTTCACCGGCATTATCTTTACCCGTCAAGAGTTTAAAGAAGGTTGAAAACCCGCCAGGGCGACCATCACCGCTCCATTGGGTCACTCGGGTTAAACCAACTTCTAGTGATGAGGTCGGTTTAAAGTTGACCCTAGCACCCCATAAGCGAATATTTTTCAAGCTATTGCTGTGTTCTTGCTGACCAAAATAAGTGGTAAATCCCACAGGTCCGAGCCAATTGAGCACTGGCAAGTCTATTGGTTGGCTCATATGGCGAGTGAATCTAACGGCCGGAAAGGCTATAGCATTATTACTCAATGCCAAAACACTGTCGTTACCTGGACCCCACCATTGTGATATCTGATCGACACTAGCCACCCAGTTGCCGAGCATGACAGCGGCATAACTGCCCTGATAGCCAACATCTTGGTTATTGTTTGGATCATTGGCAAAATGAAGATCGGCTTTAAAGGCCCAATTGTCGCCGATAAACTCGCCAAACAGGTTCAACTCGTTTTTGGCATAAAATTGTTCACCAAAGGATTGAAAATCATTGGTCTTGGAGGCCGCTTTGAGTTTAATACCGCTGGTGCGGGCTTTTTGGCTGTGTTTTAGTGCATGTTTGACGTGTTTTAACGCATATTGCAGATAGTCCGGGATCAGACTGGCATTCGCCGCATTGAGATCGCCACTGATGCTTTTCCACATCAACGGATAAGTGTTAACGGGTCCTTTGATCACCCCACCATTGGCGAGTGCGGTTACGCTGGCTTTAAGATAAGGGTCTTGAGTGTCTATCCATGGCGCTGCCATAGATTTTGCAGCTGTCGCCAACGCAATGCCAACGGCAATGGAGGAGACGGCTAAATTGAAATTTTTCATTTGGAATATTTTTCTTTTAACGCGTCTAAAATGACTTGTGGAACAAATTGAGAGACATCCCCGTCATGCAAAGCAACTTCTTTGACTAGGGTCGAGGAAATAAACGAATTATCTTCGCTGGGGGTTAAAAACACGCTTTCGAGCTCAGGATTGAGGCGACGATTCATGTTTGCCAGCTGAAATTCATATTCAAAATCAGATACCGCACGCAGCCCTCTGAGTAAGAAGCGGGCGTTTTGCTCTTTAGCCAGTTTGGCTAATAACCCTGAAAATCCGACCACAGAAACATTATCCAAACCGCTGAGCACCTGTTTTGCCAATCGCACTCGTTCTTCGAGGGTAAACAGAGGAACTTTGTTGGGATTGGAGGCGATAGCGAAAACAACGTGTTCAAACATATCGGCTGCGCGTCTCACCAGATCAATATGGCCATTAGTAAGGGGATCAAAAGTTCCCGGGTAAATTGCCTTGGTTTTCATTGAGGTAACTCAAAATGGGTTTGGCACATTTTACCTAGCCGGGTGAGACAATACTACTATTGTGACAGACTAATTTCATCGCTTGAATGGTGCGGGCAAATGTGTCACGGTTACGACGCAGAAAATAAGCTCCTTTTTACGCTTACTTGACGCTCGCTTTACGCTTATATTACGAGAAAGACGGAATAAAACCATGAGAACCAGAGACAAAATCATCCAGGCTGCGATAGAACTGTTTAATGAGCATGGGGAGCGGCAGATCACAACTAATCATATCGCTGCGCATTTGGGGATCAGTCCGGGTAATTTGTATTACCATTTTCGCAATAAAAACGACATTATTCATAATATTTTTTCTGAATATCAGAACCAGCTCGAAAACAGCTTTACGCCAGTTGATGATAATCTCGATGCACTGAGTGTGTTGCGCCAAGCGTTAGATAACATGTTTGACTTGATGTGGCGGTTCAACTTTTTTTACAGCAATCTGCCAGATATCCTCTCCCGTGATACCGAATTACAAGCTTCTTATTTAAGCGTTCAATCCAATTTACTAGAACGTTTGATCCACGCAGTACGAGAATTTAAAGTTAAAGGTTTATTGAGCATTGATGAGGCAGATATTCCCGAGTTTATTCATTCTTTGAGACTGACGACAACGTTTTGGATCAGCTATCTGAAAATCCAGCAACCTGACAGCAAAATTGAAAAACCGATGGTTTATCGAGGGGTATTGACGGTTTTGTTGATGTTCAAACCTTACATGAATGAGGCGAATAAAGAAGGTATTAAAGCATTGCAGCAACACTATACGCTTTTGTCAGAATAAGCATTATTTATCCGGTTGCCCTGACTAGAACAACCTTTTACAATGTCGCCATATAAAAGATGAAAGCAGGCACATCGCCTGAAATTTGTCATATAATTCGAGCAACTAATTCGATAAACATAACCGCGATATGGGGAATACCATGAAAGCAGCAGCATTTTTCAGTCATTTGAATGATCAAATCGAGCAGACCAAACAAGACGGCTTATATAAAGCCGAACGAGTTATCACCTCTCAGCAGCAACCTGAGATTAAGGTCAGTACTGGCGAAAGTGTGATTAATTTTTGTGCCAATAACTATCTCGGTTTGGCCAATAACAGTGAATTGATTAAGGCGGCACAACAAGGGTTAGATCAATTTGGTTTTGGCGTGGCTTCGGTACGTTTTATCTGTGGTACTCAGGATATTCACAAGCAGCTCGAAAGCAAAATCAGCGGTTTTCTTGGCATGGAAGATACTATCCTTTATTCCTCCTGTTTCGATGCAAATGCCGGCCTGTTCGAAACACTTTTGACTGCTGATGACGCTATTATCAGTGACTCACTGAACCATGCCAGTATTATTGACGGGGTGCGTTTATGTAAAGCCAAACGTTTCCGCTACGCCAACAATGATATGGCTGAACTTGAAGCTCGTTTGCAAGAAGCCGATGCCGCTGGTGCGCGTTTCAAAATGATTGCTACCGATGGTGTGTTCTCAATGGATGGAGTGATTGCCAACCTTAAAGCAGTGTGTGATTTGGCTGACAAATATGATGCTTTGGTGATGGTTGATGATTCACATGCGGTTGGTTTTGTTGGTGAAAACGGCAAAGGCACCCATGAATATTGTCAAGTGATGGATCGGGTAGACATTATTACCGGTACTTTAGGTAAAGCCCTTGGTGGCGCATCAGGGGGTTACACTTCGGCGAGTAAAGAAGTGGTTGAATGGCTGCGTCAACGCTCTCGTCCTTATTTGTTCTCTAATTCTTTGTCTCCTTCGATTGCTAATGCCTCAATCAAAGTGCTGGATATGTTGGCCGATGGTCACGCTTTAAGAGCGAAATTGTGGGAAAACGTCGCTTACTTTCGTGAAAACATGGAAGCTGCCGGCTTTACTTGTGGTGGTAAAGACCATGCGATTATTCCGGTGATGTTAGGTGATGCCAAGGTTGCGGCTGACATGGCTAACCGTTTATTGGCTGAAGGCATTTACGTCATTGGTTTCTCATTCCCGGTAGTGCCTAAAGGTCAGGCTCGCATTCGAACTCAGATTTCTGCTGCGCATACCCGTGAACAACTTGAGCGAGCTGTCAGTGCGTTTGTTCGTATCGGTGGTGAAATGAAAATCATCGATTAATATCCATTGTCATCGGGAGCAATTATGAAATCATTAGTAAAATTACAGCCTGAAAAAGGCATCTGGATGACCGATTCGCCGTTGCCGCAAACTGGTCATAACGATATCAAGATTAAAATCAAAAAAACCGCGATTTGTGGCACCGACATGCATATTTATAACTGGGATGCGTGGTCACAAAATACCATTCCGGTACCTATGGTGGTGGGCCATGAATATGTCGGTGAAGTGGTTGAAATTGGCCAAGAAGTTCGTGGCTTCGAGCTGGGCGATCGAGTATCCGGAGAAGGCCATATTACTTGTGGTCATTGTCGTAACTGTCGTGGCGGCAAAGTGCATTTATGCCGTAATACCACTGGGGTTGGGGTTAATAGAGAAGGCGCATTTGCTGAGTATTTGGTTATTCCTGCGTATAACGCGTTTAAAATTCCTGATGATATTTCTGATGATTTGGCGGCTATTTTTGACCCGTTTGGCAATGCTGTGCATACCGCGTTATCGTTTGATTTGGTTGGTGAAGATGTGTTGATCACTGGTGCTGGTCCGATTGGCATTATGGCAGCAGCTGTTGCCCGTCATGTCGGGGCGCGACATGTGGTGATCACCGATGTTAATCAATATCGTTTGGATTTGGCGACAAAAATGGGCGCGACCCGAGCAGTTAATGTTGCCAGTACTGATTTAAAGCAAGTAATGGAAGAGCTGGGCATGACCGAAGGTTTTGATGTCGGTTTGGAAATGTCTGGGGTGCAATCGGCTTTTGAAGGCATGTTGGATACTATGAACAATGGCGGAAAAATTGCTATGTTGGGTATTCCTCCTTCGGATATGGGCATTGACTGGACTCAGGTGATTTTTAAAGGACTGACCATTAAGGGCATATATGGCCGCGAAATGTTTGAAACCTGGTATAAAATGGCCAGTTTAATTCAATCTGGCTTGGACTTGATGCCGATCATCACCCATCACTTTGACATTGATGATTTTCAAAAAGGCTTTGACCAAATGGGCTCGGGTCAATCTGGCAAGGTTATTTTGGATTGGACTGGTTAGCGCCAACCTCGGAAAAATGATAAACTACCCGGCCTCAATATTGTTCAAGAGAAGGTTTAAGCGTAACTATGGCTGATTTTAAACACATTTCTGTTGCTGATACTGCACAAAAAATTGCAGAGGATAGCGCCACTATTTGTGATATTCGCGATCCCAATTCATTTAAAGCCGGGCATATTGCTGATGCTTTTCATTTGAGTGACGGCACCATGACGCAGCTGCTTAATGATGTGGATTTTTCCCGACCATTGATTGTGGTTTGTTATCATGGTCATAGTAGTCAGGGGGCAGCTCAATATTTGGCGCAGCAAGGTTTTGAAGACGTTTACAGCATGGATGGTGGTTTTGAACAATGGGCCAGGGAACAACCAGCTGTTGCTGGTGAATAATGCAATTATTGGCGACGATAAATAACCCCCGTGCTGCTCAGGCATTTGTTGATTACCTGGCAGTGCAATCTATCACTATTGAAATCAGACCATTAGGACCACAGCAACTTGAGCTGTGGGTTGATGAGGGCAATTTTGATAGTGCGCAACAGCAATTTGCTGAGTTTTCAAAAAATCCCAACGACGTTAAATACCTCGATGCCTCGTGGTTGCGCAATGCCGATCACAGTCCTTTACATTACGAAAGTGGGCATAGTTTTATCCGGATTTGGCTTGCCCGTGGTGGTTGGGTGACTCATGCGGTGATTGCGTTATGTGTACTGGTGTTTGCCTTGTTTCACTTTGAAGTGGGTGAAACGATTTATTATGTTTTTCAGTTTCCGCCGAGTGAGCCATTACAAAATCCGCAGATTTGGCGTTGGCTGACCCCTGCTTTTATCCATTTTTCAATGCTGCATATCGCGTTTAACCTGCTGTGGTGGTGGATGCTTGGTGGTCGGCTGGAGCAGCATTTTGGCAAGGTTTTTTTGCTGACATTTATGCTGATGACCGCTGTGGTGTCTAATTACGCCCAATTTATGGTATCGGGCAGTAATAATTTTGGCGGTCTATCGGGTGTGGTTTATGCCTTGATTGGCTTTTGCTGGCTGTTTGGCAAACTGCGACCGGAGCAACCGATCAACCTAGAAAATCAATTATTTGCTTTTGCGCTGGTGTGGTTAGTGTTGGGTTATGCCGACATCTTCTGGGTAAACATCGCTAACACCGCCCATCTATCCGGTTTGTTGGCTGGATTGGGATTTGCTGCGGTGACAGCGAAACGGGAAAATTAACAATGAGAAATGACAAAGTTTTTTCGGTTTTGTTTTTTCTTTCTTTCTTTCTCCGTACCTCCGTGTCTCCGTGGTGAAAATGCTTTTGATTTTAAAGAACGAAGGACTCCAAAAACCTCAAAAGCCCATCGGCTTCAAAGACAACACCAAGTTTAGGTAATGCTACCGTTACAGGGTCGGGTGGGCTTATCAAGGTTGCTGGAGCGCTTTGTTCCTTAAAAAATAAAACCGACTACCACGGAGGCACGGAGATACGGAGAAGATCAAAAGCGATTATTGTTTGAAATCAGTTGTAAAGATACTTGGTAAATAACACGTCTTTGATGATTTCGTGGCCGGTTTCTTTTTTCAGTAATCGTTTGATTTCGCTGACGCATTTGAGCCGGACTTCTTCGCGACCAGTCAGGGAGCGGATTTTTTCTTCGGGTTCTTTACTTAATACGCCGATGATGGCGTCTCTGAGCAGTGGGGCGTGGTGTTCGACGGCTTCGAGGTTGGCGACGTTTTTCACCATCAGTTCTGCGGTGATGCGGATGTAGCCGAGTTTCTTTTTGTTATTGATGTAATTGGTGATGATGTCTGGCTCAAAACCAAAATAGGCGTATTGATCAGCAGCCGGTGCCTTGCTGGCACTGAATAGAAGGATTGCAGCTAAAGCAATGATACACAAGTTGCGCATATAAGGTTTCCAGTTAAGTTAGGTGAACGGGGGCGTTTAATGCACACCCGCTGACTATGATAGCCCTAATATTGCCATTGTTAAACTATTGCAGGCAATTGTTTGGCTAATTTCATTCGCTCCATCACCTTTTTGCCTGTTAAGGCAAAACCTAGCAAAGATTGATCCTCAGCGATAAAAGTCGCTTTAAGATCAGGCGCTTCACCTTCAAATATCCATTCACCAGTTTCACCATGTTGAGCCGTACAAGATACCACCGGGCAGGCCGGGGTTTTGACGATCACCGGAGACGCCGGTATTTTTACTTCTGTTGGCGTACCGCTGAGGGTTTTTGCCAACGCTTTGGCTGAGACTGTTAACGGTGCAACATACATCAATACATGGCCATTAATTTCAGCACAATCGCCCAGCGCATAAATAGATTGATCATTAGTACGCAATGACTGATTAACCACAATACCGCGATTAACTGCAACTCCCGCTTGCTCGGCCAATGCGATCCTTGGCTTGAGACCGACGGCAGATAAGACTAAATCGGTGGTGAAGGTTTTACCTGTTGATAAGGTGATGTGTAACTTGTCTGAGTCAGAGGAAAGCTCGGCATCGGCAATTGAGGCATTAAAGTTGAAATCAACATTCTTTTGCGCCAATGCAGCTTGCACAGCGGCAGACAAAGGCTGCGGCAACAACAATTGTAACGGACGGTCATCAAGGGCAACCACAGTGATATTGACCCCAGCGTCAGCCAAATCATTGGCGTATTCAGTGCCTACCAGACCGGCTCCAATGATAGTCACGTTTTTACGCGCATCGGTTTGAAGCTGCTGGCGAAAGCGGTGATAATCTTCCAGATCGTTGATAGGAAAACAGCGGCTATTTAGCGCATCAGGTAAAGGGATTTCAGTTGGTGCAGCACCTGTGGCAAAGACTAGCTGCTGGTAATGTAACGTTTCAGGACGATTATCAACAGTCAGGGTTTTAGCTGCTTTATCGACGGCGTTTACCGACGTTGAGTGAAAAATCGTCATATCAAAGCCTTCGACCATTTCTACCACTGACTTCATCGTCAATTCATCGGCCGATTTATTCTTGGCAAACCCAGTAGATAACATCGGTTTTGAATAATAACGGCCATCATCGGCGCTGATCAGCAAAATTGAAGTTGTTTTGTCGAGGCGACGAAACTCTTTTACTAGCGTATAACCTGCCAGACCGCTGCCGATGATAATGATGTCAAAATTCATAAAAATAATCCCTAAATGATTAGTGTAGATACAAAACGGGGTCATTCTATCATTTTATTCGACCATGTGAAGGGGGTTTTGTCAGCTAGTTGAATATCCTAACTTGGGATATTTGTTGTTTTCATATATAAAGCCTAAAAGAAAGGGGAAGTTAATGAAAACGATACATTCTGAGGCTTACAAATTGTTGGTCGATTGGTTGTCTTCAAAGCGTCAATTACAGGGGATGACGCAGCAACAGCTCAGTGAAAAACTACGACGTCCCCAATCATTCGTGTCTAAATTTGAAGGTGGTGAAAGGCGACTCGATTTTATTGAAACAATTGAAATATGCACGGCATTAAATGCCGATCCTCATGAGATTGTTGCATTAATTCACAAGGAAAAAAATGAATACTAAAGACATTATCGATTTGGCATCAGTTCATTTGCAGGAACTGCCGGGTGAAGTACTAGATCTGCTGACGGTGAGCAAACCAGAGTCTATACAAGCAGCATTAAATTTAACTAAAATCGTATCGAAGCTATCACCTCTCGTTGGTAATATGATTGAATTTAACATGGTTGAATTTTTAAATCGTTATAATGAATTTACTCATTTAGGTGAGTGGAAAAGGCAAGATCCGGGATTTCCTGATACTATTTTTCAAGGCCAAATTTTGCCGACGCCGGGGTTTGAAATTAAAGCTTGGTTTCCACTGGCAACAGAGATCACGGCGAGATTTAAAGACAGTCAAAAGCATTTTTTAGCCGATCAAACGTATGTCACTATGCTGGCTTGGTTACCTGAGTTTGTTATTTATGGTAAGCCTAAAATCATTGATATCTTAATCACGTCTGGTCATTCTGTTGCCCAAGCGCGTGATAACCATTATCACCGACCGCCTGATTATGTCGTTTTGGAGCCTGAAAATACGGCGGCAAGAACGCAGAATTTACAGCAAACAAATACCAATGGCTATAAATTTCAGCATGAGATAGGCAACATTGATGATGCTAATCATTTTGTTGATTGCTGGGGGCCTGGTGGGCGATTTTATAATACGGATCCTGCTTATCAAGCGCAGTTAAGGACATTATTGAGTCGTTTTCCTTATCGTTCGGATACCAACTTTGCCAAAATGGATCGAATAAATCATCCTGACATCGACGCTTTTAAAAAGCGGGTTCATAATACTATTTTTCAAGGTAAAACGATTGGCCAGTGGAATCGGCTGTTGTCTCGGGGTAACGAGGATGAAATCGTGACCGCGCTAGGAGATTATTTAAATATTTCTTAGTTCATGATTTAAAACGTGCTACACCTAGGCTGTAATAATCTGGGTCCAATTCGCAGGCATAGGCCCGTCGTTTTAGCATATTTGCAGCTAAAGAGGCGCTGAACAAACCACCAAAAGGTTCCCAAACCACATCATTCTCATCGGTGCTTGCTTCGATAATAAGCTTCATTAAGTCTAAAGGCTTTTGATTTAAATGCGCTGATTTGGCGCTTTTCTTCGGAGCTTTGATACGTTCATTGCCTTTGAGCGAACCCCTTTCCCATATATTGGTGTGACCAAACGGGCAGTTAAATTTAGATCTCATTTTGGCCCAATCAGTTGCTGTCATTGGTTTTATACCATCAGCGGAATAATACGGTTGACCCTCGGCTTGGCCGTGTTCATTGGCATATTTGGCCATTTTTTCAAAAGCTTCTGGTGGCGGGAAATACCAAAGGTGACCTTTGTCGAAATATTTACGCGTTGCAGCGTCTTTTACGCCACAGGCATCATTCGCTAATCTCATTGGTAACCCAGTTCTGCGCCATTCGTGACGTAGCCAATCTTTTAGAATGAGTCCGTCAATGCGGCCTTCAAAGACGTACTGTACACAAACTTCTGAGACCACTGGGAATCGCCTGATTTTCCCAGTGTTAACATTACCTGCTATATGACTGTGGCCCTTATTCCATGAGTTTGAATTGACATAACGCCAACCATGTTTTTCTAAAATAGGATGGGCTGCGGCCCAGCCAATTTCAGAATTCCAAAACCATAAGGTTGTTTGTGGTGTTGCCGATTTGCTCCATTTTTTAACGTGTGCTTCATACCAAGCAGGAATATCCATATGATCAGAAGTATCGCCTTCAAAGCCAAGTATGCCATAGGCCCCGTCTGAAACAATAGTGGTTGGACTTTCCCAGCGGTCATAGTGATCCAGACTATTGCCCAGCGATAGATCGATTTTGCCATTATTCCAATTGGATTGAATTGTTGCTTTATTGGTATTAGAAAATGACTTTCCTCTACCCACAGTGCTTGATGATGTGGTTTTGACGTTTTCCAGGCTCATAAAATGATTTGATCGGTAGATGCTGACATGGTCGGCATCCTAATTTAGGATATTATGTTTGTCAATATTATTTGTTGGTGTTGCGTCATTCATTTTAATTGCCGCTCTTGTGATGATAGTCTCGTGGTGACTGCCCAGTAAGGGCTTTAAACCAGCGATAAAATGAACGAGGCTCGGTAAAGCCGATTAATTCGCTGATGTCGATTAAAGACAGTCCTGTCATCGTCAAAAAGGTTTCAGTATGGCTGAGGCGCACCTGATCTAAAATCTTAACATAATGAGTATTCTCTGCTTTTAGCCGACGTTGCAGCGTTTTAGCCGAAATATTAAGCTGTTGGGCGATGATATCTAGCGTGGGCAAACCATGGGGTAGCTCGGCGGCGACCAAAATGGCGACCCGTTGTGATAACGCAGTGATTTGGCTTAAGGCATTAATGGTGAGTTGCGCTTGGGCTTCTAGAGTTGCGAGCAGGAGAGGGTTGGCTTGGTTGACTGGAGTATTGAACAGCTCATTTTTAATCACCAGCGCATCAATACTCTGATTGAATAATACCGGGCAGTTGAACATTTGCTGGTAGTGCAATTGGTCGGATAATGACACAGAGGGTCGCTGTAATAGCACTTGCTGGGGTGAATGCTGCTGGCCTATCAGCTGACGGGTAAACGCCAGCCATGAAGACAGACAATTATCAACCATTTGCGGGATCACTTGAGGGTCATGGTATTGGCAAATCCATTGAACTTGTGTGGTGTGCTTGCCGGGATTGATTCGGGTCACGCCCATATCACCGACCAGTTGCTCAAATGGCTGGATTTTGGCCAAAGCGTCGGCGAACGTGCGGCAATTCATGCTGATCGTGCCTAAGACACTATATGAATCTGGACGGACAAATCGCGAACTGTGCAGGCCAAAAAAGCGGTCATTACTGTGTTCAAGCAAGGTTTTGATCAGCTGTTCGAACAAAATACCACTGATATGCTGTTGCTTGTCTTGTAACACGTCGGTAGTAATGCCTAACTTCGATAAAATCGGCGCGATCAGGATCCCTTCAAATTCGGCTTGCGCCAAATATTGATTCACCGCCGGTGTTGAGGCTAAACCTAAGGGTGACGGGTCCTGCGGATTGAATTGAATGACTTGCTTCACAAAATGTCCTGAATAGACAGTGTATTATTAGTGGTTCACTTCTACTATATACCGTATTGTAAAGATTTAAAGGTAACTTTTTATGCGTCGTTGGAATGGTTGGGGCGATGAAGCCAACTCTATGGATTTGCCCAAAACGGCTGGAGATTTTTTAGCACAACTGATAGGCCAAGCGACACCGTTGGCGGATGCTAGCCTGCAAAGTGTTTGTGCCAAAGTCCCCGAGAGCCGACTGGTAGCACATCCATTGGTATTAACTACTGCCGAGGAGCGGGTGCGTCATGCCAGAGGTCAATCATTGCCGGATTGGTTGGCGTTGCGTAGTGGCGACATCAAGGTATTTCCTGATGGTGTCAGTTATCCTGAAAATACTCAGCAGGTTAAAGATCTGCTAAGTTACGCGAAAACCCATAATATTGAACTGATCCCCTATGGCGGCGGCACTAGTGTTGCTGGACATATCACCCCTAATGCCTCCAAGCGGCCGATCCTCACCGTTGATATGGTGCGGATGAATCAACTACAAGATCTTGATGAACAAAGCCTGATCGCCACTTTTGGTGCTGGCACACCCGGCCCTATGGTCGAAGCTCAGCTCAGAGCCAAAGGCTATACCTTGGGTCACTTTCCGCAATCATTTGAACTGTCGACTATTGGTGGTTGGGTTGCTAGTCGCTCAAGTGGTCAGCAATCGTTGCGATATGGCCGGATTGAGCAGCTATTTGCTGGCGGCTCACTGGAAACCTTCGCGGGCACCATGGACTTGCCGAGTTTTCCGGCTTCTTCTGCCGGGCCAGATTTAAAAGAAATCATCCTTGGTTGTGAAGGCCGTTTTGGTATTTTAACCGACGTTAAGGTTAGAGTGACTCGGATTGCCGAGCAAGAAAACTTTTATGTTACTTTCTTTCCTAATTGGGATGCTGCCAGCGCATTTTGTCGCGAAGCCGCCCAGCAGCGTATTTCCTTATCTATGTTACGAGTGAGTAATGCGGTAGAAACCCAAACCCAGTTAAAATTGGCGGGTCATGTTGGTGTGATCAATGTGATGGAGCGTTATTTGGCCAAACGGGGCTGTGGTGAAGAAAAGTGTATGCTGACTTATGGTATTACTGGCAGCAAAGCGCAAAATCGCGCAACTTCGTCACAAATTCGCCGATTATCGCGGCAATTTAACGGTATTGGCACCGGCACTATGCTGGGCAAACGCTGGCAGGGCAATCGTTTTAAACTGCCTTACTTGCGCGAAGCACTGTGGTTAATGGGTTATGCCATTGATACATTAGAAACCGCGACCGACTGGAAAAACGTCAACCGATTACAGGAAAAAGTTGAAGCGTCGTTACGCGATGGTTTGGCAAATGAGAATGAAAAAGTGCATGTTTTCACCCACTTATCTCATGTTTACAGCCAAGGTTGCAGTCTTTACACCAGCTATTTATATCGTTGTACTGACAGTTATGAAACCACCTATGCTCGCTGGAAAAAACTCAAAGGGCTGGCGAGTCAGGCGATTGTCGATAACCATGGCACTATCAGCCATCAGCATGGGGTCGGCAAAGACCATGCGCCTTATTTAGCCAAAGAAAAGGGTGAATTAGGCATGGCGGTACTGGCTAACTTGTGTGAACATTTTGATGTTGATAAACAGCTTAATCCTGGCACTCTTATAGCCGACGCTGTTGAAGAGATAGCTGAGGAAATTGTAGAAGGATCGGTTGATGACTAAAGTAGATGAGCGAGCCGAACTGTTAAAGCAGCTCGAAGACACAGCTGAATGGGACATGATTGTGATCGGCGGCGGTGTCGTTGGTGCGGGTGTGTTTAAATATGCCAATCAATTGGGACAAAAAGTCCTGCTACTGGAGCAAAAAGACTTTGCTTGGGGCAGTTCGAGTCGTTCATCAAAGATGGTGCATGGCGGTTTGCGTTATGTCGCCGAAGGACAGTACAAATTAACCAAAGAATCAGTCGAAGAGCGAGAGATTTTGATTGCAAAGGCTGGCGGATTGGTTGAATCCTCCAGTTACGTGATGAGTCATTTCTCCTGGAAGTGGCCGGGTTTACGTTTATTCACTATCTTGATGTGGATTTACAGCCATTTTGCCGGGAAAAAGCAGCATCGTCTGCTATCTCCCAACGATTACAAAATGCTGATGCCAGGTGTTAAAGCCGACAAGCTGCGTGGTGGCACTCAATATGTTGATGCCCTGACCGATGATGCTCGATTGGTGTTTCGGTTGATCCAAGAAGCTAAATCTCATGGTGGTGTCGCGGTTAATTATTGCAAGGTGACGAGTTTAGTTAAAGGTGATGATGGCACTGTACACGGGGTGATGGCGCAAACTGAAGAGATGGAGCAACCAATTGAATTAAAAGCCAAAATGGTGGTGAATGCGACGGGGGCATGGGCGGCTAAGTTAGACCCGCAAGTGATAATCAGACCTTTAAGAGGCAGTCATGTGCTGGTGCCGAATTGGCGTTTGCCGGTATCGAGCGTAGTGACTTTACTGCATCCGAAAGACGGTCGACCAGTGATGATTTACCCTTGGCAAAATACCACTTTGATTGGCACCACAGATGTTGATCATGGTGAGTCACTTGAGCGTGAAGTGAAAATGACAGCACAAGAGCTGGATTATTTGCTGACTGCGGTGGCTGCTGAATTTCCCGCTGCTAAATTGCAAAAACAAGATATTATCTCTACTTATGCTGGTGTACGCCCGATAGTTTTAGATCATCCGATTGACGAAACTGTCTCTGCGTCTCATGAAAAACGGGTACACAGTCTATTCTATCAACCGGGTTTCATTACGGTGACCGGTGGCAAGTTGACCACGTTTCGAGTGATTGCTGGTGAAGTGCTGGCAAAAGCAGCGAACAGCTTAAACTTATCGACGCCTCTCGCCGATTTCACTTTATTTGATAACGTTAAACAGATTAATGAAGAGGACCCGCACGACCATTATCTAGCCGGACGTTATGGCTGTTTTTTTGAGCAGTTCATGACGGAATGCGTCGATAAATCGCTGTTACAGCCTGTGCGTTACAGTAAAATTCTTTGGGCAGAATTAGTCTACGCAGCAAAACACGAGCAAGTGGTTCATTTGGATGATTTATTATTACGTCGCACTCGTCTCGGTAACGTGTTGCCCGAAGGCGCTAAAGCTGAGTTGGCAGAGATTCAGCGATTATGTCAGCCGCATATGAATTGGTCTGATAGTCAGTGGCAGCAAGAGATTGAACGTTATCTTGGTATTTGGCAGCAGTATTACAGTTTACCTGAGCACAGTGCTTCTAACGGGCTAACGGCTTCTAGCGGGCTAACGGCTTCATGAAGGCGGATAATCCGGGTTATATCCTTGCCATAGATAACGGCACGCAAAGTATTCGGGCTTTACTGTTTGATTTAAACGGCGAATTGGTTGCTAAAAGTAAAATTGAATTAACCGCTTATTTCTCTCATCACCCGGGCTGGGCAGAGCAAGAGCCGGATTATTTCTGGCAAAAACTCGGCGAAGCTTGTCAACAGTTATGGTTGCAGCCAAATGTCGATAAAGACAAAATCTTGGCGGTAACGTTAACGACTCAGCGTGGAACGGTAGTGAACGTCGACGAAAAAGGTGAATCACTACGTCCTGCTATGTTGTGGTTAGATCAGCGCTTGGCTGACAATGATAATTCGTTGCCTTGGTATTGGCGTGGAGTGTTCAAACTGATTGGTCAGTCAGCAGCGGTTAATTACTTTATCCGAAAGACCCAAGCGAACTGGATCGCCAAATATCAGCCGGAAGTTTGGCAAAATACCGCCAAATACCTACTGCTATCAGGATTTTTAACTTATCGTCTTACTGGGCAGTATAAGGATTCAATTGGGTGTAACGTCGGCTATCTGCCATTTAACTATCGTAAACTGGCGTGGGCAGATCGGCTTGACTGGAAATGGCATACCAGTGCTATTACCCGTGATATGTTGCCAGATTTGGTTGAGCCCGGTGAAAAACTTGGGCAAATCAGCGCAGCAGCGGCAAAGCTAACGGGGATCCCCGAGGGATTATCCTTGATAGCAGCGGCATCAGACAAAGCCTGTGAAGTGTTGGGTTCAGGTTGTACTACTGCTGATGTTGCCAGTTTAAGTTATGGCACCACGGCGACGATCAATACCAATAACCACAAATACGTCGAACCTTTGTCATTTATTCCGCCATTTCCGTCGGCTATTCCGCGTCAATATAACTGTGAAGTGATGATTTATCGAGGTTTTTGGATGGTGAGCTGGTTCAAACATCAATTTGGTCAACGTGAACAGCTCAGAGCCAAAGAGTTGGGGGTTTCGCCAGAAAGTCTATTTGACGAATTGGTTGATGAAGTGCCGCCAGGTTCAATGGGGTTGATGTTGCAACCGTATTGGTCGCCGGGATTAAAAAACCTTGAAGCCAAAGGCGCAATCCTGGGTTTTGGCGACGTACATACCCGAGCACATATTTATCGTTCAATTCTCGAAGGTTTGGCTTATGCGTTAAGAGAGGGCAAAGAGCGAGTTGAAAAACGCCAGAAAGTAAAAATCAAACGTTTGATTGTTTCTGGTGGTGGCTCGCAGTCGGATGCGGCGATGCAATTAACCGCTGATATTTTTAACCTGCCAGCAGAGCGACCGCATACCTACGAAACCTCAGGACTCGGTGCGGCAATGAACGCGGCTGTGGGTTTAGGGATTTATGAAAATTACCAGCAAGCCAAAGACAAGATGACCCGCAGTGCAAAAACCTTCTATCCGAATAAAGCCAACGTCAAACTGTATGATCAGCTTTATCACCAGGTTTACCGCAAGATGTATCGCCGATTGAAGCCGGTTTACCAGAAAATCCGGCAGATCACTGGGTATCCTGAATAACTGGTTTGAGCGAGCGTGGATCACAGTGGGGTTTTGTAATAATGATGGGGTCGAGATAGAAAATCCACTAAATCTTCATTAGAAGGTTGCTGATCGTTTACTTTAGCTATTTTGAAAAATGTCGTATTCATTTTGTTGGTATATTATGTATCACTAAAGCCAGCTCGTTTGATATCGAGCTGGCTTTAGCGTTTGAGTTTTAAATTTTACATTGCTGTATTATCGCCAACGAATAAGCTACTACCAGAGGTGCCATTAGGTAGTAATGGCATTCTGCGGTGTGCATTACCTTTTATTACTGTAGGTAATGTACCGCTATAGGTAATTGCGGAATCCCCACGGGCAAAAGTGTTGCCAGTAATATTGAGTGCTGCATTGGTAGCGGTTGAATTTCCGGAGACGGCAATTGACTGGTCATCTCCTGAATTCATATAAAAGGTATTATTGCTAACAGTGTAAACCCTCCAAGAAGAACCATCTACTTGGATATTAATTGCTGCGTTCCAATCGTCATCAGTACTTTCAAAGCTATTTGAACTGACTGTCACCAAACCTCTGACATTGTTCATAACAATTGTTGATTCCTCAAAAGTGTTACCAACTATTGAACTATGACCTGAGGGTTTTAAAGTGCTACCTTTATACTTGGTGCCTGATGACGTATCTACGCTTAATAAGGAAGAGCTATTAACGCGACTATTGGCAATCCGCTCAACAGAAAGTGAAGAGTTACTGATTTCTGAATCTGAAATACTATTTACACTTCCTGTTGTGATGTTATTGATGGACGAGCCCATAATTATAGAGCTGGAAGGTATTTGGGTTCCTGAATTAAAGGTGCAATTGATAAACGTCATATTCGTACCAACTATATTTATGTTGGTAAAAACAACATTAGTCATAACAACATCTACACCAAATCTAACTGTGGGGGTTGTATTATTAATAGCATTAAATGTGCCGCCATTGATCTTAGCTGCATTTGTTGAACTGAGCTCAGTGTAATCGGTATTGATATTTATAGTGCCAGATATTGTTATATAAGATGAGTGCTCAGGGGCGTCAATAGATTTGTAGTTGGTACTGTTGATGGTGATACCTCCATTATCACCTCTGTCGCCTTTATCACCTCTGTCGCCTTTATCGCCTTTAGCTCCGGCAACGCCAGCAGCACCAGTCAAACCGATATCGCCTTTTATCAACACAAATGAACCGCCATTATGAGATAAGGAAACGGTATCACCTGTTTGAGTCATTGTTTGCAATTCATTGGTTGGATCGGCATCTGCATCGTTGATTGACACAGTACTAGCGATGCTGCCATCGGCATTGGTAAGTACAATATCAGAGCCTTCTAGTGACATCGCTTGTGCTGTTGTCACTGGTGGTTGGGCAATATCGATGTTTATCACTTCGATATTAAATAATAGCGTTGAAGCACTGGCACCTTTGCTGTCGGTAACTGTGATAGCGATGTCGTTATAAACACCAGCATCACCATCGGCAGGTGTGCCGCTGAGCTCTCCATTTTGGCTATCAAGGTTTGCCCAGCTAGGTTTGTTGCTGATGCTAAAAGTTAGAGTATCGCTTTGATCTGCATCCGTAGCGGTTGGTGTGAATTGATAGAACTGTGCTTCATCGACTGTTGTTGCTGGCGAGCCACTAATAGTTGGCAGGTTGTTGAGTATGCCATTGCCGTCACAGCCTCGTAAATCGATTAAATCTACGGCGTCTTTTGCCTGAATTAAGCCATAACCAGTATTATCATCGCGACCTATAGCAGTTAAATCTTTGGCTGTTTGATGCAAAATATTGCGAATTTGCTTGTTGCTACATTCAGAATGGTGACTCCAGACTAGGCCCGCAGCCCCCGAGGTGTAGGCTGCTGCTACAGATGTACCATCAAAGTTTGCATAGTGGTTGCCTGGGGTGGTTGATTTGACTTCAACGCCCGGGGCCGCTAGTTCAATTTGTTCGTTAAAGTGTGAGTATTGCCAAGTTGCTTCTTGTGCATCGATAGCGGAGACAGAAATAACTGAGTCATAAGACGCCGGATAGGTGTGAGCTGAGTTGCCGCCTTTGCCTGATGCGCCAATTAATAAAATCCCGGCGTCATAGGCAGCTTGCATCGCTTCTTGTTCAGCAATACTGGATTTATTACCTGCGATACTCATGTTGATGATATTTGCTCCGGCAGCTTGGCAGCGTTCGACGGCTGCAATCAAATCAGAGCCATAGAAGGGCCACCAACCGGGATTTTTGACAATTTTGACTACATGTAGTTTGATATTTCCGCTGGGATTGACGCCGACAGAACCGATGTTATTACCGCCGATTGCCGCGATGGTACCCGCCATATGGGTACCGTGACCGTAGCTATCTTCAAACCATTCACCTATATCGGTTTGAATTGTCAGCGTGTTGCTGACTTCGCCAGTGATGTTGTCGCTGAGCAGGTCTTCATGATCGAGGTCAATGCCAGTGTCAGGAATACAAATCTTAATGCTGTCACTTTTGCCGTTACTTAATTGATCTGCCTGAACTTGCGCAATACCGTAGGGTTCCACCTCAGACTGAAAAACTCTTTGCGGGTCCTCTTCGGCAAATCTGACCTGTGGGTTGTTTTTCAGTACTGTCAACTGTTGTTGAGTTAATTCAGCTGACAGTCCTGATACCGATGAGAGGGCATGAATGACGTTACCACCGAGGGTGCTGATCAGGCTATCGGCTTTGGTAGCTGAAAAATGCTTACCGTCAAATACCGACGCTGTACCAGCCGTTTTGGCTGATACCTGATTATCAAACATGATGATATAACGACTTTTGAGTGATTTTGATGTCAACTGCTCAACATCTGCTGATAATGCCGTTTGGGCATTGGCAAGTGCTGGTGTCATAGCCAATAAAACACTGGCTACACTGGATAGTTTGTTCATTTGTTATCCTTGATAATAGTAAAGTTGTTGTTTTTGTTGAAATTTTGACACACTCATGCCGCATCAATCCATGAACCTAAAATAGTATTAAAGGATGGTTAATGTGTTCGTATTGAGTGAAGTTTTTTTTCAGGATAAATCTACAAGGAGAGGAAGGAAGTATTCCCCGGACCCGCCGCTACAGTATTAAAGGTCGGTATCTAAGTCAATGATATTGATCTTGAAAATAATTCGGGATCTAAAGGGGACTGGTGGATTTGTTGCCGTTTGATTTATTTCCTCAATCGATCAACATCTCCTTGATAATATTTTTCACTTGTCTTATTTCAGTATCATTGAGTTCACCCTGCTTTTTGATTATGCGTGATTTATCAATGGCTCGGATATGATCGAGTGCAATTTTTCCGGCTTTTCCTTTAAGTGTTACTTCTGCTCTCCAAGGATAGGATCTTAAAGTGGAAGTCAGTGGGGCAATTTGCACTGTGTTGATATGTTTGTTCATTTCGTTGGGGGTCAGCACAACACAAGGTCTGGTTTTTTGCATTTCAGAACCTTGGGTGGGGTCAAGGTTGATGAGGTAAATGGAATATTGATTAACTACCATTGCAAGTCATCTTCATCGTCAAATGCATCAGGGATTAGTAGTTGGTCATCTTGGTTTTGTCGCATTTCAATCGCCGCGTTTTCCCACCCTTCGCGAGGCTGACGATACACAGGCTCTAATACGATCTTGTCGCCGTCGATGGTTAATGTTAGTTCTTTTTCGATACGACATTGATCGATAACCTGTTTTGGTAATCGAATGCCACGAGAATTGCCGATTTGTATCAGTGATATTTGCATTGTGCATCTCCGTAATTACAATTGTAATTATATTTGAATATGGCTAACTGTCAAATCGGATGCATTGATTGGATTAGCGCTCAGGCACCAAAATCAAAAAACGTTGCCAAACCCGCCAATCTCACTAAAATGGATAATCAACAAAACCTCCTAACAAAACAAAGCCCTCTGACAATACAGAGCAAAGGCAGCGCATGACACTGACGTTTTTAAAAGATGAGCAAAACCATGAGGCTTTTCAGGCGTTGTTGGCTGCCAAAGACTCGTTAATTCCCTTTGTTGGTGCGGGTTTTAGCTCAGCCCATTGTCCGAGTTGGTCAGGGTTTTTAACTTTACTGCACGGTAAAATCGAAGCGCAGATGACCACTGCTAACAAAGCCACTTATACCCGCCTTAACAAAACTAAACCCATTGATTATGAAGCGATTTTGAATTTGCTGTTTACCTGTGCAGGTAAAGGTGTTGGTAATCGATTGGTGAAAGAAACCTTTAACCTCGACTTGCCTGATGATGCCAGCTTTAAAAGCAAACTTGCCTTGTTTCACCGGGCGTTTAGCGGACCATGGATAACCACTAATCTTGACCGTTTTATTGAAGCCAGTTATGGCGGGGCTTATACCTCAGTTAATGGCAATGATACCGACCGTTTACATGCTTTATTGACGCAAGAAGACAACAAGGGATTGTTGTTAAAAATTCATGGTGATGCCAAAGAGCCAAAAACTTGGGTGTTGAGTCAGTCAGAATATGAGCAGGCTTATAATAGTGAGCAAGGAGCTGATTTGAGTGCGGCATTGCCTCAATTTCTAGAGCGCTTATTTTCTAACTATACCCTGCTGTTTATCGGTTGCTCGTTGGGCGATGACCGTCCGTTACAGCTGTTAAAACAGTTGGTGGCAGCAGGTCGGTCGCGGCGTCATTTTGCTTTGGTTAAGCGATCAAAACAAGTGGATGACGACAGCATACTGTTCGCTCGTCATTTGAGTGACCACGATATCACCCCGATTTGGTTGGATGACCATGACGACATCAATGCGGTATTAGCACAATTAGCCCCGCCTGCTATTGATGATGAGCTGATAGTTGAGCAGATAGTTGAGCAGATAGCTGAGCCTGATATTTTTGTCGGACGTGAAAAAGAGTTAAAAGAAATCACCGACGCCCTGCAACCGGGCAGTGTGCATACCGTAACCGGGCAATTGTTCAATTTAGTGGGCATTGGTGGCATCGGCAAAACTACCTTGGCGCGAGAAGTGTTACACCGCTGTAAACCTCAATTTGAAGGTGGCTGTTATGAAATCAGAATGGACGATATCAGCCCACAAAGCTTTGCGGTTAAATTAGCTGGTCTGTTAAAGCAGAATCTGTCAGAGCCCCTGTCAGAACCAAGTACCGCCGAAATGGCTTTGCAGCACATCAACTATTTATTAAATCAGCAGCCTATTTTGTTGCTGATAGATAACGTCAACGACAGTCAAAAACTCTTGGCTGTTTTACCCAGTCAATGTAAAAGCAGCATTATTATCACCAGTCGCGATCAAGACCTTGGCAAGTTGTTAAAAATGAAGCGTCGTAACCTCAAAGTGAGCAGTAGCCATCTATTGGCGTTTAACGAAACCGAAGCGTTTGAGCTATTTCAACAAATACTCGATGACGATTATCAGCATGATTGCGCAAGCACCTATTTAGCCATCGCCAAACAAGTGGATTTTTTACCTATCGCGTTACGACTGGCGTTAAGCCTGATGATATTTGGTCCTCGCTTTAGTGCAGCACAGTTATTAGCCGCGCTGCAATCAGAACAAAAATTCGATTTGATGGATGAAGCCTTAAACGTCGATGCCAACTATGGCGAACGTTCCATTGCCGCTGTTTTTGATTTATCTACGCCGTTGTTGAGTGATCAGCTTAAGCAAACACTAGCAGAGTTGGCGGTTTGTGCGCCCGGTCCGGTGCCGCAGGACTTTTTGTTAGCCTTGACTGAGCAAACGAATTTGTTGACCTCACTTAACCAGTTGGTGCGTTATAGCTGGTGTCAGCAGTCGATTAAAGATGAGGTGACTCATTACGAATTACACCAATTGGTTCGTGAACATATTCGACAGCAGTTGGTTGGTGACAATCTGCAAGAGCGTCATGCCGTCTTTGTTCAGCGGGCATTTATTGAGGAGCCTGAGCATTTTTTAGTTTTGGATCGCTGGTTAAGTCAAACCGACTTGGTGGTGTTGCGACTGAAAGCGCAGCAGGATGAGCGGTTAATTTGGTGGGCAGCAACTGGGTTTGGTCAGTTTTGTATTAACAGAGGTTATGGCGAACAGTTTGTGAATAATTGCCAATGGGTGAGGGAGGTTTTCAGTCATGACCAAGCTATTGTTGCCATGGCGTTGGGTAATCAAGCGCTGGTATTAAAAGATTGGGGCCAGTTGGATGAGGCAATGGTTTTGCATCAAAAGCAAGAGGAGATTTGTCAAGCATTGGACGACCAAGCGGGTTTGTCGAGGTGTTATGGCAACCAAGCAGGAATTTTGCAAGCTAAAGGTCAATTGGATCAGGCGATGGTTTTGCACCAAAAAGAAGAGAAAATTTGTCAAGCATTGGACGACCGAGCGGGTTTGTCGGCGTGTTATGGCAATCAAGCGTTGATTTTAAAAGCTAAAGGTCAATTGGATCAGGCGATGCTTTTGCATCAAAAGCAAGAGGAGATTTGTCAATCGTTGGGCGATCAAGCGGGTTTATCGGTGTGTTATGGCAATCAAGCGATAATTTTGCAAGATAAAGGGCAGCTGGATGAGGCGCTGGTTTTGTATCAAAAACAAGAGGCTATTTGTCAAACGCTGGGTGACCGGGCGCAACTGTCACGGTCATATTGGAATCAAGGGTGTTTACAAGAAGAATTAGGCAAGCCACAAGACCAAAAGCAATTATGGCTTAAATCCATTGCTTTAAAGAAAATGCTCGGGATGCCAACGGAGCAATATGAAGAAGCCTTGGCAGCATTAGAAAAAAGCCTAGACCCTTAACCCGCCCTGCGATGGCGCTTTTGCAAATCATCAATCACCACGCCAAGGTATTCAATCAACTCACCAGCAGCATTTGGGGTTGCGTTTTGTGCCATGAGTTTGGCCAATTCGGCTTGGCTTCGGCTGCCTTTTGATTTCCCCAATACTTCTTGAATACCCAGTAATACGGCTTTGCGGTTGGCAATTAAACGGGGGTGGTTCAAGTTCAGTACATTATTCAGTTGGCTGTTAAATTCAGGTTCTTTAGAATCAATGCGGCCATCACCGAGGTAGCGAATTTTACTTTCGATTGCATGAGCGCTAATTGCTGGGGAGAATTTTAAGTTATTGTTAGCTTTGAGTGTGTCACAAGTTTGTTGAGATTTCGGCTGTCCTTCATTGCCCGTGCAGCAGCCAAGCATATTGCTGTATTCAAGCTGTTGGTCTGCGTAACGTTGCTGACATGGCCAATGCTCAAGTTTCATGTTTGTTGTTTTTATTCGCTGCATACAGTAAGCGCATAAGTGGCCTTGCTCCGTCAATAAAGCCATTTTAACGGTGGCTTTTACATCGCTAGGCAATCCGCTATAGCTGGCGTGTGATTGCTTGCGGTAGTGAGTGAGTATTGATGGTGAGGCTGCTTTGATTATTTTTCGCATGGCTATTACTCAATCATTGCCAAGCTTATTTTGGCCTGTATTAACTCCGGAATATCACCATTTAATGCGCTTTCAAGCTTGGTTATTTCAATGTGAGCAGCCTTGATATCTTCATCAGCTATCAGTTCGAAAATGTTTGCTAGTGCTTGTTCTACTTCGGCGTTTCGGGTTAATTGTTGATTTTCACCCGCTCCAGCTGCTTCATTAGCGCCCTTAACTAGCATCAGTTCATTCAACACTTCATTGGTGGTTAGCCCATAGGATTGCGATGGCAGGCTGTAATTGACCTGATTATCGTTATCGCGTTGCAATATCCGTAGTTGGCTGGCGTGGGTTTCACTTAATGCTTGGGGTGAATGAGTAGTGACGATGAACTGGCAATTTTTAAACACTACTGGCAACAAGCGGATCATCCGTCTTTGCCACATAGGGTGCAAATGTAAGTCAAGTTCGTCAATCAGTACAATGCCTTCGCCGTGTTGTGCTTGTTGTGCTGCCGGGTTGGCAATGGCTAGCCTGCGGGCGAGATCGCCTACTAGTGCAATCATGCATTTTTCACCGTCTGACAGTTGTTCAAGGTTGAGCTCTTCACCGTTTTTGAAGGCGGTCATACGCAAAGGTCTTCTTCTGACTTTAAAGTCTTCGAATTCTGGCAAAAATTGACTTAATGTTTGTCTCACTGCTGTTAACTGGCGATCAGGATACTCCCAGCCATCGGGTTTATTTTTTGTTTGTAAATAACTGAGGTTTTCATTTTCTAAATCTTCTCGTTGTCTGAACCAAGCGAAAAAGCTTTTGAAGTTGGCAGCACCGGTCAAGGCACCATTCCAGGCATCCAGCAAATCGAATTGTTGATTTGGGTTGATGTTCAGTGGGATCTCTTGTACTGCTCTGTTGACAGGATAATAGGCAAATAAGGGGATGTTGCATTGCGCTTCAAGCGTGGTGATTTTGTCTCTTAATTTGCTGATGTAGGGTTTTAATGCACTGATATCTGTGGTGTTGCTGATTTTTCGACCCGCTCTGGTTTTGACTAAATGCCAGTTTATGGTGTTAGAAGCAATATCAGCTACAGCTGATATTTGTGTCGTTTGTGCGGTGTTGCGGATGTGTTTGTCGGCGATTTTTTGGCCTGATCCTTTAATATTTCGAGTTCTGGCGCTGATCCACGAAAGTAAAATGGCAGCGGCATCAAGTAGTGTCGTTTTACCAGCCCCATTAGCACCAGTGAGTAACGTCAGGTGCTCATCAAGGGTTAAATCCAGCGATTTAATGCCGCGAAAATCCTGTAGTTTTATTGATTTGAGTTTCATCTGGTGTGTGGCTCTATTTGCGCTTGCGAGACTGATTGTCGCTGCTGATAATACTCATCTGGATAGATAATATCAATTATATTGCTGTAGGCATCAAAATTTGAGGCAAGGAAGCTCCAGACCTCTCCCTTTGAATTAATAATTCTGCCAAGCTAATGCAACTCTTAATGCAGGGCAACTACCGGAGCCTGCCCACCATGCACCATAGCCACGCCTTTTTTAACTTCTTTACTGAGCCATTCGTAAGCTTTATCTAAGGTGATATCGGTTTGACTGAGGTAATAATCGGCATCTCGTTTGACTAAAATACTGGGCTGAATACCAAAACCGACAAAATCACGGCCATCGGCAAAGGTCTCTCGTTTCGAGCAGATTTTAGCGCTGCCACCACCGGGTAGTTCAACCAGTAAGGGTTGTCCGGTGCTGCCAAAAGTTGGCTCGCCGATGGTTTTGAAATGTTTGACGCCATCGGCATACACTAAAAAGTCTTCTGCCGCTTTAGCTGTGGCTCTGCTGATTAATATTACCGTGGGGATCACTAGCTTGTCTTTACTGGTGATTTCGTCGGCAAATATCATATTTGGCTCGGTGTCTTCCCACGCATTGCCTTGAAAGTACGCATCATATTTCTCGGCCCAGCCATATTGATGGGCAAATTTCCCCCAGGCTTTATAAGTGGAGTTATGCACTCTCATGCGGCTGCGAGCGCCGGTTAAATCACGAAAAGTGAGGTGTTTTAATATCTCTTCAGCAATAAAAGTGTTACCGCCTTCATTAAAACGCAAATCGAGGATCATCGCTTTGGCCTTTTGTAATTCAGGCAAAGATTGCTTAAATTGGTCTACCACCGCCATGTCTGAGAAGTTGTTTAAGGCGACATAAGCCAGTTTGTCGTCTAACCAGCGCATTGAATAAGGTTTAGTATGAGCCGGTTGCTTGGCAGTATGCCAGTCTATGGGGCTGTTGAGTGTCAAACGGTTAATGCTAAGAGTTTTAACTTTTGAGTCCGGTGTGCGAACAGTCAGTTTGAGAGTGGAATTTGGCTGACCTGCCAGTAAGCCATAACCATAACGCTGATTACCACGGATCCCCTGATCCCAGCGAATATGTTGAGTCGAACTACTGATATAAGGAAATACCTCTTGCTTGAGTACGGTATGGGTATCACGTCCATCGACTTCGAGGATCACCGAACCCAGCGGCAATTGTTGTTGTAGATCTTTGGCAACCGCAGTCACAATTGCCTGATGGTTGGCTTCGGCCAATTGAATGGCAGGAAAACCGACATGCTGCTCAACCAGTTCAAGTGGAATTTCAATGGTGGTCATGCCGTCATTCAATAAAGCGGCGAAACGACTGAGTACCCGGTAATAATCATAATCGGTTTTGCTTTGCAGCACTTCACCAATGTATTGTTGATAGGCTGCGTCCCAGTCGAGGTCTTTGACCTGATCAAAATAGGCAAAGTTATAACTGGCCTCTTTCCAAAATACCGAAAGCCCATATAACTTGTCTTTGTCGCTCAGTACTTGTGGTGTCGACGCTTGCGCAGGGCTCTGTGCTGATATAAATACCAGTAGCAACAGTGAAAACAGCCTTAGGCGTGGTGATCGCATAGTGATGACCTTTTAATATAAGTGAATGAGTCAATGATTTATTCGACAGCGACCAATTTTGGCCTTTTGGCTGTCGTAACTGTTGGTTTTGGTGGTGCTTGTTCTGCCGGTTCGCCTGATATCAAGGCGGCTAAATCAATCACCCGGTCTGCCATTTCTATGGTTTCTCTACGATGGGCAATCATAATACGAGTCACCCCCATATTTTTTAACACTTGATTAATTTTTCTTTCGGTATTGATATCGAGGGCACTGCTGGCTTCATCCAAAAATAGTATTTTGGGCTTTTTGTATAAGGCTCTGGCAATTAATACCCGCTGTACCTGACCACCAGAGAGGGTGCTGCCCATGTCACCAGCGAGCGAATGAAAACCCATCGGCATGGCCGAGATATCGTCATATATATGCGCATCTTTGGCTGCTGCTTCGAGCAGGTCGAGATCTTGTTCGAGGGCAAAAAAGCTGATGTTTTCTCCCAGCGAACCGGATAACAGGTTATCTCCTTGCATCACCGCAGAGGTGAAGCTACGGTAATTGTTCAAACCAATGTGTTTGATGTCTTTGTCATCCATCAATATCGAACCACTGGTGGGGCTCGCCAAACCCATGATGATTTTCATCAGGGTGGTTTTGCCAAAACCCGAGGGTGCGGTGAGCACCACGCATTCTCCGGCTTCAATGGTCAATGACAGGTTTTTAAATAAAAATGGTTCGTTTTCGTTATATTGAAATGACACATCTTTGAGTTCGATTTTACCGGCTATTTGACTGAGTGGCGGAAACTCTGAATCCAAATTTTCTTCTTGTTCTTCTAGGGCAATATCGGCGATACGTGATAAATGTAAACCCATCATGCGCCATTCAAAAATCTTTCCTAACAAGACTTGTGAGCTGGTGGCAAATTGTTGGCGGTAAGCCAAAAAGGCGAAAAACATGCCTAAAGTTAGGGTTTCATTAAGTATCAAAGTGGCACCGATCCAAATCAATAAGACATATTCCAGACCATATAGCAGTTCCTGAAAAGTGGTTGTGGCTATGGTTAACCGCCCTAGCTTGATGTCGGCATTCATCCAGTCGGCGTTGGCGTTTTCGAGCTTGGATTGCCTGATGGCTTCACCGCTGAAAATTTTCACCGGCTGCACTGAACGCACCGATTCATAAAACAAACTGTCACTGGCGGCTTTGAGCTGCAAGCTCTCTTTGGTGGAATTACGCATTGCCGGATAAAGTGTGGTGCGCGAAAGGGCATAAAGTGATACTGCAACCACGGTGACCAGTGCCAACAGTGGGCTGAAAATAAACATCATGGTCAGGGTCAGTATCGCCATGACACCATCAATGGCACCTTCGACAAAACCGCCACTGAGCAGGCGTTTGATATAATCGAGTGATTGAAAGCGCGAGATGATATCACCAATAAAACGCTTGCCAAACCAGGCCATCGGTAAGCGCAATAAGTGACGGAACAAATTGGAGACTAGTTGAATGCCTAAAGTGGTACGAAGATAAAGGATCACCCAGGAACGAAACGCTTTGGTTGCCACCTGTAATAGCATTAGCAAACTAAAGCCGATCCCCAGCACCCACAAAAAATTGTGGTCGTTGGTGACCACTACATTGTCTACCACCAGTTGAATAAAATAAGGGGCGAGCAATGCTAGTAATTGTACTGTGACCGATAAAATCAATATTTGACCGAGACTGCGTTTAAGTCCGGTAATACTGCGCCATAACACGCTAAAGCCTAGTTTGGTCTCTTCATCTTTGGCTTTGAAGTCTTCTGTCGGGCGTAATTCCAGTGCAATGCCGGTATAGGATTTAGACGCTTTAGCCCAGCTATAAAATACTTCGCCTTTGGCTGGGTCGTGAATGACAATGCCTTGCTGTTTGACCTGTTTTAAAACCACAAAATGATTGAGATCCCAGTGCAAGATCACCGGTGTGCTCATATTGACCAGTTTATCCAGTTCAACCTTAACTGGCCGCCCGGTCAGGCTTAGCTGGGCACCGATACCAATTAGCTGTTTGAGGTTGGCCCCTTTTAAGCTGATGGGGTATTTCTGCCTGATGCTGAACAGGTCAATCTTGTGACCATAGTAGTTGGCGATCATGCAGATACAGGCCAGACCGCATTCGGCACCTTCGCTTTGCAAGACCACTGGCAACTTGCGACGGCTGCTAAAACTCAGTTTGTCTAATAATTCACTCATGCTTTGCTCTGCTTGTTATTATTTTTCATTGTGCACCGACACTCAATATTGGCTCAAAAACCCATGCCAGTAAACTGCGGGTATCGCCAATCACGTCGGCGTCAAGCAGCATACCCGGCTGCAAATTCATCATTTTGCCGTGCGCATCGATTTGTTGTTGTTGCAGTACCACTGTGGCGCGATAAGCTGGTACATCAATCAATGACTCGACCTCGGCCTGAAAAGGCTCAATCAGGGTTTTTGAGATGCTTTTGATTTGGCCCGAGTGTAAGCCGAATTTTTGGTAAGGAAAAGCATGATAACGCAGCAAAATCGCTTGATCTGGCTCAACCAGACCAATCGCACTGGTGGGAATATAAATTTCTGCTACTAATTCGCTGTCTTCGGGTAACAGGTTCATTAACGGATGGTTGGTCTCGGCAAAATGCCCCTGCTGGTAGAAAATATTAGCTACCACTCCGGCATTGGGTGCATTGATATAATAAAATTTGTCTGCCCGGGTATTGGCTAGCTCCCGTTCTAGGTTAACTAGCTGCTCCTGATAGCCGACTATCATAGTGCTGCCTTTTAATTCAATACTGCGCTTTTGCTTTTGCGCGGCGGCTGATTGGGTTAAAAACTCCCGTTTTTTACGCGATAAACTTTTCAGGTTAATGCGTTTTTCTAGCACTTGGGCATATTTGCCATTGTATTCAGATTTTGACATTTGCCGGGCTTTGAGCAGTTTTTCGACTTCGGAGAGTTCGACACTGAGTAGTTTCAGATAGTCTTTTTGCAGGGTTATTTCGCTATCAACCTGTTTGGCTTCATGGCTCAAGGTAATGACTTTTTGGCTGACCTCCTCTTGTTCTAACTGATTGAGGTCTTGCTGAAAGACGATTTTCTCTTTGAGCAGACTAATACTTTGTTCAATACTGCCCGCTATTTCGGTAGTCACGCTGCCGTCACGTCCCTGTCTGTCAGTGCGAATTTTATAAAGTGGTTGGTCCTTTGCTACTGTGTCACCTTCTTTTACCAGTAGGCTTTCAATGACGCCAGGCTGATAAGCCATGATCTTGTTCACCCCAGCCGGGGTTTTGAGTATGCCCTTGACTGGTGTGGATTTGGTGTAGCGACCAAAGGCCAAAAACAGCGCGATGATCACCATCAAAGCAACAATAAAACCGGTGACCATGGTAAAAGAGGTTGGTCTGATCAGCAAAACATCACCGTGGCGGGTGAGTTGTGCTTCGAATACTTCACGACGATAAATCGAACGTTTTTTCTTTTGGGTCATGATCGCATTATCCGTATTAAGGTCGTCAATACCATGGGGTTAAGCGACTTCTACGATGTCAATATCATTGTTAAACTTGTTGGATACTGGTAACTTTGGCAAAGTGGCAGCTGGGCAACCTATCGCTTTTTTATCCAGGCTGATAAATCCACGGGTCCAAAGTTCAAGTTTATCGCCGTCAAGTTCGTAGTCACCGCTGCGACTGATTTTTCCGAGGTTATTTCTGTCGTCATTTAACATCACTGTGCATTTGGCGATAGTGCCATTGGAGCGGATCATCAATTGTCGGGGCATTGATGCATAACAGATATAGGGGTTTTCTTGCATCTCATCTTCGGACTTGCCTGCGTTACTAAATTCCTGGTTTATGGCCCCACTCATCAACGCTTTGATGTCAGCCATACGTTGTTGAACATTATCGGCGATATGCGCCTGGGCATCGGAGGTTTCAACACCATCACCGAGATTTTTGATATCTTCAATTCTGATAACAAATCGGTGGTCATCACCAAACTCGGCTTTGATCATTTGGCATAAACGCCACATAGATTCGGTATTGTGTTGGGTGATATGCAGTCGTAATTTAACCACAAAATCGCTGGTGCATTGCCTAAATGATAATAAATTGGCCCAAATAACATCAAAACTGCCTTTACCACTGATTTGTACCCGAGTGGTATTATGGCTTTCCTCGTCTCCATCTAAACTGATTTGATAATCCTTGATACCCAAATCAACAAACCGAGAAAATAGCTCAGAATTCAGCAAATAACCATTAGTGGTCATATGACTGTAATAAACAAAATGGTATTTAGCTTGTAACTTTCTGATATGACTAGAAATTTCAATGATGGCTTTGGGGTTTAAAGTGGGTTCACCACCAAACCAGTCAATTTTCAGATTTTTAAGGGTAGGCGCTGCTTTGCTTAACAGGTTTTTTATACCTTCAACAGTATCCTTACTCATTTTACCTAATTTGAAATCTTCATAGCAATAAGTACAACGAAAATTACACTTCTCTGTGGGTAAAAGGGTTAAATGCAAATACCCGGCACTGCTGCTACGGATAAAATTTTTCTTAAACTGAACGCCAACATTTTTCATAAACTAGGGCCTTGACTATCAAACTTACGGGGTGGAATACAGATGCCAATGAACAATGTTCATTGGCATCTGCGAAGGTAATCTCGTTCACTTACCTGTTTTTTTTGTGGTTATTTTTCTATTTGAGACCCACAATGGCTTTCGTTACAGGTGCAATCGTCCCCACAAGAAGCTCCACCTGAGGTATTCTCAAGGATATCTTGTTCCTCTTGTGCTATTTCGTTGAGGAATTTTTCTTTATTTACTTCTATCTGTTTTTTTTGTTCATCAGACATGATGTTTACCTTTTAGTTTTTGTAAAAGTTATTGTCAAAAGTTATGCAACGTCGTTAATACTAAGTTGCGCTTTTACTATAAGAAAAATAAAAAATGCAAAACACTCATTTTCAGCCAAAATAATCACTGATTCAGGACAACTTATCCTTTGGCAAAAACGCTGTTAAATAAACCGTCTAATTTATTAGACCAGTGACGCTCGGGCTGGTGGGTGTCGATATTGAGTGTTTTACCTATTGCCTTTTGCAAAAACTGGTAATCTGTGGTTTTGGCTAAAGTCAAGAGTGCTGCTTCGACGTCAGCTGAGGGATCATTGACATAGAGGTTGAGTAATAATTTGCCGTAATTGCACTCATCGCCAGTGGCGCGATATTGTTGCAAGATTTTTTGCGCAAGCGGTGAGTCGGCAGGCAGTTGCTGTTGTTCGACCAGTTTTGCGGCAAATAATCGCTCAGTCAGGCTATTCAATTTACTGAATTGTGTCTCGGCGATGATATCAGCGAGCGTCGTGGCTGCTGCGTCGTATTGACCTGTGCATTGGTAAAGCTCATAGAGGCGGTAATAGAAAAAGTTTTGTTCTTGTCCATCAGTACTGAACATCGAACCTCTAATAATAGATTTAGCCTGATCGTATTGACCCAAATTTAAGAAGGCCATAATTTGCGCTTCCCGGAAACCTCGGGTTTTTATCAGTGGCTGGGGCAGTGAATTCTCTAGCGCCAGTAATGATTCAAATTTGCCTTCCATCAGTTGGGTTTTGAGGGTTTCCCAAAAAGACACGTTCACCAAAAATTTATGCTTGTCGCCTATTGCTGTTTTGGTTACCCGGTGACCGCCAAGTTCAATATGGCTGTTGTCATTCAGGCAGTTGATTTGATTGAGTACTTGCCAAAATCCACTGTTATCTCGTCTCATCCGGTGTAGGCGAGCTAGGTTGATTGTGGGTTGCAACATCTTTTGCAGCATTTTTTGCTGATGCTCTTTCTGGCCTAGCAATGACTCGTTGCTGCTGTATCTTTGTGACCAAAAGTCAATGATTTGTGTCAATGCTGCCTGACTTTTATCCAGCTGTCCCTGATATGCTAGTATCAGTGGATAGTTATTGAACAGCCCTTCGATTTCAGGACTATCATCAATTCCATTTAGGTCAGTAACAAGATGTGGGGCTATGCTGTTGTCGAACATCATGCATAATTCTTGTGACCAAACCTCTAAGTTTTTTAGTGCAGTCAGATCTCTGGGTTCACAGAAGATACTAGTGTTAATATTGGTATTTGAAGAAGATTGGACTGCTGTTTTTAGTCTTGTTTTGGATGCCGCCTGACCCATGATAAACCACCTTTGATTGGGATTTTCGTTGAACGTTAAATTGAGTCTACCGTGTTTGTTTTTTGCTGACCGTCAAAAACCAGCCAAAATAGCGTTATTTTCAGCCACTTTTTGCCGAGGTTATTTATTAACCGCCACAGATTACCTACACTTTTTTATTCGATGTCATCAGCTATATGAATAAAGGGGAAAACCACATGCCAGATAATATTGATGTCAATAGTGGCTCAGAAAACGAACTGTCAGCAGAGGAATTACAACTGTTGGAAGATGAAATTTTAACCGGGACTGCCGGAGGAACCCAATCGGTAAACAGTCCTAATTTTGGTTGTGTTGAACTGGATTGATTTGTTTGTAGGAACGAGCTCCAGCTCGTGATAACCTTTGATTCAATTGAGGGTGATTAATTTTATCGTGATGATCCGACATCGCGATGACCTGACATCGCGAGCTGGAGCTCGCTCCTACGCCGCCCGCCAACAGTTAGTTTAACGACAATTCACGACGATAAGCGGTCGGCGAATGGCCAGTAATTTTCTGAAAGTTATTTCTGAAATTATTACCACTACCAAAACCGGTGATCCCGGCAATCTCTTCAATGCTTAATTCACTACTGCTGAGATATTGTTTGGCTCTGATTAGGCGTTTTTCAGTCAACCAATCTTTGGGGCTGGTATTCAGTGCAGTTCTGAATTGCCGATCAAAACTGCGTCGTGAAAGACAAGCCCGCGACGCTAGTTGATCAACGCTGTTAATATCACCCAGATGTCCCTCAGCCCATTCCAGTACGGTTTTTATTCTCGGTGAGATCACGTTGCAACGCTGTTGTAATTTACTAATAATCGAAGCAGTCAAATCATCAGGTAATTGCAGCTTTTTCGCTATCACTTGCATTGTCGACTCACCCAAATCTTTGGCTACCAGATAAAGCCCCAACTCTAGGCAGGCGAAACCAGTACCAGCGCAATATAGTCCAGGATCACAACTAAAACGTTCACCGAGACAAAAATCAATTTGAGGATGGCTTTTTTGTTGTACCTGGCTGAGACAACCGCCGGGTACTTTTTTGCCGTCGAGTAAATCGGCAGCTGCCAAAACTGCTATGCCGCGACCAAAAGCAACTAAACGACCGCCGTTTTGGTGAAAATGGCGCAATTTGGCATATAACAACGGACTGTCAGGTAAACCGAGCCACTTATCGTCGGTTATGATGAGCATTTGTGAAGGGTATTGTTGCTGTGCTGGGGTGCTATCAGCGCACATGGTACCAATAGTGTCGGGTGAAACTGTTATGCTTCGATACCAATCCGGATATTCGGATTGCTGCATAACAAAGAGTTCACAGACACAGCCGAGTTCAAAACTATGATTATTATTGGCACTGAGGATCGCAATCGGTTTTAGCGTATTCATTGTTTTTGTTATCCCTGTGCTGTCAATAGTGATTCTTATTAGCTACAGCGAATGCTTAATGACAGCAAGTTTTATTATTTTTGGTTATCCAGTCAAATCGTTACAAAGTGACAGGATGTTTTATTATTTTAAATATTGTCCGCCTATATTTTGTTAGTAAAACGTTGACTAAGACGGCAACAGGAACGAGATTACCAGTAATTAATTCGAAACGCAACCGCTTTGGGTAAAGCCATCAGCACCTATTTTTTGCCGCATCAATTATGGTACATGACAGTAAAGCTTCAGGGCCTATTCCAACAAAAGTCTGACCAAACGGCACTTGGGCTGAAATTAAATCTTTATACCAATCAAGCCAAGGATACTGATATCCGTAGGCGACAGCGGCGTGGAGGATCAGTTTGTCTTGAGGTGGGATTGGCACTTTGACTTTGCGGTTGGGGTAAAATTGTTCTATCACCACATGTAACCATTCGTGGGTCCAAACGCCCGGATCGTTGTTTTTGTATTGCTCCAGCGTTTTGCTGACGCCGATGCTGCCGGGGTTGAATTTGACGGTGACATAACCGGTTTGTCGGCTTTCTTCGGCGGTCGGGTCGAGCCAAGCGAGGCCAAAATAACTGCTTTTGAAGCTGCAATCGTGTTGTTGTTCACGCCAGAAGTAAAATACGGTGTCGTATTTGCCCGGGTTGACGTTATCAAGCTCGGCTAAGCCTTGCTCGGCTTCGAGAGTGTACCATTGATTTTCGGGGTTGTAGCTCAACTCGACACCAGCGGTTAGGTCACGGCGTTCGATATCCCATTTTACTGTGCCGTAAGAGTAAGGTTCGATATGGGATTTGAGGTTAAATTTGAAGAATTCATAGGCTTTGTCAAGATCGGCTTGGCTAAAATGCGTACTGCATTGTTTGCCGCCAGATTGACCATATGCATGAGGTACACCGACAAAAAGTGCTTTCCAAGTGTTAGGCTGTGGCTGGTCTTTGGCGGTTAAATGTAGATGTGTGGGTTTTGCGCTGGTGGTGATTTCTTTTCTGTAATAGACCCGCTCTTGATCTAAGCCAACGCTGATGACATGTTTATCGTCTGATAGCGACAGCATTGCCGGAGTTTTCTTGCCAGTATACTCGCCATCAACATAGATACTCGCGGTGCTCGGGCTGGTGACCAATAAATTGCCTTGAGTGCAATCTACCGCTTCAGGGCAAGCTACATTACCTGCAAACAGCAGGGTCATACTGATTAAATGGGTTATCATATTCGTTATCACTTTATTGCTAAAACTATTGTCTGTTCTAATCTATAACGTTTCCCCGCCTTTAAGCTTCCTGTAATGAGATAATTGTTTATTGAAAAGTAAGTACCAACCCTAGCGTAGACGAGGTTTTAACCTCGTGAATGTTGAGGAATAATCGCAAGCTTATTTTATGGGAGCTATTACTTGGTTTTTAGTAAGTATTTTGCCCAAACACATGGTGAAATACCCGGCTTATCCAAGTGTGGAGTAGTAAAAATGAAACCCCTTGTTATTAAACTAGTGCAGGTTGCGGTAGGGCTATTTGCAGCAGTGACGTTAGCCGCCTCAGGGCAAACTCATGAGCTGAAATCTCCCGACGGACGTTTAGCATTGAGTGTGCAATATGCTAAAACCGGCGCAAGTTATTCGCTAACGCTTGATGACAAAACACTACTGCAAAACGCTAAGGCGTTGATGCAGTTTGAGCAACAATCAGCTAGTAAAACTAGCGATAAAGTTAGCGTGCGTCGCAACAGTGTTGATAGAGTTTTGACACCAGTGGTGAAGCAAAAAACCGCGCAAATTATCGAGCGATACAACCAGCTGTGTCTTGATTTGAGCAGCGATAGTATTTGTTTTCGGCTGTTTGATCAGGGGTTGGCTTATCGTTTTGAAACGACTCGGACGGGTAACGTGACGGTGCTGGCAGAGCAGACGGTATTTGATTTTGGCAGTGATGTTAAGGTGTTGTTTGCCAAAGAAAAGAGTTTTATTTCTCACAATGAAAGGGCCTATTTAGATAAGCCATTGAGCAGCATAAAAGTGAACGAATTTGCTAGTTTGCCGCTGTTGGCTGATTTGGCGCATACCAAGCTGGTGATCACCGAGTCGGGTCTTAGAGATTATCCCGGCCTTTGGTTAAGAGGCAACGCCGATACGTCATTACATGGCATACAGCCAAATCAGGTGCTGACAGCGAAATTAAAGCCGGACTCTGATCGCAATGAAATCATCGAACGCCGAGCAACTTATCTTGCTCGCAGTGAGGTCGAGCTGGCGCAAGGTGGCCGCCATTACCCGTGGCGAATAGTGGCAGTGGCGAAAACCGATGGCGAGCTGCTAACCAATCAATTGTCTTATTTATTGGCCGATGAAGTGGCGATAAAAGATACCAGTTGGATAAAACCCGGCAAGGTGGCTTGGGATTGGTGGAATGCCAATAATATTTATGGGGTTGATTTTGAAGCCGGCATTAACACCGAAACCTATCTCTATTACATTGATTTTGCAGCTAAATATGGCCTCGATTATATTATGCTCGATGAGGGCTGGTACGATTTGGGCGATGTGTTAAAGGTGTCTGAAAAAATCGATGTACAGCACATTATCGATTACGGAGAAATTAAGGGGGTGGGGGTGATTTTATGGGTCATCTGGCACACTTTAGATCAGCAATTAGAAAAAGCCCTTGATAGCTATCAACAATGGGGTGCTGCGGGTATTAAGGTCGACTTTATGCAGCGGGACGATCAGGCGATGGTTAACTATTACTGGAAAGTGGCCCGTGAAGCGGCCAAAAGGCAGCTGTTGGTTAACTTTCACGGCTCGTATAAACCGGCTGGATTACGCCGGGCTTATCCCAACGTGTTGACCCGCGAAGGAGTGCGTGGCCTCGAACATAACAAATGGGCTGATTATATTACCTCGGAACACAATCTGACCTTGCCGTTTATCCGTATGGTGGCCGGTCCGATGGATTACACTCCGGGAGCGACGGTGAATGCTCAGCCGCAAAACTTCAATATTAGCTTCAATCGACCGATGAGCAAAACCACCCGGGTCCATCAAATGGCGATGTATGTGGTGTATGAAAGCCCGATGCAGATGCTGGCAGATAGCCCTTCGAATTATCTTGCGGCCCATGAAACGACGGCGTTTATCGCTAAAACACCGACCGTTTGGGATGATACTAGGGTGTTGTCGGCTAAACTGGCTGATCATATTATTATCGCCAGACGAGCAGGCGAAAGCTGGTATATTGGCGTGATGGGCAACAGTAAACCGCGACAGTTTAACCTAGATTTGGCATTTTTAGGCAAAGGTCAATATCGTATGGAAAGCTTTGCTGATGGAGGCAACGCCGATAAATTTGCTGAAGACTATCTCAAACAACAGTTAAAGGTGGATGGTTCGACTCAATTGAAACTTAATTTGGCCCCTAACGGCGGTTGGGTGGCGAGATTTGACCGCTTGCATTAACGCTAACTAAGCAAACACAGGAGCTTTCAATTGCATCAATCACCATCTCAGCATCGATTTTGGGCGTCTTTGTTTGCCGTTGCCACTTTAGTGGTATTGGTGATTTACGGGTTGATTATTCGCCCGATGGTTCAGCAAGTCTCGGCGATGCCGTTGGAGTTGGTATTTTTGACCGCCGCCATTGTGGTGATCGCTCAGCTGCTGTTGCTTGGCTTTGACTGGCTGCAAATCCAACAGGCGATTGCGGCTAAACTCAGCCAAGCCATTCCAACCTTATTGATACTGTTTGCGATTGGTTTGTTGATTGGCAGTTGGATCATAGCCGGCACCATACCCATGCTGGTTTATTATGGGTTGGCGTTGGTTGATGTTGAGCACTTTTACCTGATCGCGTTTATTACGCCTATCGGATTCTCGCTGTGCACAGGTACGTCGTGGGGATCGATTGCGACCATTGGTTTGGTGTTGATCACCGTCGCTCATGTGATTAATGTCGATTTGGCTATTACCACCGGGGCGATTGTCGGCGGTGCCTATTTCGGCGATAAACTCTCACCTTTGTCTGATACTACCAATATTGCTGCCATTGCCGTTGGAGTACCATTATATAGCCATATTCGCGCGATGATGGATACCACTTTGCCTTCGGCGATTTTAGCGGCGGGTTTGTTTTTTCTGCTGGATTGGTTTTACCCGCCACAGATTGCGCCGGGCACCGTTAACATGGGTTTGAACATAGATACTGGCAGCGAAATCAATACCTTAAGCCAAACCATGGCAGCCATTCGTTCGATGTTTGCCTTCAATCCGCTATTACTGTTGCCGCCTATTATCGTGTTGTTGGGAGCGGCTAAACGTTTCGCGCCATTGCCTGTGCTGGTGGTCTCTTCAATGGTCGCATTGTTGTTGGCTATGGTGTTTCAGCCTTTTGATTTTAGTCAGATCATCGAAACCGCTCACCGAGGCTTCAACATTGAGATGGTTAGCTGTTTGGCGGTAAAAGCAACTGATTGCGCACAGATGCCTGAGCATATCGCGGCGTTGTTTAATCGCGGCGGTCTTTATGCGCTGGTCGAGCCAATCGTTATCACTTTAATGGTGTTTATTTATGTCGGGGCGATTGATTGTATTGATGCGATGGCGACGCTGATCAAACACCTGTTGGCAAAAATACAACGGGTCGGCTCGTTGATTGCTGCATCGCTGGTGGCGTCGGCTTTTACTAATGCGATGACGTCGAGTCAGTATGCCAATAGCTTTATTGTTGGCGATGCTTTTGCGCAAAAATACGATGCGCTCGGTGTGCCGCGAACCATACTGTCGCGTTCGTTAGAAGACACCGGCACCATGATTGAAAGTTTGGTTCCCTGGAGTACCACGGCGGTGTTTGTTTATGCCACTTTGGGTGTATCGGTGCAGCAGTATTGGCAGTGGCAGCTGTTATCTTTGATTAATATCCCCATGGCTTTTGGCTTGGCATTTTTGGCTGGCAGACGGTTTAAACCCAGTGCAAACGCTGACACTGATTAACCAAAAAGGCTTGCAAGTCAAGCTGTTAGCGTACGGTGCGCGGGTGTGTTCAATCGGTTTGCCAGTCAATGGAAATATGGTTGAGATGACCTTAGGTTATCGCGACCCAGAGGGATACCTTGATGATCAATTGTATCTTGGTGCGACAGTGGGCAGGGTTAGTAATCGCATCGCCAATGCGGCGTTTGAACTGAATGGACAACACTATAAATTGACCAAAAACCACGGTGAACACTGTCTTCATGGGGGTTATGACGGATTTTCATCAAGGTTTTGGCAGCTAGACGAACATTGGTCTGATCAACATCGGGCAAGATTCTCTCTGTGCTCGCCTGATGGTGATGAGGGATTCCCTGGTAAGCTTTGGGTGTCAGTGAGTTACAGCCTGACTGATAACAACCGTTTGGATATTCAATATGATGCGGTGAGCAGCAAAGATACGGTCGTCAACCTGTGCAACCATTGTTACTTTCACTTAGGAGAAGCGGGCATTGAGCAATTATCCTTGCAGATTAATAGCTCAAAATATTTGCCGACAGACGCACAAGGCATTCCTCTGGGCTGGTGGCAGGATGTTGCTAATACACCATTCGATTTCAGCGAAGAAAGAAACCCGGGTTATCTCAATTCGGCGACGCAACAAGGCTTTGACCATTGTTATTTGTTGCCCGCTCAGGCGAAGAATGAACCGGTAGCGATATTAAAGGGTCTGACGAGTGGCGTAAAGCTATCGGTTTTTAGCGATCAACCCGCGCTGCAATTTTACAGTGGACAATATCTGAACGGCGATTTTAAACCTTATCAAGGGGTTTGCCTCGAAGCTCAAGGGGTCATCGATGCTTGTAACCAGCCTGAGTTAGGCAGTATTTATTTGGCGGCGGGGGAGCACTATTGTAAAACGGTGAGTTATCAGTTTGATTATGATTTTACCCCTGCCAAGGATTAAACAAAGCGACACCGCTGTGTGTCATATCGTCGATATTTCTGGTCACCACGGTAGCATTGTTCACCAAGGCCGTTATCGCAATCAATCCGTCTATAACGGCCATTTTTTTGCCTTGATTCTCGGATGCGCCTTGAACCTCGCCCCAAGTTTGTGTAATTGAGCTGGAAATATCCAAAATACGGTTGTCAAACCTTGATTTTAAATCGGTATTCAACCACTGTTGCAGGGTGGCTTTTCGCTTCGATTCGGGTAACTTGGCAATGCCTTTTTGTAACTCGCCAACAGTCAGTACGCTGATACACAAATCACTCTCATGTTGTGCAATGATCCATTGAGTTACCCGAGGTTCAGGTATCGGTTTGGTTAATTCTGAAATCACACAGGTATCCAGCAAATATTTCATAAATCAATATCCCTTGCCGGAGATTGATCTCTGGTTAAATCCAAATCAACCCCTTTAAGCGGTGACGCCTGAAAAAAATCTACTAGCGTGTTTTTAGGTTGCTGCATTTTGCGGTATTGCTCTATCGAAATAATCACCACTGCCTCTTTGCCCCGCTTGGTGACCACCTGCGGACCTTGCTGTACGGCGTTGTCTACAACTTCGCTAAATCGATTTTTCGCGTCTTGTAATTGCCATTGCTGTGTCATATATAGCCTCGCTTATTTGTTTGGCAGATAAGCTTGTCAAACCTATCTACAGACATTCAGTCATTTGAGTATAACGACATAACTCAGTACTTGCTAGACAGACTAGACAGTAAGCTTTTTTTTGGCAGACGCCTACAGTAATTTAGCCATAAAAACACTGTAAGGGTCTTCTGAGTAACTGCCAAACGGTTCGCAATTTTCAAAACCAAATTGTTGGTATAGCTGCCGAGCAGGGATAAAGGCCGCCATACTGCCAGTTTCTAAACTGAGGCTTTTATAACCTCTGTTTTTGGCCACTGTTATCATATGGGTTAATAATGCCGCTGCGACGCCTTTTCTTAAATGGGCGACTGCGGTGCGCATAGATTTGATTTCGCCCTGCTTGTCATCAAGTGCTTTTAACGCCCCACAACCCGCCAATTCATCATCAATCCAGACACTATAAAAGGTGATATCCGGTCCTTGCAAGGCAGTTAAATCAAGCGCATGAACACTGTCTGGCGGAGAATGAAGCAACATATCTTGATGATGTTGTTTGAGCAGGTCGGCAATTGCCTGACTTTTGAGGTTGTCGGTTTTGATATACATTGTAGTGGCCAAGTTTGTGGTGTGATAATGGTTAATATTACAAGGTTTTGGTGACAGGCTCAAGTTTTGCGACTTATTGATATTTAGGTTCTTTTATTGAACTTTTGAGAGGCGCTCATGCAAAATAAGCTTATTTGGGTATTCAATATTCTTGTTGAAAGACTATAATGTTTAAACTATTGAGAGTAATATTATGTGCATAATTACATGTATAATTCTGTACGTAGTTAAGTTTTTTTTGGAGCCATATTATGCCAATACAACCTATTTTTGCTGAAAAAACGGTTTCAGTTACCGAATTAAGAAAGCATCCCAGTCAATTCTTTTTAAATGAGCCTGTTGCTGTTTTATCAAATAACAAAACCGCTGGTTATATCATCGGTGCCGAACTTTTTGAAAAACTTGTCCATCAACTCACAGCCAATTCCACCACACAAAATGCGACTTTTCGTCCAACCGCAGCCCGGTTAGAAGCAATTGCCGCTGAGGGGGCTGAATTACTTTTGGCTGCTGCTGATGAAGAGCTGGGTGATTTTGAAGTATAGTCATGCGAATTTTTAAAAGTAAACAGATACGAGAGCAGTTAACCGAAGGGGAATTGGAAAGTCTGACCGACGATTTTAAACGATATAAATTAACGGGTGTTCCGCCTGAAACTTTTGGTCGAGATGCGGCTTATGATCACCCTGATACGCTGTCGATAGTCAAAATAGAAGATGTTCGGCACATCCATTTATTGCGATCAGATAAACCTTGGCCGTCATATAAAACGCAATTTAACAAAACAAGTGATGTTCACTTGGTTTATTGTCAAGGTGCAACCCACCCTGAGTACTTTGCCTTAATTGCAATTGATGCGCACGAACAGGCCAGAAGTAATGATGTCATGTATAAATTGGCCAAGTCAGCTGAATTATTCCGACAAAAATATTAGCGATGCTTCTGCACAAACATCTTTATATTGAAGTGCCTAACCATTTACTCTGTAGTTAAATGATGTAGCAAATAATCACCGATATTGCGAGATCCTTGGTCAAACTCGACACCCAGCAACACAATCGATTTATTACTTCTTAGGTATTTTTGTGCGTATTGCTTGTCTTGGATTTGCTTTAGGGCTTCCTCTTTAGTGCCATTGAGCTTAAATTCGATAATATAAATAGTATCAGCGGTTTGCATCACGCAATCAATACGGCCCCGGTTCGTACTCACCTCGGCATCAACACTCAAACCAATCATAGTGACAATAGCGTAGAATAGAGATTGATAATATTTTTCTCTGTCAACGGTCAGCTCGTACGGGATATTGGCGAAGAAAATCTTAAGCGTTTTGAAAAAATCATCCAGTTTACCAGCGTTGAGATAATCAACTAGGTCATAGATATAAATATCCCCAAGCCCTTTTTCTAAACGACTATAGCGGGTGGCCACCGATTCAAAAAATGACCTTTTCACTTCATAATTGGGAAAGTCCAAGGTATAACGGGCATTACGATAACCTTTGATAGTGAGATAACCGGTTTGCACAAACAAGGATAAAACATCCATATCTTCCGGCTCAACACTGGTAAAAGCGCTTTCACTCACTTCCAACTGTCCCATGGTGGTTAAATCATATTGTTTGGTTTGCAGTAAATCCAACAAAAAAGTGGGCGTGGCGGTGCTATACCAATAATTGTTGAATTCTTCAAATTCAAACAGTGACAATAATGAAAACGGGTTATACACACCAACCGCACGAGGGTGAAACTGATAACCATTATACCAATGCTTAATCTTGGCCAGTAGTTGCTGTTTATCCATTTGCTCTTCCTCAGCAAGCATGGCAATTGGCCGATCAAAATACTGCATCAGCTCTTGCTCGGTTATACCGCAGAGCGTGGCATATCGCTTGTGCAGAGTCAGGTCAGTCAGACTGTTCATACCAGAGAATATAGAAACCTTAGCAAACTTCGACACCCCAGTAATAAACACAAATCTAAGGTTTTCGTCCTGCGCCTTAACCATGGCATAAAATGCAGCCATTACTTCCTTAATTTCATCAAGCACGGAGGTGTTTTTGAGGTTGTTAAGTATCGGCTTGTCGTATTCATCAACCAACAACACCACTTTTTGTCCGGTTTTTTCATGCAACTTAATGACCAGCTCCTTAAAACGAAGCGTAAAAACCTCTTGGAATAATTCAACCCCATACTTGTGCGCACAATTATCAAGGATACTGCTGATATGTTTTTCCAGTTCATCCGCAGTGACAAACCGCCCGCCAGAAAAGTCCACTCTAATCACTGGATAAGCAGTAAAATTATAATCGGTATCGGTAATAGCCAACCCTTCAAATAGGGCTTTTTTACCAGAAAACAATGCATCAAGGGTGGAAATTAGCAGGGATTTGCCAAAACGGCGGGGCCTGGAAAGAAAGTAAACCGATCCGCCTCGAAGTAACTCACCAATAATCGCCGTTTTGTCGACATACAGCAGTTGATCTTCAATGATTTTTGCAAAGGTTTGTATTCCAAGCGGATACTTCAGGTCAAGGGTCATGATTAATCCAGTGATGACTTAAGTCGTCGCATCTATATTAACGGCTAGTATAACGGATATGAACATGAGCCACCACAGCGGCTCGGGAGCTGGCCGTGCTTTCAATTCGTCTCAGATGGGAAGGTCGTAAACGTCCTTGTATGGTGAGTGGTTTTGCCTCCATGTAAGAGCGGTTAAAAACGCTTCTGCCCAAACATGTTTATATTGTATATAAAAATAATAGTTGGGTGATTAGGCTGATTCATCCACTTCTTTTGATAGTTTATTTTCGGATATTTACATAACTATTTGTAAAATATAAGGTTATTTGAATATTAAAAAAATCTTCTTAAGCAAGAGTTTTGAACCCTTTTCTTTTTTTGACCCCTTTTCTTTTTTCATTGCCAATTGAGAGGAACCAGACTATATTCATAATTGTTATTTATGAATATAGTGTTAGAGGTGTAATATGGCAACAACCAGTCTTAGTCTTGGTGAACATTGGGAAGTCTTTATCAAAAATGAAGTTAAAAGTGGTCGATATGGTTCTGCCAGCGAAGTTGTACGTGATGCGTTACGTACGATGGAAGAGCGAAAGGCAAAGCTGACTGCATTACGAACTCATTTGGCACAAGGGGAAAAACAAGCACAGCAAGAAGATTTTATTGAGGATTTTTCCATTGATGGATTAATCCAAGAATTAGATAGCGAAATTTGATGATCGGCGTAAGAGTAACTCGCAGAGCAAGGGAAGATTTAAAACAAATTGGTCGCTATACCACTGGAAATTGGGGGAAGCAGCAGCGTGATCGTTATTTGAAAGATCTTGATAGACGTTTTTCATGGCTGGCTGAAAATCCACTTTTAGGCAAACATCGTTCAGATGTCGCTAAGGGTTATTACAGTTTTCCTCAAGGCGAACACGTGGTGTTTTATCTGATAAGCAAAGACCATATTGATATTATTGGTATACCACATAAGGAAATGGATATTCTCGACTACTTTGAGTAATGAAAAGTCTTCCAACACTCACACACAAAAAAAGGAGAGCAAAAGCTCTCCTCTTTAAACCAAAGCCACAAATCCCCCACTACTCAACCCGAATCAACTCAACAGTGCCACAAGGCAACACCTCGGTAATGGTCCCTTTTGGCTCTTGTAGTAAACATACAGCTAACAGGCCAACAAAAGAGCTGGCGGCGATGACCCAGAAGAAGGTTTGATAGTTGACGAATGATAGTACGGTTAGGTAGCACACTGCGCCGACGTTGCCGTAGGCTCCGGTCATGCCGGCGATTTGGCCAGTTAGGCGGCGTTTTATTAGTGGCACGGCGGCGAAGACTGCGCCTTCTCCGGCTTGGACGAAGAATGAACAGGCCATAGTGACGGTGACGGCTAGCATTAGTGGCCATTCGCTGGTGATTAATGCCATGGCGACATAACCCATTGATAAGCCTACAGTTAATATCATTAGGCTTTTCTTGCGACCGAATTTGTCGCTGATCCAGCCGCCTAAGGGGCGAGATAACAAGTTCATGAAGGCGTAGCTTGAGGCCAGTAATCCGGCGTAAACCATGTTTATTTCAAAGGTTTCTGAGAAGAATAAAGGCAGCATGGAAACGACCGCCAGTTCAGAACCAAAAGTGGCAAAATATAATACGTTTAATACCGCAACCTGTTTGAATGAATAGCGATGAACTTCGTCAACCGGTTGTTCAAAGACGTTTTTGTTGACTTGAAAGGCTGAGCGAACTTGCAGTAAGAAGCTAATGGCCAGGGCTACATAAATCACTGCGGTGATGTTCTGTGATAACAGGTTGACGCCTGAGGGCGACAGTTTCCAGTTGACTAATGCTAGGGCTAAAAATAGCGGGACCTGCATCACGATGAGTAAGAAAAAATCGCCTACGCTGGTGACTTCCATTGCCTTAAAGCTTTTAGGCTTGAAATATGTACGGTCATCAGGGGTATCACGCACAGCAAAATAGAAGATGAATGCGTAGACGAAACAAATTATGCCAGTGGCACCAACAGCCCAACGCCAGCCGTCGTCACCACCAACCCAAAGGGCGAGTGCCGGTAAAGTCAAGGCACCAGCAGCTGAGCCAAAGTTGCCCCAACCGCCATAAATGCCTTCAGCCATTCCCAGCTGTTTGGCTGGGAACCATTCACTTACCAAACGAATGCCAATCACAAAACCAGCACCAATAAAACCCAGTAAAAATCGCGCCAAGGCCAGTTGCTCGAAACTGTCAGCCATGGCAAACATCGCGCAAGGAATCGAACAAATTAGTAATAGTAGGCTGTAGCTTTTGCGAGGACCAAAACGGTCGGTTGCCATGCCAATAATAATTCGGGCAGGAATAGTTAGGGCAACGTTTAAAATCAGCAGGGTTTTGATTTCCCCAGCGGTTAAATTTAGTGATTCTGCTATCAAGCCCAATAATGGCGCATGGTTAAACCACACCAAAAAGCTAATAAAGAAGGCCACCCAACTAAAGTGCAAGATTTTAGTTGCGGGAGTTAATGATAATAAATTCAATGGCTTGTCCATCTTATACGTCCTGTTCTACAAAGTGATTGCTGGTTATGCTGAAATTGTGGTGATATCGATTGAGTTGCTATGTTTAGGCGTCAACGCGTGATCAAGTATTTGACTGACTAGCGGTAAGCAGCTGCCACAGCCTGAGCCCGCACCGGTACATTGACTCAATGCTGCGGTGCTTTTAGCACCGTTGGCAATCGCTTGACATAGGGTCTTTTTCGAGACGTCATAGCAACCACAAATTTGACTGTTAGCTGGTAATGCCGCCACGCCGCTGTCGACTGATTCGGCTTCGCCCAGTAATAAGCTTTGGGCTGAGCCGTTTAGTTGGCCTTTATTAAGCACCAATAATCGAAGTTGATCATAATCACTGCTGTCGCCCACCATGATGGCTCCGAGTAATTGTTGCCCGTCTTGGCTGATGACGACTTTTTTGTAGATACCTGTCGCCGGATTGGCTTCGGTAAAACTCTGTGCCCCTGCGGTGCGACCGTGTGCATCGCCAATGCTGGCGACTTCAATATCAAGCAGTTTCAGTTTGGTGCTCATATCTGCGCCAATAAAGGTTTTATCACCGCCGATCAGGTGGCTAACGGCGACTTCGGCCATGCGATAACCCGGTGCGACTAGGCCAAAAATACGTTGCTGCCAGCTGGCACATTCACCAATAGCGTAGATATCGCGATCACTGCTTTGACATTGATTATTGATGACGATGCCACCACGTTCGGCGATGTTAAGCCCAGCTTGTTTCGCCAGTTGATCCTGTGGGCGAATGCCCGCTGAGAAGATGATTAAATCAGTGTCGAGTGAGCTGCCATCAGCAAAGGTCAGGCAGTATCTGCTGTTTTCGCCAGCTGTGATGGCTGTAGTATTTTTTGCGGTATGAACGTTAACGTTCAGCGCGGCGATTTTTTCGCGCAACATTTCGCTGCCGCCGTGGTCGAGTTGAGCTGCCATTAAATCGGCTGAGAATTCGACTACATCAACTGGTAAACCCAATTGTTTCAAGGCGTTGGCAGCTTCAAGGCCAAGTAATCCGCCACCAATCACGACACCGCTGTTGGCGGATTTTGCTGATTTGGCAATGTCGTCGAGATCTGTCAATGTGCGGTAAACATGCTGGTGAGGTTGAGTTAGGTCAACGCCTTTTATGCTTGGCACAAAAGGAGCCGAACCAGTCGCCAATATTAGTTTGTCATAGTTGACTCTGGTGCCTTGTGTGGTGATCAGGCTTTTTGATTGTCGGTCAATGCTGCTGACTTGTTGGTTCAGGTGATATTCAATGCCTGAACGGCTATAAGTGTCTGCGTTGCCTAGCGCCAAATCGTCCGCTGTATTGCCAGCGAAGTAAGTGCTTAATCGCACTCTGTCATAGGCTAAGCGGGGCTCTTCACCAAAGGTGCTGAGTTTGAATGAACCATCGGCCAGTGCTGCCATCTGAGTGATAAAGTGATGACCCACCATGCCGTTGCCGACGACGACGATTTTTTGCTGCTCTTTTTGTGATAAGTTTTGTGATAGATGTGGTGAAAAAGTTAACATGAGATTGCCTGCTCCTTGAGAGTCAGTGCGATATCGCCAAGACAGCTGCCACAGCCGCTGCCAGCACCCGTACGGTTTTGGATGTCCCGTACTCTCTTTTCTAGATTTTTCACTATTCCCTCCACGTTTGGGGTCTCACCTTGATGAATTTGTTGTTTAAGTTGTTTGAATGACACTTTGAGACAGTGACAAAAAGTTTTTTGCTGGCGTTGTGCCTCGATGTCTGTGGATATCAATGCGCGTTTGCTGTCGTTATCCACAGCCAATTGGAAAAAACGGCTTAACCAGCCTTCGGCTAGCGCTGATTTTTCGGCGGCGACCACCAATCCGGCGACAAATTTGTCATCCTGGTAATAATATTGGCGATATGAATGTCGCGCTGGGTCGTCGCTGCTCAGTTTGGCCAGTGAGGCAGGGTATGCCTGTTCAATTTGACTGATGAGTTGGTCAAACAGTTGTTGTGCGGTTTTTACGTCGGCCAAGTGGTAGCAAATGCCACCGCTGATGGTTTGGCTGACTTGATAATCACAATCGGTGATGGTCATGGGGGCGTCGACGATTAACATTGCTTCGCTACGGTGACCCCACGGAGTCAGTGTGACTTGACTGTGTTTTAAGGCCGGTTGACCAGAAAACGCGTCGGGATTGGCGCTGACCAAACGGTTGATTGCGCCTTGATTGTTGTTGCTTTGTGACCAGTGAATAGGGGCAAATAATTCGCCCTGACGTTGGGCATCGGTCACTCGTACTCTCAGTAGTGCTTGCCCAGCGGCGTTTTTTATCAGTGCTAATTGGTTGTCTTTTACTGCCATTACTTTGGCGTCTTCGGGGTGAATATCTACTCGTGGCTCAGGTGCTGAATGGCTTAATGTTGCTGATTTTCCTGAGCGTGTTTGGGTGTGCCATTGGTCACGATAACGTCCGGTATTTAGTCTTAGCTCATCTGAACTCTTATGTGAGGTGAGCGGGCTAAGGCTGACTGCCAGCATCTTCGGCTGTTGATTAGCGGTAAAGTATCGGCCATCAGTAAACAGTTGTTGGTCGTTGAGGTTTAAGCGTTGACCTGCCGGTTGTGGCCATTGGGTCGGTAACATTTGTTGATAATCTGATTCGCTGATATTGGCCAGTGCTGAGATATCAAAGGCCCGGCTGCCGTGGTTGTTGGCACCGGATAAACGGGCGTGTTCGGCAAATATTTGTCCAGCGGTTTGATAATTAAAGGCGTTGCCAAAACCCATGCGTTGGGCGACTTCTTTGATCATCCACCAATCGGCTTTTGCGTCAGCATGAGGAGTCATAAATGCGCGTTGACGAGAGATGCGACGTTCTGAATTGGTCACTGTGCCGTCTTTTTCACCCCAGCCTTGGCTCGGTAAAATCACATCGGCATAGGCCAAGGTGTCGTTGTTGGCAACGCAATCGCTGACGACGACTAGCGGGCATTGTTGCAGCGCTTGTTTGACTTTTTCGCTGTTGGGCATACTCACCAAAGGATTGGTCGCCATGATCCACACGGCTTTGATTTTGCCTGCTGCCATGGCATCAAATAGGTCTACGGCAACTAATCCGGGTTTAGTCGCTAGGCGATCCGTTTGCCAAAATTCGCTCAGTGTTTGATGTTGTTCAGGGTTGTTGAATTCCATATGGCTGGCCAAGGTATTGGCTAAAGCACCGACTTCGCGGCCACCCATAGCATTAGGTTGACCGGTTACAGAGAAAGGTCCGCAGCCTTCACGGCCGATTTTGCCGCTGGCTAAATGACAGTTGATGATGGCGTTACATTGGTCTGAGCCTTGGCTCGATTGGTTGATGCCTTGCGAAAACAGGCTGACTACCTTGTCTGTATTGGCAAATAGTTGGAAAAATTGCCATAAAGCGTCGATATCCAGTCCGGTGTCGGCGAGCTTTTGTGCGTCAATTTCGGCGCTTGCTAGGGCGGCTTCTAGGCCGTCAATTTGACTGTTGCTGTTGATTTTCCAGTGTTTGGCTAGGTGATCTAATAAGCCGTTAAACAATAGGATGTCGCTGCCTGATTTAATTGGTAAATGCAGGTCAGCCATGGCTGCTGTTGGGGTTAGACGAGGGTCGATAACCACTAGTTTGAGTTCAGGACGACGTTGTTTTTCGTCCATAATGCGTTGATGTAATACCGGGTGACACCAGGCTAGGTTAGAGCCAACCAATACCACTAAATCGGCTTTGGTGACGTCGCTATAGCTTAAAGGTACGATGTCTTCGCCAAAGGCACGTTTGTGTCCGACTACAGCGGAGGCCATGCAAAGACGTGAGTTGCTGTCGATATTGCCTGAGCCGATAAAACCTTTCATTAGTTTGTTGGCGAGGTAATAGTCTTCGGTCAACAGTTGTCCGGAGACGTAAAAAGCCACTGAATCCGGACCGTGTTGTTGGATAGTTTGGCTCAATTGTGAGGCTACATGATCGAGTGCTCTTGACCACTTTTGTGCTTGGCCTTTGATCAGTGGTTGAGCCAAACGATTTTGCTGGCCTAAAGTCTCGCCAAGGTTTTCGCCTAGAGTTTCGCCTAGAGTCTCACCAAGGTTTTTGCCTTTAATACACAGTTTGCCAAAGTTAGCTGGGTGATTTTTGTCACCCAGAATAACCGGCTTGTTAGCGTTAGCAGGTGTAACTACTTTGATGCCACAGCCTACACCGCAATAGGGGCAGGTGGTTTTTATTCCTTTATTACTTTGCTTGTTGGTGGCATTAGTCATATTACTTCTCCTGCTAAACTCTGGCGTTATTTTTGTAGTTGTTTTGTAGTTGTTTTGTAGGAGGGCCGTCTCGGCGCGATTGTCTGTTCGCGGCGGGACGCCCCTCCTACATCGGATAGTGATTAATAAGGTTAATTAATAATAAATCGAATGATTTACCATTCAATGGCTTGACGTTTTGACAAGAAGCTACCGTGATAACCGCTTTGCTCTGCCAACCAAACTACGGTATCGGCACCGCTGGCGGCTGAATTTGGCGCATTAGGTCCGCCCAAGTCTGTTTTACACCAGCCAGGGCTGACGGCATTAACTTCAATATGGCTGTCTCTTAACTCTCTGGCATAAGACAGTGTGAGCATGTTGACGGCGGCTTTGGCTGCGCGGTAAGCCGGGCTGGAGATGAAATCAAACTTTGACTCTGGGTTGGCGGCTTGAGCCAATGAACCTAAGTCACTCGATAGGTTGATGATTTGGCCGGCCGCTGAAAGCTTCAATAATGGCAAGAAGGCGTTGCTGACATTGAATACCCCAAACAGGTTAACGTCGATAGTTTGTTTGAATTCGTCTAGTGAGATTTCGTTCAATTTACGGGTCATATCCAGCAAGATACCTGCACAGTTGACCAAAACATCAATGTGGTTATATTTTGCTGCGATGATGCCAGCGGCTTCAATCACCGTGCTTTCGTGGGTTACGTCTAGTTGTACGTAATCACATTTGATGCCCAGTCCGGTGAGTTTTTCGGTTGCGGCTAAACCTAAATCAAGGTTACGAGCGGCAACGATAATGAAGTGGCCTTTTTCGCCCAGTTGTTTAGCAATTTCAAAGCCGATGCCTTTGTTTGCGCCAGTGATTAAGATTGTTTTGTTAGTCATGATGGTTTTCCTGTTAAAATTTTGTGTGGTAATAAATGGTTAATTTGTTGTTTCGCGGTATTGCCGCTTTGTTCTTTAAAATCAAAAGCTTTCACCACGGAGACACGGAGGCACGGAGAAAAACAAAACCTAAATGCTTTTAACCTTTTTTCGCTTTCTCCGTATCCCCGTGTCTCATTGTTTCTTCCTCCGTGATTGCCGCTTTTGCTTTTTTTATTCGTTATGCCACATCCGGGACGATGACATCCTGCACATGCATAGATAAGCGTTTGATGTTGACTAGGTGTCGCCAGGTGATGGCTTCGGTTGAGATGTTGCCGCCCCAGCTGCCGCTGCCTAACATGAAGGCCAGTGGTAAGGCGGTGCTGACACCCATCATGCCGAAGGTTGACGGGCTGTTAACTAGCATTCGGCCAACTGGTAGTTCAAGGGCACATTGATGCATCATCGCCGGGTCTTGAGTGTGAACCACGGCGGTGTGGCCTGAGCCATCCATGCTGAGTACGGATTGGGCTAGTGGAATAAGTTGCTCAGTCTCCATGGTGAACATGGCCACAATTGGCGCGAGTTTTTCTTGGCCGTAGCTGACAACTTCGCCAGGTAAGCAAGGAATGACCAGCATTTTGATTTCATAATCGCGTTTGATACCCGCTAAGTTGGCTAGTGCTTGGGCTGATTTGCCGACGACTGTGCGGTTTAATTGGCCCGGAGCTTCAAACCAGTGGGCGGTAGCGATGCTTTTTTCAGCCACTGTTAATACGGCGGCACCGCTTTTTTCTAGTTGAATACTAAAGCTCAAGGCGATATTGCGTTCGACAATCAAGGCGCTCTCAGAGCCGCAAATAATGCCGTTGTCATATGATTTGCTTTGGATGATGGCCTCAGCTGTGGCCTCAAGTGGTGCATCATTACAGATAATTGCTGGTACGTTGCCAGGTCCGACAGCATAGGCTGGTGTGCCTGAGCTTAATGCCGCTTTAACCAAACCTTGACCGCCAGTGGCGAGGATTAAGTCGACTTTAGGGTGTTGCATAAATTGGCTAACTTTGACGCGATCAGAAGGTAATGGCACCGATTGAATTAACTGTGGTGGTAAACCCGCCGCCTTTAATACGTCTTGAACTAGGGCAATCAGTTTGGCTCCTACTGAAACAGCTAAACGAGGGTAGCTGATAATTAAGGCGTTTCTGGTTTTGATGGCGTTGAGTATTTTGTATAGCGAGTTTGGAATCGGGTTGGTCATTGGGATGACCGCAAAAATAATACCTACCGGGCTGGCATATTCAGTGACGGCGGCATTTGCTTGCTGGTTGTTTGCTTGCTTGTCTAAGCGACCGCCAGTGACGGTACCGACTAAATCTTGACACACCTGATTAACCACCAAAGACAGTTTATGCTGTTTGTCTTTGACGTTACCGAGCTTGGTTTCTTGCGCTTCAAGCAGGGCGAATTCAGCCAATTCACAGTCAACCAGATAAGCAATTTTGCTGATCACGCTATCAAGCTGTTTGTCAGTTTGGTCAAGCATTAAAGCTTGTGCTGTGACTGCTTGGTCAACAGTTTGTTCCATTGCTGCGCTGGTTGCTGCGCTTGCTGTCTCGGTTGCTGTTTCGGTCGCTTCGGTTGTTAATAGTGTGCTCATGTTATACGGTCTCCGTTGTTGCTTGTTTCGTTTTCAATGCTGTTGAGTGTGCTGATAAGAAACCACCGGCACGGTTGACAAAATCAGCTAATTCTTGTTCATAATTGTCAGCCAGCGCTTTATTAAAAGCAGGCAGCTGAATTAAATGGCGCTGCCAGGCGTTAAGTCTGGCATTTTGTTCGGTATTGCCACTAAGCAATCCGTCAAACTGCCATTTTTGTAAAATCGCCATCAGGTTAAACAGTGGCGCATATATCGCCTCTAACATGGTGACGTTGGGCCGGTTTTCTAATACCAGGCCGTTTAAATCGTGACTCAACAGGGTTAATTGCCCGCTGATTTTGTCTAGTGCCGTTGCGACTTCATCGGCTTTTTTGCTAACCAGTAATACTCTGACGTGTTCATGTAAAACCTCAGCGATGGTAAACAAATGCCGGTGCTTAGCACTTTGAACCATGTCGGCTGGCATCAACGCGCCGTCGAGCAAATCGTTGAGCAAATACAGTAAGGCGGTAGATTCGGTTAAGGTGGTCAGCTCACCAAAGTCATAGCCCAATACTTCTCCCTTGAAACATAAGGCGGGCACTTTGCCCGCTGGCAACAAGGTTTTTAACCATTGCGGCTTAGCCGCATAGATGTCGATATTGTAGACATCGAACGGTACGTCATAACTGTGCAGTACCGTGTTGATGCGTTGAACAAAAGGGCAAATGGCAAAATGGATCACCGTAATACCCGGGTTAAAGTCAGCTGCCGGATTCATAGGGTCGGTTCTTCTCTCAATTTACGTTTAAGTTTTTTACCCGTGGCACCGACATTTTCATGGGCCGATTCAAACGTTAACTGAGTCAGTTGCGGATGATTATTGATGCTTAACAGTTGATTCAGTTGAGCCAGCAAGTCGAGGTCAGCGATATAGTCTGCTTTCATTTCGATGGCGATAGTGGCTGTTTGTAAACCAGACTCAGCAACAACGCCGAAGATGCTGCATTCAAAGATGTCATCACGGTTACTCAAAATCAGTTCTTCAACTAAGCAGCTGTACAAAGGACCTTCGCTGGTGGTGATTTTGTCGCTGATACGGTCAACGTGGAAGAATTGGCCATTGCCGTCGCGATAACCCAAATCACCAGTTAACCAGTAGCCACCGAGACGATTTTTCTCGGTTAACAAATGGTTGTTCCAGTAACCAGCAGTAACGGATTCAGATTTAACCCCTAAGTAACCGACGGTGTTGCTGGCTGCGGGTTTGCCTTGTTGGTCAAGAATTTCACATTGTACCCAGCTGAATGGTTTGCCGATGCTGCGTTTGTAATCATTGCTAAATGGGGTGTGGATGTTGCGGAACATGGCAAAACCAAATTCAGAAGAACCAAGGTTGTCGATGAAAATTGAACCTTTGGTTGGCTGACCTTTGATCACGCAGTTACCTAGGCTGATAAGTTTGCGAATGTGTGGTTCGTGGTTAGCGTCGCCGGTGCTGATCCAATAAGACAAGCTGGCAAAATCATCCGGGTTAAGCTCAAGACGGCATAAGTCAGTAAAGGTTTTTGGAAAAGCAACCATCAACTGAGGTTTGAAGCTTTTAGTGGCAGCGATGATATCTGCTGGTTCTTTTTCACTTTGAATCCGTACCGTCACTCCACGTAACAAGCTAGACATTAAGATGCTGATAGCCGCACTGTGTGAATGAGGCAGGGCACATAAAATTGAATCACCGACTTGCTTATCTAGTTGCGATTGCACTCCAACATAAAAACCGTTATGGGTGAAAATAACCGCTTTTGGAATGCCGGTAGTACCTGAGGTATGCGCTAACAAAGCGACGTCATCTTTAGTATGAGTGAAAGGCATTGAAGGTTTGCCATCAGCTGTTACAACCGCACGTTCAAGCAGCATAGTGGTCATTTGTTGACTGGCTAGTGGCGCTTTAATTGCTGGGCTTAGTTGGGCTTCCATCATGATATGGCTAGCACCGACGCGGCGAATGAATTCAGCGACAATTTCAGGCGCTAGGTTGTGGTTGATGCTAACAGGGATAGCGCCCAAACGAGTTAAGGCCAAAAAGTGAATGAAAGTGTTGAAGTTATCAGCAAAGTACAAGGCTACTGGGTCTTTCGGTGCGATGTTTTGTGCTTCGTAATAAGCCGCCCAGGCATCGGCGTTGCGAATCAAATCGGCCAAGCTAAAAGAAGCTCGCCATTCGCCAGAAACATCTTTGATCGGCATATCTAGGAAGATGCAAGGTGTGGTTTGATCAACGTCCATATCGGCTAGTTGATAAAGAAAGTTACCGGCACCTAATTCATAGTTACGTTGGACTGATTGGATAAATGATTTGCTGTATTTCATGATTATGTTCTCTGTTTAAATTGTTGTAGGCGGTGGATTTATCCCCGCTCAAAATAGTTAAGCTGCGATGGCCATTGGGCTTAAGCCAGTGGCGATCAAAAAGTTGTTCAGTATCTGTTTGCCAAAGTCAGTGGCGACTGATTCTGGATGAAACTGAATGCCATAAATCGGCAGGTGTTTATGCTCAAGGGCCATTACTTCTTCGACGCCTTCATCAGCACTAACGGCACTGGCAATCAAAGGTTTTGCCAACGGCTGTTGCACAATCAAACTGTGATATCTGGCGACCATTTGGTTCTCAGGGGTGCCAGCAAATAACGCTGATTGGTTATGACGAATGGGTGAGCGTTTGCCGTGCATCACTTTGTCGGCTTTCACCACTTCATGGCCAAATGCTTCGCCAATACATTGATGGCCTAAACAGATGCCTAAAATCGGCAGTTTGCCAGCGAAGTATTTAATCGCTTCAATCGATATGCCCGCTTGCTTTGGCGACGACGGTCCAGGTGAAACGATAAGCCCGGTGGCGATGGCTTCGATTTCGGCCAATGAGGTTTGGTCATTTGGCACCACTGTGACTTGTTGACCTAGTTCCATAAAATACTGTGCAAGGTTATAGGTAAATGAATCGTAGTTATCAATAATGACTAGCATTACGCCACCTCTTTGTTAGCAGTTGTTTTAGGTGCTGTTGTATTAGGTGAAAAGGAATAAGGTACATTGGCACTGACCAGTTTTCTCAAATTGGCATTTTTGTGCATGGTTTCTTCCCATTCCAGTCGTGGTTTGGAATCGTTGACAATGCCAGCCCCTGATTGAAAATAAATCCGTTGGTCTTTTTTCACTGCGGTGCGAATAGTGATGGCTAAATTAAGGTTGCCGTTAAAGTCGATGTAACCCAAACCACCACCATAAATGCCACGTTTAGTTGATTCGAACTCATCCAAAATCTGTACTGCACGAACCTTCGGTGCGCCGACTAAAGTGCCTGCGGGCAAAGTGGCGGCAATCACTTTTACCGGTGAAATCGATTGGCGTTGTGCTTTTACCGTTGAGGTGATGTGCATTACATTGCTGTATCGCTCAACTTGCATTTGACGAGTGACTTTGACGCTGCCAGGTTTGGCGACACGGCCTAAATCGTTACGTGCCAAGTCAATGAGCATCAGGTGTTCGGCACATTCTTTTTCATCGGCAAGTAATTCTAGCTCTAAGGCGATGTCTTCTTGCTCGGTGATACCACGACGACGAGTACCAGCCATTGGGCTTGACGTTAAGGTGTCTTGATAACATTGAATGAGGGTTTCTGGTGAACAACCTACAATGTCATAATCGCCAAACGATACTAGGTATTGATAAGGAGCCGGGCTTAATTCGACCAGCTGGTTGAAACATTCCAATGCTGAGCCATGGTAATCACCCGCCATACGTTGGGACAATACCGCCTGCATGATCTCGCCTTCGGTGATGTAATGTTTGATTTTTTCTACTGCACTTTCAAAGTCACGTTGTGGATATTCATGACGTACAGGTGCTGCTGCACTGCGTTTGTCCGATTTCACATCGGTGCTAATAAACGGGCAGTCTGGCAAAGCTTCATCAGTGGCGGTATAAGCCAACCAATGAGCCGTTTGGTTTTTATGATCTAAGACCAATAGATGACGCGGTACAAACAAGCGAATATCAGCAATGTTCAGTTCGTCTTTCACATGGGTTGGCAGTGCCAATTTATGTGGGAAGACATAACGAATGGTGTCGTAACCAAAGTAACCGAACCAGCCGCCGTGAAAACAATCAAACTCGGCAGGGGTTTGGCAATTAACGCTTTGTACAATGCCATCAACCACATCAATGACGTTTTCGCCGCTCTTGATATTCTGGGGGGTAAAGTCACTGATTTCACCATTTTGTTCCAGGCTGATTTGACCATCACTAACGCTCAATTCAAGCAATGATTGATAACCAATCACGCTGTAACGTGGCGGTCGGCTGTCTTCATCATTGGCGTTATATTCAAAGATGAAACGATGTTGATCGGCGGCTAAGTTGGCAAAACTGTTATCAATACTTAGCCCGGCATAATCAAGCGCTGTTGCTGTTGAGGTCAAAGTTGTTGAGGTCAAAGTTGTTGAGGTCAAAGTTGTTTTTAAGGTATTGGTTAAAGCTTTCATTAACTGACTCTCCTGTATACGGCTGTCACTGTGTCGTTGGCCATTTGGCTCAAGGCCCGACGGTCTAATTTTCCGTTGGCGTTGCGAGGCAACTGGTCCAACTGTTGTACGCTGATAGGACAGCGATATGAGGGAAACTCCTGACGGCACCAGCTCATTAAGTTGCCAGTCGGTAAACTGACTCCCTCACGGGTGGTAATAAACAAGTAACCATAAGTCAGGCCGTTTTCGATTTGGTAAGGCACCATGATGGCTTCAACCAAACTGCCAAACTGGGCTAAAATGGCGGCTTCAACCAATACTGGGTTAACCCAGCGACCGTTGACTTTAAAAAGGTCATCGGTACGTCCTTTGTAAACCAATGCACCGGCAGCGTTTTGTTGGAACATGTCACCACTGTCATACCAGCCATTGTTAAATTTGTGGGCGGTGGCGGTTTCATTGCGCCAGTAACCGGCCGCAACACTAGGTCCTTTAATTAATAAACTGCCAACTTCGCCGCTAGGCACTTCTTCACCACAGTCATCAACCAATTTGGTTTGATAACCAGATAATGGATAACCGGTTTCGCCTGCTTGCGCTTTGTCTGGCGAGTTGGCGATAAAGATGTGACATAACTCGGTGGCTCCAATGCCGTTTAACAATTCAATGCCTTGACGCTGATAAGCGCGAAACAGTTTTCTTGGCAATGGTGAGCCAGCTGATAAGGCGATGTTGACGCTAGCAAATAAATTACTCTTTATATTGGTGGCTGAAGGCTCTTTAGATGTATCGTCAAGTAACGCTTGATACATTGCCGGTACACCACCGAACACAGTTGGTTTGTGTTGCAGCAAGTTAGCTTTGACGCGCTCTGGCGTCGGCCATTCGTTGTCTAAAACGGCTGTTGCGCCCAGTGACAAAGGAAACAACAAGCTGTTGCCCATGCCGTAACCAAAGAACAACTTAGCCACTGAATAAAACACCGCGTTGCTGTCTAGGGTTAACCACTGTTGACAGACTTGCTCGGCACTGGATAACGCGCTTAAAGCGGTGTGCGTAACCAGTTTTGGTTTTCCGGTTGAGCCTGAGGTCGACTGGAAGAAACACGCGGTTTGTGCGGTTTGGTAATGAAAAACAAAATCGCTGTGGTCCTTGTTGTTATTACAGTTATTACAGTTATCGCTGCCATTTGATAGCAACTGTTGATAGTCACCGCCTTTACAGGCGATTGTTTGGGCATTGAACATCACTTTGCCGTCTTGCTCAGTAACCAACATGCTGGCCTGGGCGGTATCTAGCAGATGTTGCAAGGTTGGTTGATCCAGTTTTGGATTGACCAACAAGGGTCTGGCACCGATGGCGCAGCAGCTTAAAAAGGTGACGACTGAGGCGATGCTGTCATTCAGACCAACAACTAGGCTCATGCCTGCTTTAATTCCTGCTTGTTGTAAACCAAGGCTCAGCTTGATCACGTCTTGGTAAAGTGCCTTGTAACTGACTGAGCTGTCACCGACCAGGAAGCAGGCTTTGCTGCTGTGCTGGTGCGGTTTTAACAACGCCTCGGTCAGATTGATGAGTTGAGTCGCTTTCATGGTGATTACTCCACGCTCTCGGTAGTCGGGGTGAGTGTTGTTGAGTTAACTGATTCATTGGTTTTTAACGAACGTCTCAGTAACTGGGTTGCTTGAGCAAGATTTAATCTTGGGTCAACGGCGGTGGCGTAGTTGCGTTCTAAAGATTCAACATTGGCCTCGACGTTAACGCCAACACATTCAGTGACGTCACAACCAGTCGCTTCTAAGTGCAAACCGCCTAAGTGACTGCCGCAACGCTCATGAGCGGCCATTTGACCACTGATTTCGGCGTGCATGTCGTCGATATAACGGGTTTTGTAAGCGCCCAATGATTTAGTGTTACCGTGCATTGGGTCGCACAACCATAAATGACGACGACCACTGTCGTTAACCATGCGCACTAGCTTTTCTGCCTCAGCGGCATTGTCGCTGCCTAAGCGGGTGATAAGGGTCAGGCGACCGGCGATGTTGTCTGGGTCCAATTTGTCGAGCACTTTAAGTAAGTCGCTGTTGATTTGGTCGATGCCAACTTTCAAACCAATTGGGTTACTGATGGATGCCAGGTAATCACAAGCTGGGCTGTTGATAGCGGCAGTGCGCATTCCGACCCATAAAAAGTGTGCGCCAAGGTTAAAGCGCTTGTCGCCAACCTGATGAGTCAAGGCTTGTTCATAGTCCATTGATAAAGCTTCATGACTGGTGAAGAACGGGTAAGGGGCAGTGACAGTGAATAAGTCGCTGTTGCTGCTGGTATTGCTTCTTTTGCTGTTGGTATCGTTCAACCAGCTTTGTGACAAACTTAATTCCTGCATATGGCTGCGCAAGTAGTTAAGCGTTAAAGCCGAATATTGTACGCCTTGCAGCAAGCGGCGAGGGTCAGCTTCACGTGCTTGGGCTGTTGCTGGGGCACCATTAATCAAGTCACCGCGATAGGTCAGCATTTCAACACCATCAACTGTTTGTGTAGCTTGTGAGCGAGGTTTGGCATATTGCCCAGCGATGCGAGCTAATATAGTCACTGGTAGTTTTTTCTGCTGGTCAATCTCTTTGGCGCAAGCCGAGAACAGGTTGATTTTGTTTTGCACAACGGTTTGGCTACATTCGCTGAATTGTTCAGCACAATCGCCTAGTTGGAGTAAAAAGCGACGGCCGGCGGCGGCTTGTGCTAAATCATTTTGTAATGCTTTTACCTCTGCTGCGGTAACTAGCGGCGGTAATTGCTGCAACTCACTACATACGGCGGCTAATTGGTCTTGGTCGCGGTATTCGACAAACTGTTTTTTAAATTGCTGGTCCATAATGTTTCAATCCACTTGGTTAAGGTTTAAATTTCCCGGCTACAAAAGTCTTTGTATTTCATGGGGTTAGTTATGTACTTCGTTTTGGTGAGGCCATTCTGACAAATCTTTATGCGGTGATACCAGTGAGTAATTATTACATTTTGTGAGTGCCTGTTTTTAGCGGGTCCAAGGCGCTGTTACACATGTCAAAACAGGAAAATGCGTGAAATATCATAAGATCACATAAGATTACATCGGTGTTATCAGATGATATGTTGAGGTTCGGTGGCGTCTTATCGGGATTGTGGCTTGTGTTTGGGAAATGTTAGGTGTTTTTGCTTTGCAATTTAAAAATTGCTGGTGGCATTTTGATAATTTGCTGGTTGTCATTGGGGGGTTGTCGTAGAGGATAATTTATTCTCGTTTTTTGGAGTTGTCATTGGGGGGGGGGGGTTGTTGTTGATGAGAATTCATTCTCGTGTTTTGAGGGTTGGTGGGGGCGGGCAGTCTACGGTCGCTCTGGCTCCCTACGCGAATAAATTCGCGTCTACGTTTGATGAACGGTTGAGGTGATGGTGTAATTCATCCGTGAATGTTTGTAAAGAATGTTGAGAGTTGTCGTAGACGAGAATTTATTCTCGTTTTTTTGGCGTTGTCATTAGGAGTTGTTGTTGATGAGAATTCATTTTCGTGTTTTGAGGGTTGGTGGGGGCGGGCGATCTACGGTCGCTTTGGCTCCCTACGCGAATAAATTCGTGTCTACGTTTGTAATGCATGTTGGTATTTTTATTCGTTATAAGAAGATAACCCACCTAAATCTTCAACCGAGAGGTTCCATAAGCTTTCGCAATAGGTGGCGTTGGCGCTGGCTTCGCTTGCTAAGGTGATGCCGAGAATACTGGCGAGTTTGCCGGAGGCGGTGGCGAGGTAATAATCTAGCTTCTGTTGGTCGCTGTCACCCCATTTGTCGGCGTTAACTGTTTGATTCTGTTGCATTAGTGCTACGGCTTGGTCGTTGTGACCGAGTTCAAAATGGGCTCTGGCTTGGTAGCTTAATAATTGATAATGACCGTTGGCATCGTCGGTGACGGCTAATGCAGCTGCCCAGTCTTGTTGGCGTATTAATACATCCATCATCGCCATTTGGTTATAAATTAATGTGACCGGATTGTTCTCACCATCCAGTCGTGCCATTGATTGATTCAATACTGATTTGGCTTTTTCAAATCGCTCTAGCTCGGTATAACCCCAAGCTTGCAGTAAATAAGAATCAGCGGCATTTTGCGCATCAGGAAAAGGTAAATACGCTTCATGTACTTGGTCGAACAACACCACAGCTTGCTCTAGCTTGGCTTGCCCGCTGTTGCCAGTTTGGGCTAACCCTTGATCGAGGGTGGCAAAGGCCAGCAAGTATTGAGTGTTAGCCTGACGCCACGGGTCTTGCAGTTCAAATGCTAGTTTGGTCGCTTGTATCAGAAACTTCTCGGCTTTGTCGCCCATATGCAATTGAATATAAAAATAACCGAGATAGCTGAGGGTATCGATAAGCCCAGAGCTGTCATCGAGTTGTTCAAATAGGCTGCTGGCTTTGGCCATGGCTTCTTGGCGAGTATTGAGTTCATAAATATAGTTGGTGCCAATCGCTAGGTAGGTTTTTGCTTGGCCATGTAAGTCATTGATTTTTTTATAATAAGATAGCGCTCGGTTGAGCTTTTGCTGATTGGCGGCCATATTGATGTCTGGATCGACCTCCAATCCGGTGTTCGCCGGGCTGCCGAGATAATAAAGGTTGTCTGCCAGCATATTTACATCAACAAAAGGTTGGCTAAGTTGTTCTGCTTCGGCCAGTAGGCGGTGACGCTCTTTGCTGTTGCCTTGGGCGTTACGCAGTGCGCTGATATTACGCAAAATATCGACTCGACGATAACGCAACTGTTGTTTGTCGGTGAGTGATAGGGCTTTGGTTAGCAGTTTTTCGGCTTCGTCTAGCTTATATTGCTGCCGCAACAGATCACCCAAAGAATTGAGCACAAAAGAATGAAAGTACGGGTCTTTATTGATTGCTGGGTGTTTGAGTACCTGACGATACTGCTTAACACTTTCTTGCCATTGACCGACCAAAGACAGGCTGTAAGCCAAATAAGCGGCTGCCGGATAATAATCTGGGTCGTTTAATAACGCCGCTTCAAAATAGCGTTTGGCTAAAGGCGCACCTTTACCTTGCAACGCCTGCAATCCGTTAGCGAAATCTTGGCCCGCCTGTGGGTCTTTGGCTAGATGCCAGTGATTGCTACTTTTTTTAAAGGTGGGATCTAACTGATTGGCAATACGGCTAACCAGTGTTGGCACCGATGAAGGCAAGTTGGGATAGCTGATGCTGCTTTCATGACGAATGCCCAGTTTGTCGTGTAACTGATAATTGAATTTAAGGTTGCTACTGCCAGCGGATTCGGTGTCTTTTTCGATGGTGGCGCTGATCACCAAATCGGCTTTACTGGCGTTGAGAAATATCTGCACTTGTTCGCGCACGGTGCTGGGCAGCGGATACGACGGGGCTTTGCCCGCTTCACTGGTCCATAAGGTAATGTTTAAATCAGCCAACATTGATTGTACATGAGATGAAGGAATAACCTGCCAGCTGGTACTTTGGCGCAAACCAATGCCAAACATGTCAGATAGGCCCAATTCGAGCCATTGGTATTCGGCTAAACCGGTGGCGTTAATAAATGGCATCACCGCAATAGACAAAGGTTGTTTTACCTTCGCTCCTGCTTCGGTGGTCTGTGCGATTTCCTGAGTATTGTTTTGTGAGTGTTGCCAAACTGAGGCTAAACCAACCAGTATCACTAATCCGAGTATGAAGCCGACGGCTTTTAACCCGTATTGTGAGGTTTTGCTGGGTACTGGTGTCGCTGGTGTGATGACAGGGGCCGCTGTTGGTTCAGCGACTTCAGCCGAAGCGACCTCTGAAATCATTAATTCAGCCGGTGGTGTGGGTTTAAAAATATCCTCAGGAGTGGGGATATCGTCAGCTGCAATGGGGGCTGTGGCGGTTTCATCTGCTTCAGCTGCGGCCTCTGCCGCTAGTGCGACATCATTGTCTTGCTCGGTGACCTCCCGGTAAATCCAGCAATAGCCTTTTTGTGGTACGGTATCGATAAATACTGGATGTTGTGCTGAATCTTCGAGGTGTTTGCGTAGTTCGCGAATGCAGTGGACTAGGGAGTTTTCACGATATTCGCCATGTTGCCAAATATCATTGAGTAATTCTTCTTTGCTAACCACTTCTTGTTGATGAGATAACAAATACGCCAATACATCAGCAACTTTTCGGCGCAAGCGTTTGCTTTGTTGTGCACTGATAAGCTCTCTGTTGTCGGTGTTGTAACGAAACTGGGCAAAACGATAAATGGTCATAATCCGTTAAACTACTTCATTGGGTATTTTTGTTGCTAGTAGTCTACTAAATTCTCGTCACCATGCAAGCAGTCGGTTAGATTAATTTTACCTGTTCCATCAGTTTTTGTTCTGTTCATGATGGATATCAAGTTATTGTGTACCTCAGTGTTATTTTTATAGGTCATTGAAAATGCTCAGAAAAGTTTAAAACCATCAATTTGGAATAAATAAGGGAAAATAAGATAACATAACATTTCATCATAATATCAGGGTCCTGACATTGCTGACACCGGGAGATTTTAGCCATCATAGCGGCATCACAAATCAAGCGGACTAATCACTATGGAACACCTGCAAATCATGTTAACCGAACAACTAGCCACCTCCGGCTGGGCACTAGCTGTATTACTTGTTTATCTGGCGGGGGTATTGACTAGCGCTTCTCCTTGCGTCTATCCGATGATCCCCGTCACCTTAGGATTATTTGGTATGGAAAACACCAGCAGCAAAAAAACCAGTTGGTATGGACCCTTTATTTTTGTCAGCGGATTGGCAATTGTCTATGGCGGACTGGGCATTTTTGCTGCCCTGACTGGCAATTTCTTTGGTGAGATATCCACTCATCCCGCAGGCTACTTTTTAATGGCTAACTTTGCCTTTGTTTTTGCCGCCTGGATGCTCGATTGGATACGTCTACCGATACCGTCGATTGACGATTCAAAACTCAGTGCCATCACTAGCCCATTCTGGCGCTGGTTATTAATGGGCGCAGCCTCAGGTTTGGTCGCAGCTCCTTGTACCGCACCCGTTTTAGCGATGTTGTTGATGTATGTATCGACCACCGGTGACCCGGTATTCGGTGGTGTATTGCTACTGGTTTTTGCCTACGGCCTCAGCACTTTATTACTGGTTATTGGCTTATCTTCTCGCTTATTGCAAAAACTACCACGCTCCGGGATGTGGATGGTACGGATAAAACAAGCCATGGCGCTAGTCATGATTGCCAGCGGAGAGTATTTCTTGATGGAAGGAGGCAAACTGATGTTCTAGAAATCACTGGATAACTCACTAGTAACCTATTGAAAATAAACGAAAATATTTATGTCACATATTATATCACTGAAATGTCATTGTCATATCATGGCTTAAAAAAGTGGCTTTGACGACAATGGCAATACAAACACAGCGCAACGATTAATAACGAAACGATTAACCACGCAATTATTTATACAACCCTTAATACGGGGAACTGAGGAATTAAAATGAGCACTTATACAACACAAGCAAAAACAGGTGGTAACAGATTAACCGCTAAGGTCGCAGGATTAATTTTAGGCGCAATGACCTTATGGTCTGGACTGGGCTGGGCAGGTACTCAAGTGGGTGATATGGCACCAGAATTCACCCTCACTAGCTTGTCTGGAGAGACTTTTTCATCGCAAAAACTCAAAGGTGACAAGGCGGTTTATTTGAAGTTTTGGGCAACTTGGTGTTCGTATTGTCAGGAGGAAATGCCTCACGCTCAAGAGACATTTGAGCACGCAAATGATGAGCTGCAAGTGATCACTGTTAACGTTGGTTTTAATGATTCAATCAAACGGGTGAATCGTTATTTTGGCAAACACAAATATACCTTGCCAGTGGTCTTTGATGGTGAAGGTGAGATGTTTCGTCAGTTTGAACTTTATGGCACACCGGAACATATCCTGATTGATAAAGACGGTAAAATCATTCATCGCTCAGCTTTGTTGAACGATAAACTCACCGACTTATTAGCCGCTTATAACCTATAACGACAACAGATAAAAGAGACAAAAGGAAAACAAATCATGAAAACTTATCACCTATTATTAGCGGCTTCGCTGTTACCTAGTTTGGCTGTTGCCGGTGGTTCAACATCTAGTTTGGCGTCTTTTGGCCAACTGCAAACTCAGACCGAGACACTAAAAATATCGGCACAACAACAAGCGGCGCTTAATCGCAACTATACCAACTTAGATGGTCACAACGTTAAATTGTTATCTAAAAGCAAACCTTACAGTTATGTCGTGGTGTTTGAGGCTTTTCAAAGTTGGGAAGGTGACGGCCCAGAAGAGCAAATTAAACAGTTGAAGACATTGAATGAGCATGTGCACATCTCGATGGTTCAACCGAATATGAATATTAACCCATCGGTGTTGGCGGGCTGGCGCAAAGACTTCAGCTTGCAAGATACTAATGTATTACTGGACCCAGACAATAAACTGGTGAGTGCATTAGGTGCTTGGCAGACGCCGACGCACTTTTTGTTTGACTATAAAGGCAATTTACTCGGTAAAACCACTGGACAAGATAACAAACTGGTTGAGCTATTAAAGCTACGTTTGCAGGAGAAATAACATGGGACATAAATTAACACTGACGAAAGTCGCTAAACTGGCAATGGTATGTGGTGTCGCTTGGTATTCATCAGTCGCCAGTGCAGCACAAATTGAAGCGCGAACAGGCAATGCGGCAGTTGGTGCTCCGGCAGCACCTTTTACTACCACTTTGCTCGATGGTAAAGAATGGCAGCTCAAAGAGAGCGGTGCAGCACAAGTGTTGGTATTTACCGACAGCCTGTGTCCTTATCGTCATTTACCGGGCTGTGAGAACACGCTAGAAAAGCTCAACGGTTTGTATCAGCAGTTTTCAGCCGATAGCCGCTGGTTGACGGTGGTAAAAGAATTCTACGTGACCAAGGAAGTGGTAGAGGATTATGTTCAGCGTTTTAATATTAAACATCCTGCCACTTGGGATCAGGGCAATAATATTTTCAGCCATTATCAGGTGAAGAATATGCCTTATGTGGTGGTTGTGGATAAACAGGGCAATGTTGCCTGGCGTGGTGATCAGGTTGATGAGTCGTTGACGGCGACGCTGGAGGGGTTGAGGTAGAGGGATTGAGATTAGCGGCGGGTTGCTCCGCCGCGATTTTATCTGGCTAACTGAGCCTGTAACTTAACAATGAGTGTTAATTCGAGCCCGGTGATACGAGCAATAAATTCGGGTGTAGAGCCATCTTTGAGTAGATTGATTGCAACTTCCTCTTTACCTTTCTCAAGACCTTCTTCTGCTCCCATCGCCCTTAGTTTTTCTGCTATTGTCATAAACTCACCTCGTATCGGTTCAGGTAATCGCCAACTTTCTTTCATAAAGTGTTCAACATTGGTCGCATTGCCAACTCCAAGCAAATAGTTTAATACCGTTCTGATAAATTTTAGCGCCAAATGATCCTCTAAGTCCATTGAATTTAAATCTTGCATCAGTTGGAGCAGGTAGCGGCCAATATTTCGGTCTCGACTGTGCTTTAACGCACTGGTCATTATGCCAAGCAACTGTTGCTGTTTTAATTTGTCGTCTTGAAGCTGATTGACATCAATAAGATGTACAGGATTTTCAAACATATTTTGCATAATATCCAGCGGATCATCGAAACAATCACTTAGCTTCATGGAATATGGATAAGGGGTTTGTTTACCATGGTAAAAAACCAGTGCATAAACAGCGGGGAATGGATCTTTAGCCTGTTCTTTGGGGCGTTGTTTTAACAAGCTATACAGCATGTTAAATAGATAGTGATATACGCGAAAAGCCATAAATCGCTCAGGCGTCGACTGATGTTCAACTAGTAATACTACTTTTGCTGCGCCACTACCATTATTGCTTTCATTGGCTTCAATATAATCGCAGGAGAAAACTAAATCGCTGATAGTTTCTTGCAAGTCATCATCAATATAAGTGCTATTTTCAAGTTTGATCGCGTTAAAATTTAAGCCGTTGCGTATTTGCTCTGGTAGATGGTGTTGAAAAAATGCTTGAGAGATAGGCGCATTTTGCATGGAAGAGCGGAAAAATTTGTCATGCGGATTTGTCGGGTCAACCATGTTTGCTACGAGTTAATGGATACAATGCCGTATTATATCCATGCTGATCATGATATACCAGCCATTGTTTATTATTAACATATAATTCTTGTCTAGTTTAAGATTTATGAGAATAAAGTATTAATATTGAGCTGGCAAATTTAGTCCACCAAATAAACCAAACTCCCCAAAGGGTCAACCGAGACGTTGACCCGACCAACCTCATCAATAACCTCCAAAGTCGCCGTTTGCCCATATAGCTGGTCAACAAGCGGATAACTGCCATCAGCTAATTGCCATTGTTTGATCACCTCAGCTGGAATGGTTAAAACAAAACCATGACTTTGCTGGTCATCAAAATTAGTTACCACAATAAGTCTGTCATCATCTGACCAGCGGACAAATGAGAATATCTTGTCGGTATAACCCGTTGTGGATTGTCGGTTGATGGTGTGGATTTGTCGGTATTGCCCGGTTAGTGCTTTGCTGGTGGCGGAGAAACTGAGCAAGCGTTGGTAGAAATCGCGTAGGGACTTTTCGGCGGGTGTTGATAAACCGCCGTCAAATTGGCCGTGGTTCATCCAGCGTTGATGGGCGGGCACACCGATATAGTCGAAAATGCTGGTGCGGCTTGGGTCGCCAAACCCGGGGTCGTTTGCGCCAGCTTCGCCGACATCCTGACCAAAATACAGCATGGTTGGGGACGTGCTGATAGTGGTTGAAACGACCATTGCAGGTTTGGCTTTATTGGCGTCAGCTGCAAAGTCCGGGCTGGCAATACGTTGCTCGTCATGGTTTTCTAAAAAGTGCAGCATGTGATGTTCGATGTCTGCCATGCCAGCTTGAATTGGCACTAGTGCGTCGGTGGCGCTTTTGCCTTGCATGATGGTTTTTAAGGTGTCGTAAAACTCCACTTTATCATAGAGATAGTCCATTTTTCCGAGGCGAATATAATCCCGGTAGAGTGTGGGGTTGTAGACTTCGGCGAGTAAAAAGGCGTCAGGATTGACGGTTTTAATCGCTGAATTCATATAACTCCAAAACTCGACAGGCACCATTTCGGCCATGTCATAGCGAAAACCATCAACGCCTTTGTCGAGCCAGTATAAGGCGATGTCACGAAACTTGTGCCATGAGCTAGGCACTGATTTGTCGCGCCAAAAAGCAGCATGTTGAGCGATGCTTTTGTTCTCATAGCCTGATGGTAAAGCAGCGAAGTCGTAGCTGCCGTCGGGGCGGACACCAAAGTTGATTTTGACGGTCTCAAACCAGTCATTGATGTCGGGTTGCGCTTTACGGCTGCCGTTGCCGGTCCATTTTGCCGGAGATTCGTTGAATTTGCCGTCGCTCATTGGGTGGTGCTCGCCATTTAGCGGTTTGCTAGTATCGGGAGCAAGAAAGTCTTCACCGGGTACATAATAAAAGTTGTTATCGCGTTGGTAGGCGACAGTAGTGTCATCGGTTGCGCCGAAGTCTTCGATGCCTGCGGGTTTGCTGATGGAGTGATAACCCCGGGCAACGTGGTTGGGCACTATGTCGATGATCACTTTCATGCCGTGATTATGAGTGCGGGCGATTAGGGCTTCGAATTCGGCCAGTCGGTTGGCGGGGTTGACGGCTAAATCTGGGTTGACGTTGTAATAGTCTTTGACCGCATAGGGTGAGCCTGCACGACCTTTGACTACATCTGGATCGTCGTTGCTGATGCCTATATCAAGGTAATCATTGATCAGCGCGTGATGGGGAACGCCGGTATACCAAATATGGCTGACACCCAAGGTTTTAATGTCTTCGAGCGCGGTATCGGTGAAGTCGTTGAATTTGCCAACGCCATTTTCAGCGATGGTGCCCCAGGGTTTGTTAGTGGAATTTTGGTTGCCATACAAACGAGTGAAGACCTGATAAACCACCGGTTTGCCTGATTTCTCTACCATGATTTCAGCCGATTGATGAGTCGCACAGCCAGACAATGTTGCTGTCAATGCTCCCGCTAGTAATATGTCTGTTTTGGTCAACGTAGTGTCCTTTGTTTTTTCTTTTGATCTTGCTTTTCTCTGTGTTCTCTGTGGTGATAAAAAGAAAAGAACACAGTATGTTAAGGGGCGACATCAGCAGCGTCTTCTTTGACCATAAACCAAGCAATCGCCGATATTGCCAGTGCGGCGGCGCTAATTTGAAACACCAATCCTTTGTCAGCGGCTTTGCTGATAAACAGGCCAATGCCCAAGCTCACCAATAATTGCGGTAATACTACCGAGAGGTTAAATAGGCCCATATACATGCCCATTTTGGTTTGTTCGACTTTTTCTGACATGATCGCAAACGGTAGGCTGATCACCGCAGCCCAGCCAATACCTAGAAAAGCCATTAAGCCGTAAAGCACAAATTTGTTGTCACCAAAGACCACCACGCCAGCATAACCGAGTGCCATAGTGCCGAGGCAAATCGCATGGGTTTTCACTCGGCCGAGTTTTTTGGCTACTGGTGCCAGCACTAAGGCAGGCAAAATGGCAGAAACGGCGCTTAAGACCAAAAAGCTGATGGAGATAATTCGGCCTAGTTCATCGTCTGCCATGCCGGGCATTTTGTCTTGCAGGTAGGCAAAGATAAATACGAACATGGTTTGAATGCCAATCCAACTGAATGAATGGGCGGCGAGGATTTTTTTAAATCCAACCATTCCCGCGTCAGCTTTGTTCATGCCCGTTTCTTTAGCCGTCAGGGTTTTGAACATCAACCCGGCGGTAATTATCAGCGCGATGATTTCAGCCCAGTAATGGTCCGTTTTAATCCCGGATAATTGCAGTCCCATGGCGTAAATATCGTAGGCGATAAACCCCCACAGCGGTTGGATCACTTGCATGATTTTGATAAAGCCAAAGCTGTCTTGCGACACTTGATCTTCATCTGTGTTGGTCAGCGTCTCTGGTTCTTTGATAAATAATGGCGGAATAACTGAGAGTAAAAATACCAGTCCGACAGAGAAATAAATCAGCGTGATATTACCCCAGATTGCGCCGATGGCATAAGCCAATACACCAAAAGTGCCAGAGATGGTTTGCATCCAGGTGTAACCTTTAGTGCGTTTGTCTCCTTGCGGGGTGACATCGGCAATAATGGTGCGGGTCGGGTTAAAGCTGATATTGATCGATAAATCAAGGGTTAAGGCGATGGCGATGGCGACACCAAGCAAACCTTCAAGCCCTAATGAAGCGGAAACCACGCCGATGTTGGGCAACGCCAATAACATCATGCTCGCCAGCACACCACCGATGAGAATAAACGGTCGACGACGACCATTGAGCAACCACACTTTATCACTGATGATGCCAATGAATACTTGGCCGAGAATGCCAGCAATCGGCCCCGCTGCCCAAACTAAGCCGACCTGATGGATATCGAGGCCATATTGGGTGGTTAATATCCAGCTCAGCGCTGAGATTTGCACCGATAAGGCAAAACCCATCGCGGTGGCTGGTAAACTCAATAAGACATAAAAGGCTTTGCTGAGGTTTTTTTGCATCGGCCGCATCGCAGGTGCTTGCTCAGGGTTCGTTGGCTGTATTTCAGATCCTGTGGTGACTGTCATTATCTTGCTGCCTATTTTTGCTGTTCGGATGCAAGCTGAGGTGTTGCTTGATCAGCTGGGTTTTCATTGACTCGCAATACCATGACGCCGGCGATCACCAGTGAAGCACCACCAATGACTAAGGCATAAATGGGTTGGCCATCGAAAAAGATTTTCAGTAAAAAGCCTAAAATGCTGGCGGCTAAAATTTGCGGGATAACAATGAAAAAGTTGAAAATCCCCATGTACACCCCCATTTTATTGGCCGGTAAGGTATTGGATAACATCGCATAAGGCAGAGATAGAATAGACGCCCAAGCAAAACCGACGCCGACCATTGAGAGGATTAACCAGTCTGGATCTTTGATGATTAAAAATGATACCAAGCCTAATCCGCCCAAAAATAGGTTGATTAAGTGGGCAACTCTTAAATCTGTATATTGCACTAACTTAGGAATGACAATGGCAGCCAATGCGGCAAAGCCGTTATAGGCGGCGAACAAAATACCGACCCAGTTAGCGCCGTCGTTAAATGCCGCAGAGGTAGTATCGGTCGCGCCAAAGTGAATTTGTGAAACCGCTGAGGTGGTATAAATCCACATCGCAAATAGCGCAAACCAAGAGAAAAACTGCACTACGGCAAGTTGTTTCATGGTCGTGGGCATATGAAATAAGTCGTTGATCACTAGCGAAAATCCATTATCAGTGTAATGGCTGGCCTTTAACCGTCCGGCAATCAGTTGAATAACGGCAAAAACGATGGCACCAATCGATAAGATATAAAGCTGTTTATCTAACGTTTGCAGATAAACAAAAATTGAGATCAAGCTGCCAGCCACAAACCACATGATGGCACCGCTATAATATTGTTTAACCGTGCGTTGGGCGCTGCTGATGGGCTCCGCTGGCTTTTCTTTCATCGCATTTTCATGCGCTTCGAAGGCGGCTAGTTGCTCTGGGGTATATTCTTTAGTCGAAAAGATGGTCCATGAAACGGCTAAAAACAGTACTAACCCACCAAAATAGAAGGCGTATTTTACCGTGTCGGGAATTTCGCCTGCTGGAGCGGTGTTTCTCACGTCCATCCAGTTGGCAAAAATCCACGGTAGCGCCGAGGCGACGACAGAGCCGATACCGATAAAGAAACTTTGCATCGCAAAGCCGTTGGCACGTTGTTTTTCTGGCAGCATATCACCAACAAAAGCACGAAAAGGTTCCATCGAAATGTTGATAGAAGCATCCATAATCCACAACATACCCGCAGCTATCCACAGGGTAGGGGAGTTTGGCATGATAAAAAGGGCTAAAGTGGACAGTACCGCACCATAGAGAAAATACGGTCGACGACGGCCAAGACCATTCCAAGTATTGTCACTGAGGTAGCCAATGATCGGTTGCACAATCAGGCCAGTGACCGGGGCGGCAATCCAAAGGATCGGGATATCATCGATATCAGCGCCTAGGGTTTGAAAAATTCGGCTGACGTTGGCGTTTTGCAAAGCGAAGCCGAATTGGATCCCCAAAAAACCAAAGCACATATTCCAGATTTGCCAGAAGCTCAGCTGCGGTTTGGCCGCTGAATGAGTCGGGCCGCCGCTCCTAGAGTGAGGGGCGTGAGAGGATTGAGTGGACATAAATACCTGCCGTTTGGATCGATGAAGATGAAGAAAAAAAAGTCAGGGCAAAATATACCCCTGCGGGTTACGTAGCCACAAGATGAATACGTATTCAGTTACTGTTGTTGCTGACTAAGGTTAAATATGTGGGCAGATGAAGTCTTCTGGTATCAATTGAGGATAATTTTTCTGAATATTTTTAAGACGACGATCATAATATTGTTGTGAGCTCTGCGTTAAGGAATGCCTGGTTTCGCTTAAGAGTCTGAAAGTGACGTCTGCGTAGCCATGGGCTTTGGCATCAAAAAAAGCTTGTTTCATGAAGCTCCAATAATATAGTTTTTTGTTCAATAGGATGCCGAAGTGAACCTCCCTGACTCTTAATGTATTGCTTTTGTTACCCAAGCTAAAATCAAAATGATTAAATTTCCACTCGACTTCTTTTTTAATGATTTGTTTGATATCCAGCGCCGAAAAGTTTTCAGGAACATACCAACCAGCACCATCAAGATAGACCATAATGCAGTATGGTTGAGAGTCGGCAATGGTGATTGCTGACTTTTCGGCGTTTTGTTGCCAGTCTTTGAAATAATAAAGACTGGCAGTGGTGACAATTGGCGGCAGTAAATAAAAATAAACAAAAATCACTAAAACAAACAAAATTGTCTTAGGAAATTTAATGGTTGATTTTTTCTTTGGGTCCATCGTTTGCTGCCTTGAATCGATTTGTTACCAAGTAATGCGAACATATTTTAGTTGTTCGTGGATAAATGAAGTATCTACTGCATATGCACAAAAAGCGGGAGAAAAAGAACAAAAACGGGTGCCAATTTGCCCACCGTGATCTAGTCTATCCACATCCAAGTCTAAATTATTACTCTTCCATGCCCAAAAGCGTTGATAGTGTACATATGTTTTTCCTGGTGTAATTACGGCGGCATTAAAAGAGCCAATTGTTGCAACAAATTTTTTGCCATCAGAAAATGTGGTATCCAAATATGCGCTTGGTAAGTTTGACCAAGCATAGTCGGCAACATAACAACCGAAACTTCGATCATAAGTGGTGCCTGTCCTACGTAATATAGTACAAGCCGGGTTTGGTATCAGTCCTTCATCTTCATAAGTTGATTCAGGAACGTATATGACATCATTTTGATCACCGTCACAAGTGGCGGTGAACTCTAATGGATCAATGTCTGGATCACACGCCGGTAATGAGCTGTTGTTATAGGCCGCAGTATTCATCGGGTTGGTGCTCCACTTGAATTTTGAATAAAACGACCCAGTGGACCAGCTTTTACTTCGAGATGATATCGACTCTGAATCATCAGCATAATTGTAGGTATAGTTAATAATATACGAGCGCACTGAATTAGATGCGCCGGGCATTAATGTCGGTGAGGGTAGCCAATACTTGTCAGGTGGGCAATTGGTTTCTGGAGGCCCAGTCAACGGCCCGCAAATCCCACTAGCCTGAGCTTGAGCATCCGGTAAATCCACTTCACTATCGAAATTATCATCTTCAATAGATTGATCCAATGCCGGAGCGACGTCATTAGACAGTTCTTCAATCAAGGTATTTTGGTTGACGACATCCTCAGCTACAACCAACTCAATATCCTGAGTTTGATGAAGCAGGTTAACCAAGGCAAGATTGGAACCGACAACCTCAGCTTCGACATATTTGAGCTTTTTACGGGTTTTAAAGATGTCATCTGCGACTTCGAGTTCACCCTTGGTCGCTTTTGAGTGGTTGGTTTTTTGTCGTTTGTTGGCTTCGTTTTGATGTAACGTTTCGAAGTGATTTAACGCTTCTTCTACGTTAGCGCCGTGAGATTGGATATTTCTAAACCAGACGGTTAGCGTGGTTTGACTTTGGGGTAAAGGCACTTTGCCTTCGACGTGGGTTACGGTCACCGGATTGTCGGCGAGTAACCGGTTCAGGGCTTTTGCGGTTAAACCGTGTTTGAGAAAAACTCGGGCTTTGCGTTTTTCATCAGGGTTGTTGGCCGCTAGGGTTTCAAGGGTTTGCCGCTGTTGTGCTATCGCTGAAATTACATCGTCATATTGATTTAATTCGAGGTGGTAGCGTACTTTGTCTGCTAGTTGTTGGCTGAGTTGTTGGCTTTGTGTTGTTGTTACCCCGACCCGCTCGACGTAATTTGTTTGAGCCTGTGAGAAACAGCTGATTGATAGTAATGCTGAGGGTAAGAGTGCCAGTGACAATGTTGTTTTGTTTACTGGCGCGATGAGATTGTTTTTAAACATGATATATCCTTTGGATCTGGTGTTGTTTTTATAGTCCTGATCACTGTCGTGCGTGATATTTCCTTTATCATTATTATTGGTTTTTTGCTTGTCATTATTCCATTCGCTGGAATATATGGCGCTGTTAAAAGATATATAAGGTAAATTAGATTGTCAATATTTTTTCGGGATAATTCTTTTGAATATTTTTTGGTAGCTATTTAGCTTGTGGATAAACGGCCCTTTGGTGGGCATCGCTGGGGCTCTGTCACACCCTACCAAAGACTGTCCCTTCAAAGGTTATCACCATTATTTGATATTACAGGCGAAAAAAAAGCGTGAACAACAGTTCACGCTTTCTTGAAAACTAGTGCTTAGCAATTATAGGCTAGCAGCATCTACGCGACGGATTGACGCCCAGTTTCTTTCTGATTTAGTGATATGACCTTCGATATCAGTTGACCATTTTTTGAAAACCATGTCATTTGAGTTAAGGTACAATTTGTCGTTGACGATTTTCCAGGCAGTTGGCTCTACAGCCAATTTTTTGTCAAGTACTACACCCATTGCACAGTAACCGCCGTATTGTGGCGCATATTTTTCTGGGGTTTTCTTGAATTTGTCACGGTTTGCAGCAGAAGCGAACTGATAGATGGCGTTTTTGAAAGTGGCAGTAAATTTTTCTTCGCCTTTAGTTGGTGCGCCTTTAGTGAAATATGCCACCGGATCATACCCTTGAATAGCCAAGTCATTTGAATCGACGCTCATGTCGATGTCAGCAGCATAGCTCATTGATGTTAGGGCTAAGGCCGCAGCCGTTAGAGTTGTTTTTGCGATGGTTTTGAAATTCATTGTTGTTTTCCTCAATATCATTATATAAATGTCAGTCATCGGGTAATGCAATAGACCATGAGACGGTCTATCATAAGCCTGCCCGCGTAGTGTGGGTACTATAATGGAGTTGCGCGATCATTAAACGGTCGATCATCTTCAAATTTATACCGATCGTCCGAGGTAAATGTGGGAAGACTGAATGATGTACTGAAACACTTGGCATTGGATGCCGAGGTTTTTTATGCCGGAAATTTGTGTGGTATCCACAATTTCGGCGATGACAGCGCCTATTGCGGTCATCTACACCTAGTGAAATCGGGTCATTTAAAGTTGCAAAGTAAAGATACCACGCTATTGATTGACCAACCTGCCTTGATTTATTTGCCCAAAGCGACCCCGCATCAAGTGATCCCCCAACCTGGACCACCATTAGAAATGGTTTGCGCTGAAATATCCTATAACCAAGGGGTGACTAACCCACTGATCCAAGCGTTTCCGGATTGCATTAGTTTTAATTTGACGGATACCAATGCCATCGCACAAACCGCAGAATGGCTGTTTGTTGAAGCATTTGGCGAATTGTGTGGCCGTCAGGCGATGATCAATCGACTTTGTGATTTGTTTATTATTCAAATACTTAGACATGTGATTGACAGTGATATTGCCAAGGTTGGGGTGCTGGCGGGTCTCGCTCATCAGCAGTTTTCTAAAGTATTGACCCAAATTCATGCGGCACCAGAGAAACCTTGGCATCTTGATGAAATGGCTTCGATTGCAGCAATGTCCCGTTCAAAGTTTGCCGCTAGCTTTAAAAATTTGATTGGTCAATCGCCCGGAGAATACCTGCTTGATTGGCGATTAAGTGTGGCGGGCACTTTGCTTAAACAAGGTAAGCCGGTCAGTATTGTCGCCGAACAAGTCGGTTATGAAAGTAGTTCAGCTTTGACTCGGGTATTTAAAAAACGTACTGGTTTTACCCCGTTAGATTGGCTTAGACAGTCAGCTTATGATGAGACGTGATTGATAATTAACAATTAAAGAAGAAAGAACAAAATGCGGGATAAAAAATCACCACACCATCGTCTTTGAGCCAGCGAAGGAACCGTGGACGGTGGTGTGGTGCACCTGATGGAATACATCATGCATTTCAGGATTGCTAGTCTTCCGTGTGTCGTGTTGTGTTTGTTATGTCGAACATCCCTGTCCATACTCTGATAACATCAATGTTTCAGGATAAACTCCTTTTTTATGCGCTTGATAACCCCCCCGAGTATCAAGCAATGATCCTTCGTACTAAGCGTTGTATTAAGCTTAGCGATACATCCTTGTTGGTACTCTGATCAATCCATTGTCAGGATGTTATGTCCGCAACCTCCCAAGTCATCAGGCGTCGGACATGCAATTTGTTTCTCAGTGCCAGTGTTAAGTAGCATAACCGACTGAGGATTCAAAACTGTGAGCTACTTCACGTATTTGTCATTTGATGAAAAAACGATTTTAACAATTAAAGAAGAACCTCCTTGTCCATACTATGAGCACTTCAATGACTCAGGATAAAGTCCTTCTATTGATTCTGACAGCCCCCCGAATATCAGAATGTCTTCCCTTTTTTTACAGCAGCTGCACCGCCGTTTGTTTGGCTAAGTGAGCATGTGAGTAGATTAAACCAATGAAGATTCAAAACTGTGAGCAAACTCACATATTGGCAAAGAAGTTGAGAATAAATGCTGGAATAAATGCTGGAATGAATGCTGGAATGAATGCTGGAATGAATGTGGGAATGGCGGCGGAAAAAAGAATTGATGAATCACCACACCGTAGGGTGCACTCTGTGCACCAATGGTGTGGGTTTTATGACAAATGGTTAATTACAAAGGCTTTTTAAACAAAAAAGTAAAGCGGTCAGTATTACCAGTGACCGTTTTACGGCCTACTTCGTAGCGCAATTCGTCATCTGGGTGATAATGTAGATTAGAGTAGTCGACAAACTCAAAGCCCGATTCTTGAATTTCTTTTATCGCCAAGACGGGATCGACACGACGGCCATTTTCATCATTTTTGTCCTGCATGTGACGGCGAGTATGGTCAACCACACCATAAATTCCCCCCGGTCTGAGGCTGGCAAAAGCGGCTTTGTTAACCGCCATACGGCCTTCTTTGGTGAAGTTATGGTAATTACGGAAAGTTAGCACCGCATCTAAATTAGTCACACCGAGTGTTTCATTGGCAACGTCATAGAGGCGTTTTTCTTGGTTATACACCAACTTGGCATCTTCAGCGACGAGTTTTACTCTGCTGTAAACCGGGTCTTCGGTGAGCATTTTTTCAATACGCCGAGTACCTAAACCGACATAAAGTTGTCCTTTTTCTTCTAATGCTGATGCGAGCAGGCGACTGTACCAACCACGTCCGGGAACCAGTTCAAGCACTCTCATGTTGTCTTTGATACCGAAGAATTCCAGCGTTTCTACCGGACTACGGTTGCGATCACGTTCTTTATCTTTGTCGCTGCGCTGTTCAGATTGCATGGCTTCTTTGACTTTATCTGAAACGGTGCCTGCTATGGCTAGGCTCGAAAGTGTTGATGCCGCCAATAGTGAGGCTGCAAATAAAAGGGGTAACGGTTTAGCCACAAGCGGCTCCTTGTTGTTATATCAGGTTGTATTAAATGGGGTTGAATTGTTTTAGCACATGTTTAGCGCTTCAATAGAACATAAATCAACAGTTTTGCCAAGCGTAATGAGGTGTGCGGGGGAGGTGAATAAATAGGTGAATAGTGTCAAAATACGTTTCAACAGATCGGTTGACAACAAATCTGTTGAAACTAAACCATATCAGCAATGCAATAGTTAAAAATCCCCCATTTTGTCGGCGTTTTTGTTATTCAATTACTACACTCTTATAGCGTTGGCAGCAATTTATCAGTTAAGTAATTGCTAATCTAAAGATTAATCATTGTTGATCTGATTAAATTAAATAACTGCTATGCTGCGCAACAGTGTCATTGGGTTGGACCTTTTGTTGTTTTTTTGGGTTGTTGTGGTGTTTATGGATGAGCAAGGTCTTGCTGTCGACATTCAATTGATAAAATAATCAATAATTTACAAAATAATCAACAAGTCACAACAGTATTCAAAAAAAAGTACTAACTATTATGGGGATCACACATGCGTAAACTGACTCGTGTCGCCTTGCTGGTGTCTGGCGTTTTGCTTGCCAGCCATCCGGTTTTGGCTCAAACGACTTCATCTGGTATTAGGGGGCAACTGCTCGATACACAAGGTAACCCGCTCTCCGGGGTTCAGATTGAAGTTATTCATACACCAACTGGTAGCAAAAAAACCTTCACTACCACTGACAACGGGATTTTTCAGTCATCAGGTTTAACCGTAGGCGGTCCTTATACGGTTCGATTGAAAAATGGCTCAGAGTATAAAGTCGAAAACATCACTGACTTATTCTTAAAACTTGGCCGTACTGCCAGTGTGGCACTGCAAGTTAATAAGGTTGAAAAGACTGAGGTTATCTCCGTCAAAGGCTCTGCTAGCATGGCAGGTGCATTCAAAAAAGGCCCAAGCGCCGAGTTCAATGAAGACGATATCAATAAAACCGCCGCTATCAGCCGCGACTTTAAATCTCTGCTTAAACGAAATTCTAAAATCATGGTTGATCCCACGGCCAATGATGGTCCGGCACTGTCTATCGCTGGTGGTAGTGTGCGCGGTAACAGCTTGACGGTTGACGGGGTTAAGCAAAATGATGACTTTGGTCTGAATAAAAATGGTTATCCTGGCCGTCGCTCACCGATTTCTTTGGATGCGATTGAACAGTTGTCAGTAAATATCGCGCCATTTGATGTCACTTATGGCGATTTTCAGGGCGGTAATATCAACGTAGTAACAAAATCTGGTACCAATGAATTTCATGGTACCGCCTTTTACTATCGCTCTGATGACAGCTTCATCGGTGATGACAGTGAAGGTCAAGATTTGAATATTGGTGACTTCGAAGAAGATACTTATGGTTTCACCCTTGGCGGTCCTATCATTGAAGATAAGTTATTCTTCTTTGCCTCTTATGAAAAATTCGATGCTACCTCTCCTTATGAGTTCTCACTCGACAATGAAAACGGTGTCGCTGAACCGAACGAAAAAATTGGTGTGACTCAGGCTGATTTTGACCGTATTGCCAGTGTTGCTCAGTCAGCATGGGGTTATGATATTGGTGGCTATAATGTTGACCAAGAAGAAGAAGCCAAAAATATCATGGTGAAATTGGACTGGTATATCAATGATGATCACCGGGCTTCTTTAACCTATCAGGATAATGAAGGTAATACGGTACGAGATTTTTGGGGGCAAACCTTCCCTAATGCTAACTGGGCAACCGCTGAATCGAATCGCTATAATCAGGCCGAAACCCTCGAAGCCACCAGTTTTCAGTTCTTCTCTGATTGGACGGCGGACTTTTCTACCGAATTTAAACTCTCCAATAAAGAAGTTAAAACTAATCAGGATCCACTGTTAGGCGCTAATTTTGGTCAAATGTTGATTGGCACCCCTAACGGTGGTCAGTTATATATTGGTCCAGATCAGTTCCGTCATGCCAATATTCTCGGCAATGACCGTTTGGCATTGAAACTCAAAGGCGATTATTACCTCACTGACGATCACAAGTTGACGTTTGGTTGGGAACACGAAGAGCTGGATATTTTTAATCTGTTTGTGTTTGGCTCTTTAGGTATGTCAACTTTTGACACTATCGAAGATTTTGAACAGAATAATCCGGCAAACGGCCATACCTTTCAAAATGCCTTGGATGGCAATCCCAATAGTGCCGCTGATGAGTTCAGCTATGACGTTGATACTTTCTATCTGCAAGATGAGTGGAATGCTACCGATGACTTAACAGTGACTTATGGTATTCGTTACAGCAGATACAGCAATGATGACTTGCCTACCCTGAATACTGATTTTGTTGCCCGACATGGTTACAGCAACCAAGAAAACTTTGATGGTCTGGATCTGTGGGAGCCGCGTGTTGGTTTTACTTACACCCATGACAGCGATACCATTATTCGTGGTGGTATTGGTCTGTTTGGTGGTGGTGGTCCTAATGTTTGGTTATCTAACTCTTATGGTAATGATGGCCGTCGTAAAACCTTCGCAGGTTGTGCTGGTGATTGTTTTGATGGTCGCAACACACCACAAGAGGTGTTAGATTTCCTCGCCGCTGGTGGTTTTAGTGGTGGCAACAGTGATACCAACTCGGTGCATCCTGATTTTGAAATTCCCAGCATGTGGAAGTTGAATTTAGGTTTGGAGCGTCGTCAAGATTTAGGCTTTTTGGGTGAAGATTGGTTGATCACCGCTGATGCGATTTTCTCAAAAGTCAAAGACGCGGCGAAATATCGTGAATTAAACATTGAAGCCACTGGTACTGCGCCAGATGGAAGGCCAATTTATGGACCAGCAGGACCGTTTGACTTATCACTGGAAAATACCAGTAAAGGTCGAGGTAATGTTTGGAGTATTTCGGCGGCAAAAGTCTTCTATTCTGACTATGGTACCTTTACTTATGATATCGGTTACACCTATCAGGATGTTACTGAGGTGAATCCGGGTAATGCCTTTGTTGCCTTTGAAGGCTATTCAATGCCAGCCAATGATGACTTTCAAAATGATGAAGAGTACAACTCTGAATATGAAATACGTCACGCCTTCACCAGTAACTTGAGCTGGAGTAATGAAATTTTTGGTGATAATACCACCACCATTTCAATCGCTTATACTGGTCGTAGCGGTCGTCATTATAGTCATACTATGCGCAGTAACGGTACCTTTGGTGGTTTCGCCGGGTTTGCCAGTTGGGATGGTTATAATTCACAATCTTTGTATGTGCCTACCGGGGTTGATGATCCGCTAGTCAGTTTTACTCCTGGCTTTGATACCGCTGGATTCTTTGATTATGTCGGTGGCAGAAGCTGTTTGACGCCGGGCACTATCTCTCGTCGTCATGCTTGTAATAGCAGCACCATTCATCGTTTTGATGTGCGTTTGATGCAAGAGATTCAAATCACTGATGAGCAGTCGATTGAGTTGACCATGGATATCGAAAACATCGGCAACATGATCAACGATGATTGGGGTCGGGCAGAAGGTTTTGTTCAACCGTTTAATGCCCCTGTTGTTGATGCGAGCATAGTAACAGACCCTGACACCGGTCTGAGTACTTATGTTTACGATAACTTTACTGTACCAACTACTACGGTTAATAAAGTGGCCTCGGTATGGAAAATCCAGTTAGGTATTCGCTATAAGTTTTAAGTTCTAAACCAAAAAGGGCGACGTATTTGATTGCGCCGCCCAAACCTTTGTTCTTCAGTTCTTAAATAAGGTATATTTAATCATCTGAAAAACGCGAATGAATTCGCGTCTACGGCGTATCAACTCTGCCGTAGACGAGGTTTCAACCTCGTTATTGACTACAACCACTCCACCAACAAGGATTGTTATTGATATAGTCGGTGACCGCCTGATATTTTGGTGAAAATAATGGATTGTCATCTTGATATTGCAACAACCCGAAAGTGCCGTTCTCGTCGTACACGTCTTCTACCACAAAGTTAAAAATCAACGTCCCGCCAGCACTGCGAAAGTTAGTGAAATTACTGGTGTAGGCGGTGCCCATACGTGAGTCCTTATTCGCTTGGATCATGGTTGCGACGGTATTTGTACCGGCTGGTGTGCCTGTGGAGACAATGTGTTGACCAGCTTCATATAAAATCAACGCTAACTGGTGTGGTCCTGCCAGTGCCTCAGCCCAGACATAAACTTGATGTAAATCGGGTATTGAAGTTTCGGACTGCAAATGACGTCCGTCGTTGATTTCTTCAAACACTTCATCCAAGGTCAGGTTGTCAAAGCGGGTTTGATCATTTACCCAGCGGCGGTCTGGGCCGATATAACCCGACATCGCCAAGGCATCAACATGAGCAAAGGTATCTTCAAATTCTACTGCCGTGTGGGTGTAGCTGGGAATGGCATTAAAACCGGCGATAACCCGGGTGACCTGATGGTTGTTCAAGTCAAATTGTGCCCGCCATTGATTCATTACCTGCACCGCTTGACGAGATGACCATTTGGCTACCTTGTTAAAGTCGCTATCAGTGGCAGGGATACCGGAGCCGAGCAAATTGGCTTGTGCCAGTGCATGTCCCCAAGGAACCGGTGTGGCGGTGTTAAAGAACTCATTACCATATTCGATATAAGTGTCAAGATTGTCGTGGAGTTGACTATCAACCATGGCACCATATTGCTGAACATAGTTGGGATCAGCCATGACCGGGATATTAAAATAACCATCGGCATTGAGTTGGTTACTCATGGCAATCATATACTCATAAGGAAAACCGCGATCATCAAGAGTAAACATCGCTTCTTGCAGAGTAACCCGATTGTCCCAGTCAGAGACTGTACTGTCCTCGGCTCTAGACCATTTCATATAACGAATGGCATTGTACTGCTGATAGTGCTGGATATACTCCGGGTGGAAGACCACCTTATTGTCCATATCAGCGGCAGAGTCGCTAAAGCGGTCAAAATATACTTGTTCATAGTCATAACACTGTTCGTCAATGGCGCATGACCCCTCACCACCTCGACTGGTTTGACATTGCTTGAAGCGATTTAACTCAGTGGGTGAACGACCACAAACACCGCCCGGGGTGATCAGCCGAATATTATGAATATAATCCTGCTGCTGTGACATTAAAAAAAATGGGATCCCCTCGTCGCCCTGAGTATTTTGGTCGACAGTGAAGGTGAGGCGTTTTAGTCCGTTGGCGGTGATTTCGACTTCCTTGCCGGGATAATAAACCACCTCATCATCTGCCGGGCCAGTAACAAAAAAACCATCTCCTTCAAATAACATCACATAAGTGCCAGCGGGATAATGACCGGCCTGATTGGCAAAGACCGAAGTATAAGCACATTGGTTATTCGCTAGTGTGCGGATCCAACGATTGTCGTCGAAGGTAAAAGCGGGTCCGTTACCCCAAGACGAAAAGTCACAGGCGGTGGATACCCAATCTTGGCTTTTGGCAAAAGCGTCGACCAGTACCCAGCCAGGTGACCAGCTGTTAAAAGGAGCCACATTGGTGGCGATGGAAGAGTGTTGATTGAGCGTGTTGCTGCCGTATGCTGGCGGTGGGGCGGCGAATGACATGGTACTATTAATCGTGCTGTTAATAGTCGTGCTCAATGTTATTGCGATGATTAATGCGTGTTTAATCAATGATTTGTTAGTGATTGAATCCTTAATCGATTCCTTGCTCAGTGTAGATAATCGCATAGTAAAACCTCCAAAAAAATGCGTTCAGCCTGTTTGGCTGATTGTTTCCTGAGCAATAGCTGTACCAGTCTCACTGTCAATTTTTTGTTCGAAAAGTAAACGATTGAAAATTATCAGCTTTTTTTTAGTGATCAATCATTAAACAAGCGTTTGAAAAGGGCAGGATAAAGCCCTTATAAAGAGCGTTTTGGCGCAACAAACACATTGGCAAAAATCAAACCGGCTACCAACGACATAAAAATCAAAAAGGTCTGTGGACCTATTCCGGCATCTGCTGTTATCATGTGTTCGCCTGAGATTAAGGTATTTAAGCCAATATAAACTTTACTGCCGGGGACCAGTAATACCACGCCTTGTAACGACACGATTAATGCCGGGGCTTGCATCCAGCGGGCAAATAAATTGCTGTAAACACCCACCGCAAAGGCACCAATAAAAGCACTTAATGACGGTTCAAGAAAATTATTGGCCCACAGGGTACTGATATAAGCAATAAATCCTGCCAATATGCCCCAAGGCGCATCTTTTAAGCGACTTTTGAACATCACCACCAAACAGCTGGATAAAGTCGCGACTGCCAGCCAGATCGTCCAGTCAGGTACTGGCGCGGCTGGCACATAAGCCACTTTAGACCACAACAAGCGACCCAGTGTAATGCCTAATATTGCGCCGAAATAGAGTTTAAACAAAGTCATCAAACCATCCATAAAGCGGGCTGTGCCCGAGACTAGATGACGGGCAGACAATTCGGCCAGCCCCAGCGTTAAAGTTAAACCGGGAATAAAAATAATGATGGCGGAGAGCACCACAATAGAAATATTAATGCTTGGATCAAACTGAGCAATACCACTGGCTAACACCGCCGCGACAATGGCGACCAGCGGTTCGAGCATGTTGGCAACGCGGGTGGAGCGTCCTGCCAGCCACACCAATAAAAAATTAACCAGACTAAGTAAAGTGGCCCACAACACATTATTCCAGCTGCTGGCCATTAACATCGCAAAAGCCCCACCACTGAGACCAAAGGCCATCAAGGTGCTGAAATGGGAGTAGGGATTAGGTTTAGCGACGATTTCATCCAACCGAGTGAGTGCCTGGCATAAGGTTCTTGCGCCTGAGTCTAGCTCTTCGACCAATTCATCTGTACGGGCCAGTTTGCCCAAATCCAAACCGCCGGGTTCGACCCTGATAAGGTGATTATGTTGTTGCGTATCGCCAGCATCTGATAAAACAAAGGTCAGGGCGGTGGGCATAATGATAAAAGAACCGTTGAGCTTTAAAGACTCGCTGACGTTTTTCAGATGGGTTTCGAGTCGATAAGCCGGAGTACCAAACTGATGCAAAGCCTTGCCAAGGTTAATAATAAAACGTTGTTTATCGGCAAATGAAGGTTCGTTCAAGTTGTTTGTCCAATCACGATGAGTGAGGTCTGTAACCAAAGAATGCTATTTTATCGCCTTTTGACCGTTCAAAACTATACTAATGTCACGACTTATCAAGACTAAGTAAAAAATACTCATTATGATTAAATTGTTGTTAACAGTTAGCTGCTTATTGTTACTCTTAGCTTGCAATCCTACACCCGAATCACCTAAAGTTCGTATTGCCATTAACCCTTGGCCAGGTTACGAGTTTCTCTATCTCGCTGCTGAAAAAGGTTTTTTTAAACAAAATGGTTTGAATATCGAAATTATCGAACTCTCTTCACTGGCTGACGTACAAAGAGTGTTTATTCAAGGCCGGGTGGACGGCTTTGGTAGCACCTTGATTGAAGTGGTTCAGGCGGCGGGGATCACCCAACAGCCAGTGGACGTCGTATTGGTTCCTGATTTTTCTTTCGGTGGTGATGTGATTGTCGGCAATGATTCAGTCAATGGCGTCGCAGATCTTAAAGGTAAACGTGTGGGTGTCGAAGTGGGCTCTTTGGGCATGTATGTATTACATGTCGCTTTGGTTAAATATGGTTTGACCCTAGATGACGTTCAAGTCGTTAATGTTGAACAACTAGATGTTATGCAAGCGATGACAAACAGTACTATAGATGCGGTCGTGACTTATCCGCCCTATTCCATTGAGGTCAGCAAATTGCCCCAGTTCAAATCTTTTTTTGATACTCGCGAAATTCCAGAAAAAGTCATTGATACCATCACTATTAGAGGCGGTTTGATCGCACAAGACCCACAATGGTTAAACAAGTTTCACCGCACCTGGCAACAGTCATTAACCTATGCGCAAGATAATCAGGCTGAGGCTTATGCCTTGATGGCCAAAAGAGAAGGGGTTAGTGTGGCTGAATTCACCGAAGCCTTGACCGGGTTGAGCATAGTTGCTGCGGATAAGCAGTTAGATTTACTGGGGTCTAGGCAATTGAAGCAGGGCATTAATGATGTCTGTCAGGCATTAACCCAATCGAATGCGATCACTTTTGATTGCGCCAACATTAACGAGCTGGTCAGCGGGTTTGGCCATCAACAAGATTAGCGCCAGTCAATGATGAAATTAATGGATCGTATGGCCAATTCAATTGGCGGTAAATTGTTTGTGCCGCTGTTTTTGGTATTTGTGGTGGCTACTGGCTTATTTTATCTGGTGGCGAGGTATCATACTGATTCTATGGTGCATAAACATTTGCAAAATAGAGCTTTTGAATTGGCTGAGTCTTTCGCTGTGGCGACAGAAATTAATACCAGCCACTCCAATTTTGTTCGCGTCATCAACTCGATTGGTGCTTATGAAGATACTGGCACCTTGTTTTTGCTTGATGATGAGAGTGCGACGATTATTGCGTCCTCAAAAAATCGTTATGCCAAAGCTAACCTAAATGATTTGCATGAGCCGCCACTAAAAGCGTCGCTGTTGTCGGCTATTGCTATCGATCATCACCGCTTTTTAGTGCAAAAAAGTGATCACGAGCTTAATGCATTTGTTTACAAGTTTGGAGTTGTTGTCGCCAACGAGCGTTCGTTAAGACGCATGACGCTGTATATCGAAATCGATAATTCCTCCAGTCATGTTTATGTCAATAGTATTAACCGCTATTTTTTCACCGTTCTAATTGCCTTGTTAACCGTTATTGGCTTGATTTCATTATTTTTTATTCGTAATATTGTGTTGTCACCGATTTACAAACTAGTGGATTCGATCCAACAAACCAAAAAACAAGGTAAGCCGATTGTCTCCCGCCATCGCTCTCGTGATCAATTGGGTGTATTAACCCGAGTTTACAATGAATTGATTATTGATAACTTTAATCAACAGCAGCAGCTTAAGGACGAAAGAGAGCGTAGTGAACGGGCTTTATTGGCCAAACAACAATTTTTGGCAATGATGACTCATGAATTGCGTACCCCGCTTAATGGGGTGATCGGCATGAGTGGTCAATTGGCGGCGATTGTGAATGAACCACAGCAGCATAAATATGTTCAAGTGATACAACTATCAGCCCGTCAATTGCTGGCCATTATCAATGACACTCTGGATTTTTCTAAAATAGAAGCGAATAAACTTGAACTGGATATACAACCGTTTGATCTGATGGAAACGGTTGCTAATGTCATCAGTATGTTTGAATTGAAGTTGCAAAATACCCAGGTACAACTGAACTTTCATCAGCCAGCCCAAGCGATACCGATACTTGAGGGAGATAGTGTACGAATAATACAGGTAGTGATTAATCTATTGGCTAACGCGGTTAAATTCACCGAACAGGGCACAATAGATGTGACTGTCGGCATTGGATCAGAGAATGAAGAGGCGCTGAGTTTTCATATCAGTGTTGCTGATAGTGGAATAGGTTTGTCTGCTGATCAAATCGATTCTCTGTTTAATGAGTTTACCCAAGCTGATTCATCGACGACGCGAAAGTATGGTGGAACCGGGTTAGGTTTGTGGATCTGTAAAAACTTGGTTGAAAAAATGGCAGGTGAGATCAACGTTACTGGTGAACTCGGTAAGGGCGCTGAATTTGTCGTGCATTTGACCTTGAAAAAAAGCACGTTATCTACAGTTACAACAGCTGTTGTCACTGAGCAAGTACATAACAGGACAAATCAAAAAGTGGTAAAATTATTACTGGTGGATGACACCGAAATTAACCGTATGGTCGTTGAAGCGATATTAAGTGAAGCGAATTATCAATTTACCATTGCCGAAAACGGGGTTGAAGCGGTTGAACAGTTTAAATTAAGTCTCAGCGATGATGCAGAGCCATTTGGCGCGATCCTGATGGATTGTCTGATGCCGATCATGGATGGTTTCGAAGCTTGTCAGCAAATTCGTCAAATTGAGCAGCAAAATGCGGTGACATCGGCCATTCCTATTATTGCCTTGACTGCAAATTCACTCGATGAGACTCGGCAACAATGTCTGGCAGCGGGTATGGATGAATTTCTCACCAAACCGATAGAAGCAGAATGTTTGCAGCAAATGGTGATCAAATGTCTTGGACAAGGAAGCTCGGCGAGCGCCTTACCAAAACTTGAACAGTCGTGAGCGATACAAAATAATTGCAATAAATCAAAGATAACACTTCAACAATACCAGCAAGCTCGGCTATAATTTCGCTCTTTATCCTACACCGTGTGCGCTATTGAGCTGGTTTTACCGCTGATGTCGCAACGTTATCGGTGGTTAACGAATCATAATTGGGTTAAACAACCATGAAAAAAGTGTTATTTTCTATCGCCTTAATTGCCGGTTTCTCCGTCGCAAATGCTTCAGACCATCAGTCTGAAGCCGAAATTATCGAGCGCATTAAGCCCATTGGTGAAGTACATGTTGCTGGTGATACACCAGCGGCAGCGAGCGGTCCTCGCTCAGGTGAAGATATTTATAAAGCCAGTTGTTTCGCTTGTCATGGCACAGGCGCATTGGGTGCACCAAAACCTGGAGATACCGCAGATTGGGCTAAACGTGCAGAGCAAGGTTTAGACGTGATATTGAAACATGCTATCGATGGTTTTAGCACCATGCCACCTCGTGGCACCTGTGCAGCGTGTTCTGATGATGATATCAAAGCCGCTGTTGAATTCATGATGAAGTAACCGTTACGGTTATTTAGCTGCCGAAACCAAGGTTTCGGCAGCATTAACAAAGTTATAGCGGTATATGCTGATCAACCAAGTATTCGTTTTTCAATTCAACATAGTTACTCGCTGATTCCTTCAAAAATCGTAATTCCTTATCTGACAATGGTCGTTTTCTTTCTACCGGCGTACCCATATATAAATAACCACTTTCTAGTGTCTTATTTGGTGGAACCAAAGAACCTGCGCCAATAATCACATCATCGCCAATTTTGGCATTATCCATGATGATAACCCCCATGCCGACCAGAATGCGATCACCTAAAATGCAGCCGTGTAACATACACTTATGGCCAATGGTGACATCTTCGCCAATGGCCAATCGATAACCTTGTGGTTCGCCGGGTGAAACCCGAGTTACATGTAGTACAGTTCCATCTTGTATATTGGTTCGTGCACCAACCGTCATTGAATTAACATCACCACGAGCAGCGACTAAAGGCCAGACGCTAACGTCATCGGCTAGTGTAATATCACCGATAAGCACTGCACTTTCATCAATATAGACATTATTACCAATGGTTGGGTAGATGTCTTGGAAGGGTCGGGTTTTATTCATCATGGGATTGATTCGCTATTGTTAGGCATTGGATTTAGCACGACTTAGCACTAGGCATGGCACAAGGATATCGTAACTCACTGTCTGGGGGAATAGATACGAGCTGTTGTAGTGGTCGGTCCTCTATAAGTTGATGCTAGTAATGGTTGGATATCGTCTGATTACTCAACAAACTGGTGCTTAATCAGCCGTTTAAGCAGATGAAACCAGTTATTATAAAACTTTCTGATAAAAACCCTTGCAAAGCTAAACCAACCCCCTATAATGCGCCTCCACTGACAGAGCAACAGCAGATAAAACAAGGGATGTCAGCCAGTTCAAGGATTTAAGCAGCAACGAACAGACAGTCAAAATACTTTATAAATAAAGCCTTGACAGTCAAACGAAAGTGTATAAAATGGCGCTCCGCTTCAAGGATTAGAACGAAAGGCCAGTTTTAACAAGTTATCATCCAAGTGTTGGTGAAATGTTAAAACCAAGTAAAGGTTAAAAAGGAGAGGTTTAGCACTAAAAATTGATTTGAAAATAAATGATTTTTAGTGCTTGACTTTAAAATTAGGAAGCGTAACATACGCATCCCGCTACGGACACAACGACTGACCGAGCAAACGTTCTTTAACAATTAGTAATCAATCATCTGTGTGGACACTCACAGTTATTAACCTTCTAAAAAGCTTATTTAGCAACAAGAAGTCTTAATGACAATGTGCTGTGAACACATAGTTTACAAAACAGAATTCATTGAGCAAGGGTTCAGATTATCTTCGGATATGACGACCAACCAAAGATTAAATTGAAGAGTTTGATCATGGCTCAGATTGAACGCTGGCGGCAGGCTTAACACATGCAAGTCGAGCGGAAACGATAGAAGCTTGCTTCTAGGCGTCGAGCGGCGGACGGGTGAGTAATGCTTGGGTATCTGCCCTAACGTGGGGGACAACAGTTGGAAACGACTGCTAATACCGCATAACATTTTCCTGTAAAAAGGCGAATCAAAGGTGGCCTCTCCTTGGAAGCTATCGCGTTAGGATGAACCCAAGTGGGATTAGCTAGTTGGTGAGGTAATGGCTCACCAAGGCGACGATCCCTAGCTGGTCTGAGAGGATGATCAGCCACACT
>CBDIDQ010000020.1:0-26846 GCA_965277695.1 Alteromonadaceae bacterium
CGGCTTTGCAGTCGAAATTGGATGAGGAGTTTTTATTTTATGATTATCCAGGGGGGACCATGATCCAATCCGGTGAATTGCCCCAAATCGGTGATATGGAGCAAAATAATATCCCTGAACATTATCAAAAGCTCTACCGTTTGGTTAAGCCCGTTCAAGCCGAATATAAAGATAGTATAATGCGCACACCAGAGGACGTCGACGCTCGTGAATTTGCTCAACAATGGTTGCATCGCTTTGAATGATCACTAATTACGTTTTTTTCATCTCATTTAAACCTTTTGCGTTTAACCTCAGTCTTAATGGTCAACAAAACGATAGTTGTTATTATTTTTAAGTTAAGCCAAGGAGATTTACCCGATGATAAAACCATTACAATTGCTCAGCGTTGCCACTTTCGCCCTGTCACTTTTTGCTACTAGTGCACAAGCAAAAACCGTCGATAAAAAGTTTTGATGTCAGTGCTGGTGGTTTGTTGAAGTTGCAAACCGATGTGGGTGCGTTGCGGATCCGCTCTCATGATAAAGATTCTGTGTTGGTTGAAGTTGATATCGACGGCAGCAATGAAGATAAATTTGATGTGACTTTTGATACCAGTGGCAATGATGTTAGTGTTAACGGTGAGTTGGAGCGCAGCAAAAGTGGCTCATGGCGTGGCAATAATTTACGTGTGACCTATACCATTACGGTCCCTGAGAGTTATAACCTTGATGTCGATACCAGCGGCGGTTCAATTAAAATCAAAGACTTAAAGGGTGATGTTAACGCTCATACCTCAGGCGGCTCAATTTCATTGGGTCATATCGATGGACTGGTTACGGTTAAAACCTCAGGTGGCAGCATCACCGTTGAAGAAGTAACAGGCACTATCAACGCAAAAACTTCCGGCGGCAGCATTAAAGCCACTATTTCTCAACAACCCACTGGCGATAGCGTATTAAAAACCTCGGGCGGTTCGGTCACCGTTTATTTGGCGGATGATATTGCCGTCGACCTGAGTGCTAAAACTAGCGGCGGCAGAGTTCGCAGTGATTTTGAAGTGAATGGCTCGGTTAAGAAAAAGTCCATTAAAGGCACCATTAATGGCGGCGGTCCAGACTTGATTTTTGAAAACCAGCGGCGGCAGCGTCAAGGTCAAACGCTTGTAGTCATGGTAGCCAGCCCCGTTTGTAATTTGGAAAAATCATAATCACAACTGTGATAAAGACCAAAACCAAACCTCAGCCGATCACCCCGGTGATCGGTGAATATCCCTACCGCTCTTAGTTGCTCTGCTAACACCGCCAACCGCCTGAGGTTCCAGCTTAAAAGTGAAGAAATGACCATGGTGATTAACGTCGTCAATCAGCAAATTTTTTACGGTTGAGCCAATCATGACTTAATTGGTCAATCAGGGTCAGAAAATGCTGTTGATTTTTCTGAATATGCTGATGAATGGTCTCGACATTCAAATTGTCGGCTTTAAATAATTCAAGTACGCTGATCAGCCGATAAAGCGCCGAATAATCCATGGTCGCCCCAGCAAAACGCATCCCACTATCAGCATATCCGACATTGCCATTTTTTTGCTCACTGAGCTGGGTAAATTCAGCCAGCCAACCGGTATATTCCGGCCTCAGTTGGCAGCCCTTGGGCACATGCATAAAACAACAGCCTTCACCGCCTTGGGCGTATTTGTAACCACCGGCAATATAAAACAGTCGATCTTGATATTTTTTTAATGACGTTGGTAATGCCATAAAACCATGATAACCATCAAGGACCAACAGGGTGTCTACTGGAGTTGCTTGGTAAAGTGTGTCCAAAAAGTCCATCACCAGTCCACTGTTAAAGAACACTTGGCTGATGAAAACCATAGTGAATTCAGTGCTGTTCAACTCGGTTAAAAAGCGTTGTTCAAAGGTGTCAAAGGGCAGGGTCGGCACTTTGATGACGTCAAATTCGTCACTTTCGTTAAGGCGGTTGATTTGGCGTTCAAAGCTGTGAAATTCACTGTCAGTGGTGAGGATCTTCTTTTTTGTGCCTCGGGGCAGAGTGCTTAATAAACGGTAAGCTAATTCATGGGTATTCGGGGCAAAACACAGTTGTTGCGGCTGGTCTAATTGCAATATGTCAGCTATCAGTGACTGTGCTTGAGGGACCTTAAGGCCAAAGACATGATCCCATTTGTCATCAACATAGCGGGCAGTATCATCCCAGTAGTCGAGCATCGCTTGGCGGGTGACATCTGGCCAATAATGATGGCTGTGACAGGCAAAGTGTTGTTTACCTTGATTTTGTGCGAGAAAACGACGGTAGTATTTTTTATACATGTGGCTGACTTTATTGGTTGTGTTATTTGATTCATGATACGTGGTATTTGGCTCTGGTCAATCAAGGTAACAGTTTGATGATGCTTTTTGTAGGAGGGCCGTCCCGGCGCGATTGTTGACAAAGGCAACGCTGCTGTGTCTTTGACACAGATCGCGGCGAGGACGCCCCTCCTACATTTGGGCAGCGTAATTACAGCCCTAAATGGCGTAATATGGTCAGAACTTGGTATTTATGAATATTGCACACTAATCTCTCAGTGAAAAAGCTTGCCAATTTCGTAGTAACTTCGTATATTTAGTCTATTGGGACAAGAAATCAACGGCTAGGGCATCATGACAGACCACAGTAAATTGACCTCCACAGCGGTAAAACGCTCGCTTATCAGCATAAAACCTGAACTCGGGGCCAGCGACCGACAACGCATTGAACTTGTTGAGGCATTAGTGCCCGCGACCGGCGATGGCAATATGCCGTTGAGTGAGGTGCTTAATGCGTTGTTTCCTGACCAAGCACGAGATAAAGCCCTTACAGCTTTTCGTCAATTTCGCAGTCGATTAAGTGATGCGGCTAAGCAGGCGGATATTGAGTTGGCGTTGAAGGCGGACAGTAAGACTCGTAATGTGCCCGAAGCGCGGATTTGCTGGTTTGAAGGGGGCAATTACGTGGCGCAGGCGATTGCTCGTTTTACAGCCAGTGAGACGGATTTGAGTGGTCAGCCGTTGATTGAAGCGCAGGCGGCGGTGCGGCAAAGGCAGTGGCAAGATGGCAAACCGGTGATTAATTACTTTGTTTCTTATGCTAAAAAAGACCAAAAGCTGGCGAGTGAATTTATTGATAGTCTCCAGGTTGACCTGACCAATGCCAACGATTATGCCTTTAAAGCTTGGCGTGACCCGCTGTTATTGGCAGGTGATGACTGGTTTGGTGAAATTCAAACAGCGATTAACCAATGTGATTTTGGGCTGCTGCTGGTATCGAAACATTTTTTGGCCAGCGAGTTTATTAAACAGCATGAGTTACCTGCTTTTGTCAGTTCAGCACCGGATGCTATTCGAGGGGATAAACGCGCGGTACCTGTGCTGCTAAAACCGGTGTTGTTTGATGGCACGGTGAATTTGCAAGGACTCGAATCGAAGCAGTTTTATCAGCTCAATCAACAGGCTTATAGCGAACAAAAAGGCACTCAGAAAAAAGAGGATTTTGTGCTGGGGTTGTTCAGTCAAATTATCGAATTCGCGCCAACCCTGCTTGAGAATAAGCTTGAGACTCGCGTAAAAGCGCCTGTCGATAAGTTTGATCAATATATTCGCCACTCAATCAAAACCCTTGATGACGAATGTACTATCGATAACGAGGGGGTTTCAACCTCATTAAATAAATCAGAAATGACCGAGCAAGCGGATCATGGGCGTTGCTCTGCACTGAGTTATTTGCATGGCTGGCTGAAAGACCCTAAAGGTCAACATTATTGTGCGCTGCTGGCGGAATATGGCATGGGTAAAACCACCACTTGCATGATGTTTGCTGGGGAGCTGTTGGAGTTGCGAGAGCAGGACCCAGCGGTGCCTTTGCCGATTTATCTCGATTTGCGGCATCTGGGGGATACTCACAAACTCGATGATGTCAGCTTTGAGTTGATCATTGAAAAGGTGGTACAACGCAGTTGGAAAGGCGGTGGTATTGCCGCTGATGTAACAGTGAGCGAAATTGTGCAGCAAGTGCAAAATCGGGGGGCGTTGATTATTTTTGATGGTCTTGATGAAGTGCTGGTGCATTTGACCCCAGCCGAAGGGCAACGGTTTACTCGGGAACTCTATCGGGTGTTGCCGCCGCAGTTGTGGCAAAGTGAAGACAATAATAAACCGGGACGTTTGCTGGTGACTTGTCGGACGCACTATTTTCGTACCTTGCGAGAGCAAAAGAATCACTTGCTGGGCGAAGATCGAGAAGGCTTAAGCGTCGATGATTATGCGGCGTTTATGTTGTTGCCGTTTTCGGATGAACAGATTGAAACGTATTTATCCAGATCGATGCCGGAGCAGGACGTTGAAAAACTCATTGCTACCATTGCGGCAGTGCATAACCTTACCGAATTGGCTGAGCGACCTTATCTGTTAAAACTCATCAGCCAGCATATTGAGGCCATTGAGCGTTGGCGAATGCAGGGACGGTTGGTGACTGGTGTTACCCTGTATCGTGAATTTGTCCGCTCGTGGTTGGAGCGGGATGCAGGCAAACATCAAATTACCCCGGAGCACAAACAACTGATGATGCAGCATTTTGCCGCTGAGTTATGGCGCAAAGGCGAAAAAAGCTGGTCGGTCGCCGACACCGAAGAATGGTTATTAGACTTTTTTGATGACCACCCCCGAGTTAAACGTCACTATGTCAATGGTGGGGATAGTGATAGAAGTACACTCGAATTACTCAAAGAAGATTTACGCACTGCAACCTTTTTGGTGCGTGAAGGTGAAGACCATTTTCGCTTTGCTCATACCTCGTTGCAGGAATATTTTGTCGCCGCTTATTTGTTTAATGCCCTAGTGAAAAACCAATTGGAAAACTGGGTTTTACCACCGTTGAGTCGAGAAACGCTGGTGTTTTTAGGTCAGCATTTGCTGGAGGCTCAGGCGGTAAAAGACGGTAAAACCTTTGCAGCGGCGAGTCAGTCATTACGGCAAATCAGGGATGTTTATCAGCCACAAGTCAGTGAACGATTTTTTGATTATATGCTGCTGGCGTTGGCGCAAGGTTACCCCATGGTCAGTTTGGTGGGGTTGCAGATGCAAGGGGCTGCATTGAGTCATTTAACCATTGCTGGTACTGAGGAAAGCCCATTACAACTGGTGAGGGCTGATTTTAGTGGGGCTAATCTCAGTGATAGTACGTTTGAGCAGGTTAAGTTAAATCATGCGGTGTTTGAAAAAGCTAATTTACAATGTGTCGAGTTTTTAGCTTGTGAAGGGGGCGATAGTCGTTTTGTTGGGGCTGAAATGGCGGGCACCAAGTTTTATGATAGCGGGTTTAAAAGTGCTCGGTTTGAGCAAGCTGAATTTCATAGGACGCAGTGGGGGCGTTGTGATTTGACTGGGGCGGTTGGCTTGCCGACCAAACCTTTAGCTGGGACTTTTACTTTATGTGAGGGGCAGGCAAGTACGGGGTTGGCTAAGGCTAGAACTAAGGCTAAGTTACAGGTGTTGGGTGGTCATAGAGGTTATGTACAGGATTGTGCTTTTTCGCCAGATGGTCGAACTTTTGTTTCTGCTGCTGATGATAATACATTACGGCTGTGGGATGTGAGCAGTGGTGATTGTTTGCGGGTGTTTACGGGGCATGAAGGTGGTGTTAATGGCTGTGCTTTTGCGCCGAATGGGCTGACGGTGTTATCGGCTGCTGATGATAACACCCTGCGGTTATGGGATGTTTATAGTGGCGAGTGTTTGCGAGTTTTTACTGGGCATGAAGCGGAGGTGATGGCTTGTGCTTTTGCGCCTGATGGCTTGTCAGTGGTTGCTGCTTCTTATGATAAAACATTGCGATTATGGGGGGTAGAAAGCGGTGAGTGTTTGCGGGTTTTTTCTGAGCATAAAGCGATTATCAGAGATTGTGCTTTTGCCCCTGATGGTTTGCGTTTGCTTTCAGGGTCAGAGGATAACACCTTACGGTTATGGGATAGTCAAACTGGTGAGTGTTTGCGGGTTTATTCAGGCCATGAAAATACTGTTAGTGCGTGTGCTTTTGCCCCGGATGGTCAAACCTTTGTTTCTGCGTCATATGATAAAACCTTGAGGTTATGGGATACGGATAGTGACGAGTGTTTGCAGGTTTTTTCAGGGCATGACTCTCTTGTTTTGGATTGTGCTTTTGCACCTGATGGTCAAACGGTGCTTTCTGCTTCATGGGACCAAACCTTGCGTTTATGGGATGGTTATAGTGGTGAGTGCTTGCGGGTTTTTACCGGGCATGGTCGTGCTGTTGACGCTTGTGCATTTGCACCTAGCGGAGAAACCTTGTTGTCAGCATCGCAGGATAGAACACTGAGATTATGGCATACAAATAACGGTGATTGTTTGCGGATTTTTGTTGGTAATTATATCAATGTTTCCCGAGGTGTTATTTCTCCTGACGGTCAATTGATGTTGAGCGCTGATAATGCCACTTTTCGGTTATGGAATATGGCTGATGGGCAATGCCTACAGCGGTTTTTAGGGCATGAAGGTGATATCCAGCAGTGTGTTTTTTCACCTGATGGTTTGTTGGTATTATCAGCAGCTGATGACAACACATTACGGTTATGGGATGTGACCAACGGTGATTGTTTACGGGTATTTTCTGGACATGATGGTGGGGTTATGGGTTGTGCTTTTTCACCAAATGGACAACAGGTATTTTCGGCGTCTTGGGATAAAACCTTACGATTATGGGATGTTACAAGCGGTGATTGCTTGCGGGTATTCACTGGGCATAAAAGTTGGCTTACGGATTGTGCTATTGCCCCAGATGGACAAACTTTGCTTTCTGCCTCTCGTGATAAAACCTTACGATTATGGGATGTGAATAATGGTGAGTGTTTACAGGTTTTCTCAGGGCATGAAAGCACCGTTAGAGCTTGTACCTTTGCGCCAAACGGTAAAACGATATTGTCTGCCTCAGATGATAAAACCCTGAAATTATGGCATGGGCAAAATGGCCAGTGCCTGGGAACGTTGACAGGGCACAATAGTGCAGTTACGTCCTGCGCATTTGCCCCAAATGGTCAAACCATTATTTCTGCCTCAGGTGATAAAACTTTGCGGCTTTGGGATGCCCACAGCGGCGAATGTTTACAGGTTTTCGTAGGGCACGAGGATTGGGTTAAATCTTGCGCCTTCTCCCCAGATGGTCAAATCGTACTCTCAACTTCCTATGATAACACTATAAGAAAGTGGGACATCAACAGTGGTAAACCAGTGGGTTTGCGCTGGCAATTGGTTGGTGAGGATTGCTGGCTGACCTTGGATGCCAGCGGGCAAGAAATAGTTCAGGCAGATAAAGACGCTTGGCGGTATCTGGGATATTCGACTGTTGATCCCCAGAGCGGGGAGGTTATTCGCTTGGCGTATGTTGGTTAACCGATTATTTTCATTTACGGGCTGCTGGTTTCATTTACAAACAAAAGCTTTTATAATCAGCTCAGTTTAAATGATGTATTGTAAGGTCTATGCAACGATTTTTAGCTTATTTTGTTAACATATTGTTAGTTTTTTGTTCGGTTTCGGCATCTTGTGAAGGGATCACCGAAACCGGACTGAAACGTTTATTAAGAAGTAAAATTTTAATGGCCCAGAGTATCGCGGCCAACGATATTATTGTTAATGCGGTATTGTCACAAAATGCCAAACTTATCCCCATGTCTCAAATCAGAGCACTCGATGCACAATGGCGTGCTGATACCAGTCTCTCGTCGTTAAAACTCGCTTATCAAAGCAACCCACCAGGTCGATATATCCGCGATGTGATTGAAACCGCGCCGGACATTTTCAGCGAAATTTTTGTCACCGATAATCAAGGAGCCAATGTCGCCGCCTATCCGGCCACCAGTGATTATTGGCAAGGCGATGAAGACAAATGGCGTAAAGCGTGGGCCAGAGGTAAGGGTAAGGTGTTTTTAAGTAAGGTCGAATTGGACGAAAGTAGTAATGTTCATGCCATTCAAATTGGGGTGCCAATCAAACATAAAAGCAAAACCATCGGTGTGTTGGTCACCGGGATTAAATTGACCCATGTGCAATCGACCTATTTGTTGAAAAACCTTGATAAGCGGATGATTAAGCGTTGATTCACGAGGTTGAAACCTCGTCTACGGTGGGGCATCGCGAAAACGTCGAACGAAACCCTATACGTTGATTCACGAGGTTGAAACCTCGTCTACGGTGGGGCATCGCGAAAACGTCGAACGAAACCCTATACGTTGATTCACGAGGTTGAAACCTCGTCTACGGTCAGGGGCATCGCGAAAACGTCGAACGAAACCCTACGTTGATTCACGAGGTTGAAACCTCGTCTACGGTGGGGCATCGCGAAAACGTCGACCGAAACCCTATACGTTGATTCACGAGGTTGAAACCTCGTCTACGGTGGGGCATCGCGAAAACGTCGAACGAAACCCTATACGTAGACGCGAATTCATTCGCGTAGGGAGCCAGAGCGACCGTAGACCGCCAGTCATCACCAAACCCATTCAAACCGCCTTACGACGCCAAGCCAACCAACCCAAACCTATCAAACTCAAACCCCACAACGGCCAATCGCCGAATGTCAGGTAAGGCGTGGAGCCGCTGACTTGTTTGACTTCACCTCGTAAAACCCCGGCGACAAATTGCGGCAGTTGGCTGCTGATTTGGCCTGTTTCGTCAATGATGGCGGTGACGCCGTTATTGGTGGCTCTTAATACTGGGCGGGCAAATTCTAGTGCGCGCATTTGGGCGATTTGCAGGTGTTGTAACGGGCCTGCTGAGTCGCCAAACCAGGCGTCGTTGCTGACGGTGAGGATGAAGTCTGACTGGTCGGTGATGTTTTGTCTGACCAGGCGAGGGAAGATGATTTCGTAACAGATGGCAGGTACGATGTTGATGCCGTTAGCCCGCAGGTTGGTTTGTACCGCGTCGCCTCGGCTAAAGGATGACATTGGTAAGTCGAATATGGGGGCCAGTGGCCGGAGGATATCTTCAAGCGGGACAAACTCGCCAATCGGTAATAAATGATGTTTGTTATAGCGGTTGGCGTGGGGATAGCGATAGTGCCCTTTGTCGTCGCTGGGCTCTTTTAATCCCAGTACTATCAGGGTGTTATAAATGTCTCGGGTTTCAAAGTTATAATCAATAATGCCGCTGATTAAGGTGGTTGAGTTTAATGCAAAGGCGTTATCAAGCTGGCGTAATTTTTCGCCTGCGGCAGGTTCGAGTACCGGGATTGCCGCTTCGGGCCAGATGACTAAATCAGCATCATAATGTTGGCGGGTTAGGTCGCGATATTTTAATAAGGTTGGTTCGTCGTTCTCTGGTGCCCAGCGCATCTCTTGTTTGATGTTACCTTGTACTAAGGCAATTGATTTGGTTTCACCAGTGTAATTAATCCACTGTACTGAACTTAATGCGATTGCGCTGACGACGATTGCAGTGAGCCCTGCGGCACTTGATTTACGGTATTCACCTTGCAGCAGCTGTTTGATTAACACCGCCATGAGACACATCATAAAGGTGATACCGACCTCGCCAATCACCGGGGCAAAGGCCGCTAGCGGTGATTCAAGTTGCGAGTAACCCAGTGACAACCATGGGAAGCCGGTGAGTAAAGTGCTCCTGAGCCATTCGCTCAGCAGCCAGAGGATAGGAAAACTGACCAGCCAGTCTCGGGGCTGAGAAAACCTCACCAATAAATAGCTGCATAACGCTGGAAAAAGCGCCAGATAAGCGACCAAAAGGCCCATTAATGCCAGTGAGGCGACAAGTGGTAAACCGCCAAATTGGTCGATGCTGACATGAACCCAGCTGATGCCGGCACCAAACCAACCCAAGCCATAGATAAAACCGCCAATAGCCGCCGATTTGGCGCTTTTGGCCCCTTGCGTCAGTATCAACAACAAGGGTAGGGTGACTAATGGAATAAAAGTGTAGTGATGTGGTGCGTAGGCAAAAGCATTAGATAACCCGGCCAATAGCAGTAAACCCCAACGAACGCGCATTACTCGTGGGTCACTTCTTCTTCTGCCAGTGTCTGTTTGGGAATGGTCAGTTGAATTTGCTGAATACGTCGGCTATCGGCGTTCATGATTTTAAAGTTAAACCCTTGCAGTTCAATGGTCTCTCCCCGCTCAGGCATGTGGCCAAAGGCCCGTAAAATTACACCACCAATAGTGTCTGCTTCGTCTTCATCAAATGCAGCGGTGAAATAGTCGTTAAAATCATCCACAGGTGTTAACGCTTGTAAGGTGTAAATATGCTTGCCCACCTGACGAATATCATCAGGCAGTTCGCTGGCATCATGTTCATCTTCAATTTCACCAACAATTTGTTCGAGAATATCTTCGATGGTGATAAGCCCAGACACGCCGCCATATTCATCAACCACAATGGCCATATGATAACGTTCTTGTCTGAAATCGCGCAGTAGGCTGTCAACCCGTTTGCCCTCAGGAATAATGATGGCGTTGCGAATGACATTTTTTAAGTTAAAGTTGTCTTCTGCCTGACCAAAGGCATAAGGCAATAGGTCTTTAGCTAGTAAGATGCCTTCAACATGATCTTTATCTTCGTTGATCACCGGAAAGCGAGAGTGTGAGGATTTCAATAAAATAGGCAGAAATTCTTCGACTGTTTGATTTAAATCGACGGTAACTATTTGTGCACGCGGGATCATGATCTCTCGTACCCGCATATCTGATACTTCTAGAACACCTTCAATCATTTTTTTGGTTTGTGGGTCGATCAGGTCGCGGTATTCGGCGTCCTGGATCACTTCTACCAGCTCGTCTCGATTTTTCGGTTCTCCTTGAAATAGCTGGACTAGTTTGTCAATCCAGCGTTTCGGTGAAGAACCGTTACTCGAATGCGATTTGTCGTCGCTCATCAGTGTGTTTGTTTCCTTTGGCAATTATTTTTCATGACGTCAGTTTTTATCAATGTGATCGTCAGCATATGGATCAGCAAACCCTTGAGCGTGTAAAATCTCTGTCTCAAGAGATTCCATCACCTGTGCTTCATCGTTATTTATATGATCATAACCCAAAAGATGCAAGCAACCATGGGTGATCATGTGTGCCCAATGGGCAATTAATGGTTTGTGCTGCTGGCTTGCCTCATCTGTGACAACCTTGGCACAAATAATCAAGTCACCTAACAGGTTAATTACCACACCCGGAGGTGCTTGAAAAGGAAAGGATAACACGTTAGTCGATTTATCTTTGCCCCGATAGTCATGGTTTAACGCGCGACTCTCGGCTTCATCAACAATCCGCACGGTGAGTTCGGCATCGTCTTTATGCCCTGCTAATGCCGCCTCAGTCCAGCTGATAAATTGCTGTTCGGTTGGCAATTCATGACTGTTATCAACGATTTGCAAGTCGACAATGATAGCCATTAATCCGCTTCCTGCTGTGCTAATTGCGCTAAGTGTGCAAGCTTGGCTCGTTCTTTGATTTTGGCTTCGGCTTTTTGTTGCTTGGCATCAAAGTCTTCGTAAGCTTCAACAATGCGTTGTACTACCGGGTGGCGTACCACGTCTTTAGATTGAAAGAAGTTAAAACTGATTTCTTTGACATCAGTCAATACTTCAACCACATGACGTAGGCCAGATTTTTGCCCTCTAGGCAAATCAATTTGGGTGATATCACCGGTGATCACCGCCCGGGAGTTAAAACCAATCCGGGTGAGGAACATTTTCATTTGCTCGACGGTGGTATTTTGCCCTTCATCTAAGATGATGTAAGCGTCATTTAAGGTTCGACCACGCATATACGCCAATGGCGCGATTTCGATAACACTGCGCTCTATGAGTTTTTCTACCCGCTCAAAGCCGAGCATTTCAAATAAGGCATCATAAAGTGGGCGTAGGTAAGGGTCGACTTTTTGACTCAGGTCACCAGGCAAAAAACCGAGTTTTTCACCGGCTTCGACCGCCGGACGGGTCAAGAGGATACGTCTGACTTCTTGTCGCTCTAGTGCATCAACTGCGCAGGCGACCGCTAGGTAGGTTTTACCAGTGCCGGCTGGACCAACACCAAAGGTGATATCGTGGCTGAGAATGTTGCTGACATAAGCCATCTGATTTTCATTGCGGGGTTTAACCACGCCACGTTTGGTTTTGATCAACAAATGTTTGTCCATCGGCATTGATGGGTTTTCTTGCTCTAGGCTTTTTGCTTGTTGAATGGTCAGATGGACCAGTTCGGCGCTGATGTCGCCAATTTGACCTTTAACCGGCTGGGTTTCAATATACAGGGCTTTGATGATGTCGCTGGAAGCATGGCACGAACCCGCTTTGCCAGTGACTCTGAATTCGCAACCGTGGTAGCTGACTTCAACCCCCATGCGAACTTCAATTTGTTTTAAGTTTTCGTCAAACGGACCACACAGGTTAGCCAAACGTTCATTATCCTCAGGTTCAAGAAAAAACGTCTGGCTCTTCATTTTGTTTGTCAAAAAGATGATTTCCTATTTTATTGATAATAGTGAGTGATAAGCGCTGGTGATTTGACAGAGAAAATAATAGCGGTCAAATCACCAAAAACCCATGTTACCCCGCAAACGTGTGAACGCCCAGAGAATCTGCTTCTTCGCTGGGGTGTTTGGCTAAAATTTGTGCGGGTGATTGTTCTTTACGCAAATCCATCTCACTTTCGCTGCGAATAAATTCGCCCCGTAATGAATTGGTGAAGACGTCGTTGATTTTTACGTCGGCAAATTGACCAATTAAGGTGTGTGGGCCTTCAAAGTTAACCACTCGGTTGTTCTCGGTGCGGCCACGCAATTCCATCGGGTTCTTTTTCGATGGGCCTTCAACCAAAATACGTTGTTCGGTATTGAGCATATGTCGGCTGATTTGTAATGCCTGTTGGGTAATACGGTCTTGCAAAATTTGCAAACGCTGCTTTTTGGTTGCCATTGAAATGTCATCAGGCAAATCCGCAGCCGGTGTGCCAGGACGGGCGCTATAAATGAAGCTGAAACTGTGATCAAACTTGATGTCGTTGATTAAATCCATGGTGGCTTCAAAATCCGCATCGGTTTCGCCCGGAAAGCCAATGATAAAATCAGATGACATGCTGAGGTTAGGGCGGATTTTTTTCAGCTGGCGAATAATCGATTTGTATTCAATCGCCATGTGACCGCGTTTCATTTGGGTCAGTATCCGATCTGAACCCGACTGCACCGGTAAGTGCAAATGGTTCACCAGCTCAGGGATATCGGCATAGGCTTCAATAATGTCTTTGGTGAATTCCATCGGATGCGAGGTGGTGTAACGAATGCGGTCAATGCCGTCGATTGAGGCAACAATGCGCAGCAAATCAGAGAAGTGACAGGTCTCGCCGTCAAAAGTCTCACCGCGATAAGCATTCACGTTTTGACCTAACAGGTTGACTTCACGGACACCTTGCTCGGCAAGCTGGGCGATCTCAACCACAACGTCGTCAACCGGACGACTGACTTCTTCGCCGCGAGTGTAGGGCACCACACAGAATGTACAATATTTGCTACAGCCTTCCATGATCGACACAAATGCGGTAGGACCGTCGGCACGAGGTTCTGGCAGCCGATCAAACTTTTCAATCTCGGGAAACGAAATGTCGATGACCGAACCTTTCTTGCCTTGCACTTGATTAATCATTTCAGGCAGACGATGTAGGGTTTGCGGACCAAAGACGATATCGACAAAAGGGGCACGTTGGCGAATGATTTCGCCTTCTTGTGAAGCGACACAACCGCCGACACCAATCACCAAGCTAGGTTTTTTATCTTTAAGATTTTTCCAACGACCCAGTTGATGAAAGACTTTTTCCTGGGCTTTTTCACGAATGGAACAGGTATTGAGCAAGATGATATCGGCATCTTCGGCCTCGTCGGTAAAAGTCAAACCATGGGTCGAGTCCAACAAATCCGCCATCTTCTGCGAGTCATACTCGTTCATTTGACAGCCCCAAGTTTTGATATGTAATTTTTTACTCATTTACTGCTCGAAAATTAACCATAAAAAGGACGGGTATTTTACCCTGTCACTGAGGGATGGGCAAGATTTTGTTGTGGTGATGGCGGAAAAGGGATAGTTGAAGGGGGCTGGTTAACGCTGCTGCACGGTCGATGGGCTTTTCGGGGTATCTGGAGCGCTTTGTTCTTTAAAAGCAAAAGCATTCGGACCACGGAGACACGGGGATACGGAGAAGAGCAAAAGCAATTTGGTTTTTCTCCGTGCCTCCGTGTCTCCGTGGTGAAAAAGCTTTTGATTTTTGAACGAAGCGCTCAAAAAACCTGAAGAGCCCATCGGCTTCCAAGACAACATCAAACAATATTATCTTGAAAGTTTTAATCCACCGAAAAAAACAAATTATCAATCAATCGGGCTTTGCCAAGAAAAGCGGCGACGAGGATAACGAGGTTTTTATCATCAGGTTGGGCATCAGCTAGGGTATCGGCGTTTTGGATATGGAAGAAGTCTTCTTTTAATCCGGCAGCGACAATCTGCGCGGTGGCGGCTTGACTGATGGCGGTGAAATTTTTGTCACCTTGTAGCAGTTTCGCTTTGGCTGCGGTTAATGCCTGATAAATCACTGTGGCTTGTTTGATTTGGGCGGCATCGAGATAACCGTTGCGTGAACTCATGGCTAAACCGCTGGTTTCTCGTTTGGTGGGTGCACCAATGATTTCGACGTTCATGCATAGGTCGGTTACCATATGGCGGATGAGAAACAGCTGCTGAAAGTCTTTTTGGCCAAAAATCGCCACATCCGGCTCGACTAGGTTGAACAGTTTGTTCACCACAGTGGTGACGCCGCGAAAATGTCCGGGGCGACTGTGACCACAAAACAAGTCAGACAGGTCGGGCACTTCAACAAAGGTCTGATTATCCAGCTCTTTGGGATAGATGGTTTGACGACTGGGTAAAAATAATAAGTCGGTTTGCATCTCTTTGAGCTTTTCACTGTCTTGCTCAATAGTGCGCGGGTATGATTCGAGATCGTTGGCGTTATCAAATTGCATGGGGTTGACAAAAATACTCACCACTACTTTGTCACCGCGCTTTTTGGCTTCTTCAAAAAGCGACAAATGACCCTGATGTAGGTTGCCCATGGTTGGCACGAAGGCAATTCGTTTGCCTTCCATGCGCCACGCTTTGAGCTGGGCTCTGAGTGTTGATATTTCGGTAACTGTTTGCATCACTATTTACCTAAAGTAATTGTAAAATAATTATTTAAACGTCTGTTCTGGACTGGGGAAGAAGCCATCTTGAACTTCTTCAATGTACTTGCTGATAGCGGTATTGATATCGCCCGTTTCAGCGAGGTAGTTTTTTGAAAACTTAGGAATATAACCAGCAGAAATGCCAATTAAATCATGCATTACTAGGATTTGACCATCAGTTTGGCCACCAGCACCAATGCCGATGGTGGGGATGCTGATCTCGTTGGTGATCCGCGCGGCCAATTCAGCTGGAATACATTCGAGCACTAACAGCTGAGCACCTGCTTGAGTCAGGCGATGAGCGTGCTCTACCATTTCATTGGCTTTGTCTTCTTTACGCCCCTGAATTTTAAAACCACCAAAAATATTGACCGACTGCGGGGTTAGGCCCAAGTGGGCACAGACTGGAATACCGCGTTCTGTCAGACCGCTGATGGTGTCAAATAACCATTCGCCACCTTCGAGTTTGACCATGTTAGCGCCGGCTTGCATCAACTTGGCGGCATTGTCAAAAGCTTGCTCTTTGGTGGCATAACTCATAAATGGCATGTCGGCGATCACTAGCGCTTCTGTGGTGCCAGCGCGAACACAGCGGGTATGATAAGCAATTTCATCAGTGGTCACTGGTAAAGTATCGTCGTGACCTTGAAGCACCATGCCCAATGAATCACCAATCAATAGCGCGTGGATGCCAGCGGCGTCGAACAATTTGGCGAAACTGGCATCATAGGCCGTGAGTGTGACGATTTTTTCGCCCTTTTTCTTCATTTTCAAAAAGGTCGATACGGTTTTTTTAGCCATTTTATTCTCTTTAGTCTGTGGCAAAATCTAGGTTTTGCTTGAGACATTTTTTCATCCCATTCAAGGGCACTGTTAACAATTGCTCAGCCAATGCATATCCATCACTAAAAATCAGTGTCGGGTGCAAATCGTGTAGCGGGTATAATACGAACTCTCTTTCTCGCATCCCATAATGGGGCACGGTCAGGCGCTCGGTGTTGATAGATTGGTCACCATATAGCAGGATATCCAAATCTAGTGTTCGTGGTCCCCAGCGGTCTGCTTTACGCGTCCGGCCGTGGTTTTGTTCAATTTGTTGGGTGTGATCTAATAGTGTCAAAGGCGCTAAATCGGTGTCGATAGCAACGACGGCATTAATATAGTCAGGTTGATCTGACGGCCCCATCGGCTGGCTTTGATACAAAGGTGATAGTGCAACAAAGCGGCTTTTGGGCAATTGCTTGAGCGCGATAACCGCAGATTGTATCGCCGCAATCGGATTAGCGAGATTGCCACCAAGACCAAGGTAACAGCGGATCACTGGCCATTACCTGAAGAGCTGCCTGAGGAGCTGTCTGGCGAGCCGCTGGGTGAGCTGTTAGCTGCCGGGCTGGTATCTGTTTTGGCTGCGCCACGACGGTTGCGATTACGATTGCGGTTTCTGTTTCTTGGTCTGCGATCGCCGCTAGGTTTGTCTGGGTTACGTTCGGCAGCGGCTTCATCGGCAGCATCTGCTTCTTCGTCAGGTTTTTGGTATTTGGGACCATTTAATTGTCTGATCATGCCATGACGGGCTTTTTCATCGCAGCGTAAAAAATCGGTCCACCATTGACCCAACTCAGCCACTTCACCGCCTTCAATGTCGCCTCGCAGTAATAAAAAGTCGTAACCAGCGCGAAACTTCGGATGCTCCAGCAGTTTTTCGGCTCGGCGACCACTGCGACGTGGTAAGCGAAACTGTAATTGCCAGATATCCCGGGTGACAGTAGAAAAACGGCGCGGTAAGGCGATGGATTTGGCATGACGAGATAAAACGTCATTCATTGCCTGATAGCTGGCGTCGTAGAAGTTGAGCCCTTTGTTGTGCATGTTCAGTTCAATTTCAGCTTCTAGCACATACCATAATAGTGCTGCAAAAATATACGCTGGGGTGACCCGTTTGTTACTATTGATACGCTGATCGGTATTGATAAAAGCCTGATGTACTAAACGCTCGGCAAAACTGCCAGCGTCACCGTTTAATACTTCGCTGGGCACCGGGTGCATGGCGGCGAATAAGCCGTATTTGCGCATTGCCAGATAATTAAGCTCGGCTTTGCCGTTAAGCATCAGTTTTAATGATTCTTCATACAGGCGGGCAGAGGGGATATTGCTTAATAGGTCAGCGAGTTGATAAATCGGGCTTTCGGTCTTCTCTTCAATGGTCATGTCGAGCTTGGTAGAGAAGCGGATGGCTCGCAACATGCGCACCGGGTCTTCGCGATAACGCGATTCTGGATCACCAATCAATTCAATCTTTTTGGCCTTGATGGCCGCAATACCCTCGGCAAAATCTCGGATATAAAAACCATCAACAGTGTAATACAAGGCGTTAATGGTGAAGTCACGGCGTTGGGCGTCTTCTTCAATGCTGCCATACACGTTGTCACGCAATAATTGTCCTTCATCGCTGTGATGAGAGGTATTGTGTTTGTTGTTCTCTTTGATAGGCGGTTGTTCGTGATGACCGCGAAAGGTGGCGACTTCGATAACTTCGCGACCATACATGATATGGGCGAGGCGAAAGCGGCGACCGATTAAGCGGCAATTGTTGAAACAGGCATTGATTTGTTCTGGGGTGGCGTTGGTGGCAACGTCGAAATCTTTAGGGGTCTGACCCATTAAGATATCGCGGATACAGCCACCAACTAGATAGGCTTCGTAGCCGTTATCTTGCAGGCGGTAAAGCACTTTAAGTGCATTGGGACTGAGTTGCTTGCGTGAAATATTGTGCTGATCACGTGGGATGGCATTGGTAAAATGCTGACTTTTTTGACGAGATTTTTCGAGTGCCGACACTGAACGATCCTGTTCGTCGACTTTTGGCTTGGCCGCCTCGGCCGGCATCTGGGCCGTTGCCTCAACGTCTGTTTGTACATCGACTGCATCAGTGGCAGGCGGTTTTTTATTGACCAATTTACGGTATAACTTAAAAACTTTAGTAATGATAACTGCATCCTCAACGAGGGCTATGCGCTAAAAAAGGCGATAATGATATAACACTTAACCAACAAATACACCCTTCACGGTAAATCAATCCGCTGTTCTAGCACTGGCTTGATGCTTTGGACCGACCAGTTCTGTACTGCCCACTGCAAAATAGCCTCAATAGACACTGACAATAGTTCATGTTCAAGCGTTGGTGTTAAAGGCAAGTGTAGAAATTTCAATACGTTAAGTAAAGTTTGTCGGTTTTCCCCGGGGTTGGCTGAGTGAACCGACTTGGCATGATTTTGTTTACTTAATTTCTTGCCTGGTTCGGTCACGGCCACAGGTAAATGGACATATTGGCGCGGCTCATGACCCAAAATTTGGGTTAAAGTCAATTGATGCAAGGTGATCCAGAGCAGATCACAACCTCTGACGACCTCGGTAATACCTTGTGAAATATCATCAATCACCACCGCCAGCTGATAAGCAAATAAGCCATCTTTGCGATAGATAATAAAGTCATCAGCCCACTGACTTAGACCGCTATCTGGTGAACTAACCAAGCCTTGCAAACCGTCGGTAAATTGTAATACTGGGTTGTCGTTTTTTAAGCGAGTGCTACAGCCAGGTTGAGAGCTACAGCCAGGTTGAGAGCTACAGCCAGGTTGAGTGCTACAGCCAGGTTGAGCGAGGGCTAAATCTCGGCAAGTGCGTTGATAAATGCCACTACCACCACTGTCGTGATTGATTTGTTTACGGGTACATTGACATAAATAACTGTGATCATGACGAGCCAACCAATCGAGCACTTCACGATAATATTGACTTTGTTGACTCTGATAAAGCACCGATTGGTCCCAATGCAGTCCATACAAGGCTAAGGTCTTGAGGATGTCGCTGGCGGCATGAGGGACTTCTCTGGGGGGGTCAATGTCTTCCATTCTCACCAACCACAAGCCGTTGTTGGCTTTGGCTTGCAAATAACTGCCGACCGCAGCAACTAACGAACCAAAGTGTAACTGTCCGGAGGGCGAGGGCGCAAATCGACCAATATACCGGGTGTTATTGACGGTGTTATTGGCAGTATTAATGGTGATGAGTGGTGAGTTTGTCATTAAAGGTACCATTTGTGGCTAATGGTGTTAGACCAAAGAAAAAGGGAGCTGTCGCTCCCTTTTTTTATGCTTAGATGGTGAACATCAAGGGGTTATTAACCGCCCATTTGTCTTTCTTTCATCTCAGCCAGTGTTTTACACTCGATGCACAGGTCCGCAGTAGGTCTGGCTTCAAGTCTGCGAATACCAATTTCGATACCGCAAGATTTACAAAATCCAAATTCATCTTCTTCAATTAATTGGATGGTTTTTTCAATTTTCTTGATCAGCTTACGTTCTCTGTCACGGGTTCGCAGCTCCAATGCAAATTCTTCTTCCTGGGCTGCACGATCCACCGGATCAGGGTAATTGGCAGCATCATCTTTCATATGGCTTAAAGTGCGATCAACTTCTTGTTTGAGTTGAGAACGCCACGCTTCAAGGATCACTTTGAAATGGTCATGCTGTTTGTCACACATATATTCTTCGCCGGCAACCTCTTGATAAGGTTCTACACCAGCTTCAGCTAATATGCCGCGAGCTTTAACTTCTTTGCCTTGGGGCATAAAATGTCTCCTAATATCACGCACCAAAAAATATGGCGGCTATCTATAGCAAATTAAAAAAGCTATAGCAATTAAATTCGCCCTGACTGCGTGAATAATCGTCGCATTTGGGCTGTTCGGTTAATTTCAGTGCTTCATTCATTTTTAAACGCAGCTCTATATTGGTGCCCTAACACCACAAACCAACCCCTTGATGACACAAACTGATAAAAAATTGTTTGCCAGCTTAGGTTTAGCGAAAAAAAAGCGCAAAAAATCGTAAAAACAAACTACGCCCAATGGTTGGGTGGTACTCGGTTTATTTTATGATTATTTTGGCTGACTGTCGCCTAATGAAAAATCAATCGCTTGATCAATGGTGATTTGTGTCGGACTGATAAGGGTGCGATAACACAGTACTTCTACCCCTTGTTCAATCGCCTGAGCCAGCAAATCAGCGTACTTGGCATCGATGTGCCGAGCAGGACTCATGCGTTTAATACCACTGTGCTGGACCAAAAAAAATAATACCGCCCGGTGTCCGGCCTCAACCATGGCGATTAATTCTCTGATATGTTTTTGACCGCGAACACTCACCGCATCGGGGAAATAACCTTGTCCATCGTTATCTAGCGCTTCACCAAGTTCTTTACCGAGGAGGGTTACGGATTTAATTTCAACATAACAGTTAGGTTTGTTGTCATCTTGCAACAGTAAATCGATGCGACTGTTTTCTTCGCCGTATTTCACTTCACTACGCAATTGCTCATAGCCACGCAGTTCATCGATTTGGTTTAGTTCAATGGCTTCTTTGACAATATGGTTAGCTTGGGTGGTATTGATGCAAAACCAGTGATTCTGGGCATTTTGACTGACTTCCCAAGTATTGGGGTATTTGCGTTTGGGGTTGTCACTGGTGGAGTACCAGACTTTATCATCGGGTGTGGCACAGCCAGTCATTGCGCCGGTATTTGGGCAGTGAATGGTGATGATGTCATCATTGTTTAGACGGATATCGGCAAGAAACCGTTTGTAACGTTTTATCAGGCTGGCTTGTTGCAGCGAAGACGAAAATTTCATTTAGAACTCATATGGGCTGTAGTAGACTAAGCGCCACTATACTAGATATGAGCAAAAAAGAATGGCAGAAATGATGAAGGTCACCCTCAGTTCAGTGGCAGCACCGGAACAATGGGGCGAGAAGGCGATTTTATCGGTGCACAATGGCAATTTTGTCATCCATATTAGCAACGATGATCCGCTGGGCACTATCCAAAGAGCCGCCCGTCGTATCGAAGGGCAGGGTATCAGTGCGGTACAACTGGACGATACGGGTTGGTTACTGGAATATCAATGGTCATTCGTACAAGGTTTCACTACCCCGAAAAAACTCAATAACGTGCAATGGGCCGAAGCGTCTGATGCCGATATTAAAGAACTTAACGCGCGTTTAACCGCTATGGCTTGGACCCGTGATGCTGTCAATCAAACTCCCGGCGATATGTCTCCGATGGTATTGGCTCAATCAGCAGCCGACTTTATTCAATCTTTAGCCCCTGAGCATGTCAGCTACGAATTAATCAGTGGCGAACAACTGCTAGAAAAACAATGGCACGGTATTTATCAGGTCGGTCGTGGTAGTGTACGTCCGCCGGTGATGTTGGTATTGGATTATAATCCTAGCGGTGATGACAATGCGGCGGTTGATGTGGCATTAGTGGGCAAAGGCATTACTTTTGATAGTGGCGGTTATTCCATCAAATCTAGCGAAGGCATGTTGACGATGAAATGCGACATGGGTGGTGCTGCGACTGTAACCGGTGGCTTGGCACTGACTATCGGTCGAGGCTCTAATAAACGCATCAAGTTGATTCTGTGTTGTGCAGAAAACTTGATCAGCGGTCACGCTTACACCTTAGGTGATATCATCACTTACAAAAATGGTTTGACGGTTGAAATCGTCAATACCGATGCTGAAGGTCGGGTTGTGCTAGCTGATGGTTTGATGGCAGCGGCTGAATCTGGTGCCAAATTAATCATTGATGCGGCAACATTAACCGGTGCGGCTGTTATGGCTGTTGGTACAGATTATTATGCTTTATTTGGTCTAGACAAGCCGTTGCAACAACGGATGTTGGCTTATGCTGAGCAAGAACATGAAGCCGCATGGCCGTTACCGCTAGAAAAAGCCCATCAAAACAACTGTCCGTCAGCTTACGCCGATACGGCGAATAGTCGTCCGCAAAAAGGCGGTGGCCCAGGTGGTGCAAGTAATGCTGCTGGTTTCCTGTCTCGCTTTGTGCCAAACGATGGCCAAGGTTGGGTACATATGGATTTAGCCTCAGCCTTTAACAACAGTCCTACCGCGTTATGGTCTGCCGGTGGCTCCGCCATTGGGTTTAGGGCTATTGCTCGGGCGGTTGCTGAGGAATAGTGTTGAGAGAATGAGCTTTGACTGGTGATTTGTGCAAGATGTTATCAAAAGCGGGCAAATTGGAATTTGCCCGCTTTTTGTCCGTCAAATTCTGATAGACAGCTTACTCACCTTTTTTAGGTTGCTTGAGTAATTGCTTAAGCAGAACAATGATTTTCAATACTGCCGCAATTAATACGATGATTTCAATCATTACGTGTTTCCTGTTTTAATCAGGAACGAGACAGCCAAAAAAACACTTTAAATACCTCAGTTATCTGGTTTGCCCTCTATCTGAAAGAAGTTTATCTCGAACCTTCGGGTTGAGTGCCTTAAGGTTTCCACGCCATAAGCCGAGGGTTTAAAAGCCTTTTAGAGGTAAAGAAAAAGCTCTTTGTGGCCCTCAGGGTAACAAGAAATACTTTCAGAATAGAATTTTATTGTAACAATGAATTGCTGAAAAGAACAATAGTTTATTGGAATCAATTTTTTTGTTTGATTGACTTGACCTGAGTTTATGTAGGGTTTACAGTTGACTCGTCTGAAAGAAGTTTATCTCGCGTTAAAACAACAAAACCCGACTTCCAATCGGGTTTTTTTGTGTCTGTTTATTGCTCTTTTGTTTTGGCTACTTAAGCAAGATCAGGGTTCATCGGTTGCACAATCAATACCTAACTGCTCATGTTGTTTTTTCAATATGGATTGAAAAAGCGTTTCGGCTTCATTTATTTTAACGGTAAAATCTTCCGCCAAGGTATATTTAAAAATAACGGATTGGCGATCTGCCTTGAGTGTACAGTAATCAGCCATCAGGCCGGTATACAAAACCATCATCACTTTATCTTGTACGTTTTCTTTCTCGATGAGTTTGACAAAGTTGATATGGGTATCAGCTCGTAATATTTGGTTGAGTGCCAATAGGTTTAATGAAAATACACCGAATGATATTAATATCAGGATCGTTATAAGGCTTGAGAATAACACGTTTCTTTTTTTCATTTTATGGTATCCCTATGTACCAACCATTACATAAACTCATAATTTCAAGAGGTGATGGGGGAGTTTGTGTCTATGGCACAACTGCTTTGCCGTAGACGAGGTTTCAACCTCGTTAATGTTGAGGGATAGCAGCTAGCTGATTTAATCACTCATCAACACAACACTCGTCTTGCAAGAATCCAATCACTGACTGAAGCTTTTCGAATTCGCCGACACAGTAGAGTGTACGGCCTTCACGGCGTTGAGAAATCAATCCGGCAGATGCCAAACTTGAGATGTGGTGGGATAAGGTAGAACCCGGGATCGCCAGTCTTTCTTGCAATCCGCCCACGGCAATGCCTTGATAACCGGCTTTTACCACGCTTTTGTAAATCGCTAATCGGGTAGGGTGTCCTAACTCTTTTAATGCTTTTGCGACAATTTCGATCTCCATCTGACGACCTTTTCTTTATTTAAATAACATAAATAATCAATCATTATATATTTCTATTATTCTAGAAATATGGATTTATAAATTAAGTTCTACATTGACACCAATCAGGTGAAAGAAACTTTAAATATGTTTGTTTTTTTGGCCGCTGAGTTAACCGTTTTATTTTTATTGATCAGTTACTTTGTCGGGATATTACAAGAATATATTCCGCCATCTCGAATTCAGCGTATTTTGGCGGGTAAAAATGGCCGAGGTTATATTATTGCTGGGTTTTTAGGGGCAATAACGCCATTTTGTTCGTGTTCTACCATTCCTTTTTTAAAAGGGCTGTTAAGGGCGAGAGCGGGTTTTGGTACTATGATGGTTTTTCTTTTCGCCAGTCCATTGTTAAACCCGATCATCATTGGTTTATTTTCGGTGAATTTTGGTTTCAAAGTGACGGTGTTTTACTTCGTGATTGCCATGGGGGTTTCTGTTATCGCTGGATACACACTGGAGCAGCTTGGTTTTGAAAAATACATCAAACCTGAGGCTTACATTAAACCTGAATCGATGGCTTGTGGTTCGGTTTGTGACAGTAGTAAAGCGCCAGTGACTAAATGGCGGCGGATTTGGCAGTCAACATGGGCAGATTTCAACAAAGTGTTGCCTTACCTAATCGGTGGTATTGCGCTGGGTTCAATGATTTATGGCTTCATGCCTGCCGAATTCGTGGCTAATGTTGCCAACGACAATAATTCATTGGCTATTCCTATTGCTGCGGTAATTGGTATTCCTTTATACATTCGTGCAGAAGTTGTGATCCCCTTGAGTGCTGCACTTGTCGCAAAAGGTATGGGGCTTGGGGCGATTATGGCATTAATCATCGGCAGCGCAGGTGCTAGTTTGACAGAAGTGATTTTGTTGAAATCTATCTTTAAAAATAACATGATCATCGCATTTTTAGTGGTGATCTTGACTATGGCGGTTGGCGCAGGTTATTTGTATTCTTATTTGTTTTAGCCTTATAAATATGATTAAAACGGGTTTTATGCACAAGAATCCGCAACCGATTGATTTTTTTGTGCCAATAAAGCGTCGATTGCCATGCCGTAATCCATAATTTCACCCTGCCAAAGAGAGTCGCCAGTGTGGCAATTTATATCTGGCCATTGTTGTTCAAAATAGCCTTTTACTGTGCTTTCAACCGTGCAAGGTGGAAATTTGGGGCTGGGTTCCATCACTTCTCCTGTAGATTTTTTGAAAACTAACGTTCGCTTTTTGCCTGATGTTTTTATTTCGATAGAGTAATGACCTGAATGGAGCTCTCTATGGTGGAAGCGACAGAGCTTTACCAGATTATCTTTGTTGGCTTCGCCACCATTAGCCCAATGCTCAATGTGGTGGAAATCGACATAACGAGATTCACAGCAACCGGGATAGCGACACGTCTCATCTCTTATATCTAGTGCTCGTTTTAGCATCGGGGATACGACTCGGGTTTTGCGGCCCAGATTGAGCACATTGCCGTTTTCATCTTCAAGCACCGTCAGTAAGCTGGCATCACAGCTAAAACGCTTGGCATTTTCCAGTGAAATCCATTGTTTGTCCAAGTGGGGAGGTGTTTGATGCTGACATGTGGCGTTATCTTCGTTGTTGTTGTCATGATGGTCATGTTTACAGCAGTGGTGATCTTGTTTGAGTGTTCCGACATCAAGGTGCAGTACCAATTGGCAGCGTTCATGGCCAGCCAGTGATTTAAGACCTTCGTCGCTTTCATTAGTGTCACTGGCAATATAGTGCTCGACGATTGCAGATAAGGCATCGGCACGTTTTTGGGTGAAAGTGGCGGTTTCGACTATTTCTGACTCACCGATACCCAATTCTGTTGAAAGTGCTTCTGCGGAAGCGCTTGTTGGTTCAGTTGTTTCTTTTGGTTCCGCTGTTTTTGATTCAGTGCTATCCAATTCTGTTGAAGGTGCTTCTGCGGAAGCGCTTAGTTGCGGTTCAGCCGTTTTTGGTTCGGGATTAGCAGATTCTGTTGAAGGTGTTTCTGCGGAAACACTAGGTTTTGACTCAGAATAACCAATAACATCAGGCATAGGTTTATTTTGCAGTCTCATGACCTCTTCAATAGCCTTGACGATTAACCCGCCTTCTTCTTGTGGTAGTTTGGCGTTGATTATCCACATTCCATCATCGTCTTGGTAATAGGTTAGTTTTCGTTGTTGATACTCATCATTTTGTTGCTTTGGTTGTTGATTTCTCTCTACCTGCTGGTATTTACGTACCAGCTGTTCCATATGACTCGCAGTTCCGTATTGAGAAATTATTAAAAAGTAATCTTCATTGTCATTTGTCGCCACTCGGGTTAAGGCTCGTACCTTAGAATAACTTATCTCACCTTGTTCAAACGCTTCATTTATTTGTGGTAACTGGTCTAAACAATGAGCTATCCGAACTCTTTCTCTGGCAGCACTATGAGCCCTGTCGGTCATTCTGACACTCCATTTCGAAGGTACAAAAACTGCGAGCCTTCGTTTTTTTACCTACTCACCCACATTTCCAGTTCAACCAATGTGAACAAGAGCGAATACCTGAACCACTCCAGCCACCACGACGATCAAATTCAGCGATGAACTTTAAAAATTGATAGGTAGCCGCATTAATTTGCGCGGCTAAAAGGGTGATTTGTTCGCCTAGTTCAGTATTGTCTTCTGATGGTTCTAGCTTGCAGGAGTGCTCACAAGAACTGGCTTGGTCTGGGCTCATGGTCATACTCCTTTTAAATATTTATATACTGTATATAAGTATAGTAAAGATGTGCAAAATGGCTATTATTTGAGCAAAACAAAGTAAGATTAAAATGTTATAAAACAATGAGTTATGGGGTTTTATGGGCATAAAGAAAGAAGAGGTGAGTCGATCCCTTATCAGTGCTATAGAGGGGGGATTATGGGCTGGTGATATAAATTCTATATGTAAGAGTTATCATGATTTTAGGTTAAGATCGTGACTAAGAACTTGTTACATCTATTTGCATATTAAGAGCAAAGTTTGTATTTGGGCTATAATTCTTGTGCTATTAATCCTACAGCACCTACAATAAATATAATTTTCCGCTTAGTGTGGTGTTTTGAAGAAATAGGGGTATGTATGAGTAAGGTT
>CBDIDQ010000021.1:0-155187 GCA_965277695.1 Alteromonadaceae bacterium
CAGCGCTCTTGAACAATCGATAGACGATATTGTTCAAAATGTCACTGATGATGAGAAAGCACTGTCAGTACAAGAATTTATTGACCAACTGCTCGATGGTGCCATTAATGCGGTAACGGCTGAGACACAAGAGAAATTTGACGACATTTACCAAAAATGGACTGACGGTGAGGATGGTGTAACACCACCGGTAGATGTTGATCTGATCAGCGATAGTAGCATTGATCTTGATGACAATGATTTAAGGGAATCTTTGCAGCAATTTATTGGTGAACGTCTCGATGATGGTGGGATGCAAGAAGACAGCAATGCCGTCTTTACCGCTGGTGAAGCGTTGGCGCTTGATGGTAAAGACATGGCGAGTTACACCCGAGGTATAGCCATTTATGGCACAGATACCTATGAAGAAGATGAGGACGGTGAAGAAAGTCAGGTTATTCGCGAAGAAATACAAACCGGTAGTGGTAATGATGTGATTTTGCTGGGTCTCGGCGAATTCGATATTAAAGCCGGTGAAGGTAATAACACCATTTATATCAGCAGTGAGTTTAAAGACATCACAGATGCTCACGACCAGAGCAAATATAGTCTGGATGCTGGCGATATAGAAGAATCCAACATTGCCATACAGCAGAAAAAAGACAGTGACACCCTAGTGATTGATGGTTCGGCCCATATCAATTTAACCCGTTTGGAAGGCATCAATATGGCAGGGGAGTATACCCGCCAAGCGATCATGTTCCAAGGCGGTGAAAGTAACAAACCGCTGCTGGTAAAAGGACTTGAAAATGTTAATGGTAGTGAAGAAGACGATACCATGGTCAGCAATGCGAACAAATGCAGCACACTGACGGCTAATACGGGTGATAATATCCTCGTCACCGGTTACGGCGTGGCAACAAACGAAGGGGCACTGAATTTAGTTAACAGCCTCAAAGGCGGTAGCGGCAGTGACAGGCTTTATGGTGCCCATGCCGGCGGTGAAGGTTATACCTCGCTAACCGGTGGCACTGGCGGTAAAAACCTCTTGATTGCGGGTGCTGGAGTCAACATGTTACGCGGTGGTCCGGGCAACGATATCTTGGTCAGTGAAGTTAATCCAGACAAAACCGACGACAATATTTTCATTTTAGGTTTTGGTGATGGCAGTGATCGGATTGAGAAAGGACTTAACACGGTTAATGTCTCATTAACCGATGACGGTACCTATAGTAACGGTATCAGTTTTGAATATGGTGAAGCTGGCACTGATCCGCTGGTCGACAGTGGCCGGGATTATAACTATGGCGCGTCAGATCCGGTCATCACAGATGTCGATAATGTCAGAGATATTTTGCAATTTGGCGAAGGCGTCTCGGCCTTTAATCTGCGCGTCAGCGTGAGTGAAGATGCCTATGGCCGCAAAGAGCCCAACAGTGACGACTACATTACCGAAGAAGTAACATTTTCATTAATTGCCGATGATACCCGCGTGCTGGATGCCCTTATTGGCGAAGACTTGAGCAAACCTAACCTGCAAACTGGCGACAGTATCACCATTAAAGGCAACTGGAGCAACTTAACCCACCGCCTGAGAATGTTGCGTTTTGCTGATGGCAGCAGCTTGAATATCGCTAAAATCAACAACTGGAATACCAGCGCAACGACCAGAAATGATCATGTGGTACTCAATGGTCAAACCTTCTTTCAGGGTTTTTGTGGCAATGACACCATTAAAGCCGATGGTGGTGACAATGTGATCTTACCGGGTAGTGGCCATAATACGGTGTTAATTTTGGGCGCAGATGATCAGGTATTGATTAATCGCAACCCATTAAATCAGGACACCATTTATATTGACGCCAGTGCTGAGCGTTTGACTGTAATACTTGATGGCACCATTCGCCTGCGTGATTTGGGCATGGCACTTAATGGTAGCGATCTGACCTTGACCATGGGTGAAGGGGGTAATCGCACAGCACTGGCACAAAACCTTGTGATCATTAACGCCATCGGCAAACTATTGTTGCAGTTTGGCACTGGGTTTACCCTCGATCTAACAACAATGGATCTGGCTAGCGTATTGGAAGGTGGTAACAATGATAATACCCTAGATGCCAATTCAGTAGGCCCAGCAATTTTGTTGGGTGGCTTTGGTAATGACACCCTTAATGGCGCTCAGACTGGTCCTTGTGTGTTTATGCCCGGTGCTGGTAGCGATGTCATAACGGCCAGTCAGGACAATAGTGATGATCTGTATATTCTGCAAGACTGTGGTGGTATTGACCGCTTCGACAGTAGCGGCGATGACACAACACTTGAAACCATCAGCAACAAAACCATCTTGATGGTTAATACCAACCCTGAATTTGATGCCTCACGAGTGCTCAAGCGTGACGATATCTGGTTTGCAACCCAAGATACCGTCAGCGGATTGCCCGACGAGGTTGATCAGAGCCAATTACCTCAGGAGCTGCTTGACCTTGAATCAGGGGATTTGTTGATTTGGATCAGAGGCCAGAGCAATGGTTGTGTCATTTGTGCTTGGGATAAATGGGATGGCTCCAATAGACTGGTAGTTGCCAACCCATATGAAGGCGCATTTGAAATAGACATAGATGGTATCAATAGCCTGCTGCCAATCATGGATCGCTTTATCAATGAGGAAGATAGCAGCTATAGCCCTTGGCATCCTGACCTTGGCAATGAGGATGAGACTATCAGCTTAAACGTCGAATTGTCTGAAGCGATACTAGAACAATGGACACGCACGACTAGTGTCTTTAAACCGGGTGTTTAATGCAGGACCAATAGCTTAATAGTGCCATGATACCGGGCCACCACCTCACCTTGAGGCGTGGTGCCCGGCTTTATTTTATCAAGATTTAAGGATACCACGATGAATGCCCCTACTAAGGAACCCGCTCAGCAATCTCAACTTTCTTTTGAGCGTTATTTTCCCACCACCATTGCCTTCACTGACTGGCTCGATGTTGCGCCACTGAATGGCCAGCTAAAAACCCATATCTACGCATGGCGCGATAAAGACCAGACCGGGATTGAGCGCTCCAATGCTCGCAAGGTTGGTGCATGGCATAGCGCGACCGATATGCATAAGCGCAAAGAATTTGCTGACTTTACCAAACGAGTGATTGCTGCCGCACAGAGCTATCTACACGAGCTCGGTGGCGATCCGGAATGTGCAGTGGTTTGCGATGCCATGTGGGCCAATGTCAGTGGTAAATACGCTTATAACCGCAACCACAATCACGGTACCTCACTGTTCAGTGGAGTGTATTATGTCCAGGCAGATGTCAAAAACAGTGGTCGGATCAACTTTTACGATCCCCGGGAGCAAGCCATTATGACCCCTATATACAGCCAAAAGACCAAAGAAAAACGCCGGGATACTTGGTCTAAAGTCTTTTATGATCCGCTCCCTGGGCGGATTATTTTCTTTCCCGGTTGGTTGCGCCACGATGTTGATGCCAACCTGAGTGACAATGAAGGTCAGGCAGCGGATCGCATCAGTATCAGCTTTAATTTTTACCAGCGTCGCTAGACGCCTTAAACGCCTAAACCTTAAAGGTATGAACCGAGTGATCCAACTCATCGGCTAAACTGGCGATTTTATTGTTGTTTTCTAGTGTGGAATGAGAGATCTGCGCATTTTTCTCGGCAATCTCCAACACATCAGAGACTTTAAGCTGAATTTGACTGCTTTGGTCTTTTTGCTGCCGAGCTGAATCAGCAATTTCGCCACTCATGCCATGGATACGGTTAATTGCCTGATTAATTGTCGCCAGTGCCTGAGTCAATTCATCGGTATATTTAACGCATTCTGTTACCTGCTGTTTACCGCTAGAAATATCTGACACCGCATCGTCAATTTGCGATTGCAGCTTTTCAATCATGCTTTGAATTTCAGCGGTCGATTGCTGAGTTCTCACCGCCAGCGAGCGCACTTCATCGGCCACCACCGCAAAGCCCCTGCCTTGTTCGCCTGCCCGTGCCGCTTCAATTGCCGCATTAAGCGCTAACAGATTAGTTTGTTCAGCGATATTGCGGATGGTCTCAATGATCCCGCCGATCAACGCAGACTCCACCTGCAAACGGTCGATATTCTCTGTCGCCTGATCAAGCTTGGTAGCCAGCGCCCCAATACGCTGATTATTAGCCTCGGCAATACGATCTACCTGTTGACTTTTTTCTAGCGATTGCTTCATCTCTTCAACCGCCGAATTGGCCTGCTGGGTGACAAAATCGGTGCTGTTATTCATCTGATCGGTGATTTGATTAACCTCACCCACCTTACTGCGTTGCTCATCGACAAACGCCGACATTTGCTCAATATCCTTGGCAGAATTATCCACTACCTCAGTCAAATTGGTGGTTAATTTAGTCGAACTACCGACAATCTCCTGTACCAAAGAAGTTAAATCACTCACCACATCATTAATATTACCTGACAACTCGCCAAACTCATCTTTGGAGATCACATTGAGTTTGCGTGACAAATCGCCCTGTGCCATATAGCGCAGCACTTGATTAATGCCTTTTAATGGCCGCAATGCCCGAATGGTGATAAATATTGCCAACAAAGCACAAAACGTCATAATCACCATCATCGAACGCAATTGATTCTGGCCATCTTCAACCTTATCCAGCACTTGCTGTTGTAACGAATTAAACCGCTTATCAGTGGCTTCAACCAGATTATCCAAATGCCCGCTGGCCTCATTGACATGGCCCTCGGCTACCGTCAACTGCTCCCTAGCAATCTCTCCTTCTCTTAGTTGAGCAAGCTTAATTTCCAGCAGGTTATTTTCGCCGATCAACAAAGCCGACACCGTAGCATAAGCACTCATCGCCTGATCAATCACCCCTTTGGTATCAATTTCTCCCGACAGAGTTTTGAGATATTCAAACTGGGCATCGAGATTACTGATGACATAACCCATATCCTCTTTTTCTTTTTCGACTTTAGTGATATCGGTCACCACCACCAACTGCTCAGTTGAGGCGATAAACTTAAACAAAATCCCATCCAGCTGATTAGCAGCCCCAGTAAAACGTCGTAATACTTCGGCGTTGCCAGTACTTTTACCGTCTTCATCCTCACTACCGATTTCTGATAGCTCAAACAAAATGGCACCGGCATTATCGATTTCAATTTTTAGGCTGTCATGGGTTTTGGTCAGTATTTCAGTTTGGCTGATACGGCTACTCACCCCACCGAGCATTTTTTCAACGGCGGCAATATATTGCAAATAGCTGGCATAAGCACTGTCTAAACTTTGATTGGACGCTGGAGTGTCACTGACTAATCGATCCAATTGCTGGTAATTCAAATTAAACTGTTGCGTGGCTTGATGGAATTGCTGCAAACTTTCGTCTGTTTGCGTCAAAGTGGTGTGATTAAAACTGAGGGTACTTAACTTGGCTTGCTTAAGCAAAGTGATCAACAACTGATTACTTCGCTTAAGTATAGGAACGGCCAAGGCATTCACTTGTTGGGTTGAGCCACTAATATGCCCCAGCTTTGAGTCGGCAGCCAAACTCGACACAATCAACAGCAACAAAACAATGCCGAATCCCAAGTAAACTTTATGCACAACTTTCAGGTTAAATGTCATAGTCAGTACTTATATCCATGTGTGATAGCATTGATCCGAAATCGGTGTGGAGCACAGAGTAAGGAGTGCAAATACGTCAAATCCAGATCCTCGGATGGCAACGATTAAACCCTTGGACTAAAAACCAAGGCCAAATTAAAGTTTGCACCAAAATCAGCTATCCGCAAGATTTTATTTTTTTGACCCTTACTCGCCCTTCTTCAACAGCAAATTCAACCACGGCAGCATAGATGCAGGCACTGAATTCATATTCAGCATCCCGGAATTTTGTAAAAACTCATCGAGGTTGCTAAAGCCATCATTATCGGCGTCTTCGTTGGCATCAGCGCCATTAAGCGGATCCAATCCATTGGCTATTTCAACGATATCTGGAATGCCATCGCCGTCATCATCGCCGTCGCTGTTATTACCAATGCCATCGCCATCAGTATCGAGTGTTTCGAGTGAATTCAATGGCAGCGCATCGATGCCGTCGATCACACCATCGCCGTCGCTGTCGGCTATCAGCGGGTCGGTCAGGGTTTGTTCGATTTCAAATTTATCGGCTAAACCATCGTTATCCGAGTCAGCATTAATGGGGGAAGTGCCAAGCTGAAACTCAGCAAAATTGGTTAAGCCATCTTGATCAAAATCAGCGACCGCATCGGTAATATTCTGAGGGTCCAAGCCATAATAGCTTTCCCAAAAATCAGGCAACCCATCGCCATCACTGTCGGTTTCACCGCCATCAATGGTATACGACACATTATCTATCCAAGCCGCATCTTCGCCTTTGGCTAGTGAAGCATCTTTGACATATTGCCATGAGAGCAAATGAAACCCCCGATTGAGTGGTACTGTTATACGCTTCCAGTCTTGGCGACCTGACCATATGCCAATAATTTCTCCATCGAGCAAAAATTGCAGCACATCATAACGGCCCTCGGTGTTGGTATGGACATCAAACTGCAGCTCTCCTGCGAGAAAAAATCCCTGTAATTCAACCACTGCCTTTTCAGCGTCAGCTATAGGCATAGAGCGCAAACTGAAAGTTCCATCGCTGGCGATATCGGTAGCAGGCTGCCAACCTTGATCAGCTAATGCCGGAATTTGCCAACCGATGGGTAAACCGCTGTGCTCAAACGATTGTAAAAAAGTCCGGGTTAAGCGAGGCACTGAACGATCACTTAGCGGGGACGAACCACCCCTAAACTCATCCAAATTACTCACCCCATCACCATCGTGATCCAGTCTGGCATCATTACTATCAAGCGGAGATAACCCATACTGTACTTCCCAGCCATCGGCCACGCCATCGCCATCACTATCAATATTACGTGGGTCGGTGCCCAGCTCAAATTCTTGTAAATTAGTCAGTCCGTCGTGATCAAAATCAGCCAATGCATCGGCCGAGTCATCAATGGCAAAGCCATTAAAAAGCTCCCAATAATCCGCCAACCCATCAGCGTCAGCATCAACCACAGCAGCCACATCAAAACGAATATTATCAATCCATACCGCATCAGCACCTTGACTGAACCGTTCATTTTTGTGATAAACCCACCCAATAGTGTGAAAACCCTCAGTCAAATAAACCACTTGTTCAGCCCAATCATTGACGCCACTGCTGCGCAACACCACCTGCCCGTCAACCAACAAGGTAAAATTATCCCCATCGCTTTCGGTTTCAGTCTTTAAATCAAACTGTAAATAACCAGCAGCAAACAATGACGACCATTGTACCGCTGCGGTTTGATTATGATGGATGCTTGATGAACGCAAACAATAAGAACCATCGGTGCCTGCTCCTTCCTCTGTCAGCCAACCGGCATCGGCTTGAAGGTCATTAAGCCATTGCGACGGTAAATGTGGTGGCAACTCAACCAATTCAAAGGATTGGCTTGAATCGCTAAGCGCCACAGGAAATGAAGCCATATCCTGTGGATCGGTGTTCATCCGAAATTCGATTAAATTACTGAATCCATCGCTATCAGAGTCAGCTCCACCATCAATGCTTGCCAGCGGGTTCAATCCATGGCTAATTTCCCAGCCATCGGTTAGTTGATCACCATCAGTGTCCGGGTTTAGCGGGTCGCTACCATACTCGGTCAGTTCAGCGTTATCAGCCAAACCATCGTTATCGCTATCAGCGTTCATCGGATTAGTGCCCGCGATAAACTCAGCTAGATTGGTTAAACCATCATTATCCGAGTCTTGCCCGGCATCATTCGGATTGTGGTTATCCAAACCATACTGCCATTCCCAAAAATCAACGATGCCATCGCCATCAACATCATTCACAGGCAAATTATCGCAACTCACCCCGACCTGTAAAAAGCTGTTATGCACCTCAAAAGGATTATATTGACGGTCCGTTGCGGCAAATATCACGCCGCAAGCGGCATCGACAAACGTAGCTGAGTTGGTCCAATAAAACCGATTGGCATCCACCATCACATCAAACGCTTTTTGCATTCCCCAACCGGGCGTATTGGCCAGCAAATAAAAAGCGCGATTAAATACTCCACTGCTGTAGTGCACATCCATACCAGCCACATAGTTATCCGCATGTCCAATCGAAATACCATCTAACGTCGGATCGGCAAAATAACGCAAAGCCTCGCCGTTTTTCATCAACTCCCGGCCTGCCAGCCAATCATTACTGCCTCGATGAAAAAACTCAGCGGCTTCTCCGGCAATATCCGAAAACGCCTCATTAACACCACCAGATTGATTGCGATAAAGCAAAGCAGAATGTTGTTCGGTAAAACCGTGGCTGACTTCATGGGCGACGATATCCAACGATACCAGTGGGTAAAAGTGCTGTCCGCCATCACCAAAAGTCATCGAGCGCCCGTCCCAAAAAGCGTTTGAAAACGAATGACCATAATGCACTTTCATCAACAACTGAAACGGCAAAGGGGCGATATCGTACCAATCGTTAAACAGGTTAAACACAGCGGTACCAAAGGTATGAGCATCATTGAGGGGAGAAAAAGCGCCGTTAATCGCCTCATGTTCGTTACGCCGCTCAGTCGCTGAGCAAGGAAAAGAAAAAGTCTCATCACCGCTAGTTTGATGTTTAAGGTCAACGGTACGCACATTCTCGTTTTCAAACAGACATAAACCATCTTGCTCAGTCACGGTCATTGCCGCAAAGTCTTCACCGTATTCATAGCGACCGGTTTTTTCATTACCACCGGGTCCTGTTGCCTGCGCATGTTTGAGGTTATTCCAATGAGCCAACACCGCACCACTATCACCATCCATAATCAAAGCCGGGCTGGCAACTTTACTTTCGCCCTGCTGATAAAATGCCTCAACATAATAAGCCAGCACCGCTTTATCGTTATCTGTTAAATAGATGATAGATTTGATTTGCTGGCGGGAAACTTGTGCGGTGGCATCAAAGTCATACAACTGCCGACTTTGCTCACGCGCCATTAGCGCCATTTTTTTATCACTGATAGCGGCCTTAATGCCCGACAAATCAGCCTCAATGCCTTGGGCCAAATCGCCATTAATCCGCTGTATCTGACCTTGCGAATTTTTATGCACAATAATCTGATGGCCCCACACCGGGATGCCACGAAAGGTTTGCTGATAACGACGATGACGTTGATTCGATGTGAATGCCGTGAGCGGCAATAATTGATAATCGGAGCCGGGAATGAGCTGATTGAGGGTTTTATTATTAATCTGTTGGTTTTTTATTGTGTGGCTTTTTGTATATTGGCTGACTACTTTCTGACTCTGTACCGCAAAACCAGTATTGACACAAAGTAGCAGTGCTGCCGACAACAGCCCTAAACTGCGTTTAACCATTTAACTCTCCTGTGGACAACATGACAAAGGACAAAGAATTTTAAGTATAGACAGGATCAGCAAATTACCAGTGGAAGATACAGATTTTACAATTACTCTATAATTACCTCTAAAAAATTCATTCTTGCCCCTTATTTTTAAACAGGTTTTTTGACAACTCTTCTAATTTGGTAATAAACACATCCCAATTATATCCAGCAATACAACCTATTGCTGTGAACCCAAAGGACGCACTCGATAACTGCTCTTTTCCAGTGAAGGATCCGGTTAAAACGATAAGCCCACTTTGCAGCAAAGCATATACAATTAAACCAACGATCCCCGAGAGTAGCGGATTTAATATAAAACCCCAAAGATGATCAACATCAAACTTCTTTTCAATAGCAACATATCGATGAAATGAAGTAATACTCAGTATTGCCCCTCCTAAAACCGCCCCCAATGACGTATAAAAAGCAAGTTGTATAGAACCATCAAAACTTACATTTTTATCAAGCCCCCATACCCAACCTATTGCACTAAACTCATTAATCAAGCCATCGAACAACAACCAAACACAGAACAAAGCGTATGAAACAATATAACTAACCAACACCACTACCGCGATATAAAACCCGGAGTTTCTTTTATCATTTTCTTGATTATCATCACTCATATTGTCTTCCTCTTTGATAGGTGTTAACCTAACTAACAAGTATCACAATGGTGCACTCTATAGTGGTTAATTTGCCATGTGATTCGCATAATGTAAGGTTAGTATACCACAGTTCAACTCAACGTTCCGTTACAAAAATAATATTCGTGTGCTTTTAGGGATTTATTTGTTTGATTTCCTATCAAATGAAGCAGTGTAAAATAAGAAACTCTAAACTTGAAATAAATGTAAAATGACAGATAATTACGAATACCTATGGCCAATGGAGTTCCCTGAAAATGTTCCATCGAAAGAGTGCAAACCAGCAAAAGGCAAAGCTTATAGACTCGTTAATCGTTTGCCGCCAACAGCGGATGATTTTTTAATGTATCGGCAAGAAAAACACTTCAGACCACAACCAAAATCCAAAGAAGAATTTACCTATGGTGTATCTTTATGGCTTAGTGCACAAAGCATCGAAGAAGTAATAAAGAAATATCCAAGTAAAGAGCAATTTGGTGATAAAAAAATTGTTTGGGGTGAATTAAACCCCAAATTAGGTGTTGTTTCACAGACAAAAAAAGATGGCCATTTAACACTGTGGAAACAACAAGGCGCAATGCCTCACTTGCATATCAACAGACAAGCAAGGCAATCATGAATATCCTTCCCAAAGACACAATCCTCGGTAAATTAGCATTTTATGAAATTTACGATGAATTTGATGGTCCTAGGTGTTTTTCTGCTATTAATAGCTTACGTCAAGTTTTTCTTGTTTATTGGTGTGGAGATTTTGAAAATAATATATCCAAATGGATATATGCGCCAATTTCTCAAAAACGCTTAGATGATCTGCGCCGAGTCAAATTTTCAATTCGCGATGTATATGACAAACCCGAACAATGCCTTTTTCATGTCTCTGTCAATTTTAATAACCAAGAGTCTAATGTTGATATCGTATCAACACGGAACTCAAAACATTTAAACCTACCTCCAGCTAGTTTCTACTTGGAACCTGACGATATCGAAGTGATAGACCCAGAAGCTGACTGGGATTTTGAACTAAAAATAGCGAATAGCAATAATAAAGCAAAAGCGTCTCCAGAAAGAACAGTTGTTACTCAAATTATGGATGCTTTAAGTGAAATACTTGAATCATTAATTAAAACTGATAAATCAAAAAAACAACCTCAATTTTATCCTTTAAATGCAGTCTATGGATCTTTTGAGGTGAAAATTGGTAGTAATGATCATGAAAAAACCTCAATTGCACTGAGTCAATTGAATGAAATATTAGCTGATGAATCAAAAATGAATACATTGCTAAAAAAATATAAACTTGACCCATATCGAGTAAAAGATTTATTGGATATAACCAATCAACATCGATTATCTTTAAAACTAACGCCAAAGACTAATCGACATTTTGACTCTTATATTGAAATTAATGATCAAACCCTACCGGAAACAATAAAAACGCTTGAAAACTGTACAAAAACGTTTCTTGATTCAGATAAAATACCACAATCAAATAGTCTCGATAGAGTTGTTGAATTTGTCGATAGGCGGTCAAAAGGGGAAATACTTTCACCTGACAACATTAAAGGTATAGGCACAAAAAGACACATTGCTTATTATTTGCATGGTGCCCGATGCCTTGGCCTTCTTAGTGATAATCATTCCATCACCACTGCTGGGCGCTGTTTATTAAGCAAAGAAACACCAAAGGCAAGATACCAATTTCTTGCCGATAGGTTTGAATCAAGCGACTTTGGTTGGGCATGGCTCAAATGGTCAAAAGTCAATAGTATAAGCGCATTAGACCCGAATACAGCAGATGAATTTGTTCGTCAATGTGTCAGAGGCTTTTCCAGTACAACAACTAAAAGAAGAGCAACAACATTAAGAGCTTGGTTAAGCCTACTGCAAGAATATAGAAGGGATTACGATTAACTTGGTAAATCACACTACTAATTTTCCTATATAAAACAATTCTATGGAGCTATTTTCTGATGGCCACCAAACTAATGTCTGACGGCCAGATTCTGCACTATACTTATTTTCAACCTCTCAGCCACTGACAAAACGGCCCATCACCAACTATGCCCATCTGCTCATCACCTTTTATCTGTTTTATCATTGCCCTGTTATCTATCCTGCTATTGCTTTGTGTTGGTTACATTGTGTACTTTCGCAATCAAACCAAACAAAATGAACAGCGCTTATTAAGCCAAATCGCCACTGCCGAGCAGTCGGCTAATCGGCTTAAAAGCCAGTTTATTGCCAACCTTTCTCATGAAATTCGTACGCCGTTAAATGCTATTCTTGGTCACGCTCAGTTGCTTGAACGCGATCCGGCAATTGGTGAGGAACAACAATACAGTGTTAAAAACATGCTCCATTCCAGCGGCCGTTTATCATCGTTAATCAACGACTTGCTGGAGATCGCCAGTATTGAATCTCATTCGATGACCTTGATGAACAAAGACTTTGACTTGTTTGATATGCTCAATGGGTTATCCAATTTGTTTGAAAAACGCTGTGCACAAAAAGGACTCAACTGGCGTTTTTCTAATCATTTTGATACTGGCGCAGGAGTGCATGGTGATATGGGTAAAATACGCCAAGTACTGATTAAGCTCATCGGCAATGCGGTAAAATTCACCCTTAAAGGCCAAATCGAATTACACTTGCAACCGAGCGAAAACATTCAAGGCGGATACCAATTTACCATCGACGATACCGGTCCAGGTATAACACCAGAGCAACAACGCACCTTGTTTCAACCCTTTGAGCAACAACAACACGACCTCAGTGGTGTCGGTTTAGGTTTGGCTATCGCCAAAAATCAAATTGAATTAATGGGCGGTCAACTCGAACTCATATCCCATCCGGGTCGGGGTAGCAGTATGAGCTTTACTTTAGTGCTACCGCCAGCAAAAGGTGTGGTTTGCCAACGACTCATCCGAGGTCGCCGGGTCAAGCAACTGACCAGACAATACTTGAATAAACAGCAACAAATTCGCATTCTGGTCATCGACCACACCGAACAAACCCAGGACATTCTCAGCAAAATGCTGTTCGATGTCGGCATTGTTGTCTCTGTTATCAACGATGGCCACGAAGCCTTGATCTTGTTAAATCATCTGCCTAAAGAGCAACTGCCACGACTGGTTTTTTACGATATCGACGTCCCCCTGCAAAAAGATGTGCAACAACTTGCCGACATGCAGCACACCTTTGCTGATACCAATATGCAATTTGTGGTGTTATCTGCACCGGGTGTGCAGGGACAAATCAAAACAGGTCTTGCTCTGACCGATGACCTGAACCAAGACCCAACCGACGACTTTCAAAACTTTATCGCCAAACCCTACCGTTTTGAAGCCGTCTACGAACAAATTCACCAGCTGCTTAATGTCGAGTTTGATTATCAAAGCGAACAACCCAAGCCGCAAGCGACACCGATAGATTTTACCAACTGCCATTTATCTCAGAGTGAATATCAGCAGATGAAACAAGCTGCCCACGATTATGAAGTCGCCAAGCTGGAGGAAATTCTGGCCAATCTGGCCCAACGTGAGCCCAACGATCAGGCGCTGGCCAAACACCTGCAAACCTTCTTGAGTCATTATGACATGGAAGGTTTATTGGCAGAATTAACCCATCTAACCCACATCCAATAACAAGCATAAAGGTACGATAAAGTGGCAACATCCCGCTCAGCCAGCAACGCACTCAGACATGCCACCTACTGGTGGTTGCTGCTGACTGCTTTGTGGCCTTTTAGCTCAATTGCAGCCTCAACTGACAGCCAAGCTTCTTGGTCGGGCAACACCTTTTATTTATTATTGGCGGCTGGGTTTTTCATTGTGATTATTGCCATGATTATCCACCAGCGTCGTCAAAAACACCGGGCATTGATTTTAGCCAAAAACAACGCTGTACAATCGCAGCAAAACGCTCGTCTGGCACAACACCATGCTGAAAAAGCCAACCAAGCCAAAAGTTTGTTTATCGCCGATATTTCCCACGAAATCCGCACCCCACTCAATGCCATTCTCGGTTATGCCCAGTTGCTGGTGCGCGATCCCAGCTTAAACCCGGCGCAAAAACAAAAAATGGATGTAATTGAGCAATCCGGCAGTCATTTGCTCGGGTTAATCAATAATGTGCTGGATTTGTCCAAAATCGAAGCCGATGCCATGACCGTCTTCGCCACTGATTTTGAGCTGAATGATTTGATTCAAGGCATTGGTGCAATGCTGGATGTTGAATATGAAGAAAAAGGCTTAGACTGGCAATTTATCAATCATTGCGATGAGACGTTGCCAGTGCATGGCGATCAGGTTAAGGTTCGGCAAATTCTCATCAACTTACTCAGCAATGCGATTAAATTCACCCATCAGGGCTCAGTGACGCTCACTTTATCAAGCACCGCCAGCGACCACTACCGTTTCGAAGTTGATGATAATGGCGAAGGTATTGCCGTAGAACATCAACAAAAAATCTTTCAAGCTTTTGGCCAGACCCTCGAAGGAGTGCAACAAGGTGGTACCGGACTGGGCCTAACCATTGCTCACAAGCAAATTGCGCTGATGGGTGGCCAATTACAACTGACTTCCACCAAAGGGGCGGGCAGCTGTTTTTACTTTACCCTGCCTTTACCACCAGCAAAAACCCCTATTACCCGGCATCATGACAATTCCTCAGATACGCTCAAACTCGCCCCGGGTGTCAATGTATCAGCCCTAGTGGTCGACGATATCAACAGCAATGTTGATGTGCTGCGTCAAGCTTTACGACAAATCGGCATTGAGGTTTGTACCGCCGACAGCGGCCAGCAGGCATTAGCGCAACTGCATCAAACAAGCATTTTGCCCGATTTGATTTTTATCGACATTAAAATGCCGATAATCGATGGCGTCGCTTTATTACAACAGCTCCAACAAGACTTTGAACAGCGCTGCCCCTTATGTGTCGCGGTCACCGCCCACGTTATGCAGCAGGATATTGAACGTTATTTCAATGCTGGATTTGTCCATGTTATCACCAAACCTTTTCGCTTTTCGACCATCAATCAAGCGGTTAGTCAGCTGCTTGATGTTTCATTTGAACAACCAAGCACAGCAAGCAGCGAAACGACAAAAACAATGCCAATAACAGATTTCAGTAGTCTGAAAATTCCACCACAGTTGTATAAAACTTTACGTCAAGGGGCTGAAGATTATGAAGTAGATAAGCTTGAAGACACCTTAAGCGAAGTCGCCAACATAAGTGAGCAAGGCCGAGAATTTGCCTTGCATTTGAGTCAATATATTGCCAATTATGATATGGATGGTTTTATCGTCGAATTGGAGCAACTGACAATCAACCACTGACTTTGCGGAGCCTGAATTGATCACACAGCAGCGAGCAACCCATCAAACCGGGCGACATTTTCTCTGTAGACCTCACCTGCTACTGTGCTTTTGGCCCGCGATCATTTACTTTTACGCAACGACGAGCTGGGCACAAAACAATAACATTCGTTTTGAACGAGTTAGTGAGGGTTTGTCTCAGGTTTCAATCAACAGTTGTTTGCAAGACCAGCAGGGGTTTTTGTGGTTTGGTACCCTTGATGGCCTCAATCGTTATGATGGTTATCAATTTAAAGTATTCAGGCACGATCCTGACAATCCATTATCACTGTCCAACAATACCATCGACGTATTATTTGAAGACAGTCTGGGTTTTATGTGGGTTGGCACCGGTGGTGGGCTAAATCGCTTTAATGCCGAACATGATACTTTTGAACGCTTTGTCCATGACCCCGACAATCCACACAGTCTCAGTCATAACTCAATTAGCGCGATTGTTGAAGACCCTCAGGGCATTATCTGGATCGGCACTCGTGGTGGTGGATTAAATCGCTTTGATCACCACAGCGGCATTTTCAGCCATTTTAATACCCAGAACACCAATCTGCATAACGGATATGTCAACGCCCTGCACCTAGATTCAACAGGTTTGTTATGGGTCGGCAGCGACGATGGGTTGGCTCAGTTTGAGAGAAAAGGCAACACCTTCAAACACTATCATCATCACGCCGACGATCCCCACAGTCTCAGCCATAATATCGTTTATAGCTTTCTTGAAGATAGTCAAAGTCAGCTGTGGATTGGCACACAACAAGGGCTCAACCGCTTTGTACGGGAGTCAAATCAGTTTATCAAACGTATTGAAAGCGACAAGATTAATGCGATTTTTGAGGACCACACTGAGGTATTGTGGGTTGGAACGGCATCGCAGGGATTAAAGCGATTTAACCCAGCCAGAGACAAATTCACTCGTTATCATTATGACCCATCAAATCCCGACAGTTTAAGCAATGATACGGTTTCTTGTATTCTGGAAGATCCCTCAGCCACTTTATGGGTTGGCACCGGTGGCGCGGCGCTGAATAAATATAACCACAGCAGCGACCGTTTCACTTATTATCAGCACGACCCAGCCAACCCAAACAGTCTCAGTTTCAACTGGATCCGCTCAATCTACACCGACCAGCAAAATCAGCTGTGGATAGGCACTTGGCGCAACGGTCTGAACCAATGGGATCAGCAGCAACAGCGCTTTATTCATTACCAACATGATCCGAATGATCTATTCAGTCTGAGTAACAACGATGTTTCTGCTATTTTTCAAGATCAACAAAACCGTTTCTGGATTGGCACACTCAATGGCGGGCTCAATCAACTGGATCATAAAAAGAGCAAATTTAAACGTTACCAACACCAGAGCAATGATCCTAGCAGCCTCAGTCACAATACCGTCAAAAGCATTGCCCAAGACAGTCTTGGCAACCTTTGGGTAGCCACCAATAATGGCCTGAATCGCTGGCAACCGCACAGTAAACATTTTGTCCGTTATCTCGCTCCTTTTGTCGATACCGAACTGTTTATTTTGCATATTGATGAGCATGATATTTTCTGGGTGGGCAGCAGTGACAATGGTTTAATTCGCTTCGATCCGGCCACTAATACTAGCAAGCGCTATCAATATGCACTGGACGGTAACAGCATCAGCAATAATTATGTCAAAAGCATCTATCAAGACTCGAACGGCATATTGTGGCTCGGTACCGCTGGTGGCTTGAACCGTTTTGACCGAGACAGTGAAACGTTTACGGTTTATCACGAAAAACATGGGCTACCCAATGAGACCATTTATGGCATTGTCGCCGATGATCAACAACAGTTGTGGTTAAGCACTAACAAGGGGATCAGTCGTTTCGATCCCGCCAGCCAGCAGTTTAAAAACTTTACCATCAGTGATGGCCTGCTGAGCAGTGAATTCAATCATGGGGCCTATGCTAGAAGTGACGACGGCAAGCTATTTTTTGGTGGCATCAACGGGGTTAACGCCTTTTACCCCGAACATATTAAAGAAGACCCGATAAGTCCTATTATCGCTATCACCGACTTTTTATTGTTTAACCAAAGTCAACGCTTGCACCGGGAAGACCCAGATTCACCGTTACAAACCACCATTAACCACACTCGTCAATTGATCCTCAACCATCAACAATCCAGTTTTACTTTTGCCTTTTCAGCCTTGCACTTTATCGCCCCAGATAAAAATCAATACGCCTATCAGCTGGTTGGTTATGATCAGCAGTGGATTAAAACTGATGCTGCCAACCGCCGGGCTAGCTATACCAACCTCAACGATGGCGATTATATTTTCAATATCAAAGGCAGCAATAAAGACGGTGTTTGGAGTTCGCCTCGGCAAATAAAATTACGCATCTTGCCCGCGCCTTGGCGCACTTGGTGGGCTTATTTGATTTATAGTTTGGTGATCAGTGTGATCGTTGGCGTTATATTGCTGTTAAACAAGCAAAAACATCAAGCACTGGTGCTGGCCAAAGCGAATGCTGAAAAAGCCAGTCATGCCAAAAGCATCTTTATTGCTAACGTCTCCCATGAAATTCGCACTCCACTCAATGCGGTATTGGGTTATACCCAGATGCTCGCGCGTGATCCAACGGTAGCACCACAGCATAAGAACAAAATCACCATTATCGACAAGTCAGGTCATCACCTACTTAACCTGATTAATGACATTCTTGATATTTCAAAAATTGAAGCTGATGCCATGACACTGCTATCTGACGATTTTGAACTGGTCGAGCTAGTCGAAGGTATTGCGGTAATGTTTGATGGTCGTTGTGAAGAAAAGCAACTAAATTGGCAGTTTATCAATCAATGTCCTGAGGTGATCCCGGTGCATGGTGATCAAGGCAAGTTACGTCAGATATTAATCAACCTACTGGGTAATGCGGTTAAATTTACCCGTCGAGGTTCAATTACTTTAACGCTATCTCCCACCGCTATCGCCAATCATTTTCGTTTTATCATCAAAGACAGTGGCATTGGCATTGCGCCAGCTCACCAGAGTGAAATTTTCAAGGCTTTTGGTCAAACCATCGAAGGCTCTAGACTCGGTGGCACTGGACTGGGTTTATTTATTGCCAACAAACAAGTCAACTTAATGGGCGGCCAACTACAGCTTACATCCACTCAGGGTCAAGGTAGTTGTTTCTCTTTTACCCTGCCCTTGCCATCGGCTCTAGAGCCGATTGAATTACGCCACTCTAAACCGCTCAAAGCCGTCAATCTGGCTTCTGGCGCGGATATTCACGCCTTGGTTGTAGATGATCAGTCACACAACCGCGAAATTTTGACATTAATGCTGCAAGAGATAGGTATTGTGGTTGCAGAGGCAGCTAATGGCCAAGAGGCACTTAAACATTTACATCAGGCAGAGCTACTGCCAGCGCTATTATTTATGGATATTAGAATGCCGATAATGGATGGTGTTAGTGCAGTAAAACAAGTTCATCAAGACTTTAAAGAAAAGCGTCCGATGTGTGTCGCTGTTACCGCTCACGCCATGCAACCTGATGTTGAACGTTATCTTGACGAAGGGTTTGATCACTACATCGCCAAACCCTTTAGCTTTGAAGCGATTTATCAATGCATTGAGCAATTGCTCGACATCAATTTTCAATATCAACCAACGGCTCAAGTCAATAATGGCAAAACCAACCAATTCAGTTCACTCAAACTACCACCAGAGCTGTACCAAGCGTTACACCACAGCGCCACCAATCATCAAATCTCCAAACTCGAAGCCCACCTAGACCAACTCAATACCCTAGATCAACAAGGCCGACATTTTGCCGAACACTTAAATCAATACATCAAACATTATGATATGGACGGCTTATTGGCAGAATTAGAAAAAGCCGGCTGTGAATGATTTTATTCCAGTGGCAACCACTTTTTGTTTTTCTGATCGTATAGGTGGAATGATGAGTTTAAGAAGTGAGCGGATGTAGGTTGATGCTGCCGGAAAACATCACATTCATCTCTGACTCTTTGTATAGAGACCAGCAGTCTCGGGTGAGTTGACATCAATTTTTTATTTATTCTGCCACTGACATAATCCAAAACGTCCGTAGTTTCTTCAAGGTTATTGCCATAAATTGCAGCACATAACCTGAGATAGATATCTTCATTCTCCCGATAATCGTCGTCGATATATTTATTGTCGACGTCAGTAAGGTGATCAATAACCTCTTTCAAGAAACCAGGTTTGTCCATTCTGTAATTTAAATATTGATAAAGATAACGAAACTCTTTATCACCAAACTGACTGTTACATAACTGAAAACAAAACAAATGTACAAATGCATTTTTATTAAAGAAGCGAAGACGGACTATCACCTTCTCGATATATTCCTGGGTAAAATGACCCATATCCTGATCACAAGATTTAACAAAATCGAAAAAACATTGGTAAATACCTTGTGCTGCCTCTGTCCTACTTTCATCTTGTTCAAAATACCAATCAAGAAAAGGCTTTAATGCAAAAGCCCCCATGTAGTGATATTCATCACTCATTAGTAATTGATTATACTTCTGCCGCTCGGCTAATCGACACAATGTTTGCAGGTAATCAATAACCAACGTTTTAGCATCCGGTAAGCTTTCAGAAACCATGGCCCAGAAAACCGCTTCGCTAATCATCAACTCATCAGCGGTTTCTATAGCCAGTGGCCACATCGAATCCTCATTCATGCTGTTATCTTTTTCAAATGCAAAATGAATGTTATTGGTAACATATTTTGCCAATGCACCTAACGACTTTGGAGTTAATTTTTCGACCTCGATAACCAGCGTATATTGCGGCCACCCAGTCTTACTGGTGCCGATATCAAAACGATGTTGCATAATATGTTCTCTGTTAAGCTAATTCGTAGGACAAGTAAGCCACCTGCCCTATACCCTTTTATAATATATTAAACTAAGGAAGCATGATCCCTTTGGTGTAACCTTCTGCTATTTCTCTTAACTTATCAATGAATTGGTCGTTTGATAAATTATTGTCTTCACATAAAGCCAATAACTCTGTCAGCCGCTCTTCACCATGTAAATTTCCTTCGCTACCACGATGAGGGAATGCATTAGAATCCTGACTAATTCCTTTGGGTAAACACACACCATTGATAGCTGAATCAATATCAATGTTTCTGCCGTTTTCATTGCTAAGACAATTACGTAATGCCACACCTACTGTCCCACCCTGAACCTTGGGAATGATATGGTGAGCAGCAGCTTGAGCATCTGGGTCTTCACACCAGCATTCAGATAGCAGCAAGTTATCCTTAAGTTTATCAGATCTCCCAGTGCGTGTACCCGCCTTGTACTGACCCGGCGTTTTGGGATCACATGTTGAAGGTATTGCAAAAGACCCTGCGCCCAAAACAGTACGATCTTCATCCCCAACATCATCATTCGGCACAGCCCCCATCTGAATAATATAATAATCCAGCGCCTCTATCAGAATGAAAGTCACCGCGACACTGGTCAAAGTCGCAGGCAAAGCGACATCATCTATAACCCCAACAATTGTCGCATCATCGGCGATTAAAATCACAGTGGCAGCAATTGACCCGGCTCGCCAAACTTGTACGCCACTTTTGATTGTTTTGGCGGTTTTAATCAATTGGCGTGGGTTGAGCTGGCCCTGTACTTTATTGAAGACAGAGTTATACCAAGAGCTATCGCCAACGGTGGCAAAACCGTTTAAGCCGTATTTCGCATCCATAGCAGACAGAGATTTAACGTAATCAAAATGCTCAGTATTTCTCAAATTGCTGTTTAAAAAGTTTCTGCCGGATATGCAAGTTCTGTACGGTACCCAATACACCACGTATCGCTGTTGGCTCCAGCTCCAGACGTAGAAAGGGACCCATATGGTGGTGCAATAATTGATTTGATTATTGTAGAGGCCAACCATAAAGTCAGTTAATGAGGCGTCGTTGATTGCCTCAATACCGTCTCTGATATCACGGAAATGATCATCAATAGGCATCAACTTACCAACTTGGGTTGAATTGCCTTTTTTGGTGATAATAATCTGCTCTTGAGCACCCCAAATATATTCATCAATGCTGGAGATCAAAAAATCGTAGGTGCCATCAGCATTATAATCAGCCCGGGTTACGATGATCGCTGAATCGGGTCTGTGTATCGCCCCAATCCTGTCGCTTGTCGTCGCGACTTTTAAGATGAACTTTGAATTAAAGGTTTGTTTCAAATAGAAATCTTTTACTCGGGTGCCATTGCTGGTAAAAATGTAAACATCATTCAAACCATCTCTGTCGACATCGTACACTTTGGCAACATACGTAGGCTCGGCGGTCAGTGTTTGATTAGGCTCAACGGAGACTTCACATTGCACGTTTACAGTGGTGGTTTCTTCCACCACATCAATGCCATCAGTGAGCTGATAACTAAAATTATCGACACCACACCAGTCTTTATTCGGTTTATAACGGATACCCGAGCCATTGATTTTGGCCTTGCCGTTTTTCGCCGTCATCATAATATCCAACAGCTGCCGCTCACCTTGTTCAACCCTCGGCCCGTGGTCTTTCGGTTTGCCAAGTAGTGCATTGATATTAATTGAACGGTTCATCACCGTAGTGACTGTTTTATCCTCAGCCCTCAAAGGCGGTGCTTCACCATAGCAAGTACTCATAATACTGGTACTGTTTTCTGAATACTCGACAGAGCCAGGTTCAGACCCTGCCACCAATCCGCCTTTGAACAAGCTGTTTTGTTGCAGTAACGCAGGGTCAACCATCACTGAATTGCCGTTGCTATCAAGTACACTGACCAAAGATGACAGGCAAGTGCTGGCACCTTCAAGCGGCGGGCTTTCATCGCTGGCAATAGCTGGATTGGTAATGGTTAAAAATAATAGTGGGATAGTCGCTGACAGGCGCTTTTTCAACACGCCAAATGTATGGGTAATGTTCATTATTGTACTTCCTTAATTCGTTGTTATTGTTTTTCCGCTGCTGTTGAGTACAACTGTCGCGTCAATGCTCAAGTAACAGGGAATGTATGCTTTTAGACACAGAGATTTAAGTTAGCACAAAACCTTTATCGGTCAATGTTTTTAGAGAAATAAATTCGGTAGGTTGATACTGCCGAAAAACATCACATTCGTCTCTAACTCTTTGTATACAGACCAGCCATTTCGGGTGAATTGACAGCAACTTTTTATTTATTCTGCCACTGACATAATCCAAAACTTCCCCAGTTTCTTTACGGTTATTGCCATAAATGGCTGCACATAATCTAAGATAGATACCTTCATGCTCTCGATCATGTTCGTCGATATCTTGATTATCGACATCCGTAAGATGGTCAATAATCTCTTTTAACAAGCAAGGTTTGGCTATTCCACGATTTAAATATTGATAGAGGTAGCGAACTCTTTATCACCAAACTGACTGTTACATAATTGAAAGCAAACCACCTGCCATGTACTGACCCGGCCGTTTTGCGATCACACATCGAAGGTATTGCAAAAGATCCGACTCCCAAAGTAGTACGATTTTCATCCCAATATCATCATTTTGCAATACCCTATTCATGTATCCCGAATTACTTAACTATTTAAAGCAAGGATTAGGTTTTATCTTAAAGAATTACGATGAAAAATACTGAGTATTCGATGTTTTTTTGTTCAGTTGATAAAATAGTGCTAATAAGTTGATGATAATTATATAAATCAGTCCGAGACCATACTCAATGGCTGTGCATATAAAATCAGCTAAAGCTGATCAACACAGTACTGATGGTGCTTCTGACGATGGACCCACTCAGGAGGAATGGTGTCAATGGCTGAACGAATTGAAACCAACCGATTGTGATGAAAACCCAGATACATCACCAAACGGTTGTTAAACAGATGATTCGATCATTTTTATCAGGAAAAACAATGAACAGTAGCCTCAAGATAATTATTAGCAGTGTATTGCTACTAAATTCAGTGTCCGCCGTTGCGTTAAAAGATAACAACTGCACAGACTTATTTTACTCAAGTATGCATTTGTTGCCATTACCTAGTGCCAGCGGGGAGATTTTAACTCAAGATTTATTAAAAAGCAGTGTTGCGATATCACAAACCCAATCATTGGATATCATGAGCTTTATTAAAACTCAGGGCATAGATAAATTCATCATTGAAAGCTTGAATGGTCAATTTCCGTATGAGCAGAACTTTGCCGGACTTAAAACGAATCTTTTTGATTTAGCGATTATTTTCAATGCAAAGCCAGAAACCGTAAAAAGGTTGAAGGATATTTCGTTAACACCGACAGCTTCCTCTTTTGTGCTGCAAATTCGGGCGAAAAGTATCACAACACTAGTAAAAGAGTACACAGGGTTTGGTGTCGATATGGATGCTATCAGAATACCTCATAACGAAAAACAGCTGAGTTTATTAAACTACTTAATTATCAACAACAAATTGCCAGCTATCACCGCACTATTGAATCAAAACCTAGTTCATCACAGTAATGCTTATACTGGTGATTTAATTGATTTGGAAAAAATGGATTTTAAATCAATGGCTGAAATTGCACCGGTTATTGATGTGGTTAAATATAAAAAAGTTTATACGGTGGCAAATTTAGCAGTAGAAAAACGCAACAGTACTCGGCAATTATTGAAAAGACAGTATCAGGATCACTATTTAGCCGAACTATGTATCGATAAAAAATCGAGCTTAGACATCCATAAAAAAATCAAACCTGATCAGGTTCTATTTGCCTATACTCGTGACGAAATTAGTGAGCTACTAGCACAGTATGATTTAACTCTGGAAAGTGAATTTGAGAAAATCACCAGCTTGATCAAACATCCGCTGATCATCGATCACATCGCAAAAATCCAACATGATAAGTCATTAAGCACCATTCGTTTTGTCGGCAAAGAAAAACGCAAGGTCAACCCGGCTCAAGTCAATATTGTTCGTCGAACAGGGCTAACACTCAAAGAGCAGTCATACTTGGCATCCGAAATAACATGGGCAGATGACAAGCGGCTCAGATTGGCGGAGATCGCAAAGTATTTGGCTGATAATGATTCCATTGCGTTACGCGACAAAATCAAAAAAGATAAGGGTTTGAAAAATAGTTTTTACCTAGGTAAAAACTTCACGTTTTATTTAATGCTATTTTCAGATGACATAACGCTATTAAAGTGGGGGATAAAAAATGTTGCTGAACCTGAGGCGCTGTATGGCGCAAATATACTTGAATCATTAAAAATAAAATCGCTTTATTATCCACTGACTTTAGAAAAAATGAAGTTATTAAAACGTCATCCTAATATAGATCAGCAATTGAAACAGCTGTTTGAACTATTAAAGTCATCGTAATCACTACATTTATCCGAAATGTCTGCCCTCGGCAAGGGAGCCACAACGGTCGTGAAAGATTCAAACCCAAACGTTCAGCAAGAACCCAAAAATTCCGTTTATAGTAAAATTAAATTTCGTTAATATTCTCGCCTACATTGCCACGTAGGCCATTCGAGCTATGAATAATTAACCTTAAACCGACGATATTTCAGCCAACGGGATTGACAAAAACTGATGTAAATGAGATAGATATCAAGCGACAGGCAAGGTTAGCGCCACAGGACAAAGGAAAACAGGACATTGACATTAACACGAGCAGTACCACAGCCAGAATTAACAGCACAAAAACTAAAACTAAAACAAAAGCTTAAACAAAAACCAAAACAATCAGCAAAAGCATCAACAAAACGAACATTGCCACTAATATTACAGCTCGGGCTTAGCCTGTTACTGTTGATGACTACCCAGTTATCAATGGCTAAGGTGGTGTTTCAGTTTGATCAAGTTTCTAGCGCCCAAGGGTTGACAAACGCCTGGCTACTAGACGTTAAACAAAGCCGAGATGGCTATTTGTGGCTCGCCAGTCAAAATGGTTTGTTTCGCTACGATGGTTATGATTTCAAAGCGTTTATGCACGACCCGCAAGACCCTTCCTCACTGGCTGGTAACTATATACAACATCTGTTTGAAGACAGTCAGGGTTATATGTGGGTCAGTGCTCCGCCCATCGGCCTATCCAGATACGACCCCAAAACAGAAAGTTTCACTCATTTTACCCAAACCAATGGACTCAACGCCAAACTAATCATGTCGGTTGCAGAAGATAAAGACGGCGACATCTGGATAGCAACACTCGGTGGCGGGCTGAACAAGTTCGACCCTCGCACTAACACCATCAGCCATTTTCGCCATGACCCGAAAAACCCCAATAGCTTAGGCGATGATAATCTCTACACCGTTTACGTCGACAGTCAGGATATATTATGGCTAGGCACCCGTGGTGCCGGACTCAATAGCTTTGATAAAAGCACTGGCCAATTTACCCGCTACCAACACGACTCGGCCGACCTCAACAGCCTCAGCCATAATAAAGTATCATCAATACTCGAAAGCTCAGACGGTGGCTTATGGGTCGGCACCCGAGGTGGCGGGTTAAATCGTTTTGACCCCAACAGCCAACGTTTTGAACGCTTTGAACATGAAGACTGGAACCCAGATAGTTTGTCTAGCGATGAGGTTTATGCCATATTCGAAGACCAAAAGGGCTCGCTGTGGATTGGCACTAATGACAGCGGGCTTAATCGCTTTATGCCCTCACAGCGTAACTTTGTCCGTTATCAACATCATCCGCAAAACCCACATAGTCTAGCAAATAACACCATCCGTTCAATCAGCCAAGACCAAAATGGGCTTATTTGGATCGCCACCTTTGGCGGCGGTCTCAGTCGCTTCGACCCTGCCAGTGAACGCTTTAACCTATCACAACATGACAACACCAATACCAACAGTTTGGCCTCAGATTTCATTTTGAGTATCCATAAAGATCGCCAAGGCTCTATCTGGAGCGGCAGTAAACTGGGGCTTGATCAGTACGACCCGCAATCCAACCAGTATCGTCACATCAGTCATGACTCAGATGACCCCAATAGCCTCAGCGGTAATGATATCCGATCTATCCTAGAAGACGCAGCGGGCAATTTGTGGGTAGGCACCATGTTCAAAGGTTTAAATCAACTCAGCCCAAAAGCAGGCTTTAACTTGTCACAAAGCACTGACTTCAAGCACTATCGCCACGACCCTAATGATCCTCACAGCCTCAGTAATGACAGCATTTTGGTCATCCATCAAGATACCTCAGGCACTTTATGGATAGGAACACAAAATGGTCTCAATCGCTTTAATCCCAAAACCAACAACTTTACCCGCTATAAAACCTCTGCCATCAATACCGTCAGCGATGGTATTTATTCGTTATACACAGCACAAGATGGCACTTTGTGGATCGGCACTCATGGTGTCGGACTGAATCGATTTGACCCCAGCACCGAGCAATTCAGCCACTACCGACACAACCCTAATGATAGTAATAGCTTAAGTAACGACACTATTTATGCCATTGAGCAAGATCGACAAGGGAATTTGTGGTTAGGTACCGATGGCGGCTTGAACAAGTTCGACCTCAATAACCGTACCATTAGTCACATTCGCAGCCAACACGGGTTATCTAGTGATCGAGTCAGTAGTATTGCCAGTGATCAACAAGGTAACCTGTGGCTAGGACTTATTAATGGTATTACTTTTTATAATCCAACAACCAACCTGATCAAAAACCATATTGGCATTAATGCCGGTTGCTCGGGGATTTCTCAAGGCGCTTTTTTCAAAGCCAGCGATGAACAGCTATTTTTTGGCAATCAGGGATATTGCGCTTTTTACCCTGAACAAGCCATTCGTCCCAGTCAACCACCAACAGTAGCCTTCACTGATTTCAGGCTGCTAAACCGAACCGTCGCTGTTGCCCGCTCCCCTGATAGCACCAGCCCGTTAAGCCGAGCAATTAACCATACCGATGCCCTAACCCTGAGTCATGAAGACAATGTATTGTCATTTGAATTTGCCGCCTTGCATTATGTTCATGCCGAACAAAATCAGTATCAATACAAGCTCGATGGCTTTAACCACGACTGGATCACCACAGGTGTCAAAAACCGCCGAGCCACCTATACCAATTTACCCGCTGGCAACTATACCTTTCGCGTTAAAGCCAGTAACAGTGAGGGATTATGGAACAAACAAGAGCGCACCATCAAACTCACCATTGAGCCTGCCCCATGGTTCAGCTGGTGGGCTTATACCGCCTACCTGCTGCTGATCTGCGCCATTACCGCAGCGATACTGCAACAACGCCACCAAAAACGCCAAGCGCTGATTTTGGCAAAAAACAATGCCGAACAAGCGCGTAAAAATGCCGAATTGGCCCAGCATCACGCCGAAAAAGCCAATCAAACCAAAAGCTTGTTTGTTGCCGATGTTTCCCATGAAATTCGTACGCCACTCAATGCCGTACTCGGTTATAGCCAACTACTAGAGCGTGATCCAACGCTTGATGAGCAGTACAAACGCAAAATCAGAATTATCGAACAATCCAGTGATCACCTGCTGGGGCTAATCAACAATATTCTCGATATCTCTAAAATCGAAGCCAATGCCATGACCTTATTAACCGATGATTTTGAACTGGTTGAAGTGGTCGAAAGTATTGCCTTGATGCTAGGCGGACGATGTGATGAAAAAAACCTACAATGGCAGTTTATCAACAACTGTGATCAGTGCATTGCTGTGCATGGCGATCAGGTTAAATTACGTCAGGTGCTGATTAACTTGCTCGGTAATGCGGTCAAATTTACTGAACAAGGCTCTGTCACCTTAACCCTGTCTGTTGACGCCACTGATCATTACCGCTTTGAAGTCGCCGATACCGGTGCTGGGATCGCCATTGAAAATCAACAGAAAATCTTCCAAGCTTTTGCTCAAACCAACGAAGGTGCCAGACAAGGTGGTACCGGACTCGGTTTAGCGATTGCCAACAAACAGGTTTCGCTGATGGGCGGCGAATTACAACTGATATCCAACACCAAAGCAGCAGCCGAAAAAGAACAACAGCAAGGTAGCCGTTTTTTCTTTACCTTACCGTTACTACCCGCGCATGAAGCGATTAAAACCCGTTGCAGTGAACAAACCCGGGCAATCAAACTACCTCCAGACACCACAGTACGTGCACTGGTGGTTGAAGATATCGAAGCCAGCAGTGAAGTGCTCAAACAAGTTTTACAACACAGCGGTATCGAAGTCACTGAAGCGGTCAATGGTCAAGAAGCGTTAAATCAACTGAATCAAGCAGACATTTTGCCGGATTTGATCTTTCTCGACATTCAAATGCCAGTTATGGACGGAGTAACCGCCTTAAAGCACATTCAGCGACACTATTTTAATCCCATCACCAGCGACAAAACAGCCAGCAACAACAATAGACCCAAAGTTATTGCCATCACCGCCCATGCCATGCAACAAGAGGTTGACCACTATCTGCTGCAAGGGTTTGATCACTATATTGCTAAACCTTATCGCTTTGAGACGATCTACGAGTGCCTCGCTCAATTGCTCGATATTAATTTTCACGACCTTAACGAGCCTGAGCCCCAAAAAGAGCAAGAGCCCCAAAACGAGCAAGAGCCCCAAAAAGAGCAAGAGCCCCAAAAAGAGCGAGAGCAAGCAGAAGCAACAGAGCAGCCAATGGTTGATCAAGCTATTCCTGTCGCGCTTTTTAAAGCATTGGAACAACAAGCATTTAATTGTGAAATATCAAAACTCGAAAGTAGCCTGACTGAGCTGGGTGAATTAAATCAGCACAGCCTGAATTTGGCTAACCAGCTCAAAGCGCATATCTGCAACTATGATATGGAAGGTTTCCTCAATGAACTACAAAGGCTGGGGAGTGACAAATAACGATTAATCGTGAATAATGGACAGGTAAAAATAACTAGGCATAAAACAACTATATTGATACGAAACGATGAAAAGCTGGATTAAAAGGCTTGATTAAAAGGTACAAAACCATTGATAGCACAGCAGTCACCAGAGCTAAGCCGCATATTACGACGGTTAATAGGGCCATTTAGGCTTATTTTACTGATCGCCATGGCACTGATTGTCACTTATACCGCACCTTCACAGGCAGCAAAAACCGCCTTCAGATTCACCAATCTGGGAGGTGCTGAGGGACTCAAAAGTACCTATGTAATGAAACTACTGCAAGACCGCCAAGGTTTTCTTTGGATTGCGACTCAGGATGGTTTATACCGTTACGACGGCTATCATTTTAAAACCTTCAAACACAATCCACTAGATCCAACATCATTAGCCAGTAACTACGTACAACATCTCTTTCAAGACTCTCAGGGCATCATGTGGATCAGCACACCCCACGGCGGTTTATCTCAATACCATCCAGAATTTGAAAATTTTTCCAACTATATTCATCAGGCTCATGATCCCGACAGTTTGAGCTACGATTTAGTATTGGCAGTTGATGAAGACCAAAATCATGATCTGTGGATAGCAACATTTGGCGGCGGGCTTAACCGATTTAACCGTAGTGACGGCACATTCAGCCATTTTCGTCATGACCCGAATGATCCCAACAGTTTAAGCGACGATAATGTTTACTCCATATTGGTAGACAGTCAGGACACTATTTGGGCCGGGACTCGTAACGGCGGGTTGAATCGTTTTGATCGCAATACGGGTCAATTTCTCCACTACAAACACCTTGAACATGATCCCTACAGCATCAGTTACAACAAAATATCGACGATTTATGAAGACAGTCGCGGCACAATCTGGGCTGGCACCCGGGGCGGTGGTCTCAACAGTTTGCAACGCAAAGATATTATCAGTGGCAAGTTCACTCATTACGTTCATCAGCCCGGTGATCCTGAGAGTTTAGGCAATGATCATGTCTATGCCATTTTTGAAGATAACAAGGGGACATTGTGGATTGGCACTAATAAGGGAGGTCTGAATCGGTTAGATCCCGACAATAAGCGATTTATTCGCTACCAAAACAGTCCACAAAACCCTTTCAGTTTGGCCGATAATGATATCCGCTCAATTATTCAGGACCATACAGGCTTAATTTGGGTCGGTACTTTTGGTGGCGGGATCAGCAAGTTTGATCCAAGTAGTGAGCGATTTGGTTTGGTCCAGCATGAGCCGGGCAATCCCAACAGTTTATCCGAAGGCAATGTATGGGCGTTGTTAAAAGATCGGGCTGGCTTATTGTGGATAGGGGTAGAAAGTGGTCTTGACCGCCATGATACATTTACCGACCAATACCATCATTTTCGTCATGATCCCAATGACCCGCAAAGTATCAGTGACAGTGATGTTAGGTCGCTTTATGAAGATAGTGCTGGTGTGTTGTGGGTGGGCACCAAAAACGGCGGCCTCAATCGCTTTAATCCTGCTGACAATACATTTACTCACTACCGCCATGACCCCGATGACAACCACAGTTTAAGTGATGATAACGTCTTGGTGATCACCGAGGATGGGGAAGGCAACCTATGGGTTGGTACCCAAAATGGCCTTAACCGATTAGACTCAATTAATAATACATTTATTCGTTATACCCATACTCCAGATGATGCCGACAGTTTAAGTCATGACAGTATTTATGCCCTTTATACGACTCGGGAAGGTTCTTTGTGGATCGGAACCGGTGGTGGCGGACTTAACCGATTTAATCCCGACAATGACACATTTACCCGTTACAGCCATGAGCCGGACAACGATAACAGTCTCAGCCATGATATTGTCTATGCCATTGATCAGGGTCCTGTTGGCGACTTGTGGATTGGTACCCGGGGTGGTTTGAATCAATTAAACATCAGCAATGGCTCGTTTATTCACTATCGTAAAGAGGCTGGATTGCTCAATGACAATGTACATGGTTTATCGATTGATCAAGCTGGTAACTTGTGGCTGGCAATGGTCGACGGTACGTCATTTTTTAACCCCAAGGAACGGACCATTAAGAATTATATTGGTACGGATATAGGCTGTGACGGAATTTCTCAAGGGGCACATTTTAAAGCATCAGACGGGCAACTATTTTTTGGCTCCCGGGGTTATTGTGCTTTTTATGCCAAACAGACAATATTGCCGAGCCAACCGCCTAACCTAGTGTTCACTGATTTTCGCTTGCTCAATAAAACAGTGCCTATCAGCACCCGAGATAAGCCATCGCCATTGACTCAAGTGATCAATAATACTGATGCCATTACCCTAAGCCATGAAGACAATGTATTGTCTTTTGAGTTTTCTGCACTGCATTATGTCTCTCCTAAGCAAAACCAGTTTCAATACAAACTCGAAGGCTTTAATCAAGATTGGATTGATACTAGCTCTGATAACCGCCGAGCCACCTACACCAATTTACCTGCCGGAAAACACATATTCCACCTCAGAGCCAGTAATAATGAAGGCGTATGGGGGCAGCCCGGGCGCAGTATTAAGCTCACGATCACACCAGCACCTTGGTTGACTTGGTGGGCATATCTCAGCTATTTTTTATTGATCGCACTAGTTATTGGTATGATACTCCAGCAGCGTTATCACAAACTGCAAGCGTTGATTTTAGCCAAAAACAATGCCGAGCAGGCCCGTATCAATGCTGAACAAGCGCAAACCAATGCCGAGTTGGCGCAGCAACATGCAGAGAAAGCCAATCAGGCCAAAAGCCTCTTCGTCGCCGATGTTTCCCATGAAATTCGCACCCCGTTAAACGCGGTTTTGGGTTACACCCAAGTGCTTGATCGCGATCCGACGTTAGCGCAAAAACACCGCCACAAAGTTAAAATTATCGAAAAATCAGGTGATCACCTATTAGGGTTAATCAACAATATCTTGGACATTTCCAAAATTGAAGCCAATGCCATGACATTAAATCCGAGCGATTTTGAGTTAGCCGGACTAGTTCATGGTATTGGCGAAATGTTAAATGTGCGTTGTGAAGAGAAGCAGCTGAAATGGCAATTTGTCAACCAATGTGGCGACCAAATACCGGTGTATGGTGATCAAGGTAAACTACGACAGATATTGATCAACTTGTTGGGTAACGCGGTAAAATTTACAGAAGCAGGCACCATCACCTTATGTTTGGCACCAGGGGCGACTGATCACTATCAATTTGAGGTGATTGACAGTGGTACTGGCATTGCGCCTGAGCATCAAGCCAAGATATTTGAAGCCTTTGGTCAAACGGACGAAGGGGCTGAGCAAGGCGGCACCGGTTTAGGCTTAGCGATTGCACACAAACAAGTCGCCTTAATGGGGGGGCAATTACAGTTAAAATCAAAGCCTGATACTGGCAGTAATTTTTACTTTACGCTGCCCTTGCCGCCTGCTATTGCTCCGATTGAGCCTGTGAACAATCAGCCAATGTTGGGGCTCAAACTGCCTGCTGGAGTCTCTGTCACCGCCTTGGTGGTGGATGATCATCAAGAAAACGGTGATGTACTCAAAGAAGTGCTGCAAGAAGTTGGCATACAGGTGACTCAGGCCAATAACGGACGGACAGCGCTGGCTCAATTGCACCAAGCGACGGCGTTACCCGAGCTGATATTTATGGATATTTCAATGCCAGTGATGGACGGCATGACTGCGTTAAAACAAATCCAACAGGATTTTGCTGGGCGTGAGCCTTGCTGCATTGCGGTAACGGCTCATGCCATGCAGCAGGATTTAGTCTATTACAAAGAGCACGGGTTTGATCATTTTATTGCCAAGCCTTTTCGCTTGGATGAAATTTACCAATGTTTACCTTTACTGCTAGACATTGATTTTGACTATCAGGATCACCCTGACGAAACATCACTGACTGAACAGCTTGAGCCAACAGCCAAAGCCGACGAACCAGCCAGCGAAAAGCCAGCTGAGCCACCACAGTTGGCTGACGATGTAAATGCTTTGAGTATTCCACCAGCTCTGTTTGAGTCCTTGTGTCAGGGAGCCGAGAATTATGAAGTGTCAAAAATTGAAGTACATTTAGCCGAGTTAAGTGCTTCCAGTGAGCAAGGACGGCATTTGGCTGAACATTTGGGTCATTACATCAGCAGTTACGATATGGAAGGGTTGTTAAGTGAACTACAACGGTTAGGTCAGCGACATTAATCAATTCATCCAGTCTTGAGCAAACTTCTGGCAATCTCAGAATTTACATTTCTAGGTGTAAACTGATTAAATTAAACCGAGTAATGCACTATCCTTGTCAGGGACAATGTAAATCTATTTTATAACGGGTTCTAACCGACAGAGGAAATCCCCAGTGAACCATGATGATATCGACTTAACCGGTTACAAGGTCTTGGTGGTGGATGATACCCCAGCCAATATGGATGTGTTGCGGGGGATCCTCAAAGAACAAAATTACCGTATTTTTGCTGCTCCCAGTGGTGAAGTCGCGCTTAAAATCGCACCTAAAATTCAACCAGACATTATCTTGCTTGACGTCATGATGCCGGGCATTGATGGCATAGAGACTTGTCGACAGTTAAAGCAAGATGCACAAACCAAGGATATTCCGGTGATTTTTGTCAGTGCCAAAAACACCATACAAGACATCATTGATGGTTTTAGCGTTGGTGCCGTGGATTACATTAGCAAGCCTGTCAGACGTGAAGAAGTGCAAGTCAGAGTGCATACGCATTTAGAAATTGTTGCGTTGTTTAAGGCCCAAGAAAAGCTCAGTGCTGAGCTGGCACAAAAAAACGCGGCGATCATGGAAACTCAGCAACAACTAATACAAGCCGAAAAAATGGCCTCCTTAGGTACCCTCACCTCAGGTGTTGCTCATGAAATCAATAACCCCAATAATTTTATCCATGTTAGTGCGCAAAACCTTGAAGCTGATTTAGCCCAATTTAATCAATTCTTAATCAAGCTGGCTGGTGACAAAGCTGATCAGGCAATTCTAGACAGTTTTCGTCAGCAATTTGAGCCTTTGTACAACCACATCACCACCATTAAAGACGGTACTGGTCGAATAAAATCCATTGTTCAAGACTTAAGAGCGTTTAGCCAGCTGGATTCATTTTGCCAAAAGACCGTCAATATAACTGAATGCCTCCAATCGACGGTTAATTTAGTTCGCACCAACTACTTGGAGGTGACTGAATTTATTACTGATTTCACCCCAGATCTGACCATGTGCTGCTACCCTGCCCAACTCAACCAAGTCTTCATGAACATCATCGTCAACGCCTGTGATGCTATCAAGCACAAACAGCAACAAACTGAATCGCTAAACCGGGAGCACGGCAAAGTCACCATCAGCTGCCGTCAACTCGGTGAAAAAATTGAGATCACCATAAAAGACAACGGCTGTGGCATGGACGAAATCACCAAAAGCAAATTATTCGAACCCTTCTACACCACCAAAACCGTCGGCAACGGTGCTGGTCTAGGTCTATCAATTGCCTACGGCATCATCCAAAAACATCAGGGAGAATTAACCGTCGAATCAGAGTCACAAGCCGGCAGTTGTTTTAATTTGATTTTGCCAGTTGAGCGGGATGAAGATAAGGAAGTAGTGTAAATTCTCACCTATGTTCTGCCGTAGCACGCACATTTATGTGCGCCTTACCTAAAACAACCATGGGTAAATCCATGTTCTACAAAATTAATTCATTTTAACTGCGAGATGACAACCTCACATGACACTACTCCTTTAACAATTACACCCTCGCTTACGGGTGATGTTGGATTCAATCAATAGCTTGAATATCTGAGGAGAAACATCATGTTCAAAACAAATACAAAATTTCATACCAAGTTTCATACCAAACTACGTTTATTATCTGTTGCTGTTGTAATGTCTGGTTTAACAGGCTGCTCAAGTCTTTCTTCTGTTTTCCAACAAGAAGGGTATGAGCATTCATTTGCTGGTAGTGGAGCAATTTTCCAGAAAAATGCTTTTAGCCAACTTAATTTATGCAACACCATGATTCAATTTGGGTTAGCCGAAGTGGTTAAGCTTGATAAGAAGGATAAGAATGCTCAGCTTCTTGAGAAAGAACTCACCAGCTATTTCAAAAAAGATAAGACGCCAGAGCAATTTTGTCGAATTAAATCGGGGTTTGAAGCTCCACCCGAGAATAGCGGTGGCGAAACAGCTGAACCAGCAAAACCACAAGAGCAAGTCGCAGATAGCACGTTATCAGAATCGTCAACGACAAAAACCGTTAAAATTGAAAATGGAAAAAAAGTAACCGAAACAAAAATCACCACCATAACCACTGAACCCTTAAAGAAAAAAGAGCAAGTCGCCAAAAAAGCAGAGTTAGAGAATCGACCGTTTGTCGCCAAACGTAATGGTTTTGCCCATCATGTCATGGCGCTATCTGAGCAAAAATGTGGCGTATATAAAAACTTTTTACTCAGAGATAAAGCAAAAGTGGGCACTTTATTAGGCTCTATGACCACCTTATTTGCCAGTACATCCACAGTACTCACCAACACCCAAACCGCCAAGCTTTTCGCCGCTGGCTCAACGGCTTCTAGTGGCATAAATGCGGTATATTCTAAGGAACGATTCGCCACATTAACCATGGAAGTACTTACCGCAGGCATTGACAAACGACGTGCGGCGATTAAAGTTGAAATCAACGAAAATCTAAAAAAGGATTTACTTGAATATCCGGTCACTGCGGCATTGGCGGACGCATTACACTATCACGCCTCTTGCTCAGCTGTCACAGGCTTTGAAGTTGCTAAACAGGCCATTGCTCAGCAGCCCGCCAAAGAAACACCTGCCGATGATGCAGCGAAAAAGACCACAGAAGATACCTCGGCAGAATAAATAACATCAGCTACCACCTCTATTCAGAGGTGGTAGAACCCCATTGCTCAGGCAACGCAAAACGCTTATTAGCAGCAGTCAAAACAAACCCAGCCCAATACAGAGGATGGCGATAAAGCTTATGCCGGGAGAACTTCACTTTGGTCAAATTCAGCGCTTTGACGCTATTGCCATTGTGTTGTTTAAGGTAGGTGTAGAAGGTTTTCATAAACTCGGCGGTAGGTTTATCTGGAATAGACCATAAGGTGCTGATCACCGACCCGGCACCTTGTGACAACAGTCCTCGGGTCAACCCATTAAGACCTTCTCCGTTTAACTGCTTGCCAAGCAAGGTTTCACAGCCGCTCACCACCACCAACCTTGATGAAAATGGCTTACTCAACAACTCGGTCAAAGTCAAAAAACCGGGGGAATCATTGTTATGTTCATCGATTACAGATGTAGCGATGCCAACAATATCAGGGGTACTCTCACTGAAATAACCATGAGAAGCGATATGTAAGATGCCCGCATTGCGCATATCATCAGACATCAACATTTTGTTGGTGGCTGCAACGCCCATCACTATTTTAACTTTTGCCCCGGCATAGATTTCACCAATAGCAGCAGCCTCTTTAGCGGTTGATGGTAAACGCGACAAGGACTTGGCCCAACTACGGAATTGGTCAGGTTCAACGCTATTACGCTCACCTTTGAGGAACCTTTCTTTATCAAACACCGGATCGGCAAATACTGCAATATCGTATTTATGCGGTCGCTCTGTAGGTAGATTATCGGCAAAATATTCACCAGCAGAATAAGCCCGAACAATCTCATATTTGCTTACCAAAGGTTTATATCGAGCCGCAATAACCGCGATATTCAATGCAGAGAACGGAATTGTATTTAAAATATCATCATGAACAATGATCAAACGACGATAAGTGCCCTTGCTAAGCATCTTTAATGGCAACAATTTAGTCAGTGTTCTTATCGCGCCCTCTGGCACCAACTGCTGTTTTTTTAGCGCCGAAATCAAACGCTGACCCTGCGCCATCAATACATCACGGTCTGGAATATCCATCACCTGCCAACCATCCGCTGTGATCACAAAAGCAAAGGTAATATTATCCCGAACATAGTAGCGAATAAACATTTCAGTAGGCTGCAACTTCGCCTGTATCTCATCGATGGATAAATAAGCCAAATCCGCATCCGCCTCACTCCCCGCCAACTGCGGGGCATAAGTCAAATAAGCCTCTCTAGCATCATCAGCATGATTCATTGCCTGTTTTTTTGCGCTCTTACTCTCAGCACTGACAATCAAGCGCTCAGCCTGTAAACTTCTTTCCCACAGCAATATCAACTGCTGATCTTTTTCGCTGCTTTTCGCTGCGTTGTTTTTCGAAATACTGTTTTGTGCCAGCATATACCGTCGCTCACGCAGGTTAATCGCATGATTTTGCGCCAGAATTTGAAACACTTTTTGTTGTAATTGTTGATGACCCGCCCGCTGGCCCAACTGCATTAATGCAGCAATATACTGACTAACCAAACCATCGGTTTTGTTAGTCCATGCCGGACCCAATTTTGCGGTATCCAGACTTTGACGGACCTTTTCAATCTCGGCAATGGCAGCATCAGCAAAAGCAGTAAGGTGTTCAACATCACCGGATTTTAAGCTGTGCTCTATCTGTAAGCGGGTTAATTCAAGTCGATGCTCAGGTGAGATTTTGTCCTTAAACTCAGTTTGAATACGATTTAGGTGCGCAAGCGAAACCTCGTTATTACCCTCATGCCAAGCGATTTTAGCGAAGATAATCAGTGAATCAATAATGTCGTTTGCCAACACAATGTCGCCGGGTAGATTTAGTGCACGTTCAGCGGATAGTTTCGCCAGCCCAAAATCACCTGCGAGAAAGTAATCTCGGCTCAGTTCAATTAACAGACGTGCCGCATGTTCATTAGAAACAGTTTTGAAATAAGTCAGGCTTTTGCTGTGGTAATCGATTGCGAGTTTCAGGTTGCCCTGCTCTCTGGCTATTTTGCCGAGACCTTTGTAGACAGTTGCTTCGCCATGTTTGGCACCACCATCTTGATATATTTTCAGCGCCCGCTGATAGAATCGTTTTGCCGATTCATTATCGCCTAACATACTATTGATAACGGCCATGTTATTGTGGAAATTGGCCTTGGTATGCGCTCGATTGGTGGAGTTCACCAATGATAGGGCTTGTCGTAATGTGTGTTGTGCTTTAGCGAGTTGACCACTAAACCGATAGTTTAGAGACAAATGATTTAATATTTCTAGTATTCTATCTTTAGCACCTGCTCTTTGACTATACTCTAGCGCCAGCAAAAGCACTTTCTCCCCCTGTACAAAATCTCCTTTAAAAGCATAATAAGTCCAAAGATAATTTAAAAAATTCGCCTGTAATTCATAATCACCAAACTGACTGACTACTTGATTAGCCTGCTCAATAAACATTTTTCCTTTGTCGATTTCAGCCGAACTTCCCCGAAGGTGCCCGCGAAGGATATATGCCAATCCATAATTGCCACGAACTTGCGCTTGTGCCAATACAACAGCATGGGACATATTCGCTCCGACTTCAAAATCAGCTACCAATTTTTCATACAATTCGGTCGCCATTTCACGCTTATCCAGCTCTAACATCGCATCAGCCTGAATCCATTTCAGTTTGAACGCCAACTGATCTTTTAACTTGCCTTTATGCACTAATGCTTTGTCAGCAATATCAAAAGCGGCCTGAAATTGCTCATCTGCTAATAACATACGGCCATAAATCGACACGGCCTGAGCATATAACGTTGAACCAGATGGTAATTTGTTGATCGTTTTTTTTAATAATAATGATGACTTAGCCTGATTAGCCTCATCGCCCTTCTCCCAAAGCCTAGCAGCTTGATGCAGTCGATTAAAATGTGCTCTGTTAGCTTTTACATCACGAGCAGGGATTTCGTTAATCTTCCACTGTAGGGCATAACCTGACTTGTGAGCATCACGAATAAGTATTTGATAGTTTCTGGATTGCTTAGATGATTCGAATAGAACAAATTCGCAGGCGAGCCGCGATTCTGGGCCATTTTGAATGGAGATCAAACGATCACCGAGCAGTACAGCGATATCAGCGTCATTATTATTGTCACTTAACTGAAACACTCGGGTTGAGTTTGGCGTAACAGTGACTTTTGCCGCGATTTTCCAGTCTGACAAGTCAATGGCCGTAGCTGACCAGGACAATAACAACAGCCACCAGACGCTACGGAAAATGGTTTTTATCTGTTTTTTGATCAACGGGTTAAAGGCACCTCTTGGTTAAGCCGATGGCGTTTGTTAAGTTATCCAGGTCCAGTTGCTATACTTTGTCACACCATTTTTGGACCAAGTAATAGTATCCTTAAAAACAACACGATTTTGACCATCAATAATCCGTGTTTCTTTATCTATACGCCAACTATCCAATGACCATCCTTGCGGCTTCATGGTTATATTTGTTGCTTCCAAATAGCTTGGAAATGTATTTGTCATCTCAATCAAAATTAAATCTTCGACTACAGCAACAGCCGTACCATTCCAAGAACCTGCAACTCTCATTTTAACATACGGGGTCGGACCTTCCACAGCTGTCGTTTCTGCTGGGTAATCTTCTGTTGCTTCCGGATGATACTCTGCCAACTCCCTTTTGACTTGTGAGTAATCAACATCAATACAATGACCACTGGCATTCCAATCACTTACAGACATAATTTGTTTCCTCCAATCAGTTTGTTTCTTTCACAAATTTAACAAGGTCCAACATGGACAGCCGATGCATTCCTTGATAGAAACTATCCAATCCATTAAAGGCATTATTCGAAAGTTCATCATCGAATTTCTCTTCATCAGACTTCCCTTTTTTAGTTGCTTCCGGTTTTACTGGACGTTTAACTTTAAAATCCAATTCGCTCCTCAGAGCCTTGGCCCCTTTAATAGAATTCATAATAACTTCTGCGGTAATAATGCTGCCCAGCTTACCCAAGCGCATACCTCGCTGATTTAAGCTATTGTTTTCAATCAGTATGTAAAACCATAGAGGTAATTCTTCTGGTTGTTTACCTTCTATTGTTCCTCTTATGTTTTCTTCTCCTGTGGCAGATAAATCAACACTTATTTTACCTAAAACAGTTCCTTTACAGGTTGGCTCAATAAAACTATTTTCATTCTTATTCTTTGCAGCATCATCATACAATGATGCTTCCCAGGCTAATTTGGGACGCTTATCTCGAATCCAGTCAATTGCCTCACCCCCTGTCGGCACTTTCCCATCAATATTCGCTTTCAAGTTCAAGCCGACAATATGCCGAGTAAACCCATTGCCAGGCATTTTTCCCATAGGTGAAGCGATTCGCAGATCAATTTTACTTGCAAACTGCATATCCTCGTTTTCTTTTATGCTACGACCAAAAAACAGCGACCAATCAACAACTTTTTCCTTTTGAATATCCGCAGCATGGTCAGTAATAAATAAATCCGCTAAACCAACGGCCTTATCACCTGGCTGTAATTGGTACTGCCTACGAACCATACTATGACCAAATCGAAATACAGCATGACTAAACTCGACAGGTATTTTTTCAAAAGGCTTATCATCTGAGTTATAGATAAAGCCCCCTTCGCCTTCCAGCATCCCGTTCTTCCCAAGACAATATAAATTGTAGATCTCAGGATCAAGCACATGGTATAAAAAGTCATCAACCACAATCCGTTGAAACACTGAAACGACAAACTTTTTAGCACATCCAAATCTTTTATCTTTTGCTGTGGTAGCAAAAAACTTGTCAACAACTTTATTATGAAAGCGTAACCAAAACAGGTGAAGCTGCGAAATCAACACATTTTCGTCGTTACGTAATTCAGGTATTCTGGGATCAGTGTCACCCCGTAATAAATCTTCACCTTCATAATAAAAAGATCTATTCGCCATTTCACCGACTGAGTTACCTAAAATGAATTTACCCTCTAAGCTGATAATACCATCCTCGTCCAGAAACTTATCATCGCCATATAAGCTATCCAGATTTAAAAAGGGTGTAACATCCGCACCATTTTGCCTAGGAAATCGATTATTAGTACTTGGCACTATATCGTGAGATATCATTTGACCTATATAAGTGAGACCAGCCGGAATACGCCCATCGCTAGGAATGGCAGATCCCATTTCAAGGCATAGCTTAGTAATCGACTCCAAATGCAAGAAACTATCGTCTGCTTTTCGTGGATCAAAAAGCCACGCAAACTCTAAGTGCTCGTCGCTAATAGAGCCATCATCAGGTGGGGGCAGTACTTCTCCACCTCCTTTTCCAGAAGTGGATAATGCTTTATCGTCTTCCTTTAAATCAGCCTTCTTTAGGCCATTTTTTGCTCCTTCTTTTCCATTATTATCGCTCATATCGTTCTCCCCAATATTGCTCTGCGTCAAACACAAAGCAACATCAAGGCTAACTTTGTAAATTGACGATTAGTTATGCCGAACACTAAAATAATATGTCTCCGGCGTCGATTGACTGCCAACGGCTTTGGCCGTTACCACATAATCACCCGGGGGATAAACAACACTAAGCAATGTCAGCTTAATATCACCTGAGGGCATGGCCTCAAAGACCTGCGGCGGTAGCAGTCTTGTTTGGGTGATGGCGTTAACAATTTCGATTTCAAATGCGGTTGCCTGCGAGTCGCTGGTTTGCACACTGATCTCAAAATAGCGATCAGTTGGCAAAGGCGTCACTACTGGTGCATCTTTCACTTCATCGTCGCCACCTCTGGCTGAATAAAGCAAAATGTGTTGAATATTCACCATCACCGCTGGGTCTGATGAGTCATGGTCAGTACTTTTATCAAAATCATTAGCAACATCAAAAGTACTGTAAACAAAGGATAAACTGACCACACAAATCAATAATGTCGCAAAGCTGGCAAATAATGGTGTATTGAAAAACCAATATTTTTTAACTACTTGTTTAACTTGCGACTCAGCACTTTTCACCGCCTCCGGCATCGTCCTGATTAACAAACTGTCCAATTCAAGCTGTTCAATAAGTGCTGGTTGGTCCATCAGATACTCTTCAAACGCCACACTTTCCTCAGGCGTCAGTTGTCCGCGCAAATATTTTGCGATGATATCGTTATGATCGATATAAACTTTGTCCATTGTAAACATATTCAACTATCCCCCCGTCTAATATATTGACCTTGCAAGGGCACGAAGCTGTTATTTCCCACTACCTGTTGAATTAAGTGCGGCGAAGGTTTTAATCCTTCCATCAATGACAAAATATTTTTGTGATTTTGTCCACCAAGCGAAGATCGCCCCGCTTGGGTTTCGATTTGACTTTGGCTTTGACTGGCAGCATAAATTGCGCTAGAAAAAGCAAGAATCAACAATAGTGATTCGAAGGATACGGTATCAGCAAAAGCACCACCGCACTTATACGCTATCAACTGTTTTAATCGGCCTCTGGCCCGGTGTAATACCTTGTCGAAATTGTCGGCAGTGATCGACAAAGCGGCGCAGATTTCCACTTTGTCCTTTTCGTAAATAAAGAAGTTAATCAAAATCTCTCGATCACGTGAAACGTTCATCTCATCAATCAACTGGCGCACCAGTTTTACTGCATTTTGGGAATATAACATGCGATACAAATTAGGACTATTGTCCGGCACCTGAATATTGAAATCTGAGGTATTGTGAGTATCCCGACGGGTTGTCTTGCGATAATGTGCAATCAACAGGTTAACGCCAACTTGACGAATAAATGCGGCTAATGCTAAGGGGTTTTCAACTTCGCCATTACGCGCTTTGTTGATCACCACAATAAAAGTGTCCTGCGCGATATCTGCTGCAAGATCAGGATCTTGTGAACGACGATTGAGAATAAAGTACAATCCCCGCCAATAACGCATGACTAAGGTCTGCTCTGCTGATTGTTGCTTGTCACGAATTTGTTGAAGTAACGTTGCGTCACTTAGCTCGGGCTGTCCAAAAGGTCCACTCTCATTCATCAATACCGATGCCTTATCATTTTTGCAGCTTCCTAAAGGATAGCCTATTTAGTGTCCGTTAGAGTGTGGTGTGTTTTTTTGTCCAAATCTGACTAACTAGCTTGCCCACAAAAGTGGTGTCGTTTTTTAGGCTTTTAAATCAAAAAGTGGTGTCATTTTCTAGGGTTTTCAATCAAAAAGTGGTGTCGTTTTCTAGGATTTTGAGCAAAAAAGTGATGTCGATTTCTAGGGTTTTCAATCAAAAAGTGATGTCGTTTATTTGCTTATTATTGCTTTTAGCCCTTTAAAAACCTAGACTAAGAGAAGATTCTATAACAACCAATAATCAACCGCTATGTACAGAAGCTTACTCAGCCAACTTATTGACTGGAAAAATCAGCCCGACAGAATGCCGTTATTAGTTGACGGTGCCAGACAAGTCGGTAAATCATATTTGTTGGAACACTTGTTTGGTCGCCAACATTTTAAGCAAGTGGTCAAACTCGACTTTTTATCCGATCCAACCCTGAGTGAACTCTTCGCGGGTTCGAAAAACCCCAATGATATTCTCAGCAAATTGCAAATTCTGCGTAGTATTGATTTTAATCCACTAACCGATTTATTACTGCTGGACGAAATTGGCGAATGCCAACACGCCATCGACTCACTGAAGTATTTTCAAGAGCAAAGAGCCGATATTTTTGTTTGTGCATCTGGTTCAAATATTGGCTTGCTGGGCAGCTTCCCGGTGGGAAAAATACAGGAGTATCATCTTCACCCAATGAATTTCGAAGAATTCGTTATTGCCCACAACAATCCCCACTTAACCGAGGCTTTTCAACAAGGTAGCCGTAGCGATATCGTGCATCAAAAATTATGGCCATTATTACTCGACTATTATTTTGTTGGTGGGATGCCAAAAGCTGTGCACACTTGGATCAACGGTGATCACAGCAAAATCAATGCGCTGGCGAATAAAGTCAGAAGAATTCAACGAGACCTGATCAACGGATACATCCGTGATTTTGGCAAATTTGCCAGCAACAAAGCTGCCGCAATGCACATTGAACGAGTGTTTCGCAACATTCCAGTACAGCTGGCCAAAGAAATGGAAGGTTCGGTCGGACGTTACCAATTCAATGGCGTTATCCCCAAAAAAAGCGGCTATCAGGACCTGCAAGGGCCGATAGCATTTTTAGTCAAAGCACGGCTGGCATCAAAAAATTACACTATCGAAGGCGCTGTACACAGCCCATTAAGCACTTTGGCATCACCAAATCGGTTTAAATTATTCCTTCATGATATCGGTTTGTTACATTGTATGCTCGAACTTAACTATTCCACCATTAAGCTGCAAAACTTTGATTTTAAAGGCTATATGGCCGAAAATTTTGTCCAAAATGAAGTACTCACACTAGATTTAAGCCACACTTATTCATGGAAAAGCCAACGCATGGCTGAACTGGAATTTTTATTTACCCGCGCTGACGGCGAAGTGATCCCGGTGGAGGTAAAAAGTGGCAAACGCACACAGGCAAAAAGCCTTAATAGCTATATTGAAAAATACCAGCCCGTTGCAGCCTATAAATTCACCGCCAACATTGGCGGATTCAGGCAAGATAAATTACATACACTGCCACTGTATTATGCCCACTTCCATTTGCAGCAGTTGATTGATGATTAACTCAAACCGAGTAACAGCGCTCACACTGTTTAGCCTCCTCAACTTGCTTATCACCGCCAAACAATTGATTTATCAAGCTTAATACGCTAAACCTAATGAAAATCAAGGGGTTTACAATGATGTTTTACCAAATAAGAAACAGGTTTATTCTACTCACCATTTTTTTGCTGCTCACCTCTATCGCTCTCATAACACCGATGACCCAAGCAGCCAATATCAACAGCAACAGCATTCCTGCGCCTTTAAAACCTTGGGTGCCCTGGGTACTCGAAGGTCATGGCACACTCAAATGCCCCTTCATCAATCAAACCGATTATAAGCAATATAAAAACCACCTGTGCGCCTGGCCCAGTGCTTTGGATTTAGCCGCCAATGATGACTCGGGTTCATTTAGTCAATCTTGGCGAGTGATTAAAAAAAGTTGGTTGCCACTGCCTGGCGACAATAACAATTGGCCACAAAACGTCACCGTCAACGGCAAACCTGCCGAAGTAATCAAACATAATCAACTGCCGTCTCTATATCTGCCTCCGGGCAACTATCAATTGCGTGGCCAATTTGATTGGCAACGTTTGCCCCAAAGCCTGCATATTCCGGTCGCTTATGCCTTTGTCAACATGACCATTAATGGTCGAGTGATTGCCTTTCCAAAAATGCAAGGACGTGAACTATGGTTACGCGAACTTGAAGTTTCCAAAGAAAAACGCGATGCGGTGACCATGACAGTTCATCGCAAAATCTCCGACGGGACATTTCTCAACCTACAAACCCGAATTAGATTAAATGTATCGGGCAAAATGCGCGAAGAGCAGCTTGGTAAATTGCTGCCCAAAGGGTTTACACTCACCGGGATCAGCGGTGACATACCTGCATTTTTGGATGCCGACGGGGTTGTTTATGCCAAGTTAAAGCCGGGGAATTGGCAAATCACCATAGCCGCTCATGCCGCACCGACATTGCTAAACTGGCAAAGACCTGAAAAAACCAATCTCTGGCCTGAACAAGAAATTTGGGCTTTTGAAGCGGCAGAGCGGTTCAGGGTCGGCAAGTTAAGTGGCGCGAAAATGATTGACGCCAACTTAGCTAATTTGCCACCCGAGTGGGTTAACTTCCCCAGTTATCTGGTCATGCCAGATGATGTGATCAACTACAGTATTCAGCATCGGGGTAAGCCGTTACAGTTAGAAAATCAATTAACACTTCGACGTAAACTCTGGCTGTCATTCGATCAGTCTCAATATACTTTCAACGATACGATCAGCGGCTCGATGATTAACGAATGGCGCTTGAGTATGCCTGCTCCTTCAACCCTGCAAGCGGGTGATGATCGCGATGGTCCTATGCTTATTACCTCGCTTCGAGCGGGCGAAAGAGGCATTGAAAATCGCTATCCTAATGTTGATATTCAAGCGCGAGGAGTAATGAATACAGCCACACAGTTGCCCGTTAGCGGCTGGGACAGTCATTTTGAAACAGTCAATTTAACCCTTAACTTACCGCCTGCCAATCGCCTTTTTGCGGTGTTTGGTGCAGATTCGGTGTCTAATAGTTGGTTGAGCAGTTGGGACATCTGGGCCAGTTTTATTATATTGTTTTGTGCATTGATCGCCGGACGGGTTATTAGCGTCACTAGCGGTGTTATTACCGGTGTCATGTTATTACTGATTTATCAAGAAGTCGATGCCCCTATTATGGCTATTACCAACCTCATTTTGGCCATTGCCATCTACAAATTCCAACCTTTTGAGCGTTTAAAAAGTGTCACCCGAATTTATTTCAGTCTTAGCGCGATGGCTGGCGTTGCTGCCGTGCTGTATTTCAGTGCGATGCAATTACGTAGTGTTATTCATCCACAATTGGAGATCGCTCATCCGGCCCACTATGCAAAGGACCTGTCGATTCGCATGGAAAGTGCACCGATGTCTAGAGCAAACAAAGTCAGAGCAAGAAAGGCCATAGAACCTAGTGGTGCCATGATCTACAGCGACGACACATCAAATCGCCAAATGCTTGAATTTCAAGCAGGCAACAATGTCAAAGAGCGTTATCAGGCAGATGCATTGGTGCAAACCGGCAGCGGGATCCCCGACTGGTCTTGGCACCGCTATGAAATTGATTGGAGTAGCCCGGTGAGCAAAGATCAACAAGTTGATATGGTGATTTTGTCGCCGTTAGCCTCGGGGCTACTTAAATGTATTGGGGTTTTATTCGCCTTATTGTGGCTTTACGCAGTCTTAAAACCAACCATTAGCAAATTGAAAATGCCCGAAAATAGCCATGCGGCAACGGCACTGTTGCTATTATTTTTCATCACCCCAATGGGAATTCAAACAGTTCAAGCCAATGATTTCCCCAGCCAACAGCTACTTAATGAGTTAACCAAACGAGTCACCGCAGCGCCAAAGTGTGCTCCCGACTGTGCCACTATTAGTAATCTGAATGTCAGTGCCAATGCTGACGAAATCACCTTAAAAATGCAAATCCACGCCTTAAGTGATACTGCTATATCATTGCCTAAATCAGTGTTTTGGCGACCACAGCACCTGACGGTCAACGGCAAGCGACAAACGTCATTATATCGCCATCAGGATTGGATTCATTTTCTCATCAGCAAGGGGATCAACACCGTCACTGCAACGGGGCGCATTGCCCGAGTTGACCAGCTGCAATTGCACTTCAAAGATATGCCCAAACGAGTGACGTATCAGGCCAGTGATGCTTGGGATATCATTGGTATCAAAAAGGGTGTATTGACCAATAACACGGTAGAGTTTATTGCCACACTTCGAAAGCAGCAAACTGACGATAGTACGGTGACGCGTTATTCAACTACGCCTTTTGTTTACGTCAAACGACGCTTAACCTTCAACCAAACTTGGAAAGTGAGCACTCAGGTCATACGAGTTGCGCCAACTAATGGTTCGATTTCACTGAACGTTAAATTGTTGCCCGGCGAACATGTCACCAGCGCAGGTATCGCAGTAGAAAACGGCGAAGTTGCTGCGACGATTGCAACAGGTGCACAAATGGTCAGTTGGCAATCAATGCTCGACAGACAAGCCCAAATAAAACTGACTGCCGACACCCGGGAGCAGAGCATTGAGCAATGGCAAATACAAAGCTCACCAGCTTGGCACTTAGCCGCCGAAGGTTTACCGCAAGTGCTTAATGATCAAGAGTCTAGGCATCGAGATTCTACCTTTGCAGATAATGACAGACCTTTCAGCGCCTCATTTTTTCCTTATGCCGGTGAAACGCTTACCCTTAATATCACTCGCCCAGAATCCGTTAAAGGTCATATTCTGGCGATTGATCAGGTAGATTCAACATTAGAACAAGGCAAACGCACAGCCTTACTTAAACTGAACTTTGACTATCGCAGCACCCGAGGTGGCGAGCACATCATCGACCTGCCGCTCGGCTATCAATTAAAGGAAATCCTCAATGACGGACAAGTCATCAACCTGCAACCAGACGGGCTAAAACTCGCCATCCCTATTTCTCCAGGCAAACACACAGTGCAACTGTTGCTGCGCGGGGACTTTGCCGAAAGGCTGATGGTCAGTGCCCCGACGGTCAATCTTAATGCCCCTGTCAGCAATATACGCAGTCGTATTAAACTGGTTGAAAGACGTTGGGTGTTGTGGACACAAGGCCCAGTGCTTGGCCCTGCCGTGGTTTATTGGGGTGAGTTACTGGTATTTATTCTGCTCGCCCTGTTGTTGGCAAAATTCCCATTTTCGCCGTTAAACACCGTCAGCTGGTTACTGCTTGGTTTGGGTTTAAGCCTTAACAACTGGCCAGTACTGATTTTGGTCGCCTTCTGGTTCGCCAGCTTAACCGCCAGCAAATACCGTCCAGCCGAAGGTCATTGGTTAGCATTTAATCTATCGCAATTGATGTTATATGCACTGTCGATAATCGCCTTGATCGGACTGATTAAGACGATTCCGCAAAGTTTATTGGGTGCACCAGACATGGGCATCGTCGGCAATCAGTCCAGTGCCGGACAGCTAATTTGGTTCGCCGACCAATCCAACGGTCTATTGCCAGCCGTCAGTGTATTGAGCCTACCGACGCTAGTATATAAAGGCATCATGTTGCTATGGGTGTTATGGCTGAGCTTTTCGTTGCTTGGCTGGATTAAATGGGCGTGGAAAATCATTGGTCAACGAGGTTATTGGCGCAGTAAACCGCTTATCTTGAAGGCCGAGGTTAAAGCTGGCGTTAAGGCAGAGGTTGAAACTGAAAAACATCAATAAATGTTAGCCACTAGCAGAACAATAAAAGCAAATTTGTTGCTTTGCCGCTTTGACCTCAATAGGTTAAAATGCGGACATCAGCTTATTACTTGACACAAGATTATGAATTTTTTAGATCTTCGCACCGATTTCGCGTTTAAGAAAGTCTTCGGCAGCCGGGAAAGCAAACCTCGTTTGATTTCATTCTTAAATTCAGTGATTAAGTTTAATCACAACAATCAAATCACTGAATTAGAGATTGTTGATCCATACAACATCCCCAAACTAAAAGGCATGAAGGACACTTACGTTGACGTAAAAGCTGAGTTAACAGATAAAACCACAGTTATTATCGAAATGCAGGTGATCAACCATGACGGTTTTGAAAAAAGGATTTTGTACAATGCCGCCAAAAACTACTCAATACAACTCGACAAGGGCGAGCATTATGAGCTGTTAAAACCAGTTATCGCCCTAACCATTGTTAACTTTGGTATGTTTGAAGATAGCAGTGATTTAATCAGCTCATTCAAACTCATCAACAAAGAAACCTTCACCACTTACAGCGATGATATTGAGCTAATATTCATCGAACTGAAAAAATTCACCAAAACTCAGGCGCAATGCGACGGCATTCAGGATGACTGGTTATTTTTCCTCAAAAATGCAGGCGATTTAAGTATGATCCCCACAGACTTGCCACCACTGGTACAGTCGGCCTACGAAGTTTCCAATGAAGCAGGCTTGACTAAAGAAGAGCTGGAACTGCAACACAAGAAAAAAGAATGGATATCCATACAAATCAGCGCCATGTCCCTAGCCGAAAATAAAGGTAAAGCCGAAGGTCTAGTTGAAGGCAAAGCCGAGGGTCTAGTCGAAGGTAAAGCCGAAGGAATAACCGAAGGAATAGTCAAAGGAAAAGTCGAAGGACTAGAACTAGTCGCAATGAACCTACTACGAGCCGATGAAATGAGTAGCGAGAAAATCGCACAAATGACAGGCTTGAGTGTTGAGCAAGTCATCGCGTTAAAAGCAAAGCTCGACGAACAGGGCGAATAAGCCAAAACAAACCCCAAAAAATAATGCCTTAGGCACTGGTAAAACCTCTGGGTTATAATACACTGGTATGCACTGGGATCAACGTATTGCACCAAAACAACGCACCAATATAGTGCATATTGATGCAATAAAGCCCGGTAATAACCGTTTTAAAGTGAATAAACGCACAGAATAATGAATAACCAAACAAGATATGCAGATAAAAACAGCAATAAATGCAGATGTTGGCTTACCTCATGCCTTTTCTGGCAGGTGAAATACACATTGGCACATTTTTAGCTTTATCGTCTGCAATTAACGCTGACTTAAGGGTTACGACCTTGACAATCAGTGTTAACAAAAGAAAACCAATGAACCGGAGCGCCTAAATGTCACAATCAGTTATTGATTTAATCAAAGAAAATGAAGTTAAGTTTATCGATTTACGTTTTACCGACACCATAGGTAAAGAACAACACGTTACTATTCCTCATCATCAAATCGACGAAGATTTTTTTGAAGACGGAAAAATGTTTGATGGTTCTTCCATCTCTGGTTGGAAGGGCATTAACGAATCAGACATGATTTTAATGCCAGACGCCGACAGTGCCGTCATGGACCCTTTCTCTGAAGAAGCCACCCTAATCATCCGCTGCGATATCGTCGAGCCTTCTACCATGCAAGGTTACGAACGTGATCCACGCTCTGTTGCCCATCGTGCAGAAGAATACATGCGTTCAATCGGCATCGCTGAGGAAGTTTTAATCGGTCCTGAGCCAGAATTCTTCTTGTTTGACGACGTTCGTTTCAACACTGATATGAGCGGTTCTTACTACCACATCAACGATAAAGAAGCGGCTTGGAACTCAGGCACTAAATACGAAGATGGCAACATGGGTCATCGTCCTGGTGTTAAAGGCGGTTACTTCCCAGTTCCTCCGGTTGATTCTGCGCATGATTTCCGTAACGCCACTTGTTTGGTGATGGAAGAAATGGGCCTCGTCGTTGAAGCTCATCACCATGAAGTAGCGACTGCGGGTCAAAACGAAATCGCAACCCGTTTCAACACCTTAGTGAAAAAAGCTGACGAAATTCAGATTTACAAATATGTTGTTCACAACATGGCTCACGCCTATGGCAAAACAGCGACCTTTATGCCTAAGCCAATCGTTGGCGACAATGGTTCTGGGATGCACGTTCATCAGTCTTTAGTTAAAAATGGCGAGAACTTGTTTGCTGGTGATAAATACGGCGGATTGTCTCAAGAAGCCCTTTATTACATCGGTGGTATCATCAAACATGCCAAAGCCATCAATGCTTTTGCTAATGCTTCTACTAACTCTTACAAACGTTTGGTACCAGGTTTCGAAGCCCCGGTAATGCTAGCTTACTCAGCGGCTAACCGTTCAGCGTCTATTCGTATTCCAGTAGTGCCAAGCCCACGTGCTCGTCGTATCGAAGTTCGTTTCCCTGATCCAACGGGTAACCCTTACTTAGCATTTACTGCCATGTTAATGGCTGGCCTTGACGGTATCAAAAACAAGATTGATCCAGGCGAAGCGATGGATAAAGATTTGTATGACTTACCACCAGAAGAAGCCGCAGATATCCCAACAGTTGCCTCTTCACTGGAAGAAGCGTTGGACTGTCTTGACGCAGACCGCGATTTCTTAACCGCTGGTAACGTTTTCACCAACGATGCAATTGATGCTTACATTGAGCTAAAACGTGGTGACGTTGAAAAAGTCAACATGACCACTCACCCGCTTGAGTTTGAATTGTATTACAGCTTGTAATCTGTTCTTGTAACAAAAATTGAAAAGGAACCTTCGGGTTCCTTTTTTGTTTTATCACGCCCGTTATACGGCAACTTAGCTGTTCAGGTATTTGGAGCGCTTTGTTCCTTACAAGCAAAAGCATTCACCACGGAGACACGGAAGCACGGAGAAGGTCAAAAGCAAAGCATTTAAAATCGTTGTTTTTCTCCGTATCCCCGTGTCTCCGTGGTCAAAATGTTTTTATTTTTTTAAGAACGAAGCGCTCCAGTGACTTGAAAAGCCCGCCAAACCCTTAAGACATACACAAGCTGAATAGTTACGTTAATTATCAATTTCGCGAAGCCTTGGTAGCATCTCCCTCACTTTCAAGGTAAAGTTTAATTTTCCCCTCGGAAACTCCATTTAATGTCTTCATGGCTTAAACACTTACTGCTGTTCTGGATCGTGCTTTTTATCGCTCAAAATGCCGTCGCATCAAGCAAAGTCTACACTTGGCATGATGAAAATGGCGTGTTGGTGTTTTCTGATAGTCCACGCCCCGGCGCGAAACAAATTCAGGTTAAAGATAAGTCTATCAAGATGCCTGCCACCAATACTAGTATCCTCACTGAGGAACTAGGCAAACCAGCCAAAGCCAATTTATTCACGATTCAAATCACTCAACCAGTTGACCAAGCCACTCTCAGAGATAATAACGGCACCGTGCGGATCATAGGTTTAGTTTCACCGCAACTGAACAATGGTTATCTAATGAATCTCAAATTCAATGGTAAATCTTGGGGCAAACCACAACGCTCTGGCCGCTTTATTCTGCGCAATATCAACCGAGGCGAACACACTGTCATGCTCGAATTACTCGCCGCCAACGGCAAAGTTGTCGCTACCAGCGAAGCAGTCACCTTTTATCTCCATCGCCATTCAATCATCAAAAATAATTGACCCGGCTACCAGCTATCTATTAAGCTAGGCGCAAATGCACTACTTTGGTGCACAAACCGCCATGATCTTAAATTAGAAGCAGACCCCGTGCCCCAACAATCCAATCAAGCCTGTCAATCAACTCAAGTCGACCAAGCCAGCGGACAGCAAGGCTTTAAAGCCGACCAAATACTGCAAAGTATTACTACCGCGATCATTGTATTAGATGATCAGCTCAATATCGTGTTTTGTAATAAAGCGAGTGCTCACTTACTTGGACACAGCGAAAAACGCCTCGCAGGGCTGCATTTTAACCAGCTATTTCTGCATTTTTCACTAGAGCAGGACAAAATTCATCAGACCTTAGAGTTTCAGCAAGATTTCAGCAACAGTGAAGTTCATGCTATTTTGACCGACTCCCGACCAATATTACTGGCACTCAATTGTTCAGCTCTCAACCAGCAAGGCCAACATTATGCCTTGATGGAATTACGCCAGATTGATCAGCAGCAAAAAATCATCCAAGAAAGCCAGCACGAAAACCAGCATTTAGCCGCCAGAGGGCTAATTAAAGGTCTCGCTCATGAAATTAAAAACCCGCTTGGTGGTATCCGGGGTGCAGCACAATTACTCGAAAGACAGCTGCCCAATGAAGAGCAAAAAGAATACACTTCGCTGATCATCGAGCAATCTGATCGCCTACGTGATTTAGTTGATCGGCTGCTCGGCCCTAACAAACCGCCTTCATGGCAATCGAGCAACATTCATCTGGTGCTAGATAAAACCCTTAAACTGGTGACACTAGAACACGCAGAGCCGATGCTGGTCAAGCGCGATTATGACCCGAGCATTCCCGACATCGATATCGATCCACAGCTAATACAACAAGCATTACTGAACATTATGCGCAATGCGGTTTATGCCATGAGCACCCATAAAACACCGCCGATCTTAACCTTATCAACTCGAATCAAGCATCATCAGACCATTAATGGTCAACGCCATAAACTGTCATTAGCCATCAAAGTCATTGATAACGGACCGGGGATTGATCAGCAACTGATGGATACCTTGTTTTTTCCGCTGGTCTCCGGCAATCCCGAGGGCAGCGGGCTGGGTTTATCGATTTCGCAAACCCTGATCCACCAGCATGAAGGCCGCATCGAATGTGACAGCTGGCCCGGTCACTGCCAATTTTCGTTATTAATCCCCTATCGCCAAAGCAACCATGAAAGCAATCAAATGAAAGGAGCCGCCTGATGGCTAAATCGTCAGTATGGGTCATTGATGATGACGATTCGATCCGCTGGGTGCTAGAAAAAGCCCTGACCAGTGACGCCATCGAGGTTACTTGTTTTGATAACGGCCTTGAATTGCTAGAACAACTGCAACAGCAGCCACCAGAGGTGATTATTTCAGACATTCGGATGCCAGAAATTGATGGCCTAACCTTGTTGGGTAAAATCCATCAGCTGGCCCCGGATTTGCCAGTGATCATCATCACCGCCCATTCTGATTTGGATACCGCTGTTAATGCCTATCAAAGTGGTGCTTTTGAATACTTGCCTAAACCTTTTGATATTGACCATGTGATTGAAGCGGTGCAAAAAGCGCTCGATCAAGTGAAAGAACAAAAACGCGCCAAAGCGCCATCAACTCAGTTACTGTCACAGCCTGACATGATTGGTGAAGCCCCCGCGATGCAAGAGGTTTTTCGTGCTATCGGGCGACTATCACGCTCTAGCATCAGCGTGTTGATTAACGGCCAATCAGGCACAGGTAAAGAGCTAGTCGCACAAGCGTTGCACAAACACAGCCCACGCTCAGACAAACCATTTATTGCCTTGAATATGGCTGCTATTCCCAAAGATTTAATCGAATCAGAACTGTTTGGTCACGAAAAAGGCGCTTTCACTGGCGCTAATGCGGTGCGTCAAGGTCGCTTTGCGCAAGCCGATGGTGGCACCTTGTTTCTCGATGAAATTGGCGACATGCCTATCGACGTACAAACCCGGTTACTGCGGGTACTGGCAGATGGTCAGTTTTATCGAGTGGGCGGTCATTCGCCTATTGGAGTTGATGTGCGGATCGTCGCCGCCACCCATCAAAACCTCGAAGAATTAGTTGGATTAGGGCGTTTCAGGGAGGATTTATTTCATCGTTTAAATGTCATTCGGATCAACCTACCCACCTTAAAAGAGCGCAGCGAAGACATCCCTAAACTGGTCGAATATTTCTTACAGCGAGCCGCTGCGGAACTGGGTGTGGGAGCCAAAGCGATTGCCAAAGACGCCTTGCAGTTTTTGTCCCGACTAGACTGGCCTGGCAATATTCGTCAGCTTGAAAACACCTGCCGAGGACTCACCGTTATGGCCAGTGGTAATGAAATTCAACTGTCGGATATGCCAGTCGAATTGCGCCAATTAAATGGTCACGAGCAATCATCCACAGCAATGCATTCGCAACAGGGCAGTAACTGGCAACAACTGTTAAAACAGTCACTTGAAACCCATTTTAGTGATGACAAGAGCAATATTATTGGCGATTTCATGCCACAGTTTGAACGCATTTTGATCACCACCGCACTAGAACAATGTGGCGGTAAAAAACAACTCGCTGCTAGCCGCCTCGGCTGGGGTCGCAATACCCTCACCCGCAAACTCAAGGAGCTGGGTTTATAGCGATATAACAGGTCCAACCTGGGTGGTATTTACAAAAAAACCAGCTAGAATAGAGAAATCAACTCTTCACCGCTAAGTTATTGGAATTATTAATGTCTGTGTCTATTACAACCGATTTGGAGCTGCATGAAATCACTATTGCCGTAGCAGGTCATTTTGATTTTCGTCTGGTCAGTGATTTTCGTCGCGCCTACGATGCGATTGAAAATCCCAAAAAAGTCACCGTTGATTTTGAACACACCGACTACATCGACAGCTCAGGTCTGGGCATTCTGATTTATCTGCGCAAACACTTCAATTGCAGCAAAGACAGTATCTTTTTAATCAATACTAGCAGCGACATTAACAGGACCTTTCGTATCGCCCGCTTTAATAAACTCTTTCAAATCAGCTGAAACAGCGATTTAAATCAGCCCCATTTCAATCGCTTTGAGCACCGCCCGGGTGCGATCTCTAACCCCGAGTTTCGCCAAAATCGCCGATACCTGATTTTTAATTGTACCTTGAGATTTAAACATCGCAGCAGCAATTTCTTTATTGCTGTAACCACCGGCCATTAAGCGCAAAACTTGGGTTTCTTTATCGTTCATCGGTTCGGGTTGCGCCAAGCTGGCAAAATCCGGTTTGAGATCAGACAACCCCTGTAACACCGTCTCGGTGATCGCCGGTTGTACCAAAGTAGCGCCCCGATGAACCGTCTCTATCGCGCCAACCAGCGTCTCCAAAGACACATCTTTGAGTAAATAACCTTTGGCACCAGCCTTTAATCCTTGCAGCACCACCTCATGATCATCAAAGGTGGTCAAGATGATCACCGGAGTTTCAATTCTATGCGCTTTTAGCTCTAGCAAGGTCGCAATACCGTCCTGACGCGGCATTCGAATATCCAACAAAATCACCTCTGGCTGATGGGCATTTACGGCCGCCAGCACTTCGCTACCATCAACAGCTTGCGCCACCACAGTGACTTTATCCGACAAGCCTAACAAGCTTTGGATCCCCTGCCTGACCAGAGTTTGGTCATCAACCAACAGTACACTAATAGCCATCATTGAGTTCCACCTTGATTTCAATTAAAAAATAAGGTGCCGATGCCTGATACTTCAACTCCCCGCCCTGCTCTAATACCCTCTCAGCCATGCCCAGCAAGCCATTACCCTGAACAATATCACTGCCAGTTTGATGATAACCATCGTCCTTTATGTTCAACAATAATTGCTCTGCAACCACAGTAAAATCAAGCCAAATTTGCGTCGCATTGCCGTGCTTAAGGGTATTGGTTAACGCCTCCTGAACCGCTCTTAACAGCATTTCAGCCATCGCCACCTGAGTCACTTTAATCGACGGATCAAACGAAAAATGGATGGTCAACTGTGGCGTATTATCGAGTAATTGCTGTAATGCCAGCTGCAAATCAATCGCTGACATATCGCGAATTTCAGCCACAGCGGTACGCACATCACTGAGTAATAATTTAGCCACCGCATGGGATTGATCAATCGCCGCTTTGGCCTGACCATGGGCCAAATGACGTGCCACTTGCAGATTAATGGTCAAAGCCGTTAAATGATGACCAACCAAATCGTGAATATTACGAGAAATACGCAACCGCTCTGATTGTTTGGTGGCTTCGGTCAGCAGACTTTGCGTCGCTATCAACTCCCGATTCAATTGATCAGCCTGCGCTTTGGCTTGCTCCGCTTTCATTGCCCGGTCCATAGTGACAATGGCAAAAATATTGAACATCCAATAAACAAAAGCGCTCATCAGCGCCGAATCTCTATCCCAGTAAAAATAAAAAGCGATAAAAATCATCACACTAACCAAACCACTGACCATCACCGCCCGATTAAATGAAAAATACGAGACCAGCTGAGTCGACCAAATAGTGGCCAGTATTGGCATATAACTAATCAGCACAGTAAAGTAAAGGGTAAAAACCGCAGCGATTTGCAGCAGCAAATGAAGCTTGTGAGCGACTGCACCAACAGCAAGTCGACCACCAGTCGAATAAAGAAAGGAGCAAATAAACACGCAAAACAGCAAACCGACCAAAGTGATTGTGGTTACCGGGGTTTCATTGTTGACGATCAACGAGCCAATTGTCACCGCTGTGATAGCCAGCCAGGTGACAAAAGCAACAATCACTTCAAAACGCATATTTTTTATAAATTTCATCAGCTTATTATGGATCAGCCCAACCAATAAAGACAATTAACCAGCAACGTTTAACCATAATGTGACTTTTGGCACTGACCTGTGATTTTGCCATGCTTTATACTGGTTTCACTAACTATTCGTTATTTAGAGAGCGAGAGAATGCTGATGCAACATCTACTGACATTATTTTTATTCATCCACATTATTGCCGGGGCTTGCGCATTGTTATTGTTTTGGCTGCCCGCTTGGTTGAAAAAAGGCAGTCCCAACCACATCCGCTTCGGCCGTTATTATGTCAACGCCATGTATACCGTAGCTGCCAGCGGTTTTTTCATGGCTATGCTAGTAATGATTGATCCACTAGGACTACAACGTAATTTAGTGGTCGACAACGCCAACCCCGACCATCAAATCATGGTTATTCGCAGTACCCGAGGTTTTTTGCTTTACCTCAGCTTACTGACTCTCGCCAGTATCAGACACGGTGTGCTGGTATTACGCCATAAAACCGAACGTCAGGCGTTAAAAAAGCCCAGCCACCTACTACTCACCGCCGGTCTGGCCGGATTTGGTCCAATATTGGCCATCTGGGGATATACTCAACAGATGACATTATTGATCATCTTCGGCATTCTCGGCCTGCTGCTTGGCAGCGGCATGTTACGCTACACTTTTCGCTCCACCTTAAGTAAAAACCAATGGTGGATTGAACACCTCGGCGCGATGATTGGCTCAGGTATCGCCGCCCACACCGCCTTTTTCGTCTTTGGCATGGCACGCTTCTTTGAGGTTGACAGCACTTTACGACTGTTATCTTGGATATTACCCGGCATCATCGGCGGCATCGCCATCAACTATTTAAGCCGTTTTTATCAACGTAAATTTGGTTGAAAACGACCGTAAATCACCAACACCCAAATAAAACCCCATACGGTAGACGCGAATTTATTCGCGTAGGGAGCCGAAGCGACCGTAGACCACCAGCCCCCTACAGCCCCCCACCAAAAAAAACAACAATGTCCCCTCATCTACACCGTTAAAGTCAACCAATAGACTACACTTTACAGACACTCCCAACATTTAGCCCAACAAGCTTTTTCATATGCTCGTAAAAGCCCCAATCCAAATCATATTATTTTTGTTTGTACTGCTTTTTAGTATGAGTACGCTCAAAGCACAACCATCCACTCTGGTATTTGGTATCACGCCTTGGGATACGCCAGCCAAGCTCGACCGATATTACCAGCCGTTAATGCAGCACTTCGAACAACAATTGCAGCGTGATATTCGCTTTATCGTCACCCGAGATTATGCTGAGCTGGCCGAAAAGCTCAGTACTGGTGAGGTTGATATCGGCTTTATGCCTTCTGTCAGTTACGTCAAAGCCAAACAGAAAATTCCCGGACTCACTTTGTTGGCAGGTCATACCGAGCAAAACCCGATCACTGGCGAATATCGCAACCATTACCGAGGTGTGATCATCGCCCTCAAAAGCGCCGCTATCACCACATTAGCAGATCTCAAAGACAAACGCTTTGGCTTCACAGACCCTGACTCCTCTTCCGGTTACAAATACCCTCTACAATTATTAAGCGAAAATAACATCGAACCACAGAGTTACTTTTCTCAAGTGTTTATGCTTAAACAGCACCCCAAAGTCACTCAAGCATTGATCAACAAAGCCATCGACGGCGGCGCAACCTGGGATACTCATTTAGCCCAAGTGCGCAAAACCCATGGCGATATTTTTACTGTTATCGCCCAAACCCGACCCATCCCCTTTGATGCCGTTGCCGCCAGCCCTCGCTTATCCCGCTCTACTGCCAATCAAATCAAACAATTACTATTAGCCATCACGCCACAAAGCGAACTATTACCTACCATTCGGAAAAACGGATTGAACACTTTTGGTTGGGAACAAACCACCGACAGCAATTACGACCCGGTGCGACGGATGCTCGACAGTCAAATCTCAGATAACCACATCGAACAACTGATCCTCGGTATTCCACCAACAAAAACCCCCGCTGAGGTTCACAAAATGTGGCAACCGCTGTTGCAATACCTCAGTGAAAGCACAGACACCACAGTGACATTACAAATTACCAGAGAATACAACGAACTGGCCTTGCGCATGAAAAACGGCCAATTCGATATTGGCGTCTTCCCCCCGTTAGCCTACGTCAACGCCAAAGACCAAATGCCACAACTTAAATACGTCGCGACCCTATTAAAACCCTATGCTGACGGCCGTATTGCCGACCATTACAAAGGCGTACTCATCACTCTTAAAAGCAGTAACATCGCCAACCTTGAAGACTTACGTAACAAACGCTTTGCTTTCACCTCAACCAGTTCAACTTCCGGTTATTTATACCCTAATGCTTTTTTAAAACGCCGCCACATAGATGCCGCTAGCTATTTCAGCCAAATCTTTATGCTCAAAAGACACAGTAAAGTCGTCAAAGCCTTGCTCAGCCAAGCCATTGATGGCGGTGCCACCACAGACGAGCAACTGTACCTAGCACAACAGCAATATGGTGATATTTTTAATATTATCGCGCAAACATCTGCCATTCCGTTTGATGCCCTGACCATCGCGCCACACGTAAGCCCACAACTGCAACAACGCATCACCCAGAAAATCAAAGATATCCAGCTACGACCAGATTTATTACAGCGACTGAAAAAGAGCCAATGGAGATACAGCGGATTCATCAATAAAGATGACCGTTTTTATGACAGCGTACGTCAGGTTCGTGACACGCTACAGGGAACAGTCGCCCCATGAGGCTCAAACCCGCGCTGATCTTGATCACTATGTTACCTTTAGCAGTAACATTGACATTCACTTCGCTGCAAGTGAATGATTTGCTCCAACGCCTTAATGCCACCATTGCTAACAGCTTGAGTAAAAAATCTGAATTGCTGAACAGTGATTTGAACAAAACCTTATTGAAAAACCAAAATATTTCACTGGCTCTGGCACAAACCACCGAAGTGATCCAAGGCATTGCCTTAATGGATTCAGATACCCTGTTTAACCGTACTGGGCTGTTTACTGCGCTTGATATCAATTACATTGCTTTTATCAACAGTCAAACTGTGGCACAGCATATCGTCGTCGCTCGCAGTACCAACGAATTTCATTTTGGTGACACCCTAACAGACGAACCCTTGCTGAATCACTTTGACACTAACAGCACCGCCAAGAACAGCGGTTTCGCCACTATTGGTCATTTTGATCAGCAAAATTATCTGCTATCGATTCAGCCAGTGTACAATTTCAGCCATTCACTCATCGGTTATGTGGTGGTTGGGGTTTTGCTTAATGAAGACTTTTTGCAGCAACTCAGTGAAAAGTATGACATTCACCTGTCGGTCAAATTAGCTGCCAAAGGTATTCTCAATAACAACCAAGACACCTCTCACGATGAAAGCCATCATCAGGCTGAAAAGTGGGATAGCCAAACTTTTACCTTTCACTTTTCTGCTGCTGATGGCAAACAGCTGTCGCCATTAACTCAATTTACCCTATTCGAAGATAATCGTGATGCCCGTCAAACCCTCAACAATTTGCAGCATCAAATGATTTTTTTCCTCGCGATGTTATGTATTGCGATGTTGCTGCTAACCAATTCGCAGCTTAAAAGAGTGCTTGATCCAATTAAACAACTGATTGCCGCCATGGATGCCCATGCCACACCGGGCCAGTCTCTTACCGCACTCGACCCGCCGAATAATGAAATTGGTGATTTATCATCGGCGTTTATCAAAATGCAGCATGAAAACGAAGAATTAGTCATGCAACTCGACGCGGCGAGGATCCAATCTGAAACTGCCAACGCCGCCAAGTCATTGTTTTTGGCCAATATGTCTCATGAAATCCGCACCCCAATGAACGCCATTCTCGGTTATGCCCAATTGCTTGAACGCAGCGACAACCTCGACAGCAAACAAGCCGCCTTCTTAAAGACCATTAACCAAGCCGGAAAACACCTGTTACTGCTGATTAACGACACCCTAGACTTATCGAAAATAGAAGCTGGCGCAATGGAACTCGAATGCCATGATTTTGACCTCAACCAAATGATCCGCGACATCAGCGAAATGTTTGATTATCGTTGCAAGGAAAAAAACATCAATTGGATCTTTAACAGCCCTACACAATCTATTTATGTGCAAGGTGATGAAAGCAAGTTACGCCAGATACTGATCAACCTGATTGCTAATGCAGTCAAATTTACTGATCAAGGTGGCGTGACGTTTAAAGTGGTGCATGTCAACCAACACCAAGTCCACTTTAGTGTAACCGATACCGGTATAGGCATCGCACCAGAACATTTAGGGCTGATTTTTGAACCTTTTATGCAAGGTCAATCCGACGCCAGAGCCGGGGGCACCGGTTTGGGTTTAAGTATCACCAAGGCCCAAGTTGAAACCATGGGCGGGCATTTAATGGTTGAATCGCAATTACAACAGGGCAGTCGTTTCTTTTTTACCGTGCGACTGCCAGCAACCCACACTAATAATGCCGAACAGCTAATTGATCACAGCCAAGCCACACCGTGCATCAACGTCAATGACCGACTGGCATTAGTTGTTGATGACAACTTAGATAATCGGGATTTATTGTATCACCTGCTGGTCGATATTGGCTTTACCGTTGAGTTTGCCGGAAACGGTCAGCAAGCCATCGAACAGGTCATCGAATGCCAGCCTGATATTGTCTTCATGGATATTTCAATGCCGGTGATGGACGGTAAAAAAGCCATCAAGGCGATCAGAAAACTGCAATTGAGCAGCCAGCCCCAGTGTATTGCGGTTACCGCTTCGGTATTTGGCTGGGAAAAAAATGCCATTCTTGATTGTGGGTTTGATGATTTTGTCGCAAAACCGTTTTTACTTGAAGATATCTATAAAAGTATCAGTAAAGTCTTGGGGATCAGCTATCCTAAAACGAAGTCATTAATAACCAAAGAAGCGTTACCGAGCGAAATAGAGATGGCACAAATCGCGATCCCCGACACACTCAAACAACAACTACTCGATGCCATCGAACTCAGTGATATTCAGGAAATTGAGAATACCCTAGTAAAACTGGCTGAGATAGGTAATGATGAAACCAGACTAAGCAAACATCTTGCTCGTTTGCTAGTAAATTATGATTTTGAAACCTTGCAAAAAGAAGTCAAAGAATCTGCCCATGCGCCTACATAATTTAGCCCCACAGATCCCCGTAATTTTGGTGGTTGATGATACCCCAGCCAACCTCACATTAATGAGAAACATTCTCGAACCACAAGGGTTTAAAGTATTGCTGGCGACCTCAGGTGAAAAAGCCTTGTCATTACTAAATAAAATCATTCCAGACCTGATTTTGCTCGACATCATGATGCCCGGACTTGATGGTTTTGCCACCATTGAGCAGCTCAAGGCGCTCCCCAAAGCTGAAGATATTCCGGTTATTTTTGTCTCCGCCAAAACCGAAATCAAAGATATTACCCAAGGTTTTAAACTCGGTGCAGTCGACTACATCACCAAGCCAATCCAAAGACTCGAAGTGCTAGCCAGAGTCCAAACCCATTTAAAAATTCGTCGATTACTGCAAATCGAGCGCTCCCAAAGCGAACAAATCAAAGCCATTATCGACAATATTTCGGATTGTGTTTTGGTGATCAACAAACAAGGCATCATTGCCTCAGCCAACCCAGCTACCGAGCACTTATTTGATTATCCAGAAGACATCTTGTGCCAGAAAAATATTGCCGAATTACTCAATTATAGTGGCGATCCCACGCACTTTGTCGAGCTGTTACTGGCTCACGATGACTCCGACTCTTGGTGGCAGCAACCCACCGGGCGATGCAGTAACAACAGCACTTTTCCGATTGAAATCAACGTACGAGAAATCTTTACCACCGAGCCGAGTTTTGTCATTGTGATCCAAGATATCAGTCTGCATCGTAATGAAATCGACTTATTACATCATCTCACCGAAACCGACCCGTTAACCAATATCAACAACCGTCGGCATTTTGAAATTTTATTATCGCAAAGCTGGCGTCAATGTCAGCGTAGTCAGCTATCGCTGTCGTTGTTATTTATTGATATCGATCATTTCAAATTATTCAACGACCACTACGGCCACCAAGAGGGAGATAACTGCCTGCAAAAAGTGGCAGAGGCGCTGCAAAACACCCTATCGCGAGCGGTCGATTCAGTCTCCCGTTATGGTGGGGAAGAGTTTGTGGTGATCTTACCTGACACCACCTGTTCAGGCGCAATCAACGTTGGTGAACAGTTGCGAGCCAGCATAGCTGCGCTGGCCATCCCCCATGAACACTCATCTCACCAATGCGTCACCATCAGCCTTGGTGTGGCAACTTGCCGTTTTGACTTACCTGAGCCTGTGGCACATAACGCCAAAGCGCTATTGAAAATGGCTGATAACGCCTTGTACAACGCCAAAGAACAAGGTCGTAATCGGGTAGTGAGCTATATACCTGAATGAGCTTAGACTTGCTAGTGGACCCTAATAAACTAAAAAACAAACTGACACATCCGACCAGTTGCATTTAACTTTCAGATCTGCCAGAATCGAGTGAATAGGTTCCTAGTAGGTAAATAGCGAACCATAAACGGTGCACTATAGCAGACCCGTACAGTGCTCAAATTAATTAAAGGATATCCAGATGCCAGAATATAAAGCACCTATCGCAGATATGAAATTTCTGTTCGAATCGGTATTCGATCATTACAGTCATTACAGCAAATTTCCCGCATTCAGCGAAGCAACGCCTGATCTGGTTGACGTGATCATGACCGAATGTGCCAAGTTCAGCGAAAACGAATTATTACCGCTTAATCAAAGTGGCGACAAACAAGGATGTAAACTCGAAAACGGTAAAGTCACCACTCCCGATGGTTTTAAAGAAGCTTACCAGCAATTTGTCGAAGGTGGCTGGCAGGGATTATCCCACCCAGAAGCTTACGGCGGCCAAGGGTTACCCGCCTCAGTCGGCATTATCAAAGCCGAAATCATGGGCACTGCCAACTGGTCTTGGAGCATGTATCCGGGTTTAAGCCTTGGTGCCATGAACACCATTTTGGCCCATGGCGACGAAGCGCAAAAACAACGGTATTTAACCAAACTCACCGAAGGTGCTTGGGCTGGTACCATGTGCCTGACAGAAGCCCAATGTGGTACTGATCTCGGTCAAGTTCGCACCAAAGCAGTGCCTAACGACGACGGCACTTATGACATTAGCGGCAGCAAAATATTCATCTCAGCTGGTGATCATGATTTCACCGAAAACATTGTTCATATCGTACTTGCCCGCCTGCCAGATGCTCCGAAGGGCACTAAAGGGATCTCGTTATTCATCGTGCCAAAAAACAAAGCCAATGAAGACGGTTCAGTGGGCGAATTTAACAACGTCAGCTGTGGTTCACTAGAAGACAAAATGGGCATCAAGGGTTCAGCCACTGCGGTGCTCAACTTTGACAATGCCAAAGGCGAATTAATTGGTCCTAAAAACAAAGGCTTAGAGTGCATGTTCACCTTCATGAACACCGCTCGTGTCGGTACCGCCTTGCAAGGGGTTTGTACTGCTGAGCTGGCATACCAAAACTCACTGACTTATGCCAAAGAGCGAATGTCGATGCGCTCATTGAGTGGGGTTAAAGCCCCGGATAAAGTCGCCGACCCTATCATTGTGCATCCTGATGTTCGTCGTATGTTATTGACCCAAAAAGCCTTTGTCGAAGGTGGCCGGGCGATGATTTATTATGCCTCACAAATTGTTGATATCATGGATCAGGCCGCTACCGCCAAAGAGCGTGACGAAGCCGAAGATCGACTCGGTTTTGTCACCCCAATTTTAAAAGCATTTTTAACCGAAACCGGTTTGGAATCGGCCAATTTGGGCTTACAGATCTTCGGTGGTCATGGTTATATCAAAGAATGGGGTATGGAGCAGATAGTACGTGACGCGCGAATTTCAACCTTGTATGAAGGCACCACAGGGATTCAGGGTTTAGATTTATTAGGCCGTAAAATCTTGCTGGGCCGAGGTAAAACCCTCACCGCGTTTGCCAAAGAAGTGTTGATGTTCTGCAAAGATCACTCGATGATTTCAGACAACATTCATAAAAAACGGATGCATAAATTCATCTGGCCACTGAGTAAAGAAGTGGCTTTATGGCAACAATACACCTTACGTATTGCGCTAAAAACCAAAAAGAACCGTGACGTATTAGGTTCAGCCTCAGTAGATTATCTGATGTATTCTGGTTATATCATGATGGCCTATTTTTGGGCGATGATGGCACAAGCGGCCAATGAAAAAATTGCCGAGGGTACTGGTGACAAAGAGTTTTACCGTGCCAAGGTTAAAACCGCCGAGTTTTATTACAGCCGTATTTTACCGCGCACCAAAGCGTTGGCAAAAACCATGATGGCCAGTCCGAAGTCATTAATGTCGATGAAAGAAGACCAGTTTAGCTACTTGTAAAACCCTACCATCTGGGTGTGCATAACAAATGTGCACACCCGAAAATCACCTCGGTTTGCACCCTCGCCCTAATCAGTTACAATAACGCCCTTCAAACCATTCACTTTTCCTTTAAAGAGTCAGTAGAGAACCCATCATGCAAATAGCCAATAAGCACGTCGTACAATTTAATTATGAATTAAAAGATCAAAATGGCGAAGTCCTCGAAACCTCCTCCAGTGAAGAGCCGGTTGCCTACCTTCATGGCAGCAACAATATTATGCCGGGTCTATCAACGGCAATGGAAGGCAAAGTTAAAGGCGATAAATTCAGCACAACCCTAGCAGCCAAAGACGCCTATGGCGAACGCAAAGACGATGCTGAGCAACGTATTCCGGTTAAACACCTAATTGGTGGCAGCAGATGGAAAAAAGGCATGGTCGCAGCTGTCGAAACCGACAACGGTCAACGTCAAGTCACCATCATCAAAATGGGCAAATTCATGGTTACTGTCGACACCAACCACCCACTAGCTGGCAAAGTATTAACCTTCGACATTGAAGTAATTGATGTCCGTCCTGCCACTGACGAAGAAGTCGCTCACGGCCATGCTCACGGAGCTGGCGGTCATCATCATTAAGAAATTGTGTAACTATTCAGCCTAACTATCGATTTAAAGTCTTTTTCTTTTGACACTCCCGTTACACGGGCAGGTGGGCTGTTCAGGTATCTGGAGCGCTTTGTTCTTTACAAGCAAAACATTCACCACGGAGACACGGGGTCACGGGGTCACGGAGAAGGTCAAAAGCAAAACAGTTATAAATAGCTGGCTTTTGACTGTGTTTTTCTCCGTATCTCCGTGCCTCCGTGGTCAAAATGTTTTTATTTTTTTAAGAACGAAGCGCTCCAGTGACTTGAAAAGCTAGTCAAACCCTTAAGGCAATCACAATTTTCATTCCTAAGGTTTAATTACCCACAAGCTGAATAGTTACAAAGTAATTAACAGTTAATAATTAAGAGTGCTTTATGAAACTAACCAATAAACGACTGGCGGCTTCGCTATGCGGGCTGTTGCTCAGCGGTCAGGCGGTGGCGGCCAACCCAACGGCTGCCGAGGCAAAAGCCTTTATCGAGCGGGCTGAGAAACAGCTCACCAAATTATCAGAAAACCGTTTTCGAGCGATTTGGGTGCAAGACACCTTTATCACCACTGACACCCAAACCACAGCGGCCAAAGCGGTTGAAGCTTTTATCGCAGCAACAGTGGCATTTGCCAATGAAGCCAATGCCTTCAGTGATACCAAACTTGACCCTGCGACACGGCGTAAACTCGACTTGCTAAAACTGTCGCTGCCCTTACCTGCGCCTTCTGATCCAGCCAAAATCAACGAATTGAGCAAACTGGCTTCTCACCTGCCGGGTTTATATGGCAAAAACAAATATTGTCGTCCTTCTGGCGAGTGTTTGTATGAAGGTGACATGGGTGAAATCATAGCCAATAGCCGTAATGCTGATGAACTGCTCGAAATTTGGCAAGGTTGGCGTCAAGTGGCACCGCCGATGCGTGAACATTACAGCCGCATGATTGAACTGACCAATGAAGGCGCAGCTGAGTTTGGCTATGGCGACTTGGGTGGTTACTGGCGTTCTAAATACGACATGAGTGCCAATGCATTTTCTAACGAGCTAGAGCGGGTATTTGCGCAAGTCAAACCACTTTACAACTCACTACAATGTCATGTCAGAGCCAAGCTCGGTGAAACATATGGCACCGATATCGTCAAACAAAATGAAGCTATTCCAGCGCATTTGACTGGCAATATGTGGGCACAAGACTGGGCTAATATCTACGATTTGGTGGCACCTAAAGAGGTCAAAGCCAGCTACGACCTCACCAGCATCATTAAAGCACAAAAAATGTCAGAAAAAGACATGGTAAAACATGCTGAGAACTTCTTTGTTTCGCTGGGAATGGGCGAATTACCGGAGACTTTTTGGCGTCGCTCACAATTTACCAAACCACTGGACCGTGATGTTGTCTGTCATGCCAGTGCCGAGGACATTGATGGCATAGAAGATTTACGAATTAAAATGTGCATTCAAAAAAATGCCGAAGATTTTAAAACCATCCACCATGAACTCGGCCACTTATATTACTTCCGTGCCTACCAAAACCAGCCTTACTTGTTCAAAGAAAGTGCCAATGGCGGTTTTCATGAAGCAATCGGTGATGCTATTGCCTTATCCATCACCCCTAAATACCTGAAAAAAATTGGCCTGATTGACACCATTCCCGGTGCCGAAGAAGACATTCCAGCACTGCTGCGAATGGCATTAGATAAAGTGGCCTTTTTGCCTTGGAGTTTATTGGTAGACAAATGGCGTTGGCAAGTGGCCAGCGGCGAAGTCAAACCTGAAAACTACAATGCCGCTTGGTGGAAATTACGTGAATCATACCAAGGTATCAAAGCTCCGGTAGCGCGTAGCGAAGCCGACTTTGATCCCGGTGCCAAGTTCCACGTACCTGGTAATGTTTCATACACCCGTTATTTTGTTGCCGACATCATGCAGTTCCAATTCCACCAAGCGCTGTGCGAGATCGCAGGCAATGATGAAGCGTTACATCGTTGCTCTATTTACGACAACAAAAAAGCCGGTAAAAAACTCAACGACATGCTCAGCATGGGCATGAGCAAACCTTGGCCACAAGCGTTGAAAGCAATGTCAGGCGAAACCACCATGGACGCCACTGCCTTGTTAGAATATTTTGCGCCATTGCAGCAATGGCTTGATATACAAAATAAAGGCCGTAGCTGTGGCTGGTAATGTACAAATAATATATAAATAGTGCATAGCTCAACCTGATATAACCAACAAACGACGGGCGCTGTCCCGCCCGTCGTTAATTTCCGTAGATTTGCGTCAATTCTGAACCTTGCAAAAGCCCTCGCGCTGCTTTACCCTTCAAGACATCCTGAAGTCACTCATTCGTTTAGGAACAAAAGATGTTAATCGAGTTCTCTGTCGAAAATTACAAGGTTTTCAAGGGCAGAACTACCCTGTCCATGATTGCCAACAGCACTTACCAGGAAAACCCTGAAACCCAATGTGTTCATACCAACTTTACTGATATTCCATTATCTAATGCCGCGATCATTTATGGTGCTAACGGCGCGGGCAAATCCAGCTTTATTGAAGCCTTGGCTTTTTTCAAAAACCTGATCAATCAAGGCTTTGTTGAACAGGAAAAAAACCTTAATTATCAACCCTTTTTATTTGCTGACAGCGCAACTCAAGCGCCGACTCAGTTCGAACTCATTTTCATTGGCCATGATGATATTAAATACCACTATGGATTATCACTGAACAACGAAAGGGTCACCGCCGAATTTTTGTTAGCGTTTGACAAAGCAGGCGCAGATGCCAACACCCTTTTTTCTCGGGTTTATGACCCCGAGATTAACGAGTATGATCACTATCATCCGGGGCTCAATGAAACTGAGGCGACCATCAAGCGGATCATCGCTAAACTGGCCAAAAACCCCAAAGTCACATTTTTGCGCTTATTGTGTCAATATAATGCCCATCAAATCCACATGATCACCCGCTGGATGGCGGCTTCGATTTTTGTTGTGCCCTTTGTCAAAAACGAATCATTTGAAGACCTGACCAAATCCACACTGATCTCGCAAATGAAAGACCCCCACAGAGGCAGGCAATACAAACAAGCCATGATTGAGCTGCTGCAACACTTCGATCTCAACATTGCCGATATCACGGTAAGCAAACAATCGCTCGACTTGCCGGAAACTATGTCTGAGGCAGTCAAAGCACAAAAGCTCGAAGGTGGTGAAGACCAAATTCAGCTACATCATCGTGTTTCCAATGGCAAAACCTACCCGGTCAACTATGACAATTTATCCTCCGGCAGCAGAAAGTTAATCAACCTGTGTGGATTTCTCTACCAGTGCAGACATTCAACCCACACCAAAGTCCTAGTATTTGATGAAATCGAATCATCATTTCATCCTTATGTGGTCAAAAAGCTCTATCAAATGCTGAGCAAAGACAACAACAGCCACATTCAACTCATCATCACCACCCACTCCCCCACCTTACTAGACCCAACCCTAATAAGAAGAGATCAAGTTTGGTTCATCGACAAAAACCCCGATTTATACAGCAAACTAACTAACCTAATGGACGCCAATCCAGCCGCCACCGACGACATCGCCAAAGGTTGGTTAGAAGGGCTTTATGGTGGGGTGCCGAAGATTTCTTGAATCAGTATTAGCTTTACACTTAGGCCATTTTATTCAATACTAGCGCTCTACAGACATAAAAACGTCTAATAAGGCTAAGCAAGGTCAAAAGTGGTTAAAAGAGGTGAAGAGCAGTGATTAAATGGTTTAGGTTTAAAAATTTCGAGTCCTATCGTAACGATTGCCTCGTCGACTTGACTGTCAATAAAAAAGTCGCTCATAGTTATTTTGACCATGAAATGGCTGATGGCAGCAAGGTTGCTAAGGTCTTAGGTGTATTTGGTGCCAATGGCTCGGGTAAATCTAACTTACTTCAACCATTGGCTTTTGCTTCGTGGTTTATTGCTCACTCCTTTAAAGAAATGGAAGACGACGAAAAATTACCTTATTTTCCTCATTTTGCTGCTCAAGATCAGAATAGCGAGATAGAAGTTTCTTTTTACATACCTACCGAAATTGATATCGAATTCAACTACTTTATTGAATTCAACAAGCATAGAGCCATTCGAGAAACACTGAAAGTTAAAACCTCAAGGTTGTTTACCAGCCTTTTTGATCGGCGCTATAACGAAGAAAAAAGCCAATATATCGTTAAAAAAAACAATCAAACCTTGCCAACAACAAAGCACATATTAGAGCAAACCCCACAGAATTGTTCATTAATTTCATACGTTTCTCGTCTGTCAGACAAAAAGTTTAACGAGACCAATGTAGTCAGCATAGTCGCCACGGTTTTCGGTATGAATGATTCTAACCTCAGCTCGTCAGGCCGCAGAAGTGAGGTTTATAATCTCAATGAAGTGACCAAATTATTTGCCGACCATGACGAAATCTTTTCAATAGTAAAAGGCTTACTGCAAAAATATGATTTAGGACTCGACGATATTGTCATTGAAGAAACCACCGTGCTCACTGCCGATGGCGAAGAAGAATCCAGACTCATGCCTTTTTGTATTCACAATCATCAAGGTAAACCTTACAGATTACCCCTGCACCGTGAATCCAGCGGCACCCAATCAGCCTATAAAATGCTGGCTTCGATTGCCTTACGACTTAAACAAGGTGGTATATCCGTTTTAGATGAGTTCGACAATGACCTACACCCTCAACTCACCGCTGAAATCATCAACTTATTTAAAGATGAAAGCACTAATCCCAAAAACGCGCAGTTGATTTTTACCTCACACTCACCTGAAATATTGAAACTGCTGAGGAAGCAACATGTCTATCTCACCGAAAAGTCTGACTGTGAATCCGAGGCTTGGCGGGCTGATGACATTGAAGGATTAAAAGAGCGGGATAATCTTTATGCCAAATATATTAGCGGTGCTCTTGGCGGCGTACCTTCTTTTGCTTAAGGATTGATGATGGCCAAGCCAAAACGACCCACTAAAAAACTCAAAAGGACGCTGATATTTGTCGGTGAAGGACCCGCTGAAAAAGCATTTTTAGCTCATCTCAAATCACATTATGGCGTTGGCTCGCTGAGAGTCACACCAAAATCCGCAGGCGGCAAAGGGCCAGAAAATATCATTGGTGATGCCATCAGCACCTTAGAAAACAGCAAATGCGATCAAGTTGCGGTGTTATTGGATACCGACTTGCCATGGCCAGCAAAATATGTGAAGGAAGCCAACAGACTCGACATAGAATTAATTGGCTCAACCCCTTGCCTTGAAGGATTGTTATTGACCATTCTTCGCCAACACCACCCAAACCCTAGTGATAATAAGCGTTGTAAAAAGGCGTTACATCCCCAATTAACAGGCAAAGAAACCGAAAAAGAAAGTTATCAAGCATTGTTTACCAAGCAAATACTTGATGAAGCCGCCGCCGATGTTGCCGAGTTAAAACGGCTTATTGATTTGATTTCAGATAAAAGCTAATAGCACAAACAACGTTAATCACTTGAAACAATTTGTAGCCATTTAATCAAGCCGGGTCTAGACCTTGTTAGGCAGAATCGTTACCATCGGTGCATCTTAGTACAAGCTCGGTTTTATGATGTTAAAAAAGTCCCTGATAGCCATTACCCTCGCCACCTTGATTGGCGGTTGTGCGCAAAACAACTCTTCTCAAGGCAGTGTTCAAACAGCCCTGACAGCAACAGCACAGCAAACCCAAAACGCCCAAATAGTCAGCCAAATTGTTGAAGAATATTTTGACGAAAACCTCAAACTTTACCCGGTCAGTGCCACCTACAATGGCCACAACGAACTCAACGATCAATTCACCGCGCCTATCAGCGACAGCAACAATGCCAAAATACTGGCGATGGAAAAACGCTATCTCAAACGCATCAACCAGCTCGATAAAAACAGCCTTTCTGGGCAAGCACTGTTAAGTTATGAGCTGTTCAAACTTGACCGCGAAGTCGCTATCGAAGGCGATCGATTCCCTTCTCATCTGCTGCCAATAAACCAAATGTCAGGCTACCATAACCTGTATGCCGGGCTGGGTTCGGGTAAAAGTGCCCAACCGTTTAATACCGTCAACGATTATGACAACTTCATCTCTCGCACCGACGGTTTTGTTGCCTGGATGGACAGTGCCATTGCCGCCATGAGAAAAGGCATCAAGCAAGGCATCACCTTACCTAAGGTTCTCGCCAAAAAACTATTACCTCAAGTGCAGGCGCATGTTGTCACCGATGCGACCGAGAGCATCTACTGGATGCCAATCACCAACATGCCGGACGACATTAAAGCGTCAGACAAAACCCGCATCACCAGCGACTATCAAGCCATGGTGATGAAAACGCTGGTGCCGGTTTATCAACGTTTAGCCACATTCCTTAAAGACGAATATATCCCTCATGCCCGTCAATCCATTGGTTACACCTCATTGCCTGATGGTAAAAAGTGGTATGAATACGCAATTAAAACCCACACCACACTCGATTTAAATGCCGCAGCCATTCATCAAATCGGTTTAGATGAAGTCAGTCGGATCCTCGGCGAAATGAAAGCGGTTAAAGAAGAAGTGAAATTTGACGGCGATTTGACCGCATTTTTCCATCATCTTGAAACCAGCGATGAATTTTACTTTGCCACATCAGAACAGGTCATTGAAGGTTACAATCAGGTCAAAAACCGTATTGAAGCACGAGTACCACTATTGTTTGACATCAAACCCAAGGCCGATTATGTCGTCAGAGCAGTTGAGGATTATCGCGCTGCATCAGCTGCCGGTGCTTCTTATCAAAGCCCTGCGCCGGATGGCTCACGCCCAGGTATTTTTTACATCAACACCCATAACCTCAAAGCCCAGCCTAAATTCATCATGGAAACCCTGTCAATCCATGAAGCAGCACCGGGTCACCATTTTCAAATTGCGCTGCAACAAGAAATTGAAGGATTACCAGATTACCGCAAATTTGGCGGCTACACCGCGTACGCCGAAGGTTGGGCGTTATATGCAGAAAGCCTAGGCAAAGAAATGGGTTTATTCACCGACCCATATATGTGGTACGGTCGTTTAGTTGACGAACAATTACGCGCCATGCGCTTGGTGGTCGACACTGGAATGCACGCCATGGGCTGGAGCCGAGAAAAAGCGATTAACTACATGAAAGCCAACTCATCGATGGCTGAAAGTGATATCACCGCTGAAGTTGAACGCTATATTGCTTGGCCTGGACAAGCGTTATCATACAAATTGGGTCAACGTAAAATCCGCGAACTGCGTGAATATGCTGAAAAAGAACTAGGACCGCATTTTGACGTGCGTCAATTCCACACTCAGGTATTAATCGACGGCTCATTACCAATGCCAACCCTCGAAAGCAAAATCAAACGTTGGGTTAAAAAAATCAAAGTGACTATTTAACACGCTGAAAAGTGGTCCGGCAATTTAAGGAGTTCGTGTATAGTGTGCGGCGTTTAAAAATAAAAACCTAGGAACGCCAATCATGTTACGCCACCATTTTCAACTCGCACTGTTACTGTGCCTGCCCTTTTTAGCCATCGCCGACAACCTCCATGGGTTGAGTCAATCCCACTACCAATTCATTCGTGGTGATTTTAACCATGACGGTCAAGCAGATACTTTCGCCCTCGCCCGCAAAAAGAACAAACATCACTATGTAGTTTTTGCTGATGGCAAACGACACAAGATTAAAGCCAAAATCGGCGGTAAAGATTGGGATGCCGAATCTTTCAGTGTTATTGCAGATAAAAATCTTATTCGACTGCGCAATGCTAAAGGCGGCGGTAATTAAAGCCGCAGTGCCCGGTTGGCAGCAGCTCGGACCGATTGAAGTCGCTGATACAGCGGTTGTTGAACCCACTTTAGACACTGTGAATTTGTTAGCTTCATCGGTGAGTGGCAATGCAGGCGTTGTCGGCGGTCAAGCCAGTTATCATATTCCAATTGCGCTGCCGCCCGGGCGTAATGGCGTTCAACCTGCTGTTTCTCTGGGTTATAACTCTCAAAATGGTAACGGCATTGTTGGCATGGGCTGGTCGCTGAATGCAGGTGGTGCCATTTCACGCTGTGCCCCAACTTATGCGCAAGATGGGTTTACTCAATCTGTAACTTTCACTAATAAAGACCGTTATTGTCTCAATGGTCAACGCCTGATTCTGGTTGATGGTGTTTACCGCACCGAAATGGACAGCTTTGTTGTCGTCACCCCAACAGATGCAGGTTTCAGCGTCGCCCGACCGGATGGTTCAATGGCCACATATGAAAGTGCCGATGTGCTGGGTTGGAGACTGACTCAAGAATCTTGGTCTGGCGGTAAAAACACTATTGATTATATCTACGACGAAACCGATGACGGCGAGCTGGTCATCACCCAAATGAACGGTCCCTTGCTTGCCGCCATGCCGATGGGTCAACCTCGGACGATTAAACACAATCACAGCACACCTGAAACCCTTTCATTCGTTGATAGTCCAGCACCTGCTAGCCCAGTATATGACGGCAATGGTCAATTCTCGTTTTTCAGTTATTTCATCGATATCAATGGCGACGGATTAACCGATGTGCTCGGCTGGAAAGACCGACTAAAAGCAATGGCATTGACGGCCTTAACGACACCCAATATACCTACGCAGGCGCGATATATCATGTGCAAGGTCGAGGCTTTACCGGCTTCCGCACCCTGACTGAAAAAGACGTCGCTCGGAATATCATCACCATTGGTACACCAGCCAGTCGATTCAAAAACAATTTGATTTAGCTGGCGTTGCGTTATCCACCCAAACCATGAATTTCAGCAATATCGACAGCTGGGATGACACCCATTTTAAACCGACCAAAACCAGCTTAACCGCCAACGACAGCGAATGCGCACAGATCAACGAAAGCACCTTCAACAGCTACGGTTTAGCCAGTTCAATCACCGAAACCGGGCAAAACAGCGCTTGCGAAGACTTAACCGCTCGCCAAACTCTATTCAGTTACACCGATGACGAATACCTACCCAATAAAATCACTAATGCACAAAGCCATGCCACCAGTTTTGAGTATGATATGGGTTTTGGTGTAATCACTAAACAAACTGACCCTAACAGCATCATCACAACCACTTCGCTCGATGAAATCGGTCGTCCATTGTCAGTCACAACAACAGGTTTTCCAACCCAATATATCCGTTATTTAGTCGCTGGTACAAATTGGATGACCCGCACAACTCAGGCGGGTTCACCGACTCAAGCCATCTACACCGACAGTCTCGGTCGTACGGTACGCAGTGCGCTCCAAGGCTTCGACGGTACTTACGAATACGTCGATAAAATCTACGACGGTCTAGGTCGCCTCACCAAAGAATCGCTGCCTTATACGATCACAGCAAACTACACCGAATTCGGCAATTTCGATGCCCTCGACCGCCCCGGCTGGCGCAAACTGCCTCACGGTTTACAGTCAACTTATACTTATGATGGTCTGAAAACAGAAATCAGCGTCGGCAGTGATAGCCGAAAAATGTCCCGCAGCTATGCCAGCCTTGGCTGGTTGCTAAAAACGACTGATGCGAAGGAAGGTACCAATGAATTCACCTATGATGATGCTGGTCGTCCGCTGACAATTAAAGATGCCAACAGCAATACCATCACCGCGACATACAACGGTTTCGGCCATAAAACCCAAGTCGACGACCCCAATCAAGGCATTGCGACTTTCGCCTACAACACCTTCGGCGAGCTAGAAAGCCAAACTGCCAGCGGTCTGACTCAAACCTTCACCCGTGACGGATTAGGCCGGATCACCCAAAAAGACACCGCCACATACACCTGGGATACGCTCAAATACAGCTACAACGAGCAAGGCTACTTAACCAAAACCAGCAACGCCAATTCAAATTATGTCTACCGCGAAGTGACAGCCATTGATGCGCAAGGCCATATAACAGGTGCGACATTGGCCAATAATTTGATGTCGCAGAGTAGTAGTTTTAACAAAAGCTCTGGCACCATGAGCACCACCTCAGTCAGCCAAGGATTAACCCAGCTGCATGGTCATACTTACTCAGAATATGACAAATACCTGAACATCACAGCCGAAGTCAATAATCTAACGGGGCTAAGCAAATTCTACAGTTATGATACGCTTAATCGTCTGACCACTTACACCGCCAGCAATACCCCACCAGCATTTAGCCTATCAATTAACTATGCCCATGATGCCGTCGGCAACCTGCTCAAAAAGACCGATTACAGCGCGGACAAAGACAGTGCTTATCAATACTGTGAAGGCACTAACGCCTTATGCATCCTAGAAAAAGCCAGTGGTCAAATCGTCAATTTCAATTACGACGGCAGAGGAAATCTAATCAACGGCGATGGATTAAGCTTAACTTACAATGCCTTAAACAAACCCCTGACCATCACCGGTCGCAACGCCACCACCCAATTCACCTATGGCAGCGACAATGCTAGAGCCAAACAAACACGAACGATTAGTGGCCAAACAAGTACCACCTATTATGTCGATAAGCTGTTCGAGATGGACAATGACGGCAGCTGGCGAGCCTATATCGATGATATCGCCGTCCTCAGTTGGACACCTGAGCAAAAACACAAGCTGCTTTACACCTTGCGTGATCGACTCGGCAGCGCAACAACATTAGTCAATCACGATGGCCAAATCACCAGCCGTCGCTACTTCGACCCTTTTGGCAAAACTTCAACCGCCAGCACACAATTCACTGACTTATCCGCCACTAACCGCTACCGCCGAGGTTTTACTGATCACGAGCATTTGAATGCACAGCAATTGATCCACATGAATGGGCGAAGGGGAACTAGAAACGAGGGTTCGCAGTTTTTTGTTCCCCTGAGATGAGTGCAAGGATGCACGAAGGGCGCACGCCATGGACGGTTAAATCACCACAGTTGCCTTTGCACTAAACCAAATTAGTGATAACTTGACTCTCGCTTGATTACAACCTCGGACGATTCTTGAGTGTCGATCCGTTTATTCAAGCACCGAGCAGCACCCAAAGTATCAACCCATACAGTTACATTATGAACAACCCGCTGGCGGGAACTGATCCAACCGGGTATATGGGCAAGTGTGATCAGAATCCGACTTGTCAGATGCAGTCGTTTTTTAGTTCGGTGGGTAGTGGCGGGTCGAGTTTAATTGGTAATCTCTTGTCAGGTCGGTTGAAGACCACCCTGAACAATGGACATGACACCAAACAGGCCAAGAAAGCGCAGGATCCTAAGGCGGCTGAGGTCAAATCTTCGGTGGCGGTTGCTGAGGTAGGTGATAAATACAGTAGAGCAATTGCCAGTACAATACCAGTTAAACAGCTAGGTAAAGGGATTAACAATACAGTTGCAACGAATAGTAATGATGGTTTATATGCAGCCTCTAGAGGGGATGGCGATGCCGGAGCTGCACTGGGAGAGCTATTCAAAGATTTATTCACGCATCCTGAAGATTACATACCCAAGCGCATACCGAATAATATACAAACTAATCAAACTGATGCTAAAGGAATCGAAAAAAGAGGTGTTAAACCCGCATCTGGTGAACGAACGTTTCAAGGTCAGATTAATTCGGCAACGACGTCCGGTAATCCTACTGTGCAACGAAATGGGGAAGATTTAGTTCGTTTAAGAGCTGATGGTCATGGCCAAACCGAGGCTACCGCTACACCTCAAAACGTAAGAAACGTAGCACCAAATGGTAAAGTTTTTATTGGTAGCGGCTCTGATCGAGCTGTGACTCCAAGAGACATTCGTGAACTCCACAAAGCCAAAACAGAATATGGTACAAGTGCCATTCGTACTAGAAAAGGCAAGAAGAAGAGGAAATAGATATGAGTATTACAATTGGCATAGGTTATTCGTGTAAAGATAATGTGCCTCTTTTTGAGCTGGTCAAAGTTTTGGCTGATAAGTTCGATTATGGGTTATTGAATGGTATGGAGTATTGCGAATTAGACGTTAAGTCTGGGTTGGAAATAGCTAAAAAAAATGAAGGCTGGGAGTATGTATCATTCCTTCAATCACCGATAAATCGCGAAGTTGCTTTAGCTTTTGATATCCATCAAGAGCTGACGAACTTTGAAGTTAATGGGAGTAAGCCAAAGTTCTTTGATTTTCTTAATCAGTTAGCTATTTTATGTTCAAAGCACTGCTCCAAAGTAGGAATGTTTTTTTCAGGTGAGTGGTATGAAGAAGATCGTATCAGATATAGTTATGGGAAAATAGATGATTTAATATCATTATTATCAATGCCTGGGTATTGGGGAATTCGCTACTTAATACCAGAAACAGGGCATTTAAAGGACTCTGACGAGACCCCTTTTATATTTGATCTTGAATGCGGAAATAATAAAATATCCCAAGGCCAATAAGCAAAATAAATGTGTCAATTTCACTATATTAAAAAGAAAGGAGGAGCAAGTATCTTGTTCAATAATCGAGTGCTTCAAACATTTGTATATTGAACAATATACTTGACCCCTTTTCTTACTTTTATCCCTGAGAAAGCTCCAAGGACAGAAAGGGGGTCAAGTCAGTTGTGAGGTTGTGAAATAAGTTAAAAATGGACACAATCAAAATTTGTACTTTATGAATTTTCATTGATATTACAATAATATACGAAAAAACACTTGTGTCTAAATCGGACTTATTTCACAGCCTCTTATTAAAGGTGACACAAAATATAATATTTTTATAACACAGCGAACTATGGTTAATCGAAATGATGCTTTAAACACACTTATTCATGAAGCAAGCCATCTCGTTGGCTTAACACACCCAGCTACAAAGAAATTAGGGTCAGACACATGGCTGCGAGTTTTATCGAACCGCCCCACGTCTTACAAATGGCGCAGTATTTGGCTCGCTCGCTGAAAAAACCAACAAAAGTGATTTTTCAGTAATCATTTATTCATTTCCAGTAAGTTTTTCACTCCATCAGATGTTTCAATAGCGGGATACATTTATCTTGGGGTGCATCTTGTGTTTCTAAAAACTATTTATTCATTGGTATTAATCGGCCTTGTGGCGGGATGTGCTGTCAGCGACAAATCAACCTTATCATCAAATCAACTGGCGGATACGCTCACTGATCGCTGGCAGCTCAGTACTCAGAGCATCAACTGGCAAGTCACCGATCAGCATGTCGATCACCTCGAATTTAGTGGTGAGCAAGTCGCTGCCATTATTTATTATGGCGCTGATGAACACGGCAATTTAACCCTTAAACGTAAGTTGGTTTGGCCGCTGCTAAGAACTATTCCTGATGATACTCATGCCAGTTTAATTCACGATTTTGCCCTTGAGATCTCGCCTACGGTTAGCATCAATCAGCAACAAGCTCGCCATGAACAGCTAAAGCAGGTTAATTTTAGCGGCATTTTGCGTCTGAGTAGCGAGCTTGGTCAACAAGTCAGCGTAACTCGCACCTTATCACCGAGCACCACTAAACCGCTGATGATAGAGCAATTGCGTTATGTCAATCAGGGCGAAAAACCAGCTCGCTTGGCCATCGGCAAAGTGGATTATCAATTTAACACCGACAGAGATAAAGGGGTTTACGGCGTTTATCAAATCAGCGCCAGCAGCGATAAATTCGGTGAGTTTTTGTTGGCCACTGGTGAGTCGGTGACGGTTAATGTGCAGTATGTTGCAACCAAACGAGGACAAAACCGTCGCTTTGACAGTCAGGCAGAAATTCAAAAACGTCAGGCTTATGTCGCCAGCTTGCAAAATAAGCTGCAACTGGTGACCCCAGACGCCAATATCAATAAGATGTTCGATTTTGCCAAATTACGAGCAGCCGAGAGCATTTACCGCACCGATGGCGGCTTGATGCATGGTCCCGGTGGCGGGCGTTATTATGCGGCGATTTGGGCCAATGATCAGGCAGAATACATCAATCCGTTTTTCCCCTATTTAGGTGATGATAACGGCAATGAGTCAGCTATCAATAGCTTTCGCCACTTTGCCCGCTTTATGAATGATGACTTCACCGCTATTCCCTCGTCCATTATTGCTCAAGGCACCGACATCTGGAATGGTGCCGGTGACAGGGGAGATTGCGCCATGATAGCTTACGGAGCCAGCCGTTATGCACTGGCTAAGGGCGACAAACAGCAGGCGACCGAGTTATTACCTTTAATCGATTGGTGTCTTGAATTTGGCTTTCGCAAAATGTCAGCCGATGGCGTCATTGCCTCCGACAGCGACGAGCTAGAAGGCCGCTTCCCATCCGGCGATTATAACCTCAGTACCAATATGCTAACATATGGTGCTTTGGTATCAGCCAGCCACTTAAACAATGAATTAGGTCGTGACAAAATCGCGGCAAATTATCAGTTCAGCGCTCAGGCCCTACGCCTCGACATCGAAAAATACTTTGGAGCCAATGTACAAGGCTTTGATACCTATCGTTATTATGAAGGCAACGATAAACTCCGAGCGTGGATTGCACTGCCGTTTACCATGGGCGTATTCGACCGTAAACAAGGCACACTGGATGCGTTATTATCACCGGCGTTATGGAATGAAAACGGTATTTATAGCGAAGCAGGTAACAAAACCTTCTGGGATAGAGCGACCCTTTACGCCTTTCGTGGCATCTTCGCGGCCAAAGAAACCGATACCGCGATGGAATATTTTAAATATTACTCACGTAAACGATTACTTGGCGAACATGTACCTTATGCGGTTGAAGCTTGGCCCGAGGGCGATCAGCGCCATTTATCGGCAGAAAGCGCGCTTTATGCCCGGGTGATCACCGAAGGCATTTTTGGTATTGAACCCACCGGTTTTAATCAATTTAATCTCGCCCCTTATTTGCCTAGCGACTGGGACAATATGTGCTTGAATCATATTCGCGCACTGGGGCAAAATTTTGATATTTGTGTTGAGCGCCAAGACTTGGCTTTTGTGGTGAACATTCGTCGTGACTCTGGTCAGGTCGACAGTTTAAATTGGGATGGTAACGCTCCGCTAAGCTATCATTTTTAAAACCTAATGGGCTACCATTTTTAAAACCTAAAGGGCTATCATTTTTAAAACCAACAAAAACAAGGGAGAACCAAACAATGGCCAATAAATACCATGACGATACCTTGATCATTAACGACAGTCTTATGCCCGGCGCTCATAAAGACCCGTATGGCGCTGTGGTACCGCCGATTTATCAAAATTCACTGTTTACCTTTGATAGCTGGGATGCGATAGAAACGGCTTTTGATGACAAAATCAATAACAGCATTTATACCCGGGGCAACAACCCCACGGTGACGTTGGCTGAGCAAAAGATTGCTATGTTGGCGGGCAATAGTGTTAATAGCGATGGTCAGGATAGCCATAAAGGCAAATTATTTGCCTCTGGCATGGCGGCGATCTCTGCGGGAATTTTGCATTTTTTGAGTGCTGGCGATCATATGATCACCCTTAAAAATACTTATGGTCCTGCCATCAGCCTGATCAATGATTTTATTGTGCCAAAAATGGAAGTCAGTGTTAGTTATGTCTCTGGCCGAGATATTGAAGAAATAGCGTCGCTGATCAGGCCCAATACCCGGCTGATTTATCTCGAAAGCCCCACCTCAGTAGTGTTTTCGTTGCAAGACTTGGCCAAAGTGGCTGAATTGGCCAAACGTCATGGTATTGCCACCATGATTGATAACACTTGGGCCACACCCATCTTTCAAAAACCGTTAACCTTGGGCATTGATTTAGAAGTGCATTCTTGCTCCAAATATCTCGGTGGTCACAGTGATATTGTCGCCGGGGTATTAATTGGTCGGCAAAAACTCATTGACGCCATTCATGTCAGAGAATATGAATTGCTCGGAGCCTGCATGTCGCCAATGCAAGCTTGGTTATTGTTGCGCAGCTTACGCACCCTAGATTTACGCATGGCCCGCCACCAGCAAAGTGCATTAAAAGTCGCCCAGTTTTTAGAGCAACACCCAGCGATTGAACAGGTGAATTACCCTGGGCTGGAGAGTTTTGCCCAACACCAACTGGCCAAAACTCAGATGAGCGGGTTTAGCGGTTTGCTCAGTTTTCGCTTAAGATCGTCGCAACCAGATGATGTTAAAAACTTTTTTAATCACCTCAAGTTGTTTCAAATTGGCGTCAGTTGGGGCGGACACGAAAGTTTAATTTATGCACCGGCCATCAGTTGTTTAAAAGAACAAAGCTTCGCCCAATTTAAAAAAATGGGCATCGCCATTGGTGATATGCGAATTTCTGTTGGTTTAGAAAACGCTGATGATTTGATTGCTGATTTAGCCGCGTCTTTAGCCCTTGCTCTTTAATGATTAGGGCTGTAATGATTAGGGCGCTTGTACTGCTGATTGTCTTGATCACGCTCCCTCTTTGCGCCGCAACAGTCAACCCGAATAAAACCTGCATGGACTGTCATAACAAACAAACCCATGCATGGCAGCAATCAGATCATGCCAAATCGATGGCGGTCGCCAACAAAACCACAGTGTTAGGCGATTTTAATCAGCAAACGGCCAGTCATCATTCTCAGCAGGCGACGTTTTCGCTGGTTGATGGCAACTATCAAGTGCTCATCAGTGAAGGGGGAAAGCAGCAACCACTGCAAATCAAATACACTTTTGGTCATCACCCGTTGCAGCAATACCTCGTTGAAACTGAGGGTGGTAGGCTGCAAGTGCTGCCGTTTTCTTGGGATAATCGCAGCAAAGACTTAGGTGGTCAGCGTTGGTATCACAACTATGCAGACCGCTATCAGGCCATTTCAACTACTGACAGATTACATTGGCGACAACCGTTACAAAACTGGAATGGCATGTGTGCCGACTGCCATTCTGATGGGTTAAAACGCCAGTATGATGCGCAAAAAAATAGCTTTAATACCACCTTCGATAATATCAATGTCGGCTGTGTCTCTTGTCATCAAAAGTCTCCGACTCATGGCAAACAGCCCAAGCCAGCAGCCACATCAGGCAAATGGTTAAGAAAACCCGCTGAGAAAGTCGCCAAATGGCACGGACCCCGGCGTGATAACCAATTGATGGACACTTGTTTTGCCTGTCATTCGTTACGTATACCCTTGACCGATGGTTTTAGCGCCGATAAGCCATTTTTAGATCAATTCACCCCGCAATTACCGACTGCACCAAACTATTATGCCGATGGTCAAATCAAAGAGGAGGTCTATGTTTATGGCTCTTTTTTACAAAGTAAAATGTTCGCAGCTGGGGTCAATTGCCTAGACTGCCATGACCGTCATACCATGAAAGTCAAATCACTAGACAATAGTCTGTGTCTGCAATGTCATAGCAGTGAAGTGTATGAGGTTAAAAAACATCACCGCCATCAACCCAGCAGCGAAGGGGCACAATGCGTCAATTGCCATATGCCACAAACCCGATATATGGGGGTCGATGACAGACGTGATCATCGTTTTGCTATACCCAAGCCGGATATATCCCTAACCAACAACAGCCCTAATGCTTGCGTTAGCTGCCATCAAAAACAAGACAAAAACCAAAATAATGCATGGGCAGCAAAACAACTGCAACAATGGCATGGCAGCTCAAAGACCAGCCCAAGCAAGCAGCACCTCATCCAGCTCAACTCCACTATTCCCATCACTTTGACGCAACACCTAGCCATCGTAGCCGACGAACAATTAGCCGTGATAAGCCGGGCGTCGGCATTGCAAATGTTGCCGTTAACCACCGAGTCAGTCCCATGGAATGCACTTAAACCGTATTTAGGTCATGACCAGCCCTTGTTAAGATTAGCCAGCGCCAATGCGGCGATGTTGTTGCCTGTTGCAGATAAAGTACGTGCGTTAGCGCCACTGTTAAACGATGAACTTTTGGCGGTGCGAGTGGCGACGGCGAGAAATTTAATTGATGTTGATTTAGACAACCCCTTCTTTACTCAGGCGTTTAATGCGCTAATAAAAGCCAATGAAATCAATAGCTGGCGCGGTGAAGGACGAATAGAGCAAGGTATGATTGCTTATAACAGTGCTTATCAAAGCGGTGATTTATCAGCCACAGAACAAGCCTTTAAAGCGGCAATCACTATCGACCCATACCTTGATGCTGGTTATATCCAACTGGCTGATTTATATCGAAGTTTACAGCGCCCCAAGGCGGTGGCGGCAGTATTACAGCAAGGTTTGAATCGCTTGCCTGATTCAGCCGTCATCACTTATGCCTTGGGATTGCACTTTGTCCGCCAGCAAAATTTGCCAAAAGCCAGTGCCTTGTTTGAGCAAGCAATGATCTTAGCACCGGACAATGCCCAATATGCTTATACCTATATATTGTCACTTGATGGCTTGGGAGAGACCGACAAAGCCTTGGCGAAACTCAATGTTTTGCTGCTTCACCTTAAAGGCAATGCGTCGCTGTTGGCGCTTAAGCAGCAATTAAGTAGTCATTAGGAGCAAAGCTTTTGTCGCAGTTAGAAGCAAAGTTTTTGCAAAAACGCGTCACTGGCTTGTTCAATCAAACTCAATACCAGTTCAAAGCCATTATCACCGCCATAATAGGGGTCGGGAATTTCATCGAATTCGCTATCGCCATGGGATAAAAACAACGATAACTTATGTTGATAGTGGTTGGGGCAACGGGCTTTTAAATCATCCAGATTGTCGTTATCGGCAGCGAGAATATAATCAAAATCGGCGAAATCCTGCTCAACCACTTTTCTTGAACGGATGCCTTGAAACGAAAACCCCCGACGATTAGCCGCCTGCTCAGAGCGCGAGTCCGGCGCACTGCCCTGATGGAAACCAATAGTACCGGCCGAATCAATCTCAATATTCAAACCGAGCTTTTTAGCCTTGGTCCTTAACACCGCTTCACCCGTCGGCGAGCGACAAATATTGCCCATGCACACCACCAGAATTTTGGTTTTTTTAGCTTTTGTTGCTGTTTTTTGGTTCATGGCTGGTTCTCGTTTTTTTGAGGGTTTGCGACCGCTGGTGGTCTACGGTCGCTTTGGCTCTCTACGCGAATAAATTCGCGTCTACGATAGGTTTTATTCAGGGTTGGTAAACCCCAAACGTAGACGAGAATTTATTGTCGTTTTTTCAGGGTTTATGGGTTACCAACGATTTACTGACAAACACCCGTGAATTTGCTTGGATCAAACACATAATCAGCCGCATCTGCTGATGGATGTTCAAACCAATTAGCCACATCTGGGTTAGTTGACGGCACACCACTGACCAATGTTTGACGATAATCAGCAAACAAAGGGTAAGCCAACTCAATGTGTTGACGTTCCATCGGCCATTTCCATTGTGCAGGAACAATAATACCAAATGGATAACCATTTGAATCAATACCACCGCCATCAGCGCCAATTTCGTTTGGATTTACATCAACAATATCAATATCTTTGTTGGTGTTTTTAACATGCAACACAGGACGATAGTTAACAATATCAACCGGTCCTCGATCAGCCAGTTTGTTGTTAGCCGGATCAGTAATGATGATATTAACGCGAGAAGTGGTTTGGGGCTCAGTCATACATTTGCCAGCAACCGTGTTCGCAGCAAACGTACCAGCAGCCGCAGGTAATGCTGTGCGAGTATCAGTAAAGATCACCAAGTCTGCACTGTCAGTATAAGTATCACGTGACAACTCTAAGCCGTTTTTAGACAAACGACGTACAGTGGCGTAACCCACACCATTAAAAGCAGATTGCGACAAGAAGCTGATGTTAGACACCGAATCAACTTCACCGTCGATAACCGAGATGAATTCATGGTTATAACCAGCACCACGGGCACGAGGCACAAAATCCATGCGAATAGAAATCAACTCATCGTTGCGGTTATAGTTTTCAGTCACGCGCATATTAACAACCAAGTCGTTATAATCTGCATCACCCGCATTAGGGTATAAATCTTCGTAAGCAACAGTAGCAAAACCACCCAGAGGATAACTCACCTGAGTCATCTGATTGACTTTCCAAAAACCGATGGTTTGACCGACATTATTGTTCAAACCATCATAAATATTTTTCGCTTCTTCGGCATATTCCAAAGCATCACGATACAAGCCAGTAGTGTAAAGTTGATGAGCCATAAACCATTTGGCATCAGCTTTGGCATACCATTCGTTAACAGTGCTAGTTGCACCATCCAAAGAAAAAGATTCGTTGCCAGTATAAATCGGGTCAATAAAGATTGATTTCCCCTTAGATACCCGATAGCCACCTTCGAGATTAAAACTGGCTGCCAACTGTTGGTGCTCTGTTCGCTCAATCATTGCATCAGCTAATTCCTGCGTTGACTTTGCCCAGGCACTGCCTGTCATTAATACCGATGAGGCACACAATAGTGAGCCTACAGCAGTGGCCAAATAGTGATTTTTTGTTGTTTTTTGCATAACGGAATACTCCTGAAGGTTAAAGCTAGGAACGAAAAAAAGTTTACAATTTGCAAACTTTCTCAAAAACTGCCCGCGATAGTAGTTTGTTAGCGTTTTAGTGTCAATAGCAGAAGGCTCACATCACTAGCCACTGTGGCCTAGCGCTAAATATCCTTGTGAGACCTTGACTATAGAAGTCACTTTAAAAGCCAAATAAATAAATCACCGAGAAGCCTATTTAGCTTAACGACAAGGCTATTTGTTAACAAAAAAAACATAACAAGCTATTCCCGTTACAAAAATAGCTAAGCAACAGTTTTATAAGCAAAATATTAGATAAATATCAGAAAATTGGTCATTTATTAACATTTTATTTCAACCGCTGATTGAATCGGCTAGTTTGCCGCGATGAAATTGATTTTTACTGGTCTTATCAGTCAAAGAACCATCAGTAAATAATCACTACAGTTTATCAATCACTTGGATAAATTTAGTCACTTCTAACGGCTTAGTTAAATAAGCATCAAATCCGGCACTCATGGCTTTGTGTATCTGGTCCGGTAAAACATCAGCACTGAGCGCATAAATGGTCGAATCGGTGAATTTGGGGTTGTCTCTGAGGATTTGTACCGCTGAAAGTCCACTCATTTGCGGCAAGTTAATATCAATAAAGAATAAATCGGGGGATTCTGCCAACGCCAAATCAATGCCTTCTTCAGCAGTGCTAGCAGTATATAAAATAACCTCAGGATATTCCGTCATCAAAGCGACAACCAAATCCCTGCTCGCTCGATTATCTTCAATATAAAGCACTTTATGCTTACCTTGTTGATCTTGTGCACTGACTTGTGCGTTCAGCAGTTCGGCGTTGACAATAGACGCTGCCACCGTCGGTGCTTCAACCAGTAATTTACTTTTTGGAAAAACCAAGTGAAAAGTGGTGCCGACCCCCAAATCACTTTCCAAGCTAATGGTCCCTTTCATTTGCTGAACCAAAAACTTACTCAAGGCTAAACCGATACCAGTACCCTGAATTTCATGGTGTTCGGCATAAGCAAGTCGGTTAAAGGGTTCGAAAATAGCTTGTTGATCTTTTTCCTCAATCCCCACGCCAGTGTCTATGACCATGATATCGACTGTATCACCAAGCTCACTGATCTTGACCGACAATGAACCCGCCACTCTATTGTATTTAATCCCGTTAGTTAGTAAATTAACCAAGACTTGTTTGAGTCGATCATGATTGGCGATCACGCACAGGGCCGTATCATCAACATCCAATTGAATATTATTCTCCTGCGCCTGGTTTTGTACCAAACTAATACTCTGTGCGATGGTTTCCCTGAGGATACAATCTTGTAAAGCAATATCTGTTACTTGTTCGGAACTTACGATTTCCATAATATCGTTAATCAACATTAATAAATGCCGACCCGCCAATAAGATATGCTCCGTTGATTTTTTTTCACTATCCGTAGTGTGCTCAGTATGTTTCATTTGTAACAAGGTTGAAAAACCGATAATCGCATTTAATGGAGTGCGTAGTTCATGACTCATACGTGAGAGAAACAAGGTCTTTTCTTGACTCCCCTGCTCCGCCTGCACTTTAGCTTTTTCTAATTGCGCTTCGCGGTTTTGAATTTGTTCGAGCATCGCATTAAACCCTTCGGTCAGCTTACCCAATTCATCATCCGTATATTTATCTGCCCGGCGGCTATAGTCTTTTTCCACGGTGATCTGGGCCATGGTATCTACCAACACTTCAATCGGATAAGAAATAAACCGTTGTGATCGGGCCGAGACAAAAAACGCCATCGCTAAAGCAATCACTGAAGAAAACAGCCCAATCAGCAACAGTTTGGTCAAACTTTGTTCCAATTCAAGCAAACTAAAATTAACCTCAATAAAACCAATCAAGCGACCACTTTCTTTAATATCCCAGTAAACCACCATATAACCGGATTTGAACTCAGCGCGATTAAATGGCTGCTGGCCAATATCCAACGGGGATTGCGGTTTATCTCGATGGTGATGATCATGCGACAACGCGGCATTATGATAATGAACAAAAGGTTGGCCCTGCAAATCATAGATAGTGGCAGAAATCGCATCAAGCTCGGCTTTCAGTGCCGCCAGTACCTCAGTGGCTGCTTCAGCATCATGAAAAGCCACAGCTGCGGTGCTATTGACTGCAAGAATGCGAGTCAGGGTAGTGGCAGATTCACGCAGGGTCTTTTTCTTGATCACAAACTCACTGGAAATAAAAGCCCCAGACATCACCAGCAGCGAAATCAGCGCAATCCCCAAAGTGCTTAAAGTTAACTTATGTTTAATGGGCAGTTTTGCCAGTCGCTCACTCACCGTCATCTAGTTACCACCCATTCGTTTAGAAATACGCAGCAATTTGGCACTGACTTTTAAAGCAGAATAATCAACATTAGTGGTATTAATTGCAGGACGAATACGTTTTTTTTCTTTTAACAGGCTAATCATACCGCCTTGTTTTGCCACAAAATCAAGCTGGTCGCTAACACTGAGAATGGGTTTCCCTGCACAAATCGATTTGACTACCGACCAGCTATGCATCGCCTTTTGACCGAGATAAACCACCTGACATTGTGACAAAAGATCGATATTACCTTTACTTTGCAAGTCACCACTATCATAAAAGCTCGCCACCAGCGAACGACCTTGAATGACTTCGCCCTTGAGCGTCAGGGTTAAGGTATCAAATAATGATTGCTCATCAATAACACAATAACGCAAAGGACTTTGTGCTGTGGAAAAAGCCGTCTCAGGCCAACTGACAAACAGCGCAAAGTTATAGAGAAACACCGCACTCATTTGTTCATCTGAGGGTTTAGGATGATTATCCCGAGCCTGTAGCGGCAAACTCAAGCACAGCCCAAACAATAGCTGTGCGCATCGCCTTAAAAATAGCGTCTTCATTAGCTTAAAACGTCCATTGCACATTAACAAAAAAACCTTGCTCAACTTCGGTGGCGACCGAGTTATCACGAATAATGCCAAATTCCGGATAAGATTTGTCAAACAAGTTACGCCCAGTCAAACTCACCTCAAGCTGCGGATTAACCGTCCAGCCGAGGCGAAAATCAGCGGTAACATAATCATCAATCGCTAGACTTTTTAATTCATCGACATAACGAAACCAAAAATCCAAGGTCAGATTATCTGAAAAATCATATAACGAGCGTATCGACATTTGGTTACGAGGACTTTCTCCCGCCTGCATCAAAGTAAGCTGATCACTGCCTGCGTCAACATTGACATTAATATCAAGGTAACTATAACTAAGCCGTAATTTCCACGACTCAATCACCTGCCAATCGATAGCCGCTTCGATGCCGTTGGTATAAGCAGACAGCCCATTGTTGGATTGTTGGATAATCCGAAAGTATTCGGGTATAAAACTGCCATCAGGTAAAATGCTGCCGACTGGTTCAAACCCCGCCGTCATACTGCTAATTAAATCGTCATATTCATTATAAAAAGCGGTAAAATCGAATAATAACCCGGCTAAAGCCGACGAACGAAAACCAACTTCATACGCCACCAACTTGCCGCTGTCGACACTTTTATCGCCATGCAAAGAACCAACAATAGGCAAACCTCCCGGTCCACCCGTGGGGCTGGCAAAGGTATTAACCCTTAACGCATGATCCGACACCGATGGTGTCCTTGCCGATTTTGATACAGCCGCCCATAACATGTTATCCGTCCAGCTTTTACGAATGCGCACCGTCGGCTGAACCTCAATGCCATTGTCAGCCGTTTCGGCATCTTCAAATTTAGAACCAAGGGTTAAAAACAGACTGTCATCATCATCCAAAGTGATTTCATCCTGAATGTGTGCACTGAAAATAGCGTAACTTGGCTCCTCAATGGCAAAACTAATCATCTCAGAAGTGGCATCGCCAGTGACCTTGTTCAGACGATAACCCAAACCCCAAGATACCGAGTGGTGATCAAAAAAATAGGCTTGATGCTGATATTCCAAATCAAACGTTTCACTGTTGACGTCAGCTTCAATACGGTCGTGACGCTCAGTCTGATCATAAAAGAACCGCAGCTTACTGTGCCCATCTTTACCCGAATCATCAATATAATCATGTTGCCAGTCAAACATAATATAATTGCCCGAGGTATCGGTTCTAGAATCCACCTCGACGAAAGTAAAGCTATTATTATCAGGAATGTTCATACCCCGGTTATTATGACCATCGAATATCTCGCCAAATATCGACAAAGCGTCATTATCCGACAGTTGCCAGTCTAGCCGTAAATTGACTCTGCCACTGCTTGCATCATCATTACCATTAGCCCCATTGGCCAAACGGGCACTTTTGCGATCAAAGGTTTTAGCTGAACCATGAAAATAAACCGACTCACTCACTTTGCCACCATAAGACAAGGTGCCGATTTTTTCAGTATTACCACCACCGCCAGATATTCTGCCGCCCTGATTGTCTTGGGCTTTTTTGGTAATGATATTCACGACCCCATTAACCGCATTAGATCCCCACACGGCACCGCCCGGTCCACGGATCACCTCAATTCGTGCAATATCTTCAAATACCACGTCCTGCATTTCCCAAAATACACCAGAAAACAAAGGGTTATAAATCGTTCGACCATCAATAGAGACCAACAGTTTGTTAGCAAAGCGAGCGCCAAAACCCCGGCCACTCACCGCCCAAATATTATTATCAATATGCGCCACATTAAAACCAGGCACCATTCTTAGCAAATCAGCTAAACGCGTGACACCAGCGCGTTTAATATCTTCTTCGGTGATGACAAAAACCGCAGCAGCAGTATCGAAAAAACGTTGAGGGGTTTTAGAGGCGATGGAAACTTCGATATTTGTTAGTTCATTAAGAGATAACAGTTTGAGTTGGTTTAAGGTGCTGTTGTTATCAGTAATAGCATAAGCCAAATTAAAACATTGGCCGACCACTACTGCCATCAACAAACGCAGTGGCATGTTTATTTTTCGCTTATTCATAAATGATAAAACTACCTGTTTATTCTATTTATTAATTTAAAGCCGTTGTTAGCTAGGTAAGTATAGTCAGCTTTTAATTTTGCTCTGCTTTTTAATAACAGCAGTTAATTATTTTTTCGCAAACCTTGAATATGCCCTTACTTGTACTCTTATCTTGTAGTGCGGCTAAAAGTCAGCTTTACTTGTGCAACAGACGCTCAAGTCGGTAGTTCACTCATGGCCCACCACCCCGGAATTTTAGTTTTACTGTTTATTATTTTTTCATTGCTGCTCGGTGCTATCGTCCGTCATGGCCTTAAATCTACCACTATTCCTTATACCATTGTTTTACTGGTGATTGGACTGTTGCTCGGATTTGCTGATCGCAGCCAGCTGTTGGTTAGCCAGCTCAATTTACTCAGCGAAACCATTCATTTTATTGCTGCGATTGATCCCCACCTGATTTTATTTTTGTTTTTACCCACGCTGATTTTCGAATCCGCTTTTGCCATTGAAACCCACTTGTTTCGCCGTACCTTCAATCAAATCGCGATTTTGGCGGTACCGGGTTTAATTCTCAGTACCGTGCTAACCGCCGTACTGGTGAAAACCCTGTTTCCGTGGGATTGGTCGTGGCCGATAGCACTGATGTTTGGTGCCTTGGTCAGCGCAACCGATCCTGTTGCCGTCGTTGCCCTACTTAAAGAAATGAGTTCAAGAAAACGCCTCGAAACCCTAATAGAAGGCGAATCGTTACTCAACGATGGTACCGCCATCGTCATTTTCACCCTGTTTTATGGCATGTTGTCCGTCACCAATAACGGCGAATTTAACCTACTTAATGTCATCGGCGAATTTAGCTGGGTAGTCAGTTTTGGTCTATTTATCGGCTTAGTGCTGGGTTGGTTATCACTGATCTGGATTGGCAAAGTGTTTAACGATCCGATGATTGAAATTACCTTATCCATCGCCACCGCTTATTTGGTTTTTTATATTGCCGAGCACAGCTTTCACGTATCCGGTGTGGTTGCTGTGGTCACATTAGCAATTATTTTCGCCAGTTATGGCCGCACCCGAATATCACCAGAAGTAGCTGACTTTCTCCATCATTTTTGGCAAATGATGGCGCACGTCGCTAACACCCTGATTTTCTTGCTGTGTGGTATCGTCATTGCCCAAACCGTGCGCCTTGATGACCCGCAAGCTTGGATGGCACTAGCGATATTGTATATTGGCATCTTAGTGATCAGAGCGATTTCAGTGATGACCTTTATGCCCATCCTCAAACGCATCGGTATTGGCATCACCAAAGAAAAATCAATTGTATTGATTTGGGGTGGCCTGCGCGGTGCCGTCGCTTTAGCCCTGGCATTATCTGTCGCTCAGGATGACAACTTTCCGCAAGCCATCGGCGATCAAATCTTATTTTTATGTGCAGGTATTGTGGTATTGACGATTTTAATCAACGGTGGCACTTTTCGCTGGTTATTAACCCGTTTGGGCTTAAGTGAATTACCGCCGGGTAAACAAGCCACAGTAGCCAAAGCCCGCAAGCAAGTCGATATCGCTTTGAGCGAAATGATGGCTGATCTGAAAACCAATGAACTGATGTCTTATGCCCAATGGGATGACATTGAACAGAATTTAGCGATTAATACTGAGATTAAAGGCAAGCACGAAGGCACAGCTGAAGCGACAACCGAAGATTTAGACATTGCCTTTAAACGTCGGCTACTCGAAAGTGAGCGCAAGCAATATTGGCAACAATATAATGAGGGTATTCTCAGCCGTCAGGCAGTTAAAGTGTTGATTGCCGTAGTAGAAGAAGCGCTTGATGGCGAGCCTGTCATCACCCCCAGACCCGGATTGGATAAGCACTGGCGCTTTGCCAAAACCCTAGAATTATGGAGCCAAACGCCCATCATCAAAACCTTGTCAGCTTCTATCACCTTTGATCATTTAAAGCTCAGCTATGACATCGCCCGAGGCTTTTTACTCGCCCAACAAACCCTGCTAGATGAAATGGCCCAAATCGCCCCGGACGAAACCATGCTAGCCAACGCACACCAGCAAGTGCAGCAAAACGTCACCACCATCAACAACAATATCAACCAAATCCGCAGCGGCTTCCCCGCCATCGTCAGCCAACTCGAAACCCACGTCGCCTCCCGCTTATTACTCAACCGAAAACGCAAAGTGATCCAACAACTGGCATCATCCGGCGTACTCGACACCCCCGAAGCCGAACGTTTAATCGCCGAAGTCGAGCAGCAGATGCAGGCTTTAAAGTAAAACGATTGAACGTAGGATGGTTTCGGCTATGGGTTTTGACTATGGGTTTGACTTATTCGGTTTAAGGTAAAATAGAAACAATGCAATCAATGGCAGTGGTGGAATGGGCGTTAAAAGCAAAATAATGGTAGCATCGGCACTAGGTCGCTTTCTGTCACCGCTTAAAAGAAAATAAGAGATAACAGATAAAACCAACGAAAATAACAGGTAATAGCTAATATTTGTAGCATTGATATCCATTTTTAATTCCTAATTGACGCTTTTACATTCTTCTGGTTTATCACAAATAATGACCACAGGAGTGCCATTTACTTCTTCTTCAAATAATGAAGCCCAATCACTAAGACTTATACCAAACCCTTCCTCTGCAAGATTTCCAAAACGATCCCAATTGCCGTTTTCTTTAGAAAACTGGTAACGTCCAGTAACGTTGGCTTTAGTCAGCGGTATATTATTATTCTCAGAGTCACTTGCAGCGACTACCTCAAAAACAATCGCATGGTCAGCGTCAATACCTGTAATTTTGAACTTTATTTTACTACCATCCGGAAAGCCTATTTCAACAACCACATTGACTGTGATAACGATTTTTCCTATTGCGCCGACGAGCATACCACCATAAGCGTCTACTTTTTCAATAAAGTTTGTTTGTGACATATATTCATTGGTGACAGCCAAATAACGGTTATCTCTTACAATACTATAGGCAGAATCAAATTTGGTACTGGTATGATTCACCTTTCCGATTGTATCTCTTATTATTTCGTATTCTTTTGTTTGCTCAGCCGCTTTAGCTTTGGCATAAGTCGTTGGTGTCTTAGCAATAACCATAGTTTGACGGAATTCCGGATCATATTCGATAGTGTAGCTTCTGACAATGTTGTTTTTGAAATCTATGACTTCAATAAACGCTTCACTTTGACCTGATGCATTATATTCATTAATCGCAGCAGTTTTGCTTTGTGACACGCTGCAATCAAAACAACCCAACAGCGATGCATTGGCTGTTGGTGCGGTAAGATAAGCTAGGTAGGCAAGTAGTAATGGTATTAGTTTTCTCATGATATTCTCTTTTTCGTATTATTAATATTTACATATTCATTGGGTATAGCGAAAACTTAACATCTATATATCCATGTGTACAACTATTATTCACAAAATATTGATATCGAACTTAATCACCTAAATACAAGATAATTATCTTTGAAGTAGCCTCATCAATTAGCAAATGAATTGTTAATTAACTATTCAGTGTGAAGGGTCGACTGCACGGACAAAAACAGCTGAAATATCATCGTTTGTTGCCTGATTGCGACGGGTTTTAATGTTGTCTTTGAAGTCGCTAGGCTTTTGAGGTTTTTGGAGCGCTTCGTTCAAAAATCAAAAGCATTTCACCACGGAGACACGGAAGCACGGAGAAAAACAAGGTCAAAAACAAAACCCTTAAAAAACACTATTTTTCTGTTTTTGATTTTGACCTTCTCCGTATCTCCGTGTCTCCGTGGTAATCAGTTTTTTATTTTTTAAGGAACGAAGCGCTCCAGCAACCGGAAAAGTCCAGCCAACCCTATAACGGTAGTATTTAGATGGCTGTTAACTATTAATTATTAATTATTAATTGCCTTTCAAAGCGGCCCCAACCACTTATCTAAAATCCGGTCATAGGTGCCATCCTGACAAATCGCCAAAAACGCTGCCTGAAAATGTTGCACGGTTTTATCATCGGTTTTTTGGCTAAAAGCAATGCTCATATTGCCCGGGGCTTCGTTGATTTTGTACAAAGGAATTAATTCGACGGGTCCTTGTGCGGCATACTGATTGACACCAAAAACCCCAACCTTAGTGCCGAGAAACAAATCAATAGACTGGTCATTAAGCTGATCAATCAACCCCGCTGGGGTTTTGTCAAAGCGCAGGTTTTGTGGCGAAGAAAACCCATAATCCAACAATAACTGGTGTTCAAACGAATTTTTAACCACACCGGTGAGATACTTTTTGACATCATTAATGGTGCTAATTTGAATATCATCGCGGTTTTTCAGGGCAAAAAAATAATAATTTTGCTTGAGGATATCCCCGACCCACTTAAATTGCGATTGCCGCTCCTTGGAGCGCACAATCGAATAAATCATCACATTCTTTTTCGTCAATGCTAAATCGTAAGCCTGCTCCCACAGCAATACCTCAATCTTTAACTCGACCTGTGCCTGCTTAAACATCGCCTCGATAATTTCAGTGGCAAAACCGCTGATACCTTGATCTTTATCAACAATCTGCATCGGCGGCAAATTTTCAGTGACAACTGTGACTGTTATCGGCTCAGCTGTTATCGGCTCAGCTGTTATTGGCTCAGCAATTATTGGCCCAGCAGTGACCGAGCCGATTAAAACAAACAAAAAAATCAGCAGTAAACGACGAACATTAAAGGTCAGGGGAAATATCATCAGATCAAATTTAAGCAGCATAAATAGGAATGAAATTAAGCATAGTCTATCCGATGCGTTAGGAACATTGATCTGAATCAAGAATTGTCAATTCAATGGCGGAACAACATTAGAAACAATCACTGAAGGCTCAGATTCATTATGAAAATGGTCAACCGCAATGATTTGATAACTCACTTCCCCTTGTGGTGGCCAGTTCTCATCTAACAACAATCCTTCACGAATAGTATAATCCTCACCATTACGTTTGATTTTGTAATAAGCCACACCATTATCATCAGTTGAAGCATCCCAAGTGACATTGAAACCATATTCACCATCATAGGTCACCGCTAAACCGCCCGGTTGACTTGGGGCGACCGAATCACCCGCTTGCAAAGTCACTATATTAGACTCCATCAACATCACCCCGGCAGCATTCACCGCCCTGACCTGAAAGCTATAATAAGTGTGCAATTGCAACCAGTCATTATTAAATCCAGTACCATCGGCATTGGTATGTCCAACAAATTCACCATCCCGAAAGACTTGAAAGAACTGTACATCGGCAATAACATCAGCATCGACATAACTCCAGCTTAGCGACACCCCCCAAGTATCAGGTCTAACATCTGCACTGATGACAAAACCCGCTGATGGCGTCGACGTATCTGGCAATGGATCGACAGTTACCGTGGTATAGGGATAAGTCATCCGATCACAACCCGTCCACCAGCAAGGATTGGCATCAATAAACGCCAGTGTATCAGCCAGTTTAGGGGTTTCGCTCAGCGCTTGCTGTTGATGCTCTTTTAACGAAAATGCACCAAAACGCCCCCATTTACCCGTACTCTCAAACACCATAAACAATGACCCACCAGCCTCTTTCCAATCAGTAAAGTAGTTGCTAAACGCCTGCCCCATACGTGGGTCACGATTACCGGCTAAAAACAGATTTTCATTGATCAACGCCCGATCACCCGTCAAATTGCCAGTGAAAGTCATATGTTGACCACCTTCATAAGCCGACAGCTTAATGCCATAGCGATCAGCAACCGCTTTATTGTCAACCATAAACCGCTGCGCTTGTGCCAACGACCCAGCCACAGGGGCTTGCATCCAATCCGGCTCAGTCGGATCATAAGTCAAATCGCGTAACAGCCCGGTATTGATTTCATCAAATAGCTTGCTCATGCCACTTGTGCCTTCATTAGCCCATTGCGCCAAAATCGGCAGGTTTTTCTCATCCGCCAGATAACCAGCAAAATAAGGGCCGATTGCCAATGAATCGATATTATGTGCACAGTTTTGGCCGCCATTTTCTGCCGCCCACAAACGACAAGCTAAAATCTGTTCACCGACCCAAGCATTACCGCCTTGAGTAGCAACAACACATTTCACTCTATCAGCCTGCTCGGCAAATTCTCGTTTGAACACTTCACACATATCTGAGCTACGTTTACCGTAATAATTCAGCCGATACATAAAGTCGTCAACACCCGCATCAGGCCATTGCGATCTGCCCTGCTCTTCCATCCAGCGAGCATCAAGATTATATGGATAAGCGTTATTCCACACTTCATTACCCAGCTCAACATGAACATCCAAATGCGGATCCAATTGGGTTTTAACCATTTGCGCCAGTATAATCATATAGTTCTCATCAACTCGGGCCGGCACATTTAACCACGGCTCAGCCTGAACCTTATTGGCCAAATCAATCGCGATTTCATAAGGCGCACCAGCATTCAACGACCAACTGACATCATCATAACTGGCGCGATCAGCCCACACATTTTGCTCACTAACATTGGTGCGCATCATTTGCATAAAACGGATGGAACGATATTTGGCCATATCGGCCAAAAATAACGGATGGAAATCCTGATGGCGGTAGATTTGCTCAAAAGAATGATAATCAACCGCCGTATTACATTCATCTGCCGACTCGGCATAATCGCTTGGGGTAAAACCACAAATCCCACCTGGAACCAAAATACGCACGTTTTTCAGGTAGTTACCAGTGCCAGCCGGATCCGTTTGACGAATACTCAAATGCAAATACGAATTCGCATTTAATTGCAGCACATCTCTACCCGGCGATGACTTCTCCACTAAATGAGTTGCTCCGTTATAACGTAGCTCTCCTTCGCCGTCATATAACACCACATATTCGCCTACAGGGTAATGCTCGTTGTCCTGATAGATGATCGTTGTAACATGATGAAAATCTGGATCATCACTGGGCGGTAACGATTTTGGCCAACCTTGCGCATCCAAATCCAACCGCGCTTGATGCCCAGTATTAAAAGCATAAGTCTGAGCATTACCCGTCGCCCATAACTCTCCACTACCATTTGACGCCTGACGCATCACATCAATTAACATCCATTGAGTAGACCAATAACTCACTCCCGTCAGGTTAATCCCCAAAGCTGATTTTTGATTCGGCGTAGTGGTGGTATCAACAACAATCGCAGCCAATTCAATCACTGGTGACTGGGCAACAATTCGGCCACTAGCATCAACGCCGGTGATCCCGACATGATTAATCCGATGAGGATTCAAACCAGCCAAACTAAAGCGAGTAGCACTACTCAGGGCACTGGCCATCGTTTGCGAATTTAAATTCACATTGTAATGATCGACTTCAGCTACCACGCTCGGTGCTGCCCAAGTCATTTCGGTGACACCATCAGCGCTCACAGGCCAAGCAATAAAAGAAGAGATATCAACAATTGGCGCAAAATCTTCAACCACAACAACAATCATGGTCGGCGTTGGATCTGACATGCCTCGGCTATCAGTGACAGTCACGATAACTTCATAAACACCTGCTTGATTAAACGTGACATCAGTGGTGTTTTCACCCGCTTGTGCCGGAGCCGCAGTAGCAAAAGTCCATTGGTAAGTCAGATTGGTGTCTCCATCCGGATCGCTAGCCACCGCACTAAACGCCAAACTCTCACCCACTTTAATCACTTGAGTCTGTGAGGCAATCGGCGTAGTACTATCAACATTCGGCGCAAGGTTTGGCATATCGGGTTCTTCGACAATCACTCGTACCGTCGATGGACTCGGATCGCTTAAACCAAACTGATCAGTAACCAACACAGTGATATCAAAAGTACCTGCTTGATTAAAAACCACCCCGGGGATATTGGCACCCAATTGTGGTGCCATCATGCCATCAAAATCCCATAGATAACTCAAGTCAGTATCGCCATTGGCGTCGCTAGCGGTGGCACTAAAATCCAAAGTGCTGCCCAGCTGTATCGTTTGTAAATTGAATGGCGTTAACACCGCCGAATTCGGTGCAACGTTATCGCCACCAGGCAGTGCTTTGGCAACTTGATAATCGGTGACGACTGTCCACGCCAGTCGCTGGAGTTGCAAAGCCAAAGTCGGCTCAATCACCACCGCATTACCGCTAGATTGGATCACAATCTGATTGGTTAATCCCTCAGGCGAGCGATTATAAATATTGGCAAACACCACGCTCGCGATGAAATAATTACCGATGTCATTCATGTGAACATCATCTTTAAATACATCAGTGCGCTGGCTCAAACCGCTGATTTGACCGTTTTCAATATCTAAAATAAGCTCGCGTAACGCCAAGTTTGCCGGGATCAGTTCGATATCTGCATCAATGCCATTGGCGGCAGAGATATTTTCGGCTTCAGCAACGATCTGTTCGTATTCATCTAATTCTTTGGTTATGGCGTCAGTCCATTCGCCCTGATGATAATCCAACCCTTCCCAGCTGGTAAAAAAGTAAGCTCGACCATTGCTGTCATGAGATTTAAGCAAGGCGGTGAATTTCTCCAAATAAAGCTGAGTTTCATTCCAAAAATGCTGTCCAGCAATCGGATTATTGGCTTCGGTGACAATCAAGGTATCGAAAGGCCCAGTTAAAGGCCCGGCTGCAGCCTCATCAAGGGCATCACAGGCAAATTCGGCTGGCGGATACTCGCCAGTGAAATCACTCTGATGGCAATTTTGCCAATTAAACTTCAACGGTGCGCCATTGAATATCTGGGCTGCTTTGATCATCGACAGGTTTTCATTGCTCTGGGCCAACTGCCTGACCAAATCAGGCATATCGTTGTTGATCAAACTGTGACCGACAAACATCGCTTTCACATCATCGACGGGCAGTGGCGCAGCAACTGCGCTATTGATTAGCAAGGCAGAGCAAAATAAACTGGCTAGGGCAGCCGTTTTAAAAAAGGTGGTTCGTTGTAATAACATATTCTAAGTTCCTGTTAAAAATGTAATTCGTCTATTTCAACTGTTTTAACTAGTGTTCATCCAGAAACGTTAACTTTCGCAATGCTCAAGGTTAACTTGCTATCTGATGAATTCATTAACTTATTGATTAATAAGCCTTACCGCTAATGCGGCATAGCGCTGACCTGCCATAAATGGCAACGAAACTGCGTTTCTGGACAGGCACTAACTAACGACTTCCCTTAAAAACCACATTCCCTGTATTACTTTCGCCGTATTTTTGACCGCCCAATGATAAGTGATTTCCCCAACAGCAAAATAGGACAGAGTGCGCCAATTTTGCGCAATTTGTGCCAATGGGTAAAAATTATGTTTAAAATCAATAGATTAATAATGGCAAAAAAGACCAGTTATTTTTATTCAGGGAAGTTGAGGTTGCGACAAGCGGCGTCATTTATCTACAGACTCACTGATTTCACGGCATAGTCAAAATCTTTTACTGTTCTCCGTACCTCCGTGTCTCCGTGGTGAAAATGCGGCACCAATCAAACAGGGTAACAATTGATAATCAAAAAACGTGATGGTCCGACACTTCGGTGAATTCGCGTCTACGGCCTACCAGCTCTGCCGTAGACGAGGTTTCAACCTCGTGAATGTTGAGGATAACTGTAACCCTAATTTGCTCTATATGGTCGGAGCCCAAAAAACCTTACACCTTCGGTACAAATCGCGCCGAGACGGCCCTCCTACATTCATTGTTTGATGTCATTTATCCACAGAATTATCGGTTTCGCTGAACAGTTGCTAAAATAGTTGCTAAAATAGTTACATTGTATATTTTTTTACCGAACACCCAGTCCAGCGTTTAAAGGCGCGCAAAAAACCCCGGCTGTCAGAATAACCCAACAAAAAAGGAATGGTTTGCACCGAACACTCGCCTTGTTCAAGATAAGAGATCGCCATTTCTTTTCTAATGCTATCTAAAATCGCCTGATAGGTGGTGTTTTCGTCGTTTAATTTACGATTTAAGGTGCGTTTACTGATTTTCAGTGAAGCAGCAATCTCTTCTGCCGAGAAATTACCATGACACAAACGACCTGCGATCATGCCGCGCACTTCATCAACAAAATTAACCTGAACATCCACTTTACTCAGCACATTTTCGGCGTGTTCTTTGAGAATTTGATAGAGGTAGTCGTTATTTTTACGGTTCTCAACACCGAGAATATTGATTGGCAGAGTGATGGTATTGGTTGGCTGGTCAAATAACATCGGACATTGAAAATGCTTTTTGTAAGCATCGCTATGCGCCGGCTCCGCATACTGAAAACTCAACCGCACCGGATTGATTTTTTGTCCGACGAAAATGCGCACCCAGTTAAGAAACCCAGCAAACACCCGTTCAATTTCATAACTGTGAAAATAACCGTCGAGGATCGAATAAGTAATTGAGAATGTGTCTTGGCTTTTTTCAAATTCCAAACTGATATGATCAGCCAAAATTTTGGTATATCGCAGCTTATTCGCCACCGCCTCTTCGAGGTTGGCACTGGCGGTAAACACCAAACCAACAATACCGCGATTATACGGGTCTGAATTTGACCCCATCTGCAAACCGATTGCCGCCAGTTGCAACAAATTCTCACCCGCTTTCCACAAATCTAGGTGTTTAGCCACCGGGTAACGCCCGTCAGATGTCTCCAGCTCGGCCAAATCAATCGCTGCCATTTCAACCAAACGAGGTTTATTCGCCCCATAAGCCAGCAGCGTGGTAAACAGCTCACGGCTGGTTTCTATTGCCATTTTCGGTGGTACTGTCATTGTTTGCTCATCACTCTGCACTGGCCTTCATTACTAGCTTCGGTATAACAATATTTTAACATTCGTTGCTATTGAAATATAGCTTGCGATCAGCGGCCTGACCACTAGTTTGCCATTGTAAAAAATCTGCACTGCACCTACCATAGAATGCTTTTCTTTATCGTCATAACTACACTCGCAATAATAAAAACAGGCAAATTTAAATGGAAATCTTCGCATTTATCGTATTCTTGGCCATTTTCATCGTGATCGGGATGCTGTCCTCGCGACGCAAAATCGCTAACAGTGATGGTGATCTCAACTACCTGCTCGCAGGACAAGACGTATCGCCTTTGCTTACCGCTTTATCTGCGGCGGCTACCAAATACAGCGGTTACATGTTTATTGCCCTAATGGGGTATATCTATACTTATGGACTGTCGGCCATTTGGTTGATTTTCGGTTTTTTGTTTGGTGATTTAGTGGCGTTTTATTTTGTTCACGCCAAAGTGCGGGAGCAGGCACAAAAGTGCAACGCCTTGAGCTTTGCCGACTTGCTCAGCCGTTGGCATGGCGGCAACTACCGCATTTTACGCGCGGTGATTGGCATTACCTCGCTGATTTTTCTTGCCACTTATGCCGCCGCTCAATTTAATGCTGGCGGCAAAGCGTTACACGTTTTATTTGGCTGGCATTACAATGTCGGCATCCTCATAGGCGCTGGGCTTATTCTTTCTTATTGCCTGACTGGCGGTTTACGCGCCTCTATCTGGACCGATGCCGCCCAATCCATCGTGATGTTACTGGCCCTGTTAATCTTGCTGCTATTTTCCATTAATGCCGCTGGCAGCATTGGTGCTTTTGGTGACAGGCTTGGGGCGATATCGCCTAGCTATTTAAGCCTTGGAGTTGAACGTTTTGGTTCACTCGGTGCCACGGCACTATTTGCTTTTGGTTGGTTATTCAATGGCTTAGGTGTCGCCGGACAACCCCATGTGATGATCCGCTTTATGGCGCTAGACCAACCCGAAAACATCACTCGCACCGGGGTTTATTATTTCACTTGGAGTACATTGTTTTTAGCCATGGTGTTGTTGGTCGGCCTAGCCACTCGTTTATACATTGATAACAGCAGCAACTTCGATCCTGAATTAGCACTGCCTATGCTGGCCAAACATTTACTTCCCAACATCGCCGTCGGCGTCATCATCGGCGGTATTTTCGCCGCTATTATGTCTACCACAGATTCGCAAATCCTCAGCTGTTCAGCAGTATTAAGCGAAGACTTCAAAGTCGCCAAAGGCCCTCACGCCAAAGCCTGGATCACCCTTGCCGTCACCCTATTTGCCTTATCAATCAGTTTATTTGCCTCAGCCAGTGTATTTACCTTGGTGATCCTCGCATGGTCAGCCCTAGCCAGCACCATCGGTCCACTCGTGATAATCCACGCCCTTGGCAAGCGACCACCCGAATGGCTGGCACTATTAATGATGGCCATCGGCCTCACCACCATATTGCTATGGCGTCAGGCAGGTTTAAACGCCCAAGTTTATGAGGCCATGCCGGGTATTTTATTGCCGTTATTCACTTATTGGTTATGGTCGTTGCGGGGTCAAAAGCATCAAGATAATGAGCTGATAGGCAAAAAACGAGGTTGAAACCCCATCCACGCTAATAACCACAGGTTGGGTCAACAACTGGCCTTTAAGATATTCGTCATCGACACTTTGTGCTTGTTTGATTTGATTGATTTTCCTCACCACTTCCATACCCTTGATAACTCGACCAAAGGCGGCAAAGCCCAAGCCATCGGCAATTCTCGCACCACCAAAATCGAGCGACGGTTGTGCGCCGAGACAAATAAAGAATGATGAAGTGGCAGAGGTGGCGTGCTGGTCTGTGGCTAGTGTAAAACTTTTGTAAAACACCCGCGTTGGTTTTTACATTTGGATGCCTTTTTTAACCCCTTGCTCGCTGGCATTATTAACCCACTGACAGACAACACACACTCATACCACACGTATTAGTCACCAGAGAATGAACCACGGCAGTATCGTATAACGAACAGTGTGTACAGGCAAAGTAAACCAAGGCGGGATTGAAAATGAAATCAACAGCAAGCGATTATCAACAAACAGCAGCACATCAAGCACAAGCAGCAGCGCAAAGAGCACCTTCGTATTTTGAGAAGCACTTCGCGCTAATGAGCGGCCAATTCACCCCGCCTGAAATCATTGAAGAAGAAGAATCTCATGCCGAAGCCATCATCATCCGCAGCGGCTGCGAAACCATTCGCCTGAACTTTCAAACCATCAATTCTATCGAAGCCGCTGGCGATTACATGTGCTTTAACTGCCTTAACGGCAAAACCCATGTGGTCAGAAAAACCATGAAACAACTCGAAGATGAACTCAATCCCGACCAGTTTATCCGCATCCATCGTTCAAACATGATTAACAAAAGCAAAATCAGCCGACTCAGCGACGACGCCAACGGCGACCTGATGGTGATACTAGACAACGGCCAATCACTAAAAGTCAGCCGTCGCTACAAAACCAAAGTCGTCGCCCGTATTCGCCCGTTTTTGTATAACTAATATTGCAATAACTGTTACGATACCTGTTACGGTAACAGCTGCAATAATCGCCTGTAATTGCCAAATCAACCAAGGAAGGTTGATTTGTGCGCCCACCGCACAAACCACCAGCCAACAAAAGCCCCCAACCCAGCGAAAGAAATTCAGGTAAAACACTCTCTAATGTTCTATAGTCAATGACGTTCAAACCCACTGGGCCAAAATTGACAAAATTATCAGCTACCTCCAACGCTTAGGTTACCAATAATGATAAAACAGAGACCTTACCAGTATTACGATACCGCCACTTCCATTTGCTCCCACTGCCTTGAACGGGTCGATGGCAAGATCGTCTTTATGGATGGTGCTGTGTGGATGCTTAAACGCTGTCCAACCCACGGACCTGAAAAAGTGATGATTGCCGATGATATTGATTATTATCGCCGCGCCCGAGAAATATTCATCAAAACCCCAGAACAAAGCCATTGTTACAACACCCCAGTAAAATGGGGCTGCCCCTATGATTGCGGTATCTGCCCCGACCATGAACAACATGGCTGCACGGTTTTGATTGAAGTCACCGACCATTGCAATTTGCGCTGTCCCACCTGCTATGCCAACAGCTCGCCGGAACGTTTAACCCATCGCAGCATGGCGCAAATCACTGGGATGCTCGATTTGGCGGTAAAAAATGAGGGCGAACCCAATATCATTCAAATTTCTGGCGGCGAACCCACCCTGCATCCAGAATTTTTCAGCATTTTAAATGAAGCCAAAAAACGCCCAATCAAACATTTACTGGTCAATACCAATGGCTTGAAAATCGCCCAAGATGAAGCCTTTGCCCAACGCCTAGCCAGCTACGCACCGGGCCTTGAAGTGTATTTACAGTTTGATTCGCTGCACAATGAAAGCATCGAAATGCTCAGAGCCAGCCCACTGAAAAAAATTCATCAAAAAGCCATCGAACGGCTTAATGAACTCAACATCGCCACTACCTTAGTGGTGACCATTCGCCGAGGTGTCAATGATGATCAATTAGGTGAAATTATTGACTTTGCGGTGAAACAACCCTGTATCAGGGGCATCACCTTTCAACCTGTACAAGTCGCTGGTCGACTAGAAAACTATCAGGATGGCTATCAGTCAGAGCGCGACAGATTGACACTCACCGAAGTCCGGCGCAATATTCTCCAACAAAGTGACCTGTTTTTACCCGAAGATATCATTCCCGTCCCCTGTCACGCCGACACCATCGCCATGGCTTACGCGCTGAAACTACCGGAGCAATTTATCCCTTTGACAGGTTTAATCGATCCGCAGGCATTAATCCAAGGAGGCAGTAATACCATCAGCTATGAAAAAGAAAGCGGCATTCATCAGCATATCTTCGAATTATTCTCGACCCATCACTCACCGCAGAGTCAACCCGCCGCCCTCAGTCAATTAATTGAAGCGGGCAACCAACCAGAGATTTGGCAAAATCTCGGCTATCACAATATTTTTCGTATTGTGATCATGGAATTTATCGACGCCTATTCATTTGATTTACGCAGTATTCGCAAAAGCTGTGTCCATATCGCCCACCCGGATGGCAAACGGATGATCCCTTTTGACACCTATAATTTATTTTATCGCGATGAACTGGAGCAAACCGTATTAAACCCAATCCGTGAAAAACGCCAACCCATGGGCGGTGCCATCTCGGTCAAAATGGTCGACCCGCAAGCTATTCGAACAGTTGATGTCTCATGAAAATTCTCTTAATTATCATCGTCATTGGTTTATTGTTAGCGGGATTTTGGCAATGGAATACGCAAAGTCGGCTCTACACCATTGATGCGCCGTTACCTGCTGATTTTCCTGCTGAGGGGTTTTCTCATGCTGAGCTAGAGAAGCTGTTACAGCAATTTGTCGATAGCGAAGGTAATGTCGATTATCAGGCATGGTATGACAGTGCCGATGGCAAAACCCATTTAAGCCGTTACCTCGCGGCGGTCTCACGTTTCAGCCCTGAAAACACCCCGGAACGTTTCGCCAGTGAACAGCACTCGTTAGCCTATTGGATTTATAGTTACAATGCGTTGGTGATCCACAGCATTTTGGCCAACTGGCCGTTAGAGTCTGTCACCGATCTTAAAGCGCCCATAGAGGTGATCAAAGGATTGGGGTTTTTCTATAATCAGCAGTTTATTATCGGTGGCAAAAAGTACAACCTCTACCAACTCGAACAACAAAAGATGATCCATACCAAAGCTGATCCTCGGCTGCATTTTGTCCTCAACTGCGCCAGCGCCTCTTGCCCGGCAATGCGACCACAATTACCGGTTGGGGTTGAATTGGAACCATTTTTACAACAAGCAGCGGTCGATTTTATCAACGACCCGCAGAATGTCACCATTGGCGAGGATTGCAAAAGCCTTACGGTATCAAAAATCTTCGATTGGTATCTCGATGACTTTGCTCGTCAAGTGACGCTCGCTGACCACAACAACGATAAAAGCGGCCAGAAAAGCACTAAAAAGCACAGGCTAGTCGACTATATTCATGGATTTGCTACTGTGGACCTCCAAAACAAGCTAGCCAACTGCGACCCTTTGACGCTAGACTATAAAAAATACGATTGGTCAATCAATAAGAGCACCCATTAATAATGCGATCTAATGATTACGGTATCGATTTTAACCTATTACCACAAAATCCCCAGCAGTTAATAAATAAAGGTACTCTTTAATGCTATCTAGCTGCTGCATCGATTTTTATCAATTACCTATCACCCAACAACTGCTAGGCGACAGCTTCCATCCTGGCGGCCTGACCTTGACCCATCAACTCGCGCTACAAACCCTGATTAATCGAAAAAGCAAAGTCTTGGACGTCGCCGCTGGTAAATGTACCTCAGCTCACTATCTGGCCGACAATTTTGGTGCCACCACTTTTGTTGTCGATCAGGGGGTTGCCAACTTACAAGCTGCCAAAGCTGAACTGAATCACGACAAAATCCACATTCTACAAGGTGATGCTACCCAACTCCCCTTTGCCAGTGAAAGCTTCGACGTAGTGTTATGCGAATGTGCCCTGAGCACCTTCAACAACCGCGAAAAAGCGTTAACAGAGATTTACCGGGTATTAAAACCACGAGGCTTCATTGCCATCTCTGATGTCTTTTTAAATGAACCAATGCCCACCGATTTACATAATCGACTCAGCCAATGGCTATGTATTCGCGGCGCATTAAACAGCAAAAGAAGCCAAGAAATTATCGAGTTTGGTGGTTTTCGCCAACTGCGTTTTAAAGATGTCTCCGCGCAACTGCTTGAAACCATTCACGATATTGAAGCTAAACTGACCGCCCCCAATCCTCAATTAAGTGCCTTGATAGCCTGTGAACTGAGCCGACAACAAACCGATTGGCAGCATGGCATTGCCAGTCGACTGGCTAAATTCATTTATAACGGCGGTGCCGGATATTACACCATAACAGCCCGAAAGCCAGCCTGATCAACGGGATTTTGCTTGTTTTTTGCCCATTCGGTAAATAAATTGCTAAAAAACCAATGCTTAAGCTGTATTATTCTGCCGATATTTCCTAAGCTGATCGTACCTTTGGATAAAAAATACAAACATTGAAGTAGTATGAGTCATAAGTATTATTTGGAAGATAATATTGAGTACCTGCCGGATACTGGAGAGCTGGTTGTCGATGGGCAAATCGAAAATTTACAAAGTCTAGAAAATAAGCTTCTTTTACATTTTATACAACACCCGAATGATTTGATCACTAAGGATGAGTTGTACAAAGTCGGTTGGAATGACCGAATTTATGGCGACAACCCGTTGAGTAAAGTGATTTCAAATTTACGGGCAAAACTGAAAGATAACCCAAAAGCCCCTCGTTACATAAAAACAGTGCCCAAAAAAGGATTTATATTTGTATCACAAGTACGTGAAGAACCGCCACAGGTCACCGCGTTAATCTCTGAAAAAATGGGTAAGCGGTATCTTGGAGCCTTTTCAAAAATACCATTTATAGGATCTTTTATTTTACTCACCGCGATTATTTCCGTTAGCGCCCAATTTCTTTTTCATCAACAGGGTCAATTACAGCCACCTCAACTCAACAGTATCCAGTCATTAAGCACCATCACCGGACAAAAGAGCGAACCTCATATTTCTCCCGATGGCAAATTAGTGGCTTACACTAATACTGCATCGATGGGTGGGTTTTCTCGCATCGTGATCAAATCAGTCAAAGACAATATCGAAAAAATCATTACTGGCGACGGTTATCATAGCCGCTCGCCCAAATTCAGCAATGATGGACAGCAAATCCTCTACCACCGCAGACAAAAATCAGAGTGTGCTATCGCCCTGATGGAGTTGGACCCGCAGTTTAATGTCATCAGCGATCAAATTATCAGTCAATGCGGTCAATACAGTAAAATCCTAGGACTTACTTGGGGTCCAGACGATACCATTTTTTACAGTGATAATGACAGGGAGTATGGCCCTTTTTATATCTATCGCCTTAATATTGCCAACGCAGAGCGCAAACTGATTGCGGTACCAGAAGATCCCAATGGTCGAGGTTATTACGCCATTCATTATGATCCGGTCGCTAACGGGCTACAGGTCTTGCTCAGTGATAACTGGTTTGATACCCAAGTACTAACCCTGAGCCTTGAAGGTGAAGAACTTAACCGTCATACGGTTAACTATCCGTTATTTTCTGTCAGCTCTTTTGGCGGTGATCCGGTCTACAAAACCAAAGGAAATCACGTCAACTACCAGCAAAATGGCGTCGAGCGGCGTTTGATGGATTCACCGCTGCGACCATTATTTGCCCCCTACTTTAACGATGGTAAAAGCAAATCGATGGCGTTTGTCGGTGGCGATTTTTTCAATATGGACCTGATATTAATAGATTTGACCAATAACACCGAATCCTTATTGGTCTCATCCAATGCCATTCAAAAATATCCGGTGCTCACGGCAACCAACAAACTGTATTTTGTCAGCAACCGCTCTGGCGTTTATCAGTTATGGCAATATGCTCAGGGAAAACTACAGCAATTAAGTCACTTTGACGATAACCACACCATTCAGGGAATAGCCGTCAGTAGCGATGAAAAATTCATTGCCTTGTCAATTAACCAAAACACCTACCTTTACGAACTGGCTAACAGCCACTTTCAACTTGACCAAACCTACCTAACCCTCAAAGACAGTATTAACCCACACTTTTCGCCAGATGGAAAAAACCTCTGGGTCACCACCAAAGACAACGGCGTATACCAAATGAATCCAATCAGTGTCGCCGATAAAACCGCTTTGACTGGCATCATCAAAAATGGCTATATCGGCCTGTTTGATCAGCAAACCGATGAACACTTTATATTCAAGAATATCCAGCCGGGAATTTGGCAAAATAAAGACGGTCAATTGGTTTGGCGTAATAATGATCCGCTGGTCAGTTCCTATCACAGTGCAATCATCCAGAACGGTGTACTCACCTATTATTCCAACAAACTAGACAAACTACTGCAACTCGATTTGGCCACCAACAAAAGCAATGAACTTACCGACACCTCCTACCGCTATTTTTCTTCGTATTTAAATAAGCCTAACCAGTTCATCGTGGTCCGCTCCCGCTTCGGCGATACCAATGTTTTTTTAGGTCAGTACTAACTGCTAAACGCCTTACCATATCAAGAAAATTAAGCTGAGCGTTTTCCCTCAACATTCACGAGGTTGAAACTTCGTCTACGGCTGGACTAACAGATCCGCTGTAGACCCAAATTTAGCCCAGTATCGAACCATCACTTTTTTTAATTCTCTATTGTCATCTTGACTCATTCAAACCACAAAACCGTATTATCCACCGCCTACTCAGGAACTAAGTGCCTACGTTTAAAGGACTTTCCCATTTGTGCGGGGACAAAACTCTGCCGTTTTTCTGCGGGTAAGAAAACCCCTGAAACGTAAATAAAAAGTAAGTTTTCGCTCAGGTTTAAAACCACTGATTTTTCAACACTCGACATGAGCGTTTCAGGTGAAGCGCTCGTTTTCAAACCCTTGTAAGTTAAGAAGTCGAAGAGGTATCGAGTGAAAAAAATCCACCCTACAGTAGCTATCATTGCATCCATGCTTGTCCTTTCATCTGTATCAGTCAGCGTTTTAGCCGATCCACCCGGATTGACGAAATGCAGTCCTTATCCGATGTGTGCAATCTATGGCATTGATATTGTCACCGAACGCGCCAGAGAAAATGCCCAAGCGCAGGAGAAGGCAAAATCAAAGTCAATCACCAAGTTGAACAATATTGGTAACAGCAAAAAGGATAAAACCGACAGATAAAGGCATCGGTTAATGACAGTTTAATTCAGCTACAGGGATGTAGCACCAAAATAACAGCAGGGATGTAGCACCAAGGAGAAAGGAGAAAGGAGAAAGGAGAAAGGAGAAAGGAAAAAGGAGAAAGCAGCAAACCATCAACTCAACCCGGCGATTTGTTTATTCATCCCACAGGCTTTGTATTATCAAACAAACTGAACAATCATAGGCGCATTATTAAGCGCTACCGGAATTGTAATAATAATGAATAACCATCAATCACGACACGCACGCCGATTAACCTACCTACATAATCTGCGCAAAATACGCCAACAACAGCAATCTTTACAACAACTACAGAGCGACGCCAATATAGCCAGTTATAATGATGTAAACAACAACCCTTATCAACCAAGCAACAGTATTTCCTTCACTTCAATTCTGTTCAGAACCTCAATGATCACAGCCATGTCAGGGCTGGTGCTTTTTATCGCTTTTCCCGCGTTCACCCAGTAGAATTACACTACACTTAACGACACTTAGTCCCAGTCATTTGACGGTACCTTCATTGATCAAACAACTTTTGGGGTTGCGAGCGAAAAAAGCGTCGCAGCCCAATACAACCCCTGTCGAACACCCCACACCACAACAAACGCCCTATGACATTATGGGCGGTGAGCAAGCCGCCAGAAACCTTGCCAATCGCTTTTACGATATCATGCAAAGCGACCCTAAAGCCGCTGAATTAATGGCCATTCATACCAATGCGATGGAACCACTGCGGGAAAAGTTTTTTGAATTTTTGTCCGGTTGGCTTGGCGGTCCCGGCCTATTTGAAAAGAAATATGGTCACCCTAGGTTGCGAGCAAGGCATTTACCCTTTGACGTCACCGAAACACTTAAGCAACAATGGATGTATTGCATGGGCAAAGCACTGGATATTGAAATCGACAACCCACTGCTGCGGGCACAATTAAGACAATCCTTCAACCAGCTTGCCAGCCACATGATCAACACTGAAGAATAATGCAAAATAGAGGACAAATAATGGACGTTACAGCATTCAATCGTGAAGCATGGAACAAAGAAGCCAAAGCTGGTGGCGAGTGGTCAATCCCCGTCACCAGTGAAGCGGTAACCCTAGCCAAACAAGGTCAATGGAGCGTAATACTCACCCCACTGGCCAAAGTACCAGATGCCTGGTTTGACGGAGTTAAAGGTAAAACGATTTTGGGTTTGGCGTCTGGCGGTGGTCAGCAAATGCCTATTTTGGCCGCAGCCGGTGGCAATATCACCAGCTTTGACAACTCCGACGAACAACTGGCCAAAGACAGCCAAGTAGCAGCTGCTGAAGGTTTGTCGATCACCACAATTCAAGGCGACATGGCCGATTTATCAGTCTTTGCCGACGCCCAGTTTGACTTGATTTTTCATCCGGTATCCAACTGTTTCGTGCCTGATGTCAACAAAGTTTGGCAAGAGTGTTTTCGTGTGCTCAAACCCGGCGGACGATTACTGGCGGCTTTTATGAATCCGGCAATGTTTATGTTTGATCACGATAAAGCTCAGGCTAACGGCAAGCTCGAAGTCGAATTTGCCATTCCGTATTCAGACTTGACCGCCTCAGCTGAACGCCAAGCTGACACCATTGGTAAAGGTCATGCAGTTGAATTCAGCCACACCCTGGAAAGCCAGATTGGTGGTCAAATGGCAGCGGGTTTTACCCTACACGGTTTTTATGAAGATCACTGGAATGATGAAGCCACTTTACTCAATCAATTTATGCCCACAGCCATGGCGACTTTAGCCATTAAACCCAACACCTATAAACCCAACACCTATAAACCCAACACCTGAAAAAGGAAAAATCTCATGTCATTTTTTAGCAAAATGTTATCAAAAGTCGGTGTTGGTGCAGCCACCATTGACGCAGTGCTTGACCACGAACAAGCCGAACCTGGCCAGCCAATCAGCGGCGTGATCAACATTGTTGGCGGTAAAGTTGATCAACAAATCAACAAAATAGACCTTGATGTCTATTGTAATTACTTCGTTGAAGAAACCATCGAAGAAGACAACGAAAGCCACACCCGAAAGATTGAAAAAACCTGTCGGATCAATAGCTTTGATATTGCCGAGAACTTCACTATCGGCTCCGGTGAAAAAAAGAAACTAAACTTTTCTTTTGAGCTGTCACCCCATGCACCACTCAGTGCAGGACACTGTAAAAGCTGGCTAAAAACCAATCTAGACATTGATTATGCGTTGGATACAGATGACAAAGACTACATTGATATTCGGCCTAACCCACTACAAGCCGCCACTATCGCGGCCTTAATTGATTTGGGTTTTGAAGTGGTTGAGGTCGAATCTGAAGGTTGCCATTGTGATCGCACTACTTTGCCGTTTATTCAGGAGTTTGAATTTGTCGCCCGCTCAGGTGAGTTTCGCGGCAAGCTCGACGAAGTAGAGCTGGTAATGTTTATTAATGGTGACAATCTCGATATTTTCCTCGAAATAGATCGCCGCAGCAAAGGCTTAGGCGGATTCTTCGCCACCGCTTTTGGCCGTGACGAAACCAATGTTCACCTAACAATCTCGCCAGATGAAGTTGAACAGCTCGGTGACATGCTGCATGAAATCATTAGTGAAAATTGTTGATGTGGTAGATTAAAGACCGGAGGGGACAAGGGCCTTAAAGTTCGGATATTGCAAACGATAACCCAAGCCTGCAAATATGAGTCGGTTACTGATTATCCGTGCCACTGCGGTGGCATCAGCATCTAACCTTTTGCGCTGAAAATTCAACGATTGCGGCGCTTGTTCTTTGAAGTAAGGTTGCTGCAATAACCACTCAATAATTTCATCTTGACTCGCTGAGTGCCCATCCACGGCGTTAATGCAGTCGATAGCGGTACTTTGCTCCACCAGCTGAGTAATTATATTCACCAAATCCTCAAGGTGAATACGATACATTGGTTTATTGCCCCGATAAACCGCTTTACCTGCCAGTAGCTTCTCAACAATATTACGCTCCGGACCATAAATACCACCACAACGAATGGCGCTACATTGGAAATAACGCGATAATATTTGCTCACTCATAAGGCGTAAATGCCCCTTGAGTGAACTGGGTCGGCATTGACTTTGTTCAGTATAAATATCAGCGTCATCACTATAAACGCCAATGGTAGAGATATAAATCAAGCGTTTTAATCCCGGTCGATTAAGCTTCATCCAATCACACCAGTCAGTCAGTCGCTGGGCTTCTTTTTGTCTGTCTTGATAACCCGGTGGGATAGTAAACACCAAACAGTCAGCCTGCTGCGGTAAATTATCCCAGCTATCGGCATTATCCAGAGAAAAGCCAATAGATTGATAAGCTAGTTGCGCATCATTATGATGAACTGTGTACCAACTAGAACGGTGCCAACTAAAATGGTGCCATTGCTGTTGTAACAGCTGTTGTAACAGCTGTTGACCCACATAACCACAGCCCAATACCCCGATACACCATTGTTTAGCGGCCATTAACTCACCTGCTCTGACGGTTTATAATCAATCGAAGCTTCTTTACATTGTTTCAATAAAGCGATGAATTCATGCGGTGGTCTATCACAAGCATTAAGCGGAATATATAAATCATAGCCAAACGCTTCACGTAACAACTTGGTACGATGTAACCATGCGGCAACCGGACCAATCACTTTTTGTCCCTGAGCAGTTTTATAAGGGGAGTCATTAAGCAAACCTTCAAAAACACTGGTACTGGCCAACTGACAGCTCAACACGTGTAAATCGCGTTGCTCATGCAATAATCGGTTAGCCAGCCGGGGAGAAATCGCCTTGCTGAGCAAATCTAAATCGCGTAACTTGATACCGATATAATTTAAATCCTTAGCCTCAATGCCCTGAGTCACTCTAGGCTGAGCAATGATCATGATATTGTCCCAGTCAATTTGCCACTGACCATGACGATGACGATGCAACATCAACTGAGGGGTTAAGACAAAGCTGTCTTCTGGCTCAAAATGCTTAAATATCCCAAGCAACATCACCAAAAAACTGACCAAAATCAGCAATACCAACACCAAGCGCAAACTGTCCCACCAAAAATTGGCAGCCAACATACACACCAACAATCCAGCACAGCCAACAACAGTTAAAAAGAGAGCGTTTTTACGGGCCACCGCTTTAATAGCGATCTCTGGCGCTGCTTCATACATATAGACTTACCACACAACGAGTTACTAGTTTGCGCGAGATTTTACACCATCCCTGTGGCATTTGGATCTTTTTGCATGAAGTCAGATAAAATAGGGTAATAATTGATTGATCAAAAACGCCAATAAATTCGCGTCTACGGCGCACCAGTTGTGCCGTAGACAAGGTTTCAACCTCGTGAATGTGAAGGATGATGGTTACCTTAATTCACCTGAAAACGACTCACCTGAGATTGTAATTCGTTGGCCTGATCGAGCATTTTATGACTCGCTTGTGAGGTGCCTTCTACCGCTTTAGTGGTTTGCCCGGCAGACTGTTCCAATGACAAACTACTACGGCTGATTTGCTCGGCTGCACAGCTTTGTTGGGCGGTGGTATCTGCCACTTCGGCCATTCTGGCTTTAACCTGTTGCGCCGCATCACGGATTTTCACCAACATCTCACCCGCTTGTGCGGCACTATCAACACTGCCTTTTACTTGCTTTTCGCCCGCTTCCATTCGCGTCGATGCCTGTTTGGCATTGTTATGCAACTTCTCTACCACTTGCTGAATTTCTTTGGTGGAGTCTTGCACCCGCTGGGCTAATTGCCTGACTTCATCAGCCACTACCGCAAAACCCTTACCCTGCTCTCCGGCACGAGCCGCTTCAATAGCGGCATTAAGGGCCAGCAAGTTGGTTTGCTCAGCAACAGAGTTAATCACCTCCACTACGTTATCAATATCGTTGCTATCTTGCTCAAGCCGGGTGATCGCATCAGTCGCCTGACCAAACTCTTGTTTCAACTGACCAATGGCTGTCATGACTTCATTAACCACCTGATAACCTTCATCTGCCAACTGCGTCGTCAAAGTCGCTTCCTCAGACGCTTTAGAGACATTATTACCGACATGCTCAATGGATGCTGCCATCTTGGTGATCGAGACAGATACATCGGTTGTCGCCTTGTCACTCAGTGCCGCCATCTGACTCATATCTTCACTGGAGCGAGATAACTGACTCGATGCCAGTGTGATCTCATCACCGGATAAGCTGACCTTGTTGATCACATCACTGAAATTGCTCAGCATCCGGGTCGTACTCAATTTAAGACTCTCAACCTCATTGTGGCTATCTGCATCCACTTGATGCTCAAAGCGACAGGTTAAATCCCCTTGCCCGACCTGCTCAAGCACCCCGGTGACTTCTTGCAACGGTAATAACGAGCGCCGCAAAAAGTACCCCAGTGCCACCACCAGCATCACCACTGCCACTACTGCCAAACCAATCAATAACCACATTAACGGCGTCACCTGCTGGGTATATTCATTACGATAACTAATGGCAAAAACACTCCAGGGACTGTTACCAGCCCGACTAAAACTCACCCGAGCTTGCAAACCCTTATTAGGCTCCCTGAGCTCAAAGGCACCAGCTACCCGATTAAGAATTGGCGTCAATACGCTACCACTGCCGTTATCCAACGGATAAGCCTGTGCCAGCTTTTTGCCTTGCGCTGTGGCATGAACAATCAGTTTGCCCTGATGCTTGCCCGGCTGAGTATTGACCAAACTGGCATAACCACTATCACCAAAACGGATCGCCAATAAACTCTCCCGCAATTGCTTCAACAACTTTGAAATCGGAAAGCCAACATAAAGAATCGCCACGACTCGTCTGTTGGCATCCATCACTGGACTGTATTTAGTCATATAGTCAGTACCAAACAATTTGGCCTCACCCAGATAAACCTCACCCCTGATCAATTGCTGATAACCCGGATGGGACTTGCCCAATAAAGTCCCCACAGCCCGCTTGCCCTCTCGGTTTTTCAACGACGTAGTGACGCGCAAAAAATCGTCCTGATAACGAATAAATACTGTCGCGTTGCCGCCAGTCATTCGAGCAAAACCATCAACATGGTTAAAATTAAGATTTACCTGCTCACCCCGGTGAGTCACCCGGGGGCTGTCATAATCACCAATCAGTACGGTTTGGCTACTATCAAAAACCAGTGGGTCTGAATAAAGCTCAGCAAAAATCGACGCTAACATCTGAGTATTATCAATAATCAGGCGATAAATCGTTTCAAGCTGAGAAGCCAACACTGATATCTGACTGTCCTGAGTCACCTCAGCTTGAGCAATTAATACATTTCTTGATTGATAACCAACCACCGTAATAAAAGCGGTCATCACCAACATAATTAAAATAAAAGCGCCCAAGCTCAATTGCTGGGAAAGAGACCATCGTTTCACTGCCATCTAACATTCTCCGAAAAAAAATCTGCTGCGAGTTTAAAACCAAACAGCCTATTCTTAACGGTTCCCTGTACAACGAACAAATGATCATTTAGATCAGGAATACGACACTCATGGTTTTGGATACGGACTTTTATTCGCTCAGTCTGTCGGTAATAAACCAATGCAAGTATTGCCAGCAATATTCATTACCTAAAACAACTAACGCAAACTTAAGCCGCACCAAAGCATAGTGTACGGTTTTGGCAACTTCTCGGCGCAATCAACGATTGCAATGGGATACTCTGGTAACAAAACCCGGGTTAAACTAAGGAACTAACTTAGGGACCACCTTAGGCACTGGCTTAGGCGTCTGCCAAAGACGCCTTAATCGCTCAGTGCAATAATCTCGTCGGCTCAGGTACTGAAAAATAGGGGGAATAAGTCAAGCTAGTCCGTAATGACTTAATCAACACTCTAGCAGCATTGATATATAGTGGTTTATTTAATGGATAAGCCTTCTCCAGCACCTTGCCCTGCGCATTCACCAATACCCAACAAATCACCTTGTTAAGATGTGGCAAACTAAAACGGTGCAAAGACATGCTCTCACCCGCAGGTACGTTGGCCTGTAATGCCAACCAGATAGCATGAGGAAAAGTATTCAAACCAAAAGGCTGGATCAATTGACGCAACTCACCCGGCTGGGTTCTGTCAGGGATATCAATCGCCTTTTGGAACGGATTATCGATATGCTCACAAGATAACCCGTGAACTTTGACTAATTTATCAACTGCCTTAAAACCACTATTAATATCCATCAGCGCATCCTCTGACTTAATAAAACTACTGTATAGATCAACAGTAACAGGTTATTTATACAGTTGTCAAGCGTTGATTGGGGTAAATATATAATAAATGGGATAATTACCAGTCAAGGTTTGTATTTTATTAAGTCAAATAGAAATAAATAGATGATAAGCAGGTAATAAGCAGCTGATGTTAAAAAGAGGCGGTTAAAAAAAGGCGGTTAAAAAGAGGCAAGAGGATGAAAAAACACCAATGAATTCGCGTCTACGGCGTAGACGAGAATTCATTTTCGTTAATCTTTAAGCGACAACAGATATCGAATAAGTATTACCAGATCACTACGCGATCTTCGGGTTTCAAATACAGCTTATCACCCGGTTTAACGTTAAAACTACGATAGAACTCAGGCATGTTCATCATGATACCATTCACCCGATACTCACTCGGTGAATGCGGATCGGTGACCAAACGTTGACGTAATTCTTCTTCGCGATAGCTACGACGCCAAACCTGTGCCCAACCTAAAAAGAACCGCTGCTCACCACTAAAACCGTCCATGTGTGGCGCTGGTTTACCCTCAAGTGACATTTGATAAGCTTCATAAGCGACCACCATGCCACCCAAGTCACCAATGTTTTCACCCAGCGTCAACTGACCGTTGACATTAACATCATCAAAGGGTTTAAAAGCGCTAAATTGGTCGGCAAATTGTTTACCACGCTTTTCAAATTCAGCCAAATCGGTCTCACTCCACCAGTTGCGTAAGTTGCCGTCACCGTCAAACTGAGCGCCAGAATCATCAAACCCATGACCTAGTTCATGGCCAATCACGGCACCAATGGCACCGTAGTTCACAGCGCCTTCTGCCGCCATATTAAAGAATGGCGGTTGCAGTATTGCCGCCGGGAAAACGATTTCGTTCATCACTGGATTGTAATAAGCATTAACGGTTTGCGGCGTAATGTGCCATATACCCCGGTCAATTGGTTGACCTAGTTTAGCCGCCATATCATCGTTGATCCAACGACTCGAACGCATTCCGTTGCCCACCAAATCATCGGCTTTAATTTGCAAACTTGAGTAATCTTTCCAACTATCCGGATAGCCAATTTTATAGATAAATTTGCTGAGCTTTTCTTGCGCGGCTTTTTTCGTTGCCGCACTCATCCACTCCAGCTGGTTAATCCGCTTCGAATAGGCTTTCATCAGGTTTTGCACCATCACCTCCATGCGAGCTTTGGCTTGTGGGGTAAAGGCTTTTTCGACATAGAATTTGCCAAGGATCTCACCAACAATCGCATCGGCTGCTGCAATCCCTCTTTTCCATCTCGGGGCCTGTTCTTCAACGCCACGTAAACGTTTAGCAAAGAAATTAAAGTGTAAATCAGCCAGCTCTTGGTTCATGCTGCCCGCATAATCGTTGATCAGGTGATAACTCAAATAGTCTTTCCAGGTCTGCAACGAGGTTTCGCTAAACAGGGTCGCTAAGCTGGCAAGATAAGCAGGCTGACCGACAACCACCTCAGTGGCTTTATCCAAGTTCGCCGCTTTAGCATAGCTAGTCCAGCTCATTGCCCCTAACAACTCATCCATTTGTGCCGCAGACAGTTTATTGTAGGTTTTCACTGGATCACGATTCTCCACTCGACTCCAGTGTGCTTTAGCAATGCCAGTCTCTAATGCCACGATCCTTTGAGCCGCTGCTGCGGCGTCGTCGCGTCCAGCCAGTGTTAGTAACTCAGCGATATAGGTTTGATAATCAGCTCTGATTTTGGCAAATTTTTCAGTGTCTTTAAGGTAATAATCGCGGTCAGCTAAACCCAAACCACTTTGCCAAATTCCCACCACATATTGGCTCGAATCTCTGGCATCGTTATCCACTTGCCAACTGAAAGGGGTTTTTACACTCAAGTGATTAAAATAACCAAAAGCTTCACTTAATCCCGCATGAGAACGGATATCGGCAATCTTTTTTAACTCGCCTTGCAGCGGCGATAGGCCGAGCTTTTCGGCATTAGCTACATCCATAAAACTGGTATACATATCTCCGAGTTTTTGTTCATCAGAGCCGTCGGCCTTATTCGGTAGCGCAGCCACTCGTTCAATAATCTGGCGTAACATCACTTCGGAGCGCTCATGGACCTCAGTAAAAGAACCATAATTGGATTTATCAGCGGGGATTTTGGTACGTTTTAACCAGTTACCATCAACATAACGATAAAAGTCATCTTGGGGGCGAACACTGTGATCAAAGTTGGCCATTTCAATGCCGGAGATCAGGTTTTCAGTAGCAGCGGTCACGGTCGGGGTTCCTGTAGCAGATTGCTCGTTTGCGCTAGGTGAGCTGGTTTGACTACAAGCCACCAGCCCCAATGCCAAGGTGACACTCGCAGCCACCAGCGTCAGGCTTTTAATCGGTTTGTTCATGGTTAGTCTCAAAAGTTGTTAACGAATTGCCAGACATGTTAACAGAATCTATTGGCAATGCGAGCTTTTGAGATTTTGCAGCAATTGCGTCTACGCCGTACCGCCCGGTCGTTGAAAAACCCGCAAGCCAAATAACGGTAAGCTGGCCAGTAGATGCTCTATCAATTCGGCTTGGACGTGTTCAAAGGGCACCCAACGTTTATCCAAACAGAAACAATAAATTTCAATCGGCACACCATAAGCGGTGGGTTGTAATTGCCTCGCCATCAGGCTGAGTTGCTGATTAATCTGTGGATGCTGGCGCAGATAGAGTTCGCAATAACAACGAAACAGCCCCATATTGGTTTGTGCATGTTGCCAGTCTTCATCACTGACAGCACCAGTGATTAGAGACCCGTTAAACTTGTCGAATAGCTGCTGGCGTTGCTGCTGATCAATAAAAGCGATGCTGTGAGCGTCGATGTGCATCGCTCGTTTTATTCGTCGACCGTCAGACTCTGACATTCCTCGCCAGTTTTTAAACGAATCACTAATCAATCGATAAGTCGGAATAGTGGTAATGGTATTATCAAAGTTACGCACTTTTACCGTATGTAAACCGACTTCAAGCACGGTACCATCGGCACCATATTTAGGCATTTCAATCCAGTCACCATGCGCTAGCAAGCGATGAGTCGCTATCTGGATCCCCGCCACCAAACCCAAAATAGTATCTTTAAAGACAATCAACAACACCGCCGTTAACGCCCCTAAACCACTGAGTAAATACAACGGGGTTTTGTCGAGCAGCTCGGCAATAATCAGTACGCTGAAAAAAACAAACATCGCCAGTTTAACGATTTGAATGATGCCCTTAATTGGCACGTCTTTAGCGTAACTTTGTTGGTGATAGATCACCGTGCCAATATTCATACAGGCGGTCAAAAACAGTCCGACATTAATATATAAATAAACCAGAAAAACTTTATTGATCAGGGTAAACAACACCAGCTCAGGCTCGACAAACCAACTGAATGACGACAACCAAAAAACCAATGGTGCCAACAGTCCTAGCCTATCAGTCATTTGTCCCAACGGTTTTTCAATCGCCTCAACCAACACCGGTTTAAAGTGAGTCAGCACCCCATGCACCGCCGGTTTAATAAAACCTTTAGCGACGAAATAGCACAAATAACCCAACACCATCAGGCAAGTTAAAGACAGCAATAACCCGCTCCAACCATGAAGACTGTCAATATTGATTTGTAGCAATAGCTGGCGGAAGCTTTCAGGCATCATTTTGCTGCTCATGTTGAATAAGCTGGTCAAGCAACTTGTCTTTATCTGTCCACAAACTGTTTAAGTCGTTTTTCATATTTTTTATGTACTCTTTATCGACATCATCATTACCAATCACTATTTTGCTGCTTAAGCTGGTCCAGTAACTTGTCTTTATCTGTCCACAGGCTGTTTAAATAGTGCTGCATGTTTTTTCGATACTCTTTATCAACGTCATAATCACCAATCATTTGCGGCTCGATCGGTAACTGATTAACCCTCACGACAATCTTGCCAATATCACCGCATAAAAGTTGCCAAAAAGTTGGAATACCATCGGGATAATAAATCGTCACATCAATAATCTTGTGTAATGACTCTCGCATTGAACCAAGCACAAACGCGGTACCGCCGGCTTTGGGTTTCAACAGTTGATTGAATGGCGACTGCTGGCGATCATGTTTTTCTGCGGTAAAACGGGTGCCTTCGACAAAATTCATCACACTGACTGGTTTATGGCGATATTTTTCGCAAGCTTTACGGGTGGTTTCAATGTCTTTGCCTTTGAGGTGGGGGTTTTTACGAATGAATTTTTTGGTGTAGCGAACCATAAACGGAAAGTCCAACGCCCACCAAGCGACACCAAAAAATGGCACCCATTTGAGTTCTTTTTTCAAAAAAAATTTAATAAACGGCACTTTACCACTGAGTACCCGCTGTAATACAAAGATATCGACCCAACTTTGATGGTTGGCGATCACCATATACCAGCCGTCTTTGCTCAGTTGTTCAGTCCCTTGGACATCCCATTGTGTTTTGATGGTCAGGTGTTGGATCAAGGTGTTGCAAGAGACCCATGCAGCGGCAGAAAAATCGAGAATATAATTGACCGCAGTACGCAGCCATTGGATCGGAAAGATTTTAATTAAGGCAAAAACAAAAATCGGCGTCAGCCAAATCGCTGAGTTAATGGCATAAATCAAATAAGCCAAACAACCAAGCAACCGCCTGGGTAAAAAAGCCAACATATATAAAACTCCCTGGATGGATAATCTATAACGATGCGTCAAACGCGCAACCGGGGTATTTTACGTTTTATTGCCTCCAATCTCCACAGCCTAATAAATTTTTAGTTCAGCACTGTAACTAAAACCTTTATCAAACAGCACCGTCAAACGATAACTGTCGGAATCAACTTGAATTTCATCATCCAAACCAACAATGTGATCGGGTAATTGGGCTTTTACCGTGGCCGCATCTTGGCCCTGAGCCAAGCTATCCAACTGCCAAGGTTTAGCTGCATTGCCAGTTTGGCTAAAGTTTTGCTCCACAAAATCAATCTGTGACAATTCACCACCAGCGACGGTTAATAATAAATGAGGGCCATAGATTTCTACCGTTTCTCTGGTCGAGATGGTCACTCGTCCCATTGGTTCACCTAATCGACTGCGTAACTCGGCCATTTCAATCGGTTGGTTTTGCTGTAACTGTCGATATGTGTGAGCAATTGCCGAGTGCACATCTTGTTGTTTTGACGCTGGCTGGAATGCTTTGGCATCATAGCTTTGACTTTGCAGGGTAAAAGCGCCCAAGTCATAAGATTTATCAAAATCCATATTTTTTCTCAACTCGAAAGCTAATATCAGTTGATCGGTGCGGTTTTGCAGCCGCAGCTCATCTTGCTGATTAAGTGGCTGCTCAGTTGCCAAACCCGCCTGCACCTGAGCCAAATCCGCTTTAAAAGTCACCTGGTTATTAATTTTCCAGTCATTGTTATCAAACGCACTGCGCAGCGGCACTCGGTTCAACAAATCAATGCTGATGGGCGAAACCCCAGTCACTTTGACCAATTTATCTGATTGAAAATGAAACCAGTGGCGACGACCATAACCGAAGGTCAATTCGTTATCAGCCATTACCAGTTCGACACTGGGGCTACCAATTATGTCGATCATCTGCTGATAGCTCATGCCGAGTTTGACGCCGTAAACGCCGTTGGCTAAAGACACCTCGTAGTTATTGATTGGCGGATGATTGAGTTTAGCTTTAGCTGGCAGGCTGATAGTCATCTCAGCTATTGAGACCACGGTTTTGGTCACAGCCAAAGTCCGACGGCCTTGATGATTAAATGGCGTTGGTTTTTTTTCAGTGTCAACCAATGCTTTACCATCGTCTTGGCATTGCTTAATCAATTGTGCTTCATACCTTAGTTGCTGCACTTTCGATCGGTCAACTTTGTGCGTACCGTTATCCATCAATTGTCTTTTGAGCGAAACATTGCGGGCGTTGACTGACATCACTCGCCGCTTAAGCAAAATAATCCCATCCGCCTGATGTTGCTGAGCTTGTTGTTTAAGTTGATGAAAGATTTTCTTGGTGGGTTTAGCCAGCAAGTCGTCTTTTGGACTGGCTCCGCTGCGAGATAACAGCGCATCAAGTGTTACTGTTTTGATGATTTGATAATCACAGTTGGGGTAAAAATCTAAAATCGGCGCTAGTTCAGTGGTTTTGGCCACCGCCTGAAAAGACAAGGCAACTAAAACGCCTGATAGCAGCGTCGACAAATCAGCGCTATTGAGTAAATTTCGCATAAACAACTTCCATAAGTACTATTGAGTCGAAACTATACTGGAATTTGGCAAAATCCTCAGTAATTTTTCGTTGGCTGGCTAATTGACTACGATTTATCAGCGACCATAACGTTCAAACCATTCTACTAGTTCGGCAATATTATGCTGCAAATTAAATTCGGTTAAGACTTTTTGACGCCCTGCCAGTCCCATTTTTTGCCGTATCGAGGCATCTTTAATCAGGTGTTCAAGCTGGTCGGCAATGTCTTTAGGGTCTTGTGGATTGGCCAGCAGGCCGGTCTGTTGATCATCGACCAGCTCGGGGATCCCCGATAAGCGACTGGCAACGACGGGCAAAGCAAAAGCCATGGCTTCCATAATCACCACTGGGATCCCCTCGCGATTACCCGATGGGGTCAGATAACTAGTTAACACAAAGACATCACTTTGATTGAGTAGTTCAATGACTTGGGGGCGAGTTAAAGCCCCATGTAGGGTTACCTGTTGCTCCAGCCCTGCCTCGCTAATTTGTGCAATAATTTCAGCATTTTTGGGTCCATCGCCAGCTAAATGCAAATGAAAAGCCATGCCTCTTTGGTGTAATTGATGACAGGCTGCAATCAGATAGCGGTGTCCTTTTACTTCTCTGAATGAGGCGACACATAGCAGATTCACCTCGCTGGCAGCCCTGTTTTGTTCAACCCCACGATGAAACAGACTTGGATCAATACCACAATGGATCACTGGCATTTTATCGCCAACATCTTGTTCACTTAAGTCGGTTTTATCATAAAAAAATTGCTTGTTATATTGCGAGATCATCACGCAAAAACGGCTATGTTCAACTTTCATTGCCAACATCTGCTGACGTTTATGCAAATCAGAACCATGGGCAGTAAAAGAATAACCAATGCCAGTTAAACGCAATACAATAAAGGCCACCAGCGCCGGATGATTGGCAAAATGCGCATGAATATGGCTAACGCCTTCACGTTGGCATTGCCCGGCAATGGCAACTGCCTTAGGAAAGAATGCCACTGCACCGAAAAAATAATTACCACTGCCCCAAGTGTTTTTTAACACCAAAAATAAAGTGGTGATATACCTCAATGGCTGTTGCACTAGGCATTTGAGGTTGGCAATAATCACTGCCAATGAAATAAACGGAATAAAATTAATTTCAGCTAACATAGCCCTTGCCTCGGGATGCATCACTGGGGCAGACTCTCGTTGCAGCGGAAAGACTTCAACCGCCACGCCTTTTGCCCGCAAGGCTAAAATTTCATATAAGATAAAGGTTTCAGTGATTTTAGGAAACCGTGACATCAGGTAGGCTATTTTCATCATTATATCTGCGCTGGTGTTTGCCAATACTATACAGCACTCACCCACTGATGCCGCAAATTTTTGTCAATCGCCAATGCAAATATAAGTAAATATAAATAAATATAAAATGGCGTAAAAAATGCTTAATACTTTTATTAAGCTTTACTCAGCGGCAAACTGCAAAAAATAACGAACTTTCAATCATTTCTTTGCAATTAGTCAAACCTGTTAGCTTTGTTTTTAAAAGCTCACTTAAATCTGTCTTAAAAAACCTTAAGAATTGATTTACAAGACGTTTAAACTACGCCAACATATGGCGGTATACAAAAAATACCTTAAAAAAGCACCTTAAAAATAATTAATGTTCAGCACAACCTCAAACCGCTCGTAGTATGAATGGATGATTATTAACCCTTAATGCCAAATTTATACCTAATTTTATGAATACTTCATTGTCAAAAAGTAATCGTTATCTTGAGTTAACCGAGTCGTTTTCTGCTAATCTCAGCCAGCTGAAAAGTAACCTGATTGAAGCCGCAGATGGTCACCCACTCAAACTCTTAATGGTGACCAGTAGTAAACCCGGCGAGGGTAAGACACTCGGGGCTATCAGCATCGCCAAGACGCTGGCTCAAGGTAATAATCTCAAAGTCTTACTGATTGATGTCAATTTAAAATCGCCCAAACTGCATCAGGTTTTCGACATTCCACAGCACCCCGGCTTGGCAGATGTGGTGTTAAATCAAGCGCAACGGCAAGACGTTTGTGTCGCAACCGAGATTAACAACCTTGATGTAATGCCTATTGGCACCTCACAACCAAACGCCAACTGGCTATTTGATTCCGAACTTTTTGCCCAACAACTAAAAGCACTCGCCGCAGATTATGATTATGTGATTGTCGATACCAACAGTTTTCTTGGTACCTCTGAAGTGAGTTTGATTTGTCCGCTGTTTGACGCGATTTTGCTGGTCGTGCAGTGTGAAGTGACCAAATGGCAAGTCGCCAAAATCACCGCTGACAAAATCAAAAACGCGCGGGGAAAATTGCTCGGTACTGTAATGAATCGGCGTAAATTCTATATTCCTAGATTCTTTTATGGATAATCTGACCACCATGCTTAATTTCCTATTGCAACGCTTATCATCAACCGGACTGCTATTGCCTGTGTTGTTACTGTCCGTGCTGTTACTTATCAGCAGTTGTGGCAGCACCCCTGATTTAAAGATCGGTGAAGAAGTCACCATCGAATCGAGCAGTTTTTCGTTTACCCCACCGGATTTTGAACATTTATCGGTGTATAAGTTGGCACCCGGTGATGTGCTGGATGTATTGTTTCAAATCCAAACTTGGGAGCCAGAGCTAGCTTATCGTATTTCTCTTGGTGATACGGTGTCAGTGCGTTTTCCCGACTTACCCCGCCTCGATCAGAACCAAAAAGTGTTGCCCGACGGTTCCATTTCACTGCCTTATATCGGGGTGAGAAAAATCTATGGCAAAACCACTGAGCAAATCGCGAGCGAATTGAAACAAGCCTATCAAACCGTATTGGTATCCCCCAATATCTATGTCAGCGTACCTGAATATTTATCACAAATTCGCGAACTCAAACATGACTTGCATACCTCAGCCCGAGGTCTCAGCCGATTGGTGACAGTACGCCCAGATGGTTATGTCACTTTCCCGATGGTCGGTGATGTTTTTGTCGCCGCCAAGTCAATCCCGGAAATAAAAAACAAACTCAATGAAGAATATTCCAAAATCAGTTTTAGTCTGCACGCCGATTTGTTTTTGGAGCGACACTCAGGGGCAAAAATTTATATCATGGGTGAAGTCACTGAGCCCGGTGCATACGACATCACCAAGCCGATTAATATTATCCAGGCCATCGCATTGGCTCAAGGCAATACTCGGGATGCGCTGTTAAGCGAGGTTTATGTGGTGCGCCGTAAAGGCAAAACCATGGTAGCGACCCGGATTAATGTGGCAGGTGCACTTAATTTAGCCAATGACTCGACGCTGTTTTATTTGCTGCCCGATGACATTGTTTACATTCCCTCAACACCGCTGTCTGATGCCGCCCATATTGCTCAACAGATTGGTGACGTGTTGTTCTTCCGTGGCTGGAGCGTCGGTTTTTCTTGGCAGCTCAATCAGCGTGACAATCCAACAGACACCATCATAGAGCCTTCCCCCTGATGAGTACTCAAACCCAACCACCAGAAAACTTTTTGCGTGAGATCCTCTTTGTGGTGTTCGCGCAAAAGCGTCTAATTGTCGAGACCGCGCTGATTATTTTCGCTGTGGTCTTGTTGGTGGCTTTTTTAGCACCGAAAAAATACCTCGGTCAGGCCGCGCTAATGGTAAAAGCCAAGCGAATAGAACGCAATCCAGAAATGGTACAGCAGCTTAGGGAGCGCAGCTTACCTATCTCCCGCGAGGATTTAAATTCCGAGTTACAGATTTTAACCTCGTCGGCAGTGCTTAAACGCACCGCCTTGGAAGCCACTCGTCAACACGGTATATTTGGTCTGGGCGCACTGCTTAAGACTTTGGAGTCAGGCCAAGCCAAAGCGCAAGTGGATGATTTGGGCAAACCGCAAAACCCCGGGCTAACTAAAGCCATCAGCAAACTCAAGTCAAAACTCGACGTGCTGGTGGTTCCTTCATCCAACGTGCTTGAAATCAAACTGCGCTGGAAATCACCGATTGAGGCGAGATTAATCCTCGATATTTTGATTGAACAGTATTTCAGCTATCGTAATACGGTATATAAACCACAAAAAGTGCGTAATTTCTATGATCAGACAGTTAACGCCTATCAGCAGGATATTGATGAGCAGCAACAGCAAAAAATTCTGCTTATCAATCAGATTAAAGCCACCGACGCCCACACTGAAATAGAAAGCAATCTGACGCTGATCAAAGAATACAGACAACAACTTGGCCCACTTGAACTGTCAAGGCTCACAACCGGGGCGCAGGTCGAGCTACTCACCGCCCAATTGAACCAGCAAAACCCCAAGGACAGCGCGAAAAACACCGATTTACGCCATATCAAGTTGTTTGCCAATATAGATAATCCGGCGATCCGGGCATTAGCAGGTGATGTACAAAAAAATCTCACGACTCATGTTGATTTAAGCAAAGATTTTTTACCCACCAGCTCGGTGCTCATAGGTGCTCGGCGTAAACTCGATAGTTCCTATGCCATTTTACTCAAAGAAGTCACTGCGGTGTCATATCAACAAAAAGGAAAATTAAAGGCGATCAGCGGCAGCATCGGTTTTTTACAACAACGGATCAGTGAACTGACTAGTCGAAATGTGGCATTAGCTAAACTACAAGTCAAGTTGGAGAAAGTGAACCGAGATCAAGATTTACTCGAAGCGTCCTTTGCCAACTATTACAAGCTTAGAGAGGAAGCAACCATGATGGAGCGGACACAGGATGCTAGCCTCAATACTCAGGTGATCTTGCTGACACCCGCTTGGGCTAATCATGCTGCGGTTTTCCCCAACAAAATGTTGCTGATCCCATTTGGTCTTATTATTGCATTATTGGTTGGCCTAACCGCTGGTTTGGTGATTGAGTATTTTGACGACACGATCAAACGCCCAGATGATTCACTTAAACTCATTGGAGTGCCCAACATAGTATCACTTAATGATCTCGATCCGGCTTCACAGCCTTATAGATCCCAAGCGGCACTGAATTGGTTAGTCAACTGGTTTAAGCACTTAGTCAAAAACCGTCGGCCATAAGGGGGAGTCATCGTATGTTATCGAATCACTCAAGCGACACTCTAAATCAGCCTTGCAGTAAGGGCAGTAAGATGACCATGCTGTTTAACACGCTAGTAGCAGGCAGTTTGCTATTGCTGACGCTGCCGCTATTTATTATCATTCCGTTAATCATCAGGTTCCAGGATAGCGGTAACCCGTTTTATCGGGGTGCAAGAATGGGGCTCAACAAAAACCACTTCACCATTTACAAATTCCGCACCTTAGCCAACCATGCTGAAAGCGTACTGGGGGCTGGCCTAGTATCCAACAGCTCAGAACAACTCGAACTACCGATTGGCAAGTTTTTGCGAGATACCCGTATTGATGAACTGCCCCAGTTGCTTAATGTGCTTAAAGGCGACATGAATATTATTGGCCCAAGACCAGAGCGTGAAGCGGTCTATGAAGCGCATTGCCGTCAAATTCCAGGTTATGATAAACGCTTTCGTATCAAACCCGGGTTGATTGGTTATTCGCAATTATTCACTCCTCACGCGGCATCAAAAAAAACCCGCACCCTGATTGATAATTCTTACTTGCGACGTAAACCGAAACTGTTTGGTGATTTAAAATTGTTATGTTATGCCCTATTCGTGTTGGCATTGGCGCTATTGATTAAAATAAGCCGCACCATTAGCAAAAAATTCAACCATAAGGTCAGCGGTAATAAATTTAATGAAAAACGTCAGTCTAGTCGGGTACGTCATCAGGAAAGCTACATCATTATTAACAATGATCAGTCAACCGATCAGTCAACCGATCAGTCAGATGTTGACGCCAAAGACCTTCAACATACCATTATCAGTGGCGAGGTTTGTGATATAACCGCCACCGATGCCTATATTGTACTGGCTGAGCCGCTACCCGATCACCTGCTCAAAGTTGAATTATTCACCCGCTATCATAGCCTCGGACAGTTTGGCCACCGTCACAAGTCAATCCACTGTAATGCCCGGCTAAAAACCCATTGCAAACAAACAATGGTCGACAAAGGGCAATACCATTACATCATCTCTTTGGAGGATGTCTCGGAGCTGAATCACTTAAAGTTACACAAGTACTTTTTGTACAATAGTATCTGTTAGGTGCCTCTGATGCTGACTCTACTTCTCCATCGTACCGGCCCTAACATTATGGTAAAACTGCTTATCGTAGGGCTAGTATTGTCGACGTTGCTGATCTTACTGAGTAAACATTATCTGCTCGCCTTCTTGCCAACACTCGCGCTGTTGGCAGCCATGCTGTTATCCCGTCATCCTCAAGTGGGGATTTATATTTTGGTATTTCTGATCCCCTTTGGCGCTTTTCGCAAATTTTCGCTGGCAGGGGTTGAAATCAATATCAGCTGGGTTATCGCCATTCCGCTATTTCTGCTAGTGGTCGCCCGACAATTGTTAAGCAAATCATCTTTTCGTCAGCTAGCCATTCCGTTATGGCCTTGGCTGGCGCTGTTTTTTCTGGTGAATATTATCTCGACCTGGCTATCGCCATTTCAAGAAAGCGCGATGAGAGATGTCAAATTATGGCTAGCTTCATTCTTTTATATTGCTTTGCTGGTGATGTTGATATCACTCGAAGGGTTTAAAAAAGTGCTGCCAAATGTGTTGATCGGCAGTGTCTTTCTCAGCAGCTTTTTGGGCAATTTAGGGTTTTTCTTTGGTTTATCATTGTTCACCCGCACCCAAAACAGCGGGATTTTTTCACGAAACCTCGGCGGAGCCATTGACGCCAACAACTTGTCATTAATGGTGATTGCCTGTTTGCCGTTAGTGGTCTATCGCTGGTTATATGCCAAGTCGGTGTGGGCTAGATTACTTTATACAGCCATCTTGGCTAACAGCGTACTGGCTGTGGGCACCACCTATTCACGCGGTGGTTTTATGATTTTTTTATTTACCTTGGTCGTCATGGCGATCCAATTTCGTCATTTTTTCAGGGTTAAACATATCGGTTTTGGCCTGCTTGGCCTCACTTTGGCGGTGAGTACGTTTGTCAGCCTGATGCCAGACTCGTTTTGGCAACGACAGAGCTCACTCACCAGCTGGGGCGATTCTTCACTGACCCGCCGTGGTGCCTATGTGGGTATCGCAGCCGATGCGTTTATGCAACGTCCGCTATTAGGCTCTGGTCCGGACAGCTTTTACCATATTTTTGCCAAAACCCATCATGCCCGGATCAGCAAAGAAAATGGCCGTATCCTCGGGCGTTATGCCCACAATACCTATCTTGAGGTGTTGGTCGGTATGGGAGCGCTGGGTTTGCTGATTTTTTTGCTGATCCTCGGCAAAGCCTTGCTGGCATTCTCCCGAGCCAAGACCTATTTCAGGCGATCGGGTTTGATTGAACAGGCCGATTTTATCGCCAGTTGCCAGTTGTTTTTATTCTTCGTGCTGGTTTATCTGCTGATCTTTAGCGAAACCCATCATAAGTTCATGCTGGTCGGATTGGTGATGTCTCAATTGGCTATCCAGTACCAGCAACAGCACCAGCAACAAAAACCGCTAGCAGCCACTCCAACGTCGGGAGAAACCGCCGATGGATAAGCTGCACCTTGCTGGCGGGATATTACTGCTAATTGCTGCGCTACCGATAATCGCCGTTTTTATCGCTTATCCGCTATCGCTTTATCTCAGGGGTCGCCAGCTAAATGATCAGGATAAACCGACACCGCCAACCGCGTGTGCCTTGCCCACACCCACAGTAACCATGATAATCGCCGCCCGTAATGGCGAGTCATTGATCAATGCCAAAGTCACCAATTGCCTTGCGCTGGATTATCCTGCTGAATTACTCAACTTTATCATTTTCAGTGATGGCTCAACGGATTTGACCATAGATTTGCTACAAGCTTATCAACAACCCCAGCTGACAGTATTATCCGATACAGCGCACATCGGCAAAGCGGCAGCACTGAATCGCTCAGTAGAGCAGTCGGGGGCCGACATTTTGGTATTTTCTGACCTTGATGCCATATTGACACAAGATGCTATTTCACTACTGGTCAACAAACTGCAAGACCCGACCGTTGGCGGCGTGTGCGGCCAAAGAGCGTTAGCTAGCGCCGCCAGCCAATCGGCAAGCCCGTCACTCAAACAATCACAGCAGCAATACATTGCGCTCGACAGCTGGATCAAGTTGCAGGAAAGTCGTTTTGGCTACCTCACCAGCAATGATGGCAAATTGTACGCCATCCGCCGGGACTGCTTTAAACCGATTGCTGAGGGTGTCACCGACGATTTATATTGTGCATTAAATGTCATCGCACAGGATTGGCAATTTGTCTTTGAACCCCGAGCCATCGCCAGTATCAAAACCCCAGCTCGCAACCCGCAACATGAGATCAGCCGCCGTAGACGGATCACCTGTCGCAGTCTCACCGGGATTTTCAGTCATAAAGCCTTGCTCAAACCTGATGCCTTTGGTATCGCCTTGTTTATCAACAAAGTTTTGCGCCGTACCTTTGGTTTGTCTTTGCTGCTGATTTTGCTCGGCAACAGCTTATTACTGGGCAGTCACTTTATCTGGTCACTGGGCCTCATCGGCCAGTTGTCGCTCTATACCTTGGTCGGATTAATTTCAACCAAACGCTATCAACCTGCGCCCTCACGATGGGCTAAAGGTATTTATGCACTGAGTTATTTTATTCTCGGTAATATTGGTATGTTACTCGGTGGCGTAGACTTTTTACGTCGTCGTAAAGTGGTTAAATGGGAACCTAATAAACATGATTAAATTCAGCGCCCTCACTTCTATCCTGTTATCACTGCAACTATCGCTGCAATTGTGCAGCGGTTTTGCCTATGCAGCAAATAGTGCAGCAAATAGTGCAGCAAATAGTGCAGCAAATAGTGCAGCAAATAGTGCAGCAAATAGTGCAGCAAATAGTGCAGCAAATAGTGCGACTAATAATGTCACCGCGCCACTCAGCCTTGAGGCAATCAAAACTCAGGTCAATGCGCTAAAAACCGACACCCGCCCGTTTTCTCTCAACGTCTATTTTGATAACAACAGCGCAGTGGTGAAAACCCAATACATCACGATGTTGAAAAACATCATTAGTGCGATGGCAGATACTGATAGTTATACCCTCGAAATCACTATCGTTGGCCACACTGATGACAATGCGTCCAATGATTACAATCAAAAACTCGGCAGTCGCCGGGCCAAAGCGGTGAGTCAACAGCTAAGCCCACAGTTAAAAGAAAATTTCACTATCACCAGCCTGACCTCACAAGGCGAAGAAAACCCGCTCAACAATAATCAGTCAAAACAACAGCAAGCACTCAACCGTCGGGTGACGATTATTTTCTCCCCTCAGGCCATTGCACTCAATCAGGTCACCTTATCTGGCAGCGGTAGCACTTTATTGGTCAATGAACAGCAAAGACTGGTGATCTGGGATACCCAAGCCCAATGCCCACAAAGCATTTTACCCATCAACAACGAAAAAATTTATGCCTCAGCCATCGCGCCTAATGGTCGCCTAGTACTGTCAGGTGGCGAAGCCAAACAGCTGACGCTGTGGGATATGGCCACCACCAGTCCACTATTCCAGTTGGCTGGTCATCAGGCTCCCATCACCGCATTGGCATTCTCCACTTCCAGTCGGCTGGTTATTTCCGGCAGTATGGATCGTCAAGTCAAACTATGGGATCTAACCAAACAGAGCGAGATGTTTAGCCTGTTACATCACCAGGCGACCATTACGGCGGTAGCGTTGTCTGACAATGGCAAATATGCCGCCTCAGCAGATACCAGCGGCAAGGTGATCTTGTGGAATCTATTAGCCCAAGCGATGGTTTCGTCAGTTAAGGCGCATAAAACTCAGGTGAGTGATTTGAAATTCACCAGTGATAACAATACGCTTATCAGCTCAGGTCAAGATCATCAACTGCACCTATGGCAATTGGCAGACCAAGAAACAGGTAAAAAAGAACAAAAAATCCACTTTAATAGTCAATTAAATAGTGCTGTTACCAGCTTCGATATCTCTGCCGACAATCGGCGCATTCTCGCCGCCTATGAAAACGGTCACCTCATTCAGTGGAGCATTCCGACCCGCCAACCATTGATGAACATTGAAAAAACCGAATTATCCCTAGTCGCGGTGTCTTATCTGAATAAAGGCAGTGTGATCATGGCTATTGATACCGATCGCAGCATTCACTTTTGGGATAGCCTCAACGGCAACTATATTGAAAACTTCACCACGCAAAATTGGCAAAAAGGCGGCGACTTCCCCGAGCCACCAGACCCAACCGCCCACAAGTCAACCGGGCAACCGCTATCATGGCTCGACCCCCATACCAATATGCCGTTTATCTGGGTCGCGCCCGCTTGCTACGATATGGGCTGTGGGCCATGGAACGAACAGTGCTCCGCCAATGAAAAACCAGTCCATCAGGTGTGTAATGAAGGCTATTGGATAGCGCAACATGAAGTCAATCAACAACAATGGCAAAATGTCATGGGATACAATCCAGCAAAAATTAATAGCGACACCGACTGCAACAAGGACGACGACACTGACGAGACGGCTTGTGTTAAACAGGCGGTTAATCAGGTGTCCTGGTTTGATACCAAACGTTATCTCTGTAACCTCAACCGTCAAGCAGGCCAAGTTTACCGCTTACCAACTGAATCGGAGTGGGAATACGCCTGTCGTAATGGTGGTCAAACTATTCCCTTTTCACTCCCAATTTATACAGATGAAGCCAAAGAAATCGCTAATGTTGATAACCACCATCCGCTATTTAACATCAACAACGGCGTGTGGGAGTGGACACTTGACGCTTATGATGATGTTGGCTACCAAAAACATCAACGTCACCAACCTGTTTATGCGGGAGAAAGTAGCTATCATTTTATGGATGCCGATATTTATCGCACCCTCAGAGGTGGCTCATGGAACAGAGGAGCTGCCCGAGGACAATGTTCTACCCGGCATTATGACGAACCCCAGGCACGCACATTTTTCAGTGGTTTTAGGTTAGTAAAACCATAACTGACAAAACAACGGCTCAAAGCAAAGTGAAAACAAATGACCAATGAGACAGCCGATACAGCCAAACCAACGATGTTACGCAATATCGTGCATTTTGCTGCGAGCAATTCGTATCGTCATTTGCTGGGCTTCATCACCGCACTGTTTCGCCCCACTTTGCTTGGACCCACACTCTATGGACTCTGGAGCCTGCTTAACGTCGTACTGATGTACACCACCTTTGCCCACTTGGGCTCCAGAACAGCCATGCGTTATCAAATCCCCCAACTCAAAGGCAACCAGCTCAGCGAAGTCAAACAGACAGTGCTATTAGCCACCTTTGGCATCAATCTGTTTATTGCCCTGCTGATTATCGGATATGCGCTGCTGTGGGCTGCTCCCGGCGAACAAACCATCGGCTGGATAGTGCTAGCCATTGTGATAGTACTCAACTGCGTCTATGAGCACAGTATTTCTGAACTCAAAGGTTATCAGCAATTTATTCTCGTCAGCCGTGCCACCTACGTGCGTTATACCCTGAACTTTGTTTTCACTGCCGGGTTTATCTATTATTGGGGATTTAATGGGGCAATGGCCGCACTATTGCTTGGTGTGCTGTTATCGTTATTTTATTTGCAACGACAATACCCACTGACTTTGCCACGACAATTGAACACCACCACTTTACGGTCGCTAGTCAAAACAGGTGCACCTATTATGGCACTGGATTTGGCCACATTGGCGCTGAAAAGCATTGATAAACTGCTAATAGCGGCATTTCTTGGGGCACAATCACTGGGTTATTATGCTATCGGTAGTATGTTGATTGGTCCATTAATGAACGTTCCCGGGGCTTCACGAGAAGTGACCGAACAAGTATTAATGGGTCAACATCGTAGCCTGACCATACGCCAGCAACTCAATCACTATCTGTTTGAACCTTTGCGCTTTAACGCCTACTCCATGCCGATATTAATTGGTATTGCCTATTGCACCCTACCTGCTTTTATCAGTGTGGTATTACCCCAGTATCAGGCGGCATTAGCACCGACACAAATACTGATCTTTGGCGCTTTTTTTATCTCTTTAGGGTATCCGTCGCGGGGTTTGCTCGTCGCGAATAAGTGGCAACAACCTGCGGCGAAACTGGCCTGGCTAACCGTCATTTTAAGCGCACTACTGATTGTTGCTGCGATTAAACTCGATTATCAACTCGTTGGCGTTGCCCTCAGTTCAGGGTTGGCATTTTTCGTTCTTTTTATGATCTCAACTCTGTTTATTCTCAAACGCTTTAAACAACCGCTAACTACTTTCATCATGCCTTTAATCGAATTATTATTGCCTTTTGCCACCATGCTGATGGTGTTGCTCAGCAGCGAACATTACCTGATGCACTATAACCAACAATGGCAGCTGCATCCGGTTAGCCTAAGCCTGATTGCATTAACCCTATTTACCCTCGGCTACGCCCCACTACTGATTATCGCATACACCCGTAAACGCTTTATGTTACCCGGCCAAAAAGCGGCCAAAATCGACGAGTCCGATCATGAACTACACTTCAAGATCGCCAACGGTCCTTATGTCGCCTGTTCAGGTTTGCCCAATAGCGTGATCAACAGCCTTAAACAACGCTATAAAACCCTAGCCACCAGTCATGTCTCGCCAGCACCTAATCAGGCGGATATAGTGATAAAAACCACCGAACAACTGTTATTTCAGATCCCCGCAGCGGCCAGTCAAATGGCCGCCTTATATGGTTTTTGGCTCACTAAGAATGAACAAACCGTACAAGTCTATTTTTTCAGTAAAGGGGTGGCCGTGGTGCGGATCTGTTTTTTTGACTCACAATATGTCATCGAGTTTATCCCCCGTCGCAAAGTACAAGGGCGAGTCAATACCGCATTGATGTTCTGCCTGCAACTCAGGCTTAAGCAACAAGACAAGCTAATGACTCATGGCGCAGCATTTAGCACCGCCAAACAATCATTTTTGCTGTTTGGTCAACGAGGCATTGGCAAAACCCAAATGAGCCTACAATTGTTGCATCAAGGCTGGTCATATACCGGTGACGACAAGTTTATCCTCCATAATGGCAGCGCCCGACGCACCCAAAACAGCTTATTGCTTAGAGATTATCATTTAGCTGCCCTGTCTTGGCTGCCCGCTTTGTTGCCTAAACAGAAGAAACCGCTACTCGGACCTAATAGCAAAGCGCTATTACGTGACTGGATTAAAAGCATCGTGCCAGAGCGAATGTTACCCAACGAAGACCGCCTGTTCAATAAAGGCCGACAATACACAGTCGAGCAGCTGTTTCCTCACTTGCCAGTGGTAGATAAAATCAGCCCCAATGCGGTGATCATCCTGTCCTATGGCGATAACATTAGTTGTCATCCTATCAGTAGAGCACAAGCAATCAGCCAGATAACCTTGCTACAACAGCTGGCCAATGCCGAATTTAATCCATTGGAAGATTTTTTATTGCTCAATCAAGCGATTAAACCTTGGTCAATGACTGATACCTTGGATCGTCACTTCCCTGACGTACCTTGTTTGTCTTTATGTGTACCCACTAATATCCCGATTGAAACCTTGTGTAAGGAGATTGCCAAATGCCTGCCGCCCTCACCGTGATTATTCCCACTTACAACCGCTATGATGATTTAACAGTATGTATAAAATCAATATTGCAGCAAAGTCGGCTACCTGATGAGCTGATCATCATCGACGACGCGCAATTACCCCATGTGCCGCTGCAAGCCGAGTGTGAACAACGCGGCATCAAGGTGGTTTATGATAAAAAAGATCACCCCGGACTCACCGCATCACGTAATCGGGGGATCGCACTGGCCACTGGTGAGCTGTTATATTTTCTCGATGATGATGTCGAATTGTTCCCTCAATATCTAGAAAATATCGCCCGGGTATTCGACCAGGACAAGGCGGGTGAAATCGGTGGCGTCGGTGGAGTGATCGTCAATGATCCACCCTTGACTCGCAGCAAAAAAGTTCGTCGCCTGTTCGACCTGTGTTTTATGATCACCGGTCCCGTTGAAGGCAAAGTATTACCCTCCGGGTTTTGTGTTAATTTTGGCGCTAGTGGCAAGGCTTTTGATGGCCTAACAGCAGTCGATTTTTTGGCCGGAGGCGTCTGTGCCTATCGTCGCGAGGTGTTTATCCGCCAATTGTTCGATGAAAATTATCAGGGTTACGGTCTCGGTGAAGACAAAGATTTCAGCTACCGCCTATCCCATTATTACAAGCTAGTTATTACCCCGGATGCCCAACTCAATCATTATGAATCAGTCAAAATGCGCTTTGATAAAGCCCGTCTAGGCTTTGAATTTGTGCTCTCTCGTTACCGTTTTTTCAAAACCCATGTTTATCGTGGCCCGCTGAGTAATATCCCATTTTATTACGCCTTATTTGGTTATACCCTTGCCCGCACCATCATCACCTGCCTGTCTTTTAAGGCCACCGAGTTTCAGCGCTTAAAAGGCATATTCAGCGGTATCGGCCATTTGCTCTCTGGCAAAGCCAAACAGGCGCTGCTAAATGAAGCGAGCCACTCATGAACCGCTGGTGGTGGCTGGTCTGTTTTGCCGCACTGCTCCCGCTCAATCAGGCTGAGGCGATTAAACTGCCGGCCTATATCTGGATCTCACCCGCTGAAATCAGCCAATTGCCCCGCTCGGGCCAAGCGTGGCAAAAACTAAAAAGAAATGCCGACAAACCGCTAGCACTGCCAAACTTGTCTGATCAAAACGATAGCACCGACGTGCGAGTGCTCGCTAAAGCCCTAGTGTTTGTCAGAACTGGTGAACAACGCTATCGTCAGGCCGTTATTAATGCCTGTATCAGTGTTATTAACAGCGAAAATGGCGGCACCACTTTGGCCCTTGGCCGAGGTTTGCTGGCTTATGTGATCGCAGCTCAGCTGGTGGATTTACCTCCTCTGGCCCAACAACAATTTACCCACTGGCTTAAAACACTACTGGACAAACCACTGAAAGGCCGTACCTTGCGCTCTACCCATGAGCAACGAGCCAACAACTGGGGCACACATGCTGGTGCTAGTCGGGCCGCTGTGGCCATCTACCTGCAAGATGAGCAGGAGCTACGACGAACGGCGGTGATCTTTCGCGGCTGGCTCGGTGAGCGACGTTTTTATCATGGCTTTAAATACAAACGCACCGAGCGATGGCAAGGCAATGGACAAAAGCCCATCGGCATTAATGCCAAAGGGGCAAGTAAACTGGGTCACAGCATTGATGGTGTATTGCCGGAGGAGCAACGTCGGGCCGGTAAATTCAGCTGGCCACCAGCCAAAGAAGGCTATGTCTACGAAGCATTACAAGGTGCCCTCGCACTAGCCGTTATTTTACACCGCAGTGGTTATCAACCGTTTGAATGGTCGGACAAAGCCTTGCTCAGGGCTTTTCAGTGGTTACATCAACAGGCTGATTTTCCTGCCCAAGGCGACGACACTTGGTTACCTCATATAGTTAATTATTATTATGGCAGCCACTTTCCAGCCCCGATACCTAGCAGTCCGGGCAAAAATGTGGGTTGGACCGACTGGACCCATAGCCATCACCAGCAAACATCACCACAATGAAAAGGAGAGTATTAAAATGAAATTTTTAGTCACCGGAGCTGCCGGATTTATTGGCTTTTACGTCTCCAAGCGGTTATGCGAACTAGGTCATGATGTGATAGGGCTCGACAACCTTAGTGATTATTATGAGGTTGCGCTCAAACAGGCCCGTCTCGAACAGCTGGCACCGCTGGAGAACTTTAACTTTATCAAAATGGACCTGACCGACCGGGAAGATATCGCCAAGCTATTTGCCACAGAAAAATTCAATCGGGTGATCCACTTGGCCGCCCAACCCGGAGTACGCTATTCAATTGATAATCCGTTGGCCTATGCTGATGCCAATCTTGTCGGTTACCTCACCGTATTGGAGGGTTGTCGGCAAAATAAAGTGGAGCATCTGGTTTATGCCTCATCCAGTTCAATTTATGGGCTCAACAATAAAGTGCCGTTTTCAACCAACGATAGTGTTGATCACCCGGTGTCTTTGTATGCTGCAACCAAAAAGTCCAATGAACTGATGGCCCACAGTTATTCACACTTATATCAATTACCCACCACCGGCTTGCGCTTTTTTACCGTTTACGGTCCTTGGGGACGGCCTGATATGGCACTGTTCAAATTTACCCAGGCGATAATGGCAGGTGAGCCGATTGAGGTTTACAACAATGGTGATATGGCGCGAGACTTTACCTATATCGATGATATTGTTGAAGGCATCATTCGTATTCAACAAATTGTGCCGCAAGCGGATCATAAATGGACGGTTGAATCGGGTAGTGTCGCCAACAGCAGTGCCCCTTACCGCTTGTATAATATTGGTAATGGCAATCCAGTACGTTTGGGCGATTTTATCCAACATCTGGAAACTTCGCTGGGAACAAAAGCTCGGCAAATACATCGACCGATGCAACCCGGTGACGTTTATCAGACCTATGCCGACGTCGACGATTTATTTACCGCTACTGGTTATTTACCGCAGAAAAAAATACATCAGGGTATATGTTCCTTTGTTGATTGGTACAAAAGCTACTATCGCAATAAAAATCGCTAAGGTTAAGAATAATAACGAAAAAATACGTAAATAAAGTTGGGTTTAGGGACTTTTTTGTGCATAATATAATACATTCGAATCGGCTTAACAGTCGGAACGATGATAGTACCCAGTAACCAAAAATAAGAGGTGTTAGTATGAAAAAGTTAGCAAATGTTGCAAAACGCGGTTGTCCTGAATGTATGGGCAAAAAAGCTGCCGGATGTAAAACCTGTGAAGGTAAAACGTGGATGTTCGACTGGTATAAAGATGAAACTGACCAGTGGCAACATATCCCAGGTAAAGCCAAAAAATAATTGGCTATCCTGCAAGGCCCTGAACTGTCTCGTCGTCAGTTCAGGGCCTTTTAATTTGTGCCGCCACAACTTAAAGGATTAAAAGATTAAACCGTGCCACCAACCGTCATTTCATCAATCTTCAATGTAGGTTGACCAACCCCCACCGGTACCCGTTGCCCATCTTTACCACAAACCCCAACACCAACATCCAATGCCAAGTCGTTGCCGACCATAGAGACTTTTTTCATTGACTCCGGACCGTTGCCGATTAAGGTAGCGCCTTTGATAGGTGCAGTGACTTTGCCGTCTTCGATCAAATAAGCCTCTGAAGCAGAGAACACAAATTTACCCGAGGTGATATCGACTTGTCCGCCACCAAAGTTTGGTGCGTAAATGCCTTTTTTAACCGATGAGATAATATCTGCCGGGTCGCTTTGCCCCGCCAACATATAAGTATTGGTCATACGTGGAATAGGCAGGTAGGCATAAGATTCACGACGTCCATTGCCAGTAGGCGCAACGCCCATCAGACGGGCGTTCATTTTATCTTGGATATAACCCTTCAAAATGCCGTTTTCAATCAGTGTGGTGCATTGTGAAGGCACCCCTTCGTCATCAACGTTAAGTGAACCCCGACGGTTTTCAAGGGTGCCGTTATCAACGATAGTACACAGTTCTGAGGCCACTTTTTCGCCGACTTTGCCGCTAAAGGCAGAAGCCTCTTTACGATTGAAGTCACCCTCCAGACCATGACCGACAGCTTCATGTAACAGCACCCCTGGCCAACCCGGACCAAGAACCACTGGCATCATGCCCGCTGGCGCATCTACCGCGTCAATATTAACCAGTGCTTGACGTACTGCACTTTCAACATAACTCATATAACGCGGTTTGCCGTCTTCAAGTTCAAAGAAATATTGGTAGTCTGTACGGCCGCCGCCACCAGAGGAGGCTCTTTCGCGTTTGCCGTCTTTTTCTATCAATATGGAACAGTTTAAGCGTACCAATGGACGAATGTCGGTGGCAAAGGTGCCGTCGCTGGCAGCAATCAACACTTCTTCATAAACCCCTGAAATACTGGCGATAACTTGTGAAACCAGCGGTTCGATTTGGCGCGCGTGTTGCTCCATGTTGTGCAGCAACTCAATTTTTTGCGCTTCGTTAAGGCTCTCCAAAGGCTCAGCAGGTAAGTAGGCTTTGGTGGCCGCAGCGGATGTCCAGATTTTTTCTTTGCCGCTGTAACCGTCCGGGCTAGCAACGGCAATGCTACGGGCGGCTGTTGCCGCTAGCTGTAGGTTGTTTTGATTGATGTCATCACTGTAAGAGAATCCGGTTTTTTCGCCAGCACAGGCTCTTACACCAACCCCACGCTCAATATTGTAGGAGCCTTCTTTAACCAAACCATCTTCAAGCATCCAGGATTCATGGCGGCTCACTTGAAAATACATATCGGCATAATCAATTTGATGATGTTGAATATGACTGAAAATGCGTTCCAATGCATCCCGATCCAACCCTGATTGTTGTAGTAAGTTAATTTCCACTGAATTCATAAGTTAGCTCTTTACGTTATTTATCTCGGTTATGTTACCGTAATTGAATCGGTTATGTTGCCGTATCGGCATATCAGCTCGCAGCTGATCCAGCCTTTGTTGCTCAAAAATAGCATGAATAAGGTCTGGTCCCAACTGGGCTTCGGCCAAAGTGTCACCCCAAGGGCTGACAATTAAACTGTGTCCATAAGTTTCTCGCCCATTAGCATGAATGCCACCTTGTGCAGGTGCCACAAGGTAACACTGGTTTTCTATCGCTCGGGCTTTTATTAAGGTATGCCAGTGAGCTTGCCCGGTTCGACGGGTAAATGCGCTGGGCAGCAGCATAATTTGTGCCCCGAGTGCCGTTAACTGACTGAATAACCCGGGGAAACGAACATCGTAACACACCGCCATACCGACCGTAATCCCCTCAATATCAAATACCACAACACGGTTACCCGGGGCGGTGTGATCAGACTCCCGATAAGCACCTGTGCTATCGGCAACATCAACATCAAATAAATGGATTTTCTGATAGTGGGCAACCAATTCGCCTGCCGGATTAAACACCGCTGAGGTGGCTAGAAACTTATCAACCACCGAACTGGTAGTAGGAAGCGTTCCCGCGACTATCCACAGTTGATATTGCTTTGCCAATGCCGCCAGACGGCTTTGTATCGGCCCCTCACCCAGCACTTCCTGATGCTTGAGGTTTAATTCGGCCCCTCCACCAAAGATAGCAAAAGATTCGGGTAAAACCATCAGTGTCGGCAAGGTCGGATCATACTGCTTAATCTCGCTCAGCCGTTGCAGCTGCTGTTCAAGCTGAATAAAATTGTCATCGATATCAGGGCAGGAGACCAGTTGGCAGGCCAGTAAATTAAGTTTAGTCACGCTTCACTCACTCTCCACGCCATCTTTGGCTTGAAATTCGCTGATTGAGTCGGTTTGACCGGATTTTTCCAGCGCTGGGATCGGCACTTCTTTTAACTTTGATGACGGTTCAACCATGGGGGTTTTATTACCGGGTAAATCGACCGGGCTTACGGTTCTCTCAGGTAATTTGATATCCCGAGATTTACGGTCAGTTTCGGTGATCACCGGGTCGTTAACCGTGCCGGTCAAAGTAAAATGAACCCGAGAAATCACTTTAGATTCAAATACTTCGTTCAACCCCAACGCTGCAATGCCGCTAATAGGATTAACCATAAAGGCAATCAAGGTTGGTAAACTCGATGTGTATTTAGGGGTAAACGCCAGATTGTAATTCAGTGTATTATCCACCAAGTTGGTGCTGCCTTTGAGTACCAAGTCAGCAGGCACCCCATCAATTTTGGTATCATCGGTATAAGCAATACCACTTTCAATTAGCATGGTGCCTTTCATGCTGTTATAGAAAAATCCTTTGGAAAAAACATCACGAAAATCCAGTTTCAGCTTGCGCACAATAGAATCAAAACTGAGTAGAGACAGCAACCGGGTGCCTCTATCGCTAACCTCAGCCAAATGTCCTTCGCCCATTTTCCACTTCACTTCACCACTGAGTGATGCCGCATTAAACTGATGCGGTCCACCAGCCCAGTCAGCAAAAAAATCTACCGTCGCATTACTGTCTCTGACCGATGAAGTTAAATCATATTCGTTAAGTAGAGCGCCAAGGTTATCACTAGTGAAACGACCCGTGATTGAAGACTCCCCTTCACCTTCATCACCGACCCATTGACCCGTGGCGTTAAACTGGTGTTTGCCTTTAACAATCGCTAACTTGCTGATGTTAAGCACACCTTTGTCTGTTGATGTTTCTATATCCAGCCGCTGCAAATCATACTGACCATACTGACAATCCATGCAGGTGAAATCAATCGGTGGCAAGGTGCTGATAAATGCCTTGGAATTAAACAGCTGAGCGGATGCTTTGGCATCTTCGACCTCATCTTCATTGGCAGTTAATCTGAGGTAATCAGTTTTGATGCTGATCCCCTTGCCCGCCCAATCGCGATCAAAATGCACCGCTGAGCGGGTTTCTTTGGCGTTAAGCAATAAATCCCAGCTGCCGTTACCTTCGGTGATCTCAAAGTTAACCCCATGCAATTGCTGACCAAAACCATCCACTTCACCAATTTTACCAGCAACCAAACCCGGTACCGTCAGCGGCCCTTGTCCTTCACCAATACCGCTATGATTGACCAGTTCATCAACAAAATCATACCAAGGCATCACTTGTGCTTGCGCTAAATCAAGCGAAATTTTAAAGCCGTCACCAGCCAAACCTAAATCACGATCACCGAGGATCAAGTGAGCCTGACTAAAGGTGTTTTGATTGGCTGGTAAAATGCTGTTGAAAAACAAACGCTGATCAAAATCGCCAGTGATCAGGCTAGAAATTTCATCGCCTTTAAGCCGCACCGTTAAAGGCGCAGCAATACCAGCAGCTTTTTGGTATGGCGGCGGCAAACTCACCTCAGCATTGGCTAAATCAGCTTTGACGTTGATATCATATCTGACGCCACTGTCAGGAAAAACGATATCAATAGTGCTGCTCAGCGGAATATGCCCCTGAATTCGCTCACCTAGCGGGTTATCAAACAAGCTACGCAACTCTCCAGTATCAATATCACCATTGACCGCAATCGCCAGATTAAACCCCTGCGGATTATCCTGACCATTAAGCTTGGCCTGCAACGGCAAATCCATCCATTGCACCTCTAAATCCTCAGTCCAAATCTCTTGGTTGTGGAATCGGAGTATGCCAGTAACATCATGTAAATCAATGCCCGGAGATTTAATATTCAGTTGATTGCCGAGAAATTTCACTTCGCCATCAATATCTAGATTAGCGTCAAAATAAGCATCATCACCAATCAGCGGGATCAGCAATTTGGCATCAGCCTCAACATGGTCTGAAACCGTCAGTTGTTCAAAAACAGGATTGAAAATAGGTCTTAGCGGACTGGCCCTGAACAGCTTGGCGACTTTGGCAACCGACTCAAAAGCATCAATATCCAGCTCCAGCACATCACCTGTGCTAATCGACGGCATCCGCGCCACTGCTTTGTCAGTCACATCAATATCAAGGAAATAACCTTCATCAGGAATGATGGTCAAACTATCATTTTTAAATAACAACCAGCCGTCAATCGCCGATAATATCGGCCAACCCGGGGTAAACAAAAAATCAACTTTGGCGATTTGCGCATTAACCTGAAAAATCCCCTCGTTATTGGCATAAGGAAAAGCGCTCAAATCCCCGGCCCAGAGCAATTGTGCCATATCAATGGCACCACCTTTAATCGCGCCATTGAGGTAATTAATCGAGTTAGTGCCCATATAAAACGGCGGGTAGAAGTTATCAGCCACCATTAAATCAGGAATAGCCAATTCACCATAAATTTCCATTCTCGGTGTTTCGCTTAGCAATAAGGCAAATTCAGCGACAAAATCAATCGACTCACTATGCAGCCAAATATTATCGCCATTGATTTGCCAGTTATCCCCGGCATCTTTAATAAACGACAATTCAACATCAAAATTTTCATAGGCAATCGGTGCTTTGAACAACTCACCTGTCAACAGCTGCCCTTGAGTACCTTCAATGTTTATCCAGCCAGCCGCTGGTGCCACACCAAAATGACCATTGAGATCTTTGGCTCCGGGCACATCGGTAACATTATTCCAAGCCAAGTTTTCTAACTGACCAATCACCTGCCAGTCATCTGCGCTGCGACTTTTAACATAAAAATCTTTGACTTGCGCTTGTGGTGCATAATCAGCCAACGCTTGGCTAGCCGCTGCGGCAATATCAACCAAAGGCAGTAAATCCAGCGCCCTAGCCACCGACCACTGACTAGCATAAAGGTCAATCATCCCAGCTTGTTTTTTCAGATTAAAATTAAGCGTCGGCCAATCCCCACCATTACTGCTGAGCTGAATATCATTACTGCTCATTTCCCAGTTGCCGCCCGGGGCCGGACTCCAGAATAACTGGCCCTGACCAAACTGCAAATGTTGCTGTTGATCATCACGAGACCAACGAATTTCATTATCACCAAGATTAATTTCAGCGCGGCCAAACAAACCTTTATCAATCCGAGACCAAGACTGGAAGTTGATATTCGATTGGGCAATTTTACTATTAGGTGAAATAAACTGGGTTAACCAAGGAGAGACATCCAATTCAGTGGCTTCAATATACAGTTGGCCGTTCAAATCAGTGCGTGTTGTGCCTTCAAGGTCGAGGATAAATGACAGGGTATTAGCGGCAAAACCATCAATGCTGAAACGACCGACCCCCTGATGCAAATCGCCATCGTTACGCCAGGTCAGCTCCTCTATCCCTAGATGCTGCTCAACATTACTCGGCGTATTGAGGTTGATCACACTATTGGTCACTGAGAATTGCTGCAATTGACCCAATAGCAGTTGTGACAGCGCATCTAGCATCGGTGCCTGTGCCGGGTCAGTTTTAACGTTACGATGCAATAATGGCCGGCTGTCGATGGTGGCGACAACCCCATCGAGCACAAAATAATCGGAGGTCAGACGAAGCTCACGAAGAGAAGTCCAAAAATCGAGTTTTAAGCGGACTTCTTTGATCACCAGATCTAAAGGGGTGGTGGCACTAGGTAAAAAGGAGATGTTTTGCAATAAGATCGCAGGACCCGAACCGTCCCAACCCGCAGCGATATTACCAATATAGATTTCTGCGCCATACTGCTGACGCACCCATTGTTGAATATCATCACGATACACCCCAATATGTGGCAGGCTGTATTTTAATATCGAGATCACCACAGCAATGATCACCAATAATATGGCAATCGACTGCCACATTTTCTTGATGCAAAAACCAAATACGCCATTGCTTTTCATTTTAATCATTTTACTCTTGTTGGCAGCCTATTCGCTATTACAGCGAAGCTAGCACATTAAAACTGAACTGGGGCTTAATCAGCCACTATCAGCCACTACATCATAACGACATCAAACTGTTCTTGGTTATATAACATTTCGGTTTGTATTTTAATTTGTTTACCAATGAACACCTCAAGCTCAGCGAGGTTATGGTATTCGTCATTGGTTAAAGATTCGCTGACCGCCGCTGCGGCATACACCACAAATTGATTGGCCTGATATGCCCGGTTCACCCGCACAATCTCCCGCAGTATTTCAAAACACACGGTTTCAACGGTTTTCAAAGCACCGCGACCATGGCATGACGGGCATTCTGAGCATAAAACATGCTCTAAGCTTTCGCGGGTACGTTTACGGGTCATTTCCACCAGCCCCAATGCCGAAAACCCATGGACATTGGTTTTGGTTCTATCTTTGGCCAACGCACTTTCGAGACTGTGAGTCACCCGGTGCTGGTGTTCTTCACTTTTCATATCAATAAAATCAATAATGATAATACCGCCAAGGTTACGCAAGCGCAGCTGTCGGGCAATCGCCTGAGTCGCCTCAATATTGGTGTTAAAGATGGTTTCTTCCAAATTGCGATGACCAACAAAAGCCCCGGTATTAATATCAATGGTAGTCAGTGCCTCGGTTTGATCAATGATCAAATAACCGCCCGACTTCAAACAAACTTTACGTTGCAATGCCCGCTGGATCTCGTTTTCGACATCAAACAAATCAAATATCGGCCGCTCGCCGGGATAATACTCCAGCAAAGCACTAAGTTCAGGTACACACTCTTCGGTGAAGTTCTTCAACTGCTCATAAGTTAACTTAGAATCAATTTTGATCCGCTCCAGATCAGAGCCGACAAAATCGCGAATAACCCGAAAAGCCAAAGTTAAATCTTCATGGATCACACAACTTTTGCGCACCCCCTTTTTTTTCTTTTTGATTTTGCTCCAGAGCTTTTTGAGGAATTTAACGTCTTGCAAAATCTCATCGTCACCCGCCCCCTCAGCTGCGGTTCTAACAATAAAACCGCCAGACTCATCGCCTTCATTTTTCACCAACTCTTTAAGACGAAAACGCTCCGCTTCATCATCAATCCGCTGGGAAACCCCAGAATGAGTCGCATCAGGCATAAACACCAAATAGCGAGAAGGTATGGTGACATCAGTGGTGAGTCTCGCGCCTTTGGTGCCAATTGGATCTTTGACTACTTGCACCATGATAAATTGACCATCACGGATCAGCTCGCGAATATCAGGCACTGAACGTTGTTTTTCAGCATTGATCTCCGGCGGATAGTCCTCACGCTTAACAATGTCAGAGGCATGTAAAAACGCCGCTTTTTCAAGTCCAATATCAATGAATGCGGCCTGCATCCCCGGCAATACTCGGCTGACTTTGCCAATATAAACATTACCCACCAGCCCCAAAGAGCCCTGACGCTCCATATGCACTTCTTGCAATACGCCGTTTTCAACCAACGCCACCCGGGTTTCGCTCGGTGTTACATTGACCAGTAATTCTGCACTCATTAAGCGTTCCTAAATCTGTTGTAACAATTGTTCGGTTTCCATCAACGGCAAACCAACCACTGCTGAATAACTGCCTTGAATATTTTTCACAAATCGACCCGCCAACCCTTGAATGGCATAAGCGCCCGCTTTATCGGCAGGTTCGCCAGTCAACCAGTAATCGACCATTTCAGCATGGCTTAAGGTTCTAAAGGTGACGTCGGTGGTCACCACTTCGCTGACAATCTTGCCATCACGGGCCAACGCAATCGCGGTTTTAACCTGATGGGTATTACCAGAGAGTTTACTAAGCATCGCCACAGCCGCTTGCTCGTCAGCCGGTTTCAACAAAATATGATTATCAATGGTGACAATGGTATCCGCTGCCAACACTGGCCACGGTTGCTGTGCGGCTTGTGCGCCGTGCTCCGCTTTTAATCTCGCCACCCGAACCACATAATCCTGCGGCGATTCACCGGGCAATACCGTTTCGTTGGCATCCACTGCCAGCAATTGAAATTCAATGCCGATTTGATCGAGTAATTCACGCCGTCTTGGTGATGCTGATGCCAGATAAATCATGGTTTGCTTTTCTCTTAAGTACTCATATTAGTTAATCGACTCTAATTAATCGATAATTGCCGTCTGAATTTACGTAATAACCAAAACAACCACGGCCATACCACCATACCGGACAATACCGGATACAAGTATTCTGGTAAAAAATAGGTATCAGACAAAAAGTGACTAAACCAGTACACCACCAGATGATGCAAAGCCAAAAACAAACCGACAATCATCGATTGCTGCCACACTGAAAAGTTTCTGATTTTTTGATAATTCGCCCCGGCCACATAAATAACGATGGCACAAGATAAGGCATGAATGCCCAATACAGTACCAAGCAGCACATCAAGCAAAAAGCCGCAAATCCAAGCAACGCCAACATTCACCCGATGGGGTAATGCCAATGCCCAATAAATCAATACCAGCAAAGTCCAGTCAGGACGATAAGATTCAACCGCCAGCGGCAGCGGAATAATGGCGAAAATCAAGGTGATCAACAATGTCAGGGTGATTAAATAGCCACCATGAGCACGTACGGTATTCATTTTTTCACCTCTTGAAGCAATTCGCTTTGTGGTCGTTCATACCATAACAACAACACTCGACTGAGCCTATCTAATTGCGCCACTGGCGTGGCGGAGATCTGCGCAAAAGGCAATGACAAGTCATGCTCCACCGAGGTGATTTTAGCCACCGGATAACCCTCGGCAAAACCACCACCAAGCCCAGAAGTCACCATGATATCGCCCTCTTGCATCTCGATACTGTGAGGAATGTTGTTGGCTTTCAATTGGTTAATCCGTCCAGTACCTTCGATGATCGCCCGAACCCCGTTACGTTGAATTCGCACTGGAATGGCATGAGTGGTATCAGAAATAAGAATAACCCGGCTAGAAGTGGTCGCCACACTAGTGACTTGACCGACAATACCAAAGTCGTCGATCACCGGCTGACCTTCAAATACACCATCAAGCGCCCCTTTGTTGATCACTAAGGTATTACGAAAAGCATGGCTATCAATGCCCATCACCTCGGCAATCATTTTTTTGCCTTGTTGACGCACCGGAGAATCAAGCAAAGCGCGTAATTTGGCGTTTTCTTGCTCCATAAAAGCAAAGCGTTGCAGTTTTTCATTTTGCAGTAGTTGCAGGCTTTTGAGGGTTTGGTTTTCTTGTTGCAGCGCTTCTCTAGATTTAAGTTGGTCGACAGTCCAGCCTAATGAATCTTCTGGCAGACTGGCTAAATAATAAATCGGGGTAACCAACGAGTTCAAAAAAGCTCGCAGTGTCGCTGAGGTGCCGGTATGTTTATCTGCCCCCATAAAAACGAAGCTCAGAATAATGGCGAGCATTAATCTGAGTTTTATCGGGGGTGAACGTCCGAAGAGTAAATTCATTCTGGATCCTGACGGGCTAGCCGCTGGTGATCACAACTTAGACAGTAGCAGTCTAGTCGTAATCAAACACATCGCCGCCATGAACATCAATCATTTCAAGCGCTTTACCGCCACCACGAGCCACACAAGTCAGTGGATCGTCAGCCACAATCACTGGAATACCGGTTTCTTCCATCAATAAACGGTCAACATCTTTGAGTAATGCTCCGCCACCAGTCAACACCATGCCGCGCTCTGAAATATCAGAAGCCAATTCTGGCGGTGATTGCTCCAATGCCACCATAACCGCACTGACGATACCGGTTAATGGCTCTTGCAAGGCTTCGAGGATTTCGTTGCTGTTAAGCACAAAACTTCTGGGTACACCTTCGGCGAGGTTGCGACCGCGAACTTCAATTTCTTGAACTTCATCACCAGGAAATGCCGAACCGATATGATGCTTGATTTTTTCTGCGGTGGCTTCGCCAATTAGGCTGCCAAAGTTGCGTCGTACATAAGCGATAATCGCTTCATCAAATTTATCCCCACCAATACGCACCGACGAAGAATAAACAATACCATTCAAAGAGATGATCGCCACCTCGGTAGTGCCGCCACCAATATCGACCACCATTGAACCAGTCGCTTCTGATACTGGCAAACCCGCACCAATCGCTGCTGCCATCGGCTCTTCAATCAGGTAAACGTCTCTGGCACCCGCACCTAGGGCTGATTCTCTGATCGCCCGTTTTTCTACTTGAGTGGCACCACAAGGTACGCAAACCAATACCCGAGGACTCGGATGTAAAAAGTTGTTGTTGTGAACTTGTTTGATGAAATACTGGAGCATTTTTTCAGTGACGTAGAAGTCGGCAATAACGCCGTCTTTCATTGGCCGGATGGCGCGGATATTACCCGGGGTACGACCTAACATTTGTTTTGCATCATGACCAACGGCAGCAACACTTTTTGGCCCGCCGGCTTTTTCTTGTCTGATGGCTACTACGGAGGGTTCATTGAGGACGATCCCTTGCTCTTTTACGTAGATGAGGGTATTGGCTGTGCCAAGATCAATGGATAGATCATTGGAGAACATCCCACGGAGAAATTTAAACATGAAGACTGTGATCCCTAAAGGAAATTATTATCGGATATTAATACCACAAATGGTCGCCGAATTAAGCGCAGCCGCCACTTTACCAACGGCCAATTACAAGGGCAAGAAAAGAGTGCAATTTATTGTGATATTTGAAGTTTTGCCGATAATTTAATCATTTAATCTCGCGCCAGTAGATCACCCGGTCATTGCCCCGGGATTGACCAAAGGTGCCAACAGTGACTGGTAATCCATCATTAAAGTCAATATCGCCATCACCATCCCAGTCAAATTGCAACCAAGGATAGGGGTCAGTATTGAGCAATAACGTTGCTTCACCAATGGTAATTACGCCACCGCCGGTGGCCTCAGGGATTTCGAAGGTCACATCAAAGTAACCATTTACAGCACTAATTTCTGCACCGTTGGTTGGAGCCACCAACGAAGTCGACGCTATCGCGGCTCCACCACCAATCCCGGTGACGTCATAACTACCAAATGTAGCACTTGCACTGCCTGTGATTGTCACTTCATTAGCCGCCAGCATACTGCAATTATCAGTGGTCGATATCACATAAGCAGTACCATCGAAAAATTCGAGAAACAACGGCATTTGCATTCGCTGAGTCGCCGGACCATAACCATGAGCCGAATTTAACCGACCAGAACGCAAGACCGCACCACCCGCATTAAGCCTCAACGCATCACAATCTGGTGCAACACAAACACCGTCAGTCGCTGCATTCATATTCAGCGTATTACTCAGCTCAATCACGATATCAGGTTCACCATCGTCGAGCCTGAAACCAACAAAAGTATTATCAAACGGACCATCAACGGCCTGGGAGATACTCGCGGCAAATGCCCCATTGATTTCACCATCTGACCAAACTGTTGGGGCCACTATCAGCCGACCCGTCAATTCGGCATCAATGCCAGCAACCACGTTTTCTGCGACAAAAACCAAACTGGCTTTGTCATGACCAGTATTATAATTGGTGGTAATATCACCCGCTAAATTTTGTGCCTGAATATTTAAAGTCACATTGAAATCCTGAGCCATATAAGTGAACGCACCACAACCGTTGATCACATTGCTAGCAATCAAAGTAAAATGGTCAGGGACAAAACGCCCGACATTATTCAGCACTGCCGATAAGTTACCCGTGCCGAGGTAATCACCATCACCGAGTTGCCCGCTGAGATTGATAATACCCACTTCATTCCACGCTAAATCGGCGACTTGAGCAGTACCGGATGCAAAACTTTGACCATTGGTGGTACCAGATAATATACCGACAGCCGCTGCCGCCGGATGGGCAACCGTATGAGTCAAGGAAAGTGTCTCTGCGGTAAAGTTGTCTGTCACACCGTTGCCGCTGAGATCATCCGCTGGATCCGGTGAACCGTCTCCATTAGCATCTTGTCCCGTCGCCCAGCGTACTGCGCTACCATTGACTACAAAAGCTTCCCCGGTTTGTCTAAACGCCGTATCATTCGCATCTACGGCAAGGCCATTGGTTACGCCATCAAGATCTAAACGTAAAGCAAGCGGCTTAACTACAAAGCTATTGCTGTTGCCCGTCATCACTTTGGTTTTACCCGGCAACAATTCAATCGATTTACGGGCATGGAGCTTAATTTGCCCGGCCTCTGGATATTTAAACGAAAAAACCGCCTTGGAGTCCGCT
>CBDIDQ010000022.1:0-69431 GCA_965277695.1 Alteromonadaceae bacterium
CATGCTCAACTGGGCTTCATCGTTAAATGAGCAAAATTGGATACGGTGAATCTGATTAACATAAGCGGCTCACAATAATAACGTTAACGAGATAATATCTCTTTTAATTCATATTATAAAATTTTGTGAGTAATGTGATTGGGTGGGAATTTACACAGTGGTTAAATACAACGTGCGGTGTGGGGTTATACCAACGTTGGCTCCAGTCAGTTGAAGTTTGCTCTATGAGTACCAAAGACCGCAAGTGGAGCAATTCCTTTAGAATAAAATTGCCAAGCGACGTAACTCGAATAGTTGCCATACGTTGAAGCTTCAAAACCATTCAGATTCTCTGACAACTGAACCCGTTACTTTCATTTTCACACCTATAGTTGAATAATCGCTGGGATCAGCATGAAACGAAAGGGCTATGCCAGGTTAAAACTCTTCCCTCGGCATGATCAGAGAATTTAAAACAAGATGCTGGTATTGTTCCTATTGCATCCCGCAAAATGAATTCGATGAAAAGAAGGCCAACATTAAGGTTAAAAGCAATGGTTTTATTTGGGTAATTTTCATATTAGTCAGCCTTCTTTTTTATTATGCCGAATTCTGTGGATTGATCTTTTTGCTTTATTATCTGGCCTACCATCCTCAGATATTTCTTTAAGGTACTCTTGAGGATCTACAGGTTCTACCGAATGTCCTAAAGCACCGCTGGTCATTATCCAGTGTTTTAAATCTAGTGCGTATTCTTCACCTATGACATCGCCTAATCTACTTACCTGATTTTCCGCAATATCATAAAGTTGTGACTGTATGATTGCCTCAGCATTGAGTAGGGTTGCTCTGTCTACATTAATTTCTTTAAATGAAGTGACTCGTTCTTTTGTAGGTAAACTTTCGTTATATTGACTGACAAATATTGCTGTTTGTTTTGTATAAAGCGACCTTGTTTGCTCATCAATATGGTTTATGGTTTGGTCCATAAACTGAATGGCTTTTACCGCTCTTTTAGCATCAAGACCTGCTTTTTCTTCCAATGCCCGTTGTAGGGTTTTCTTACCAGATTCATCTAAGAGCCATATCCTAAAGAAATCCAGACTGTGTTGATTGACTGTTTTTTCTATGGGGGTCCCAAAGCCTTTTTCGAGAACAGGCGCTGGATTTGAATTACCTTTATTGTCGGCGTTAGTGCTCATGGCGATCACCATTGTTGTGATTAATATTAATTTTTTCATTGAATGTTCCAGTTATAATTAGTGTTGTTAATAAACTGTTTGATTTAGTGCGAAAATATCCCTTATCTGAAAAGATTAGGAACTGCACCCAAAAAACTCTAGTCTTAATATTTTGAGTGATCAAATTTTTTTAAGAACAATTTTAAGTCATACTGTTTTCGCCCCATTTTTTGCCGCTTGTCAGGCTGATGTTAAACCGAGTCCAGCATTACAGGCATTAGCTGAAAAGGTTGATAAACAAAGGTATAAATGAAGTCATTTGTAGGCAGGCTGGTTCGACATTTCGATTTATGCCTGCTTTTTTGAATTTACAACCATCAGTATTACCGCTATTGTTTTAGCCAGATAAAAACCGGAGTATTACTTTCGATGGCGAATAACAGAGATGACTTTCTTAAACCAGTGATCAACCAATTAAGGGAGCTGGCAGGACACACTTGCTCAAACCCTGACTGCCGAGTGATCACCCAAGGCCCTAACGGTAGCCAAGACAAAACCATCAGCATCGGGGTTGCCGCGCATATTATTGCGGCAGCGGCAAAAGGCCCTAGAGCAGACAGCGAATTAACCCCAGAGCAAAGAAGCCACTACGATAACGGCATTTGGTTATGTCAAAGCTGTTCAAGGTTAATTGATGTTGATGCTGAGCGTTATCCAGTTGAGCTGTTACAACAATGGAAAGCCGCTGCGGTTGAACGCGCAAAACAACAGATTGGCAAATCGGTGGTACTCAAAGAATCGGTGATAAACGGCTACAGCATCGAACAACACGAAAGCAGACTCATCGCCGAAAAAACCGCATTACGCCAAGACCTCGAAAAAATCCACAGTGGCGAAAAGCAAGTACTAGCGCTAAAAAAACAATTGCTAGAAAGGCAAATCACCGACGTCGAAAACCAATTAACCCACTTGCACGACAGTTATCAAACACGTATCACCTTTTTAGAGTCAACAATCAAAGCGTTACGCACGCTTGCTGAAGACCTGCCCAATGATGAATTATTAGCCGAAGCAGAAGCCGAGTTACGTCAAGGCAATTCAGCAAAAGCCGATGAACTGTTTAAACAAATCGAAACCCAACAACAAGCCATCATCGCCCAAGCCGAAAAAGCCAGCCTGCGGGCCGCCAAAGCCGCTTTTGAGCGGGGTAAAATTGCCCGAGCAAACCTCGACTATTATGCTGCCTACGACCATTTTGAGCGGGCTGTGGGTTATTCGCCAGATAATGCCTTGTATCTTAATGATGCTGGGGTTCTTGCAAACATACTTGCTAAATATTCACAGCAATTGATATGGCAAGAAAAAGCACTGGTGATTTACGTGCAGCAACAAGGTGAGGATTCACCAGAGGTGGCGACTTTAACAAATAACCTAGGCGCAACCTATAAAGATTTAGGCCAATATGACAAGGCGATTGGGTATTTTCAACAAGCTTTGGCATCGGACCTTAACACTTATGGGCAAGACCATCCTGATGTTGCTATCGACCGCAATAACTTGGGCATGGCATATCACGCGCTAGGCCAATATGACAAGGCGATTGCGTATTATCAACAAGCTTTGGCATCGGACCTTAACACTTATGGGCAAGACCATTCTGATGTCGCTATCGATCGCAATAACTTGGCAGGGGCATATGACAGTTTAGGCCAATATGAAAAGGCGATTGAGTATTTTCAACAAGCTTTGGCATCGGACCTTAACACTTATGGGCAAGACCATCCTGATGTTGCTATAAGGCGCAATAACTTGGCAGGGGCATATTACGCGCTAGGCCAATATGACAAGGCGATTGAGTATTTTCAACAAGCTTTGGTGATATTCGAAGGTACCTTTGATGCCGAGCATCCGTATGTTAAAGGGGTTAACAACAATCTTGCCATTGCACAGGCGAAATTTGAACAATCTCGGTGATGCGGCTGAATAACCGCTAGGTTTGGGATAAAGCCGTTACTGAAGGTGAAACCCGACTATATCGAACAAATATAAGCTGACAATTATCCTGCAAGAATAACGAGGTTGAAACCTCGTCTACGGCAAAGCTGGTGCGCCGTAGACGCGAATTCATTCGCGTTTTTTTGGCTACAAGTGTTAGGGGGATTGATCAGAGCCGAAATAAATATGACATTATAACCAGAGCGATTATGATGCAAATATTCATCATAACCCTTGTTATCAGCCATAAAGATGATTATATTCATCATATTGACTGGCCGTTGGCGAAAAAAACATGTATGCGATGGATTTAAGTGATATCAGTACGCAGATAAGAGCAATGCGGAAACAAAAAGGCTGGAGTCAAAAGCAATTGGCGCAATATGCCGGGCTGGATAGAACCACTATTGGCGCGTTGGAGCGCAATGATTATTCAGATATTGGTATTCGTAAAGTACAGCGGGTGTTGTTGTTATTGGGCAAAGGATTGACCTTAACCCATGTCGGAATGCCGACCCTTCAAGACTTACAAGCCCAGCGTAATGCGGGAGGTCTCTGATGGCTGATATTGACGTTTACCTTAGTGAGCTGATTTCTGGCCGTTTGATTCGACAGAGTGAGCAACATGTGTTTGGTTATGGGTTGGATGCCACAGAAGCCCTTTCGTTAACGATGCCAATTAGTACGCAAAGTTATGCTAATCAGGCATTACACCCTGTTTTTCAAATGAACTTGCCCGAAGGGCATTTACGTCAGGCGATAGAGCGGGCAACGGCGAAGCAGTATGGTAGCGATGATTTGACCATGTTGGCTATTCTCGGATCCTCTCAAATTGGTCGGTTGGGTTATGCTATTGCCGATCAGCCAGTACCTCCAGCCAACGATGATTTGCCTGACTTGCAAACATTGCTCGGCAGCGATGATGCCAATCTGTTTAATCAATTGCTTTATCAATTTGCTACCTGTTCGGGAGTGGCGGGCGTACAGCCCAAAGTGTTAATGGACATTAAAGAGGCGATAACCCTGCCTTATCGCTCATATATAGTGAAAAGTTGGGGTAGCGAGTTTCCTCAGTTGGCTTGCAATGAGTTTGTTTGTCTTACCTTGGCGAGAAATGCGGGTTTAACTGTGCCCGATTTCTATTTAAGTGATAACGCCAAGTTGTTGTTGATTAAGCGGTTTGATGTTGATGAGCAAAATAATTCGCTGGGGTTTGAAGATTTTTGTGTTTTACAAGCCAAAGGAACACGGGAAAAATATGATGCCAGTTTGGAGTCTTGTACCAATACAATTCGTCAGTTTGTTTCACCCGAACAGCAACAACAAGCTTTGGCTGATTTTTTCAAACTGACATTGGTCAATATTTTGGTCAAAAATGGTGATGCTCACTTAAAAAACAGTGGGGTGGTTTATCGCTCGCTTAAACACTATACCTTGGGCAGTCTGCCTGATGAAAAGCGCCAGTTAGCGCCGATATTTGATATCGTTAGTACAGTACCCTATATCAAAAATGATACCATGGCGTTGAGTTTGACGGGTTCGAAACGTTGGCCAAAATGGCAGGTATTACTGCAATTTGCCCTTCATCATTGTGGTTTAAATGAAGCGAAAGCACATTCTATCGCTGATGAGGTTTATCAAGCGGGACAACTGGTATTGCCTTTGATGGCCAAGCTGGCAAATCAGCATCCAGATTTCGCTGTGGTGGCTGATGAAATGCACCAATTAATCACGCAACCGCACTGGGCTAAACGATCATCAAAACAATAGGCGGGCTTATCGTCTATTTAACCTTGTGTTTCAGCCATTGATTAAATAAAACTTGTCGAACAAAAATAAGATCAGCTACATTTGAACTCAGGGTAATAGCATTTTGATGAGGTAGTATTGGGATTGATCGGTCGATGGGTGTTGGTGAGCCTATTCATTTTTTTGTCGTATGTGTCGGTTGCCCAAACCCCGGGAATGGACAGTGCGCGGATCAATGTGATCAAAGCTGGCATGGTTAACGGTTTTACGGCTTATACCACTTGGCCTGATATGGACAATGAAATCCCCTTTGTGATTGGCGTGATGGGTCATGACAAACTCTTTATACCCGCGTTAAAACGCTTTTTTGAAAAAAAGCCTGTCTTTGGCGGTAGAGCCATCAATATTCGTGAGATTATCGCTGATGATGCGGTTAAGTGCCATGTGGTAGTCATTCTCGGCGACGCTAATCAGTATGCTGCCAACATTCTCAGCCAAGTCGCCAATCGACCCATTTTGACTATTTCAGATCGAGAAAACTTCGCTCAGTCCGGTGGTCACGTTAACTTTTATAATCAAAACAATAAATTACGCTTTGAAGTCAATTGGCAATCAACCACAAATTCCAAGTTAAAAGTCAGTTCACGACTGCTCAGACTAGCCCGTGTGGTGGGGAAACCCAAATGAGCCGTCGCAGCTGGCTAGGGTTGTTATTCGCCCTGATCTTTACTGTTACCGTTGAGGTAAGCGCGACTGAGCAGGGCACTCAAAACAAAGACGCACCAAGCAGCGCTTTAATAGAGCGTCTTGAAGGGGCTGATTTAGAGTCACTACTCGATACCCGAGTCGCGTTGAATCCAGATTGGCAAGTCAATACCCCAACCAAACTATCACAAAAATCTAGCCGCTCTCCGGCCTCTGTTATTGTGGTGTCAAAAGAACAAATAAGCTGGTTTGGTTACACCAGTGTGGCTGAGGTGATCAGCCATATTTCTGGCTTTTCTGCGACCGATGACTTGTTGCAAAGCAGCTTTGGTATTCGCGGCATTCATGCGGGAGCCAGAGCGGGTAATCGCAGCTTTAAAGTGATGTTGGATGACCAACCGGTTAACTTCAAATCGAATGATCGTAATGTAATTGACCGCAACTTGATCCCCATCAGTCTGATTGAGCGTATCGAAATCATCAAAGGTCCGGTGTCGGCGCTTTATGGTGCCAATGCTTTTTTGGGGGTGATTAATATAGTGACCAAAACCAGTGAAGAATTTATCCGCAAAGGTTCGCTGGTTTATCTCGAAGCTGAACGTATTCATGATGCAGGCAATGGCTGGTTTGCTGAAATAGCGGGTGGCAGTCGCTTTAACGATTGGGATAGTAGCTTTGGTTTGGCCTTGGGATATGCCGATAGGGGCGGGCTTGATTTACCCTTGAGTTCGCCGGATTATGCGCTTTTTGCCCAGGGCACTGGTAACCGCCAATTAACCAGTGAAGATAACATTAGCAAGCCGCTGACTTTCTACTTTAAAAGCCGTTATTTGGCTAAAGATGCCAGCCGCTGGCAAGTGGCAGCACATTATCAAGAGCTGCAAAGCACTCATGCTTATGGTGATCTCAATACCTTACTTGCGACAGGTAATACCCACGTTGATGTTTACAATGCTTTTTTGCGATTGGATCATTATCGCCCACTGACTGAACAGTTATCGCTTAATCTGGATATGAGCGTGAAAAAAGGCGCACCTCGTGGCGATCACCGCACCGAATTAGGCTCTGATGTTTTTTATTATCGCAGTAATATCAGCTATGCGAGTGTCGATGTTTCAGCAGAGCTTAACTGGCAGCAGGGCAGTTCAAATCATTGGTTGTTTGGTGTTGACCTATCGAGTGATGATCATGATATTGAAGCGTTTTCTCGGGTCGAAAAAGCCGATGGTCAGGTTACCCCGCTAACACAGCCGGGTTCTCAAACCCTCAACAGTCAGGCGTATTACTTGCAGTGGCTGGCCAAGTGGGAGGTCGGTTTTGATACGATTTTTGGTTATCGACATGATCACAGTGAGGTTTATCGCAGTGAAGATTCCATCCGCCTAGGGCTGGTTTATCCGTTATCAGACAAGCACAGTTTAAAATTACTCTATGGCAGCTCATTTCAGGCTCCTTCGCCAGAGCTGCTTTATCGACGACCGATTCAGCGGGGAGATTTGATTGGCAATGCCGATTTAGACCCGCAACAAGCCAAAACTATTGAGCTGGTGGCAGCGGGTACTTTTGGCGCAAACATCCGTTATACCGCCACTTTATATCACTCTAAAGTCGATGATTTAGTGGTTTACCGGGATGATGTCAGTAATCTGGCAGCGGTGAATGCGGCTTCGGCTAGGACCAAAGGATTAGAGCTAGATATCTCTTATGATACTGACAATTGGCATCTGTATTTTAATGCTGGTTGGCAAGATATTGAGGTGGCCGACAGCAGCCTATTTGTGTTGGAGAATCGGCCAAAAGGGGCGTTATTTCCTGAATACACCGCCAACGCGGGGTTGAGTTATTTATGGTCAAATGGCATACGTTTGAGTCTAGATAACCAGTTTAATGACAAGCGTCCGGCGTCTACCAGCAATGTTGTGGCTGCCGAGACTTTTTATGAATTGGATAGTTATTTTGATAGTACTTTGACATTACAAGGCAATGCCAAATGGTTTGGCAATAAAACCTCAGTGGTGAAACTGCAAATCCATGATTTGTGGGGTGGCAAACATAGTAACCCAGGGTTTGGCGGCATTGATGTCCCCGGGCTGGGTTTACGGTATTCGCTGAGTTTTAGTCAGCGGTTTTAATTCAATTAACAATTGTATCTATTTAGCTTGTGGATAATTAGAGTTTAGGAATGAAAATTGTGAATGTCTTAAGGGTTTGACGAGCTTTTCAAGTCACTGGAGCGCTTCGTTCTTAAAAAATAAAAACATTTTGACCACGGAGACACGGAGATACGGAGAAAAACACAGTCAAAAACTAAAGATTTTAAATGTTTTTGTTTTTGACCTTCTCCGTGCCACCGTGTCTCCGTGGTGAGTGCTTTTGATTGTAAAGAACGAAGCGCTCCAGATACCTGAACAGCCCACCTGCCCGTATAACGGTAGTGATAAATAAAAAAGACCTTAAATATATACTTAACAACTAACAATGAAAATTTATTATGAAAATGATGATTAAAACAACGCTATTATTGGTGCTATTGCTGACTGGCTGCAACAGCGATACTGCTGTCACTAGTGATATTGTGACGCCGCAGTTTGAGCCGCAAAGCATTAATATTGGTTATTTGATGGGTACGCCAGTGCATTTGCGTAATACCAGTTTATTGGCGGTAGAAAAAATCAATCAGGCGGGTGGGGTGCTAGGACAAAATTTTAATGTGGTGATTTTGCAATCCGAAAACGCCGAAGTCTCTGGGGCGAAGGCTATCACCCTGATGGATGATTTTCAGGTGCCGCTGATTATGGTGACTACCTCAAGCCGTTCATTAGCAGTGGCTGAGCAAGCAGTGCCAAGAAATGTGGTGGTACTGAGTGAAACTGCCAGCTCTCCTTTGCTGACAGATTATGTCGATAATGATTATCTGTTCAGAATGGCTCCGTCTGATGTGCATCAAGGCCGGGTGTTGGCACAGTTGGCTATGGGTGAAGGGGCACAAACGGCGGTGATGGTGATTAACGCTGATGATGTTTATGGTTCAGGTTTGGCTGGCGAGTTTGCTGCTGAATTCACCCGTCTTGGTGGCGAGTTAACCGAGTTGGTTGAGATACCAGAAGACGTATTGACGGGGTTTGGCGACACTATCCCCGGCGTATTTGCGACTTCGCCGGATGTGGTGATTGTCGCTTTGCTCGGTGGTGCGGTAAGCGCTCAGTTTATTAATGAAAGTATTGGCCAAAATTTTGCGGGGTTATATTTGTTGCCCGATGGCGGGGTGGGCTCTGATTTTACTGATAATTTGGCGTCGGTTGATTTGATTAAAAAAGCCATCGGTGTCAGTCCGGGTTTTGGTGTTGAGAGTAATCCGCAATTTACCGCCTTTCGTGATAGTTATCTGGCGACTTTTGGGCTGGCACATCAACAATTCGACACTAATGTTTATGATGCCACTATGGTTGCGGCATTGGCGTTAGAACATGCGGGTCATGCCAATAATACCACTAACCCCAGTGGTGCGATGGTGCGCCAGAGTATGCGGGCGGTGATGAACCCACCGGGTAAACAATTAGGTCCTTCGCAAATTGAAGAAGCATTGACCTTGATTAAAAATGGCGAAGCTGTCGATTATGTCGGGGCGTATTCAGCGGTTGATTTTGATGATGCAGGAGATTTGGCTGGTACCTTGGTTTATGATATTCATTTGCTGTCGGTCGAAACGGGTAGTTTTGAATTACAACAACAGCTGTTTATTGACGTACCCTTGTAGCCACTAGGCCGTGAAAAAATAGCCGGGTTGTCACTCGCAATTTCTGACAAAATCGGCTTTACTTATAAAATCATTAAAATAACAAGTTTATAAACAATTAGTTGGAGGAACAATTATGGCTTTAATGACTGTGGCCGAGGTCGCTGAATTTTTAGAAGTACAAGTTATCAGAGTAGAAAGGCTAGAGCGAGAGCATTTGCTGGTCGCTAAAGAAAAAAGTGAAGATGGCAATGCTTTGTTTGATAAAGAAGATGTAAAACGTTATAAAGACTTGGCTGCAAGGCTAGGTGGCATCTAAAGTCGATCACCCCTGATATCTCATCAGGGGGTTGATGACCGTCCACGACAACCATCATCAGCTTGTCCCAAGGCTGGTGATTAACCACTGATAATAAACCGCCATTCGTTGTTGATGTATCTGCTGTATTTCCTCACTATTACCCTCACTATCATCCATTAATTGTGTTTTGTGCCATAACCAACAAACCAAGCTGTAAGCGATTGTCATCAATTGCAGTTTTTGTTCACGTTGCTCGGCGTTGAGGTTAAATGATTGATAGCTCAAATAAGTGGTGATAAAACGCTCAGTTGTAGCCGAATTTAACTGATGTTCGAGGGTAAAACTGGCCAAATCGAAGAACACATCGGCTTTGGCGGCAAACTCCCAATCAATAATCATCTGTCTACCGACGCTGGCAATGATATTGCCCGGATTCAAGTCTTGATGACATAAACCCATAGTGCTTGGCAATTCGGCCAGTTTTGCCAATTGTTGAACGCTGGTATTGACTAGCAGCAACTCAGACGTGGTTAAATTTAGTTGTTGTTGGTAATCGCTGATTTGCTGATGTAGCGGTGTGTTGGGGAGATGTGCTGGATTTAGCTGGTGGATAGTCGCCAGCTGCTGGGCAAAGTTGTCTAATGCGATTTCAGACCAATCCCGGGCTGGCTGATGCGAACCTTCAATATACTCCATGATGGTGAGCTTGGCTGATTGAGCCAATATCTGAGGCGCGTAGCCGATTGCGGCGATTGCGGTTTGTAATGCCAATTCTGTACTTTGGTTTTCATCACTGTGGTTGAGGTGTGTGCTGAGGTGTGTGCTGAGGTGTGGGTTAATACGAACTATCACCGTTTCGTCTGATAACGTGACTTGGTAAACCGGATTATTGAGGCCACCGGTCAATGGTGTGATGGCCTTAATGGTCTTATTGGCAAAGAATGGATGGGTGGTGATCCCGAGTATATTGTCCATCAAACAGTTTAAGGCGCTGGGGTCAAATCAGCATTAATAAACTTGCAGACAAATATCATCTTGCCAAAATTTTCAAACGAGGTTTTGATCTCTTGGTTCAACACTGACATCAAAATATCGTATTGACCAAATACCTGAGTGCTCATGGTATTGGTCAATACGGTGATTTCTGGATGCAGGTTAAGCCTGTCGATAAAATCTTTGATTTGCGAGATGTATTGTTCATCCAGCGGGTATTTACTAATTTCTACAGATATTTTCATCTTGGTGTCCTGCCAGTTGTTCACGTTTTTATTAAATAGGGTGACAATTAAAAAAACGCGAATGAATTCGCGTCTACTCACCGTAGACGAGGTTTCAACCTCGTTAATGTTGAGGGTTAATTTGACCCGGGTTTAAAAATGATAACGCAAAGTGGCACCAAAGCGAGCTGGTTCACCAAATTGGGTGTAGGTATGGGTTTCATAACCATCCCGGGGATCATTGCCAAATTGAAAGCCGCGTACAGCATAATCTTTATCAAACACGTTACGTCCCCACAGTGTCACTTCCCAGTCGTCTTGCTGATAACCCACTGATAGATTAACTAAATTGACTGAACCGGATTGGGCATTGTGGCTCATCGAGAAATAAAAGTCATCCTTACCCTCGGCATTGACATAGACAAACCAGTGTTGATCAATATCGTACTGCAAGCCAACGTTATACTGATATTGTGGCGCATGAGCTTGATCACGGCCATCCATATCGGTGCCGTCCTGAGCGACAAAATCTTCAACCTTGGTATCGAGCCAACCGACGCTGGCAAATAATTGCAGCGATGGACTGTATTGATAGCTCAGTTCAGTTTCTACGCCGTAGTTATTACCGCTGGCGGCATTTTCAATATAACCAACAAACAACGAGGCATCGCCTGCTGTGCCGGGCTCTTGCACTACGCCTTTGAGCTGAACATCTTGACGGTCGCTGTAAAATGCACTGAATCTCAGTTGCAGTTTGCCATCAGCAGAGCTGCCTTTGATGCCAAATTCAACGGTTTGCAGAATTTCTGGGTCAAAGGTGGTGCGTTTGCGCAAGAAGTCGGCAGTGGTATCTTCGCCGTCAATCAACGCTTTGGCGATGGCTTCGCCGTTGACGCCACCGGCCTTGTAACCCCGAGAAAGCGAGGTGTAGATCATAGTATCGTCGGTGACCTGATAAGTCACATTGAACTTACCACCCCACATGATATCGTCCACTTCATCGACGATACCGAGGCTGTCGACATAATCAGCGGTGTGTTGTTCTACCCGCAAACCCCCTGTAATAGTGACTTTATCATCCACTTGCCAGTCTCTTTGGCCATAAATTGCGGTGTTGTGGGTTTCAAAGCTGCTGCCAAATAGCGGGGTAAAACCAAACACCGCTTGACGCTCTAGGTCGATGTCTTTTTCTTGGCGATAAATGCCGAAGATCCAACGACTTGGTGAGTCGGCTTTGCCGCTAAAACGCAAATCAATGGTGGTATTGTCATGCTCGCGAAAGTAGTGATCAAACGAGCTGTATTCCCACGGGTGAAAACCGACAAAGCTCCAGTCTTCATCATAGCCATAGGCCAAATCGGAGTTGTTATTACTGATGTCTAAACTGATGTCGGCAGAAATAAATCCGGTGTATTGGCTGGCAACGGCAAAAGCACGGGTTCTTTGTTTATCAAAACCCGGCTGATCCGAGAAGGTTTTGCGGTTGTTATCCAACGAAAACGCATCATAGCCATTGTCGAGATCAAAATAATGCGCGGCAAAGTCCAATTGTAAATCTTCACTGGCCAGCCAGCGCAATTTTAGTCGACCGCCTAATTCATCAGTGTCGTTGGTATCGTCACGACCGAGAAAAGTATTATCAATAAATCCATCGCCAGAGAGCTTTTGCACCGCTGCCCGATAATATAATTCATCGGTGATCTCACCGCCGTGGGCAGCGGCCATTTGCGTGGTGTTGTAATTGCCGTAAGATAGCTCAACTTTACCGTTCTTTTCACCGTCTGCTTCACGGCCATTCATGTTGATCATCCCGGCCATGGCGTTGGCACCAAAGCGGGTGCCCTGAGGTCCGCGAAAAACTTCGACCTGACTGACATCAAATAACGTCGCCACCGTACCTATACCACTATAATCGATGCCGTCAATGGTGAGACCGACAGAAGGGTTAACTGAGTCGACAAATTGACTGCGATCGCCGATGCCACGAATTTGGAAAAACCGGGCGCGAGAAGCACCTGACGAAAAATTGATATTAGCGGCGGTATTGAGCACATCTTCGAGATGTTGGGCGTTGCGCTGTTGCATCATCGCAGCGGTGATCACGGCGACACTGGTGGGGGCTTTTTGCAAGTTTTGTTGCAAAAAGTCACCACTGACGGTGATCACTTCGGTTTTTTCGGGTTTAGGAGTGACAGGCTCCTCGCCATAAGCAGGAAACAATACAGATACAATCGCGGTAGCCAGTAGGGACAATTTAGTGTTCATCAATTACTCAGTCAGTTGTGGTTAAACCAAACCGGATAATTTATATGGACGAGCAGAATAATAGTGAGATCACAAAGACAAACTACCATCCCTCCGCCGGCATTATCCGGATCAGGTGTCGTGCCGGACAAAAAACGCTCTGGCACTAAGGGTTTGCATTGCATCTCAGCCGATTAAACGGCACCCCTTGGATTGTGGCGATCCTATAGCAAATGAAAGCTAAAAGCTAAGACAATTTTACGATTAGATATGGTTAATAATTGGTGGGTCAGCTGTGGATCCGTTGTTATAACGGCAGCAGCGGAGCGTCCCTGCCGCGATTGGAATGATGCAACAACTCTTGAAATGGCTGCGTCATTTATCGTGAGCTAGAGTTCATTCCTACAATGTAAAAAAACAAACAAAGTATCTTAGTTATTGATTTCACTAAAATTTTATTTGTTGATTTTTGTGAAAGAATAATATTTAATGCTGCTCGTTCGATGTTAGTCACTATTTAACTGCTTTTTATAAGGATGATATGACACCAATTAGCCCCCCTACATCTTCAACCACAGAGCCAGATGTACCTCCATCTTTGCCTTCAACAACCAGTGCTGGTGCAGCTGTCGCTTTAACCATTGCCGGTTCCGATAGCGGCGGTGGTGCCGGTATTCAAGCCGACATTAAAGCGTTTTCGGCCCTTGGGGTTTATGCCACAAGTGTGGTTACTGCACTGACGGCACAAAACACCGTTGCGGTGACCGATATTCATGAAATACCGACAACAAATATTGCTGCCCAATTGACCGCTGTTTTTGCTGATATCCGCGTGGATGCGGTAAAAATTGGCATGTTATCTTCACCGGAAATCATCGAAACCGTGGCCGACGGATTACAAAATTATCACGGCCCAGTGATTTTAGATCCGGTGATGGTGGCCAAATCTGGCGATATGTTATTGCGTAGCGATGCTTTGAATGCACTGCGACAGCAGTTATTGCCAATGGCGACTCTGGTGACACCGAATCTGCCTGAAGCCGCTGTATTACTTGGCGAATCCGATGCCACCACAGTGGCAGAAGCACAGCGACAGGGCAGGGCGTTGCTAGATTTAGGCGCTAAAGCGGTGTTAATGAAAGGCGGACATTTTGAGCATCAAGATTGTATCGACTTGCTGATTGTTGCAGGCCAACCAACCCAACGATTTGATGCCGCTCGAATCGCCACCCGCAATACTCATGGCACTGGCTGTACTTTCTCTGCTGCGATTGCGGCGGGCATGGCCAAAGGGCTGGATTTGACGGCGGCAGTTGAGGCGGCCAAAGGGTATTTGCATCAGGCCATTGTGCAGGCAGATGAGCTAAATATTGGCTCGGGGCATGGTCCGGTTCATCACTTTCATAATGTGTGGACCCGCTGATGATGAAAATAACCATCATTGGTGCCGGTGTGGCGGGGCTGACCTGTGCTGCCGAATTGGTTGCCCGAGGGGCCAAAGTAACGATTTTAGAGCGGGGATCGCAAGTGGGCAGCCATGCCTGTTCGTGGTGGGCTGGCGGGATGTTGGCCCCTTGGTGTGAAGGCGAAAACACCGAACCTGCTGTGGTGCGTTTAGGTCAAGATGCCCTGGCCTGGTGGCGTGATCACAGCGATAACGTTATTCAAAATGGCACTTTGGTGTTGGCACTAGGGCGTGATGTCGCGGAGTTAAAAAGCTTTGCCAGACGTACTGAGCAACATGTATCGGTTGATGCCGATACCATCGCCACGCTAGAGCCGGATTTGTCCGGGCGTTTTCGTCAGGGGTTATTTTTTGCCGATGAAGGCCACTTAAATCCGCGCCAGACGATTAAGCAGTTAGCACAAAACTTAGCCGCACAAGGGGTTGAGTTTCAATTTAATGTTAACGCCGATGCCGCTAGTTGCAACAGCTCTGCTGATTTGGTAGTGGATTGTCGCGGCTTGGCGGCACAGGATAACACCGCAGATTTAAGAGGCGTGAAAGGCGAAATGCTGTTGTTGCGTAGCAATGAACTCTCTCTGAGTCGTTCGATTCGTTTGTTGCATCCGCGTATTCCGCTTTATGTTGTACCCCGTGGTGACGGCCTGTTTATGGTGGGTGCAACCATGATTGAAAATAGCGAGCGTGAGCGTATTTCGGCCCGTTCAATTTTTGAAATGCTCGGCTCGGCGTTTGCCCTGCACCCGGCATTTAGTGAAGCCGAAATTGTTGAAATAGGCGTTGATGCTCGCCCGGCTTTTCCTGACAACCTGCCACGTGTTCGTTGGCAAGGTAAAACCCTGTGTGTCAATGGCATGTATCGTCATGGTTTTTTATTGGCACCCGCAATGGCCCGTATGGCCGCCAAAGTGGTCTTTGATCAAGCAACTATTCCGGAGATGATGGATGAATATAGTTATTAACGGCGATGTTAAGCCGGTTTCGCACAATGCCCTTAATGCTGTGATTGCCGAGTTGGGCTATCAGGATGCGGTGATTGTGACAGCAGTAAACGGAGACTTTGTTGCCATGGGCTCGCGTAGCGAAGTTATTTTACAAGATGGCGATAAAATAGAAATTCTCGCACCAATGCAAGGCGGTTAACATGTTTACAGTTTATGACACACCTTTGTCGAGCAGAATGATGCTTGGCACCTCTCAATATCCTTCACCGGCGATCCTCGCTGAGGCGGTAAAAGCCGCCAGAGTAGATATTGTGACAGTCTCGTTACGTCGGGAGTCCGGTACCAGTCTCGCCGGGCAAGACTTTTGGCAGCTGATCCGCGATTTAGACGTTAAAGTGCTGCCTAATACTGCTGGTTGCCATACTGCCAAAGAGGCGATCACCACCGCTCATATGGCCCGGGAAGTGTTTAACACTAACTGGATCAAACTAGAAGTGATTGGCGAGGAAGACACCTTGCAACCGGATATTTTTGGTCTGGTTGAGGCCGCTCAAACCTTGTGTGAAGAGGGTTTTAATGTCTTTCCCTATTGCACCGAAGACCTGAGCGTAGCCGGTAAATTACTCGATGCTGGTTGTGAGATCTTAATGCCTTGGGGTGCACCGATTGGTTCTGGTCGGGGTTTGAATAACCCTTATGGTTTGCGTACTTTACGTGCTCATTTTCCTGATGTGCCACTGGTGATTGATGCCGGTATTGGTCTGCCCTCTCATGCCGCAGCGGCAATGGAGCTGGGTTACGACATGGTGTTGCTCAACACGGCGGTGGCCAAATCAGGCGATCCGGCAATGATGGCTAAAGCGTTTGCCGATGCGGTTGATGCAGGGCGGGCAGCGTTTGCGGCGGATCCGATTGAAATGCGTGATATGGCTTCACCTTCAACCCCGGTGATGGGTAAGGCATACCTAGCATGAAACTCGATTCTTTTTACCCGATTGTTGACAGTGCCCAGTGGGTGGCCCGTTTGGTGCCGCTGGGTATCAAACAAATTCAGTTGCGGATCAAAGACGCTGATGATGAGCTGATACGTCAGCAAATACAGGCGGCTAAAGCGGTTTGCGAGCAATATCACTGTACATTAATCATCAATGATCACTGGCAACTGGCGATTGAACAAAACTGTGAGTTTATTCATCTGGGCCAAGAAGATTTAGTCGACGCTGATCTGGCGGCCATACGTCAAGCGGGTTTGCGCTTAGGGTTGAGCAGCCACGACAAAAGCGAACTGAAACTCGCAATCGCCATCAAACCTGATTACATCGCACTGGGGCCAGTTTATCCGACTATTTTGAAAAAAATGAAATGGCATCAGCAGGGTTTGGCGCGAGTGACTCAATGGAAACAACTGTTGGGCGATATTCCGCTGGTGGCGATTGGTGGTATGACGGTTGAACGTGCCGCTGGTGCGTTGGCAGCGGGGGCGGATATGGTCTCAGCAGTTACCGATATCACCCTAAATGCCGATCCTGAACAGCGGGTGCGTCAATGGCTGGCGGCAACTCGGGAGAGTGCGCAATGAGTCGTTATTTACGTCAGCAAATTCTGCCGCAAGTGGGCGCTGATGGCCAAGCTAAATTGGCCGATGCCACGATATTGGTGATTGGTGCTGGTGGCCTTGGTTGTCCGGCATTGCAATACCTTGCTGGTGCGGGGGTTGGCACCTTGGTAGTGGTTGATCCTGATGTTGTGGAGCGCAGCAATCTGCATCGCCAACCGCTGTATGGCGAAAGCCTATTAGGTCAAGCCAAAGCGATTGCGGCACAAACGGTGTTACACAACCTCAATTCACAAGTGACTGTACAACCTCATGTGATGATGCTGGATCCAGACAATGCCATCCCGTTGATTGAACAGGCTGATATTGTGCTCGATTGCGCTGACAGTTTTGCCGTTAGCTATACCTTGTCGGATATTTGTCAGGCGCACAATACCCCCTTGATCAGCGCATCGGCGTTGGGATTAAGCGGTTATATTGGTGGCTTTTGTGGTTCGGCACCGTCGTTACGGGCGGTATTTCCTGACTTGCCGCGTAACTCGGCAACCTGTGCCACCGCTGGGGTGATGGGACCTGTGGTTGGCACCATCGGCAGTTTGCAGGCGCAGATGGCATTAAACGTGTTACTGGATTTGTCGCCATCGCCATTGGGGCAAATGATCACGGTTAATTTCAGCAATTTTGCTTTTGGCGGATTTCGCTTTGACCAAGCACCCGAGCCACCGCAGATCCCTTTTGCTTTTATCAGCGATCAGCAATTGCGCGATGACGATTTAATTATCGAACTGCGCGAAGTCGAAGAAGCCCCTCAAGGGGCACATCGCGAGGCGGTCAGGGCACTGGTGAGTACATTTGAGCAGCAACAAATGATGCCCAAACCCGGTCAGCGAACGGTGATGTGTTGTCGTTCTGGTTTACGTTCATGGCGGGCTGCGGCGGCTTTGCGACAATACTGGGATGGCACCATTGCGCTGATAGCGATGGGTGATGAAGCGGCATGAATACGACAGATACACAACAGCCAAATAAAGCATTAAGCGAACCTAGAGTTGCAGTATTGGCAGTGACTTATTGTGACGACCAACTGTTGCTAGTTAAACGTAACAATCAACCCCAGCGATTTGGTTGGGGTTTTCCTGGCGGCTCAGTATTACCCGCAGAAGCACTGATGGTTGCAGCGCTCAGAGAGCTCAAAGAAGAAACTGGTATTACCGCCAGCGCAGAAAGTATTTTTGATGTGATTGAAGTGAACCAATTTGACAGTGATAACCGCCATCATCACTTTGTGTTGATTGCGGTATTGTGCCGTTATGAGTCTGGCGAAGCCGTGGCTGCTGACGATGCATTGGATTGTCGCTGGATGAGCTTTGCTGAGATCGCTAGGCGCGAAAGCGAACTGATCACCGATGTTGCCAAAGTTGCCCGTAAGGCCGAGGCATTGGTGAGCACTACCAAACAAACCAACCAATAAAGAGAATAAACTGATGAAAAAAATGTTTTTAGCTGGCCCCTTTAAAGCCCTTGTTGATGCCGACACTCAAGTAATGTCAACTCGCCATATTGAGCAATTCAGCGCCATTATTGAGTTTTTTGAAGCCCAAGGTTGGTCGGTACATTGTGCCCATCGCCGCGAAAAGTGGGGGCGTGAATTTATGACCCCAGCCGAGTGTACAACCATTGATTATCAAGAAATTGGCAAATGTGATGTGTTTGTGGCTTTTCCTGGTGCACCGGCCTCGCCCGGTACCCATATTGAATTAGGCTGGGCATCGGCAATGAAAAAACCGACGGTATTATTGCTCGAAGAAAACCAAGAATACGCCTATTTGGTGCAGGGATTGGGCGAGATCACCCAAGTGAGCGAACAGCGTTACGGTGAGCAGGGCGTTGATTTATCATTGCTTGCCCAGCAGGTCGCCGCATTTGCCAGCAACCCGAGTGAGCAATACGATGCTGAACCAGTATAACAACTTAAACGAGCTGTATTTATCAACACTCGATGAGGTGTATAACCACTACGAGTTTGAGAATAGTCCACGGGGATTTTCAGAGCGGGAGATCCTTGGTTTCAGCTGTAAGTTGCTCAGTCCGCTCAAGCGTTTTTGTCTGCATCCGGCGCGAAAGCAGAATATTATTTTCAATTATGCTGAAGCTTTGTGGTATCTGTCGGGTAAAAACGACTTGGCCTTTATTCAGTGGTATGCGCCGTCAATGAGCCGTTATTCGGCTGATGGTAAAACTTTGCCGGGCACCGGTTATGGTGAAAAGTTATTGCACTTTGGTCAGCAAAACCTCAATCAAATCAATCGTGCGGTAGATTTGCTGAAAAATGATGACAGTGCCAGCAAGCGGGTATTTTTGCAAATATTTAATGCTGATGAAGACCTCTACAAACGTAATATTGATGTCTCCTGTACTTTGGGTTTGCAACTGCTGTTACGTGAAGGCAAATTACATATGGTCGCTTATATGCGGGCCAATGACGCCTATGTTGGGCTGCTCAGTGATATTTTCTCGTTTACTTTTATTCAAGAATTTATCGCCGCCATGCTTGGTTGTGAGCTTGGCAGTTATAGCCATCAAGTGGGGTCGGTGCATATTTATGAAAATAATTTAGCCAAAGTTGAGCGCATTCTCAATAACGTCTCCGCGAGTTTGGATGTTCAGCATCAGCCACCGAAAATGCCTGCTGGCTGCGATTTTGACACCATTGCCAAAGTGCTTGAGGTTGAGCATGTGATCCGTCAGTCGTCATTGTCACTGGCGCAAATCAATCAGCTGGCACTGCCAGAGTACTGGCTTGAGATACTGCGATTATTTCAAATTCACAAATATGTGCAGCAAAAGCAAGCGATACCCGATGACTTAATTGCTGCGATACATCCTTGGCACCGGATGTTTTTATCTAACCGTCAGCTGCTGAACCAGCAGCCCGCTTTAATCTAACAAAGGACAGTCTTATGCAAACCAATTGGCTGGAAGAAGATGTTTCTCATCAGTTTGATTTTTATGATGATTATCTTGAAAATAGATTGGGTTATCAGCCCCTGATCAGTGATTTAATTAACACCCTTGGCAGCGAGGTTTCGGTGCTGGATTATGGTTGTGGCGGTGGCAAAGTGTCTCGTCGCTTGCTCAATAACGGCATCAGCAAAGTGACCGGAGTCGACATTTCAGCCACTATGGTCGCCAAAGCCAGTGAACATCCTGAGCGGGGTCACAGTAGCTATCAACAAGTAGAATCAGGCTTATTGCCATTTGCCGACGGCACGTTTGATGCTGCCGTTTGTTGTTATGTTTTTATCAATAACAATGATAAAGCCGAGCTGTTAAAGATTGCCAAAGAAGCGTTCAGAACGCTGAAAAGCGGCGCGGTATTTTATATTTTGGATACTAATCCTGATTCTATTGGGATTAAATTCAGCAGTTTTAAAAATGGTGAAAGTGGCGCGGTTTATGGCGATGGGGCCACTCGCCCGGTTTATCTTGACCTGCCTGATGGCAACAGTTTCAAAATTATTGATACTCACTGGGAAAAACAAACCTACCTAGCGGTGCTACAGCAAGCCGGTTTTAACGATGTACAAGTGTTTGAACATCGTGAAGGTGAAGTGACCGCAGCGGATGATAGTAACGTCGTTGGTCAAAATGAACAGCAATGGGCACCCTTTGTGATGTTTAAAAGTGTTAAGCCTTGATGGTACTATTGCCAATCAGTTTTTGAGTAATCAGTTTTTGAGCGATTAATTTTTTGATGAAGTAGGCAATTGATGAGTGATTTTATTCAACAGACCATTAGCGGTTTCGAAGCCATGTCGGCTTGGGAGTATATCGCTGTTGGTTTGTCGCTGATTTACATGTTATTGGCGATGAAGCAAAGTTTGTGGTGTTGGCCAGCGGCGTTTTTCAGCACCCTGATTTATACCCTATTGTTTTTTAATGGGGCTTTGTTGATGGAGTCATTACTCAATATTTTTTACATGGTGATGGCGCTTTATGGCTGGCACAGCTGGCGACAAAACGCCGCAAACCCCGGCTCGACCGGTGGCGACAACTACTTGCCAGTCGAGTCTTGGTCGGCAACCTTGCATCATCGTAGCATTCTTATCACCCTTGCGGTGGCTGTCGGTTTGGGTTATATCATGGATAATTATACCCATGCCGACTATGCCTATCTTGATACCCTGACCACCTGTTTCAGCATTGTCGCGACCTATTTACTGGCGAAAAAAGTGCTTGAAAACTGGCTATATTGGGTGGTGATTGACGCCGTATCTATTTACCTTTATGTCAGCAAAGGGTATTACCCAACCGCTGTATTATTTGTTTTTTATACGGTGATGGCACTGATTAATTACTTTCAGTGGCGACAAACCTTACCCGGTAAAAACCTCCGTCCGGCTGTCTCTTGAGGCTTTAGGCTGGTTGCGGCTTTTGCCAGAAAACTGCGCCAGCGGTGGCAATCACCACAAAAACCATCCCGAGCAAATGATATAAGCTGAAAGGCTCCGCCAAAATGGCCACTGCCATGATGGCGGTGACCACCGGACCGAGTGCGCCGAGGATCGCCGTTTGATTGGAGCCAATGCGGTTAATCGCTTCGCTAAGTAAAAATGAGGGGGCCACGGTACAACCAATTGCCATGCTGAACGACAATAACAGCATCGGCCAGCTCAAAGTCAACGTTTGATAGGAGCCCGCCAGCACAAAATGAATAATGATACAGACCCCCGCCGCACTCATGGCAATACAGGTAAACAAACCACTGGATAGTTTAGCCATCACCACTTTGCTGAAAATCATATAAAAGGCAAAAGACAACGCCGACCCCAGCGCCAGCAAGGTACCGATGCCAACTTCCTGCCCAACGACACTGAATTCATGGCCAAATAACAGAAAAATACCAATGTAAGTTAATACCAGTGTTAGCCACATGCTGGCATTCACTGGCTTGCGAAAAATCACCCAGTTCAATAACAACACAAAAGTGGGGTATGAAAATGAAGCCAAACCGGCCAATTGCGAACTGATAAAGTTCAGTCCGAGCAAATCCAGATAAGTCGCCAGATAATAACCAAAGATACCAATGCCCGCACAAGCCAGACCGTTTTGTCGCACCTTGGTCGCCGCCATTGGTGTTTTGCGCCATAACCACAGTCCGATAAACAAATAAACTGGCAAAGAAAAAAACATCCGCAATGCCATGACACTCACGGTATCAACGTCAAGCTGGTAGATTAATTTCACCAGCACACCTTTGATGGCATATAAGCAAGTGGCCAATATAGCCAATAGTATGCCGACGGTATGGCGATCACCCATGGTGGCAGTGGCGGTAACGGAGTTTTGTGGCATAAGGTATTCTTTTTGTTTGCGTTTTTAATGGTGATGAGGCTTTTTACGCCATTATCAATCAGCTTACAACTACTAATTAACAGTTAATAATCAAGTGCAGGGTATAAGATCCAAATCCTGTATACTGACGGGCATATTAGGCCACAGCCAGAAAATAACCAAAATCAACCACAATAAGACTCAATTCATGAACGACTATTTCAACACTCAATATCCAGCGGTTAGGGATTTAAAACAACAAGCCCGTTTACGCATCCCCAAGTTTGCCTTTGATTACCTCGAAGGGGGTTGCATGGATGAAGTGGGGTTAAAACGTAACCGTGAAGCGATTGAAACGGTTCAGTTACGCAGTCGATTGCTCAAACCTTTTGACGGTAGCGATTTATCCGTGGAATTGTTTGGCCATCGTTATGCCGCCCCTTTTGGTGTCGCCCCGGTTGGCTTACAGGGATTAATGTGGCCCAATGCACCGGAGATCTTGGCTAAAGCCGCTGCGGTCAAAAATATTCCTTATGTGTTGAGTACGGTTTCATCGAGTAGCTTAGAGCGTATTGCCGAGGTGTCTGAGGGCCGGGCATGGTACCAACTTTATAATCCCAGCGATGCCGCTATAAGAGCTGACTTGCTTAAGCGAATTATTGCCGCGCAATACCCGGTATTGGTGGTCACTGTGGATGTGCCCACTTTTGGTTTCAGGCCCAGAGATATTCGCAATGGTTTGGCGATGCCACCAAAGATGAACCTATCGAACATCTTACAAATGCTGGCTCGCCCGCAATGGTTATTCGAAACAATCAAAGCCGGTAAACCCGAAATGCAAACCCTTAAACCTTATGTCGATGGCGCTGAGTCTGGTGATTTAGCCGAGTTTATGAATAAAACCGTAATGGGACGAGTGGATATTAATGGTTTAAAGCCGATCAGAGATAGCTGGAAAGGTCCTTTGGTGATCAAAGGGTTGATCAATGAACTGGATGTTCAAAGCGCGATAGATTTGGGCGCTGATGGTGTGGTGATCTCCAATCATGGTGCCCGCCAATTAGATGCGGGTGAATCGCCAATTGAACCGTTACAGCGCATCAGCAAAAAATATGGCGGTCAAATCAAAATCCTGATGGATAGCGGTTTACGCAGCGGCAGCAACATTGCTGGTGCTTTAGCCTGTGGTGCCGACTTTACCTTCTTGGGTCGAGCATTTGTGTATGGTGTTGGTGCATTAGGGCAACAGGGTGGGTTGCATACAATTAACAGTCTGACGCTGCAACTGAGCCAAGTGATGAATCAACTGGGGTGTAACAATGTGGCACAGTTGCCTGAGTTTTTGGTTTAAACCGCTTCGAGTCACTCCTCTAGTCATTCTTCGAGTAAATAATCACGAAACTCTGGTGACTCAAACTCCCACAATCCTCTGCCTGCACTGGTTAAAATACCCGAATCACGCAGTCTGTTGACAGAAGATTGAACCATGCCTCGCTTGACTTGCTCGATCCCCAGCAAGTCACCGATCAGTTCATAAGTGTCACTGTGATATAGCGCACGTTGTGGCACGATCACCTGAGTCAAAATCAGTTGGTCAATTAACTTTAATGAGAGCCATAACTCACGCCATTGTTCGTTGGGGTTATTGGTTAAATGATAATACGCCAATCCCTTGTCAAAATCATCAATACATTCTCTCATCATGGTTTGCATCAAATCGACCAAGATAAATGGGGAGTAATGGTATTGTTTGAAGATAGCGTTTGCTGTGGTTTCATCGAGCTGATTTGAAGTGATTTGAGCAAAGACTTGTAATAGATGACTGACAAATTCATCGCCCATATCGGGGAAGTCGACTAGGCTGGCTCCTCGGTAAAAGGGGGCTTTTTGATGGCGGAAAATCTTATTGAGGCGATCTTGCGATGAACCGGTAAATATGGCTTTGACTCTGGTTTTATTGCTGTCGAGAAAAGTTCGCAAGGTTGCAATAAGTTCGGTAAATTTGACATCGGTTGCCAAGTGTTGAATTTCATCAAACATCAATAACACATTACCTTTGCTGCTAAGCAAAGATTCTAACGATTCATAGGCTAATGCTTGAGTATCTTGCTCATTATTCTGCGCTTTGACTTCAAAGTCTGGAATTTTGATATTGACTTCTTTTTTCCAGTGTTTCAACAATTTGGCACTATCACGCTGCATCGCCCGTGCTACTCCTTTGGCAATGCAATAAACAGGATCGCTTTGCTGCTCCCAAAAATTAATATAAACCGTTCTAAAACCCTGAGTTGTCGCGTAAGGAGCCAAATCTTCAATCAGAAACTCGGTTTTACCTTTACGACGCTCGGCAAAAATCGCGATGCTGTTTAAACCCGCATTGATTTGATTGATATAGGCTTTAGCCAATTCGGTCCTGGGGTAGTGCCATTTTGAGGCTTTTGAGCTAACTGTCATGATTCATGCCCATTCATGTAAAAAAGATGAATTCATCTATTTTACATGAATGGCGATGAAAGACAATTTATCAGGTATTGGTTTGTGCATTAAAGCGTAATACTGCTGAGCATATGCACGTTTTGAATTCCCTCCCAGCTTTCTGGTGATAAACATTACGTAATTGTCTTGGATCAGCCACCTTCGGGTGGCTTTTCTCGTTTCTGGGGTGTAAATTTTTTACAGCAACATGGCGGGTTACGCTGCGCTTACTTCCCTCGCAGGCTCGGCCACCCTACGGCGTTTCATCGTAACCATGGTTAAGCATCTCAATGACACCAAAATAACGCTAATATGAAACCACGACAATAAATCGCCCACCGCCCACTACTGCCTGATGCTGCTGCAAAAACCTGACAAAAAATAGAATAAAGACTTTAATCCAAATTACCTACACTATACTATACTTGCGAACCTAACCGGAGTCCCCCTTATGCCTGTTACCCGTTATTATCTGCCGTTATCTGAGCTGTCCATCACCGTTATTTTATTCCTTATGCTAGGAGTGAATGGTTGTAGCAAACCACCTGAACCTTTTGTTGAATCAATTCGGCCAATAGCTTGGGTCGAAGTGCAGCAATCGAGTTTTGAACAGGTGCGGCGGTTGTCTGGTACCGTACAGCCAGTTGAGGCCACTAATTTGAGTTTTCAGGTCGGTGGCAAAGTGGAATGGGTTAAGGTGAAGTTGGGGGATGTGGTTAAAAAAGGCGATTCACTGGCGTTGCTAGATCAGCGCAGTTTCCAGCTCAGTCAACAGTCGTCACAGGCCAGTTTACAGCAGGCCGAATCGGCATTACGAGAAGCCAGCAATGAGTTCAGCCGTTATAAAGAGTTGGAGCAACAAGGGCTGGTGTCTAAATCGGGTTTCGATAATGCCAAAGCGGCGTTTGAGTCAGCGACCAGCTCGGTGAATGTGGCCCGTGCGCAGTTGAATATTTCTCGCAAAGACTTTCAAGACACCTTATTGACTGCCCCTTATGACGGCAAAATCACCAAACGTCTGGTAGAGCCGTCAATGCAAGTGGCACCGGGACAGGCGGCCATTGAAATTGAAGGCGAAGATGGTCTTGAAGTGCAGGTATTGGTACCAGAAAACCTGATCAGAAGTTTGTTAAAAGGCACCCGACTGGCGATCCATTACCCGGGCAGTCCGGGCTTGACGGGCTCTGGCCTTATCACTGAAATCGGCTCCCGCGCCGCCAGTGCTAATGCTTTTCCGGTGGCGGTGGTGATTGATTCATCACAAACCGAATTACGGGCGGGTATGACTGCTGAGGTCGATTTTATCTTTGAAGGTGTCGGTCGCACGGGCTATCGCGGTGATACTATCAGAGTGCCGATTTCTGCTATTGGTGCTGATGTTGGCCAGACATCTTATGTTTATGTTTACGATGCCAAAGCCCAGGTCGTCAACAAGCGTACAGTGCAAACCGAAAACATTATTGATAACGAGATATTGGTGTCTTCAGGGCTGCAACCCGGAGAGGTGATAGCCACTGCGGGTGTCAATCATTTACGTGAAGGCCAAACGGTGAAATTGCTCGACAAACATGTGCAACAATTTAATTAATCTACCTACCTAATGCAAAGCAGGGATCACCATGAACTTAACCGAACTGGCTTTTACCTATCGCAAATCTGTTTTGCTGGTGGTGGCACTGTTGCTGATCAATGGGGTGATTGCTTATTTTACCTTGCCCGCCCAGGAAGATCCGTCCATTACCATTCGTCAGGCTATTGTGACGACTTCATATCCCGGTATGGCTCCTGAAAGAGTCGAGCAATTAATCACTCGGACGCTAGAGAGAGAAATTCGTAAAATTCCCGAGGTAGAACAGATCACTTCCACCTCAATGACTGGTCAATCGGTCATTCATGTTGAAATCTATGACCGTTATTTTAACCTCGATAATATCTGGCAAGACCTGCGTAACAAGGTTGATCAGGCCACGGGGAATCTGCCTGATGGCACCCGCAAACCGTTTATCAACGACTCTTTTGGTGATGTTTCGGTGATCACCCTAGCAATGACCGCTGATGGTTTTAGCATGGGGGAAATGTATGATATCGCCAAACATATTCGCGATAATGTTTATACCGTCGAAGGCACCAAAAAGGTGGATATTCTTGGGGTGCAAGAGGAGCGGATTTTTCTCGAAGCGGCCAGTGCTAAATTGTCTCAATTGGGTATTTCACCTCAGAGTTTGATTAGTGAGTTGCAAAACCAGAATATTATCAGCCCAGGCGGTCAAATTGATACCGGTTTAATCAGTTTTGTGGTTGAGCCCACGGGCAATTTCGATTCGCTGGAAGACGTCGGTAATACTTATATCACCATCCCTGATACCGAGGATAATCTTGCCTTAAAAGATATTGTTAGCTTGCGTCGGGGTTATATTGATCCGCCGGATCAGCCGGCTTATTTTAATGGTGAAGCGGCGATTGCTTTTGCCATTGCGATGTTACCTAATTACAATATTCTTGAATACGCGCCCAGAGTTAAAGCTATGTTGGCGCAAATTGAAAGCACCTTGCCTGTGGGTTACAAAATCAATATTGCTAATTATCAGGCTGATCAGGTCGAGCGCACTGTACGCGGGGTTTCGATGAACCTGTTGCAAACGTTGGCGATAGTGCTGGTGGTGGTGATCTTGTTTCTCGGAATGCGTACCGGCTTGATTGTGGGTTCTATTATTCCCTTTGTGATGCTGGCGACCTTGGCTATCATGAAATTCAGCGGCATTATTTTAGAGAAAATGAGTCTAGCGACCTTGATTATTGCACTGGGTTTGCTGGTGGATAATGGCATTGTGATCGCTGAGGATTTCAAACGTCGGCTTGAGCAAGGGGCAGATCGCTTTACGGCGATGTGTCAGGGCGGTAAAGAGTTGGCGATGCCATTGTTGAGTTCATCGGCCACTACTATATTGTTTTTCTTGCCGTTAATGCTGGCTGAACATGTGGCGGGGGAGTTTACCCGCTCAATTTCACTGGTGATTTTAATCACCTTGTTGACCAGCTGGGTGCTGGCATTATGTTTAACCCCGACCTTGTGTTATTTCTTTATCAAGGTTGACTCACAGGTAGTAGAAAAAAAAGAGCGTCCAAACACGGGTTTATATCAGTTTTATGAAGGTTTTTTACATTGGCTGCTGTCACATCGAATGTTATTTATGGTGGCAATGCTGGCGGTACTTATTGGCGCTATTGGTAGTTTTAAGTTGGTGTCAAAACAGTTTTTTCCGGATTCAGACCGCACCCAAATCATGATGTATATCGACTTGCCTAATGGCACTTCAGCACGAGAAACCAATCGGCAGATGCAGGCGGTGTTTACTTGGTTAAACGATAAAAAACGCTTTCCTCAAATTACCAGTTATTCTGGTTATTCTGGCTTTAACGGCCCCCGTTTTGTGCTCTCGTTGAACCCGGAAGATCCGGCGGATAACAAAGGTTTTGTGTTGGTTAACGTGGCAGATGGTACCGCGTTGGATCCGATGGTGAATAAACTGCATAACGGCCTGCTTGACAATTTCCCTAATGTATCCGCTCGGGTGAAGAGAATGTTTGTTGGACCGTCGGATTCCAGTCAAATAAAAATTCAGGTTAAAGGGCCGGATAAAGCGGTGATTTACGCTAAAGCCCATGAAATTATGGAAGTGTTGCATCAGGTGCCAAACACCATCAATATTCGCACTGACTGGGAAAACCGGATCGTCAAAATTATGGTTGAAGTCGATCAGCACCGGGCGCGTCGGGCGGGTGTGACGTCGGATGATATCGCCACTTCGTTGCAGGGTTATTTTAGTGGCACACTGGTCACCGAATTTAGAGAGCAGGATGACATTATTCCGTTGGTTTTTCGGGCTAGAGAAGCCGAGCGGTTCAATCTTGACCGCCTGCGGACCACCACGGTGTTTTCTAATGCCACCGGGTTGGCGGTGCCTTTGTTTCAGGTGGCTGATTTTAATGCAGTGAACCAGTATTCAAAAATTCAGCGCGAGGATATGTTTCGTACTATCAGCATCGAAGCTCGTAATACCACCATGAGTGCAGAGGATTTACAGCGGGTCATTGATGATAAAATTCAGGCGCTCAAAGCTGACTTGCCGGTTAACCATAATATTGAATATGACGGCGTGATCACCCAATCTGCCGAGGCACAGCAGGCGCTCAGTGCCAGTATGCCGATGGTGGTGGGGTTGATTTTGGTGCTGTTGGTGATGCAGTTTAACTCCTATCGCCGGGCGCTGATTATTGTGTTAACCATTCCTTTGTCGCTGATTGGCACGGTTGCAGGTTTGTTGATAATGAACGCGCCATTTGGCTTTATGGTGACCCTAGGTATCTACAGTCTGGCGGGTATTATCATCAATAATGGCATTGTGTTGATTGACCGCATTGATATTGAAAGAGCCTCAGGTAAGAACGATTATGAGGCGATTATCAGCTCGTGTATTGCGCGTTTGCGACCTATCACCATGACCACAATCACAACCATTATGGGATTGTTGCCGCTAATTCTCACCAAAGATCCGCTGTTTTATGGCTTGGCTGTAGTCTTGGCATTTGGTTTGGGCATTGGCACGGTGTTGACGTTGGGGGTGGTGCCTGTGCTTTATGCTTCGTTGTTTAGGGTTACTGCTCAACATTAACGAGGTTGAAACCTCGTCTACGGCAACGTTGGTGCGACGTAGACGAGAATTCATTCTCGTTTTTTAGGCGACAGGTTGAAGAATTCGCTTACAAAAAATCCCCCGTATCGCTTAAGAAACCGTCTGGACCTTGCTATAGTGTCATCCCGCAATTATTCAGGCGCTTAAACTTTTAATGATCCAGCTCAATCAAGTCAAAAAAGTCTACAATGAAGGACCTGCGCAGTTTGAAGCGCTTAAGTGTATTGACCTGCAAATCAATGAAGGTGAAATGGTGGCTATCATGGGGTCGTCCGGTTCGGGTAAATCCACTTTGATGAATATTCTGGGCTGTCTTGATACACCGACTTCTGGCGAATATCTGTTTGACGGTAAAAAAGTGCAAAGCCAGAGTGACGATGAGCTGTCGATTATTCGCAATCAAAAAATTGGTTTTGTGTTTCAATCCTTTCATTTATTACCTCGTTTAACTGCGTTGAAAAACGTCATGGTGCCGATGCGTTTTTCGGCGATTGATGATGACGAAGCGCAAAAAATGGCTGAGCATATGCTCAAGCGGGTCGGGCTTGGTGATAAGCTCAATAACAAACCCAATGAATTATCTGGCGGACAACGCCAACGGGTGGCAATTGCCCGGGCTTTGGTAACTAACCCCAAAGTGATTTTTGCCGATGAGCCGACCGGTAATCTCGATAGTAAAACCTCCGAAGAAATTATGGATTTATTTAAAGCCTTACATGCTCAGGGACAAACCTTGGTGTTTGTCACCCATGAGCAAGAAGTGGCAGATCATGCACAGCGTATTATCTACGTAAAAGATGGAGATATTGTCAGTGAAGCCCATTAAGTGGATAGCGGTTTTTGTTGTTTTGGCTGCTTTTATCCAGGTAAAAACGGCTCAAGCCAAAGTACTTTTGACCGGCGAAGTGTCGGCCAAACACAGTGAAACTTTTTATGCGCCGCGAGTCACCGGCTGGCAAATTCAAATTGAATGGATGATGCCCGAGGGCCAAATTGCCAAACCCGGTGAGCTGGTGGTGTTATTTGAACGAGCGTCAGTGGACAGTGAAATTGAGTTGAAAAACTCAGATTTGTTGAAGAAAACTGATCAGCTGGCATTGGCTAAAAGCGAAGGTGAAGAGGCGGTACTCACCGCTGAGTTTGAGCATAAAAAAGCGTTACTTGAACTGGAAAAAAGTCGCATTGATGCCGGGGTGTCGAAACAGTTCGTCAGCTTGTTTGATTTTGAAAAAGCCGCTATCGAGTTTCAAAAACAGCAATTAGCGGTTGAAAAAGCACAACGGCAGTTGCTGACTCGACAGGAAGAAATGGCCAGCGAGATTAAAAAAATTGAAACTCAAATTCAAAAAACACAGTTTGAATTGACCGCATTGGAGAAAAAATCTCGTCTGACCGCATTGAAAACCGTAACGGGTGGACCAGTGATTTATGCCAGCCATCCGTGGAATGGTAAAAAACTCAATAGTGGTAGTTCGGTTCAGGCAACTTGGAAAGTGGCTGAGGTGGCGTCGGGAAAAGATATGCGGGTAACTGCTTGGCTCAACGAAGTGGATAAAGGGGCGGTGGCGAAGAACGATGAAGTGCGATTGACCTTTGATGCTCGTAATGGTCAATCTTATGCCGGGGTTGTAACGAATATAGTACCGCAAGCAGAAGAGCGGGAAGCGTGGGGCACAGCGGCTTATTTTGAGCTGGAGATTGATATTCTTGATGCCGTCGAGGTCAGCCTCGTGCCCGGCATGAGCGTGTTAGTGGAGGTGCTCTAAATGAAGCAAACGCTGAAACCGAATAAAATTATTTTCTTGCTGTTGTTGTCTACCTTGCTACTCAGTGCTTTGTTATTAACGGCTTGCACTCATGATGGTGCGTCGGTAGTTGTGGTTAAAAAAGCGGATTTTAATGTCTCTGTCACTGCCAATGGGGAATTGGCCTCATCTAATACTGCATTTTTATCGCCGCCGAGTGTCAGCCAGATGTGGCGTTATAAACTGACCCATTTGGTGCCTGAGGGCAGTGTGGTTAAAAAAGGTCAATTAGTCGCCAGCTTTGAAAGCAATACCATTGCCGATAAGCACAGGCAAAAAACCGATTCGTTAACTACTGTGTCTAAAGAGCTAGAAAACCTGATCCTCACGCAAGATAAACAACAGCAAGACCTTAAAGTTCAACTGGCCCAGCGTGAGGTGAATTTGCGCAAAGCCACACGTAAAGTGTCGCAGATTAACCAAACCACCGCCGCCATCGAAGATAAAAAACTCCAGCTCGATTTACAAATTGCCAAACAGGATATGCAGCTTTATCAGGGCAAAGTTGAAGGGCTCAAATCCAAGTCGGCGCTGAACTTATCAATAAAACAGCGCGAACAACAATATCTTACTGCCGAGGTGGCAAAATTGGCGGCAGATTTGGCACGACTGCAAATTAAGGCACCCAAAGACGGCTTGTTTGTTTATGCGTCTAATTATGAAGGCGACAAATTTGCGGTGGGCGATACTTTGCATACCGGGCAAACGTTTGCGGAAATTCCCTCGCTGGCAAAAATGATCGTCAAAGCCAAGGTGCCAGAGCGTGACTTGGCTAGAGTCAAACAAGGCATGGCGGTTGAAATTGTGCTCGATGCCAACCCGCAAGTGATTTATCACGGTAAGCTAACTCGGTTGGGTTCGGTGATCAGAGAAAAGGCGAAAAACAATCCAGAAAAAGTGATAGATACCGAAATTGAAATTCTCGATCCGGCTCATGACATTATGCGTCCCGGGATGATTGCTCGATTGTCGATTGTGGTCGACAGTCACAAAGATGTGATTGTGTTACCGAGTCAGGCGATTAGTCGTAGTAATGGTGAGGCAACGGTGAAAATGAAATCTCTATTTGGTGAAGAAAATCGCCCGGTTAAAGTGCTGGCATTTGATGAGCAAACTACGGCATTAAGCGATGGTTTGGCGGTTGGCGATGAGGTGATTTTATGAGGCTCTTTTTATTAGTGTTTTTGTGCATCACCTTAATAGCCTGCTCGGAAGCGCCATCTAATGGTTTTTTGACTGTGGGAGTTCAACAACGCAGTTTGAAAATAGCGGTGCCTGCCAAAGGTGAAGTGATTGCTGCTCAGTCGACTGTTATGTCGGTGCCCGGACATGCCCATGGGACTCAAACGGTTTCTTGGTTACTGGCTGAAAATACGTTGGTTAAAAAGGGCGATGTGGTCGCCAAATTTGATGGCGAAACCTTTACCAGCAAACGCGAAAACACCTTGTTAGATTTGGATTCGGCTGGATTAGAAACCAAAAACAAAACTCGGGTGATTGCGTCGGAAAAAGCTGATATTAAAAGCGATACTGTAGTGGTTGATAAAGAGATTGTATTTTCTGACCAATTTAATATTGACGACCTGACGGTGTATTCCAAAAACGAGATCATTGATGCGCTGGATAATCGCCAGTATTTGTCGGCACGGCAAACCTTTTTGGCGTGGAAGCTGGATAACTTTTCATTTAGTTCAGCCAATGAAATGGAATTGATGGAATTGAAAGCCCAACAGTTTCAGACCAAATTGGAGCAATATAATACTGCTTTGACTCAGCTTGAGGTGCTGGCTCCCCATGACGGCATTCTGATTTATGAAAAAAACTGGCGGGGCGAAAAGCCGCGTATCGGTCAGACCATGTGGCCGGGGCGTAAAATGGCCCGATTGCCTGAGTTGTCTGTGCTTAATGCGCGGTTGTTTGTGCTCGAAAGCGAGGCCGGTAATGTGCTCGTTGGCAATCCGGTTGAGGTGAGGCTGGATGCTCAGCCAGACAGAGTGTTTAAGGGTAAGGTCGAAAAAAAGGATAATATGGCCAAGACCATCAAAACGGGTAATCCGGTGAAGTATTTTGAGATCACCGTGAAGATTGAAAACCCCGATTTAGCGCTGATCAAACCGGGTTACAAAGTCACTGCTATGGTACTGGGCGCAGAGCAAAACGATATTCTTACGATACCGTTACAAGCGGTGTTTAATGATGAGTCTGGCAGTTTTGTTTATGTCAAAAGCGCGGGCAAAACCCGTAAGCAAGCGGTGGTGCTGGGGATGAAAACCTTTGCTGAGGTGCAAATTACCGATGGGATCAGCGTAGGTGAGCAAATCGCGCTGTTTAAACCCACTATTCTTTAGGCTTCGCGAAATTAATAATGAATAATTAGGCTCCAATCAAATAGAGTTACAATTGATTCATCAAAAACGCGAATGAATTCGCGTCTACGGTGCATCAGTTCTGCCGTAGACGAGGTTTCAACCTCGTTAATGTTGAAGGATAATTGTAACCTTAATTTGTTCTATATGGTCAGAGTCAATAATTATAACTATTCAGCTTGTGGATAATTAGACCTTAGGAATGAATATTGTGAATGTCTTAAGGGGTTGACGGGCTTTTCAAGTCACTGGAGCGCTCCGTGCTTCCGTGTCTCCGTGGTGAGTGCTTTTGATTGTAAAGAACGAAGCGCTCCAGATACCTGAACAGCCCATCTGCCCGCATAACGGTAGTGCTAAAAGAAAAAGCTTGCATACTGGCGAGTCGCGGGATTTGGTTATTTATTATTTTCCAATCCTTTTAGGTTAAAACACTTTAGGTCAGAACAATGAAAATAAAAGAAACTTTATTCCAGGCGGTCGATGAACTGGCTCGCCACAAGCTGCGCACTTTGCTGACCTTGTTGGGTATGATATTTGGTGTTGGCGCAGTTAATGCCATGCTCAATATTGGCAGTGGTGCTGAACAAGAAGCGTTGCGTTTGATTGATACCATGGGAGTGCGCAACCTGATTGTTCAAAGCCGGACGTATGATAAAGCTGAGCTTAAAGAGATTCGCAAGCACTCCATTGGACTGTCGTTACGGGACTTGCAGGCGGCTCAAGTAACGCTGCCGTTTATCGAAAAAAGTAGCGCGGAGAAGCAGGTTAAAACCTATTCGGTTTACTCTGCTAAAGGCGAGTCTAAATCGAAAGTGGTTGGTGTGACCACGGATTATTTCACCTTATCCAATCTCAATACTGAGCAAGGCCGGGTGTTGCAAGAAGAAGATAATCAACATTATTCGCAGGTCGCCGTATTGGGGGCTGTTGCGGCATTAAAGCTTTTTCCTGAGGGTAAGGCGGTGGGGCAAAAGCTTAAAGTGAATCATTTATGGCTGGAAGTGGTGGGGGTATTACAATCGCCTAATTTGTCGAAAAAAGAGTTTCAGGGGGTTAAACTCGGAGGTGAATCTGACAGTATTTTCTTGCCATTAAATACCGTGGCCAAACGCTTGAATGTTGAAGCCTTGGGGTCTGAAATTGATTCATTCAGAGTACGCATTGATAAAGACGTCAGTCAGGTGATGGCGGCGAAAGCCTTGACCCATCTGCTGAAAAAACGCCATGGTGAGCTGGATGATTTTAATATTCTCATTCCCTCGGCGTTGCTGGCACAACACAAGCAAACCCAGAATATCTTTAATATCGTGATGGCGTCGGTGGCCGGGATTTCATTGTTGGTTGGTGGCATTGGTATTATGAACATCATGTTAGCAACGATATTGGAGCGCACTAAAGAGATTGGCTTGTATCGCGCAGTAGGCGCGACTCGGGCAAATATCATGCATCAGTTTTTGATGGAGAGCTTTGTGATCTCTTTGCTCGGCGGCATATTAGGTGTGGTGTTTGGTTTAATACTCTCAGAAGCGATAGCCTTGTATTCTGGCTGGCCACTGGTCTGGTCGATGACGGCAATTGTGTCATCCTTGGTGATCTGCATGATCATCGGCATTTTGTTTGGGGTTTATCCGGCGAAAAAAGCCTCTCGGTTAGATCCGATTGCGGCACTTCATGCGGATTGATGATGATGAATGAAAAAGACCTTATCGCGCGAGATCTACAGCGAGATATTTGGCAAGAAACGCTGGATGCTGTCAATGATATAAAAGCGGGAAAAGTGGGGCATGTAGAAACGATAGAGTTGTTGCCAGTGGTTGAGGCCCGACAAAAAGTGGGTTTGTCACAATCCCGTTTTGCAGAGCTTTTGGGTGTCTCAGTCAGAACATTACAGGATTGGGAGCAGGGTCGTCGTCAACCCAGCCGGGCTGCTGTATCTTTGATTCAAATTGCCAAACAGCGCCCTGATGTATTGCGTGAGGTATTTGGTTAATCGCTAAATATTTTCTAGGGCTTTGACTTTATCAATTGCCTTAGTTAATTTTTGCTTCTGTTCATCAGTCCATTGAAACTCATTAATGCCTGGTACAGGTGCGGATGCCACTGCTTGCCCTGTTGCCAGCAGATGTGCTAATTCGGCCTTTTGCTGTTGAGTGAGCGCTTTACCGGTATCATTTGGCGTTGTGCTTTGTTGCATGTTCATGATTAAGCCTCTGTCTAATATGGCATTCACAATATTATCATAATTATAGTCTGGTTCACCAATATTGGATTTACCAGTGGTGAAATCAACAAATTTGACAATATCACTGGTGAAATAATCAAGCTGTGCTGCCGATACTATCGCTTTTTGAATATTTCGATTGATGAGCCAACAACTGGCTGCATGGATATTGCCAGAGCCTGCAAATATGGATAGAACTGTATTTGTTGCTGGGCAACATAGTGATTTTTTCTGACCCGCATCAAATAGTATCTGGTTATTCGATTTATCAATAATCATGAGGTTTACCTCATTTTTTCCATTAATATTTGTTGGCGGCAAGTTATCGGTGTCTAGGCTTTGATACCACCAAGCTTTCCACTTTGCGATCAGTGGACCATTTCCAGCCAAGACTAAAACCGTTTTGTTTCTGTCTGCTATTTTCTCGAATGAACAATCATCAACATATACCAAATAAGAATAGCTATCAGACAGTGTTAGTCTCACGGACCAGCGAGTATCACTGGCAACTTGTTTGCTTAATTTGTCATATATAGTTGTGGTCAAACTGTGGTAACTCCGTATGAATGATTATCGCACTGACTTCACGATAATCTTAACAGTTGAAACGATATAAATCTATTAGAATTTATTGACCATATTAGAAATAAAACTACAAGTAATAGATGTTATGACCTAATCATGATAATTATTTTTTTAACTAAAACCCACACAGAGATCGCACCGAGGCAAAAAACTCGTTAAACTGATGGAAAATAACTCACTACGCTTTTAAACCATCATGACATCAACAATTCAGAACACCCCTTTCCCGCACTTTGACTGTAACAACAGCAGGATAGCCCTGATAGATGGCGATGCTAGTTTCACTTATGCTGAAGTCGATCAAGCCATCAACCGCTTTGCTAGCGGTTTATTAGGCGATAAAACAGATTTAAACGAAGAACGTATTGCCTTTTTTATGCCGGCTAGTGTTGATTATGTTACTGCGCTGCATGGCGTGTGGCGAGCAGGTGGCATTGCTGTGCCGCTTAATGTCGCCTCAGCGGTTGCTGAGCTGGAGCATTATCTATCTTGCGCCAGCGTGACGCGAATTATCGCCAACAGTGAATATCAGCAGTCTTTGCGACCCTTATGTGATGCGATGAATATCGAACTATTATCGAGTCAAGAGATAATGGCTGATGAGGCGGGCGAATTGCCGACGATTGATGAAAACCGTCGAGCGATGATGTTGTTTACCAGCGGCACCACCAATAAACCCAAAGGCGTGGTCAGCACTCATAAAACCATTCACTCACAAATCACCACCTTGATTGAAGCTTGGCACTGGACTGAAGATGATAGCATTCCGCTGTTCCTGCCAATGCATCATATCCACGGCATTATCAATATCTTGAGTTGCGGTTTATGGGCGGGAGCAACGGTTCATTTGTTCAGCCGCTTTGATATCCCTAAAATTGTTGAACAGGTGAGTGCGGGCACTTATAACGTTTTCATGGCTGTTCCTACGATTTACGTCAAGCTTATTCAATATTTTGATACCCTTGAACCCGCCGAAGTGCAACCGATTTGCGCCGGGTTTAACGCGATGCGGCTGAATATTTCCGGCTCAGCGGCGTGTCCGGTGAAACTGTTTGAACAGTGGCGAACCTTGACCGGACAAGTTTTGCTGGAGCGTTATGGCATGACTGAAATCGGCATGGGTATTTCTAACCCTTACGACGGTCAAAGACGAGCAGGGCATGTCGGTCAACCGTTGCCGGGTGTTGAGGTGGCGTTGTTTGACGAGGACGATAAAGTCATCGACGCCGAAAATACCCCGGGTGAAATTCGCATTAAAGGCAATAACGTCTTTTTGCAATACTGGGATAATGAAAAAGCCACCACTGAAAGCTTTAAAGATGGCTGGTTCTGCACTGGTGATGTTGCGGTGATTGATGACGGTTATTATCGCATTATGGGTCGGGCATCCATTGATATTATCAAATCTGGTGGTTATAAGCTTTCTGCGCTCGAAATCGAAGGTACTTTGTTGACTCACGATGCGGTGAGTGAAGTCGCTGTCATCGGTGTTGAAGATGAAACCTGGGGTGAAGCGGTGATGGCTTATATCGCGGTGAAACCGGGCACTAGCCTTGAATACAGTGAGCTGAAAGCTTGGTGTCAGGGCAAAATGTCGGCTTATAAAATTCCTAAGGCGATTAAGATTGTTGAGGCTTTACCGAGGAATGCGATGGGTAAGGTGACTAAATCATTGTTGAAGCGGACATAGTAGATCACAATTAAAAGCGGTGATTCATATCGTGTTATTTACGTTGTTAAATTTTCTGAAGGGATTTATGTATTACATGCTTTCAAAAAGAAAACCAACGGAACAAGCAAGAAAGCATATACACCGGCTAAAACCAGATACAAATATTTGGAACAGTATAGAAGGGAGAATAAATTAAAGTAGTTTTTAAATGATTTGCTCATAAAATAATGGATTTATACTAAATTTCGTATATTATTAGCAAAGTAAAAATTAATTGTTTGTTTGGAGTCTGTTGTGGAATTTGTAACCGTTAGTAATCCCTTTTTATCTTCCGATGATAAAAATGTCGCCATTGACAAGTACTATAGAGCACAGCTGATGGTGTCGATCCGTAATATTTTGTACGAGCGGGGATTAAATCAAAAAGCGGCGGCTGAGCTTTTGGGGATTAAGCAGCCAAGGGTGAGCGATATTATTAATGGTAAAGTCTCAGCTTGCTCTGTCGAAAAGTTGTTTTTGTATCTGTATAAATTGGGGGTTGAGCTTCAATTTGATTACAGCGAGGGGACATTTTATAGTCGTGTAACCCAGCAAAAGGTAGCTTAATCTCAGTCTCAACTGATTATTAGAAACTATAAATAAAAGGCCGTTAGTCATAACGGCCTTTTTTGTGTCAAGATATCGCCATTAGGAAGATAGATAACAAAGAGGTTTCAATGAACGTTTTTATCACTGGCGCAACCGGGTTCTTGGGCACTAATTTGCTGCATTTATTGATTGAGCAAGGTGCTGATATCACAGCAGTTAAACGCAAAAGCTCTAATATTGCACCATTCGAAGGGATGCCAATCACTTGGTTTGATGCCGATATACTGGATGCTCAGGGGTTGATGGCGGCTTGTCCGGAGCAGGTTGATGTTATTTTTCATGTCGCGGCTGACACCAGTATGTGGGCAAAAAATAACGAGCAGCAAACTCGGATTAATATTCAGGGCACCGCCAATATGATTGATGTCGCTATTGGCAAAAAAGCCAAACGTTTTGTTCATACGTCGAGCATTGCTGCTTATGGTTCACATCAAACGACGATTAATGAATCAACCGCGCAAACCGGCGATCAGTGTTTTGCCAATTACTATCAAACCAAACATAACTCCGAAAAATTAGTTAAAGCTGCTGTGGCTGAGCGCGGGCTTGATGCGGTGATCCTCAATCCTTGCCATCTGGTTGGTCCCTGGGATTATCATAATTGGTCGCAAATGCTCACTTTGGTTGCGACTGAAAAGTTACCAGGCATTCCACCGGGGTTTGGCAGTTTTTGTCATATCAAAGAAGTGGCTAAAGCCCATATTACTGCTGCAACACAGGGCAAACGGGGTGAAAACTACATACTGTCAGGTGTCGACGCTTCATTTGTCGAATTCGTTGGCCTTATTGGTGAGGTGGTGGGTAAAAAAGTCGGCAAGAAGCCGATCCCTCATTGGTTATTAAAAATCGTCGGTAGTGTGTCGACATTTGTTGCTCGTTTCACCAATAAAGAACCTGATATGACCCCGGAGAAAGTATTTATTGTCAGCGAAGTGCTAAAAGTGGATAGCCAAAAAGCGCAAAACGAACTGGGTTATCGGGTTGATATTAGCCTCAAAACCATGCTGACGGATTGTTATCAGTGGATGCAGCAAAAGGGGTTGATTTAACCTTTATCAACATGACCAGCAAACAACAGCTAAAACTCAGCGTCAAAACCCTAATTGAGTTCGCCGCCCGAACTGGCGATTTGTTTGGCCAAAGTCAGCTGGGGCCGACGGCGATGGAGGGGATCAGCGGGCATCAAAAAATTCAAAAATCTAGGGATGAACAATGGCAGGCAGAATATCGATTAAAGCAAACCATTGAAATTGCACAATATGATGTCACGGTTCACGGTCGAGTCGATCTGTTGAACGCACAAGTGACGCCCGCCATTATCGAAGAAATTAAAACCAGTTATCAACCGCCGACACTAATTGATGAGGCCAAAAAGCAACTGCATTGGGCGCAAGCCAAAGTGTACGCTTATCTTTATGCGCTGAATGTGACGGCGCAAGAAGCGGATGATAATCAACGTTATACGGTTCGAGTCAGTTGGTATGATTTGACTGAAAAGCGCTTGCACAGTGATGATCAAACCTTGAGCATTGCTGAGCTGAGAACCTTCACTCACGACCTGCTTGATATTTATGTACAGTGGATGGCGAAGCTTACCGCACGGCGTTCACAAACCGTTAAAACCGCTCAGCAGCTCGACTTTCCTTTTGCTCAGTATCGTACCGGACAGCATAATTTTGCCCGCTTGGTCTATCGTACCATTCGTGATAAACAAACCCTGTTGGCAGAAGCGCCAACAGGCACGGGTAAAACCATCAGTACGCTGTTTCCGGCGGTTAAGGCCGTCGGTGAACGCCATCTTGAACAAATTATCTATCTGACGGCCAAGGGGTCAGCGCAGGATACAGCGATTAATTCACTCGAAGTGTTAAGGCAAAAAGGACTAGAGATTGATTATTTGGTGATCCAGGCGAAAGCCAAAACTTGTCCTTGTCAGTCAGATGATGAAGCTATCAAGCAAAATTGTCAGAGTCAGGAGGGTAAATGTAATCGTACCCTAGGTTTTTTTGACCGCTTGCCTGATGCCCGGCTGGCTTGTCTTGAAGCCGCCCATTTAACCCCGCAAGTGATCGGTCAAATTGCCGAGCAACATCAGCTTTGTCCGTTTGAGTTGTGTTTGCAGATGGTGCGTTGGAGTTCAGTGGTGATTTGTGATGTTAATTATGTCTTTGATCCGCTGGTCAGGTTGGCGGCTTTTGATGAAAACAAAGCCAAACGAGCTTTGTTGATTGATGAGATCCACAATCTACCTGAGCGGGGTAGGCAAATGTACTCTGCTATTTTGTCGACCAGTCAAACTAAAGCGATTGTTAAACAGTTAGGCGACTATCCGCAGTTGAAAAAGCGCAGTCAAAGCTTAGCCCGGGCAATCACTAAGCTGGGTTCACTTACTCACAGTGAAACAGCACCGATAACCTCACCACCTGAGGCGATTGAACGGGCAATTTTGGCTTTTATGGACACGCTTGGCGAAGCCAGTGGCACTATTAATAGCGGTTTGGGTAATGATATTTTTGCCAGTCCACCAGAAGGATTTACCGAGTGGCTTAAGCAGCTTTATCGTTATATCACTATTGCCCAGTTGTATGATGAGTCTCATGTGACTTTGGTTAGCGTCAATCAACCGGGCAAACATAAAGAGGCTAAATATAAAGAAACGACCTTAAGACTTATCTGTTTGGACGCGGCGCATTTTTTGGCTGACAAATACCAATCGGCCCGTAGCATTATTGGCTTTTCGGCCACTTTGAATCCCCTGCCATTCTATATGCGGCAGTTGGGGTTGGCTGAGGATTCGCTGGCGTATCGCTTGCCAGCGGTGTTTCCGCCAGAGAATCAGTTAACCTTGCGGTGTGATTATATTGATACTCGCTGGGCACAAAGGGCTTTTTCAATCGCGCCTTTGGTTGAGTTGATATTTACTGTCTTTAGTGGGCGTCCAGGCAAGTATCTGGTGTTTTTCCCCTCTTATAAATATCTTAATGACGTCTATGAGCAGTTTGTGCTGATCCACGGTGATATTCACACGGTTAAACAAGTCTCTGGTGCTGATTTGGCAGCACGAGAGGTTTTTCTCGGTGCTTTTTTTAAACATAGTGATCATACGGTTGGTTTTGCCATCATGGGTGGAGTATTTGGTGAGGGGGTTGATTATGCCGGTGATGCGTTGACCGGGGCGATTGTGATTGGCACCGGAATGCCACAGCCTAGTGAAGAGCAAAAGCTGATTGAAAACCATTATCACCAGCAGGGCCTCAACAGTTTTCAATATGCTTATCAGTTTCCCGGCTTTACTCGGGTGCAACAAACCGCTGGGCGGGTTATTCGTGCAGATACCGACCGGGGTGTGGTGGTATTGGTTGACCCGCGATTTAGGCGGATTGATTATCAAAATTTGATGCCTGCCCACTGGCAGGTCATCGGTTGTTATAATGCCCAGCGGTTGGTGCAGGCGTTAGCGGGTTTTTGGTTAGATGAGGTTGCGCGAAATTAATAATGTGATTATTCAGTATAACTACCGTTATGCGGCAGATGGACTGTTCAGGTATTTGGAGCGCTTCGTTCTTTACAAGCAAAAGCACTCACCACGGAGACACGGAGGCACGGAGAAGGTCAAAAACAAAACAATTAAAATCGTTGGTTTTGACTTTGTTTTTCTCCGTATCTCCGTGTCTCCGTGGTCAAAATGTTTTTTATTTTTTAGAACGAAGCGCTCCAGTGACGTGAAAAGTCCGCCAAACTCTTAAGACATGCACAATTTTCATTCCTAAGGTTTTTGGATAACCCTAAATTTGACAACCTTCTAAATCTGATAACCAAAGTGCCAATAGCTTGATTGGGCCAGTACTTGACCATCAACATCTAAAGCGGTGATTCGCCAGCGACCGAGCTGTGAGCCAATGAAATCAAAGATAAAGAAGGTTGGTTTTGAGTGTTGGTTAATATAAGGGTACCACTCACCACAGGACTGAAACTCAATATCAATTTTGTATTGTTGGGCGCAGGCTACAGGCACCCATGAGACTAAGGTTTTACGGGGGTAGTGATAGAAAGTCACGCCATCAGCCGGACTGACTAGGCTGATTTTGTTGAAGTAGTGAGTAACACTTTCGCCGCTGCCAGCGGCTTCCTCTTGTGAAATTTGGCCGTCGCCATTCTTATCCAGTTTGGCAAACACTTCTGATACCATGGCTTGGGCGGTGGTACTGTCAATGCCATTGCTTAGCAACAACCCCATCAGTTCATCGCGGCTGATCTTGCCATCCTTATTGTTATCAATGCTATAAATCAGCGAGGAGAAATTGTTTTTTAGCAGACTGAGCACTTCCTGGGTATTCTTTTTTTGCGTCATGTTGTAGATCCTTGTTCTTATCTCGAACTTTAACTGTAGCAAGCCTATTGCTAATTTGTCGGTCTCGTTACGGTTTTATTCGGGGGTTCTGCGGATCTTACTGCCCGATGACGGCCACCAATCAATCAATGCCAATACTCGGTTTATTCGGGGAGCCAGTTAGCAATCGCTTGACCAATGGCGTCGGGACTATCTTCTTGAATAAAATGACTACCATTGACGGTTACTTCTTCAAGATTAGGCCAGGTACGGACAAAATCACGGGCATAACCGACTAAAAATGCACCAGGCTCGGCATTAATAAACAGTTTTGGTGTATCTGTCGAATGAGCCAAATAGTCTGCATAACTTGCCACTAACGCCACGGTATCGGCAGGCTCTCCAGCGATAGGTAATTGACGTGGACCAGCCAGGGTGGCTCTGCGGTCTTCACCTGAATTGACAAAGGGTCGACGATATTCGGCGTGCTCTGTTTGACTCAATGGCCGTGAAATGGTGGCGGGCAGTAAGGTTTCGATAAAGAAGTTGTCATCCAGTACCAGTTTATCGCCCTCGTTGCTGCGTAAAGTGCCGATGGGTCCATGCAGTTCTTTGGGGAAGTCATCCCATGTCGGAAAAGGAGTGACAATCGCCTCCATAAATGCAATGGCTTTTACTGCATCGCGATGCTGATTGGCCCAATTAAAACCAACACCAGAACCCCAATCATGCAGTACTAGAGTGACGTTTTTCTCCACACCAAGCGCAGCTAACAGGGCAAAAGTATAACGGCTGTTTTCAGCCAATGAGTAATTGCCATCTTTGGTATTGTCGAGTTTGTCAGAATCGCCCATACCAATCATGTCAATGGCAATCAGGCGGCCACGACCTGCCAAATAGGGCATGACGTTGCGCCACAGGTAAATAGAGCTTGGATTGCCATGTAAGAACACGATCGGATCACCGCTACCCTCATCGACATAGGCCATTTTTTTGCCGAGAACGGTTTTGAATTGTTTACGATAACGTAATGTTTCTGAATCAGTATGCATGATGTTTAGTGGCTCCGTGGTTGCTGTTGTCAGTGCGGTGTCATCGTTAATATATATGACTCAATCATATAATAATTAAAAAGATCGCCGCTGTCACTATATTTTTATGAGTGAGTCACATATGATGGGATGATGAAAGATGAAAAATACCTATCAAATTTAATTGCCACCTTCGCGACCACCGTTGCAACGCAAGTTGAGCAGCAGATTGCTGAGTTGGGCGGGCGCAGCCTGAGTCATGAAGCGGCATTGGTGGCAATTTATAATCACCCCAACGACACCATTGATGTCTTGAGTAAAGTCTTGGGGTTAAGTCATTCTGGTGCTGTAAGGCTTATCAATACATTAGAAAAAGCCGGTTTGGTGGAACGGCATAAATCGGCGCAAGATGCGAGGTCTGTTGTTTTATGTGTCACCAATGAAGGCAGTGAGCGAGTGCAAAGTATCCTCAAAAGCCGTCAGAGTGTGACTGTCAAAATGCTGGAAAACTTTGATCAAACACAAAAGCAAAATCTGTTGAGTTTGCTCGAAGTGGCGATGGGTAATTTAACTCATGAACCCATCGAAGCGCGACGAATTTGCCGATTATGCAACGAGGGAGTTTGCCGAAAGCACGGATGCCCGGTGGAAAAAGCGGTTAGATAGGGTAAGATGCTGTGAAATAATCGATTTAGATATAAGTGTTTTTAGGCATTCTTAACATAATGATTGAGCGTAAATGACTAAACTGGGTAATCCAATGATCAGGGTCAGTTTTTATCTGACGGCTACCACCATTTTATTGGCGGTCTTTTTATGGCATTTTTCCTTTGCCGACGCTGGCCAGCTGTTTACTGATCACTGGCATTTTTTCTTTATTGGCATATTTGCCGCCACCGTGGCCAATTCGACGGGTGTCGGTGGCGGAATTGTATTTTTACCCGCTTTTACCATTTTAGGCTTAAGCGTACCGGAGGCACTAGCCACCAGTTTGGCCATTCAATGCTTTGGCATGACGTCAGGATCATTAACCTGGTTGGCATTGGCCCGACGTGAGTTGCACAGCCCTAATCATTCGTGGCAGCAGCTTAACCCGATGCTGGCGTTAACCGTGCCGGGGTCATTAGCCGGGTTATTGCTCGCCCAACAGCTGATGCCTCAGCCGCCGTTTGATATTCACAATTTGTTTAGTGTGTTTTCGATCACCATTGGTAGTTTGATGCTTTATCGCATTACTCATCAATATCAGGCGGATGAGTTTCATACGCCTGAGCTGACTGGCAACAACAAATTACTGATTGTCGCCAGCTGTTTTGTCGGCGGCATCATCACTTGGTGGCTATCTATTGGGGTCGGCGAGATACTGGCCATTGTGTTATTAATGTTCGGCTACAACATCCGGTTTACGGTCACCATTGCCGTTGTGGTATCGGCAATCAGCGTGATTGTTGCTTTGCCTTATTACATTGTGATTGGTGACACCATAAACCTCAGTATACTGCTGTTTGCAGGCCCCGCAGCGATGATTGGCGGCTTTATTGCTCGTCATTTGGCGATGGCTATCAGCCCTATGCGACTGAAAATAGTGTTGTCGTCATGGATCATATTCAGCGGTTTTGTTTATCTGTTTGCTAGGTGAAAAACGCGAATGAATTCGCGTCTACGGCGTATCAGCCCGCCGTAGACGAGGTTTCGTTAATCTTGCTAGCCGCTTTGTCTTGCTGGACGAAATGCCTGACACCAACCAACAAAGGCGTCGGTGCCCCGGGTTTGCATCCATAATTTGCCCTTGCCATTAAAGCGGCAAACAAAGCCTTCGCCAGAGAAAAACAGCGATTTATAACCGCCAACCTTGGTGATGCGATATTCTAATCCTTCACTAAAGGCGACGATATTGCCGGTATCGACGACATATTCACCATCAATGTCGATTTCAATCAGCGCCCCATAAGTGTTGAACCACAAGTCGCCTTGACCACTACAGCGAATTAAAAAGAAACTTTCGCCAGAGAAAAACCCTTTGGTCAGTCCCTGCCATTTGGTTTCAACCTCAACCCCGGCAGTACAGGCAACAAAGGCTGAATTTTGCAAAAACAAAGTATTGCCATCGAGATATTGATGGGTGATGTCACCGGGTGTGCCCGGGGCGATACCAATCTCTGCTGGGCCATTTTGGGCGGTGAATTCGTTGAGAAAAATCGATTCACCCGACACCAGTCGACCCAAACCGCCTTTGAGTTTGGTTTTCATCACTAGGTTGGTATCCATTGTCGCCATCGCTGAGGATTCGACCTTCAACATTTGATTAGCTGGGATATCCACCGTAACAAAACCGTAATCGGGTTTACCTGCATAACGAAACTGAAAACCGGGCATCTGCGCCGGCGCTTTATTTGGGTCTTCGACTGAGGCGCGTTGGTATTTAGTCATATCAATCATGGTTATTTCCTTATCTTGGTCTGAGGTTGGCGGTCATGGTTTTACCAAAAGCCCGAGGGTTATGGGATTGACACCATACCGTGCCCTTGCCATGGAATTTACATACTAGCCCTTCGCCGCCCAAAAATGAGTGTAACCAGCTGCTGCCTGCTTTGGTGATGGTAAAATCCAAGGTTTCGTTAAAAGCCACGATATGACCACTATCAACAATGTATTCGCCGTCAATTTCAATCGGATAAATTGCGCCAAAGGAGTTAATAATCACTTTGCCGCTGCCTTTGAGGTTAACCCAAAAGACGCTTTCGCCAGACAATATTGATTTAAATCCTTGCCAGCCCATGTCGATATCAACGGGCTCTTCGCAGGCCATAAATGACGAACCCTGAACAATTAAACTCTCGTTATCGAGCTGGTATTGCATCATATCGCCAGACAATCCTGCGCCAAACCAAATCTCTGCGGGCGCGTCTTTGGCTTCAAAATGATTGACGAAAAAGGATTCGCCAGACAACATCCGTTTAATCCCTTTGAGAATGCCGCCTTGGGTTTTTTTGTGGGTGGTTGTGGTCATTTCGGTATGGCCGCTCATGGCCATCATTGCGCCGCCTTCTGCGGTGCACACTTCGCCCGGGGCGAGGCTGACTTTAGCCGCCGTGTTGCCCGGTGCGTGGACAAATTCTATTTCCATGTGATTGCTCCCTTTAGAGTTTTGGATTGATCCAGCTGGTTAATCCCGCCAAACTGCGGGTTTGCAGCACGATATTGCCTTTACCTTCAACTCGGGTGACTAAACCTTCGCCACCAAAAAAGCTGGAGAAAATGCCGCCGGATAACTGCAATTTGAGCTTGATACCTGGCTCATAAGCGACCAAATGGCCAGTATCGACAATATATTCACCATCAATTTGTTTGTCGATCAGGGCACCATAAGCGCCATACCACACCTCACCTTCACCGCTGACCACCAGTTTGAACAGCCCTTCTTTGCCTAGCCATGAAACCAAGCCAGCCCAGCGTAAACCCAGCTTTACTGTGGATTCACAAGCGATAAAAGCGCCGGGTTGGAGGTTAAACTCTTGCCCTTTTCGTAGCACCATACTGCGCACTTCTCCCGGGGTACTTTGGGTGATGGTGAGGCGTTTATTGCTGGCTGTGTTGTTGATAAATTGACCGACAAATAAAGATTCTCCACCGAGAAACTTGCGGGCCAAACCGCGCCAAAAACCGCCATTAAGTGCGGCGTTAAATTCGATAGCCGCATCCATACTCGACATCGCGTCTGATTCGGTGATCAGCATTTCTGCTGGTGCCAGTTCAATGTCTACGTAAGAAAAGGCTTTGCCACCTTTGATTTCACTTTTCATTCTCTTTCATCTCCTTTTTGGTTTTCTTTGGTCCGAATGGCTTGCTGTAGTTGCAGCAGGTTGTGATTCGAATGGTTAAAGCTTTGATTGAGTGTGCTTAGGCGTTTTTCAATCGCTTCAATTCGGTCGAGTGTTTGCGGGTGTGAGCTTAAATATTCACTGGATAGCTCGCTCAGCTCGCGTACTTCTTCGTTGTCAATTTTGGCCATTTTTTCAGCTTGTTGGTTGATAATACGGTTGAAAAAATGCGGCATTCCAGCGGGGTCAATATTGGCTTTGAGCAATAAATCAAACCCCTTGTCATCAGCCTCAGATTCAAAATCACGGGAATAGCTTAAGCGTAATAACAGCGGTCCGGCATCGACCAAAATGCCCACCAAACCGGTGAAATCGCCGAGCATGGCTTGGACTATGACAAAAATTCCCGCTGTGCCAAGCACATTGCGAACCCCGTGCTGTTCGGTGACGTGAATGATTTCATGGGCCAATACGCCGAGCACTTCCTCTGAGCTTTGCGCCGACAAAATCAGCCCACTGTTGAGCGCAATATTACCACCGGGTAGGGCAAAGGCGTTGAGTTCGGCAGAGTCAATGATGTGCACCTTGAGGTCGTAACGTTCAGTACCTGCGGCTTCAAGTAAGGGGGCGATTAAACGTTTGAGTGGTGCGGTGATGTCGTCAGAATCAAGGGTGGTATTGTTCAATTCCACTTGTGCCCAAGCCGAATCGCCGAGGGTTTGTTCGATTTTTACCGGAATGGCGGGAGCCACCCAGCCAGTAATGGTATCCATCGAAAACAGCACCATCAGCGGTAGCAAGACAATCAGCATAAAACCTGCTGCAAATGATGCCCAGCCGAGTATTCGAGTACCTCTGGCGGTATTGACCTGTTGAATAATTTCATCATGGTTGGCCAAATGAGGCGATTTTAAGATGCTGCGGTCGGCAGTATAAAGACTCCAGTCGGGGTAGGCGGGGTGTTCAAAAAAGACCAGCCGATTGCTGGCACCACCGAGTTTAATCCGGATGTCTGCTAGTGGTAGGGTGACTTTTACTGAAGGGGTGAGAGATTGATTGCTAAAAGTTAGCTGGCTGGCATCTAACTGTAATTGCCCCGATGAGCGTCCTTTGGGAAGCGAGTGGTGAAACGCTTGTCCGTCATACTGTTGGCAAGGGTGTTGATAAGAGTGTTGGTTCATTGTTGCTATGTTTCCTTTAGCTGCATGATGGTGGTGTTTTTATTTGATTGCAAAGCAGTATAGCAGAACTATTTTGTTTGGGGTTTTGCTCATCTCAAGGTTAGCGAAATGAAGGTTGAGTCGGTGCTTTGTTTTGCCTGATCGCTTGACGTTAAACGCAATGCGTTATATCGTTGATTGATGATTAAAACATTCGCAAACAAAGACACTAAAGGGTTATATGAAGGCGGTAGTCCAAAGGCATTTCGTGCCTTTAAAGCTCAAGCAGAGCGTAAATTACAGATGCTTGATTCGGCAGTGACAGTTGAGTTTTTACGTAGTCCCCCGGGTAACCGTTTAGAACAACTGAGTGGTGACCGCAAGGGTCAATATAGTGTTCGCATTAACCAACAATACCGCCTTTGTTTTAACTTTAAAAATGGCAATGCCTTTGATGTCGAAATTGTAGATTATCATTGAGGAGTCGACTATGACCAACAAAATACAGACCAACAAAATACAGACCAACAAAATACAGACCAACAAGATGCGTCCCATCCATCCCGGAGAAATATTGCGTGAAGAGTATTTGGTTGAGCTGAGTTTGAGCGGCAATGCCCTAGCCTTGGCGTTGCGGGTGCCGAGTTCCCGAATTAACCAAATTGTTCAAGAAAAACGGGGGATTTCACCGGATACCGCCTTACGTCTTGCTCGATATTTTGGTGGCGATGCACAGAGCTGGTTAAACTTGCAAACCGCTTATGATTTGAAAGTTGCTCAATTGGCCAGCGATAAACAAATTGCAGCTGAGGTGTTACCCCTAGTTCATGTGGGTTAAAGCCATCACTACCACCAATCAAATCACCAAAGCACTTAACATCTCTCCCCTTGGGCAGTATCATAGCCGCCTTAGTATTGACGCTGCTGCTATCGCATTCAAGCAGCAAGAAAGGGGAGTTGATGTCCGATCATTTTGAGTTTGAAATTAAACGTCTGGTTCTGGTGGATTCGGCGGGGTTTTGTTACGTCGATTTACCGGTTGACGACCACGCTATTTTGCTAGGCGAGGGTAATCTGGGTAAGTCTAGTTTGCTCAATTCGTTACGCTTGTTTTTGCTGCCAGAGAACAATTTTAAAAACAGTCGCCACAAATTTGCCTTCTCTACCCCCAAACGCGATGGTTTTTATGACAATGAAGAAAGCTATGGCCATTATTTTCCGTCAAAATTCAGTTCACTGATTTTAGAGGTCAGCAATAACATGGGCGGGTCGGTGCAAACCCATTGCCAAATCCTCCAGCGCAGCAGTGGCCACTTGGCTTATGAGCGTATTTTCACCCCGTTAAAATACCAGCAAATTCGTCATCTGTTTTGGGATGGCGATAATGATGAAGACGGCATTGGCTATCGGGTTGACGGGCTCAGCAGCACCAGCGTATTTAATGCGTTGAAGGCGTTGGATAAAAATACTATCAGTGTCAAAGACCCAGCTAAATTCAAAACTCTACTTTATGCCAACGATTTTCTCTCTCCGGCGGCGATGCGTTACAGTATTTTCCCCTTGGCTGAATCTGATGAAGCCCGCATCGAATCGTTGCGCACGCTGATTTTGTTATTGTTTGAAATGAACGCCAGTTCTGGCCCAGTCGCCCATGCGGTGGCGAACATCATCGAAGCGCAGAAGAAGTTCGCCGATGATGTGCTGGATTTCAATATTGAGGTGTTTTTACAAAAACATAATGATTTAAAACAGCAGGATATCGATTTAAACCGGGTTGAGAATCTTGGCGACAAGTTCCGTCAATTAGCCGACCAGTTCAAGCAATATTGCACCTTGGCCGATAGCGAACTGAAATTCGCCGCCTTTGTTAATCAGTTAACAGCGGCGATGACTGAACAGGTCAGTTTGCTCAATCTCAAAGCCACCGAAGCCGGACAGGCGCAAGTGAAAGAGCGAGAGGGTAGTAAACAGCTTAAGTTGTTGACAGATAAGGGCAAAAAGCTCGAAGGCGAAGCCAACGGCTATCAGCGCCAAATCAACAAGTCTCAGACTTCAATTGATAAAGCGGTCAATTTGTTGGCCACTTACCCGGATATGCCACTGGCTGAAGTATTGGAGTTGATTGAGTCAGATATTGAAGATAACAACAAACGCTTGGCGGCACTAGAAAGTGATTCACAAAAAGCGCTGCGTATCACTGAGTTGCAAAATCAGATTGCGGCTAATCAGGCTGAGCGACAAAAACGCCAAGATCACCTCAATAATCAGCAACATGCGCTAGAGCAGCAGTTACCCGGCAGCAGTTGGCAGGTGTTGGCGGCGGTGAATAAAAAGCTGGCGTTGACTAACCCGATGCGTGAGTTGAGCGACAGTGAAATAAACGCCTTTGTTGGTTTTACTGAGCTGTTTGAGCAAGATCCCACTTGTGTGGCACTGTTTAATGAACGTTTTTCAAAACAGTCTGGCAGCATGGCGCGTAACGATGAACAAGCAATAGGGGAGCTTGATAGCACTATTCATGCCGATGAGCGTGAGCTGATGCAACTGCAACAAGGTCATAGCAACGCCATCAATAAAGCCAATGAAGTGGCTAATCTTAAACGTAATATCAAGCAGGCTCATGATGAGATGAGCGATATCGGCGAGCTGGATTTTCATCAAAAGACCTTGAAAAACTTAGCGGCTCCATTAGCTGCGGCGCAACAGGCACTGGATTCGAATAATCATGAGGTTGAGCAAACCAAAACCTTGCTGCAAGACTGGAGCGCTGAGCATCAGCAACTCAAAGCCGAGCGCGATCAAATTCAAACCCAAGTGACTCAGCTCAACAGTCTTGAGCAAAAATCTCAGCATATGATCACCAGCCAGCCGAGACTAGCCCATGCTTTAGGGCTGGATTTGCCAAACGTCGGCGAACTGGCGCTAAATGATGGGGTATTACAGCAAATTAGTCAGGATATGACGTCGGTGTCTGACTTGCGTGAGAAACTGCTGTTTGGTTTGCAGTCATTTATCAATGAGCGAGTGATTGACGACGAAAAGGGCATTTTCGCCGAAAGTCCTGACAGAAAGGCCATCAGTGAGACCTTTAATTTACTTGCTGATACGTTTGCTAACCTTGCCGGGCGACGTAATATGTTATCGGAGCAGGTGCGTATTCATAACGAATCGGTGCAGGGTTATGCCAATATCTTGCAGCAAAACCATGAGCACATTAAACGCTTTGAAAAACAGCTTAATCGTGATTTTGCTGAGATTGAAATCAATGATCTCGATGGCATCGAGGTGGATATTCATATCGACAAACGTTTTGAGAATTTGGTGAGTGATATTGCCAGTGTTGATTTGCTGTCTGACAGTTTGTTGCCTGAAACTTTTTATGCCAGATTACAAAGCTTTGCACAGAACTTCTTTAAAAGTGGTGCGACTGCCCGCTTAACCATGGATAAAATCATCAGCAACTTGTCTTATCGCACTCGTAAAAAAGACCAGAGTCAGTGGCAGACCAAGCAACAATCTAACTCAACCACGGCGCTGATTAATCTTAAATTAGTGCAGATCTTGCTGCGAAAATTACGGGCTAATGGCTGTTCACTGATGTTTCCGCTGGTGCTTGATGAAGTGGCGACTGTGGATGTGAAGCAGTTTGATTGGTTGCTGGATGACATTAAAAAGAGCGGTTTTAATCTGTTTGCTGCCAGTACTCATAGTGCTAGCTCTGAGCTGATTTATAAAATTGGTCGTTACCATGAACTCGGTGAGATGCGCACCGCACGGCCTTATAGTGCTGAACGTTCGCTGGTGTATTGGGGCGGGGCTGAGTATTTCAGCGAAGGTCAGTTGCCGGGTGATCAATTGGGTTTGTTAGAGGCGCTTGATGAGCAAACAATTTAGTACACTAGAAACCCTCAAGATCTTGCTAGACCATCCGCAAGTGTTGTTTGATGCCATACGGTTGATGGACAAAAACGCCGACCGCTTTATTAATGAGGCGCAGTTGGCGGTTTCGGTGTTGGATTATATCAAGGACCTTGAAGCCACCGAGCAGCAGCGTTTGCAGATCGCATTCTCTACTGAGAATTTGCTGCAAACCCATATTTTAGCCGACAAAGACACTCACGATGGCGTCAGTCGACTGATTTTTCAAGAAGCGGTGACCGGCCTGTTTAGGTTGTGTGATCCGTCGCTTTATCAGGAGTTGACTGATTCTAAGTTGAAATCACGATTAGCCGGATTATGGCGGGTTCAAGGGCGGTTTCAATCGGGTGCGGTGTCGTTTAATCAGCAAGACCCGGATTTTACCGAGCTGGTGGATGACACTTTTGAGCAGCTGAGTATGTTGCTTGATGTGCTTAAACGTAACGTGATCAGAATGAAGTCGTTAAGCTTAGATTTTGAGCAGATGTCGACGCAAGCCTGTAAAGATCCAGAGACTTTTGCCCGTTTTCGTGAGCAACTGTTAACCCAAGTGACCACCTTGTTCGAACGTCATATTAAACCGACTCAGAGTTTTCTTAATCACACCACCCGTTTGAGTGAAGGCGATAATCTGTTTGTTACGCTGGACAGCATTAAGCTGATTTTTGAAAGTTTTGATCAAATTGATATGGCTGATCAGATTTTTCGTTTTAGTCTCAGTTTGGGCAATATTTTCCAGCCGATCACTGCTGTTGCCCACCAAGTCGACCAGTTTTTGCGTAAAACACGGGCATCGATGGCACAGTTTAATGCCATGGAACATCATTTTGGCCAGCTTAGAGCGGCTTATGAACAGACCCTTGAGCGCAATCTTAACAAAACCCGGATTGACAGTGATTTTGCCCGGCAGTTTGATTTTATCAATGGCCTGAAACGTTTCTTTCGCCCGAAAGATTTTCGTATTAGCGACTCGCCGAGTTATTTTGCCAACCTGTTCAGCGAAATTGACCAGCGATTGTCGGATTTATCATTACATCAGGTGATGTCGGGCGGCGAGGGCAAAGCTTGGCATAATGAGGACAATACTAATAAATTGAAACGCGCGTTGGCGATGTATGACTATCTGTCGAAAATCGAATTACGTCCTACCAATGATTTGACTGCGGTGCTGCATTATCGCCTCAAAGATATGTTTGATGATTATCAAATTGCTGATTTGTTAAGTGCGGTGACCAAAATGCGCCAATACCAGCATAACAGCCAAGATGAAAGTCAGGGTCAATACCAGTTAAAAACCACCAATCGTATGGCTTATATTAGTCATAACGATGCTGTTTATGTGTATCGTCGTAAACGGTTAATCAAGCAAGAAAAACAGATGAAGGAATCTATTGATGGATAACCTCACACCTGCTCCGGCAATAAATACTTTTGATCTGGTCAGCGCCCAGCAGAGCACCAAAATCTATCGTCAGTTTGTGCTCGGTAAAGTGATCACTAAACAGGTTTATGACGAAATCAACGTCACGCTGGTGGAAAACCCCTTGTTTACCTTGCTGTTCAACCAGCAGCCACACTTTGAAAATCTCTACAAACATCTCGGTTATGAACTGTGTTTTGTGCAACAAGGTGACTTCTATTACGTCAGAGAATCACGAGAAGACTCAAGTGAAGAAGCCGATGATAACGCCTTGAAAGTACAAACCACCTTATTATTGCTGGGCCGTTATTACACCGGCTCTGGGCGTGATTTGAATCACCTGTGCGAGCCTCATTTTGGCCTTACAGAGGCTGACATTAAGGCATTAAGTGGCAATGAAGAATTCAAAGCGATTTTGAAAGCGGTCAAGCTCGACGGTTGGGATAAAGCACTGGAATTTATCAGCTTTAGAAACTTTGCGTTTAAATCGGGCAATAATAGTTATTTTCTCTCTCAGGCTGGCGGCGCGTTTTTGTTCCGTTTGGTCGGGGAGTATGAAGTGCGGGTGTAGCGTTTTGTTTTTACAAGCTCTGTGGGTGGACTGTAAATTATTCGGAACTAATATGACGCCACCGATGCATCGCGAACCATTTAATTCTTTTTGGGTTTGACAACGTGCCGACCTTCATGGTGGGTTACGGTTGTTCGTTCCTCACGACCTAATCCACCCTACACGTTTTTTCCGGGATTAGCCCTATTAATTAAGTAACCCCCCAGAAACAGTCATTTGACCAGCCCCTTGTGCGACATTGCCTACAAAACCTGTGGGGGTTTTGTCCATTGTGCTATAGCCTAGTTACCATTGAAATCATAACCCATTGAATTTAAACAATAATTAATATTGTCACTGAAAGCGAGTGAGCTTAGTATTGTGGCATTGTCGACAGAAAACAGCATAATAATCTCATCGAAATCATCACCTTAACCGAATAAAACAAGGATTGAGAACAATGTCATTATCAGAAGTTACAACCGACATGGCTGTATTGAAGCAAACACTGGCATTTTTTGCCGAGATGGGATTTAACGACCATTATATCGAAGCCATCGAAAGAGATTTAATGTGCCAAGAGCAACGTTATCATCAGCTAGTTTGTGCACAACTTACTGCTTAATTGAGTCGCTAATCAATTAGCCAAAAGGTTTTACAATGCCAAGGTCGGCGTTGCACACGGATGGCCAGATGCAGGAGATGGATTTCCAGAGCATGGGGTTTTACCAAGGTAAAACCCAACAGCGGCGTAGAAAACTGATAAACCTCACCGCTACGACGCCAACCCCACCACCCCAAATGATTTTTGCCGATACCCTGCGGTAATAGCTGATGTTCACAACCGACCTGATTTAACACCCACTGCACATAGGTATTACTGTTTGGTCCAGGCCAGTAATGGTAACGATATTTGTCAGGATAATCCTTAGCGCAACGGCTTAATACTGCGATAAACTTTGCCGCCTCGTCACCTTGCCAACTCGCTTCAACCCAACTGTCGCCATTGCCGACGCCCCGGTCAAAAGCCAGTAGGTTTTTATGTAAATGCCCCCAGCTGGATTGGTTTTGTCCGGGCTTTTGCCACACCTCCCAGCGTTCAGTTTGGCCGTGCTGATGAATAACAAACCAGTAATGCACCGCGATACGGCCAATGCCGGGGATTTTTGCCGCTCTTAATTCAATCATGATCATTGACTCGCTGCTTGAGAACTGTGTATTGGTAGGAGAATGTATTATAATTCCTACATTGTTTCTACGTATAATGTGTTGGTAATAGATGAATCAGGTTAAATTAGGCGAAAAAGGTCAAATAACGTTGCCGAAGGCATTTCGGGATCTCCATCACTTTTCGAAGGGGTCATGTTTTCGTTTGGTTGATCAAGGCAATGGTATTATCAGTATTATTCCAATTAAACCGGCCGCTGAAATGGATGCACCGGTTTTTTCATCCGCTGAAAGGCACACTGTGGATGATATGAATGAAGCGGTGGGGCAGGCCGTTGAGGAACAGTTTGAATGATTGGCCTTGATACTAATGTGTTAGTTCGATATTTTGTTGACGATGATGAAAACCAGCACAAAATTGCAAGACAGTTAATTAACCAAAATAACGTGTATATCACTAATATTGTCTTGGTTGAATCTTATTGGGTGATGAAGCGCCTGTATAAATTAGATCGTCAGCAATTGATCACGCTGTTTGCTTGTCTTTTGGCAATGTCTAACGCAGAGTTCGAAAATGAAGTTGTATTTGCCAATGCTTTTATCAAATTTAAAGCCTTGAATTGTGATTTTGCCGATGTGTTTATCGGCACTTTACATCACTATCGTGGGATTAAAACCGCTTCATTTGATCGCAGGGCAATAAGTCAATTAGATTTTGTTAATGCCGCTGAATTGGTTTAGCTACTCAACTGTCACCTAGGAACTTCTCAACAATCATGCAACCTAATATCATCGACATACCCGATTTATTGCTGGTGTTTATTCCAGTGGCGATAGTGTTATCTATTATCTGGCGCTGGGGGCTAGATATTAAAAGTGCGCTTTATGCCATTGCACGGATGCTGTTGCAGTTGTCGTTGATTGGCTATTTTTTGGTTTATCTGTTTGACGCCAGTAGTGCTTGGCCCGTTTTGTTGGTGTTAGTGATGATGATGCTAGCGGCTAGCTGGATTGCTTTACGTACCGTTCCAAGCCAACGCAAACAACTTTATGTCAAGTCGCTAATCGCCATTGTGATCGGCAGTTCAACAGTGTTGATGTTAGTGACTCAGCTGGTGTTGACGTTGCAACCTTGGTATTTGCCTCAATATATGATCCCACTGGGCGGAATGATTTTTGCCAATGCCATGAACGGCACTAGTCTGGCGGCAGAGCGACTCAATGCGGAGGTCCAACGGGGTGAGAGCTATGAACAAGCCCGTAATATCGCCTTTGGGGCTGCGCTTATTCCTATTACCAATGCCTTGTTTGCCGTCGGCTTAGTGTCACTGCCGGGGGTGATGACCGGACAAATTCTCTCAGGTGTCTCTCCCTTTATTGCTGCCCGCTATCAAATCATGGTGATGGGTATGGTGTTTGGCGCAACGGGTATTTCGACTGCACTGTTTTTAATGCTGGCGAAAAAAGAATTTATTGGCTTAAATAAAACAGAAAATAAAATAACTCAGGAAGTCGGCAATGAATAATCGCCTTAGTAACACGCTTAGCGACAAGTATAAAGACAAATTGGTCGGCCATCGCGGGTTGATGTTTACCCATCCAGAAAATAGTTTAAGCGCTTTTAAGGCCGCTATTGCCCGGGGAGCCCGCTTTATTGAGTGTGACCTGCAATTGACCAAAGACCAACAAGCGGTGGTATTACACGATGAAACCCTGAGCAGAACCGCAGGTGTCGAAGGTTGTATTTTTGACCTGACACTGGCCGAGGCTCAGGCGATATCGGTGCATTACCCGAAAAAATTCGGCGATAAATATCATCCCGAACCTATCCCTTCACTCGATCAGTTTTTAACCTTGCTGGCTGAGCATCCAACCGTCACCGCAATGATAGAAATCAAACAGGAAAGCATCGACCATTTCAGTCTGGAAACCTTTATCGATGGGGTGTTTGCTCAGATTGCCGCTTATCAATCTCAGGTTATTGTCATCTCGTTTAATGCCGATGCGGTCGGGGCAGCTAAACAGGCGGGTTTCAGGTCTGGTTGGGTAGTTCGCGAGATGGATCAATCCAGCGAACAACTCGCCAAGCAATTATTACCGGACTATTTAATCACTAACATACTTAAGGTCGATTTTAAGTCGCCAGCACTGTTAACCCAATTGTGGACGGCTCCTGAGGATCATAATTGGCAATGGATGTTATATGACGTAACTGATCTGACATTGATTAAATCGTTGATCGGCATGGGTGTTGATTTAATTGAAAGCGGTGATTTCCCGGTGATTTCCTGCTAATATCCTGTTCCTAATCATTAGGGCTGGGCTAACACCTCAGCCACCATTTCACTGAGGGCTTTAAGGCTAAAAGGTTTGGTTAACAGCTTGTCGACACCCCAGCTTTTAATATCTTCTTTGACCATGAGATCACTATAACCACTGATCATGAGCACGGGTAATTCCGGGCTAATTTGCTTGATTGCGTCAGTTAGCTGTTTGCCGTTGAGTTTGGGCATATCATAGTCACACAGTAGCAAGTCAAACGTTTTTGGGTGCTGAGTAAAGTGCTCCAGTGCCAGCTGGCTATCAATAAAACCGGTGACGTGATAACCGACGGTTTTAAGCATGTTTTTCGCCAGTTCGATGATCAGCGGTTCATCATCAACCAGTAAAATATGCCCCTCTCCTCGGGGTAAAAGCGAAGGTTTAACCACTTCTGGTGCTGGTAGCTCAGACGAAATAGGAAAAAATACATGAAAGGCCGTCTCGCCCGAATGTTGTGTATCGCTGACTGTACTGTCTACGGCAATGTGTCCGTTATGTTGCTCAACAATGCCCTGAACAACAGATAAACCGAGTCCTGAGCCTTGTTCTGCTTTTTTGGTAGTGAAGAAGGGATCGAAGATCCGGTTTAATATCTGCTGGGGGATCCCCGAGCCGTTATCGCTGACACTTAAGTGAATAAAATCACCTGCCCGTAGCTCGCCAGTTTGGCTGGTGAATTCTCGGTAACCAGCATTATTGATATTCACTGTTAATGTGCCACCTGTGGCCATTGCATGGCTGGCATTGATGCATAAATTGAGTATCACCTGATGAATTTCGTCAGCTACAGCATGAATAGGCGGTAAATCCTCAGTGAAGTTGGTGACGATTTTAATATTGGCCGGGGTCGTGCTTTCAATCAAGGTCAGGGTATCTTCGACTAAATTGCTGAGTTGCACTGGTGTTCTATGAGATATTGAACGACCACCATATGCCAGCATTTTTTGCACCAAATGACTGCCTCGCTCGCCAGCAGTATAAATTCGTTTAAGCCATTGGGTTTCAGTGTCCCCTTCGTCGTGTTTATTGATGAGCATTTCGGTATAACCCAAAATAGGTGTCAGTAGATTGTTGAATTCATGGGCAATCCCGCCGGTTAACACCCCAATGGCTTCCAGTTTATGTGCCTGACGAAGCTGTTCTTGGATTTTTTTACGCTCGGTGATGTCGGTGATAGAAATAAACAATTGCGTCTGTTGTGTATCTGCTATGGCAATGCCTTCGAGCTGAACCCAAATAGTACTTTCGTCTTGCCTGAACAACATCAGTTCACAGTGTTGTTTGGTTTGGCTTTCAAGACATTTAAGTCGGTATAAATAAAAAATATCCTGATATTCACTACAAATGAATTGGGTAAATTTAACCCCGTTGAGGTAATGTTTACCCATGGCTTGGCGTGCTGTGAGGGTCAAACGCGCTTCACATTGTCCGAGCAAGACGGTGCCAGCAAAGTTGATCTCTTGGATTAACCCATCATGACTGAGGGTCATATAACCGCTGGGATCTAAATCATATAAATCAAAATATTTGTTGCGCGAGACTTCTAGTTCGATTTGGGCTTCGCGCAATTGTTCATTTTGCAATTCGAGTTCAATTTGATGAATTTGCAGTTCTTCATTGAGCTTACTGATTTGGTTGTCACTTTGGTGTTTTTGTAAGGCGATTTCGATGGTCGTGGCCAGTTCGTTGCTAGCCACTGGCAGCAGTAGGTATCCCATTGGTACTGTGGTTTTGGCGCGAGCCAATGTGGACTCAGTGGTATCGGTGGTCAAGTAAATAAACGGTAGATTGTAGGGGGAGCGGATTTGCTGTGCTAATGTGATCCCATCCATTGTGCCTTCAAGTGCAGTATCGGTTATCACCAAGTCTGGTGATATTTCACTAATAACAGCTAGCGCAGTTGTGCCGGATTGCACTCTAGTGCAGCGATATCCCAGCTGTTGCAGTTGATGTGAAACATTAAAAGGCGATACCGTTGGACCCTCAACCAATAGCACAGAGATCGTCGGTTTTACTGGCTGCTCAGGCTGCACTGGCTGTGTCTGCTGGTTAAGCAATCCGGTAGCCAGTTGACGTAAGTCGTTAGTTGCTGATTTTTGGTTTTTGGTTTTATTTTTCATGGTTAATGGTTTTTAACCTTGCCTGAGCTTGATGATACGCCCAGTAAGTGAATGAGTTTACCTGTTTGATCATAGGCGGTTTTTCGCCAAAGACAAACGCTATTCATTGCGGTGCAAGGTCTTTTCAATTGCTGTGCGTTTGGCGATCTCTTGTTGCAGCTTTTCGCTGAGTTTTCTTTCTGCCGAAATATCAATGAAAGTGATCACAACGCCGTCAATGACATTTTCTATGGTGCGGTAAGGCGATATTTTTAATAGATACCACCGACCACCTTTGGCTTTGACTTCAACAGCGCGGGGGATCAGGGTTTTGAGCACTTCGGTGGCGTCATCGGTCATATTGTCATAATCAAGATTCGAGGTGATGTCATCAACCGGACGACCTACATCCGAGGCGATCAGTTTGATGATCTTGGTTGCATGGGTGGTAAAGCGGCTGATATTTAGGTGAGTGTCTAAAAAAACTGTCGGTATTTCAGTGCCATCAAGCAGGTTTTTCATGTCATTGGCGGTTTTCGACAACTCGTCAATTTTGTTTTGTAATTCGGTGTTGACCGAAAGCAGTTCTTCATTTAGTGAGTTTTGCTCTTCCTTTGAGGTTTCAAGCTCTTCGTTGGCACTTTGTAGTTCTTCATTGGTCGATTGCAATTCTTCATTAGCGGATTTGAGCTCTTCATTGGACGTTTCCATCTCTTCAATGGTGGTTTGCAGGGCCTCTTTGGTATGATCTAGCTCTTGTTCTAGTGCTTCTACCACTTCAAGGCTGACTTTGCTGGCACGGGTTTTGGTTTTCAGTGTGCCAGACTCCAAAACGGTTGAGTGTTTTTTAAACGATACCATTAAGATGTTTTCTTCTGGCCCCTGATTCGACAAGGGTTTGACGATAAGATTGAAGCTGTCGTCATCACTACCACTTTGTAGTTTTAGTCCATCATAGGTTATTTTACTTTTTTGCACCGATGCCTTGCGCACGGCAGATGGTAGTTCAACCTTGAGTCCAGCACGGGCCATTTCAAAAACACTGTAAACTTTACCGGTGCCGGTAGGTAGTTCAAGGTACTTACCGGTTTGCCCATAAACGTAAAGGATCACGCCTTTTTCGTTGATGATCACACTGGGCAGGGCATATTCTTCCAGTAGGATTTGTTCGTAAGCTTGAGTGGCGTTCAATACTTTTGCCCTCGTAATTGGTGGCGTTTTTTGACCTGAGGCGCTTAGACGAAAATCCATGACCTCGTGAGTGGTAGATAATGACGTTTCTTTACGTTGGTAAATCTTCCATTTTCTGTCTAATGTCGAAAATAAATCAACATAACTGCCAACGCTCTCGGATGAACCAAGAAACAAGATGCCAGTGGGATTGAGACTGTAATGGAAGATCGGAAAGAGTTTTTTCTGCAATTCTGCATCCATATAAATGAGTAGGTTGCGACAGCAGATTAAATCAAGCTTGGTGAATGGCGGATCTTTGATCAGGTTTTGCGAAGCAAACACAATCATTTCGCGAATATCTTTCTTGACCAGATAGCCATTTTCTTCCTTGATAAAAAACCGCTGTAAGCGATCAGCGCTGATATCATCGCTGATGCTCAACTCAAAACGTCCCTGACGGGCCACAGCAATGGCATTATCATCAATATCAGTGGCAAACACTTGAATATTGAGATGAATATTTAGCCTTTCGATACTTTCACGTAACATGATAGCGACGGAATAAGCCTCTTCGCCACTGGAGCAAGCGGGGATCCACACCCGAATACAATAATCGTTGGGTTTGTCGGCGAGCAGATTGGGTAGCACTTGTTTTTCGAGGAACTTAAATGCGTCCGGATCACGAAAGAAATTGGTTACCCCAATCAATAGCTCTTTAAACAAGATTTGCACTTCATGAGGCGTTTCTTGCAGATATCTAACGTAGTGGGAGATATTATCCAGATGATGAACATTCATTCGTCGACTAATACGCCGACAGATCGTATTTTGCTTGTAAAGCGAAAAATCGTGACCACTGCTGGCCCTGAGTAGCAGAAAGATTTTCTGCAATGCCGCTGGCACGTTGCCCTCAATGACAGGTAATTTATCTACCGTCTTATTCGAAAAGTTGTCGATATACTGGACTAATACTTCCGGCATATCTGCCGGGTCAAGAATATAATCCACCAAATTGGTGTTGATAGCGCTTTTAGGCATACTGGTACTTTGGGCTGAATCAGGGTCTTGCACCATCACCATGCCCATTTCACTTTTGATCGCCCTCAGACCCAAAGTCCCATCACTCCCCATGCCAGAGAGGATAATGCAGGCTGCCATTTCTCGTTGTTCTTCGGCCAGTGAGTGAAAAAAATAATCAATCGACATTCTTGAATGGCGATCTGTTGAGGCTTGGTTTAACCGCAGGCTGCCATTGACGATGGCGACGTTAAAGTTTGGTGGGATCACATAAATACAATTGGCTTTTACTTTGACACCATTGATGATGGGGTAAACCGCCATTTTGGTCGATTTTTGGATCAGCTCTGGCAAAATGCTTGAATGGGTCGGGTCTAGGTGTGATACCACCACAAAAGCAAGGTTGCTGTCGCTTGGCATATTTTGAAAAAACGCTTCTAATGCGGCTAATCCGCCAGCCGAAGCACCAATACCAACAACGTACAATGCCTTGTGTGCGTTTTTCTCATGGTCAGTTAGCACCTGACCAATGATGGCTGTTTTTGGGTTTTTGTTTTGAGCAGGCATAACGTTTCCTGTGCTAAATCACTGACTAGGGTGGTAATGGGTGGGTGGATGGTAAACCCTATCGTTTGCCGATACCATACTTAATTTGGCGTTCTTGATGGCCGTAATTGTGGTCTCTGGTATTCGTTTAATGGTGCGGTACAGTATGAGTCGTTGCGCCAATAAAAGCCAAAATCCACTGGGCTATCAATTGATGGTCTGGTGAGTGAGCATAAGAGTCAATCGCCTTTTGATATACAGATTCTTTGATGATGGTTTTGCGACTGTCGAGTAACCCTAAAGAATAATCGATACTAAATTCTGGATGCCCTTGAAAGCATAAAATGTGCTCATCAATAATATAAGCGCTATTGGGACAAAAATCATTACCTGCCAGTAAGCTGGCATCTGGGGGCAGTTGCAACACCTGATCTTGATGACTAACCAGTAAATTGAAGTCGCTTTTATCCGTCGTCAACCAAGGCAAAGATAGCCCAGCTGCCAGAGTGCTGGTACTGATACCCAACCCCCAACCTTGGTCACTTTTACCCGCTCGTCCGCCGAGGGTATGGGCGATGATCTGATGACCAAAACAAATGCCGACTAATTTTTTACGGCGGTGATGTAATTCACTAATATAAGTCCTTAACTGCATCATCCAGTCATCAGTCGCGTAACTGTCACTTTTGCTGCCCGTGATAAGGTAAGCGTCATTGTCGTCAATATTAGCAGGGTACTCGCCCTCGATGACATTGTAAGAATTGATGGTTAACCGGGTATTTTCGTTTTGGAGTAGGGTGGTAAACATTTCAGGATAAGAGCCAAACTTAGCGCGTAATTCGTCAGCAACTATGCCAGTTTCAAGAATGCCAAGGGTTATTTGTTGTTGCAAAGGTTGCGTCATGATGTTTTACCCTTAACTGCACTGACAAATATCGCGGCGTAATCAGCGGCATTAAGGGCAATCGGATTACCGCCTGAACTAGGGTCTAACACCGCTTGTTCACCGATATGAACAGCTTGCTCAGCCTCGATGCCAATCTCACTGAGGGTGGTGGGGATTTTCAGTTGGGTGGTGAAATCTGCTAGCCAGTGCATAAAGCCGTCGAAGGTCGCGTCATCGAGTCGTAGATGATGGGCGATTTCACTGATTTTATCGTCGATAGCCGCACGATTACGAATTAATACATAAGGCAGCAAAATGGCGTTAAGCAGGCCATGATGGGCGTCGAATATTGCGCCTAATGGGTGTGCCAATGCATGGACGCCACCGAGTCCTTTTTGAAAAGCCGTGGCACCCATGGTAGAGGCAATCATCATATGACTGCGAGCCACCAAATTATTGCCATCAGCAACCGCAGTGGGTAACCATTGTTTGATTAAGCGCATTCCCTCCAGCGCAATACCCTCAGCCATGGGGTGATAACCGGGTGCACAAAATGCTTCCAAATTATGCACAAAAGCATCAAGTCCGGTGGCAGCGGTAATATGAGCGGGCAATCCGGCGGTTAATGCTGGGTCGGCAATTACCACTTGAGGTAGCATTTTCGGATGAAAGATAATTTTTTTGTTTCGCTGTTGTTCATCAACAATCACTGATGCTCGGCCCACTTCTGAACCGGTACCACTGGTGGTTGGAATGGCAATAATTGGCGCGACGCCTTGTTCATCTACCCGTTGCCAGTTATCACCGACATCTTCAAAATCCCATAATGGCCGAGTTTGCCCCACCATCAAGGCAATGGCTTTGCCTGCATCTAATCCGCTACCACCACCTAAAGCGATGATGCCATCATGTCCGCCCTGACGATAAGCCGTGACGCCAGCATCAATGTTGCTGCCGCTGGGGTTAGGTTTGACATCGCAAAATAACTTAGGGTAAGGAGCCTGTTGTAATAGAGTTTGCACAAAAGGCAGTTCAGCCAGCCCTTTATCGGTCACCAACAAGGGATTGCTGATGTTTAACTGTGCACAAACCTCAGCCAGCTCGCTAATGCGCCCGGCACCAAAGCGAATGCTGGTGGGGTAATTCCAATTGCCGCTTAAGCGGGATAATTCGGTTAAATCAGGCATGGGGATCCCCTTGTTTTTTGTTGTATATCTTGACGTTAATGTGGTTCTTCAACGTGTGCCGCTGTGTTCTTTAAAAGACTACCACTGAGACACGGAGACACGGAGAAAAGCAAGGTCAAAAGACTTTAAAACCTGATTTTTTGCTTTTGATTTACCTCCGTACCTCCGTGTCTCCGTGGTGAATAAGCTTTTGCTTTTAAAGAACGAAGCGCTCCAAAAACCTGAAAAGACCATTGGCTTTGTAACAATCACCACACTAAACATCAAATTCACTTTGCATGACTGAAATTAAACGACTTGGGTCGGGTTAATTGTTCATAACCCAAGGTCGATAACGCACAGCCGCGACCGGAGTGTTTTACCCCAACCCAAGGCAAGGCGGGGTCGAGATAATCACAGCGATTCATAAATACAGTGCCAGTTTGTAATTGTCCACCGATGGTTTTAGCGGCATTCTCGTCAGCGGTCCAGATCGAAGCGGTCAGACCAAAATCACTGTCATTCATCAAGGCAATCGCTTCTTCATCATCGGCCACTGGCATGATGCCAATCACCGGGCCGAAACTTTCTTGTTTCATTACCGCCATTTGATGATTGACGTCAGTAAGTACTTGCGGTGCTAGGTAGGCACTGCCGGGTTGACAGGCGGGAAACAAGGTCGGTGAAATATGGGTTTGTGCACCTTCGGCAATCGCTTGATTGATTTGCTCTCGGACATGCTGCGCCGCTTTGGCATTGACTAGCGGTCCCAATGAGGTTTGCGGCTCAAGCGGGTTCCCGAGCTGATAGGTTTCAACCGCTTTGACGACACCTTCAACAAAGGGGTGATAAACCGAGTGATGCACATAAACCCGCTCTATACCACAACAGGATTGACCTGAATTGAAAAATGCACCATCAACTATCTGTTCAATTGCATGGTTGAAATTGGCATCTTCTCTGACATAAGCCGGGTCTTTACCACCGAGTTCTAATGCCACGCCCATGAATTGCCCGGCAGCGGCTTGTTCGATGGCGACACCGCCACTGACTGAGCCGGTGAATGAGACAAAATCGACGTCTTTATGCTGGATAACTTCGCTGGTTTGTTGATGATCAAGATGCAAATAACTAAAGACCCCATGGGGTAAACCAACGGCTTCAAACGCCTCAAAGAAACGTTCGGCACACAACAAGGTTTGGGCAGAGTGTTTTAAAATCACCGTATTACCTGCCATCAACGCCGGAATAATCGAATTGACGGCAGTTAAATAAGGGTAGTTCCATGGTGCGATAGTGAACACCACACCTAAAGGTTCACGACGAATAAAGCGGGTGACACCGACTTTATCACCGACCTTGTGGTCAAAAAGTTCAGCTTCGGCAATGCGGATCATATGGCGGCCACGCTCGGCTAAACCGGCCAATTCGCCTTGAGCGTATTGAATGGGTCGGCCCATCTGGCGGGTAATTTCTTCGGCCAGTTCGACTTTGTTAAGCAACATAAAATCTATTGCGTCATTGCAAAATACCGCGCGTTGAGCCAGTGACAACTGTTGCCATTGTTGTTGTGCGGCGACGGCGTTGCTGATGGTTTGTGCAATCTCATCGCTGTTGGCGAGTTCGCGCTCAGCCACTATGCTGCTATCAATAGGTGAAGTGATTTGAATGGTTTTACTCATAATTGCGTTTCTCGACAGACACTAAATAATCTCAAAATAACGTTCTAGTTCCCACTGGGAGATATGCTTGCGAAACTCTCGTTCTTCCCATTCTCTGGAGGCGGCATAATGATTGACAAAATCTTCGCCAAAATAGCTTTTCGCCATGGTTGAGGTTTTCAGCTTTTGGGTCGCATCCCATAAGGTACTGTCGAGCTTAAGATGCTCAGGGAAGGTTTGGTCGTAAGCACTGCCTTGAACCATATTGTCGATTTCACCGGGGTTTTCAATGCCCCATAGACCGGACGCTATTACCGCTGCAAGAATAATGTAGGGATTCGCATCGGCCGCTGCAATACGATATTCGAGTCGTTGAGATTTTTCGCTGCCGGGAATAATACGAATAGCACAGGTGCGATTATCTACCCCAACGCTGGCTTCGGTGGGTGCCCAGAAACCGGGGATCAAGCGTCGGTAAGAGTTAATGGTTGGGGCGATCATCGATAGCAGTTCAGGCATCAACTTTTGCTGTCCAGCGATAAAATGATGCATCAGCTTGCTCATGTTATGCTCATCGGCCTCTTCGAAAAACAGTGATTTGCCCTGTTTATCTTTGAGTGAGACATGAATATGACCACTTTGTCCAGGAAAGTCCGGTGACCAGCGAGCCATAAATGTGGCCATGCGGCCTTCACGCTGCAACGCCACTTTGCTGAACGTTTTGAACATTGCGGCTCGGTCTGCTGACTCTAGTGCAGCGGTATAGGTAATGGCGGCTTCGAGGACACCGGGGCCAGTTTCTTCGTGCAAACCTTCTAAGCCCATATCCATGGACTCACACAAATTCAGTAGATTATGATAGGTTTCGGCTTCAACACTATTGCGGATCACTGAGTAACCAAAGTCGCCCGGTGCCATCGGCATCATGTCGCGATAGTTTTTATCACGCACCGATTGGGGCGATTCATTAAAGACAAAAAACTCGTACTCAAAGCCGCTGAACACTTCAATGCCCATGTCGGCGGCTCTGTCGAGTACCCGGCGCAGTATTCCGCGAGGACAAATTTTTTCAGCGGCATCAGCCATTTCACCAAGAAAAAACAAGCCATTTTCTTCAAAAGGCAAATCGCGGCAGCTTTGTGGAATAATTCGCACCGGGGCATCGGGGTAACCAGTATGCCAGCCAGTAAATTGAACATTATCATACAGCTGGTCTTTTACATCCCAACCCAGTATCACATCACAAAAGCCAAAACCATTATCAAGGGCCGATAAAAACTTGGCTTGAGACATATATTTGCCTCGCATCACCCCGTCAGTATCAAACACCCCAACCTTAATAAATTTAGGATTGCGTTCTTTGATGAGTTGCCTGGCATCATCATTGTTTTTTATATTTCTTGGTTGCATAGGTTACAAGCGCCTTTTTTTGTTTGGCCTTTTTAATCTGGCTTTTTTAATCCCAATAAGACTAGCAGGATTAAAGGTCGGTTGCTTTAAAAAGCTGGAAAATTTGTGCCTGCCTGATGGCTTTGTGACCCATACCGAAAAGTGTTTGACAATTTTCAGATCAGCGCAATAATCATTATTGATAATTAAATAAACTTGACAAGTACGACACATGTCGTACAATTCACAAGGAGAGTGTGATGGGATTTAAAACAGCCAAAAATCAATTAATGAGTTGCCTCAAAGCGGGAAACGTATTCCACGAAGCCAGAAGCAATGTTGATCGCAAAAACCTGCTGTTAACCGAAGTCGTTTCGGTTGATGATGTGGCATTAATCATCGCTCGTTCACGCGGCAACAGCTATTCATCAAGCCCTCACCATGTCGATAAAACCATTGATGTTCATATCATAAAAACAAATTATGCGGGTTTCTATTGGTATATCAAATGGTATTTCGTCGAGCCTGATTGCATTTTTATCAGCGTACATCATTAAAAGCTCATCATTAAGTACTTGTTTTAAAGGAGTCAATTATGAAGATTATTAAAGTCGGGGATAACCAAAAGGTCATTTGTCACCAATGCGGTTCATTACAGCAGGCGACTTATGCACTTAGAGATGTGCCGTTTAGCGATGGCAGTGGCATGGTTAAAAATGTCTTGGTGGGGGTTTGCGATTGTTGCGAGTCAACGGTGGTGATCCCTCAGCAATCAACGCCGATGATTAAGCGGCAATTAGACAAGCAGCGCAAAGCGGTTGAAAGCCGGGTACCGACTCATATGATTGATATCCTTAACTTGGCGAGTGTTGAGGTTAGCGGCGGGATTGAATTTGTGCCAAAT
>CBDIDQ010000023.1:0-22500 GCA_965277695.1 Alteromonadaceae bacterium
AATTGAGCTGGCTTAACCAAAGATCACCTTCGGCGGTAAATACCAATGTTTGCTGTGAAGCATTTTCGCCGTGTATATCTGGCGAGCGATAATACCCTTCTACCGCCGTCACACTGCCACTGACACCTAACAATAATGAGATCATCAATCTGAGTTTCATTAGTACTGCTGTCCTTTTTTTGTCCAACATGTGCCCGTAAATAAAAGCTTACTTGGGTATTTTTCTTACCTCAGGGTTCATTGTCATAGAAAACGCCACTGAATTGATTTTCCAACCATCATCGGTTTTCACTAATTGCCAGCTTTCTTCACCCCAGTTATTTTTATAATAACCCGAGAAAAAGGCGTATTCGAAATAGACCGAAGCGATATTACCATCGGTGGTGATCTTAACGTTTTCAAAGGTTTTTTTAAATTTGCTGTTAGCGGCGATAATAGCATCGATATACTTTTCTGGTGAGCTGTGAATGGCTCTTTTAACGCTGGTTTGTTGTTCTTTGGACTGTGATTTCATTTGTTGTTCGCGCAATCCAAGGCTGACTTGCGATATGACGCTGATCCAAGAGACCGAACCGTCATAAAACAGTTTTAAAAAATCGGCTTTATTTTGCTTCACAATAGCTTTATCAAATTGCTTAATAATAGTGATGATTTGCTGTTTGTCTTTAGCAATGTCGACTTTGGATATTTTACTGTTAAAGGTTTTATCGTATACATCGTAACCATAAGCGCTACTGGGCGCACTAAATATCAATGTGCATGAGACAACGCATGAAACAGCGCATGAAGTAAGCAGTGACAAAACTTTCATTGAATTTCCTCAAAAGATAACTTAAAGCCGCATCATTTGATGTGGCATAAAAAGCGCTTATGATCCAATAAAACTGCAATACTTTCAATCCCTTCTTATGCTTAGTAGTATGTTAGTGGTATGACTGATTTATTATCACTTATCAACTAAGCTAAAACAAACGTTTGACAGGATCCACCAAATGACAAAACCACTCGCCGGACACCGGTCATTGGCACTTTATTTCATATTGGCATTCGCCTATTTTTTCAGTGGACAATTATTGTCCGGACTCTCCAATCAATCTCAAGTCGTCGCTGTTTGGGCACCTGCCGGCATTGCGTTAGTGGGGTGTTATATTTGGTGGATGCGCTTTGTCCCAGCGGTATTTTTTGCTTCGGCTTTATTTAACTTATCAGTCCATGATGCCATTGAGTTTACTTCACTCACCGCTAATATTGGACTAGAAGCCGGATTAATTGCTTTAGGTGCCGTTAGTCAGGCGATGGTCGGCGCTGCTTTATTACGCTTTTGGATAGGTGATCCCCTCGGTTGTCAGTCACAACACACCCCTATTCGATTTATTTTTGTTATCGGCCTCGTGGTCAGTCTCATTTCACCCAATATCGGCGTACTGGTGCTGAGTCATTTAAATTCGTCTTATAGTCTTGAAAATCATTGGGTGAATGTATTTTACTGGTGGCTCGGTGATTCATTAGGTGTGTTATTGGTTACCCCTTTTTTACTAAGTCTAATTAATCTCGAAGCCTTACCGAAACAAAGTAATAAGGCGCGTTGGGTGATCATTTCAATCACCAGTTTATTATTTCTTTCAGTTATCTTCACCACCTCCTTTTTTGCTCAAAACAGTTATCAAAATGCCAAAGCCTTAGTCAAACAAGAGCTTAACGTCATTGAAAACAGTCTTCATCGCCAACTGAGCAATTCATTATTGCAAATTCAAACCCTAGCCGGTTTTATTCAGAGTACCCCTGGGCTAACCCGTGAGCAATTTTCAACTTACGTCGCAGAATTAAGTCAATACCAACCCAGTATCAAAGCGATGTCTTGGAACCCAATCATTACCCCAGAACAAACCACTGCCTTTGAACGCGAACTTAATACCATTTATCTGGCATCCATGTATATCAAGGGGATCCCACTGCAAGATGGCGATCCACTGGTGGTGGTCAAATATATCAGCCCCGAGGCGGGTAATGAGACGGCGATTGGTTTTAACGTGTACTCCAATGCCAAGCGAAAATCGGTGCTATCGAGTGAACAGCGACCTCACATGCCTAAAGCTACGCCAATCATTCAGCTGGTACAGTCAGAAAAAACCGAATCGGGTTATTTGTTATTCGCCCCCGTTTACAGTATGGATAATAAAGAAAATAGTAAACAACTACTCGGTTATGCCACCGGGGTTTTTTTGGCGCAGCGGATCATTGCTGAGGCCATCAACCCAGCGCATTCCGACATGTTTTTTTATGAGTTACATGAGGTCGGTCAGCAAAATGTCTTTTCTGCCAATACTGGCAACTCAGAAGTCAGTTTGGCCGATAAAAGTGATTTATTAACCCTCAGCTTTGATTTGGCTGGACAAATCTGGCTGATGAATCTGACCACCAACCCAGAATTTTTAACCCACTACCAAAGCCGTCTGGGGATATTGCTGTTTATTCTCCAACTGGTACTCGTCGCCTTCATTATGTTATTGATTTTATTAATGAACAGCCGTCAAGGAGTGCTTGATCGGATGGTATCTGAACGCACCTTAGCGCTAGAACAAGCCAAGCAACAATCCGATCATGCCAGCATTGCTAAAAGCCGCTTTTTAGCCAATATGAGCCATGAAATCCGCACCCCACTCAATGCCGTGATTGGCTTCTCACAACTGGCCCGCAAGGCCGAAGAGTTGTCGGTGATCACCAGCTACATCAATAAAATCGAACAATCTTCCAATACTTTATTGAGCATTATCAACGACATTCTCGACATATCTAAAATTGAATCGGAAAAACTAAGCCTAGAACATATTCAGTTTGATTTTCATTCCTTGCTCAAGCGCGTACAAGTGATGTTTGAAGCCAGTGCAGATAAAAAGAAACTCATTTGGCAGGTTCATGACTCTTTACCCGAAAACTTGTGGTTTATTGGCGATCCGGTGCGGATTGAACAAGTGCTAATTAACTTATGTGGCAATGCCTTTAAATTCACTCATAAGGGTGAGGTTTGCATCAACGCCAAACTGCTTGCGCTTGATGATAAAGGTGATCAAGCGCTATTATCTATCTCAGTCAAAGACAGTGGCATTGGTATCGGTGAAGCCGCTCAGGCATCGCTTTTTGATGCTTTCACCCAAGCCGATACTTCGACGTCGCGGCGCTTTGGTGGCACCGGTTTAGGCTTGGCTATCTCCAAAGAGTTAAGTCACTTGATGGGTGGCAACATCACTTTGCATAGTGAATTGAATCGAGGCGCTGAGTTTGTTTGGCAACTTACATTAAACACCTCAAAACAAGCTCAGGTAGAAAAACCAACAATTAAATCGACTATCAACTTATCGACTCTAAGAGTGCTAGTTGCCGAAGACAATTTAATCAACCAAATGGTGATTGAGGAATTACTCAAAACCATTGATATCCAGCCAGTGCTAGTCGACAACGGCGCAGAAGCGGTCAAAATCATTCAGCAACAACCATTTGATTTGATTTTGATGGATTGCCAAATGCCGGTGCTTGACGGCTACGAGGCGACTGAGCAAATTCGCCAGCTCGATAAATACCAAGACCTGCCTATCATTGCCCTAACCGCCGATGTTATGCCTGAAAGCAAAAAACACGCTTTTGATGTCGGCTTTAATGACCATTTAGCCAAGCCAATTGATATTGAAAAACTGACAAACTGCCTGCAAAAGTATCTGATAAAGGCTGAGCCAATCAATGAAAACGGATAAAATTGTCATCAAATCGCGATCATAAAACCATTTTATTGCTTGATAACCTTTACATCTACCTGATTTGTCTTAAAATGCGCTTAAGCATTTTTAGGGTTCAATCATTATGATCAGACGGTTTGGGGTAAAGAACTTCTTTTGTTTTAAAGAAGGTATTGATGTTAATTTTGAATTTGATGGTAATGTGCCACAAAATATCAGTGGTGGTCTCGATGTCAGTACCATTATTGGCATTAAAGGCAGTAACGGCTCAGGCAAAACCAATATCATCAAGGCATTGCAATTTTTACGTAGTTTTTGCTATCAATCCGCTGATTTAAATGCCGATGATCCGATTGATGTTGATGCTTATTATCACAACGATGAGCCGATTGAGTTTTATCTCGACTTTGAAATTCATGGCATCAAATACCACTATGAATTAGATCTCACCAAACACGGCGTACTGCGCGAAGTGATTTATCGCACCAGTAAACGCAAAACCAAAATACTTGAGCGCGAAGGTGACACCATTATCTTTGCCATTGATGAACTCAAAGAAATTGAGATGATCCAATTGCGCAGTAATGCTTCGGTGATCAGCATCATCAGAAAATACAAATTCCGTTCACCGATGGAAGATTTGCAGCGTGTCGCCGAATTCTTTTTTCGCATTTTAACCAACGTCAACAAGTTAGGTTATCGTGATATTGAGCTGGATTTTGCGCGTATCTCCCGGGATTATGTCAACAACCCAGCGCTTTTTGAATTTGTTAAACACGTAGTAATGGCGGCGGATAACGGCATTAAAGACATCCAAATCCGCAGTCGACGCAACGTTAATGACGAAGAAGTGTTTTATCCTGTGTTTATTCACCAGCAAAATGGCGAAGATAAATTATTGGCGATTTTGGATGAATCCAGCGGCACCAAAGCGCTATTTCGAAGAATGCATATGTATTGGGCGGTGCTCAGTACCGGTGGTTTACTGGCGTTGGACGAATTTGATATTCATATTCACGCAATGATTTTGCCGCGTATTATCGGCTTGTTTATGAACCCGCAAAGCAATCAGCATGGGGCGCAGTTTATTTTTACCGCACACAATACTGAGATCATCGATACCCTAGGTAAATACCGTACGATTTTAGTTAACAAAGAAGATAATGAGAGTTATTGCTATCGATTGGACGAGATCCCCGGCAGTATGATCCGCAATGACCGTTCAATTGTACCGCTGTATCTGCAAGGGAAAATAGGCGGGGTCCCAGCGGATGAAACAGTTTAGCAACAGTAAAAAGAATCGTTTTTTAAACACCCGATCACAAAGCAGTGTTGAAACCTCGGCGATTGCCCAACGTTGTAAATTCAATTTTTCTTACTTTGATGCCGACCAGGCTGCCGGACAAGACTTTACCGACTGGGGCGCTGACAGTGGTATTTGTTCATTAGCGACCTTGCTAGACAAAATCAAAAGCTACACCAAAGAGCCCCTATCCTACTGGCGCAATCAACGGGTTGGCGGCGGTGGATTAAGTGTATTTGAAGACTACCGACATTTTCCTAATCAGTCAGATTTCAGCCACCCACCCCATGTACCACACGATGTGATTTGGTCACGATTTCGGCTGGGCAATAAAGTTAGGCTGGTTGGTTTCATCCTGCCCCAATCACTGGCGAATCGACCCAGCAGTGAAAACGATAAGTTCAGCTATGATACCAATACCTTTTATGTAGTATTTTTAGATAAAGACCATCGGTTTTATCGTAGTGAGCAGGATTGAGTGACTTTCACTTTTTCTTGGATATCATCAATTAGTTCTCTATGACGATCCAACAAATCAAATAAAACACTGATGGCTTTTGGTGGTGACAACTCTCCTTGCTCATAACGAGAAAAAGCGTTTTTACCGCCACCAAAAAACAGCCCAGCGACTTTTTGATTAATGCCGATTAACTTTCTGATCCGGCGGATCTCCAAGGGTCCCAATAAACCTTCAGCTTGAGCCCGAAACGCCTGTAATTCAATTCTGGTGGCTTTTAAATGTTCTGGCTCTAATATGGCTTCGTTACAATCGAAACAATAGAGAGCTGGTTGCTTAATTGTCGTGAAATAACCCATATATTGATATTCTTGCTCGCGAATGTCTGCAACTAGATGTCCAGTTTCACAGAAAGGACAAGCACTACCGCCATTAATAGATGACATGTTAGATCCCATTATTTACTTTAAAAGACAATACAAAATAACCATTCACATTTTGGAACTTCGCGTAAATGGCTAAAGCTTGCCAGTGAAATTTATAAACGTCCTGATAAGGAAATATCGGATTATTTGACGGCATTGTTTTATAAAAATCTCGATGATCAATGCTTTGTATCGCATCAATAATATCCTGATCATCTAACCCCAAACTAATTGCCCCTTTTCTTGCACTCATTGTCATTCGTAATTTACTTACCGAATTCAACGCTTGCTGAATAGACTCAAGATCATACGACGGTATCGTAAAACTAACCCCTGTCAAAATAAATCCCCCTCTAAGGGGTATTGTAACCTCAACGGCATCATTATAAGGTATGACCAGTTGAATTAACAATACCTGTTTAAAATTTCAATAATACTTTTTACACCATAATACATTAACTCCATCCATTAAGTCAGTAGTAAATGTCATTTAAAATTTAAAACATAATATAGATTATTTACAATAAAAATAAAGTCCAATGGTCATTATTAAATATTAGCACAATTAGGTTCATTCAATTACTCGCAGAGGTTTTCATCAGCAACAAAAACATACTTAAGCACAAAAAGAACAAAACTATCCGAGGGTGGATTATTTTGGACTATCAGAGAATATCCATTTAAGCCCTTGGCGAAATGCCGCCGGAGCTGCTGACATATGACTTTGCCCTTCAAGTGTCTTGGTTTTCAATAGCCAGGGAGGCTTAGTATGTTCTTGCCAATATTTCATCCACTTTTGTGCGGGAACACGAAACCTTGGGTCATCGTCAGCCCCGCTCGAAACAAATAACCGAGGCAAGCTTTGGTTACTGGCGATTTTTTCCGGGGTTTTTAAAAAGAAAGACAGATTGCGATGTAATGCTGGGTTGCTGGCAATATGACCCCAAAATAAATCGGGTTTAGTCATCGCAGTATAAAGCACAAATTGCCCTCCTAACGATTGACCGAAAATCATCCGCTTTGCTGTATCTACGGCATAAAGGCCCTCTATCAAGGGGATTATTCGCCCCGCCAACAATAACTGAAATGCTGCTGCACCACCCCAATGAGCTCGCTCTGTGGCTTTTGCAGTATAATCATAGCTACGATTATTCCCCGCCTTCCAGTCACCTGTACCATAGGAAATACCGACAATAATCATCTCTGGAACCTCTTGTGCAAATCTTAAGTAATGATAGTAACTGCCTAATAAGCCAAATGTGATACCGCCATCAAGCAAATACACAGTTGGATAGCGTTTATCACTATCATAGTCTGTCGGTAGCCTGACAAACAAATGATAGGTTTGTGCTGGCTTATCTGACTTGACGGTGTGGTATTGCACCTCTCCAAGTCCTTGCAAAGCTTTGTAATTAACCGTTTGCGCCTGAGATGATGCGATAAGGATGAAACAAGCAATAAAAGCGAAAAGCGTTGGTGTTTTCATAAGTAATTCTTCATAGGTTACGTTGTGTCTATAAACGTTAGAGTCTGATATAAACACTACAAATACATATTTTAGCTGATATGAAGTGATATCACGTATGTTAGATCATAATATGTTTGACATGGTAACAGCTTTAACTATAATGACTGCTATATTACCCATCAAAATTATTGTTATATGGCATTTTTACCAGCGATGAAACTAAAATCCATTATCAGATGGCTTCGTTTGTCTCGATTAGGTTACCAGTCAAATTTACCTGAGATTTTTATCTCCTATAAATGGAATGATAACGAGCACAGAGACCGTGAACACATTGTCGAACAATTTTGCCTCGCAACTGCCAAGCAAGGCATCTCGGTGATCCGGGATACCACTAACTTACAACTAGGTGAACAAATTTCATCTTTTATGCGACGACTGGGCAACAGCCAGCGAGTCATTGTTATTTTATCGGATGGCTATCTTAAATCGGCCAATTGCATGTTTGAACTGCATGAGATTTGGCTTAACTGTCGTGGGCTAAGCAGTCAAGCAAACACCGAAGAATTTAGCCGACGAATTAAAGTGTTTCGCTTAGCGGATGTAAACATTGCTCAACTCAGTGAACGGCTTGAATATGCCAAGTATTGGGAAGAAAGGGCTGAAAAACTCCAGCAGTTAGTCAAAGATAATCTCGGTTTAGTTGGCAGCGAAGACTTTAATCAATTAAAAATAGTCAGTCAGTTTTATCACAATATTACCAACATTTTATATGTCATCAACAATACCCTGACCCCGCAAAATATTGATCAACTGTTAGAATATGGTCTGGCAGATTTAAACTTTGACCAAGGTTAAATAAATTTCCTCTAACACTATGATTTTTCATAATTTAATGACAGAATTCGAGTTCTAATTAGCTCTGCGGTGGCAATACGATGGATTTTGAATGGGTAGCAATAGCACTGGGTGATGTCACTTGGATCACTTTAGCCTTTTTACTCGGTTTATTGGCTGCATTAGTCAAGTTACCACCGTTGGTGGGTTTTTTGGCCACCGGGTTTATCCTCAATGCACTGGGTTTTACCAGTGGCGAAACCCTGCAAAAACTGGCTGATTTGGGTATTACCTTACTGCTGTTTACCGTCGGTTTAAAACTCAATCTTAAAATGCTGATCAGGCCCCAGGTATGGGCTGTAACAGTGTTGCATATCGGCATTACTATGGCACTGTTTGGCAGCGGCATTTTTGCCTTGGCGCTGATGAAACTGCCACTATTTGCCGAACTCGATTTTAACCTCTCTATGCTGATTGCTTTTGCCTTGAGCTTTTCGAGCACCGTTTTTGTCGTCAAGTCATTGGAAAATAAAGGTGAAATGAAATCCCTGCATGGTCGGCTCGCCATCAGTATTTTGGTTATGCAAGATATTGCCGCAGTGGTTTTTGTTGCTGCATCCATGGGTAAACTGCCCTCCCCTTGGGCCGCGTTATTATTGTTACTTATTCCTTTTCGTCAGGTACTTTTTTACTGCCTTAAACGCACCGGTCATGGTGAGTTGTTAATCCTTTATGGTTTAGTATTGGCTCTGGGCAGTGCTGAGTTGTTTAATCTGGCTGGACTGAAAGGCGATTTGGGTGCGCTGATTATGGGCGTGCTGATATCTGGTCATGTAAAATCTGCTGAATTAGCCAAAACCATGCAAGGGTTTAAGGACTTGTTTTTGGTTGGTTTCTTTTTAAGTATCGGCATGTCAGGACACCTTTCGCTAGAACTATTGATTATCGGACTATTGCTGGTGCCGTTGGGCGTCATCAAATCTGCCTTTTTCTTCACCCTGTTAACTCGCTTTAAACTGCGGGCTCGCACCTCCTTACTAGCCACATTGAATCTGAGCAATTACAGTGAGTTTGGACTGATTGTCTGCGCCATTGGTGTGGCTAAAGGTTGGCTTGCAGCTGATTGGTTGGTGGTGGTGGCAATCGCGGTATCGGTTTCATTTGTTGCTGCGGCACCCTTAAATAGTATCGACGACAAAATCTATAATACTTACCGCCGTTTTTGGTTACGATTTCAACGCCACGAAAGACTGCCTGACGACAGATTGCTCGATATCCTTGGGGCAACTATTGCAATATTTGGCATGGGTAGAGTTGGCAGTGGTGCTTATGACAAAATGCGCGAATTCCATGGTGAAACGGTAATTGGCATCGACGCTGATGCAGAGCTAGTGCAACGACTGCAAGCGACCGGGCGTAATGCCCTGCAAGGAGACCCGAGTGATACGGACTTCTGGGATAAAATTGATAAAAACCATAACATTGAACTGGTAATGCTTGCTTTACCAAACTTACAAGCCAACCTTGATGTGCTCGCAGAGTTACGAACCATCGGATATAACGGTCGTGTCACTGCTACAGCTCGGTTTATCGATGAGGTAGAAGTGTTAGAAAAGGCTGGCGCGACTTCGGTGTTTAACATCTATACCGAGGCTGGCACCGGGTTTGCTGACCATGTTGAGGCGAGTGGTAAAAAGGCTATCAAACGCTAATCTTGCTTTATCCTCAACCACAGGCTTAACTTAACCTATGGATATTAAAAGGGTTTATGTATGATTGAGATAAAGCAACTTAGCGAGCAACAAGCGCAGGCACTAAATGCAAGCAAATGGTGGAGATCCGCCAATGCACACAGCATTGCGGCATTTCAAGTGGCACAACAAAACCCCTGTTGCCCGCTGCGGGTTTATCAATATGCCATGAGTTCGGTGCTCGGCAGGCAAGTATTAATGGTTGAATTGCAAAATCCCGCCGAGTTGATTAAAGAAATGAATGGCGAAAAGCCTTCTCCCACGACCATCATTGATACCATTGATCAGATACCAGATGATGTCAGAAAGATTGTTATTTTATAACAACTACCTGTGTTGTGCTCCTGCACACAGGCATTCTTACGTCCCTGTAAGAAAGGCACCCGAGGGTGCCTTTTTTAATGGTTAATCATTGCGCGAGCTGGAGCTCGCTCCTACTAATTTAATTAGCAGTCAACGTCAGGGTAATACCTGAAGCGGTTGAATAACCTTGAAGATCCATGTACCAAGTACCCGCTGCTGGGTTAGCGAAAGTACAAGATTCATTGTTACCATTTTTGTATGGACGACAATCATAGCTAGACGCGGTAGATTTACGACCGTGAGTCACATGTAAATCCGCATCACCAGTACCGCCAGAAATAGCGATAGTCATTGTGCTGTGACCTGCCGGGATAGCATAGGTATAGTTTTTCCAAGCGCCGCTAGCCACTGAAATATTGCTGGCAGATACGTTGATTGGATCAACAGTACCAGTGCCAGGACAAGAACCAACACCAACAGCACACCATGCCGTTTCGATAGCCGTTTTCTCAGTTGAACCATACAGCTCTTGTGCAGCTTGAGCGGTAGCCGTTCTTGCACCAGCAAAATCAGTGCCTGAGTTCATGTAAGTGGTCAATGCGCGGTAGAAGATCTGCTCCGCTTTGGCCAAACCAATGCTTGGTACGTTAGCAGATGATTTGCCACGTGGATGAGTGCCACCGTCTACAGCTAAAACAAAAGCCAAGTTAGCAATACCAGAGTTACCGTGAACGCCACCTTGGTCATTGCTGTTGCTTGGGTTGCTAACAAATGGGATGCGATCTGGATACCAATCTTTTGAGTAACCATCTTGAGTTGGGTTAGCCATATAACGCAAGGCATTGCCAGCGAGGTAAACTTCTTCACCGATATCCCAATCAGGATGAACGCCTGTTTTGTGCGCTTCAGCAGCAGCACCTAAAATGTCAGACCAACCTTCATTCAATGCACCTGAGGCATTGGCATAAACCAAGTTAGCGGTCTTTTCAGTCACACCATGAGTCAACTCATGGCCGATAACGTCAAAGCTTTTAGTCAAATCAGTGAACTGGCTACCATCGCCGTCACCATAGAACATTTGGCCATTATACCAAAACGCGTTGTTGTAGTTAGTACGAGTATGAACGCTAGACTTAACCGTCATGTCGTTGTTGTCGACACTGTTACGGCCAAATTTGGCTTTGTAGTAATCATAAACAGCAGAAGCGCCATCATGAGCACGTTGAGCAGAAGCGTCGCCACAAGAATTATTGTTGCTACACAGCAATGTGCCTGGTGCATTATTCTCGGTGCCATTTTTCAAGTCGTAAGTCGACCAGTTTTTAGCTTGATGAACTTGTGCATGACGGGTTAACAACTGGCGAGTTTCGGCATCGAAGAATACAAAATCTTGACCGAAATCGTGGTTGCCGTTATCCCAAGAGATGTTTAGTTTCCACGCCAAACGAGTTTCGTTTTTCAGTGGCAAGAAGATGTAAGCCAGTTCAGGCTTGCCTGATACTTTGCCCAATTCGGCCGCTTGCTGCATGACTTCGCGGTCGGTTTTGCGCATGATGCCCTTTGGTGCAGCATCGGCGTTAACAGCCAGTTTGCCAGAAACGGCATAAATGCTGGCGGCATCCATCAAGGGTGAAATGGCGTTATCAGTCGCAACGTCAGCATGAACAACCATGCTAGTGCCGTATACTTTAAGGCCGTTAATGGTTTGAGTCATACGGGTATGACGTTTACCGAGTGTATCAGTCCATTCGTTTTTCACTACAAACGATTCGTTACCATTGCTCTGGTAAGACGCATCAGCCGACAAAATTTGTTGTAGCTTAGCTACTGTCGACTCAGGCGTAGCAAGACCTAAATTACCTTTAACAAATGATGGACTAACGTTGTTCAGCGCATTGTGCTGTGCCGTTAATTCATTATTTGCCATGACACCAGCCGATGCTGTAGAAAGTGCAATCGCGATGGTCGCCGCTAATGGGCTTAATGTTCTCATAATTCTGATCCAGTATTAGATTATTTATTGTTGTAAGTGAACGCCATTAACTATTAATAGTGTTCACTAGTTGCATTTATTGTTATCCCTGTTGCTATTTTCCATTTCCGACAGAGTATTGCTTGAGCCCCCGTCGGCAGCAGTACAATAGCAAGATACAAATCATCACACAACTATTAACATTGACGCAACATATTGTATGATAATTAACTTTTTATGAACATTGGATTAATTATTTACAGACGAACTAGTCTGTTAGCGACAGAACGTTACCTAATCGTTAAATAACCCGGGGACTTGGCGGATTTAGCTGACATTTCAAGATAAACAGGTACGTGGATTTATCCTAACTAATCTATATAAGCTATATCGATTAATTATTAAAACCCTTGATTTTCATCAGAAATAACTGACCTAATCGACAACAAAATTGCTTCGCTAGCGCTGTTTACTCTATGGAAAGGCTTAATTGAATTGCAAATGCTGAACATTTGGTCAGGTTTGATAGTGCTTTTAATGGTTGTTGTAATAATATTAGCGGCAAAAAAAAGCCCATCCAATGGACGGGCTTTTCATTTATTAAACGTTAACGCAATATTTAAAATGCAATGCTAGCACTCAAACGAACGTAACGAGGGGTTTGATATTGTCTCGGTGAACCAAAACGATTATCTGCATCACCTGCGATGTAACTCTCTTGAGGACCTTCAACACTAGAGCGACGTTCTGTACGCTCCCAGAAGGTTAGCGGTTTTCTGGAGTTAAACACGTTGAAGATGTCTGCACGCAAGCTTAAATCACCGCCCATGAAGTCCATTTTATAAACCATGCTGGCGTCTAACTTAAAGGTAGACGGTGTACGGCCAAATGAACCACGTGGTGAAGCTTCACCATTACTATAAAAAGACAAGGCACCATAATAGCTAGCAATAACATCTTCCAGCGGTGACTCTTCAGTAACCGGGAAGAAACCCGTGGCATTACGTGGACGACCGGTAGCAAACTGAGCGTTCAACCCCATCGTCAGGTTTTCAGTTAAGGCATAAGAACCAAACATTTTCAATGCATGACGACGATCCGTTGGCAAGTTACCATAAGCATTATCCACTAAACCCGGATAATCGAAGTTGATGGTGATACCCGCATCTTCTTGCTGTACATCTGAGTTAATCAAACCTTCATGGTTACCATAACTGTGTGACCAAGTATAGGCCATGTTGACCATCCAAACGTCATCCCACTGGCGCTCTAGTGAGAAAGTCGCCCCGTAATATTTACGTTCGATTTCTGGCAAACCAATCAGGCTAGCAGGAATAGTGTAATCGCCTTCTGGAATAGGACCATCACTGAGAACGTTACCAAGATTATCAACTACTCTGTCTGGGTCAATGTGCAATGTCATGTCGCTACCAGGATTGAGCAACACATAACTACAGTTACCACCGGCACAACCTGAACCAAATTCATTTTGGAAGAAAGTTTCTAATGCACCTTCGGTATCAGTATCTTCAAAACCCTCTCCCAAATCACGGGCAACTAGGTAAACGCCCATTTTCCAGTTATCACCTAAATTACGGTCATAACCCAAAATGAATTCATCTTGATACATCGGGTCTAAATTATTATCAACCAAAGCACGCGGATCGCCCGGAATACCATCGTCGTGTTCAACACGACTACCCACTTGATTACCAAGGATTGGAATGTTATTACCATCTAATCCCATAAACTCAAAAGTCTCTTCGTAGTTCAGCTCAGCACCACCCAAACGCACATTGGTTTGTCCTGGTACAGGAATGTAGTAACGACCGTAGCTAGCATACAACTTGGACTCACCGTCGCCGTTAACATCCCATGAAGCACCGATACGTGGTGCAATCTGATCATCAATACTGATGAACTCTTGACCGGCCACATTAAAGCTATCGAAAGTATCGTTACGCACACCAAGATTCAAGACGATATCGTCAGTCACCTGCCAAGTATCCGTAATGTACCAAGCTTTACTTTCTGTTTTAAAAGAGCCTCTATTGATATAGACGTCACGAGTTACAGTATCACCAATAACAGAATCCCGATGAATGGTGTAACCATAGTTATTTGGACCGGCATTAGAAGTATCTTCAAAAGCGACGTACTTTTCTTGGTCATAACCAATACGGAAAGTATGATCACCCCAGTAATAATCCAAATCCATTCTGAACAATTTACGCTCAGTATCTTCAAGTGAAGGATCCGCTGCCCAGTTATTGAGGATGTTGCCATCTTCTGAAACCACATTAACCAAGGACTCAGCTGGTGGAATAGTTGAACCAGCACTGTCATTAATACCGTATTGCATACTGAACGTTAAGTCATCACTCAGGATACCGGTATATTTAAGGGTCTTAGTGTCGCCACCCCATTCGTTGGTAAATGAATTTCTTTTGTCACCGACAGTCATATTGTCACTATCGAGATCAAATACAGTCACTTCTTCATCATCTGAATCTTTGAAATAAGTGAATTCAAGAATATGTTCGTCAGTGATATACCAATCAAGTTTAGCACCATAGAAAGGGTCTTCTTTTTTATATATTCGATAGCGGTTGGTTCGGGCTCCCGGGCTGCCTTTCCATTCGTCGTCCTGTGCTTGATACAAGGCATAAAAGAATAATTTATCCTGAATGATGGCACCACTGGCCCACAGGTCACCCGTAAAATTAGATGATTCATCAATGCTGTTGATACGGTAAAAATCGCCATCAGTGGTTCTTGAGTCTTTTTGACCCGCTTCTAAAGAATCTGGGGAATAAATCACGTTGGCACCAAAATGAAATTCGTTAGAGCCTGATTTAGTGGTGGCGTTGATAACCCCACCTAAAGAGCGACCAAACTCAGCAGAATAACCACCGGTTTTGACTTCGAAATCTTTGTACATTTCAAATGGCACCACAGAAGCACCTAACCCGCGACGAGCATCAGTGATGTTCATGCCATTAACGTAAAAAATGTTTTCTGCTGCTGATGCACCACCGATAGCTACCAAAGGTGTACGAGAAGATAAACTTTCATCACCCAAAGACGTACTTGGAGCCAACAAGGCAACAGAGGTAATATCGCGAGAAACAGGAATACGGTTGATCACCTCTTGGTCAAGTACCAGTCCTGTACTTGTAGAAGTCATATCAACCAGTTCTAATGTTGATCCTGAAACTTGGATCACTTCCATATTGCTGGCAGTCAATGATGGGTTGATGATAGTCCGCGAACCAAGACCAACAACGATGTCTCTTTCGTAGGTTTGAAAACCGACTTTGGTCGCAGTTACTTTGTATTTACCGGTAGGTAACAGTGGGAATCGGTAGGCACCTGAGTCATCTGAAACATAAGTTCTGGATAAACCGGTTTCTGAATTAACGATATTAATCGTTACCTTATCGAGTATTTGTCCTTGTGCATCCTTTGCTTTACCACTCAAAAAGCCCTGTGAGTTATCTGCTGCATAAACAGGAGACATCCCGAGTATGGTGGATACTGCTATGGCAGCAATCGACCGCTTAAAGTTGTTCATGTGTATTTTCCCCGATCACTTTATGTGAGTCTTTTGTGTATAGCCGTTGATATTTTTGTCGTTCAAAAATCATCGAAAGCCACTTTTTATTATACAACCAAGACCTGATCAACCATCTAATACCACTTTAAACAACAACTCACGCGATGATAGTTTTGCGGCAAACCGCTTACTAAATACGATAAGCGGTAGCTGTTTTGTTTTATTTTCCTTCATATACTCTATTTGACAGGTGTCTTGTAACATTGTGTTAAAAAATGTTACGGCAGCATCATAAACAACCGTGTATAGAAAAGTCAACATTAACGAGGAACATTTTGAAACATTTGTTCAAACTTTTGCGTAAGAATTGACACACTTCCGTAAAAGATAATTTACACTGGTCGTCCAGCCGAATAGTATTTAATCTATTTATTGACAAAACATTTACAACTTTGGGTTAAATTTTTATCAAAATAACGGGCCATATCAACCCTAATAAAATAAACCTTTACTGAAAACTATTTTGTCGTACATTACCCTGATAACCTAAGACGCTGATAACCTAAGTTAAACCGTTAATTCACATCAACTTATTACATTAATATATTGGGGAACCCTACGTGGAACAAGAAATACAGCAAATGAACGCGATTTACCACACCATTGTTAATTTTTTCGTCAATTACAGCTTTCAGATTTTTGGTGCATTGATCATTATGTTCCTAGGGTTCTTGGTAGCTCGTAAATTATCCGATATAGTCGTCAACATATTACTGCGCCATGACCTTGATGCTACCCTAACCAACTTCATTGGCAGCTTTGTGCGGATCACCATCATTATCATGGTCGCCATTATGGCGCTGAATAAAGTCGGGATTAGCATGACCCCACTGCTGGCGACTGTTGGTGCATTATCACTGGGGGCGGGTTTAGCCATTCAAGGGTTGGTATCAAATTATGGCGCTGGATTAAACATCATCATCACTCGTCCTTTTGTTGTTGGTGATACCATTGAAGTTCAGGAGGTCAAAGGCATAGTCAAATCAGTTCATTTGGGATTTACTCGTTTAACTGATGAAGATAACATCGAAATCACCATTCCCAATCGTCATATAGTAGGTGAAGTGATCAAAAACTCACAAGAAGACAGACTGATAGATATCACGGTTAGAGTCAGCTATGAACAAGGGCCAGAGCAAGCCATTGAAGTGATCAACGCAGTATTAAAAGATTCATCACTATTAAGTGACAACCGCCCTTCTCAGGTGGGTATTTCAGAATTTGGTGAGAGTGGCATTCACCTCAATGTGCGTATATGGGCGGCAACCAGTAATTATTTTGCCACCCGTTACGAAATTAACCTAGCGATCTTCGATGCCCTAAGAACTGCTGATATCAAGATCCCCGTGCATCAAACCGATATTCACGTTTTGGCCGAATAATCAGGCTATTAGTTAGCTTTGGCCAAATTCAACAAAAAAGGCATCGGTATCTTTTTCTGCTTTAATCACATTAGTAGTGAGTGGTGTACCCAGATAAAGATACCCGACAATCTCATCTGCTGCTGCTAATCCCAATAACGTTTTTATATGCGGGTTATGTGCATTTGCCCCGGTGCGCCAGACACCGCCATAACCCAGCGCAAATGCCGCTTGTTGCATTGCCATCACCGCACACCCTGCCGACAGTACTTGCTCAACTCTTGGTACCTTGGGGTGTTCTTTTACTTTGGCGATACAGGCGACGACTAGAGGTGCTCTGAACGGGGCTTTTTTGGCTTTTTCGATCTTAATCTCTGTGGCCTCAGCATCTGCATGTAACAGCGCTTCGGCAAAATATTCACCGAGTTGAGTTTTTGCCTCATCATTATTAAAAACAACAAATGACCAAGGTTTCAGACCAGCGTGGTCTGGTGCCCGTAAGGCGGCCTTTTGGATGATTTGCCAATGTTCAGCGCTTGGTGCGGGCTCTTGTAATCGAGGGGTGGAACTTCTTGAAGTGAGTAATTCTATTGCGTCCATAAAAAAAACCTGTTAGCTAATTTTGAAAGTAGTTTAATACAAATTAGGCTAACAGATTTTTTAATCGGTGGTTATAAAATTCTTGCGATTTAAGCGGTTATTTAAACCATCATTTAAACACTTTGCGTTTTAACCAATAATCAAGGCTGGTAAAACGACCGCCGCCGCTAAACAGCAATGACAATAACATCGCAAAATAAGTCGCCGCAAATTCAATACCATTATTGAGTATCACCACATTACCTTTGGCTTTTAACCAATCTGGGTTACGGCTATCGTCGACCATACTTCTAACAACGTCCAGTCGCTCTTTAACCTCAGCGCTATTTTCTATACTCAATTTGCCCTGTTCAAAGCCAACCCAATCAAAAAACAATGCTGAGCTAGTTGAACCGCTTGATGGTGCTACAGCAAACCAACCGTTATCCCAATGCACAGAAGTCATAGCAACAATCATAGTGACCATCAATGGAATAACCGCGAAGCGAGTTAACAAACCAAAAATCAACAACCAACCGCCACCAAACTCAGCCCATGCGGCCAAAAATGCCAATAAATCAGGAAAAGGCAAACCCAAACCCCAATCTGGATTACCAAACCAAGACACTACATTCGGATCAGCTAACAAGCTCTCACCAAAACTGGCCTCGGGGTTACTCATCCCCAGTTTGTTATAACCTGCGATGATCATCACAGGGGCTAAAATCAAGCGAAACAACAATGGCGCGAGTCCATCAGCCAACCCCACTTTGGTAAAAATATTCTCATAAGTGCTGGTCAATTTATCTTTTGTCAGTATCATTTAAATAGGTCCGTTTTAATCAGTGTTAGTTGTCAATTAAGCATAGGATATTACTTGTAGACAGTTATAGACAGGTAAATCAGCTATTTACGTTCAAATAATTTGGGTTGGTGGGGGATTTATTACTAGGGAGGTTAATTGTTGAGGTTGGTGTTGAGGTTGAGGTTGGTGTTGAGGTTGGTGTTGAGAGGTTGGTGGTGCCCGGGGGGTTTACGGTCGCCTAGGCTTCCTACGAGAATAAATTCTCGTCTACGGGTGGAGCATTATTTAAGGTTTATTTTTGTTTGGACACGAAAAAAGCCCAATGCAAATGCATTGGGCTTTTTCGTTTATTTGGTGCCTGGCGGTGTCCTACTCTCACATGGGATCTCCCACACTACCATCGGCGCTAACACGTTTCACTTCTGAGTTCGGGATGGGATCAGGTGGTACCATGTTGCCATTGCTGCCAGGCGAATTTGGTTTAACAATTTGGAAAAAGCTGATAAATTTGTACGTCTCTTAAAACCGTGTCACTCTAACTCTGTATCACGTTATTCATTTAGTGCAGCATACAACAAAACCACTTGGGTGTTGTATGGTTAAGCCTCACGGGCAATTAGTACAAGTTAGCTTCATGCCTCACAGCACTTCCACACCCTGCCTATCAACGTTGTAGTCTTCAACAACCCTTTAGGAGCTTAAAGCTCAGAGATGATTCATCTCAAGGCTCGCTTCCCGCTTAGATGCTTTCAGCGGTTATCGATTCCGAACGTAGCTACCGGGCAATGCTATTGGCATAACAACCCGAACACCAGCGGTTCGTCCACTCCGGTCCTCTCGTACTAGGAGCAGCCCCTTTCAATCATCTAACGCCCACGGCAGATAGGGACCGAACTGTCTCACGACGTTCTAAACCCAGCTCGCGTACCACTTTAAATGGCGAACAGCCATACCCTTGGGACCGACTTCAGCCCCAGGATGTGATGAGCCGACATCGAGGTGCCAAACACCGCCGTCGATATGAACTCTTGGGCGGTATCAGCCTGTTATCCCCGGAGTACCTTTTATCCGTTGAGCGATGGCCCTTCCATTCAGAACCACCGGATCACTATGACCTACTTTCGTATCTGCTCGACGTGTCTGTCTCGCAGTTAAGCTGGCTTATGCCATTGCACTAACCGTATGATGTCCGACCATACTTAGCCAACCTTCGTGCTCCTCCGTTACGCTTTAGGAGGAGACCGCCCCAGTCAAACTACCCACCAGGCACTGTCCGCGACCCCGATGAGGGGCCTGCGTTAGAACTCAAAACATACAAGGGTGGTATTTCAAGGTTGACTCCACACAAACTAGCGTTCATGCTTCAAAGTCTCCCACCTATCCTACACATGTAGGCTTCAAGTTCACTGCCAAGCTATAGTAAAGGTTCACGGGGTCTTTCCGTCTAGCCGCGGGTACACAGCATCTTCACTGCGATTTCAATTTCACTGAGTCTCGGGTGGAGACAGCGTGGCCATGATTACGCCATTCGTGCAGGTCGGAACTTACCCGACAAGGAATTTCGCTACCTTAGGACCGTTATAGTTACGGCCGCCGTTTACCGGGGCTTCGATCATGAGCTTCTCCACTTACGAATAAATGGATAACCCAATCAATTAACCTTCCGGCACCGGGCAGGCGTCACACCGTATACGTCATCTTTCGATTTTGCACAGTGCTGTGTTTTTAATAAACAGTTCCAGCCACCTAGTCTCTGCGACTGTCAACAGCTGAGGAAGCAAGTTCCATCACCGTCAACAGCGTGCCTTCTCCCGAAGTTACGGCACTATTTTGCCTAGTTCCTTCACCCGAGTTCTCTCAAGCGCCTGAGTATTCTCTACTTGACCACCTGTGTCGGTTTGGGGTACGGTTCTTTATCATCTGAAGCTTAGAGGATTTTCCTGGAAGTATGGCATCAATAACTTCTGCACCGTAGTGCATCGTCTCGTGTCTCAGTCTTAATGAAAACCCGGATTTACCTAAGTCTCCAACCTACACACTTTCACATGGACAACCAACGCCATGCTTACCTAGCCTGCTCCGTCTCCCCATCGCAATGATAAAAAGTACAGAAATATTAATCTGTTTCCCATCGACTACGCGTTTTCGCCTCGCCTTAGGGGCCGACTCACCCTACCCTGATTAGCATGGGATAGGAACCCTTGGTCTTCCGGCGGGGAGGTTTTTCACCCCCCTTATCGTTACTCATGTCAGCATTCGCACTTCTGATATGTCCAGCAAGCCTTACGACTCACCTTCAACCACTTACAGAACGCTCCCTTACCACTGTGCACACCCCGAAGACATCTTCCACACAGACCGAAACGGTCAGTGATGGGTCGCTTGAACATTCTATTGATTTATCTGTCTTCGACAGACGATAAATCCGAATGTTAGCTAAAATATCTTGGGTGGTGTGCACAATCCGCAGCTTCGGTGACTAGTTTAGCCCCGTTAAATCTTCCGCGCAGACCGACTCGACCAGTGAGCTATTACGCTTTCTTTAAAGGATGGCTGCTTCTAAGCCAACCTCCTGGCTGTCTGAGCCTTTCCACATCGTTTCCCACTTAACTAGTACTTGGGGACCTTAGCTGGCGGTCTGGGTTGTTTCCCTCTTGACGACGGACGTTAGCACCCGCCGTCTGTCTCCCGCGATTGTACTCCTCGGTATTCGGAGTTTGCATGGGGTTGGTAAGTCGGGATGACCCCCTAGCCCAAACAGTGCTCTACCCCCGAGGGTAAGACGCGAGGCGCTACCTAAATAGCTTTCAGGGAGAACCAGCTATCTCCCGGCTTGATTAGCCTTTCACTCCGACCCACAAGTCATCCGCTCATTTTTCAACATAAGTCGGTTCGGTCCTCCAGTTGATGTTACTCAACCTTCAACCTGCCCATGGGTAGATCGCCGGGTTTCGGGTCTATACCTTGCAACTTGACGCCCAGTTAAGACTCGGTTTCCCTACGGCTCCCCTATTCGGTTAACCTTGCTACAAAATATAAGTCGCTGACCCATTATACAAAAGGTACGCAGTCACCCCATCACTAAATTCCCTCTGCTTGATTTTGGCAGTTTGCGCATAAAAAACACGATGCGCAACTGTGCTATCAGCTGAGATGTTAAAGTGCCACACACTAAAGAAACTTAGTGATGGGGCTTCCACTGCTTGTACGTGCACAGTTTCAGGTTCTATTTCACTCCCCTCACAGGGGTTCTTTTCGCCTTTCCCTCACGGTACTGGTTCACTATCGGTCAATTGGGAGTATTTAGCCTTGGAGGATGGTCCCCCCATGTTCAGTCAGAATAACACGTGTTCCGACCTACTCGATTCATCACTATATCTACGTCGTGTACGGGGCTATCACCCTGTATCGCGGCACTTTCCAGAGCCTTCCACTACTTCAATAATCACTTTAGGGCTAACCCCCTTTCGCTCGCCGCTACTCAGGGGATCTCGGTTGATTTCTGTTCCTACGGGTACTTAGATGTTTCAGTTCTCCGCGTTTGCTTCTGCAACCTATGAATTCAGTTGCAGATGATCCCTAAGGACCGGGTTTCCCCATTCGGACATCTATGACTCAAGCGCCTCTTACTGGCTCATCATAGCTTTTCGCAAGTTAGTACGTCCTTCATCGCCTCCAATTGCCAAGGCATCCACCGTGCACGCTTAGTCACTTAACCATACAACCCCAAATGGTTTTTTGCGTCATATTTTGCCCGATTACGGCGTTATTTTATCGTCTCAGATAATCACATAGGAAAACTATGCTCATATCTTCGTCTCAAAAATGCCTTGTACTCGAACAAACTATTTAGCAAAAGAAAAATGACAGAGTGACCTGTATTTTCCCCACC
>CBDIDQ010000023.1:25000-44393 GCA_965277695.1 Alteromonadaceae bacterium
TATTACTATGCAGAAACTTCACATTGTCATTAAGACTTCTTGTTGCTAAATAAGCTTTTTAGAAGGTTAATAACTGTGAGTGTCCACACAGATGATTGATTACTAATTGTTAAAGAACGTTTGCTTGGACGCTTGGTTAAGTCGCAGTGCTTAACAAGCCGTTGTGTCCGAAGCAGGATGCGTATATTACGCTTCCTAGTTTTAAAGTCAAACATTAAATAATTTATTTTTCGTTGCAATTTTGAATTTCCAAAACCGCTTAAACTATTTAATCTTCAACCTTGTTTTGTTACCTCCCTGTGACTTCTCTTTCACTAATTTGGCTGCTCTGCCGTGTCAGTGGAAGCGCATTATAGGGGGTTACTTTCGTTTGGCAAGCCCTTTTTTTATCAAAAGCTTAATAAATCTATCATATTTGTTTCGTTCGATTATTTAACCAACAAAGCGGTGATTTAACCAACAAAAAACCGACTGAGTAGTCGGCTTTTATGGAGATACAGCTCAATTTAAGCTGAGTTTAATCTTTTGCTCGGTTCTTTTCCAAACGGGCAAACAGGCTGGATGTATCCCAACGGCTGCCACCGATTGCTTGTACCTCAGAATAAAATTGATCGACCATGGCTGTCATCGGTAAGTGTGAGCCGTTGCTGCGGGCTTCGTCTAATGCAATGCCTAAATCTTTTCTCATCCAGTCGACGGCAAAACCAAAATCATATTCACCCGCCCACATAGTTTTATAACGATTTTCCATTTGCCAGGATTGCGCCGCTCCTTTGGCAATGGTTTCGATAACCTGCTCACCGTCTAATCCAGCTGAGCGAGCGAAGTTTAATCCTTCTGCCAAACCTTGAACGACACCAGCAATACAGATTTGATTGACCATTTTGGTTAACTGCCCTGCCCCAACATCACCTAATAGTTGAGAAAAACGCGCATAACTGGCCATCACTGACTGAACCTGTTCAAAAGCCTTGGCATCTCCGCCCGTCATAACAGTCAATACGCCGTTAATGGCACCGGCTTGACCACCAGAAACCGGTGCATCAAGAAACGCGCCGCCTTGTTGACTCACTTTTTTGCCAATTTCCCGCGCAACATCCGCTGAGGTCGTCGTATGGTCGACAAATATCGCCCCTTTACCAAGACCAGCTAAAATCCCTTCATCACCATAACTCACTTGACGCAAGTCATCATCATTACCGACACAACTAAACACGATATCACAATCCTGTGCTGCTTCTTTGGGGGTGTCCGCCGCTGCGCCTTTATACTCCTCAACCCATAACCGAGCTTTTTCAGTTGTGCGGTTATAAACACACACCTGATAACCCTTTTGTTGTAAATGCCCGGCCATCGGATAACCCATGACGCCCAAACCAATAAATGCCACTTTTTGCATTCGCTTTTTCCTACTTGAAATGAATTGCGGCAACTATAGCACCCTATATGGCTAACCGAGCAGATCCGGCCAAAAAAACCAATGATTGTTAGAATTGGAATTCTAATGATTTGTCAGTAGTCTAGGCACCCAAGTACTATTGACAAACACTCGGCTAACCATAACAGGTAAAGCTGTTCAGAAATTCGTTAAGGTGAAACCCGCTATGAATGCTATTTATGATTTTGAATGCAAGTTAAATAACGGCGATATGAAATCGTTAAATGATTACAAAAATGACGTACTGTTAATTGTTAATACCGCCAGTGAATGTGGCTTTACCAATCAATATAAAGGATTGGAAACGCTATATAAAACTTACGAAGACCAAGGTTTCAAAGTGCTGGCTTTCCCTAGCAATCAATTTGGTAGCCAAGAGCCTGGTGACGATAGTGAAATTGCCAATTTTTGTGGTTTGAACTTCGGTGTCAGTTTTCCATTATTTTCAAAAATTGATGTTAATGGTGAAAACACCGATCCGCTATACGCTTATTTGAAAGAACAAGCGAAAGGGATCATCGGCACTCAAGCCATTAAATGGAACTTCACCAAATTCTTGGTTAACCGTGAAGGTAAAGTCCTTAAACGCTTTGCACCAAAAGACAAACCAGAATCTATTGAAAAAGAAATCAAAGCACTGCTGTAAACATTAGTTTTTTGATTAATGAGTCAACTGCGGGATCATTATCACGCAGCTGACTTATTCAATCGCTATTGATAGCCGTTAATAATCTCTTGTCTTCTGAAACAATCCAACGAATGATCGTTAACCAAACCTGCCGCCTGTAAATGGGCATAACAAATTGTCGGTCCGACAAATTTAAATCCCCGTTTTTTTAAATCTTTGCTCAAAGCCTCAGACTCTTTGCTGGTCGCCGGGTAATCACAAACCAACTCAATATGATTAACGATGGGTTTGCCGCCGACAAACGACCACAAATATTGATTAAAACTGTCAAACTCACTTTGTACTTCAATAAATCGTTGAGCATTGTTAACAGTTGCGTTGACTTTAAGTTTGTTGCGAATAATACCCGGATTATTGAGTAATTCGGTGATTTTAGCCTCGTCGTATTGAGCCACCGTTGCAACATCAAATTCGGCAAATGCTGCCCGGTAATTATCTCGTCGTTTTAAAATGGTGTACCAGCTCAATCCCGCCTGAGCAGATTCAAGCGTCATAAACTCAAATTGTTTTTGATCATCATATACTGGCACACCCCATTCTTTGTCATGATAATCCACATAATCAGGCTTAGACAAATCAACCCAAGGACAACGACATGGTTTTTCTTCACTCATATTCTTCACTTAAAAATGTCCTGTAAATCAAATGATTCGGTTATTTATCGCATCAAAATCGATGTTTAATTACTCACTTAATTGCACTTTACGGCTAAATACTACTTGCATCTACGGATAGCATAAACTACTGTATATCTAACCACTGTAAAAAACAACAGGCAGCTAGTGATGAATCAAACACAAAATCCAGCACAAAACCGAGCAGCAACTAAAAACCACCAGATCAACGTAGCACTAAATCATCAGGCATCAACATTTTCTCAGGTTTATTCTCATCAAGTGAATACTGATGATGAACTCGAATCGACTTTTGAGCTGATTAAGCTACTACGCCAATTTGAACAATCAGACCGCTGGACCTTGTTGATCGCACCAGAGAATTTGCCTGATAAAAGTTTATTGAATGGTTGCGCTGTGGACATGGATCGTGTGTTGGTGATCCACGAAAAACAAACCCAAAGTATCCAAAACAGCATTGAGGACACCATTGAAACCGCATTGTCTCATGCAACTTGTTCCGCTGTTATTGCTTGGTGTCATAATATCAGTCAGCCCCGATTAAGCGAAATCAATCGTCTTGGTGAAAAGTCCCAGTGCCACTTCTATGCGTTTAATAAACATAACGGGCCTTTATCATGTTCTCATTAAACAGTAACCGCAAAGCACTAGCCTCAAATTTTAGGCTAGCAGTGTCTGGTTTTTTCGTTAGAATACCAACACTTTGTGATTAAATGAGTGTATGTCTTATGTTATGTCCGTGTTGCTCTGAACGTCCTTTTGCATCTTGCTGTGAACCGCTTCTTATTGGTAAAGCAGCCACAGGTAAAGCGGCGGCATCTTCACCCGAGGCTTTAATGCGTTCTCGCTACAGTGCTTATAGTCGAGGAGAGATTGATTATATCTACGCGACTTATGCGACAGCAACTAAAGTACAGCATAGCAAACAAGAGATTAGCGATTGGGCAAACAGTGTTACATTTGTTAGGTTAGAGGTACTTTCAGCCAGCGATCCGGCTTCTTTGACTGATGATGACCAAGGTTATGTTGAGTTTTGTGCCCACTACTTACAAGACAAAACCCTACACAAACTCCACGAAAAATCTCGATTTATTCGTGAGCAACAACAGTGGCGCTATATTGACGGCACTATTATTGAAGAGCAACCTTTGGTGATTGGGCGTAATGACCTTTGCCCCTGCTTATCTGGAAAGAAATTCAAGAAATGTCATAGTTAAATATCATAGTTAAATATCATAGTTAAATATCATAGTTAAATAGTGTGCTTAAGTGGTTAGTTTAAGTGACGTAAAGGTGGTAATAAAGTCTCTAAAACGCTATTGCGAAATTATTAATTCGCAGCCATACTTTCGGTTAACTAGGCTCCAGAAGATAAATAAACGTTATGACTCAATCACACGGATGTTTTACTGCTTTAAATAGTCTGATATTTAAGCGAATGCTTTTATCGCTACTTTTGTTTCTATTTTCATTTCTCCTTTTATTTCTCCTTTTATTTCATAATAGCGCCCATGCAAAAACCATCGAATTAACCGAGTTAAATCCCAGTGAGTTTAAAGCGGGCGATTTTATCTATTACAAAGTACTAAAAGATAAACAACTTTCGATTGAACAAATCATCGCATTACCTGCCACTGAATTTACTAGTCACCGCCAAACGGCGCTCTCTCCCAAAATTGATGCCTCGACCTATTGGTATCGACTGGATTTTCACAACAGTACCGAACGTCTTCGTTATCTGACTTTACAAATAGACAACCCGATGATTGATCAGATTGAATTATTCTCGGTGGTCGGAAATAGGGTGATCTCCCATGAGCAACTCGGTGATTTAACCTATTCATACAATTCGCTCAAAAATAGCCTGCCACATTTTAAAATTCAGTTTGCCGCCAATCAATTAAGCCAAATTTACCTGCGGGTAAAATCTGATGGTCCAACAATCATTCCGATCATGCTGCATGACGAAGCGTCTTTTCAGCATCAAATCTATCAAACGTTTCTGACTTGGGGCGCATTTATCGGCATTATTCTGATGATGACCGCCTACAATACATTGCTGTATATGGGCATCAAAAACAAAATTTATCTGTTTTACATTGGCTACATTATCGCCATGCTAGTGCAACTGGGCACTGTTTATGGCTACGGTTTTCACTTATTTCCCTTTCAGTTGCAAGTTTTTTTCAATCAAAAAATTATCGTATTCAATTATATTATTTCAATTTTTGCCATTTTATTTGCGCTGTATTTTCTACGTTATAACGTGCAAAAAACACCGACTTATAGAATCAGTCTGAATTTTTGTTTGGTTTTAGCCATATTAGGCGGGGTTTCTTTTTTCTTACCGGAATATGTCAGTACCAAGATTTACTATCCTTTTCAATTATTGGTTTATATTACTATCGGCTGGATCACTATTCCCAAGCTGTTTGAAGGTCACAGTTGGACCAAATTCTATTTCATCTCTTGGCTCCCGCTGGTCGCGGGCACGACTATTACCCAGTTATTACAACTTGATGTGATTGAATATAGTTACTTTAGTCAAAACGCTTTGTTATTCAGCGTGGTGTTAGAAATCGCCTTTATTTCGTTTGCCCTTGCTGAGCGTTTCAAAGCCAATGAAAGTCAAAAGATTTATAATGTCACTCATGATACCGTCACGGGTTTACCTAATCAGATACTACTAACAGAGTGTGTTAGCCAGCAAATGGAGCAACAACAACATTTCACCCTGATATTATTTCAAGCTGAACGGTTTAGTGAGATCAAACCGGCATTAGGGCTGATTGCTGCCAATAATTTGATCACCGCTATAGTCGATAACGTCAGCGGTTATTTCAGCGCCATGGATAACCTGTTGGTATTCGAAAAAAACGAGCAAACCGAAATGCGCTTAAGTCGTATCAATGATGATACTTTTGGTTTGCTATTACAGGGTGATCATCAACAAGAAGAGCTCAGTTATATTATTTTGACCATCCAAGAAGCCGTATCGACGCCAATTAATGTTGGTGGTTACAGTGTCTCAACCAGTTGTTGTGTGGGTTCGGTTTCATTTCCAGAGTTTGGAATGACTGGTGATATGCTGATCCAAAAAGCCTTACACTCACTGGATATGGCCAAAAAAGAAGATGCCAAATTTGCCTTTTATTCCAATGATCACAAGCAGGGCATACAAGAGCAATTGCAGCTGGTTGCAGATTTGCAAAAAGCCATTGATAACGACACATTAGAAATTTATCATCAACCACAGGTGGATTTAGCCAGCCAAACCGTGTGCGGCAATGAAGCTTTATGCCGCTGGAACCACGAGACCCGTGGTTTTATTTCACCAGAAGTGTTTGTTACATTGGCAGAAAAAACCGGTATGATCAATCAACTCACCGAATGGGTGATCAGCAGATCACTTGAACAACATGCAGAATTGATTGCCGCAGGTTATCTGCAAAATATTTCAATTAATTTGTCAGCCAAAGATCTCACTCAACCGGGTTTGATAGCCCATATCATGACAACAATTGCTGACTTATCCCTAGATCCAGCATCGATTATTTTTGAACTGACCGAATCAGCGACTTCTGACGATCCGGTTCACGCCCTTAATACGATTAATCAATTGCATGAACTCAATTTAAAAGTCGCCATTGATGACTTTGGTACCGGTTATTCTTCATTGGAATACTTAAGTAAATTACCTTTTCATGAACTAAAAGTTGATAAGAGTTTTGTCCTAGATATCATCGACAGCGACAGAGATCAGGCAATCACTAAAACCACTATAGAAATGGCGAAAAACCTCAATATTTTTGTTGTTGCGGAGGGAATCGAAACCGTTGAAGTAGAAAATATCCTCAGGACATATAAATGTGAGATTGGGCAGGGCTACTTATACGCCAAGCCCTTACCAATAGGTGCTTATCTTGATTGGCTGAAAAGCGACAGTCCGTACGTCCAAACTGTAGCGGCAAAATAGAATAAAAAATCAGCCATAAAGCGATAATAGAACAACTGCCTATTGCGTATTGTTGCAATTTCAAGCAATCAAAATCAATTCAGCGGCCAGCCATTGCATTTTAATAAAAAGCCGTTAATATACGCGCATCGGTCGGTATGTAGCGCAGCTTGGTAGCGCACTGTCATGGGGTGTCAGGGGTCGGAGGTTCAAATCCTCTCATACCGACCAATTATTCTCGCCAGAGAATAATAATAAGATTTCAAGTAAATCTTCTACCCCAAAAGCACAAAAAGTAAAATGCGCCCGTAGCTCAGTTGGTTAGAGCGCTGCCTTGACATGGCAGAGGTCGGTGATTCGAGTTCACTCGGGCGCACCATTTAAATTCATTACTCTTCGTACTATCTCAATATTTTTCACAAGTGTTTGTCTGTCATTCATCGTAATTTCCCCCGTCTTTATCTGTTAATTCGTTCAAAACGCGCAAAATCAAGCGGTAAACTTGCAAAAGCTGATTAAATGAGCGATTATCATCCGCTCATTACGCAGTGAAGCGTATTTTGGATCGCATAGTATTAACGGAGACAGTAAACAATGGCAGTATTTGATCAGTATCTTGATAACCGCGCTTATTCAACTCAGCATTCAACTCAACATTCAACCCAGCATTCAACGGCGACTTTTAGCCTAGCCAAAATCGCGCGTCAGCTAAAACATCGCATAACACTTTCAATGAGCCGATCAATGACCCGATTTAGCTCGGTTAACTTGTCACCAACCGTTGGGTTTGCCCTGCATACTCCAATCGGAGATGCACCGACCGAAGCCGAAATAGCGCAAGCATGGCACTGGATAAGACAACGACCACAAGGTTCGCTGGATGCGCCGCTATCTGGCTACTCCCATGAGGATTTGTATTGGCGTTTGTTTTCATTAGAGTACAGCAAACGCATTCATTACATATCAACACTGTCCCCGGATGAACCTGTCGCTAGTGATTTGAACCTCTATCTCAATATGTTATATAACATCGTTCAATATAGAGGAACTCAGACCGCTGACTATTATGACTGGGAAGGCGAGGCTTTATATTCCCCAGTAGAGGAAGCTTATTGGCACAGTGTGGCTAAGCAGGCAACCACTATCAAAGACTTGTTCGCACGGTTCCTGTCTCATAATCCCTTAACCAATAACTGTACAACACAAGAACAAAGCAGAGGCAACCCAGCAGTCGACAAACAACAAATTCAACTTGACTGTCTATATCTCAGAACAACGGAAAAAATGGTACACAATTGTTTTCCAACACTTGGACCTACTGCAACACTCCTCAACCAACTATTCGTCGGTCGCTCAGTAAATAATGCTGATTCGCAGGCGCTGCAATTTTGGCAAAGCAAAGCCAATTTAGCAGAATATTCTTTATCTCAGGTTGCTTGGGGATATTACAACACCCCAGAAGGCAGAGCCAAAATAGAACTAAAATTGGCGTTAACGCCGGGGACACTGGTCAATACTTGGAGCTTAAGCAGTCAGCAGTTTGTTGATAGTCTCAATAAAATCATTCTGACCCGTGACAACGCCACCAATCAAGCGTTAATCACCAAGCTTGAAGATGGCTGTATCACGCGAGAAACCGCCATGGTACAGTTTTTGTTGTCAGACGAGTTGCACCAAGAAACCAATGGCATATTAGCTGTAGCTATTAGCAAGTAAGAACGCCTAATAAAGCAATACCTTACTGGCGACGCGCCATATAATCCAAAGTGGCTTGCAACAACGTTTGCACGCCCACTTTTAATGATGACTCATCAGCAAAATACAGCGGTGAGTGATTGCTTGGTGCTGTTTTAGCATCACTGCCATTGGGTGTACTACCAAGAAAATAGAAGAAACCCGGCACTTTATTAGAGAAATAAGCAAAATCTTCTGCGCCAGTCACTAAATCCATTTCAACCAAATTTTCTTTGCCTACCACCGCTTCAAGTGACGGTAAGGTGGCTTTGGTCAATTCAGCATCATTAACCATCACCGGATAACCAAGGTCGATTGTCACTTGTGCTTCTGCTCCTGCACTTTTCGCGATATGCACAGCAGTATGTTTGAGTTTTTGATGAATCTGATCACGAATGCCCATATCAAAATTGCGTATAGTGCCAATTAATTTAACGCTGTCTGGGATGATATTATTGCGGATGCCGCCTTCTATGACACCAAACGAAATAATCGATGGGGCCTTGGTTACATTAACCTGACGGCTGGCAATAGTTTGGACTGCCATGACCGTTTGTGCTGCAACCACTATTGGATCGACACCGCCCCATGGTCGTGAACCATGGGTTTGTTGTCCTTTGATAATAATTTCAAACTGGTCGGCACTGGCCATTGCCGGACCACTGCGATAACCCACTTTACCTGCATTCAGTGAGGACCAAGAATGTAAACCAAACGCCACATCCGGTTTGTAGGTGTCGAATAAACCTTCTTTAAGCATCAGTTCTGCACCACCTTCTTCATCACCCGGTGCGCCTTCTTCTGCGGGCTGAAAAATAAATAGTACGTTGCCTGTTAATTCTCCCTTTATCTGAGTCAGCGATTTGGCCACACCCAACAAAATGGCCATATGGGTATCATGACCACAAGCGTGCATCACTCCGGTTTTTTTACCGCGAAAAGTCGCCGTTGCTGTGGAAGCAAAAGGTAAGCCTGACGCCTCAAGCACCGGCAATGCATCCATATCAGCACGTAGTGCCACGGTAGGACCCGGTTTACTACCACGCAAAAAACCAGTGACGCCGGTATGGGCTACGCCGGTTTTCACTTCGAGACCCAAACGTTTTAGCTCATCAGCAATAGTTTTTGCGGTATTGAACTCTCTGTTGCTCAACTCGGGATATTGATGAAAATGACGTCGCCAATCCACCACTTGCTGTTCAACCGAACCGGCCAACGCAGCAGTATCAGGCACAGCAGCACTCGCCGTAGCCAACAAACCAAAGGAGGATAGCAACAAACTACAGGACCAGAGTGTTGAATATAACTTCATGAGAAAGCCTTTTTTATCAATGAATTAAACAGTGCCATTTCGACGTCGAGCCATAATAACGTTATCTGTCAGCAGGGTAAACGCCATCACCTTGATAACTTTTATCAAGGTGATATAACACAATCATCACTATCATTAGTAGCAAAAATGAAAAGGTTCTGGCAGACTGTGCCCTTACTATCCAAAACGGGCAGCAGACCTCCGTTTTAACCCAGTTACCACTATAGCAATTGCACCTATTAGGATAAGAGTTTATGCGTTTATTTGATATATTATCGGTTCTTTATGAGCCAGTTAACCCACTGGATAATCATGAGCATCTATTGTCTTATATGCAACCGAAACTCAATGCTGACGGTACTTGCCCCATCGTTAAAGAAGCAGGTGACATGTATCAGCTGATCCAATATGCTGACTCTCCAGAACAACGCAAAAACCTGCTGGATTTAGTCACTCGACTAAATCGTCTGGTTCGTTGGATCCATTTGAAAACAGACGTCATGTGGTTTGGCATTTATTTATGTCACGGCGATAAGTTGGTGAAATATGTCTACACTGGCGACATGTCCAAAGCAGAATTTCCCATCGCACCGGAATACTTGGATAAATCAATTAATACCCGAGTGATCATGGAAGGACAACACTATTACATTCCTGATATTGAACAACACGACGGCCCTTATTACCGTTGTGACGCTAAAGTAAAATCAGAACTATGCTGTCCGATCTTCGACCCCGTAGGTAACGTCATTGGTATATTCGATTGTGAAGACCATCGAGTGAACTTTTTTGATGAAAAAGTCGACTTTATCCGCACTAAGGTGAAAAAAGCGATTGAGATTTTCCTTGAAGACCACCCATATGTGACACATTTGGGCTACAAACATTTTCATGTTGACGATTATAATCCTGGCGTTTGATTTTTTAGGGCGTACTTTACTGAATTAAGGCGTTGCGTTAACTTCATTGCCTGTCGCCAAGTTAAGCTCGGCAATCGCGGTTAAATAACGACTGAGTGCCGACGTTCTGTCATTACGGGTTTGCGTCAATAAGTCCTGGGCATCCAACACATCGTTGGAACTGCCCAGCTGTTCTTTATAACGGATTTGACTGACTTTAAAATTCTCTTGGGCTTGCTTAAGTGCTTGTTCAGCCACGCTAAAACTTTTCTGACTTTCGACCACCGTCAAATAAACCCTTTGTACTTCGGCTTGGATCGCGGCTTTTTGTTGCGCCAAGGTAAAATGCTGTACTTGCACTTTAGCCCGAGCCGCATCAATTTCACGATTGGTTTGACCCCATTGCCAAAAATTCCAGCTTAAGTTTAACGCTGCTACCGTTTCAGTGGTCGAACGGTTATAACCAAAATGCTCTGATGAGGCACCAGTGGAGACCCGAAAAGTCACTGATGGTTTAAGTTTGGCATCAGCTAAAATCACATCCTGTTTCGCTAACTCAATATCTACCTGACCTTGCTTTAATTCCAAACGGTTATGCAGCGACTTTTTCAGCAAGGCATTAAGCGGTAAATCAAAAGGCACCCAAGATAGCTTTCCTCTGGGGTCGATAGGTAAGGTGATCTGTCGATCCAGAATAAGGTTAATCCGTGATTGTGCTAATTCCAGTCGATTATTGGCGGCAAAAACATCTTGCTCCCCTCTGGCTACCCGAACATGCGCTTGCAGCACATCATTACGCCAAATTTTACCGCTGCGATAAAACGCCTCGGCATTTTTTTTATGTTGATTCAACCGGGTTAATGACGCTTTGGCTTCTTTATTGAGTATTTGTTCTTCCAACAATTTGTACCAGGCATTTTTGACTTCAAACAACAGGCTTTGCTGCTTTTTTTGCAATACTTGCTCGGCTCTGGTGCGACTCAAGCCGGATTTTTTCCAGCCCGCCCATAATGCCGGTTGATAAACCGCTTGGGATATCGCAATGCTCGATGAATAGCTGGTTCTTTCGTTCTCTTCACCCTCAGTACTGTGTAATGTTTCTGAGCGACCCGTGCTAAAAGAAGCCGATGGCAATAATTTACGAAATGCCGCCGCTTCATTGTGATTTTGCACACTGGTTTGTTGATACTCAATTTTTAAACCAAGGTTTTGCTTAAAAGCAGCTTTCACCAATTGTTCAAAAGTAAAGGCGTTTTGTTGCGCCGCCTTACCCGGTAACGCTATCAGCACAGCAAAAACTATCAGGGTACAACAACGAGTTTTCGATGAAAAAATCAACTTCATTGGCCCTCCTCAGCGACAACGCTAGCATTAGTGGCAATGCTGCTCCAGCCCGCCAAAGACACATACCGACCCGTTAACAACATATCGCCTATAGGTGTGACTCGCCATATAACCCGCCTCAAACCGCTAGCAGGATCAATCACCGGGTAGATAATTTTTACACTGGCTTGACCAACCACTTTACCTTTATCCATTACATCAGTAGTTAATCCCGGATGTAACCCGAGGATCATGTCTGGCGGAATATCAATCGATAAACTCAAAGCTTCCAAATTAACAAATTCCATAAACGGATCACCCGCGTTCAACCACTCCCCTTCACTGGCGTTTTTCGCCACAACAGCCCCTTTAAATGGTGCCCTGACAGTACATTCAGCCAATCCGGTTTGTGCCAGCTCCAGTTGAGCTTTAGCTACTATTAACTTTTCTTTGGCCACATCAACAGTAAAGTCGGCTTCGAGCAAGGCCACCTCAGATAATATATTCTCTTCCACCAAACGAGCTGACTTGTCGCGACTATGCTTAACCGACGCCAACTCAGAAATCGCAGAGCGATGCTGTGCCGCACTTTGCTTGAGTTGCGAACGCGCTTTACTATCGTCAAGTCTGCCTAAGATTGTATCCTTTTCAACAATACTACCGCCACCAGCCAATTCACGGATCATGCCCGATTGCGCAAACGACAATTTGATTTTTTGGGCTGGCATCACCACCCCCTGTAAATGTACGGCAATATTTGCACTGGTATTTTGTGCCGCAGCAGGGCCAGCAATAACGATAACAAAGATAAAATTCAACAAAATGACTAACTCCGCCATCAACCCCGCTACAAGCCCGGGCACACCACTTTTTATAACCATAAATCGGCCCTTAGTACTTTTCGGATGGTATGGAAAAAATGCCGCCATAATGGCGTCGGCTGACCAAAAATAATAATTTCAGCAGAAAGCCCCAACGGTGGTGACGCTAACCCTTCAATCAAATCTATCTCCATGCGTACCACCAGACTCTGTTCAATCCCTTCAAGCTTGGCCAGCGGTGAGATCATTTTCACCGTTGCGTGATAGATAGTCGGGGCAACACCAGCAAAACGGATCTTGCCTTTGTCACCAACACTGAGTAAATAAACATCCCGCTGATCAACAATTACTTCGATAAAACGTTCCTTCTCGGCAATAAGTGTGACAATTTCATCACCCAGAGTAAAAAACCGACCGAGCAATGATTGTGGCGGTAACCCTTCAACCAACCAGTTCCCCTGAGGGCTGGGAATAACCAAAGCATTACGTTGCTTAAACAGTGCGGTCATTTTTTCACCCAATAGTGACTGCTCTATCAATAAACGACGGCCTTCAGCCCTCTCAAATGTCGCGGAGGCTTCTTGTTGCTGCATTCTGAGCATATTTTGTGAACTTTCCAGTTCATATTGGGCTAATTGAATCTCGGGGGCGGTTAAGATTAAAAAGGGTTGGGAGTTCTCTTCATTGCCTAATAACGAACGGTTTTGCTGATAACCGACATAGGAGATGAAACCACTTTCAGGCGCATGAACAATGTGACTGGGGGCTTCGACCTGCCCATTGGAATGAATGCGAATACGAGGTTGCCAAAAAATCAGCGCCAACAAAAATAACACCCCAGCGGCGATAGTGACATATTGACGTTTTTGCGTACGCCAAAACACTTTTTTTGCCCAATCAACCAAGGTTTCACCCCAACTGCCTGTTATTTTTTTGACTAAAAAGAAAACTAAATAAATAAAGGCAATGTTGGCAAAAAAACCAAACTGTGCCGATATAAAGCCATACCCGAGGACAGCAATAAATGAAAGTATAGCTATCATATAAACAGTTACAAGGCTGCCATAAATCAGATAAACCCGTCGCTCCCGACGCGAAGGAGAAAGCGGAGCCTCTTCTTCCAGCCGCAAGATTTTGGTCTTTAAGGTCCACGAAAACCAAGCGATGGCATTTTGTCGTAAGTTCTGTATTTCCAATACATCAGTCAAGATGTAATAACCATCAAACTTCAACAAGGGGTTTAAATTCACCAACAACGAGGTGGCAGTGCCAATGGTCAATAACACAAAAGCGATAAATCCAATCGGATTCGCCACATCAACCACCAGCCAAACAAAAGCACTGATACCCGCCAACAGCATTTCAACCCAAACACCCGCCAGCGCGACATAGATTTTTTGCCATTTACTCTCAAATAACCAAGCATCATTAACGTTACAATATAAACAGGGTTGAAAACACAGTAGTAAAAAGCCCATTTCATGGACATCCCCGCCATAATGTTTACAAGTCAGCCCATGCCCGCACTCATGCACCGCTATCGCCCCCAAGGCGATCACCCAAATGCCGAAATAACCCAAGCCATCATGAGTTTGCAGATAGACCCGATTAAAATCGAGCATAAACCGCTCCCCTTGAAATAACACCACCAAAGCGGCAATAAACAAAAAACCCGCTTGCATTTTTATCATGGTGGGGTGCCAAAAAAAGCGTATCTTGTCGATGATTTTGTCAAAAAAATCATTCGGATCCACCAGCTGAAAACGTAAAAATAAGATACTGCCCTGCCCTTGCAACAGTTTCTTTTTACGCTCTTCTCTGATTTTTTCGAGCAACGCCGCATTCTGTTCAGCTTTACTGCGCCTTAATAACTGAAACTCCCGGCAAGAGTCATAAAGCTCAGCGGCATCCTCTACATCATATTCATATAACTGTGATTGCAGATTAAATTTCTCAGTTAACTTCTCCAAGTCACGAACCCCATCAAACAACAACATCATTTCAAATTGGGCATCACTGAAGTGAAAATACTCTTGTTTATCAGGCTCTTTGATCACATAACTTAACTCTTCCTGCTGCACCAGCTTGCTGACTTTTAAGTCCTCTCTTAGCGGGGCGGGAACAACATCACTCATCACCTTTAAAGTCCTAGGTTAAATGAAATGAAATTACTGATCCGCCGCCAAATCCTGACAATCACTGAGGTTTTTTCGGTATGAATAAGCGCCTGTCCGGTCATGCCCGGGCGGATCTCATAAGGCGATTCAACAATTTCCACCTCAGCGACAAAACCAGTTTTGGTGGTTTCATCTTCAAGCTCAACCGACGAATCTAATGCGGTGCTGGGGATCTCATAAGAACGCCCAACATGTTTAACTTTGCCGGTAAAATACAAACCCGGCTGCGCCCGTAATACACATTTCACCGCCTGACCAATTTCAATATCAAGCAAGTCGGTTTCTGGAATATGTACTATCATGATCAGGTTTTGCGGATCGGCCAGACGCACCACTTCATCCCCCATGGCAAAAACTCGGCCTTTAAGCTCTTTAGGTTTGGGGGTGAGCACAATGCCATCCATTGGCGCTTTGATCATCACTTGTTGCAAGTCCGTACGCGCTTTGATGACTTTTGCCCGCACCGCTTCTCTTTCAATCGCCGCCCGATTCATCGCCGCCCCGTCGGATTCAGCCCGAGCTTCAACAATCTGACGCTCAAGAATCGCCAATTGAGATTCTGACTCTAGTAACTGCATCTTGATTGCCGTGCTATCGAGTTGAGCTATCCGTTGACCTTTGCTCACCAGCTCACTTTCTTTAACATAAACCTCCTGTAACTGACCTGCCAATGGCAAGAAAACCCCTCTACCCAATCGCGCTTCTACAATCGCAGGTCCAGATACCCAACGAAAAATAGGTAAATAATGTAATGAAACGATAGTAGTAAGCACAATAGCAGCAACGGCAAGTCCTTTTTTCCAACCTGAAGCGCCCATGTTTTTGCTTTTTTTACCGACACTGCTAAGAACAGTACTTAAGGGGATGTTTTTGAACAAACTAGCATTACGTAACGCAACAGTTGTTTGTGAACACAAGATATGTAATAAGTCAGCTTTAGAGCCATTAGCAAAACCAGCGACATCACTTTCGAATAGAACCACACCCAGTGTGCCTTCCTCATCTGTCAGTGGCATTGACCACACTGCGTTAAGTTCACACTTCTCCATGTATTGAACCCATAAGTTATCGTCTGTTTTGAGGGATTTTTTATAGGGTTGCAAGTCGGCAACATAAGCACTGCGCTCACTTTTTTGTACCTGCTCCATCAGTTTAATTAAAATGGCTTGCCTTTGATCGTCGATATCAACTTTACGTCCACCGGACAAAACCATTAATTGCAGCTCTTCCTTGCTTTCATTGTATAAAGCAACGGCACCACCGTTGATCTCAACCAATTCATTGGTCTTATTCACCACATAATCTAGCACCTGATCCAAATCAAGGGTCGACACCACTTCCTTGGAGATCGCCATCAACACATTCATTTCATCAACCCGGCTTTCCATTTCGAGTATCCGGGCATTTTTAACTGATAATGAGGCCCCTGCCGCCAGTTGCATCACCAGTTTGCAATCTTCCTCGTCGAATTGACCATTAACACCATGTTGTTTATTGACGATTTGAATGGCACCGTAAGTTTCTTCGTCGATCACCAGCGGAACACAAATCATTGAGCGAGTGACGAAACCGGTTCTGGAATCGACATCTTTTGAAAAACGGGGGTCTTTACTGCAATCGAGGATAATATCTGGCTCTTGTGATTGAATAACCGATCCAACAACACCTTTGCCCTCTGGTAAGCGTAAACCCAGCACACCTTTTTTTGCCGGTCCCTCAGCCAAATGGCAAATATTCTGCTTGTTACGCTTATCCACTAACCATAACGAACCGGCTTGAGCATCCAGTGATTCCAGCACTCGATCAAACACAATGCTGATCAAATGCTTCACGCCTTTGACCTGACCAACAAATTCTTGGGTGAGCTGATGAGAAATTGATAAACGCCGATTGGCTTTTTCCAACTCCACGATCTGATCGTGCAGCGCTTTTATCTTTTGTGATTCTGGTCTGGGTTGTTCCATAGACTCAACGAGATGTTCTTGTTTATATTAAATAAAGACGTTACAACAGCATTTGTCCACATCAATCGACAGGTAATATTTTTGCCATGTTTTACCATGACATTGAAATGATCCGCAGTAGGAATATAAAGAAAAATAAACAAGACCTAATGAACAAACAGCGAAAACCATTGGTTCAAAAGGTCAGATATAACCATGAGGAATTAATGAGGTGCTGCTAGCAGCACCTAACCATTATGCCTGTGGCTGTGGTCTGTTCATAAAGCGCTTGGCTTTAAGAACATGCGCATTGGCTGAGACTTGTGCTTGTCTTGCTTTAGCGCGAGCGATAGAAATGTTTGCATCAGTTTTTACTTTGTTTGCTTGTGCTTGTTGAATAGCCATGTTATTTCTCCGTATTACTTGTATTTTCCCAACAACTGGGATGTTTTAATTGGTTTATTTGTCTGACCTGTGTCAGCGTTATCACTCTGCCGACAAGTCATTCACTTGTCGGCATATTATTGCCTAACCCTATTAAGGCGCAGGCCAGCTTTCTACTGTTCCATCAGGGTAAGTGACACTACCTGAACCGTCGGCATTATACTGCCAGTTGGTGCCATCAGCTTCGGTATAACTACTGGAGCCATCGGCATTCCAACTGCCAGAACTACCATCAGCACCGGTGTAACTACCACTACCATCAGCATTCCAGGTATTGGTATTACCTTGACCATCATCCCATGTGCCACCACCTTGACCATCCCAGGTTTCAACGCTGCCATCCGGATAAGTTGCACTACCAGAACCATCTTCATTGTACTCATAGACAGTGCCATCTGAGCCAGTTTCAGTACCTGTGGGATCACTGCCACCACTGCCAGTTTCATTACCATCGGCATCATAGTAGGTGATATTTCCTGCACTATCCCAGCTCTCACTGGTGCCGTCAGCATAGCTCATGCTACCTGAGCCATCAGCGTTGTAAGTACCGCTGCTACCATCAGCGCTGGTCCAGCTACCAGAGCCATCAGCACTCCAGCTACCAGTATTGCCCTGACCATCATCCCAGCTGCCGCCTCCCTGACCATCCCAAGTCTCTACGCTACCATCAGCGTAGCTTGAACTACCGCTACCATCAGCATTCCAGCTATATGAACTCCCATCGGCATAGGTTTCAGAACCAGAGCCATCGGCATTATAAGTACCGGAGTTGCCCTGACCATCAGCCCAGCTACTGCTGCCATCAGCGGCATTGTAACTGTAGTGAGAACCGTCGGCACCGTTATACTCATATGAGCCATCGGCATTCCAAGTATCGGTTGAACCATCGGCATAAGTTGCGCTACCGCTACCGTCTGCATTCCAAGTGCTGCTATTGCCCTGACCATCATCCCAACTACCGCCGCCTTGACCATCCCAAGTCTCAACACTGCCATCTGGATAAGCTATACTGCCAGAACCATCATCATTGTATTGATAAACTGTGCCATCGGGGCCGGTTTCCGTAGTACTACCTGAGTCGCCGCCAGTGCCATCACTGGTATCACCACCAGTGTCACCGACCTCATTACCATCGGCATCGTAGTAGGTGACATTACCCGCACTATCCCAGCTTTCGCTAGTGCCATCGGCATAAGTGGTACCCCATGAACCATCGGCGTTGTAATAGCCATTGCTACCGTCTGAACTGGTCCAGCTACCTGAGCCATCAGCGTTCCAGCTGCTACTATTACCCTGACCATCATCCCAGCTGCCACTACCATCAGCATTCCAGCTTGAAGTAGAACCATCAGCATAGGTTGAACTGCCACTACCATCAGCACCCCAAGTATAAGCACTACCATCGGCATAGGTTTCAGAACCAGAGCCATCGGCATTATAAGTACCGGAGTTGCCCTGACCATCAGCCCAGCTACTACTGCCATCAGCGGCATTGTAACTGTAGTGAGAACCGTCGGCACCGTTGTACTCATATGAGCCATCGGCACTCCAAGTATCGGTTGAACCGTCGGCATAAGTTGCGCTACCGCTACCGTCTGCATTCCAAGTGCTGCTATTGCCCTGACCATCATCCCAGCTACCGCCGCCTTGACCATCCCAAGTCTCAACGCTGCCATCTGGATAAGCTATACTGCCAGAACCATCATCATTGTATTGATAAACTGTGCCATCGGGGCCGGTTTCCGTAGTACTACCTGAGTCGCCGCCAGTGCCATCACCAGTACCATCACCGGTATCACCACCAGTGTCACCGACCTCATTGCCATCGGCATCGTAGTAGGTGACATTACCCGCACTATCCCAGCTTTCGCTAGTGCCATCGGCATAAGTGGTACCCCATGAACCATCAGCATTATAGTAACCACTGCTACCGTCTGAACTTGCCCAGCTACCTGAGCCATCAGCGTTCCAGCTGCTACTATTACCCTGGCCATCATCCCAGCTGCCACTACCATCAGCATTCC
>CBDIDQ010000024.1:0-33866 GCA_965277695.1 Alteromonadaceae bacterium
CAGCGGCAATATCGACCCCACCACCGCGTTCGCCGATTTATTCGGCGTAACGCAGGTCACCCACAGTCAGAAAAATGATTTTGTGATTGAATACGACACCACCGCGTCAACGGATTTAGACCAACGTTTACTCGCCTGTATCGCCACCAACGGCTGGAATTATCATCAATTGATCAAAGGTAAAACATTAGAAGAACAGTTGTTTGCTAAGTAGGAAACTGGAAAAAACAGGACATGTTAACATTGTTGCAGGGCCGCTGGGCTTTTCTCGTCATTTGGAGCGCTTTGTTCTTTAAAAGAAAAAGCCTACCACGGAGACACGGAGAAGGTCAAAAGCAAAAGAAATTAATATTATTAGGTTTTTTGCTTTTCTCCGTACCTCCGTGTCTCCGTGGTGAAAATGCTTTTGATTTTTGAACAAAGCGCTCCAAAAACCCAGAAAAGCCCATCGACTATGTAGCAGCGTTAGACCCCACAGGCAAACCACTATGAAAACGAAACTCAGCATCAGGTAATTTGATCAACTCGGCTTCGACTTCACCAAAATACTGCACTCGTTGTTCGAAATGTTGCTCAAAACCAACTTTTTTACGACCTGCCTTAGCAGACAGGTCGATGGTTTTTGCCAATGTGAGGTAGTCTTGGTAATGACGGGCTTCTGAGCGTAATAGTGATAGGTAAAATTTGTGCAGTTCGTCATCAAGCAAAGGGGCGACTTTGGCGAAGCGTTCACAAGAGCGAGCTTCGATATAAGCACCAATAATCAACTTGTCGACCAAGGCGGCGGGTTCATGGCTGCGGATATGTTTAATCATTCCGCCCGCGTATCGTGCCGCAGACAGGTTAGTATAAGACAAGCCTCGTTGAGTCATGATAGTTAACACTTGATCAAAATGATGGAGTTCTTCTTTGATCAGTCGCACCATTTTGTCGATGATGTCTTGCGCAATATCTGGGCTGACATTGAGTTTATCTTGCTTAACGGATAGTTCGCCTAATAAGGCGTTTTTACTACCGCCGAATTGACCGTCACCCACTTTACGATAAACATAATCTTCGTAAGGTTTTAGCCAAGATAACAAGGTCGCACCACTGGCTTTGTCGATGGCATATTTGCGGATCAGTAAAGCCGCTGATTGAGCTGCTTTTAATTCGCAGGTGCAGTGATCTTGCAGCAAAACCGCTAAATTAGCTGGTTTGATAGCCTCATCAACCCATTGATCGGGTGTTTCGGTTTGCAAGAAGTTATTGATCGGGGCCAGTAATTCATTCAGTACATTATTCATTGAGTGATCATTCTTTTTCATTTGGCGTTGTTCTATACTTATCTGAACAGCACTTATTCTGAACGATAATAGTAGGAGATATGCGGCGGCATTATACGTGATTATTCAAAAAGCACGAGCGCATTTATTAATAGCGGTTATTAATAGCAAAAGAAGGATTGATGATGATATTGAATCACTTATGGGGTCAACGCAGCCAACCACAACCCGACCACTCAGAACTAGACCCAGAACAACAGCCAGAACTAGACCCAGAACAACAGCCAGAACGACACCTAGAGCAACACCCAGAACGACACCTAGAGCAACAGCCAGAACAACAGCCAAAGCAAGACGCTCGACACCAAGGCAGTGCCATCTACAGCATTTCACACATCCTGATCATCTCGCTGATCCCAGCTATTTGCAGTTACTTTTCTGCTGTCTATTTAGGCTGGTACATCAATTTTGAAGCAACCATTACCCTAACCCCAATAGTTGCTGTACTCACCGCTATTGCGATGTATTGCATGATAGTCAGCGGAGTATTCGCATTGGCTTTAGTGGCTTGCAAAATAGCCCACCGCTTTAACGCTCATCCAAGCTTAAGCCAAACCATTGAACTGGCATCCTATGCCACTACTCCACTGTTGATTTGTGGTTTCACCGCGTTGTTTCCCCAGCTCTGGTTTATCGCCACTATCAGCAGCTGCGGCATCCTTTATTCCATTTATTTGTTGTTTACTGGGGTACCCATGCTGATCGACATTGATGAAGACAAACGCCTGCGATACAGCTACGCATTGGTATTTTGTGGTTCAATTTTGCTGTTGGGGATTATGTCGACAATGGGCTATCTGTGGTGGAGCGGGATTATTCCGAGGGGATGAGCTTGAAGGCGCAGATCCATCCGCACCTTTCAATTTTACACTGCTGTTAATTGTTATCGTTGTGAATATCCAAGCAAGCTTCTAACGCATCTTCATTATCAGCCTTGGCACTATCGTTTCGGCTGGCATCCAATCTATTGAGGTAGTCCTGATTAATATCATTGGTGACATAGTTGCCATCAAAAACCGAGGTATCAAAACGGTTGATTTCAGGGTTACATTCTCTAACCGCCGCCACCAAGTCTTCAAGGGTCTGATAAATCATGCCATCAGCACCAATTTCATCACAAATCTCGTCAACATCACGCCCATGGGCAATTAATTCGTTAGCCGAAGGCATGTCGATACCATAAACGTTAGGGAAACGGATTTCCGGTGCCGCCGAAGCAAAATAGACCTTCTTCGCACCCGCTTCACGCGCCATTTCAATGATTTGACCCGATGTAGTGCCGCGTACAATGGAATCATCTACCAGCAAGACGTTTTTACCGACAAATTCAGCTTTGATAGCATTGAGCTTACGGCGTACAGACTTACGTCGCTCCGTTTGCCCTGGCATGATAAACGTACGACCAATATAACGGTTTTTAACAAACCCCTGACGATAAGGTAAATCCAGCTCACCAGCAATTTCCAGCGCAATATCACAAGAGGTCTCAGGGATGGGGATCACCACATCAATCTCTAAATCTTCCCAATCCTGTTTGATTTTTTGCCCCAGCTTTTTACCCATATGCACACGCGAGGCATAAACTGAGATGTTATCTATGGTGGAGTCAGGTCGGGCAAAATACACAAATTCGAAAATACACGGGCTGTACATTGGGTTTTCAGCACATTGCCGAGTGAACAACTGTCCCTCTTCTGTCACGTAAATCGCTTCACCAGGAGCAACATCACGAACCACTTCAAAACCACCAGTATCCAGGGCAACACTTTCTGAGGCGAACATATATTCAACCCCTTGCTCAGTCTCACGCTTGCCAAATACTAATGGACGAATACCATTTGGGTCGCGAAAAGCCACCATACCATGGCCAATGATCATCGCCACAGCCGCGTAACCGCCTCTCACTTTACGAATAAGACTCGATACCGCTTTAAAGATATCAGCCGATTCCAACGCCAGCCCTTCAGCTTGATGCAATTCATGAGCAAGTACGTTAACTAACACCTCAGAATCAGACGTGGTGTTGACGTGACGTTTAGCCACTTTAAACAAGTCTTCTTTCAATTTGACTGCATTGGTCAGGTTGCCATTATGCGCCAAGGTCAGGCCAAACGGAGAGTTAACATAAAACGGCTGTGCTTCTGCGGAGCTTGATGAACCCGCAGTAGGATAGCGAGTATGGCCAATACCAATATTGCCTGTCAGTCGCTTCATATGCCGGGTATGAAAAATATCCCGGACAAAACCATTGGCCTTTCTCAAGCGAAAGGTGTTGTTGTCTATTGTCATGATCCCAGCAGCATCCTGGCCACGGTGCTGTAATACGGTTAAGCCGTCATAAATCGCTTGATTTACCGATGTTTTCCCTACGATACCAACAATGCCACACATTTGGGTTATCCTCGATTTTAGGTTTGCTGTAAAAAATTAGACGTGTTTTTGATGTATTCAAAAAACCATTCAATGATAAATCCAAACTCGGGAATTAACACTGAGCTTTGCCACCACACAGCTTTACCAGCCGGGGTAAAAGAATCCAAAAAGAAAAGTAGCGCAGCCACAATCAATACCCCACGCAATGCACCAAATACCAATCCCAACACCCGGTCGGTGCCAGACAAGCCGGTTTTTTGTACCAATTGACCTATAATATAGTTGATCAATGCGCCGATAATCAAAGTGGCAATAAATAAAATGGTAATAGCCACGCCGTTACGCAACATCTCTTCTGTAATGTTGGTCAAATAAGCGGCGAGGTCAAGATAGAAAGTACTGGAGATAAAGAAGGCGGTTAACCACACCACCAAAGAAAGGGCTTCTTTAACAAAGCCCCGAATCAGGCTGATTAAGCTGGAAAAACCAATAACACCAAGAATGGCAAAATCAATCCAAATCATAAATTATTCAATCGTTGTGTGAAAGCGCGAGCATTCTATCAAAATGCAGCGCCCTTTTACCATTGATATTTGACGATACTCCTACAACATTGCTAAATAATCCGCCTCACTAATCACCTTAACCCCTTTATTCTCGGCATCAGTGATCTTCTTCGCGCCAACTTTTTCACCGGTGACCAGCAAGTCGGTCTTACCTGACACCGATTTAGACACTTTAGCCCCAAGCGCTTTGGCTTGTTTTTCCATTTCAGGCCGCGAGCCCTGTTGCATACTGCCGGTAAATACAATCACTTTGCCCGCAATCGGATTATCACCTTGCACTTGCTCACTGACCAAAGGCGTAATTTCGAGGTTAAAGCCTTGCTCATAAATCGCCAAGAATTCTGCTTTGATGTTAGCCAAACCTTCAACAATAGCCGCTGCGGTTTTTTCAGCAAAGCCATCAATGGCGCTAATCTGCGCTTCACTGATGTCAAAAATAGATTCGACGCCTTCGCTACTGTCAAAACGATAATGTTGTAACAAGCGCTCAGAGCTGCCCTGCCCCAATCGCACCACACCAAAAGCCGATAAAAAACGCCAATCTTCAATTTGCAGGGTTTTGCTGGCACCCAACTGATTTAATAGATTTTGCGAGGTCTTTTCTTTAAACCCGGCGGCGGCAAGCTTTTCGCTATCCAACAGATAAATATCATGAATGGTTTTGATCCCCTGCGCATATAAAATAGTGATGGTCGCCGGACCAAAACCATCATTATTGCCCAGGGTTTTAAAGAAATGAATAATCGAGTTTTCAGCCTGCGCGGTACAATCAATTTTATTTGGACAAATAATATTGTCACCGTCCCACACTATATGCGAGGCACAGCTAGGACATTCGGTTGGCAATTCAGGCTCTGCCGGGGTGATCACCCGTTGAATTTTAGGAATAACCAAACCAGAGCGCACCAACTCAATCACCGCCCCCGGTCCAATACCTTTGCTCTTGACCATGCCATAGTGATGAGCCGTCGCCCGGCTGATCATCGCACCAGAGAGTTTAGTCGGTTCCAATTCGACCACAGGGGTAATACGCCCAGTCCGGGCGGTTTGTGGTAAAACCTGAATAACTTTGACTTCTGCGGTTTCGACATTCGCCTTATAGGCAATCTGCCAACGGTGATGATGGCGGGTCGCGCCCATTTCGGTTTTGACTGGCTCATTGGTGATTTCGATAATCACCCCGTCGACTTCAAATTCACTTGAGGCCCAGATATCGTCGGTAATTTTGTCGAATTCAGACAAAAGCTGCTCGCCGCTACCTTCCCACGCGCCCAGTTGAGCGAAGGGATAAAATAAAGCAGCACCGTCATCAATGGCTTTTTGTACATTTTCATCAACGTTTTTTTCAGCAATAATCGACGCTTGGATATTACGGGAGTTTTCAAATTGCTCCGACAGGTTAGCGTCAAAGTAGCTTTTGCTCACCACAATTTCACCCGGTCCCTGACCCCTAACACCATCACCACCGACTTTAAGTCCCCGACCAAAAACTCGGGTGATATCCTGACCACGTACACCATCGCCCCGGGTATAAAGCACTTCACCATCATCAAAAGCGGCATAACCATCGAGTTTTGGTGTCACTCGTACCACAATCACTGCTTCATCAACCGCGACAGCGGCGGCGGCTTTAGTGATCCGCGTCCACCATTTTTCAATTTCGTCTTTGCTGTACGCTTTATCTGTCGACAGCATTTTCACTGGCAAAGTCACTGTTTTGGCTAGATGCACCGTTTCAGGCTCAACCTCGCTAACAAATTGATGCTCAGGATTAGCGGCAACAAAAATCTTATGTACGCCGTCATATTGTTGGTCATCAATTGCCGGAAAACCCGCGCGATACATCGAGTTAGCAGACTTTAAGTAACATAGTTGCTCTGATGTCTCTAGAGATGCGAAACCTTCAAGGTCTTCGCTGATGGCAATGAAAATATCGAGGGTGAGTTTTTGGTCCACAATGCTGTTAAACAGCTCTGTCTGGTGGTCATTTAACGTCATGTTTTTCTTCATTCCTGCTTCATTGGGTTGGTCTGGGGAGTGTTAATAATTAAAGGCAAAAAACGCGAATGAATTCGCGTCTATAAAGTACCAGCCCGGGGATTATGGTTAATGACTAATTAATCAGCCGTTGATCAGCTGTTTACGCTCAAATTCACGAATTTTTTCAACGTAATGACGCACAGTTTGCACTGTCATCACACTGCGGTGACTATCAAGAATTTGTGCACCAAACTCTTCAGCCACTTTTTTCGCGCCATTATGCATCATATTAAAGTTCTGCAAGGCATCCCCATGACAGGGTAAAGTCATAAACAGGCTTAAACCCCGAGTCGACATTTGTTCCATATTATCAATATCAAAGGTACCCGGGTTATACATATTGGCCAAACTAAACAATACCGGGCCATTACCTGAGCTGTCTTGATGACGATGGAAAATATCCATTTCACCAAATTTGAACCCCATTGAAATCAACATCGGCAACAAACTCGCACCAGCAATGGTCTGATGCTCAGCCATACTGACATGTAATATCAATACTTCACTAGGTTCAACAGCAGCTGGTGCGTCTTCGGGCTCAACCGCTGGGCTCTCGACCATGGGGTTTTCAACGCTTTGAGTCTCAACTTGAGGTTTTTCTTGATTGTGGCTTTCACTTTGCATTTTATCTTGTGTGGGAAGGGTTTCATCAACTGGCGGTTTAACCTCAGCCTGAGCGAGATTATCGTTACCATTAATGACAGGTTCTTGTTTGACCTTTTCTTGATTAGTCTTTTCTTTTTTAGTTAGCCCAACAGTACGAGGTTTACCGACACCGTGATCATCAAGACCTTCGTTGCTTTTTACCGAGGTATCAAGCCCCGGCTCACTACGAGGCGGTTTTTTATAATCCTGTAACTCATTACGGTTTTTTCGCACTGACCATAAGCCGTGACCTAAAATGCCGCCAATGGCTAGCACACCTATAATCGTTAAAACCAGTCTCAATTCTTCAGTCATTGACTCTTACTTTTATTTCAATCCACAATTTGTCCGGTGGTATAATAAAATGCCCGGACACTTTTGCAAACAGTAAATCCGAGTATTTCTCAACTTTTCGTCACAACAGTCTATTTAATCAACGATTTACATCAACCTAGCCAGATAACCGTTCGTGTTTAACAGACAGCGCTGATTTCATAGGTTTTATTGACGCCTTTAACCATTATATTGACGCTATCACCGACGCTTTTTTCAGCTAATGTCATACCGATTGGTGATGCATAAGTGATCACCGTGATAACCACCCCGGCAACAGTCACCTTTAATCCCCCAGCATGTTTAGCCAAAAAGAACGCCAAGCTCTGATCATCGTCATCTATCAGGGTAATAAATAACAAGTCATTATGACGATTCGGGTTTAAGTGGCTAAAATACGATAACGCCTGATTAATCTCCTCAACCCGTTTTTGCTGCCCCTGAGCCAAATAAGACGACTCCAACCCAAAAGTATCATATTTATTTTCTGCCACACTTTCGCTGTGAGTTGCCGCTTCATGGGCATCTTTTGCCGCATTAGTTTGCACCACCAATTTAGTTTCAAGCTCGGCGATAATCGCATGAACAATCGTTTTAGAACTAATTAACGATAAAGAGGACGATAAAGAGGACGATAAAGAGGATGATAAAGAAGAGGAAGTCATTGAGTTGTCTGTTGATAACGTGATGACTATAGGATAGTTGGATACGCCACGCTGAGCAAAGCTTTCATGCCAAAATTAACAAAACAGTCTGTGGCGAGACCGTTGTCCCGCCTTTGAACATCACCTGACGACATCACGTGATAATAAGGTATTTGAATTGCGAAATAATAAAAAGGGTCCAGCCAACGCCCATTAAAAGTTGGGTGACAAACTTATCGGTCTGTAGTTTTTGAATTTGTCTTTTTTTCACACAAATGGACAATTCGAGGTTTTGACAATATTTTTCGCTTAACATGATGAACTCCTAACCGGTTTGCCGGATAACTCAACTTACAACAGCTATTCCCTTGCATATTAGATACCAGAACACTGACTTTCTTTTGACGGCCTATTGATGGCCTATTGATGGCCTCTATGGCTTAGTGACACTTTGTTGATTTAAATCATGTTCTGCACGACTGGTGAATTAGCTATCGGCGCAGCTGGCCTTTTCTGAACAAAAATAAATCAAACAAATTTGTTCGCACATTTCAGTCAATCAGGCTATGTCATCGGCGCAGCGGGATATGCTAAGATAGCGCACATTCTTGAATTCTTTTTTTTAACTAACGGTTACTTTATGCTGGCACTGATCGAATACATTCCCATTATTGCTTTTTTCATTGTTTACAAAACAGTTGATATTTTTTGGGCCTCGGGTGCTCTGGTGGTTGGCACCCTGCTAAGTATGATCATCACTAAGTTAATGGGTCACCCGGTGAAAAAAAGCACCATCTATATTTTTCTTTTTGCCTTTGTGATGTCGGGCCTCACCATTGCTTTCCAAGACGCTGAATTTATCAAATGGAAATTCACTATCCTTTATTGCGGTTTTGGCTCAGCCTTGTTAATCAGCCGCTATTTACTCAGAAGAAACCTCGCCAAGCAAGCGATGCAATCCATTTTTACCCTGCCGGAATTTGTTTGGGATAAGGTCAATCTGGCCTGGGCATTTTTCTTTATCTTTTGCTCTGGGTTAAATCTTTATGTCGCCGCCAACTGGTCACTAGACAGCTGGGTGAACTTCAAAGTCTTTGGTATCATGGGCATGACCTTTGTTTATCTGTTGTTGACAGTGTTTTATGTCTACCGCTATTTGCCTGACGAAGACAAAGAGTAAAACTGACTGGAATTAATAATTAACAATGAATAATTAACAATTAAAAGCAACACCTTGCATGGTCGTGAGCCAGATTATTTGATTAATTATTATTTTTAGCTTAAAAAAATTAGGGTGGTAATACTTATGTTAAAGAACATATTGAAGAATAAGTTGAAGAATAAGTTGAAGAATAAGTTGAAGAATTTAACGATCGCATTGGTCAGCCTATCATGGTCTTTTAGCGCACTGGCTGATTTTGATTATCCAGGCAAAGGCACCCTAACCTATCCCACCGGGATGACAAAACCGTTCGAGTTTGGTTTCGCCTTTAAACAAGGTCCTAACGGCTACACCTTTAAAGTCGGCAAGCAAGAAATGAACACCTCCGACGTGCCGAGCAAATATTCCATCTGGTTAACCGTGCATAAAGATGAAAACATTTTTGTGCAAGAATTCGCCAAAGGTTATTTCAAAGAATTCGACTGGACCATCGGCGAGCATAAACTCAAACTGTATAAAAAAACCTTCAAGAAAAAACGCGGTCTGGGCGATTATGTGTTGAATATCGACGGCGAAGATTACTTCTTCTTGAAAAAATCCGCCGAAATTCAAATTAATTTTACCAAAAAAGGCATTCGTTCCATTGACGTTAGTGGTTTTTATAAGGGTAAATAACCATTATCGAACCACTACCGAATCACTACCGAAACAGCACTTCTTCCTTACTAAACCAACGCACACTGAAACCGATCATGGCAATCGCCATGGTCGTCATGGCAACAAAAATCACCCCAACCATTGAATAATCCACCGTGCCCTTGATGATTTCCTTGATCGCCAAGGCCACATTCATGATGGGGATCAAGACCGTTGTCCAGTTCAAGGTCACTCCCGGCACCATAGGTGCTATCAAAGGCACAAAAATCAAAATATTAACTGGCCCCATATAGTTTTGTGCTTCCTTGAAGGTGCGGGCATAGATAGAGATCGCCAACAACAGACTCGAAAAAATACACGACAACGGAATTAACAGCAGCAATACCAACGATAAATCCATCAAACCTATGGTCCCCACCGCATCTTGCACCGGCTTCATATCTAACACAGTGCCCATTAGCAACGCCCAAAACCCCATACTGCCCACGGTCAGCGCCGCCGAGATTAATGATGTGGTTAAAATAGTCAAAAACTTACCCAGCACAATGTAAGTGCGTGGCAACGGGGTGAGTAACAACGTCTCTAAAGTGCCCCGCTCTTTTTCACCGGCCCCCAAATCAATCGCCGGATAAATCGCTCCAGCCAAACACAAAGGAATAAGAATATAAGGAATAAACCCGCCGAGCTTTTCACCAAGGTTTTCACGTCTATCAGCAGTGTCTACTTTAGTTATCACCACCGGCTTTAACAACGCCTCATGCTGCTCCTGACTCACACCAAGGGTCAACAGTTTGTCGCGCTGAATCAAGTCGCTGTGTTTGTCTATCAAGTCTGTAACGCGATTGTAGATTTTGTTGATCACCACCGCATCATTAAACACCAACTGCCACTCACTTTGCTGATTATCATCCAGTTGCTGGCGAAAGGTATCCGGAATAATAATCGCCAAGTCAAAGCTGTCATCGCGCACACCCGCTTTTAAGCTATCTATATCGGTGTCTTCATAAGCCACTTTTTTAAAGCTTTTGTGATAAAACAAATCATCAGCAAACGCCTGAGCATACTGCTCACCGACAATCACATAGCGATGCACTTTCTTTTCTTCTTTTAACTGGGCATTAGCCATCACCACACTAAGCAAACCAAATAACACCGGAAAAACAATCAACGGCAAAGCGACGACAAAAAACAGCGTCTTTTTATCTCGCACCAACTCCAACAGTTCTTTTTTATACACTTGCCACATTAGTTAGTCCCCTTATTTATCACTTGCAAAAAAGCTTGATTCAGATTATCCGCGCTGGTGGTATCGAGTAATTCACTCACCGAGCCAAAAAAGCAGTTTTTACCTTGATCAATGATCGCCACGTTGTCGCATAGCAAATTCACCTCATCCAAATGATGAGTCGAGAAAATCACCGGTGTGCCGGCGCTTTTCAGCTCACGGATAAAATTCAACACCGTTTGAGTCGCCATGATATCCAAACCGGTGGTCGGTTCATCGAGCACCACCACCTCCGGTTTATGCACCACCGCCCGAGCAATAGAGGTTTTTTGCTTCATCCCGGTAGACAAATTCTCTGCCCGTCGATTGGCAAACGGGTGAATATCTAACACATCAAAAATCTCGTCCACCTGTTGCTTCAGCTGTTGCGGATTAAGCCCATGCAAACGACCAAAATATTCGACGTTTTCCCGTGCGGTTAAACGTCCGTACAGACCAGTTGAACCAGATAAAAAACCAATCTTCTTTCGCGCCAGCAAAGTGTCTTTCACCACATCAATGCCATTAATCAAAATCTCACCGGCATTGGGTTTCAGTGCGCTCGACAGCATTCTTAAAGTGGTGGTTTTACCCGCGCCATTAGGCCCAAGTAAACCTAACACTTCGCCCGCCGCGCAGTTGAATGAAACATCGGTGACCGAGTGAAAATAGCCATCGTGCAAACGCGGATCACGCTTTTCGCCTTCCCCCTTGTCAACGTCAGTCTTATGCGACTTTGCCAATTTAAACCGCTTGGCCAATCCTGTTACTGCTATCATATGTTTCCTTTTGAAATAAATACCTTTAAAACATATACATCAGCGGGCATAAATGCTCCGCCTACGTTTTTGCTTTTGCTGTTAATTGTTAATTGTTAACTTTGCCCTAAAATAATCGGTATTATCATAAAACGCCGGGGCTTCATTGGCCTCATACCAGCCGGGCACACCAAGCAATGGCAGGGGCGACAGCTGACGATTATTTTTTAACATATCCGCCTCACCAATCAAACCGACCAGCATGTCATCTAATAAACGATATTGCTCAGCTAAATCTTGGTCAAAAAAATCAGCGCTTACATTAACAAATAACGCCTTGCCAGTTAAGCCGATATACGGCTGGGTCAACATTTCGTAATTGGCATGACCGATGATAAACGGCTTAATACTTTGTCCGCTGCTTTCACCCCATGCTTGTCGTTGCTCAACAAAACACCAACGCCATTGATGCGCCCGCATTTGTGTTTTAAAGGTTTCATCGCTAACAGCCAAAATCACCCCGCATTCATCCAACAAAGTGATGGCATTGCGTTTGGCTGTACGGGTTTTCATGCCATGGGCTTCAATATCTTGATAATGCAGCTGATTCAACAAGGCTTTGGTTTTGGGAAATAAACACCAAATCAAGGCACCAAACAAATCATGCCAGCCGTTAAGCCGGGTCGGAATATGTCCGGATTGATAAATCACCTGCTCATAATAACGCCCGGCAAAATCAAAACTGTCATCTTGCGGGCGAAACGCCACCGCTTGACCACTGCGGGTTTTGACCCCCGCTGGCAATAATCGATTCAGTTGCTCAGTATCAGGCCACTTTGTCCACTGTGCAAAATCAAACAAAGCATTAAGCTGAGTAAAACTGCCAGTGTGTTGGCAAAACTCAGTGGTCCAATGTTGATAGGTAGTAAATACTTTGGGTTTGTTATCACTGGTTGTAGTAGTGGTATTCATTACGGGTTGACGTCTCTGAGAATGGGATTTTGCAGTGAAATAAGGGTTTCAGTGGATTGCACTTGTTCTATCGACTGAATTTTATCAATCAATACCCACTGTAATTGTTCGATGGATTGGGTCATTAATTTCACGAAAATGGTATATTGCCCGGTAGTATAATAGGCTTCGACCACTTCATCAATTTCATTAAGCAACGCCACCGCTTCATGGTAATAACCAGCGCTTTTTAAATTGATGCCGACAAAACAGCACACATCATACCCCAGCTTCTTGGCATTGACTCTGACCTGGGTGCCTTCAATGATGCCCGCCAGTTTCATTTTTTCGACCCGAACGTGAATAGTACCGGGACTGACCTTGAATCTTTTGCCCAATTCAGCGTATGCTACCCGGGCATCAGCCATCAAGGCCCCGAGAATATCTTTATCGAGTTTGTCGATTTGATAATTTTCACTCATCACAACCCCTGTTGATTATCGATTCTGCAATAGATGACGCTAATATTACACATTCAATAACCGATTCGCTATTTTAATTATTAGATGTTGATTAGTTTTGCCTTTTTGTTGAATAATAGCCACATCGCATTAATGCTTATTTATCTAATAACAAGGATCATTCATCATGTGTTCAATTTTCGGCATACTTGACATCAAAACCGATGTCACTCCGCTGCGCCAAAGTGCGTTAAAGTTATCAAAATTACTGCGTCACCGTGGCCCTGACTGGTCAGGTATTTGGAATAATGATGAAGCGGTTCTAGCCCATGAACGACTGGCGATTGTCGATATGGACAATGGAGCCCAACCGTTGAAAACCGTCGAAGAAGACCTGATTTTAGCGGTCAACGGCGAAATTTATAACCATGAAACACTGGCCAAAGAATACACCCCGGATTTCCCGTTTCAAACCAAATCAGATTGTGAGGTTATCCTCGGGTTATATCAACAACAAGGCAGCGGCTTTATCGACAAGCTCGAAGGCATGTTTGGCTTTATCCTTTATGATGTACAAAAACGAAAATACCTCGTTGCCCGCGACCATATCGGCATCATCCCACTCTATTACGGCTACGACGACCAAGGTCATTTATATGTCGCCTCAGAATTAAAAGCCCTGACGCCGGTATGCAACCAAATCATCGAATTTCCTCCAGGTCATTATCTCGACTCTGAGGAAGGCGAAATCAAACCTTATTACCAACGTAGCTGGCGCGACTATAAAAATGTCGTCGGTGCCAAAGTCACTAAAGAAGATATCAAAGATGCGCTAGAAGAATCCGTACGCTCTCATTTAATGTCAGACGTGCCTTATGGCGTATTGCTCTCTGGTGGCCTCGATTCATCGGTAATTTCAGCTATCGCGCAAAACCTCTCGGCCAATCGAGTTGAAGATGGCGGCAAATCACCAGCTTGGTGGCCGCAACTGCACTCGTTTGCTGTTGGTCTTGAAGGTTCACCGGATTTGATCGCTGCACAAAAAGTGGCAGACCAAATCGGCACCATTCATCATGAGCTGTTGTTTACTGTACAAGATGGCATTGACGCCATCAGCGATGTGATTTATCACCTCGAAACTTATGATGTCACCACTATTCGTGCCTCAACCCCGATGTACCTGATGGCCCGTAAAATCAAAGCGATGGGCATAAAAATGGTACTTTCTGGTGAAGGTGCCGATGAAATCTTTGGTGGTTACCTATATTTCCATAAAGCCCCCAGTGCCGAAGAGTTTCATCAAGAAACCATTCGTAAACTCGACCGCTTGCATATGTACGATTGTCTGCGAGCCAACAAGTCGATGTCTGCTTGGGGTATCGAAGCTCGTGTGCCCTTCCTTGATAAGAAGTTCCTTGACGTGGCAATGTCAATGGACCCTAAAGACAAGATGTGTGGCAGCAATGGTAAAATTGAAAAACACGTTGTTCGCGCTGCATTTGAAGGTTATTTGCCAGACGAAGTGTTATGGCGACAAAAAGAGCAGTTCTCTGATGGCGTTGGCTACTCATGGATAGACAGCCTCAAAGAACATGCCGAAAAAGAGATCAGCGACCAACAAATGGATAGCAAGCATTTCCGCTTCCCGCACAATACCCCAGAAACGAAAGAAGCCTATTTGTTCAGAAGCTTGTTTGAAGAACATTTCCCGCAAAGTGCCGCACTTAAATGTGTTCCGGGTGGTAAATCAGTCGCTTGTAGTACACCAGAAGCCTTGTTATGGGATAAAGAGCTGGAAAACACCATTGACCCATCAGGTCGTGCAGTCGCAGGTGTTCACGATCAGAGTTATTAATTCACAATTTTAATTGTCGTCTACGGCGCAGCAGCTTTGCAAACGTGACGAGGTTTCAACCTCTCGTTAATGTTACTGACTGCCAAAATCAACTAATCATCAACCAAACCAGCCAATTGGCCGGTTTTTTTTTTCGACCATGGACGGTCGAATGCCTGCGTGCAGGAGCACAACGCAGGTACCATGGACGGTCGAATGCCTGCGTGCAGGAGCACAACGCAGGTACCATGGACGGTCGAATGCCTGCGTGCAGGAGCACAACGCAGGTACCATGGACGGTCGAATGCCTGCGTGCAGGAGCACAACGCAGGTACCATGGACGGTCGAATGCCTGCGTGCAGGAGCACAACGCAGGTACCATGGACGGTCGAATGCCTGCGTGCAGGAGCACAACGCAGGTACCATGGACGGTCGAATGCCTGCGTGCAGGAGCACAACGCAGGTAGCATGGACGGTCGAATGCCTGCGTGCAGGAGCACAACGCAGGTAGTTAATTGTTAACTATCAATCACCCCTGTTCTGCTTTCAACTTTTCCAGTTTCTTGGTGGTCAGTGCCATCAACTGCATATTTAATGCTAACAACTGTTCATTCAAATTTTCTAGTTGCTCCTTTGACGCTTCATCATCTTTATCTTTCACTCGTTCTATTTGCTGTTGTAATTCGTCAATCATTTCTTGAATTTTTTGGATAGCCTGATCAATAGCATCATCCCCAACCCCCTCAAGTGATTCTTCTTGCGCCTCTTTACTACCTAGGTTATGTAACGACTCCCAAAGCGCCCCTTCTGTGGCTGCTTTGCTGCGGCCATCTGGAGAGATTCTCACCACATCCGGTTTGAAGGTCTGAATATCGGCAACGTCATTATCTGCCTGTTGTATTGGAGATTGAGCACTGGTGTCATCTGTCTTGGTATGAGTATCGGTGCGGGTATCGGGTGCAGTGTGGATCTGCATAAAATTACTCAGTCGGTCAGTTATTATATCCATCTTTACGCTTTCAAATCAGTTGTTTACACCGCTATCGGCCACCCTGAAAAAAACTTGATAAAACAAGTCCAAAAAAATACAGTTTGGGATTTGTAGTGGTCGAAACAGAAGAGCTATTACACTCTCATTTAATACTCACTTAGCCCTCATAGTGAGGTTATTACGACATTCAAAGAAAACATCCACCATTTTGTACTTGTTATTTTTGCAGCTAATGTATTTTTTAAGTATTAATTTTGCTGTACCAGATAAAACTGGTAAATTAACGATAGTTCACGTTTATAGAATTTTCCAAATAAAATCCACTCATTGTGACTGTTTGCTCAAAAAACAACCACAACAGTGCAGCCGCTTGATCAGGGTTTTATATGATTATATCTAACAGAGGATCGGCAAGAGTACCTAAAAGTTCAGTCTATTCAACACGTTAGCTGGTGAGATTCAAAGGCAGCATCAGCTGCCAACATGAAATGCGCTCGGAAATGCGATTTTAAATTAACTGGCCTACTTCAAGTAATCTGACGGTAAACACTGATATTGTGCTTTAAAGCACTGACTAAAATAGGAATGTGATGAGAACCCGACACTATGATAAACTTCACTCGGTGCAGTGCCTGCGGCCAATTGCTCGGCGGCTTTTTTAAGCCGGAAATTACGAATCGATTCTACAGGTGTCAAATCCAATAAAGCCTTCATTTTACGCGCCAGCTGGCGAGTACTTAAAGCCATTTGCTCAGCAAACAACGGCACACCAAAATCTTCTTCATTATAATGTTTCTCAAGTATTTCATTAACTTGAGCAAAGAAAGCCTGATGCGTGAGATTCACTGGCTGTTCTGCATCTTTACTCTGTGGCGGTTGTTCGGTTTTTATCACTTTCGCTACAGTGGCCACTTTTTCAAATTCAGCTACTTTTGCCGCCTGTGCAACTGCTGGCAATCCAGTGGCTAACTGAGGGGCACTAAACTCCCTTTGATAACGTTGCCGTAATAAACTGCGAATAGCCAGCAAGTTATCCACTCGCAATAACAATTCGTCAGTATTAAATGGCTTTTGTAAAAACTCATCCGCTCGCTCTGACCAACCTTTAAGGCGGCTCTCTTTATCTCCATGGGCAGTCAACAAGATCAACGGAATGTGGCTAGTCATCTCATCATTTTTTAATACTCTGGTAAGGGTAAAGCCATCCATTTTCGGCATCATTACATCACTGATAATCAAGTCCGGTAATGTCTCCCGCGCCAATTGCACCCCGGCTTCACCATCCGGTGCCACACTACAGTGAAAATTATCACTCAAACAAGAGACAATAAACTGCTGCATATCTAGGTTGTCTTCAACCACCAAAACATTGGCCCGCGAAGCGTCGATCTCAGGCGTGCCATGGTATAACGGTTGAACATCAGGTAAACGATGTTGGATCACCTGATCAACCGCCGACAAAACTAGCGCTTCATTGACAATATCCGCTTTTTCACCACAGTCATTATTGCAGTCTGCCAGCACCGGCAATGTCACGGTAAACGTACTACCGACTTCTAATTGACTCGCCACTGTGATTGACCCCTGATGTTGGATCACCAAGTCTTTAACCAGCGCCAATCCGATGCCCGCACCGGGTACATAACCTTTGGCGTTGTCCAGCCGGGTAAAGCGGTCAAAAATATGTTTCTGATCAGCTTCGCTGATCCCCTGACCACTATCACACACGCTAACCTGTACAGATTCAGGTGTACTTAACATCATTCTTAAAGTGATTTTCTGTCGATCACCACTATATTTAAACGCGTTGGTCAGTAAATTAGACAAGATTTTTTCCAGCGCATCAGGCTGCATCGCGACAAAAATATCCTCATCTAGCTGATTATCCAAGGTTAATGTCACTTGTCGCAACTCTGCCAACGAACGATAAGAAGCCAGCAAAAATTCACACACCGCCACCACATTTTTAGGCTCCGTCGAGGGCTGCACAGAGCCCTGATGCTGGGCAATATCAAGCAATTGGTCAACCATATTCAATAACCGTTGACCATTCACTTTAGCCAACGACAGCATATTGCGGGTTTTTTCATTATGAGAATCATTGTTTGAATTTTTTAATTCATTTTCTAACGGTCCGAGGATCAGCGTTAACGGCGTCCTGAATTCATGAGAAATATTAGCAAACAACTGGTCTTTATCTGCCAATAGCTGATCTTTGTCTTCAAGTAAACCAGTAATGGTATCTGCTCGTTGTTGCAGCTCTATGGTGCGCTCTTCAATGCCTTTTTCTAAACTTTGTGCCCTTAATCTTAATTGCTTAGTGCGGGTATAGTTAAACAACAAAATCAATAAAATCAGCGATAAAATATAAAAAACATAAGCCCCCATAGTGGCCCAAATAGGTGGCAAAATATTTACTTCAATAGCAGAGCCTTCATTCCACTGCCCCTTATTATTGGTGCCTTTAACTTTGAAGGTATATTTACCCGGTGCCAACGTGGTATAAGTTGCGGTACGATTGCTAGCATCCGTATACAGCCAGTCTTTATCCAACCCCTCCATTTTATAGGCATATTGCAACTTTTCTGGCGCGAGATAATCCAGCGAAGCAAAGGTAAATGAAAACAGGTAATCTTGATAGGTCAAACTGATCTCATCAGTATAAGGAGCCAATTGGGTCAGTAATCCGCCCTCTCCCGCTTTGGTCGGTTTAATCGATTGATTAAGCACTTTAAAATCAGTAATTGTAGTGGCAGCGCCCGGTTGATCATCCATCACTTTTTGCGGATGAAAATAAATTAGGCCATCAGCGGTACCAAACAACAATGCACCCGTCGGGGTTTTGGTCGCCGACTTGTAATGAAAAGTACTCGTAGGCACCCCATTAGATTCATCGAAAATTTTAAAGGTCTGCTGACTCGGACTAAATCGCAACAAACGGCTATTACCCGACAGCCATAAATTACCTAGGTCATCTTGAGCAATACTTCTGATCACATCATCTGTCCAAGGATAAATCGTCACGCTATCGTCTTGTGGATTAAACAATCCCAAGCCAAACCCCGGCACACACAACCAAATCCGTTGTTGAGCATCTCGATACAAACACACTGCGCCATGGCGATCATTAGCATCAGGTTTAACAAAAGCAGACTGATTATCAGCAATGTTATAGCGGATCAACCCCTCAGTGGTTGCCATTAATAAGGTCGACGGAGATAACTTGATCACATCATAAGCATTAACATTGGCAACCACTTGTTCAGTTTCATAGCTATCATCACCTTGTATGATACGGCTGCGATAAAGCCCAGTTTGACGAATAGACTGAGTGATTGACAGAGTAAACCAAACGTATTCACCGTCATAAAGGGTAGACTCAATATAAGCGACGCGGCTATCGTCAGCCGCTGTGGTCGACTCAAATAGCTCAACCTCTTTGCTCTTGGTATCCACTTTGCTCATGCCATCCTGGTAATAAGACCCGATACTAATCAATGCGTTATCATGATGAGCCAAACGCCAGGCAGACAAACCCTCAACTTGTTTAATCACCCCTAAGTCACGTTCGTCCAAGCGATATAAATCATTTTCACTGCCCAACCAAACACGCTGATCGTCATCGATGACAATTGACTTTATCGACATTGCTGACTCATTCGACAGTTGCAACAGTTTAAAGGTCATTGCCTGAGGATTAAGTTTGATCACCCCATTTCTGGTGCCCAACCAAATCAATCCATTCCTATCAGCATAAATAGACATAATGGTGACCGAGCTGCCCAGTTCAATGGTCGTTGCAGCGTCCAATTGAGGAACGTAACGAGTAATATATTTATCATCCTCGGCGATCCAAATATGGCCATTACCGTCCTTGAACATCCAATCGACTTCAACATCAGCCAACTGTGCGATCACCTTGCGGTTAATAGTACCACTTTGCGGATTGAACTTATTAGGACCAAACTCAGTGCCGATCCACAATTCCCCAGCATCATCTTCAATCAAGGCATAAATGTTATTGCTCGATAGGGTATTCGGATCGTCAGGATCATGTTTAAATTGAATGATAGTTTTCGTATCCGGGTCATACTGATATAAACCACTGCCTGTTGTGGCTATCCACAGTTTGCCTTTGCTGTCAGTTACAGTGGTGTAAATCACAGTACTATCAGCAGTATTGGGTAAATCAATAGTCTGCCAACGTTGTTCGTTCATATCTCCTTTATTCATGTGCTCTTTGTTCATGTGCTCTTTATTCATGTGCTCTTTATTCATGTGTAAGAGCGCCAGTTGGCTGCCCTTGCTGACCGCCAAAATATCCGGCGTATGCAGTGCCACCACACTCATGCCGCTAGTACTGCCATCGCCCGCAAAGTCAGGAGTGAAATGTTCAAACGTTTCAGTTGCAGGGTCAAACTTGTTCAAACCGTTAGACCAAGTGCTCACCCACAAATGCTGATTCTTATCTTCAACGATATCCACCACCATATTGCCAGACAAACTGTTAGGGTCGTCATGCACATGGCGATAAGCCTTAGCTTCGTAACCGTCATAGCGTACTAAACCATTAATGGTGCCAAACCACATAAAGCCATCACTGGACTGAAAAACCGATAATACCAAGCCCAAAGGCTTACCATTTAAGGTTTCTATCCGGGTTAATAATGGCGGTGCGAGGGTAAAATCACCTAATGCCGATTGAGTAGACTGAGCCGATGAGGATTGAGACTGGCTTAATTTACCAGCAATAACAGTAGGTGGATCAGCGGCCAACGCATTGGCCATCGGCAATGGCGAGAAAGAAGAAAAAGCCGGGTGAAAACCAGCCACAATACTAATAATGACGACCAATAACAGCCAACTAGATATAAAGTATGATTTGATGAGTGGACCTTGAATGAATAGTGAAAAAACGCCGTATGAGGTTGATTATAACTGAGTTTAGGCTATAAACAACCGCCGATTAAAGCGTGGTTCGAGCTTGCAGATTGTTGCCGCCGTTAGGAGATTTACCCTTGGAGATATATCGCGTAAGATGAACGACACGCTAGTCCTGACTCTATTTAAGTTATGCCACACTCTGAGCAATACCACCAGCAACCGAACCAGGACCCGGGTTTAGTCAATTTAGTCGAATTAAAAATTGCGCTGGACAACTCCAGTGATAAAAATCGTAATTTTTTGATTGCCTTTTTGATGCTCGAAATTTACCTGCTGGTGACCATTCTCAGCACCACCGATCTGAACCTTTTTTTGGCTGACGGGGTATTTGCCTTTCCGGTGATCGACATCAAAATCTCCTTGGTGGCTTTTTTCATTCTCGCCCCACTGATATTAGTGGCATTTCACTATAACTTGTTGTTTAACCTACTTGAACATTGTAAAACCCTGCAAGACTGGCTGCATCACCCAGAAAATAACCGCAACGAAAATTTTAACCTGCTGCACGCCTTTATGTTTAATATTCGCGCCAAATACAACAGTTATTCGGACTCCGAGCGAACCATCAATTATTATCTGTTAAACGCCATTATTATTTTCATGGTGTCATTATCCCCGCTGGTATTGCTGGTGATGATTTTATGGCATTTTGCCAATTTTCAGAACCTGTGGATCTCCGCGCTACATTTATTACTCATCGTTATCAGTCTGGTTTTGCACGTCTTTTATTGGTTACGCATTCAAAACCCGGCGTTACTGGCCACTCGATATGATGAAATGAAAGAACTCTATCCAGCATTGTTTAGCGACCGTTACATGTTGTTTTATCTGTCGGTGGTATTAATGGTGTCGTTTGTTCGTGCCAGCGCACTGATTTTTGGTCTTTACGGTCCGATCACCTTATCAAAATACATGGATAATCCGATCATTAACTTCATTGTGCCCCACATTGATATTCAGGGTTATAAAGTGCAACCGCTGGAAAAAAATGACAACCCAATAATCACCAATAATCAAACCGACTCCAGCGACACATTACCCGGCGGTATCGAACCGACCACCATGGAAAAATGTCAAAATGACGAGGATTATGAACTGACTGATTTATCCCATCGTCACTTAAGGCTGGCCAATTTAAGTGATGTGGATATTTGCCATATCAAGCTACTCAAAACCGATTTGCGTGGAGCCAGAATGCGCAACAGCGTGTTCTCTGGTGCATTTGATATGGCGGATTTATCTGCTGCCGATTTAAGCCATTCGCAAATTCAACGTTATAGCTCAGCGGTGCAAGCCAAATTTCGTCACACCAACTTATCTTATGCGCTGGCCAACCAAGTCAATTTCACCATGGCTGATTTTACTGGCGCGACGTTTTGGGCAGCTGAACTGATGCAATCGGAGTTTCTTCAAGCCAGCTTGCAACACAGTACTTTTGCCCTGAGCCAAACCCATTTCAGCAATTTCAGAAGCGCCGACTTTGCCCACGCCACTTTTGTGCAAACCGATTTAAATGGCGTTGACCTGCGTTTTGCCAATAACCTTGACAGCTCTGTCACCTTTGACAACAGCCTAATTTTTGACTGTTATGTTGATGATGTTAATGTGCTAAAAAACTTGCCAATGTATCAGCAAGCCAACTGTGATATTTACAACAGTAAACTGCTTAAAGACGACAGCCCCGAGCAAGAATCTATTGGTCAATTGCGTAACCGCTTCAAACCTAACGAAGCCACTGAACACCTCGAACAAGGGCAAAATAGCCAAATATTAATTGAGCGGATCATCGCCATCACTAAGCTCAGTCGGGCCAAGCAAATCAACCTCAGTAACCTCGGATTAAGCCAAATCCCACGTAAAGTCACCGCCTTAGAGCAACTTGAAAAAATCAACCTATCGTATAACCGACTTGATGCCGAACAGCTGTTGATCACCACCTTATTAGGCGGCTTAAAATCACTGGATTTTGGCTCCAATAACGTTGATGCGGTGCCAGTAGAAATTGCTCAATTGAGTGAACTCAGTGACCTCAACCTCAGCGGCAATCGACTCATCACCCTACCTTATGCCATGAACCAGCTGGCAGGGCTAACCACTTTGAACCTCAATGATAATCAGTTCACCACCCTGCCCGCCGTGGTTGGTCAACTCTCGCAGTTGCATCATTTAACTGTACAAACCAATAAATTAGCCGAATTACCCGCAGCGCTGGGGCAACTTGAGCAACTGCAAAGCCTATCTTTTGAAGAAAACGAAATCAGCCACTTACCGGCGGAAATTGGCCAATTAAACCAACTAAAAATACTCAACCTAAGCTTTAATGAACTGACGTCTTTACCCCAGTCCATCGGTCAATTAACCCAGCTTAGTGAGCTCAACCTCAGCTACAATTATCTGACCACCTTACCTAGCCAAATCGGTCAACTCAACCAATTACCACACTTAAACTTAACCGGCAACTCACTGACTGAACTGCCCAGTGAAATCGCTCAGCTCACCCGTTTAACCTCGCTCAGTTTAAGCTTTAACCAGCTGACCCAGTTGCCGGTAGAGATTGGTTTGCTCAACCAATTACCGAAATTAAACCTTGATAGCAACTTACTCACCGAATTTCCCGATGAGATTATCAAGCTTAAACAAATCATTGAATTAAATATCAGCGATAACCTGTTTACCAAGTTTCCGACACAAATTAGCGCCTTTAAACAACTGCAAAAACTGGCCATAAAAGGCAATGAACTCAATCATATACCACCACTCATCGGCCAACTCACCGCCCTGACCGAACTCGATTTAGGCGGCAACTTACTCAACGCCTTACCAATAGAGATGGTGCAACTGGATCAACTCAACGGGCTTTATTTACAAGGCAATTTGTTCACCATCTTTCCCGAAGCCATTGGTCAACTACGCCAGTTAAAACGACTGGCACTCAGTGGCAATCAAATCAGTGAATGGCCACTTGAAAACGGCCAATACACTGAACTCACTGAGCTTGATTTAGGCTATAACCAATTCAGTTCAGTGCCTGATAAAATCGGCCAATTACAGAAATTACAAAAATTGAACCTCAGAAGCAACCATCTAAACCAACTACCCGCCAGCATCGGCAACCTGTTCCAACTGACTCAGCTCGATTTAGGCCACAACCAGCTAATAGACCTGTCATTTGACACTCGTCAACTTTCCCAACTAGAAAGTTTAACCCTTGATGGCAACCAATTCACCGACGTTCCCACCAGTATTGGTCTACTGAAACACCTGAGCAAACTCAACCTAGCCAACAACCGACTCACCAGCCTACCGCAAGAACTCAATCAACTTAGTCAGTTAAAAGTACTAAACCTCAACGGCAACAACCTCACCCACCTGCCCGAAGCCATTGTTGAATTGCCGTTGCTCGAAAGTTTGGATGTCAGGGGAAATCAATTAACCACACCACCACAAAAAGTGGCAGATAAAGGACTTGGGGCTATTTTGGCTTGGTTTGCAAATGAGCATTAGGAAGATGAGGAGTAGTGGTAGCGTCAATATCTGCTCATATGCCGAATGATCAAACAATACAAATAACCTGAGCCTCACTACAACAACGGTTCAAACAACAACTTAAACCAGCGAATATCTTCTGGTCCCAAATCTGCTGCCTGATGTTGTGACGGGTCTTCATAAACCTCCCGATAGACATTAAACATTGCGGTTCCGGTCAGCTCACGCCAGCGTTCATTGTCTAGTTCTGGCAAACTACCATCACCAAGATTAGGGTCCAGTAATGGATCGTGTTCAGACGCTTCGGTGTTGAGTGCCAGTTCCAACTCTTGCAAAATCGGGTTTATCACCTTGATGGTATTCGCCTCAGAGAACTCCTGCATGACCCGAGCTTGCGCTAATTCAGTGGCTTGATCCATTTTTGCCTGAGTCTGCTTTTCACCCACAGGCCGCAAACCATATTTACTAACCAAGCTGCCAACCCCCGGCAATAACGCTTTTGCCGCAATACCAGCACCAACCAAAGGATTAACGATGGCAGCCAATCCACCCACTAATAACATCCCATAAGTCAGTTTAGTATCCAGCGCATCAATATTATCAGCCAAGGATTCAAGGGTGCTAATGCCGGTAACTTCACTATCGTGTGCCAGTGCTTGAGCGGTTTCGAGCATATGCAGCTTCAATGTGCCCTCGGCATATTCATTGGCAAAATGGAATACCCGGCGTTTAGGCAGGTCATTAAGCTCATGAACATTTTTTGGTAAACAACGAATGGTGTGTAACGAAAACCCGGTTTCAGACAAGCGGTATGGAATGACAAAATAGTGCTTTTCATCATATTCGGTTTGATAAGTGGCTGACTGCTCAAGCGATGCAAACACTGGCAGCCCGTTGACAACTTCTTTAACTATCGACAGTCCATTTTTGAACTCACTCACCACTTTACCGGTTACTGTGTCGATCACTTTGTCAGTCGCGCTGCTTAAGGCTTGCTTGCCTTGTGCTAGTGTGGCTTTGCTTTTGTTTAGTAGATCCTGGTTAAATAGGTCCTTATTAAATACGTTTTTCATTGTTGTTCTCACTATTCACCAACTGGTTTGGAGATGTGGTCCGGTTCGAAACCCATTCACTGCATTTAGGATACAAAAGCTGCGAGCTCTCGCTTTGTTTTGGGTTTGACGTCGTGATTCGTCCATGAAGGGGGCTTTCCTGTCGGCATCCATGCCTCCACTTCGCAGGTACAAAATGCTGCGAGCCCTCGCGTTTTGTACCTGCTCACCCCTGCCCCAAAATAACCGCAGGCTCAATCTTAGTCGCTTGCTTCGACGGATAAAGCGTCGCCACCAGTGAAGCCATCAGTGCAATTGACACCGCAACCGCTACATCCTGCCACATTAATTGTGAAGGGATAAAGTCGATGAAATAGACATCAGCTTGGAGGAAGCTTCTACCTAGCAATGACTCTACGACCTTGAAGATTTCAGGGATATACAAGGCGATTAATACCCCGCTGACCGCACCAAATAGGATGCCTTTTATGCCGTTGCCGAGGCCCTGGAGGACGAAGGTTAGGATGATGGTTCGGTCGGTTGCGCCCATGGTTTTTAAGATGGCGATATCACTTTGCTTCTCTTTGACCGCCATCACTAGGGTTGAAACGATGTTGAAGCTGGCGACGGCGATGACGATAAATAACACTAGATACATGATGAATCTGACTAGTTGAATATCGTTGAATAGATGGCCTTGGCTGCGAAACCAGCTGATCATGTATACGGTGTCGGTCAGGGTCATGCCGACTTCTCTGGCCAGCGTTTCGGCGCTAAAAACGTCTTTGATGTTGAGGCGAAAACCTTGGATCGCATTCTCATCTAAGCCGATAAGCTGTTGTGCGTCTTTGAGCGTGATGTAACCCAATGAAAAGTCCAATTGTCCGCCCATTTTAAAAATGCCTGAAACAGTCAGGTTGGCGTATTTGGGCGGTTTAAGTTTAAAATTCGGATCGATTTGCGGCAACATCACCTGAATATGATCACCCGTTGTCACCCCGAGTTTTTCGGCAATACCAGCACCTAAAATAATGTTGTTTTGTTGTACTGCCAAACTCTCCCAGTTGTCTTTGCCCTGCATGTATGTATGAATGTCTGACACTTGTTGCTCGGCTTGCAGATCAACGCCTCTGATTTCTATACCATGTAATGAGATGCCTTTTTGCACCATGCCTTTGAGCGGAATATAAGGCGCAGCAGCGTTGATTTGCGGGTTCTTGGCAATAGCAGCCAGCTTGCTTTGCCAATTGTAAATCGGTTTATCGACGGCGACATATTCAATATGCGGCACGATAGATAACAGTCGATTCACCAGCTCTCGCTGAAAACCATTCATCACCGACAAGGCAATAATCAGCGTAGCAACACCCAACGCAATACCCAGCGTCGACGACAAGGCGATAAACGAAATAAAACGGTTTTTCGATTTTGCCGAGCGATAACGCTGGCTGATATAAAGCGGCAATGATAATGACAGTGGCAGTCGCATATTAATTACTCCAAATGCCCATCAATCAAGCGAATACTACGGTCAAGCTTATCAGCCAAACCGGTATCATGAGTCACCACCACAAAGCTGGTATTGACGGTATCGTTGAGTTCTCTGAGCAGCTGATAAATATTCTCGGCATTGGCGTGATCTAAGTTACCCGTTGGTTCATCCGCCAACACTAAGGTCGGTTCAGTGACCAAGGCTCTGGCAATTGCCACCCGCTGGCGTTCACCGCCAGACAGCTCTGATGGCAGGTGTTGACTGCGATGAGCTAAACCGACCTTTTCAATCAACTTGGCGGCTTTTTCGCTGGCTTTTTTCGCCGTATCACCGCGAATCAACAAGGGCATGGCGACGTTTTCGAGTGCCGAGAATTCCATCAGCAAATGATGAAACTGATAGATAAACCCCAAATGCTGGTTTCTAAATTTAGCCTGAGCTTTGCTGTTGAGTTCATGGATATCCTGATTGTTGATCAAGATTTGTCCTTTGGTCGGACTGTCCAGTGTGCCCAACAAATGCAACAAGGTACTTTTGCCTGAGCCGGAGCTGCCGACAATCGCCACCTGCTCGCCCTTTTTCACCGTAAAATTTAACCCGTGCAGCACTGGCGTTTCAAATTGCCCTTCCTGATAGGTTTTGAACAAATCCCGACATTCAATGACATTACTGTTTACAACATTACTCATAACGCAAAACCTCTACAGGTTTGATATTAGCTGCTTTATATGCCGGATATAAGGTGGCAACAAAGCTCAAAGCAATGGCTGACAAGGCGATGGTCAGCACTTCAAGGGGTTTGAGCAAAATCGGCAATCCCCCGTAACCTGCGCCTATCACATTGAGACCAAAAAAATCTAACACCGGGTTAGCCAGCTGGCAAATCACCACCCCCAGCACCGCCCCGGCAATCGCCCCCCATAAACCATTATATAGGCCCTGAATGACAAATATTTTTTGCACCGTGAGGTTATCTAGCCCTTGGGTTTTTAAGATCGCAATCTCGCCTTGCTTTTCGGTGACCATCATCACCAACGCAGAGACAATATTAAACGCGGCAACGGCGATGATGAGACCTAACATGATCCACATCATTTTCTTTTCCATTTCGACCGCCGAAAATAGCTTGCCGTAACTCTGTCGCCAGTCAGTGATTTTATATTTTTCTTGCGCTTGCCCGCTATTTAACAGCTGTTGCAACGCTGATGAAATTTCAGGTGCAGCAAAAGCATCATCAAGATACAGGCGAATGCCAGAAATCTTATTGTCTTTTAATCTCAATAGTTTAGCGGCGTCTTTGCCTGCGGTGAAAATCACTTTATCGTCAATTTCAGAGCCGGTGTCGAAGATCCCAACGATAGTAAATTTGCGACTTCGCGGCATTCTGCCCAATGGCGTGTAGTTGCTCGCACCTGCCACCATGATCCTGACGGTGCCGCCAACCGACACCCTGAGTTTGCTCGCCAGATAATGACCAATAATAATCGAGTATTTTTTACGGTATAAACTGTCCCATTCCCCAGCGACGATATCCGCTTTGACTGGCGCATAATGTTCATCGAATACACCCTGTAACATCACCCCTTCGATGCCCGTTGATGATTGGATCATCGCTTCGCTTTGGACAAAAGGTTGCACTTTGTTAATTTGCGGTTGCTGTTTTATTTTTGGTAAAAGTGGTTGCCAATTATGGAGTTCGTTGGTGTCGGTGGTGACAATGATTTGCGGGATCACTCCGAGAATTTTATCTTTTAGCTGGGCTTCAAAGCCATTCATCACCGAAACCACCACAATCAATGATAAAACCCCGAGGGCGATGCCAGCCATAGAAAAAAAAGCGATAAACGAAATAAATGAGTTGCCCCTTTTACTGAGAGAATTGCTACGACTGTAACGTAATCCGATAAACAAGCTGAGCGGCTGAAACATTAATTCCCTAATTTCGCTGTAAGAATGAGCAAGAGTGAGCAGAGCGTTGATAAAAAAAAGGGTTTAACTCTGCGTGGTGTTACGAGATAATAATTTTTTATCAGGCGCGGCACAAGTGCAACACCAGTAAAGTCATGGCAGATGGACTAAAAATGAACGACAGTACAGATAACAATCAGACAAAACAACAACTCGAAGATAAGATGGATCAGTTCAATGAGTACTTTACCATAGAACAAGACATCAATATCAATGTCACGCCAATCAAAGATCATGAACAGCTACCCGATTATGACGACTTTATCCGCAATATGCCCTATTCGTTTCGCCTCGCCAGTGAAGTGTCGTCGTTAGAAGCCTCAGCATTAAGACCATTACGTAACATTGGTGCAGTTGGCGACGATTTGGTGACTTTTCTCAAAGCCCAATCGCGCAAAATCGATTTAATCATGAGTTATATCCTCACCATGGAAGACGACGAAGACAATCGCTTGGTGAGTAAAGCCTATGGCGGCGGCGGACTGACTTATTACGCCAGTTCAGCGCTAGAAATTGGTCAAGTGGTGCAGCTCAAATTGTTTCTCACTGACGAAGCCAGTGCGATTTTTTGTTATGGCGAAGTGATTGACGTGCAACAACAGGATGACAAATACCTAACCTGCCTTTATTATGCCCGTATTCGTGAGGATGATCGTGAGATCATCGTGCGAGCCAGTTTGCATCAGCAGTCGAAACAATTAAAACGCAAAGCGCAAATCAAGCGCAGCAACTAAAGGCAATTAACCATCAACCGTTAATATTACCTATAAACGACAATATCAAAAGAAGCGATCATACAATAACAATGACGACTCTGTTAAACCTGCCGTTAACTCAATCGGCGAGCGATAAAATTCATTGGGGTAATCTCACTGGCAGTGCCTTGGCATTGGCGGTCTGTCATGCGGCGCAGCATCATGATGGCGCAATATTGTTGGTAGTGCCCGATACCCCAATGGCGTTTAAACTTGAAGCCGAACTGGGCTTTTTCAAACAGCCCGACGACTATGAGGTGTTGGTTTTTCCTGACTGGGAAACCCTGCCCTACGATAGTTTTTCGCCTCACCAGGACATTATTTCGCAACGGCTATTAACCCTGCATCAACTGTTAACCCTTGAAAAAGGCATTATCATTGTACCGGTCAATACTCTGATGTTGCGCTTAGCACCGAAATCTTTTTTACGCATGAACTCGCTGATCATCGACCAATCCCAACAACTCAATTTACATCAGTTGCGCCAACAGCTCGACGCCTCCGGTTACCGGGCGGTCGATCAGGTGATGGAGCACGGTGAATTCAGTGTCCGTGGTTCGATCCTCGATTTATATCCAATGGGTAGCGACAACCCTTACCGACTCGATTTTTTTGATGATGAAGTCGATAGCATCCGTTTATTTGACCCCGAAACCCAGCGCTCAGATAAACGTATTGATAAAATCCGCTTGTTGCCTGCCCATGAATTTTCAACCGATAAAACCTCCGTCGAACTGTTTCGTAAAAACTATCGTGAACAATTTAAAGTCATTCCCGACAAAGGTTCGATTTATCAGCAAGTCAGCAAAAACGTTTTACCGTCGGGCATCGAATATTATTTACCGTTGTTTTTTGCAGCCACCGGCGACTTGTTTGATTACCTGCCAGACAACACCCTACTGCTGACGACTGGCGATATTGAAGAAAGTGCCAGACGTTTCTGGGGTGATATCGAACGGCGTTATGAAGACCGACGTTATGATCCGATGCGCCCTTTACTCGAACCCAAAGCACTGTTTTTGCCAATAGAAGAGTTGTTTGGTCAGTTTAAAACCTTGCCGAAAATTCAACTGCATCTGGCCAAAGTGCGCAAAAAAGCCGGGGTCAGCAACCTGGACACCTCCCCGGTTGACGACATTGCGGTTGATCATAAACTCAAGCAACCACTGCAACCGTTACTGAACTGTATTGTTAAACTGAAGAAAAAAAGCGGTCGAGTATTATTTTCGGTAGAATCCGAAGGTCGTCGCGAAACCCTGATGGAGCTATTGAAAAAGGTCGATTTGGTACCCACGGCTTTTGACAATCTCAACAGCTTTATCAATGGCAGCAAAGACCTCGGTGTGGTGATAGGCGCGGCTGAATCGAGTTTTGTATTACAGACCGAAGACCAGCTGCTGAGTTTTATCACCGAAACCGAATTACTTGGTAACCGAGTCACCCAAAGACGTCGACGCAAACAAGAACAAGCGACCTCTGCTGAAAGTATTTTTCGTAATCTGGCTGAATTATCACTCGGTCAACCAGTGGTTCATATTGATCACGGTATTGGTCGTTATCAGGGTTTGCAAACCATTGATGCCGGTGGCATGGCAACCGAATTTTTAACTATCGAATACGCCAATGAAGCCAAATTATACGTACCTGTTTCATCATTACATCTGATCAGCCGCTACAGTGGTAGCGATTCTGACAAAGCGCCATTGCACAAACTCGGCACCGATGCGTGGGAAAAAGCCAAGCGCCGGGCGACCGAAAAAGTGCGTGATGTCGCCGCCGAATTGCTCGATGTTTATGCCCAGCGTGCCGCCAAATCTGGCTTTAGCTATCGCACCAATGAACAAGATTACGCCAATTTCGCCAGTAGCTTTCCTTTTGAAGAAACCATTGACCAACAACAAGCCATCAGTGCCGTATTGAATGATATGCAATCGACCAATGCCATGGATCGCCTAGTCTGCGGTGATGTTGGCTTTGGTAAAACCGAAGTGGCGATGCGAGCAGCATTTGTCGCAATCGAAGGCGGCAAACAGGTGGCTATATTGGTGCCAACGACCTTGTTAGCACAACAACATTACGAGAATTTCAAAGATCGTTTTGCCAATTGGCCGATTAAAGTCGATTTGCTGTCGCGTTTTCGCTCTGCCAAAGAGCAAAAAGCGGTATTGGCTGAGTTAGATAGCGGTCAGGTTGATTTGGTGATCGGCACGCATAAATTGCTACAAGAAGATATTAAGTATCATGACCTAGGTTTGCTGATCATTGATGAAGAGCATCGCTTTGGCGTTCGGCAAAAAGAAAAAATCAAAAAACTGCGCAGTAACGTCGACATTCTGACCTTAACCGCCACACCGATCCCCCGTACGCTAAATATGGCCATGAGTGGGATGCGTGACCTGTCGATTATTGCCACGCCGCCAGCAAAACGCTTGGCAATCAAAACCTTTGTTCACGAATACCATAAAACTGTGGTGCGAGAAGCCATCATGCGTGAAATTATGCGCGGTGGTCAGGTGTATTTTCTCCATAACGAAGTGGCAACGATTGAACGTACAGCGGCGGATATTCGCGAATTGATACCCGAAGCACGAGTCACCATTGCCCACGGTCAAATGCGTGAACGCGATCTAGAAAATATCATGCGCGATTTCTATCATCAGCGTTTTAATGTCATTGTCTGCACCACGATTATCGAAACCGGCATCGACGTACCGACAGCCAACACCATTATCATGGACCGTGCGGATAACCTCGGTCTGGCGCAATTACATCAGTTACGAGGCCGCGTTGGTCGCTCCCATCATCAAGCTTATGCTTACTTGCTGACATGGAAATGTGAACCAAAACTAGGGAAAGTCAACATGTTAGCTTATATACATGTTATATTCTGTACATTGCTAATATAATTATATACCCTATTCAATATGCACACAGATGCCACAGCCGTGCACATGCTGAGTAGCAAGTAGGGTGATATTTTATGACTCCCTGGTGGCATGTACCTTGATCGACACACAAATCTTGCCCCTGATGTTGGTGATTTGCCATGTATCGAATACAGTCAACTCTCTATTGTCCGCACATGTCTGTACTGCCCTATAATATCTATATCTAGATGTGCGGGAATTCAGATTAGAGAAAGGTGATAACGAATGCACAGGTACTGTACAATGCACTTTGTGCCCAGCGATTTTTCGTCGGGTTGTGGGGAACCGGATACCCCGGGGGGGGGGGGGGGGGGGGGGGGGTTGAGAGGTAACTGTACCATCTCTAATATATTATGCTGTGGTTGTGTATATACCGTGTGTGGTTTGGTGTTTTTGTTTATTTGTCTAGAAGAGGTCTTCGGCTGCCAGTGACGAGCGTGGTTGCAACCTGTCAGCTGCATCATACAGTGCAGCAGCCACTGCTGCTGGCGTGGCCGACTCCCTTACCGTATTCATGGGTGATGACGGCGCGGGTGACGCGATGATGTCATCGTCGGCTGCTTGGCACTATGGAGATGACGATAGTGATCATATGCTGCCTATGGAGAGTTACCAATATATCGATGATGTCACTGATGAAACTGCTAGTGCTTTGGTATGTATGTATTGTGCGTGTATTCGGCATGTAAGTAACCATTTAAGATTGACACCAAATGCACTTCCTTTGCAGTATTTTGAGGCAGAAGTTTGGGTTACTCCCGTAGAGTGTTTACTCGGTATAGGCATCATGAAAAACACGGCGGTCACGGCTGAAAACATGTGTATCCCGCAGGCCAAAGGTTTACTGTGTGCCAACAGTTTTCACTGCTTCTGCATGTAACTAGCTCCCTCTGTTGCTTTTTGAAGATGTTCATATTGGTGGTGGCAGCGGCTGCGGCGGTTGTGGTGTGTTGCTTGTGTTGACTTCAACTTTTGTTCTCTTGTTGTCTTGTGTCGTGATATAAGTTTTCTCTGCTTTCTTCTCTCAGCTTTGTCCTTTTGCACAAATGGGCGAGTGCCCATTTGGCGATAGGTGTGTCTACCTTCATGGTGACAAATGTGATATCTGCGGCTGGTTGGCGTTGCATCCTGCTGACGAGAAGCAAAGAAAAGGTGAGGCTGGCTGTGTTTGCTGGCCCTACTGTTGCTGCTGATGGTGACGGTGTTGCTGGAAAGATTCACGAATGTTGCTCATGACA
>CBDIDQ010000025.1:0-69408 GCA_965277695.1 Alteromonadaceae bacterium
GTTGAGTCAGTTGATATTTTACTGATGAAGGTTGTTGCGCAACAACAACAATGCTGGCCGCTTTGTTTTTAGCCTCGATGAGTTGGTTATTAACCCCAGCTTGCAGGCGAATTACGTTGTCTTTGAGTAAGCTGATGACGACACGTTCGTTGTCTTTGGTCAGCAGGCTGATTTGGCTGCTGGCTTCATTGCTGATTTGCTTGGATGAAGCTAAATGACCCAGCGGTTTGGCTTGGGTGTTATGGCTTAATGCCAAAGCTAAAGAAAGAGTTAGGGAGAATAATGCTTTTTTTAAGGGCTTGTTTAAGGGCTTGTTTAAGGGCTTGTTTAAGGGTGAGAGTAGTCGCTGGCGCATGGGGTTTCCTCTTTATTGTTGCGTAGCATTCTACGTGGCTTTTGCTGATTGTGACAGGGTTTATTGGTTGTTGCCACCGCTGCAACACTTTTTTTATTATTCAAAAAGAGTATTGTATTTGACTGAATAAAAGGTTCTACTACCTTTTTGCCCCCTAGTTAAATCGGGGCTTTGTCGACTCTGACCATATAAAGTAGATTAAGGACGATAGGTGTCACAATGAATAATAAAGTTTCAAATCTGACGATGAGTCATCTTGTTCAGATCATATTTACCGTGGTTTTATATCTGATCATAATCATTTCAACTTTTTTCCTTTGTTTTAAATTAGGTGGATACAAGGTTTTTGGTGTAAACGTAGTAGAAGATAGTTATGGATTTTTGGGCTACTGGAAACTGAACTGGGGTGCACCTTTGATGTTACTGAGCTGTTTGGCTACTACAGTTTTGGCGTATACCCGGTTTAAGTCATACATTTCGACGGGTCTGGAAAATCTGATTTTTGGCCATTCAATTACGGCCCAATTATTAACGGTGATTTCACTGAGCCTCGGTATTTACACTTCTGTTACCTCAGCATCTATTTTGAATTGGTTTTCACCCGGTATTAATGCGATTGGAGAGGCTCGTTATGGTGTGGAATATATTTTATTTATCACTGTTATTGTGTTTTTGTCTTTGGTTAAGTATGGCATTGTCACTGCTAGGGTAATAAAAATAGAAAAAGCAGAGCACAGAAAAAATGTAACTGATATTGAAATTAAACAAACCAAACGGGTTGATGAGCTGGAGAGAGTCATTCGTTTGGCACCGCCAGGAAAGTTCCCCTCACAGTTTGCGCATTATGCAGATATTCTGGAAGACTTGGCTACAGAAAACGTTTTTAATGCAACATTGGCGTTTGAAAGTTTATCTGATGAACAAAAAACGATTACTGCATGGGAGCGATTAATTGAAGAACAACAAAATTATATACGGGCTTCATTAATTGCATTGGCGAGGCTGGCGGGAACCTATGACAATGCAGCTTTGGGCGTGAGTTCACCACTTGAATACAGGGCAAACCTGATGTTTAAGATCAAAGACCCGGAATTACTGGCTATTATTCAAAATAAAAAGAAGCACCAAAAAAGGTTCTTCATTGAGTTGGGATCAAACCCTGAGTATCATTTAGTTCACAGTAAGGAATACAGCGTTTTGGTTGATAATGAAGATGAGTCGCTGGTTTCAAGTCATAGTGATCAATATACGATCAAGACATTTCTTTGTGATCCCAAGGTTATAGATGCTGTATTCCCGGTTTATCTAGATGGCGAAGGTAATAATACCGTTTATAATATGTTTGGTGGCCCGGAAGCGATAGCGACTTGTCACCCTCAATTTATTGCCAATACAAAAAACTCAGCTGATACTTTGCATGAGAAAGGAATGCCAAAACCACTCGTTGATGCTGCTGTTTCATACTACTCTGGGGATGAGAAAGGGAAATCTATTGTGAGTTTGCCAATTTCACATCAACGGTTTTTGCAATCATCATTGAAACCTGAAAATATGAATGGCGTTATTAATATTTATCGCAATAAAGTCGATCTTTTTTCAAATGACGATGATAAATTTACAAGTTTTTCACATTTGACTTTGCCCTTGCAAATATCCATTAGCAGAATAGTGCACTTTCACTTAATGACATTAAAAGAAAAGAGTAAATGCAGGTAATACAGTCGAGGTTGTTGGAAAGTAATTATACTTGATGTACTATGTTTACACAGTAAACAAGAGGAATCGGTTATGTCTGAAGAAGATCGAAAATATTTGGAAAAAATGAAACAAATGAAACGCTTAAGAGACCTTGCCCGAAAACTTGGCTAAATGTTCTGCGGGATCTTCTTTAAGACCCAGAAAATATCCACTCCCGATCACCTTTCATCGGGAGCAAAACAAATACTCCCCTATACGACACTCCCTAATTATATTCCCAACGACCTTATTCGCCGAGTAAAGGATAACGCTCAGCAATATCATCACCAGTTAGTTTAGCTACCCAGCCATTGGGATCGGTGAATAAACGGATGGCGACAAAGTTAGGTTCTGCCCCCATATCAAACCAGTGTTTGGTGTTGGCGGGTACATTGATCAAATCATCTTTTTGGCATAACACCTGATAAATTTTATCGCCTAAATGCAAACAAAATAATCCCTGACCGGCGACAAAAAAACGAATTTCGTCTTCGTCATGGGTGTGCTCGGCGAGGAATTTTTGTCGTAATACGGCTTTGTCTGGATGGCTGGCATCTAGGCTGACAACATCGACTTGTTGATAACCGCCGAGTTGTTTTAACTCGCTGATTTGGCTGTCAAACGCCGATAAAATCTTGTCAGGCTCATCACCGGATACAACGGTTACTGCGGGTTGCCAACGGCTAAAAGCAATGCCAACATCGGCTAAAGTCTGTTGAATGGTGGCAAATTCGTTAATGACGTTTAAGGACTGCGGTTGTTTTTCAATTGAGTAAATGCTGAGTTGGCTCATCAAGGGTTTCCCATGGTTGAATAAGTGAGATTAATTTGTGAAAAGCTGTCGACTATGGGGTGTTGACCCGTAGGCTGACCATCACGATGTAATTGAATGGTGCTAAACCCTGCAAGTTTGGCGGCATCCAGTTCAGCTACAACATCAGATAAAAACAGTAGCTCAGAGGGGGTGGTGTCGAGTGCTTTAGCTATTTGTTGGTAAGCTTCGCGGCTTTGTTTATGGCCAACATTAGTATCAAAATAATGACTAAATAACTGGGTTAAATCGCCAAAATCACTATAGCCGAAGAGTAATTTTTGTGCTGCCACTGAGCCAGAACTATAGATACCCAACTCAATGCCTTGTTGGTGCCACTGTTGTAATGCAGGCAATACGTCAGGGTAAATATGGCTTTTTAGCTCACCACTGAGATAACCACTTTGCCAAATTAGCCCTTGTAATGCTTTGAGTGGGGTGGCTTTTTTGTCTTCATCTATCCATTGAATTAATAATTCAATTACTTGGTTTAGGCTGGTGTCGAGGGCAGAATCGACGGGTAATTCTGATTTGACTTGTTCAATGATTGTCGCCACTTGTGGCTCTTGCTGATGTTGTTGCACATAGCTGCTTAAGTGTTTGCGAGCAAAGGGAAACAATACCTGATGGACAAATTTGATATCGGTAGTGGTGCCTTCGATATCGATAATAATGGTTTTAATCGGCATAAGCTTGTCCAATCCTTAATCGTTCGAGTTCACAGGCGATGAGAAATTCCCAGCCTTCGATGTGGCGTTTTGCCATGGTGAGGTCGTCGCCCCAGACATATAGGCCGTGGCCTCTGACTAAAAAGGCATAGCTGAAAGCTTGTTGTTGCCAGCGGGCGGCGACAGTTTGTGCCAGTGCCGCCATATCTTGATTGTTGTCGAAAACTGGTAAGCACAGGGTTTGTTGATGGCTCAGCTGCCCGGTGATGGATTTTTGCATTTCATAACCGTTAAATTCAATCTGTTGTTCGGCACTGAGTCGACCCAGTACGGTTGCAGCGACTGAATGTGTGTGCAGTACCGCGCCAGATTTGCTGTCTAAATCATAAACTTTGGTATGTAGCAGTGTTTCGGCAGAGGGTTTGCCCTCGCAAGTTAACTCACTGTTTTGCCATTGAATATGAAGGCAGTCGTTGACTGTCAATTGGCCTTTATCACGACCTGAGGCGCTGATGAGGCATTGTTGTGGTGCCAGACGGATGGAAAAATTACCACCGGTTGCGGGTACCCAGTTGCGCTGGGCTAACCAAGCACCTGTCTCTGCCAACGCTTGGGCTGCTGTTGGTAAAGTGGTTTGTGTTGTCATTTGTATAGTCAACGGATGATATATCCCTGAAAGTAAAAACGTATAGATGTCTATACCTGTTATACGCTAGATGTTAGCATCAGTTTTTTATGATGCAACCGTTTTAGTCCAGATCAGCTATTGAGGAAAATGAATCATGCGAGTAATACTGGTTTTATTGGCGATATTAGGGTGTGGTGCCTTGTTTATCCGCTTTGGTATGACACCAGATACCGACAAGTCAGTGCGCTGGGATATGCCGACAGCTTATTCTGACAGTAATTATCACACCCAAAACGCCAAGGTGTTTGCCCGTCAGGTGCTTGAATGTACTAATGGTGAGCTGGATATTGTGGTGCACGGCGGTGGTTCGCTGTTTAAAGGCCACGAAATTCGCCGTGCGGTGCAAAGCGGACAGGTGCCGCTGGGAGAGCGATTGTTATCTAGTCATGCTAATGAAAATCCGTTATTTGCGTTTGATTCCATTCCTTTTATCGCTACCGGGTTTGAAGCTTCTGACACCTTGTGGCAAGCCGCTAAAGGTCCGCTCAAAACGGTGATGGACGAAGAGCACTTGGTGTTGTTGTATTCTGTGCCCTGGCCGCCTCAGGGAATGTATTTTAAAACGCCAGTGCAAGATACAGCAGACATGAAAGGTTCAAAATTTAGGGCTTATAATATTGCCACTGCACGGATCGCCGAATTGGCGGGTATGGTGCCTGTGCAGATTGAATCTGCTGAACTCAATCAGGCGCTTGCGCTCGGTGTGGTGGAGTCGCTGATGTCATCTGGCTCAACCGGTTATGATCGCAAAGTCTGGGAGCATCTGAATTATTTTTATGATTTAAACGCTTGGCTACCAAGAAGTTATGTGTTTGCCAATAAAGCGCATTTTGCCGCGCTGTCTGAGGTTCATCAACAGTGCCTTTATACCGCCGCCGCAAGTGCCGAGGCTACAGGCACTGCCCGTGCCCGGGAGCTGTCACAATGGTATCTGACAAAACTGGCTGAAAACGGCATGCAGGTGTTGCCACCTGAGGTGCAATTACAGACTGAATTGAGCCAAATCGGCGAGGTGATGACCAAAGAGTGGTCTGATGCCATGGGGGCTGACGGTGAGATTATTCTCAATGATTATAAAAAACGACTCGGGAGTGATGAATGAAGACCGCAATTAAGACGGTGAGCAAAAGTCGAATGCGTAAGGCTTTGGACAAGCTTTATCTACTGTGTGGCGGGATTTCAGCATTTGCGCTGGTGGCGCTACTGGCGATCATCATCTTTCAGATGGCGACGCGATGGTTTGGTATAAGTGTGCCGGGGTTGACCTCATATGCAGGTTATTGCATGGCCGCCAGTTTGTTTTTCTCCTTGGGTTATGCTTTTAGTCAGGGAAGTCATATCAGGGTGAGTTTGTTTTTACGCGGACTGGGGCGAGGCCGATATTTTGTTGATATCTGGTGTATTGGTATTTCGGCGGTGATCACGGTGTTTTTGAGTTACTACGCGATAAAAACGACTTGGTGGTCATATCAGCTGGGTGAAATCAGTCAGGCACAAGATGCGGTGCTTATTTGGATCCCCCAGCTGGCGATGTCAGCAGGTACTGTGGTTTTGACGATTGCAGTGATTGATCATTTTGTACAGGTAGTGTTTGGCGATGCTGGCAGTGCTAAAACAGTAGCGAAAACAGCAGGAGAAGAATAATGGAGTTATTGTATCTTGGGGTGATTTTTTTGTTCTTTGGGCTGCTATTTTTGGGCACTGGGGTATGGATTGGCTTGGCACTTATCGGCTGTGCTTGGGCTGTTATGACTATTTTTACTGACTACAGCGCAGGTGATGGAATGATCACTGCTATTTGGTCAACATCAACCAGCTGGAGTTTGACGGCGCTGCCACTATTTATTTGGATGGGCGAAATTCTCTATCGAACCCGCTTGTCTGAAAACCTGTTCAGAGGACTTGCGCCGTGGATGACCCGGTTGCCCGGTGGCTTGTTACATACCAATATCGTTGGCTGTACGCTGTTTGCCGCTATCTCTGGCTCATCGGCGGCGACGTTGACAACCGTGGGCAAAATGACCATGCCAGAATTGCGCAAACGAGGTTACTCAGAAAAAATGGTGGTGGGCACATTGGCAGGGGCTGCGACCTTAGGTTTGATGATCCCGCCGTCGTTAACCTTGATTGTTTATGGGGTGACGGTGAATGAATCAATTTCAAAATTGTTCATGGCAGGCGTGATACCGGGTTTGGTATTGGCAGGGTTATTTATGGGTTACATCGCGCTTTGGTCGCTACTTTTTGACCGTAACAATCACAGTAAGGATCACCGTAATGATGAAGCAAAAATGAGCTTGATGGAAAAGCTCCGAGAATCACGCTTTTTATTGCCGCTGGTGGCCTTGATTGGTTTAGTCATTGGTTCTATGTATGCCGGTATCGCCACTGCCACAGAAGCCGCTGCGATAGGGGTGATTGGTGCCTTTGGATTGTCTGCGTTGCAGGGCAATTTTAATTGGCAAAACTGTCGTGATAGCTTGCTTGGTGCGGTTCGCACTTCGGCGATGATTGCGCTGATATTGATGGGCGCTGCATTTTTGGCGCTAGCGATGGGTTTTACTGGTCTGCCGCGCTTGCTGGCACAGTGGATAGAGACCTTGCAACTGTCACCGATTAACCTCATTTTGGCGTTAACTATTTTCTATATCATTATCGGCATGTTTTTAGATGGTATTTCTTCGGTGGTGCTGACAATGGCGGTAGTAGAGCCAATGATCCGAGCGGCTGGTATTGATGTGATTTGGTTCGGTATTTTTATCGTGGTAATTGTCGAAATGGCGCAGATCACCCCACCCGTTGGGTTCAACCTGTTTGTGCTGCAAGGTATCACCAAACATGAAGTTGGTTATATTGCCAGAGCGGCTTTCCCCATGTTTCTTATTATGGCGCTGATGGTGGTGATTTTGGTTGCGTTTCCTCGGCTGGCGACTTGGTTGCCTTATTCGATGTGATAGATAACTCGGGTTAAGGTGCTAGATAACTCGGGTTAAGATGATAGATTATTCGGGTTAAGGTGTTAGATATCTCGGGTTAAGGTGCTGTTTTATTCGGATTAAGATGTTTTATATGCTACTATTTCTTGCTATCAATTAGCCGCAAACTGTTCCAAGGGCTGACATGTATTTAAGGCATTTAGAATCTATCATTGAAGAGCTTTTGACTGAGTTTCGGATTGTTTATCTGACAGGTCCAAGACAGGCAGGAAAAACAACCACGGTTCGTCAAATTGCCAACCGTCTTAATATGGATTATGTGACACTCGATAACCAAGCAGTGTTTGAGGCTGCAAACAACGACCCGCACGGGTTTATTCAGTCATTCGGGTCGAAAAAACTGGCCTTGGATGAGTTTCAATATTCACCGAGTTTGATTCCTGCGATTAAAGAATGCTCTGATCAGCTCATCACTGAAACGTCTGGTGCTGAGCAAATGGGTAAGTTTTTATTGACTGGCTCAGCTGATATTTTTCGTTCGGCAAAAACCCAAGAAGCGTTGCCTGGTCATATGGCACGTTTGGAGTTGTATCCTTTATCAATCTGCGAATTAAACCAAAAACCTGTCAATATCATCGACTATTTGGTTGCTGGTAACTTAAGTGGCAATACCAATCCGATGCCAACCTCACGAGAGTTGCTGGCAAGCTGGATTATTGCTGGCGGCTACCCCGAAGTTCAGAGTAAAAGTGCAAGAGCAAAGTCAATATGGTTTAAATCGTATGTGCAAGGACGGTTATTTAAAGATTTTGACAGCCTGTATACAGCTAGGGGCGATTATCACTCGAAACTTAATGCATTGATTAATTATCTGGCGGGTCTCAGTGGCAATTTAATTAAATACTCCAATATTTCTAATGACTTAGAATTAGATGATAAATTAATTAAAAGCTATATCCAAATTTTGGAACTTATGTTTATTGTTAAACGCTTACCCGCTTATTTAAAAAATCGGGCAAAACGCGAAGCAACAAGAATGCCAAAACTGCACTTTGTCGATACTGGCTTGGCGTGTTATTTACTTGGTATCAAGTCTGAAGAGCAGTTGCTTTATAGCCAGTATTATGGCGGTTTGTTGGAAAGCCTGATCTTTATGGAGTGTTGTAAACACGCTCAATGGGCATCAAATGAGATCAGTCTTTACCACTTTAGAGATAAACAAAAAAATGAAGTGGATATTGTGTTGGAACAGGCGAACAGTAAGGTGATTGGCATTGAAATAAAGGCGGCTGCTAGTGTGTCTCTGAATGATTTTAAAGGACTTCGTAAACTGGCTGATTTTACTGATAAAAACTTTTGTTATGGCGTGGTTTTCTATTCCGGTGAGCGTATTTTACCTTTTCATCAAGGTGAACATAAATTCTACGCCTTGCCTATGGGGTTGTTTGGCGGGGCGTGAGGTAATATGCTCGTTGTCAGGATACAATAATGTTTCAGAATAAAGATGAAAATTATTCTACAGAGGGGGATTTTTGAACGACTTTTTAAAGATAAAATATCCGATGAACAGAAGCAGCAAGATAGTCTTGACTGGTTTGATTCTCTGCTTGAAATCAGCGATGAGGCAGATGATTAATGTTAGCGATTTGGTAACTATTCAGCGAAATCGATGACGTTGTGGATAAATAAGATCAAACAATGTAGGAGGGCCGTCTCGGCGCGATTTGTGCCGAAGGTGCAACGAGTTTTTGAAATGGCTGCGCCATTTATCGCGGCGGGACGCCCCTCCTACCATGAGTTATCCACAAGCTGAATAGTTACGCGATTTGTTTAATTGATACCTCTATTATGCTGGAAATTTTGGCAGTGCCAAGCAAAGCGGCTCAGCAAAAAATGATTGTAGAAGCACTTAAAAGTAAAACCCGAGCGAGTGAGAAGTTGTTTTTACTCTTGATAATTATCATCGGAATAGGCAATCATATTACTCAAAATGGTGATGGTCGGCAAAGAAGGGCTATTACTGAGAAATTTATCAAGATGATTGAACACGCTTTGGATGGTAAGGTGCAAAACTAAAGTTAATGATAATTTAGCAAATAACTCAATAAAAGTCGATTTATTCTGTCGCATATGCGACAAGGTTTATTGTATGATGATATTTCTGGATGGGCTTAGAATAAAATGAAAAATCTCCTTTATGAATCGATTATTACAGCATAAGTTAAGTGAATCAAAAAAGCATAGTACAGGAATGTCTCAATGGATTAGGCCAGAAACTTATCTGTGGACACTTAATCCATTAGTTCACACTTTATTGTGGTTTGCTGCACTTGTTTGGGGGGGCGTGCGCATCATTTTTTACCAAAGCAATATTAACGTTTCATTTTCCTGGTTTTACTCACTTACTAGACTATCAGCCAAATTGGGCGACCATTTTTTTTGCTGCCAGTGGTTTTGTTCTCGTATTTTTGTTTGCTCTGTCGTCTTGGGTGGGTCGACGTCAAAATAGCATAGTGATAGATAGTATGCTGACGATGCCACCACATGATTTTTGGGCTTATTACGGTGAACAATACTCTAAAATTGATGCCTTGGTTGAGACAACTCAACTGGCGTTGTTGCTGGATGATGATGAAGAAGTATCGCGTGAAGACAAACTCTTTAATGCACAAAAAAGCGTAAGAGTTATTCTTGATTCAGTTACCAACTTGGTGAAAAAATGGGATAGTGCCAACCTACGTAGTAGTAATGTGATTTATCGTGCCAATCTGATGACAGTTTATCGTATTGGTGACAATGAAGAAGATGAAATCAGCCCTCAAAGTACAAAGTACGAAGAGCTTTTGTGTATCGCAAAGCGATTTACAATATCACCGGCACAGAGCCATTATTCTGGTTTTGTTGTCTTGCTTGATAATGTATACACCACAACTACAGAGTCCCAAGACCCTGATCCTGATGAAAAGCGACAACAGATTGCATTTCCATTTACAGAGCAAAACGCTGAAATAAAATACCCGATAAATGCTAATATCATGGGCGCACCAGCTGCTGTAGTAACTCGCAATTATTCTTATGTGCCAGATGTTGGGGATATTCCAAAAGACTATAAGCAAAATAGCAATGTGACGGATACGGAAATTGAAGAGGCGCTTAACGAGTTCTATTCTGATAAATCTGTTGCGCATTCTATTTTATCTATACCTATTATGTATTTTGATAAGCAGAAAATTAAATGGGTGCTCAATGTTTATCGTAATCAGGATGGTTTGCTCTTTGATGGTAGTAAGGTGAAGGATTTTGCGGCAATAATAAAGCCGTATACAAGCGCTTTAGATCGGATCATGGTAGCGATTGATTTGTTTGAGAAAAATAACCAATGAGCGACAGCCCAATTACCATGCGGCTATACTATAAGAAGTATATGCTGTAAAATGGCGTCAACCTGTAGGGGAGTAGAAACATGACATTAACTCAAAAAGCGATTTTAGCGAGAGTAGCGGCGGTAAAGAAGCAAGGCAAAACATCAGCTTCGATTGAAAGTGCCCGTGCTGCGGCTTTACGTGAAGATTTAAACAAAGCCTCTCGTGCCGCCCGCGAAGAAAATTAAATTCAACATTCAACATTTACCACTTAATATTTCAGCACTCAATAAAAAGGTCTACACTAACAATTAAAGGATACTTTTTAAACAGCCAATAAAACACCAAGGACTGATGTTATGCCAAATCTACGCAAAAAAACGCCTATCGATGCTTCACAACAAACCCCTCTTGATTGCCTGTGTGAACGCTTATCTATTGATGCCAAAAAACATGGCGTTGAAATTTATGCCCGGGTGTTGCTACCGGGTCATATTCATTTAATTTGTATCGCCGAATTTCCTGATTGTATCAGTGCGATGATGCAGGGGATTGATGCTGATATTGGGGCGCGGATCTCTGCTCAGCTTAAGATTTAGATAAATGGTTTACTTTTGCGTTTATTTCTCTAAAAGCGGCTTTTTATCGGCCACGCCATTCCATTGCTCGGCATCAGCGGGTGGGTTAATTTGTTCGACAATGCGGGGCCAGTGTTGGGAGAGTTCGGCGTTGAGTTGAATAAACGCTTCTTGACCGGGTGGTACGTTATCTTCTGAGAAAATCGCATCGGCGGGGCATTCTACCGGGCATAAATCACAGTCAATGCAGTCATCAGGGTTGATTGCGAGAAAGTTGGGACCTTCATAAAAGGCATCAGCCGGGCAAACGCTGACACAATCAGTGTATTTGCATTTGATACAATTGTCGGTAACTACATAGGTCATGGCTTATTTCGTCGGACTTGATTAAAAACGCCGTCATTTTACATTTGTCGGTGCGTTAATGCCAATATTAACGTAAAATGCGACGCCTTGGTTCTTGCCAATTTTTTATAGTGTTCTTACATACCACTGCCTATACGACTTTTTACAGCAGGAAAGCCTCAATGATACGACTCACCGAAGTTAAATTACCGCTCGATCACGATGAAAATGCGATCAGCGCAGCGATTATTAGTAAGCTCGATATTCAACCTGCGGATGTCTTGAATTATATTATTTTTCGCCGGGGTTATGACGCCCGCAAACGTAATGTGGTCACCCTTATGTACACACTTGACGTTGAGGTGAAAGACGAACAAGCGCTGTTAGCGCGTTTTGCCGATGACCAAAAAGTCAAAGCCACCCCTGATACCAGTTACCAGTTTGTCGCTAACGCAGTAGATAACGCACCGGATGATTTACCCGATAGACCAGTGGTGATCGGCACTGGTCCTTGTGGTCTGTTTGTTGGTTTGGTATTGGCGCAAATGGGTTTTCGACCGATTATTTTGGAACGAGGTAAAGCGGTACGTGAGCGCACCGCCGATACCTTCGGTTTTTGGCGTAAGCGGGAGCTTAATACCGAGTCGAATGTGCAGTTTGGTGAAGGCGGTGCAGGGACTTTTTCTGATGGCAAGCTGTATAGTCAGGTAAGGGATCCAAAGAATTATAGCCGTAAAGTGCTCGAAGAGTTTGTCATCGCCGGTGCCCCAGAAGAGATCCTTTATATTAGCAAACCACACATTGGCACGTTTAAGCTGGTGACCATGGTGGAAAAAATGCGTGCCACGATTGAGGGGTTGGGCGGCGAAATTCGCTTTAGTGCTCGGGTCGATGAAATTGATATTGACAATGATCAAGTTAAAGGCCGAGTTAAAGGCCGAGTTAAAGGTGTAGTACTGGCTGATGGTGAGTACATTAAAACCCGTCATGTAGCATTGGCAGTGGGTCATAGTGCTCGGGATACTTATAAGATGTTGTTGGATAAAGGGGTTTATATTGAACCAAAACCTTTTTCTATCGGCTTTCGTATTGAACATAAGCAGTCGCTAATTGATGAAAATCGCTTTGGCATTAATGCGGGCAATCCAATATTAGGCGCGGCGGATTATAAATTGGTGCATCACTGTGCCAATGGTCGCTCGGTTTATAGTTTTTGCATGTGTCCAGGTGGTACTGTGGTGGCGGCAACCTCGGAAGAGGGCAGAGTGGTCACTAATGGCATGAGTCAATATTCGCGCAAAGAGCGTAATGCCAATAGTGCCGTTGTGGTAGGGATTAATCCGGAAGAGGATTATCCCGGCGATGTGTTGGCGGGTGTAGAGTTGCAACGTAAGTGGGAGTCGATAGCTTTTGAACAGGGCGGCGGCAATTATAATGCGCCAGCACAAACTGTTGGGGATTTTCTTAAACAGCAATCTTCGGCGTCTTCTTCAGGCGGTGTTAAAGACGATGTTACAGGTGATGTCACGCCATCTTTTCAACCAGGGATAAAACTCACTGACTTAAGCAATTGTTTGCCTGACTATGCGATTGAGGCTATTCGTGAGGCATTACCAGCATTTGATAAGAAAATCAGAGGCTTTGCTATGCCTGATGCGATGTTGACAGGCGTAGAAACCCGCACTTCAGCACCGGTACGAATTAAAAGAAATGAGCAGTTATGTAGTATCAATACCCTAGGACTCTATCCGGCGGGCGAAGGTGCGGGTTATGCTGGTGGTATTTTATCAGCAGGTATAGATGGGATTAAGATCGCTGAGGCGATGGCGTTGAATATGATCGGCGGTGAATAGTTAACAATTAACAATTAACAATTAAGAGCAGAGCAGAGCAACAGCCGCCACAATAAGGTTTGGCAATACAGCCTGATTGTGGCGATTTTTAACTGCACACTCTTTATTATATTTTCAAGGCATCATTTTCATAAATGAGCTGTAACGGTCATGACACCTGATAACCCAACGGGGTGTGGCGTCTCCTAAGCCTGCGAGTTGTAAGTGCGGATGGCGGTTGACGATGGTCGCCAAAATTGGCTCCTGAGTATCTTCAACGTCGACGAAAAAGACGTGTTTGCCTTGTTCGAGGATTTTTTCAAAACGGCTAAATTGGTAATTAGGCAACTGAATGCCAATTAAACCGCCTTCCCAAGTACAAAATCCTAACACCACGATGGCTAAAAAGATAAAGGGCAGCCAACCTGCTGCACTGTCAGTTAATCCTAATAAATTGGCACCAGCCAGTACTAATGCTGCCAATGCAATGCCAATAACTGCGCCTAACTCTGTAGAGTGCACCACATCTTGCTTGAGTACGGCTTCAACTTCGTGCAGTTGATGCTTTTCAACTGCGGCTTCATCATTGCTCAACACATGAAACTGTGGTGCGGTTATGTGTTCGTTTTCAAGTTCTTGACCAACTGCTTCGAGATCGTCCAGATCATCACTGATATAATAATGTCTTATCATCACCCACCTCGTTCATTATTTATACAATGTGTCAGCTCAAAGTGTAGTTGCTAAATTGAGAATTTGCTTGGAACATAGTTTGTAGTGTTTAGTAACAAAATCGTTGAAATTTTAACAGTGTTGATCAGGTTTATGTGTTACTCCTAATATGTCTAAAGTTTTGATGAGAGCTGTGATTATGGTAACGAGTGTGATGCGTCGATTGATATTGTTAGCTGTTGTGATGTGTGGCAGCTTTGGTTGGCAGGCTCAGGCCAGATGTTTACAAAGTTGGGCATGTGTTGATAAACAAATTGCTGATAATGGTGAAGTGAATGTTTACTTACGCAATAACAAGCCATTTACCATCACGATGACAGTTGATGTTAATACCGTAAACTTAGCTTCTGACCAACAAGATCCGGTAACGAAAACCCTAGAGGGTAACAGCCGAGTCTGGATCGCCCGTTATCAACCAGTGAACAAACGTCGTCGCACTGCCATCGATTTTAATATTCAGTGGGCTGTGGGTAGCCTTGATGTGGTGCATGATGATGATTATTTATATCGCTTGCCTTTTAATACCTCAGCTGGACATTACGTTGTGCAAGGCTTTAACGGCGGCTACAGTCACCGAGGTTTTTCTAAATATGGCGTTGATTTTTCGATGCCTGATGGCACTGAACTTTACGCAGCGCGTGAAGGTACGGTGGTGGATGTGGAATATCGCAATTATCGCGGCGGTGCATCACGAAAATATGCTAAGTACGCCAATTTTATTGTCATCGAACACAGCGACGGCTCGACGGGTGAATATTATCACTTGCAACAAGACGGGGTATTTGTGCGCCCCGGCGATAAGGTCAAACGAGGCCAATTAATTGGCTTGTCAGGCAGTACCGGATTTACTTCAGTACCTCACCTGCATTTTGCGGTTTATAAAGCACTGGCCAAAGGCGAGACCCAATCTTTGGCGTTTAAGTTTGTTTCTGCCACTGGTATTGTTACTAATCCTCGTTATGGCAAAAGATACAAAGCCGCTGAGGACGATTAGGCTTTGAGCTTAATTTTAAAAAGAAAACTATATCTTAAAAAGAAAACAATATCTTAAAAAGAAACCTATATCTTAAAAAGAAACCATTGCGGTTGCCAAGCCACTTGTCTGGACTATGATTAGGAGGACAATAGAGAGAAGGCCACTATGAAAAAAGTATTAGTAATCGATGATGATGTTGCTTTTAATAATATCTTGAAAGAACAATTAGAATGGGCTCAGTATGAAGTCGCTTGTGCGTTTGATGGCAGACAGGGATTAGCGCTGTATCACTCGTTAAAACCAGATATTGTGATCACCGATATCATTATGCCCGATACTGATGGCATTGAGGTGATCTTGGAGTTGATTAGTGATGAGAGCCATCAATGCAAAATTATTGTGATCTCCGGCGGTGGCAGAATTGCAGGTATCGAATATCTTAATTTGGCGAAAAACCTAGGCGTCGAAAGTATCCTCGAAAAACCGGTTTCATTTAGTGAGTTGCAACAAGAGCTTGAAAGCGAAAATAAATAGTAAACCCACGTTACCAATCCATATTACCTATCCATGCTATTTAGGTAACCAAATCGTAAAACAGCTGCCTTTACCTTCCTCGCTTTGTGCGGTTAGTTTGCCGCGATGGCTTTCGATAATCCCCCGACTAATAGATAAACCTAACCCGGTTCCCTGCCCAGAAGGCTTGGTGGTAAAAAATGGATCGAAGATACAGGATAATGTCATCTCATTCATACCACAGCCATTATCTTTTACCTTAATGCAGGTGAATTTACCTTCATCGTAGGTTTTTAGCGTCAAATGGCTAGCTTGGTGGTTATCGTTGGTTTGTGCTTCTTTTAATGCATCTATAGCATTGCTGATCAGATTGTTGATCACTTGGCCGATTTGTTCCGGATCACCTTGGAGTGGCAAATCATCAGACATAAGCTGCTGCTTGAAGTCGATCTGAAGTGTGTCGATACGAGATTGAAATAAGCTGATTGCTTCATTGGTTAATTGTTCAATGTTCATTGGAATAATGACAGACTCAACATCTTGACGACTGTAAGTTTTTAAATGGTTGATCAGGGTGGTTGAACTTTTAACGTCTTCCATAATGCGTTGCATGTAGTTTAAAATCGGCTGCGGATCACCGCCATCGAGCCGCTTTAATTTGGCCTGTGCCAGTTCAGCGGTGAGAAAAATGCGCCCCAGTGGTTGATTTAATTCATGGGTAAGACCCGCCGTGAGCTGACCCATAGAAACCAGTTTGGCGGTCTGAACCAGTTGATGTTGAGTATCCTTCAGGGTTTGAATTTTTTCGTCCAATGCTTTGTTGCTTTTGCTTAATGCCATTTCCGTTAATTTTTGTTTGCTGACATCCATTACCACACTGACAATAGTATTTTTACTAATCGGAAAATTAAAGTCGATCAGGTAGCGAATACTGCCATCGGCTAAGGTAATGTCAAACTCTCTTAATTCAGATCCTTTGCCTGTCGTTAAAACGCTGGTGAGTGTGGGGATAACAGAAGCAATCAAATGAGGGAAAACAACAGCCAGTGGTTGGCCAATATGTTCGGCAGCTGATAAGTTGTGTAACTTGGCGAGATATTGGTTAATTTTTAAATAGCGAAATTCAGGTCCTTCGAGAATGGCGATACCAACGGGTAAATCTTGTAATATAAGGTCTAAATTTTGCCAAATTAAATCGCGTTCAAGTGCGACTACGGATTGTTGTTTGAGCTGACTTTCCAATGCGTTCACCCTGCCATTGAGGCGGGCAATTTCGGCGTTTAATCGCGCTGTTTCTTGGCTATTGGTGGTGTCGTCAATACGAGAATTCATTGTTGGTCTTAATAGTTTAACAAGTCGCTGATTATATTTACTTTAGTCCATAGAATGGGCTGCCGTTTATTATTTTTTGTCAGTTAATGCCTCAGCTTGAGTCGGCGGGACAGGGATGCTCGGTGAGTGAGTCTGACTATATTGGCTGAGCAATTGGTTTAACGCATCAAAACTGATGGGTTTACTGAGAAATGCATCAAAACCAGCTTGATCGACCTTCTCCCGGGTAGTGTTCATCACATCGGCTGTAACCGCAATGAAAATACTGTCTTTGAGCTGGTCATTGCTTTTCATTGTTGCTAGCGCGGCAAAACCATCCATGCCAGGTAAGTTAAGATCGAGCAATAGCACTTTTGGCAAGTATTCATTGGCTAACACCACACCTAATTCAGCATTGACGGCGGTAATTAATTTGGCTGATTTAATGCTGTCAAAATAACTGATCATTAGCTGGGTGTTTGACGGGTTATCTTCGATATACAGCACTAGCAAATCATTACTGGACAGATTGCTTAGTGCTTTGGATATGATGCTGTCATTGGGTGACGAATGCTGATTATCGTCCAGTAACTCAATATAAGGTAAGTCAATCCAAAAATTAGAACCTGATCCCAGTTTACTTTTGACTCCGACACTACCACCGATGCTTTCAATATTCTTTTTGGTGATCGCCAAACCAATACCAGTGCCCTGAATGTTGCTGGTTTCGAGTCCCAGACGATTAAATGGGGTGAATAAATCATCAATTGATTCACTGGAAATCCCAATGCCATTATCACATATGGTGATCCGAGTGGTTTTATTATCTGGGTTAATATCGACAGTAATAAAGATGATCCCATCTTCTTTGTTGTATTTAATCGCATTGCTTAAATAGTTGAGTAGTGCTTGTTTGAGCACCGTAAAATCAGCATCGACTAGCGGGATTTTACGTTGGGTATAAAGCACCGGCACTTTGCTACCTTCGGGGGTTTGTAAACTCAGTCTTTTTTCTACCACCTGGGGGATTACCAGTGTGATCGCCTCATCAATAATTTCCTTAATATTGACTCGTTCGAAATTTGGCAAACTTTTACCGGATTCTATTTTGGCTAGTTCGAGGATGCCGTTGATCAGCGTTAATAAGTGTTCGCCCGCTTTGTATATGGTTTGAATATTGTCTGTGATCCGCTCAGTGAACGGCACCTGTTTCTGTCTGAGCAATAGTTGGGAGAAGCCCAATACCGCATTCAATGGTGTGCGCAGCTCATGGCTCATGCTCGACAGAAACTCAGATTTTGCCCGGTTGGCAGATTCGGCATCAAGCTTGGCCTGATGCAGTTTCGCTTTTTGCGCTATTTCGTCACTGGCGTCATAACAAAAACCAATGCGATATTGGTGTTTGTTCTGCTGATCGTTAAATTGGCTCAATGACATATGGGCAGGGAATAGACTGCCGTCAGTACGTTTTGATTCTATTTCACCTGACCAGTGATCTCGTTGTGATAATGATTGTTCGATTTGTTGACTGATGCCAGACGATCTGAATTCATTGGATAAAAAGTCGTCGAAACGATGGGATACATCATCTTGATTATGGAGAAATAACTGTTGATGAGCCGGGTTCGAATAGACTAATTGATTATCCTCTGCCGAAATGCGGATTGCCTGATTAGAAGATTCGATGATCTGCTTAAACAACTCTAATTGGGTTTCTTTAGCTTTACGTTCGGTGATATCTTGCACAACACCGACCATTGAAGTGGCGACTCCGTTAACATCACGAACAACATCACCTTGCTCATGGAGCCAGTGAATGCTTTTATCTGGCCAAATGACTCGATGTTCAATATTGTACTTTTCAATGTGTTCGATACAGCGAGTGATAGCAGCGCTGACACTTTGCTGGTCATCAGGATGAATGCTGTTAACAAAATGGTTGAAGTCTGTGGTTATGCTTTTTTCTTCATCACCGAACATCGGCGCAGCTAGTTCAGACCAAAATACTTGACCACTGTCGATATCCCACTCCCAATTGCCAATATTTGAAAACAATTGACTGCGCTCCAACCGCTCTTTGGTGAGTCGCAGGCTTTCTTCCTGACCGATGCGATCAGAAATATCTTGGATCACCCCATAAATAGCGGTCAGGGAACCAGTAGGCGCTTCGCAGACACCTTTTAATATAATATGTCTGTCTTCATTATTGTCTAGTGTTAATTTACATGACAAGGCAAGTGGCAATTGGTGAGAAAAACATTGTTGTATTGCATCAATCGCATTTTGCTGGTCTTGTGGGTCGATTAAAGTGTAGATGTTTTCGATGTCAATAATATGGTTATTATTGAAGGGCATGTTGAGGGTTTTAAATATTTGTTCTGAACACCATAGTTGACGTTGCAGCACGTTATAACGCCAATAACCAATGTTGACCAGTGCTTCGGATAATTCTAGGGTTTGATTTCTTTCGCTAGTATGGGCAATCAGATCGAGTTCTTTTGAAATATCCCTGAACATGTATATATGAGTACATAACTGTTCATTATCCCCAGGAATGATTTGACTGGTGATTAAGACGATGATTTTGCGGGATAAACAGTTGTTCAATTTGGCCAGAATTTCGTTTTGGCCCCAATGTTCATCTGTGTTGTGTAGCAGTTTTTTGACATGGCGCAAATGTGGCGTATCGACAGTGAACAGGTTGGTAATACTCTGGCCTTTGATGTTATCTAAAGAATCACCACACAGTGATAAAAACCGCTCGTTAGCATCAATGACGCTCAAATTACTGCTGACATACAAGATGCCGTCCGGACAATAGTTATATAAGGTTTGAAACTTGTTGCGCTGATATTCAACTTGCTGATGCATCTCAACTTCTTTACTAATATCGCGGATAAAAGCGGCAAAATAAGGGGTTGAATCTACTTCAATTTCATTAATGGACAAGCTGATATGCATCTCACTACCATCTTGTTTTTGCGCCGTGACTCGCCTGTCAGTGCCGAGAAATTTGCGGATCCCCGTCTTAATATATTTGTCTAAATACTGATCATGTACACTACTTTGATTACTGGTCATTAATACGGTAATATTCTGCCCGAGCAGTTGTTGCTCATCGTCATAATCAAACAAGTCTAGTATCGCCTGATTGACATAGATCACTTGTCCGAGTTGATCAATGATCACAAAACCGTCGGTGAGTGAGCTGTTGATGGCTTTTATTTGTGCTTTGGTGATCACATTGCTGGCATGAAAAAATCGAGACGCGAATTGTTTTAACGGTTTGACCAGTAAACCGACAATGATACCAGCGAGTATGTAAGCTAATGGATGCTCTAGTATCATGAGTAGGTAGCCATAGGATTCAATATCACCATTATTGAATGTTGTCGAGTAGGGTGTTGATGTCGGCATTGATACTGCCATGGTTGGACATGATCACGGCTTTTAAGGTATTGACTATTTTTTGCCGCTGTTGCTGCGCAGTTTCTTGTTGTTGTATAAATGTAATTCGACTATTGATGATCTCAAGCAAAGTGAGGAAGTGCTCTTGCAGGCGCTCACAAAGCCCTTTATTGTCAGGTATTTTTTTGATCAACAGTGAGCAGCAAGGTGAGTTAAATAACACATTGTGGCCAAATGAAACGACACGTTTGGCGCGTTTGCTTAGCTCCAGAATTTCTGATTCGAGTTGGGATATCTGACCCTTGGGATATTGCGTCGGTGTATTGCCAAGGCGAAATTCCATGGCACAGCTCAAACCTAAGCCGCTAATTGTGGTTTGGCTAGCCTGATAAAGTTCGTCGAGGTCGTAGATGGTTAAAGTACTTTTTAAAAAGCAATTTAATAAACTGAATTCGCTAGCTTGTTGACTGGATGATAGTGCAGCCTGAGAAGCCTCTTCGACCAAGTGGCTGAGCTGCTGCTGTTCGTTAATGCGTTTTTCATAGGCTTCAAGCTTGTATTCGAGCTCAGCCACATTGACCGGTTTGCAAATATAGTCGTCACCACCTGCCTCATAAGCCTTAAGTTTGTCTTGGAGTGAATGCAAAGAGGAGATAAATACCACTATGGTATGTTGTGCGATAGGTAACTTGCGGATGTTGCGGCAAATATCATAACCATTGGTTTCGGCCAGCATGATATCTAGTAAAATGATATCCGGCTCACAATCAAATATTAATTCTTCAATGGATTCTTCGCCGGATGAAGAGATCACATCAAAATGCTGCTCCAGAGCTTGTTGGATTAAGTTCAGGTTTTGATGATTATCATCAATTGATAAGACGCGTAATTTAGTTGCCAAAATTTATTATTTCCACAATGTACAGCGATATAACAAAGAGACGTCCAAAAGAAAATGATGGGTAGTGAATTGGGTCTTCTTTATTTAATCAATTATTTTCATTAACAATAGTCCATAAAGTTGAGTTGCGCAGTTTGGGGTCGATAATTCAATGGTTTTTTGACTCATTAGGTGACAGCATAGCCAGATATCATTTAAGGTACGTGTATTTGCATCTAAGCTGAAACTGACGCGACAGCTGATGTCGCGTTTTTCATGTGATGCTTTTTGGCGAGGTTATTTTGTCCACTTGATATTACATCCGACGCTAGGGGCTTGCAGTGGGTTGATCGGTTGTTGCTGGCTTAATGCAGATAATGCTTGATAGAGGCTGTTGCCATCGACAGCAACGTCACTACCGGGACGACTGGCGTCAAATTGGCCCCGATAGACCAGTTTCAAATCACTATCGAAGAGGAAAAAATCAGGTGTACAAGCGGCATCATAGGCTTTGGCAATGGCCTGAGTTTGATCGAACAGATAAGCAAAATTATAACCTCTTTGTTGACTCTCCAAAAGCATATTTTCAGGACTGTCAGCTGGGTAGGCGATAACATCATTGGCATTAATGCCTACCATGCCAATGTCAAATTGGTCTATCTCGTCACCTAATTTAGCCAGTGCTTCGGCCAAATGAATGACAAATGGGCAATGATTACTCATAAAGACCACCAATAAACCGTTTTGTTTGACTAATTGGTCACGGCTGACGGCTTGACCTGCACCAGTGGGTAAGGTGAAGTCCGGTGCTTGGGTGCCTAATGGCAGCATATTTGACGGGGTTAATGACATGGTTTATTGCTCCAGAATGGGTTAGGTTTTGCTCAGTGGCTGTGGCAGAGAGTTTGGCTGGAGATTCTATCCTAGAAAGGCGAGAGTTTATATCATGTTTTGTTCGGAGATTGGTGGGTTCCATGTCCCCACGCGAATGAATTCGCGTCTACGACGTAGACGAGAATTCATTCTCGTTTTTATTACAACAATCCTTCCAAGCGTTTTTTCAAACAACACAATCGCAAATCAGCACATGCTCCGGGTGAGAGGCGTTGTTCAATGCTTTGCTCTGGGGTTCTGTCACTAAGTTCTGAATAGCGCTCTACCACTTGTTGATAGGCATCGCGAAATGGCATTCCTTTGGCACTGAGTTCTACCGCCAAATCGGTGGCGTACATTGGGGTATCAATGGCTGCGCTGAGTTTGTCGGCTTTAAAAGTGGTGCCTTTAACCAGCTGTGGAAACAGCATCAGAGTTTGCAAAGCTTTAGTGACTGCTCGTAATACCGGTCCCTTGGTTAATTGTAGGTCTCTTTGATAACCTGAGGGTAATGATAGCAGGCTTTGTAGCTCGACCATTGCTGCTTGCACTGGGGCGTAGCTGGCGCGCATTAATTCGACCAAATCTGGGTTACGTTTATTTGGCATGATTGAACTGCCGGTGGTCATTTCATCAGGCAGGCTGACAAAATCAAACTCTTGGGTGGTGAACAAGGATAGATCCCAACAATAACGTCTGATATCGAGCAAACATTGTGACAATGCCGACAACATCGCCATTTCAAATTTACCTCGGCTGTTTTGGCTGTATATCGGATTAAGTTGCATTCGGGCAAATTCGAGTTCTTTGGTGGTCAGCTCTCTGTCTAAAGGCAAGTTGACACCATAACCCGCAGCGGTGCCCAGCGGATTGGCATCAATCAATGCGAGTGTTGATTGCAAGGTCATCAGGTTGTCGATCATCGCTTCGGCAAAACTGGCGAACCACATGCCAGCTGATGAAGGCACTGCTCGCTGCATATGAGTATAACCGGGCATTGCCACGGTTTCGGTTGCTTTGGCTTGGTCAAGGCAGGCGGTTATCGACGCTGTTGTATGCTCAATCGCGGTGGTTAACGACGCTTTCATGTATAACCGCGTTGCTACTAGGATTTGATCGTTACGCGAGCGTCCGGTATGGATTTTCTTTCCCAGTTCGCCGAGTTTCTCGACCAAATAGGACTCAATCGCCGAATGACAGTCTTCAAAGCGACTGTCGAGCACAAAGCTGCCAGCGTTGATGTCGATTTGTAATTCATCCAGTTGACTGAGTAATTGTTCGGCTTCCTCGCTGCCGAGAATTTTAATCGACTTTAAGCCTTTAACATGGGCTTTACTGGCTTGAATATCATATTGAATGATTTGCTGGTCAAGAATAATGTCCTCTCCTGCCATAAAATCCATAATGGTTTCGTCAATGCTGGCGTGGCTGTTTTTTTGCCAAATCGGTGCTGCGCTCATGGGGAGTTTCCTATTGTTGAATGCCGCTGTTAATACTGGCTGCTGTTAATGTTGGTAGTGGGGTCTATACCCAATGCAAGGTTGATGTTTTGTAATGCCTGACTGGCGGCACCTTTTAATAAGTTATCGAGACAACTGATGATAGTGGCTCTTTTACCGTCAGCACTGACACTGAAGCCGCCAATTAAACACAGTGGTGTATCCACGACCTGTTTAACGGTTGGCACACTTTGCTGACATTGCACTAATGGTTGCTTGGCATAAAAACCGCTGTAATGGTCGAACAGCTCAGTGGCGTTTTGGGCAGCGCTGAACTCCACTTGGATGGTCATATTGATACCACGAAAAAATTCGGCCACATGGGGCGAAAAGCTGACATCGTGGGGTAAACGAGCGCTAACTTCCTTTTCATGCAAATGTTCGATAAGGCCATAACCAATCAGGTTATCAGCTAAATTGTTAGGATTGTTATTGGCACAGGGTTTAGTACCTGCACCGCTATAACCCGAAACGCCAAAGCAGCTGGGGCGACCAACAACTCGATCACTAATCGGTGCCAATGCTAATTGCATCGCGGTGGCATAACAGCCGGGATTACTGACTTTCAATGGGGGTTTCTTGCTGTTAGTCATGTTGTCAATCGCGCCGAGACCATCCAGTTCGGGCAGTGAATAAGTCCAATTGTCGTCGAAACGGTAGTCAGCCGATAAATCAATGATCAGCTGGGTTTGCTGAGCGGCTTCAAGTGCCGCAACAAAAGGTTCAGCTAAGCCATTAGGCAGTGCCAGCACCACGATATCAGCTTGTTTATCAGCAACTTGTTGTGGTGATAAGTCTTCAATTTCAATTGCTGCCAGCTCGCTAACCAACACGCTAGCCGATTGACCTTTAAGTTGGCGTGAACTGATCCAACTGACGTCGATATTAGGGTGCGACGCCACCAATGCCAGCAATTCCTTACCGACATAACCTCTGGCACCAACGATGCCCAATGTGTATTGCTTAGTCATTTTCTTTGTATCCAATCTTTGCTTTTTTGGTTGTACTGTTTTGTCTTGCTATGGCGACGTAAACACTACCGTTACGCGGTCGGCTGGGCTTATCAAGGTTACTGGAGCGCTTCGTTCTTAAAAAAACGAAAACCTACCACGGAGACACGGAAGCACGGAGAAAAGCAAAAAACCTTAAAACAATCATGATTTTTGCTTTTGACCTGTTTTTGACCTTCTCCGTATCACCGTGTCTCCGTGGTAGAAATGCTTTTGCTGTTAAAGAACAAAGCGCTCCAAATGACCTGAACAGTCCATCGACTCATATAGCGGTAGTTTTCTTTGTTAATTAAGCGTCGAGGGTTTGCTCAGGGCATAATCAATGCAGTTGGCAATTTGCTGAAAATCGCTCAAGCCCAGCCAAAACACTGTCCAGTCCTCGGTTTTATAACAACCGCTGGCGTGTTTGAAATAAAAGCCGTTGATTTTATTACCGGGTTTACAGCGCCAGAATAATTTGGGATTTTCTTGGCACAATTTTGCCCAAACACTTTTACCGAGCCCTTCACCTTTGGCATCTTCATCAACTACAAACTTGTCAAGAAAGGGGATCTCATTAGGCACGGTGACCAATGCGGCTGCTCGATAACAATCGGTGATGTAGGCTTGGTCGATGTTGGCATTGGCGAAATAGTCAAAATCCAAAGCTTTGTCAAAGCTCGACTCTAGTAAATGAGCGAGTTTAGCTTTATCGATGGTTTTAGCGTCTTGATGGCTGACAATCGCTTCACCTTTACGTAATAGCGTACCAGAGCCCTTGTGGGTAAACAGCTCTTTAGCCAGATGAGCCGGGGTGGTGATTGACACCGAAGCGGTCGCCGGGAGTTGATTGAGAATATCGGCCACTTGCTGGATTTTTAATTTCATCCCGCCTTTGAGCCAATCTTGCGCCATTAAGTGATCAAGATCGGTGACTAAGTTGACTGAGGAGATGATCTTGCCGTTTTCGTTGAGCAGTCCGCCGGTTTCCGTCAAAAAGATGATTTTGTAGGGTTGTAAGGCGATTGCTAGCTGATTGGTGGCGATATCGGCGTTAACGTTGAGGAATTGACCGCTATCGGTTTCAGCCAGTGATGACAGGATCGGAATAGCACCGCTGCCGATAGCGGCATTAATCGGTTCCAAATCAATATTGTTGACTTCGCCGACATAACCGAGACTTTCATTGGCGCTCTTTTGCGCACCAAAAACGCCAGAGGTAATTGAGGCGGTTTTCACCCCCATTGCCTGCAATCTGTTGGCTAACTTGAGGTTTTGTTGCACAAAAGTCTTTTTGGCAACTTTTAAAACCGCCGCTGAAGTGACACGTTGACCCTCGATGAATTCGCATTCAATGTTGGCTGCCGCGAGGTTTTTACTTAACTGTGGCCCAGCACCATGAACAACGATAGGAAATAGGCCGATTTGCTCCAAAAAGGCCAAAGATGAGCATAAGTTGTCAAGATCGTTATCAAGTACTGCACCACCCACTTTGATCACCGCAAAGTGTGCCTGACCGGCGTTGACGAAACGTTTCATGTACTGGTCAATCTCTTGTGGGTTGGCCAGATTCGATAATAACTGAATGATGGTTTCTTTAACTTTAGGTTGATTTGATTTCATAAACTGAGGCTATCCATTGGTCTTTTGGTCGATGTTTTCATCGGTAATGGTGTGTAAAAGCTGACAATAGCATTGCTCAACTTGCTGTAATTGATCCAGAGCGACCCATTCATCGGCGGTATGGGCTTGGGCGATATTGCCCGGACCAAATACTAATGCGGCGTAACCAGCTTGAGAAAATAAGCTGGCTTCGGTCCAAAAGTTAACGGCTTTGCCGATGGGTAAGCCGCAAGACTCGGCTAATGCCTGAGCATTGCTGATCGCTGATGTAAAATCTTGATTGGCGGCAGGTAAAGTTGGGCCGATGAACCCGGCGACTAACTTGGCCTCATCAGGCGCTAATTGTTGTAAATCAGTCAATATCTGCTGGGCATCTTGGCCGGGTAGGGGTCTGAATCCCATGGCCAGCTCACAATCGGCGGCGATCATGTTAGCTTTGATACCACCGTCGATTTTGCCAATGTTAAAAGGCAAACCGCTTAAGCTGTCAAAACTCTGGGTTTGTTGTTCTACCCAATTAAGTGCATCTGACATCCATTTGCCGGCTTTGTGAATGGCACTGTCTTTAAACGCTCTGGCTTCTGAGGCATGGCCGGAGATGCCACTAAAATAACCTTTGGCAGACATAATACCTCGGTGAGCCAATACCGCTTTGGCCAGCGTTGGTTCAGCAACAATCACCTTTTTGAATGACTGGCCTTGTTCAAGGGTTAAAAAGTGCTTGATGGCCTTGCTTGAACCATGTTCTTCATCTGACGAAAACAGCAAAGCGATGTCGCCCTTGTTCTTAGATAGAGGGTTCTTCGCTACCGCAGATAACATACATGCTGCTGCGCCTTTGATATCGCAAGCACCAATGGCGGTGGCTTTTTCATCATCGACAATTAGGCTGAATGGATCAACCGACCAATTTGGCGCAACAGGCACAGTATCAATGTGAAAGTTAAACAATAATTCAGGCTGACCTCGGGTGGCCAGTAAACTGATGCAACCTTCACCTGCATCAAAGATCTCCACCTTAAAATCTGCTAGGTGACGAGTCAAATAGGCAAAAATTTCACTCTCAACGGTGATGGCTCGTGGTGGGTTTTGGGTGTCAAAACTGACCAGTGCTGCTAAGTGTGAGAGGGTCGATTGTAACGCTGTTGCTGTTTTATTCATTGTTGTTATGCCTTTGCTGTTTTTGCATCAGCCTGCGCAGATAGCTGGTTGGCTGCTAAAGTTGAAGACTTGCCAAACAACTTAATAAAGCCCAATGCTTCTTCAATATTCCATGACGCCGATTGGGCATAAACCGAACCGCTATCTTTAAGAATGTTGGCTGATTCAACAGCAGTGGCGTGTAATTGGCCTTGGCTTAATTGTAAGGTGACGGTGCCAGTGACTTGTGATTGTGAAGATTGTAAAAATGCTTCTAAATCGTATTTTAATGGCTCGTAGAAGAAACCTTCATAAACTAATTCAGTCCATTTTTGTGCCACAGTTGCTTTGAAACGGTTTTGCGCTTTTGATAATACGGCTTGCTCCAGTGCAGTATGAGCGGCATTTAACGCGGCGATTGCCGGGGCTTCAAATACAATACGGCCCTTAAGACCAATAGTGGTATCGCCGGTATAGATACCCCTGCCGATGGAGTAACTACCCACTAACTGGTTAAGCTGCTGCATGACTTGCTCGCCGGTGTAGCTGTCGCCGAGTGGGTCATTGTTCAGCGCTGTCAATTTGCCTGCGGCAAAGGTCAGGGTTAACTCGGTTACTTCTGATTTGACTGCGGTGGCTGGTGGCGGCGTCAATACGTAGCTGGCGGCATCTGGTTGTTGCCATAGGTCAATTTCGGAGCCTGAAATCGTCGCGCCGAGTAGGTTTTCATTAATTGAATAATGGCTGACTTGGCTAGACACCGAAAATCCTCGGTCTTGCAGATATTGTTGCTCATAAGCTCTGACCTCAGCGGTCAGTTTTTGAATTTCTCTGATAGGTGACAAAATATTATAATCGCCAAGACAATGTACAGCCATATCGAAGCGCACCTGATCATTACCCATGCCTGTACAACCATGAGCAAAGTTTTTGGTGCCCAATTCGTCACATAATTTCAGCGCGGCTTCAACAATCAGATAACGGTCAGAGCACAATAAAGGATATTGATTTTGATACCATTGACCACTTTGGATCAGCGGCGTGATCACCCGTTGCCATAAACCTGCGGCAATGCTGACTTCTTTATGGGCGACAGCACCGAGAGATAAAGCCCGCTGTTCGATGGTTTGTTTTTCGTCGGCTGATACGCCACCTGAATCGACAAAAACCGTGGTGACTTGATAACCTTGGGCTATCAGGTAGGGCACGCAAAAACTGGTATCGAGACCCCCTGAAAAGGCGAGCACGACTTGCTTGTCTTCAGGTTGCAGGTCTTGGGGTTGATTGTTTTGTGCTTGGTTGGTCATGCTATTTTCCTTAACGAGGTTAAAACCTCGTCTACGTTCAAATTGTTAATTATTGACTGATAAGTTTGCTCATAATGGCTTTTTGCACATGCAAGCGGTTTTCGGCTTCATCAATTGATTTGCAATAATCGGCGTCCATCACGCCGTCGGTGGCTTTGATGTTTCGTCTTAATGGTAAGCAGTGAGAGAAGATGCCGTTATTGGTTTTGGCCATTTTTTGCTCATCAACAATGAAGTGTTTGTATTGCTCTCGCATCGCTTTTTCTGCTTCCCAGTTACCAAAAAACGGCAGTGCTCCCCAGCTTTTGGCGTAAACAATATCAGCGCCTTCGTAGGCTTCATCAATGTTATGGGTGACGTTAAAGCTGCCGCCGTATTGGTCGGCATTTTGTTTGGCCAAATCGATATAACGGTCGTCGAGTAAGTAGTTTTCGTTAGGACATAATAAGGTGACATCCATGCCGAATTTTGACGAGATCAACAAAGATGAATTGGCGACAGCGGTATTGAGCGGTTTAGGGTGATAAGTCCAGGTGAGGAGGTATTTTTTCTTTTGCACAAATTGACCAAGGTTTTGCTGGATCATCTGCATATGCGCCAATTCTTGACATGGATGGGTGATGGTTTCCATGTTGATCACTGGCACCGTGGCATACTGAGCAAAGGCTTTGATGACTTTATCTTGTCTGTCTTGCTGCCAATCAACGAATTCAGGAAAAGCGCGAATACAAATCAAATCACAATATCTTGATAGTACTTTGGCCGCTTCAATAACATGCTCTTCGGCGGTTTGGTCCATTGGTGCACCAAAATCGAATTCTAGCGGCCAAGCACTTTTACCCGGCTCCAGCACTATCGCATGACCACCGAGTTGCCAAGTACCCAGCTCAAAAGAGGTGCGAGTGCGCAAGCTTGGATTAAAAAATAACAAGGCGACGGACTTGTTTTTCAGCGCATCACCGGATGCACCTTTTTTGAATTCGTTGGCGCTATTGAGCAACGCTTGTAGCTCTTGCTGGTCCCAGTCGGCGGTCGTGATAAAGTGTTTCATAGGGTATTCCTGTGTTTCTTGGTATTCGATTCAAAAATAGTATTCGACAGCTACAGATGTTGTGCTCCTGCACATCTGTATTGCTACATCCATATAGCTACAGATGTCGTGCTCCTGCACATCTGCATTGCTACATCCATATAGCAAAAAACCCGGCTGGTTGGCCGGGTTTTTTTTGCAAATCTTGTGTTAGTTATTACACCTTATCGCACCCGGGTCTGTTGTTGTGAGAGTGGCGGCGGCGACTGTCTTTAGCGTTAAGTGAAAGAAATGAAGTGGTAAGCGAATCAATAGCAAAGAGAAAATCTACAATAGATCCCTTGGCGGTTTTGCTGCTGGTTGTTGATTGATTCATGTGCACTTGACTCTGGCTAATCGGTTTTTCAAACTGTTGGCGCTATTTTTAACATGGTTTAATTGCAGATGCAACAAAATGATTATAAATATTAATAAAAAGAATTTATATATGAAATATCTTATTTAGTGTGAATAAACATTCAATTTTGTGGGTTAAAACGTATAACTGGCCATCAATAACCATTGCCTATGTCGTTGGGGGATTAATGAATTTCTGAATCCTTGGGCGCGTTGGCTAAAATCATCGCCGGAATCGGCTTGTTCGCCACCTGGGTGATAATAATCTTGGTTAAACAGATTGGTGATTTTCAGTTTCAGGGTGAAAGGCTGCAAATCCCAGTTAGTCGTTATGTCTACAGTGGTGTAGCTGGCAGCTTTTTTGCCTTGTTCTCGTAATCTGTTGCGTTGATAAAGCGGGCGGTCATCCACCCAATTGGCTTTAAGATTGATATTGACGCTATCGCTGTAGGGAAAGTTAATCGCCGCACTGATTTTGTGGCGGGCTATATCACCGAGTTCAGCATCACCGTCGAGCCATTCGCTGTTGTCATGATCATAATAAATCGCGCTTTTTGCGTTGGTCCAACTGTAATAGAGGTTACCGCTGATATCCGGACCAGAGGTGAAGGGGTTGGCAAACTGGTACTTGCCTCGGTATTCAAATCCAGTGACATCTCGTTCACCGGCGTTTTCGGCTTCTTCTTTGACGACGTTGTGGTAACGCGTGTGGTAAAGCGACATATCATGCGACCAGTTATTTTGTTGATGCATCAGAATGATCTCAGTATTTTTGACCTCTTCGGGTTTTAAATCTGGGTTGGCACGTCGTCCGGTCCAGCCACCATATAACTGTTGCGGAGGCGGTTCTTGAAAAGCCTGAGCGTGGATCAGCTTAATGGTGGTTTGGTCAGAAAAATGATGGATCACCGACATCCGAGGTTTGGTAAAAGAACCATATTCTGAGTTGTGATCCCAACGAAAGCCACCACCAAAGCGCCAATCGTTCAATGACCAACGAACTTGTATATAAGCCCCTTTATCGGTGGTCATTATGGTATTTTCGTCGGGTATATGGCTCAATGGGTCGGGTTGAAAGATGATCTTAGGGTCTGTGGTGTGAAAAATGCCGGGGCCGAGATCGTGAGGTCCTTGGTTGGAACCGTCACCAGAAGAGCAAAAGGCATTGGTATAATAATTACAGATATCATAAGCCCTAGTGAGATCTTTACGTTCGTATTTAAGCCCGCCACTTAATTGCAGCTGATCACTGGCCTGATAGTCAAAATCTTCGCGCAATTTCCATGAAGAGCTTTCAGTATTCCAACGTGAAAGACTGACATAAGAAAACGCCTCCAAGCCTTCATTCCAGTCGGGTAGGGCCTCTGCCCAGTCGCCTTCAAAATCATTGATACGATATTTTAGTAGGGTTTTTAAACTTAACTGGTCATTAAACGCGGTTTTGTTTTGCAGGTAAAACTGACGAGAGCCGGTGATCCAACTGGCGTTGGGTTGGGCGTGGTCAAAGGCATAAAATTGACCGTAACCGCGCTCGGATTGCCATAAAATAACCCCTAACTTGGTATCTTGATAGCTCATTTCACCTAAGATACCCCAGTCATCGGTGGGGTTAAGGTATTGACCATATTGGCTACCATTGGTGCTGAGCTTTAATATTGGTCCCCAGCTGTTATTGTCATTTAACCAGCGTTCAGTGTTAAATCCCCATGGTGCATAATCAGCTAAATCTGTGCCTTCAGTTGAATAATATTGCAAGCCAAGATTAAAGTTTAACGCCCCTAATTGACCGCCGCCCGCAATATCCACGCCTTGAGTATCATATTCACTGAGACTCAAGGTCGTCTCTAAGTAGTTGTCGTTGGCCTCATGGTTTGGCTGACGCGTAATGATATTAATCACACCAAGAAAAGCGTTAGGGCCATAAACAGCGCCTGCCGGGCCATACAAAACTTCAATGCGTTCAATTGATGACATTGGATATTGGTGATTGGTTTGCAATCGGTGGGTCCATAGGTGGTTGTCGAGTACGCCGTTAATGGCGATCAGAGTTCGTGTCATGCCGTTGGTACGGTACCCTCGCTGGTAGGCATTAACTTCGAAAGTGGTATCGACGCCAATGCTGTCAAAGCCGGGTAAATCTTGAAAAATTTCGCCAATACTGCTGTAACCTCGTTGTGCGATATCTTTTCGCGAAATAATTACCATGGCGGCGGGGGCATCGCGCAGCGCTTCATCCCAGCCTGAGGCGGTGGTGACTCGCAAGTCAAACAATTGTTCGAGCGGCAGGTCAAAGATATCGACATCTTCAAGACCTGCCGCAGTAAGAGGAAAATTGGTAATTAGGCAGAATAACAAGCTCAATATGAAGCCGAATAAAAACTTGGATAAACGGATAAAACAACGGGTAGAAAAACGAGTCAAATAGATCATCTTTACTCACCGGGAGTTGATAAATTGTATATTTATCAAACAGTATAGCATAGCTCGGTGCCTGTTTTGTGCTTGCTTTTTACGACGAGCACGAAAGGTTAAATCGCCCGGGTTTGCCCCAAATAAGCATTTTTGTTATATTGCGCGACATCGTTACTCATACCTCAATAAAAGCCTGCCTTTTATTCTCAATACAGGTCATCTGATTATGTCGAATTTGTATAAAAACCCGTGGTTTAGCGTTAAAAAACCAGTGCCTGATGCATTGATCAGACTGTTTTGTTTTCCTTATGCTGGGGGCAGTGCGCAAATTTTTCAGGATTGGTGTGACAGCTTGCCTGCTGAGGTCGAAGTGATTGGCGTTCAGTATCCCGGACGAGGTGCCCGTTTTGTTGATCCGCTGATTGGTTCTTGTGATGATATGGTTGCGGCAATGCTGCCAAATATTCTGCCCGCATTGGACAAACCCTTTGTCTTTTTTGGTCACAGTAACGGCGCAATGCTCAGTTTTGAACTGGCACGTTTGCTCCAGCAACAAGGGGTGAGTAACCAGTTACATCATTTTGTTTCAGCCAAACGAGCGATTCATTTACCTGCCAGAAAACGCGCGTTGCACAACTTACCCGATGCCGAGTTTATGCAAGAGCTGGAACAGCTCGGTGGTACCCCCAGAGAAATTTTGGCGCAAAAAGAGCTGATGGAATTGTTTTTGCCAGTGCTACGCTCAGATTTTTCTCTTGGCGAAACTTTCACCTATAAAGGCGACCATAAACTAGATTGTGACGCGACCCTATTATATGGCACTAGTGATGTCGATGTGCCTCATGAAGATGTGTTGAAATGGCATGAATTGATGGCCGGACAAGTGGACACTCGGGTTTATGATGGTGATCATTTTTTCATTAATAGTCATAAAGAAGAAGTGTTGGATTTTCTTAATCAGAAACTAACAACCTTGGTCCAAGGGCAGCGATTTCATGGTTAAGGCTGGTAAATCCGCTTTATACTGGGTTTTTCCCAACAACCAATAGAAGGCAAAGAGAAAGCGACATTTTCAGTTTGATTATTGCGATGGAAGCTGCTTAACCCTAATGGGTTTCGCCGGGGCGAAACCCATCAACTGCTTAACGCCCAATCATTCTAAACGGAATAGTAAAGTTGGAGATAGTGTTACTGTCGGGGAATGCGAAGAGAAATGTCACTACGCCTTCTTGCGTGGTATCTCCGCCATTGCTGGTGCTGTTGGTGTTGACTAGGCTGAACGATTGGATGGTGCCGCCAAATCGGTCGATGCCTAGCGGATCGATATAACCCACAGTGTTGGGGATAGTAAAGTTGGTTGAACCTGTGACTTGACCAAAGCTGGTTGATATGGTGACAGTGGTGCCCACTGGCAAAGTTTGCCCCAGACCTTGGGCGTCATCGGCTAGTGCCAGTGACATTTGTAATGAAAACCCTTCTTCGAGAATAATTAACCCGTCGGTGTTGGCGCTAGTACCAGAAACATCAACTGTGACAAAATCATTGACGCTGACGACATTGCCATCGTTAGTGCTGAGGATGTGGCTATTACCAATATGATCGGGATTAGTGTTAGTCGGCTGAGAGATTTGATCTGTCATCAGTGTGAATACCACATTGTTGCTCGACATGATTAATACCAGCGCTTTGCGGACATTGATTTTTTGACCTGTGCCTTCACCGCACAAGGTCGCATGAGTACAGTTGGGGCCGTTAAATTTACCATCAGCGGCATCATGGTTGGTATCACCATTAAAGTCGATGAGTTGATCGCTACCGTCGAAAATACGGTTTTCATTGTCATCTCGCCAAGCTTCCTGATGGTCGATAAATCCTCCAGGATGATAGTTGCTGCGATCTAAACCACTATCAGTATTATCGGTGAGCGCACCACCATCTTCATCATCAAAGACGTTGTTACCGTTGGTATCAAAGAAGGTTTCATGACCGATGGCATAGGCTAATACGGTGCTGCGGTGGTTTGGCAGGCGCGGGTTAACTCCTTTCCAAGTCACACTACAACTACCGTTAGTAGTATTACAGTCGCCGTCAATAAAACCGCCTTCGGTGGTAAAGTTGACTGTGGTGCCATCTGGTACCGGGTTATTAGCACTATCAGCCATGTAGGCGGTGATGGTGACTTCTCTGCCAGTCAAGGTGGCGGCTTCTGGGTTCAATACCTCAGCTGACAAGGTGATACTGTTTTGATCAGGCAGGCCGGTATTAACTGATAATAAGTCAGATTGGGTGCGAATGATCTGATCTAGTTCACCTTCTCTGACGACTGTGGTACTGGCAGTTACTCTGACCGCCGCTGGTGAGGTACCCGATGAAACTCGGGTCGTGACCAGCCCTTGAGAGTTAGTTAATGACGTAAGTGGGCTAATTGATAAGCCGCCAGCTTGGGTGTCGAGAGAAAAATCGACCGGTTGCTGTGATAATGGATTACCCAATACGCCTTTGACCAAAAAGGTTAGCGTTGATGATTCTTGATTGCCTTGACCACCAGTGCCTTGCAGCACGATGTTTTGTGGATCGGCAGAAATAAATTCAATTGAACCGACGGCTTCCGGTAATAATTTGATCACCCGGTTAGCTGTTACTGCAACGCTGTTAACTGTGATGGTCGCGACTATAGTATCAACGTTGCCACTAACAGAGGCACAGCTGATATCTTCATAAGTTGAGCTGGCTTCTCCGTTGATGGTAGATACTGGAGAGTCTAAATTAACATTACCATTGTTGGCACAAGCCGAGGTGAATGTCACTGGCGTTGGGGTGATGATTCGTACGTCATTTTGATCAACCACGGCAACGGTGAATCCGGTAGTGCCTCCGGCACTGAGGGGATAATCACCATTGGCATCTTGGACTAGGGATGTGCCTAGCACGCCATTGACAAACACGCCTTGACTATCAAAGTGACCAATACGGGCTCTGTCCGCTTCTACGGCATCACCGGCGAGAACTTCATAATTAAACGATTTGGTAAAATTCACTTGGTTGATGGTCACTAGTGCCGTGGCGACAGCGGCACCAACATCAGCATCCTGAGCGGTCAGGGTGACCTGGGCCTGGCCATTGATATCCGTTAATGCTGAGTCAGTGGCTAATTGCCCGCGCTCGGCAGTAAAGCGAATGATGCTATCTTGCAGTGGACTGTTGTTGCCGTCGTTTACTGTGGCTTGCAGCTGAATATTCTCACCGACTCTGAAGCGGTTTTTAGCTGTGCCGTCTTGCAGCGTAGATAATTCGATGGTTGGTTCTTGAATGGGTTGGCTGTTACCGGAGGTAAACTCATAATTGGCGGTGCCGATCAGGGTGGCAAAAGAGACATTGGCAGCAGCGGCACCGAGTTGTGTATCGTTGCTGTCGAGCAATACTCTGGCAATACCAGCGGTATTTGTCAGCGCAGTGGATTGACGCAAGGAGCCTAGCGGTGCGGCAAAGGTGATGATTTCGTTTGCAACCGGTACTTCATCATCGACTAAAATAGCCTGTAAACATACGGTTGTGCCTGCGGTGAAGCTGTTAGTTTCAGTGGTACAACTACTGTCATAAATTGACACCGAGACAGCGGTTGGCACCGATTGCGGTGAGGCTGCTGTTAATTGATAATTGTCTGTGGCACTGACGGCATCATTGGCGGTGGTGAAGTTGGCAGTGGCAGTTGATGCGCCGATATCAGTGTCGATGGTGTCGAGGAATACCGTGGCAACGCCATTGTTATCAGTTAATGAGGTGGCTTGTCTGACGGTACCTAGAGGTGCAGTGAAAGTGATAATTTGAGCGATTTGTGGCGTACCATTTCGCGTTAGCTCGGCCTTTAAACACAAGGTGCTGGTGGCAATTGTGGTATCAACTGGTGTGGTACAGCTGGCGTCTAAAACGGTTAGTGATAGGTTGGCTACGACAAACTCAGTATATTGGAAATTTTGGCTGGTGCTTTGATTTAGACTGCTGGCGGTGACAGTCGCTGCACCGAGTATAGTGGTGTCGCTGTCGATAAGAATGGTTGCAATACCGCCGGCGTCAGTTAAAGCGCTGGTTTGGCGAGCTGTGCCTTGAGTGGTGGTGAAATTAATCACTTCGCCAACAATTGGCGTGTTGTCATTGAATAATCCGGCTTTGACACACACCGTAGAACCCGCTGCAACATTGGTGAGCTGATTAGCGCAAGTCTCGTCAAGTACAGTTAATGATAGGCTATTGGCGACGGCTGTGGTGATATCGATACCCTTGCTGGCGGTTAAATCGACTCCGCCGACGGTGGCGGTAGCGGTGAGTATTGAAGCACCCAAATCATTGATGGTGGTGACAAGGTTGGCGCTGGCCCGGCCTGAGCTGTCGGTCAGTCCAGTGGTTTGGGATAACACTCCTAAAGTGCTATCAAAGGTGACCGTCACGTTAGCCGCAGCTCGGCCAAATTCGTTGGTGGCGAGCACATTAACGTTAATGGTGCTGGCAACTGGATATTGACTGACTTGCTGGCCTTGGTTATTGGTGACGGTGACCGCTAGATTGGCACCGACCACGACTGGGGCCGGGTTGCCGTCTGAGCCACTACCACCGCCGCAAGCGGCCAGCATAAACAAGCTAAACAGTGTAATTAAAAGAGGGGTAAAGCGTTGCTTGATGGTTTGATGGGTTGTTTTTATTGATTTCACTTCATGATCTCCTTGATGTATTGATAAAGCTCTTTGTAAGCGGGTGAGGTTTGTTCAGGGTGTTGTTGCTGCTGTTTGAGGGTTTTTTTCACCAGTTGACGCAGTTTCTGGCGTTCGAAAGCTGGGTGTTCGGCGATCAGTTCATTGACCTTGGTATCGCCTTGGGCTAGCAGGTCTTCGCGCACCTTTTCTAACTGCATCAGGGCTTTTTCATCCTGCTTATTGGTGTTGTTCAATCGGTGTATCGATAAAGCGATAGCATCAATGTCTCGGGCACGTAGTAGACGACCGATAAACTGTAATTGGCGTCGATAGCCTTCCCGGGTATTGCGAATTTTATCTGCGACTTCAAGGGCATAGCTCAATTCTTCATCTAAATCGAGTTTTTTACGCTGCTGTGGCGACAGTTCTGAAATGGCCAGACCCATGGCCTTGATATCTTTGGCTTGCTGTTTTAATTCGGTTTTACTGAAATATTCATCGTCTGCAAGTGCTGGGATAATGGGTTCTTCAAATATGTTTTTTTTTCTGGCCATGGGGATCTGTTTGGATAAACGAAATAATGGCCGGAGTTTAGCATTAAAATGGCTGATTGGTCAGGGTTATCCTGAGGTAATGTGTAAAAACTGTGTTACTCTTGCTTTAATTTCCATAAAGCTTAAAAAATTAAACATGGCTGACAGCAAACTGAGTATTTTTAACGAAATTGATGACATAAAAAACACCGTTCAAGACGCTTTATCATTGGCACAAAGTTATGGCGCTTCGTCAGCTGAGATTGCTATTAGCCGTCAGCGAGGTTTATCGGTAGCGACCCGGATGGGCGAAGTTGAAACCGTTGAATTCAATCAGGATGGTGCATTGGGGATCACCGTTTATCGGGGGGCTCGTAAAGGCTCTGCATCAACTTCTGATTTAGGTGCCGATGCGTTGAAAAGAACGGTCAAAGCCGCCTGTGATATTGCTCAATACACTTCTGAGGACCAATGTTCTGGTTTAGCCGAGAAAGAGCTGCTGGAGATGTCACCGATTGATTTAGACCTCTATCACCCCACCGCTTTTGAACCAGAACAAGGCATCACTTTTGGTAAGGCCGCAGAAGCGGCAGCTTTTGCCCACAGTGACAAAATTACCAACTCTGACGGTGCTTCGTTTTCAGCCCATGAAGGTTTTCGGGTTTATGGCAATACTCATGGTCAAATTGTCGGTTATCCCAGTTCACGTTTCAGCTTGAGTTGCGGCATGATTGCTCAAGGTGATGATGAAATGCAGCGCAATTATGAATATACCGTCAGTCGTGAAGCGAATAAGTTAATGGCTGCGGCTGATGTGGGGATTGCGGCGGCGTCATCGGCATTAGAAAAACTCAATGCCAGAAAAATTGATACTGTGAAAGCCCCGGTAATTTTCCGCGCTGACATTGCTGACTCTTTGTTTGGTCACCTCGTATCAGCCATTGGTGGCGGTTCTCTTTATCGTAAATCTTCTTTTTTACTCGATCGCATTAATACTCAGGTGATGGCTAAAAACATCTCTGTGCGCGAACGTCCGCATATGCTCAAAGGTTTGGCTAGTAGTACTTTTGACAGCGAAGGGGTGAAAACTCGGGATCGCGATATTATTATCGCTGGTGAACTTAATACTTATTTACTCAATACTTATGCCGCCCGAAAATTAAATCTTACCAGTACGGGTCATGCCGGTGGTGTCCACAACTGGTTGGTGGATTCGACCATGGGTGATTTGGCCCAAATGGCCAAAACCATGGGTAAAGGCTTGATTATCACTGAAATGATGGGGTCTGGAGTTAATATAGTGACAGGTGATTATTCTCGTGGTGCCGAAGGTTTTTGGGTTGAGCATGGCGAAGTTCAATATCCGGTCACCGAGATCACCGTGGCAGGCAATCTTAAAGATATGTTTATGAACATCGTCGGCGTCGGCAGTGACGTGGACTTGCGTGGCAATGTCCGTACCGGTTCAATGATGATTGAAGAAATGCTGATTGGTGGTAATTAAACTTTTCTTCAACCCACAATCGACGACATAAAATAAGTCGCAGTGCCAAGGAAGGCGAAGATACCGACAATATCGGTGACTGTGGTGAGGATCACACTACCGGCTAGTGCCGGATCGATTTTCAGACGTTTCAGTATTAGTGGAATAAATACACCAGACAAACCAGCCGCGACCATGTTCATCATCATTGCAAAGGCAATGATGATGCCTAGAATGAGGTTATTTTTCCAAAGAGCGACAACCCCAGCAATCAATATCGCCCAAACTATCCCGTTTAATGCCCCTACTGCTAACTCTTTGCCCATTAACCAACGGGCGTTACTGTCATTAACATGACCCACTGCAATACCGCGTATGACTAGCGTCAGCGTTTGGCTACCTGCGACGCCGCCCATGCTCGGCACGATGGCACTGAGTACCGCCAATACCGCGAGTTTGTCGAGGGTGTCTTCGAATAAATTCAGTACCATGGCCGCCATTAATGCGGTGAGCAAGTTGATGCCGAGCCAAATTGAACGTTGTTTGGCACTTTTAAGTGCTGGGGCAAAAGTATCGGCATCATCATCTAGACCCGCCATACTCAGCAATGAATGCTCGGCTTCTTCGCGGATAATATCAACCACATCATCGATGGTGATCCGGCCTAATAATTGATTGTCATTATTGACCACTGGCGCAGAAACCCAATTGTGTCGTTCAAACAATTTGGCCACTTCGACTTCTTCCATATCGGCGTGGATGACCTCAGTGTTATCTTCAATAATATCGCCAATGGTGAGGTTCGGTGAGCTAGTGAGCAAAGTGGTTAATGCGACGTCACCAATAAAATCATCGTTTTTGTTGACCACATACAAGGTATCTGTCAGCTCTGGCAATTCGCCTTTTAAACGCAAATAACGCAATACCACGTCAATGGTGACATCGGGTCTAATCGTGATGGTATCGGTACTCATAATGGCACCGGCAGTGTCTTCTTCATAGGCCAGTACTTTTTCGGCTCGAATACGGTCTTGATAGTCCATTTTGCGCAGCACTTCTTGATAAACCGTATCAGGCAGACCGCGTAGTACTTCGGCTAAATCGTCATCGTCCATTGATCCGGTGGCATCGGCCACTTTTTTCGGGTTCATCAACAAGATCAGGCCATTACGCACGTCTTCTGAGAGTTCTTCGAGAATGTCGCCATAGACTTGGGGATCAACCAGTTGCCATAAAATTTTACGGCCGTTGGGGGGAGTGGATTCGAGTAAAAAAGCGATATCGCTAGGTAACATGTGCTGCAACATGCGTCGTACATACACAAACATCCCGCTGTTTAATGCGGCATTAACTTCATTAAGTTGATGTTTGGTGTAATCCTGTTCAAGCGCTTCTGGCATAGGCTCACTTTTCAAGGTTAGGACGATAAGATACTGATTTGACAACACATGTAAGTTTATATGATGCGCGGCCTGTTGACAGTAAAAGTTTATAAATTTTTCTTGCTGGAAGATTTACACTCCGTAGCTTCTGACTTGCTTTTCCCACAAGCAATGGTACAATCGCCCACTCACATTTAATCAGGTTTAATCAGGTTAGGGTACAGATTTTCGTGCGATTTTGGCTGACCAGCTTATTTTTGTTGTTATTTACTGTGCAGGCGGTCGCTTTGGCGGTTGAGCTTGAGGTGGTAAATAGTCACGACCAAATGCATCATGAACTCGGATCTGGCCATGCTAATTCTGAGAGCCAAGCACAAGAGCAAGACAACAGTCATATGCACTTATGCCATCACCACCATGGTGAACACACCGCCAAAGTCCTGATCCACGAACCTGACCTAAATCTTGCTATTATTAGCCAAACTCCAGTTATTTCATTTTCATTTAATTATGAGAATATTGCTTCGCTTTCTTTGTTTCGACCTCCTATTGCCTAACGCCAAGTAAAATTTGTAACTATTCAGTTTTGATCGGTTTCGCCTCGGGCTCAGCACATCCTAGGGTAAATCCACTAGCTGAATTGATATTAAAGTTTGTCGTAAACATGGCCTATTTGTGTTTACTTTAGAAATTTTGATTGTTAGGGGATATGATTCCGTGATTTTTTCAATGCAAGCGTATGGGTGCGCGGCGGTTTTGCGTCGTGCCACTTTAAGGGTGAGTCGATTATTTTTATTGGCTTTTTCTCTGGGTATTTTTAGCAGTATTTTTAGCAGTATTTTTATTAGTAGCGCAATGGCCAGTAGTGATGATGCAGCTTGGGCCGAATGGTTGTTGCGCCAGGTCAATGCGCATCCACAAGTGACCGCAGCCAAAGAAGGACTGGCTAGTGCGTTACAGTCGGCCGAGGCGCAGAGTCGACCGTTATATAATCCAACACTCGATAGCGAGTTTGAACAAGAAGGCAGTGAAAGTAACTATCAGGTGGGGATTAGCCAGTCGGTTGATTGGTGGGACAAACAGGCGGTGCGTCAGCTACGGGCTGATTTTAGTCAGATTGTCGCTCGTCAGCGTTATCATCAGCAAATTCAAGACAATACTGCGTCGACGCTTAAAGCCTTGGTCGAATGGCATTCAGCTAAGCAGCAGGCGGATATTAGTCTGCAACAAGAAACTCAGCTTGATACCCTGATCAAGCTGGTGGCACAGCGTCAAACCGCAGGGGATTTGGGCGAGATTGATGCGGAGTTGGCGTATTTGTCGTTATCTCAACGACTTAACGAAAGTGCCAAAGCGCAGGCACAGGTTAAGATTGTGACTGAAAATGTCGCGCAATTATTGCCGAAGTTAAATGCTCAGTACGAGCTTGTCCCCGAGGCTTTTTGGCAGCAAAACGCTTCGCTAAAATCATCTGGAGCAGAGATTGAACAGTTGGTCGACCGTCATCCGCAAGTGGCAGCAGCCAAAGCGCAATGGCAAGTGATGCAACAGGCGGCGACGCTGGCGAGTAAACAAGCCAAAGCCGATCCGACGTTTGGTGTTAGTGCCGGGCAATCTAACGGCGAAAGCATTGTGGCTTTATCAGTATCTATTCCCTTGTTTGTTCGTAATGATTTTGATGCCCAAACCCGTGCTGCTTATAGTCAAGCATTGGCGGCTAAAGCGGATTATGCCACGGTGAGAAATCAAAAATTGCATCGTATTAAAGGCACTCGGGCGGCGCTGGACGAATATCAAAAACGTTATCAACGTTGGTTGTCGGTGATGAAGGATAGGCTTGAACGCTCTGAGCTGTTATTGAATAAACAATGGCGTTCGGGTGATTTGAGTACCACTGAATTTTTGCAGGCATTGCAGCTGCGCTCAGAAGGATTAATTGCCGGTATAGAATTGCGAACCTCAGTTCACCTTGCTCAAATCGACTGGTTGGCGCAAACCGGTCAGCTTATCCATGGTCTTAACACTCTCGCTATAAAGGAATGATCAGATGATTTTATTTTCCCGTATTTTATTACTTAACTTGTTATTTAGTCTGTTTTTAGTCGTCAACCCGGCGTTTTCACAAGAGGGTCACGCTCATGATCATGAAGAGAAAGGCCATGCAGAAAAGGGTCATGCCCATGAGCAAAAAGCCCAAGAGGAAGGTCATGATGAGCAAGGTCATGGCCATTCAGCAGATGAAAAAAGCCAAAGTACTGAGTTATCACCGCAGCAAATGAAACTGGCTGATATCAAGGTGACGACGCTCAAAGCTCAGGTGATGGATTATCAGATTTATTCACCAGGTGAGCTTAAAGCCAATGGTTATACCAGCTATTTGGTGTCGCCGAGAGTCGATTCTGTGGTGTTACGTCGGCATGTTGCTTTGGGTGAGCATGTTGAAGAAGGTCAGGCTTTGGTGACTTTGTTTAGCGAAAGCATGGTTGATGCACAGGCGGCTTATTTGATTGCGTTACCGGAATGGTTGCGGGTGAAAAAGCTTGGTAAAAAAGCCGTTGGGGCGAAACGTTATGTCACCGCACAGACCGATTATAAAGCGGCTCATGGTCGTTTGATTGCGCTGGGGTTGACCGATGCAGCACTCAAAGCACTGGTTAAAGACGATGCGACTTTGGGCGAATATGTGTTGTATGCCGCTATTGCTGGTGCGGTGTTGTCGGATGATTTTCATCAGGGACAGCGTATTGGTGCGGGTGAAGAGTTGATTGAGTTGGCGAATGAATCGCAGCTGTGGGTTGATGCCAGCTTGCCTGCCAATGTGCATTTGAGTTTACCGGCGGGGACCAAAGCATTGGTTAAGGTTGGTCATGATTCGGTGGCGGCTATGGTGATCCAAGAAGCACACACTATCGACCGGGAAACTCGCACGCGGATTGTGCGGTTAATTATTGATAATCCTGATGATCATCTGCACGCCGGGACTTTTGCCGATGTGTTCTTTTCTTTTAAAACCGATGAGCCAGTATTGGCGGTGCCTGAAAGTGCGCTGATCCGCAGCAGTGATGGTGATTGGACCATTTTTGTTGAAGCTAAGCCGGGGCATTTTAAAGCCGAGGAAGTGACGTTAGGCCAATCGTTAGGTAAATGGCGGGCGATCACCGGTGTTGCAGCAGGCACCCGGTTGGTCAGTGAAGGGGCGTTTTTTGTCGCTTCACAAATTGCCAAAGGCGGCTTCGATCCGCATAACCACTGATTCGGTTCAATTAATAGTTATTAATAAATAATTGAAAGCGTAGACGAGGTTTTAACCTCGTTTTGGTGGCTATTACCATCAACCGAGCTAAATAAAGGAAAAGATGATGTTAAATCGTGTGATTGACTGGGCCATCGATAACCGCCTGATGGTGCTGATTGGCCTGATGGCGCTGATAATGTCGGCGTTTTTTATAATTCCCAAATTAAATCTGGATGCTTTTCCGGATGTGACCAATGTTCAAGTATCGATTAATACCGAAGCGCCGGGGTTGGCGTCTGAGGAAGTGGAGCAACTGATCACTTTTCCGATTGAGGCGGTGATGTATGCGTTGCCGGATGTACAGGAAGTGCGTTCGACTTCAAAAACTGGCTTGTCGGGTATCACTGTGGTGTTTAAGGAAAGCACTGATATTTATTTTGCACGGCAATTGGTGTTTGAGCGCTTGCAGTCGGCGAAAAGCTTGATCCCCGAGGGGGTTGGTACGCCTGAGATTGGGCCGAATACCTCAGGTTTAGGGCAAGTTTATCAGTATTTGCTGCAAGCTGATGTGGAATCGGGCTATGACGCCATGTCGCTGCGTAGTCTTAATGACTGGGTGGTCAAGCTGTTGCTGATGCCGATTGATGGGGTCACCGATGTGTTGGCGTTTGGTGGTGACGTGCGTCAGTATCAGGTCAATATTAATCCGTCGCGGCTGCTGGCTTATAAGCTCAGTCAGGATGAAATTGTTGCAGCCCTTGAGGACAATAACGAAAATGCTGGTGGTTGGTACATGGAGCGGGGTCAAGAGCAGTTGGTGATCCGTGGGGTTGGCTGGATGAGCCATGGCAAAAAAGGCTTGCAAGAGCTGAGTCAAACACCGGTTAAAACCATTGAAGGCAAGGTGATCCGGGTGGCTGATGTGGCCGAGGTCGAAGTTGGTAAAGAAATCCGTCAAGGTGCGGTGACCATGACCCGCCGAGATGCTGGTGGTAAGGCTGAATCGCTGGGTGAAGTGGTCACGGGTATTGTACTCAAACGGACTGGTGCCAATACCAAGGCGACGATTGACGGTATTAATCAGCGCATTGCGATTATCGAACAAGCACTACCTAAGGGCGTGACGTTTGAGGTGTTTTACGATCAGGCTGATTTGATTGAAAAAGCGGTGGATACCGTGGCGACGGCATTGATTCAGGCGTTTGTGTTTATCGTTATTGTGTTGGCGTTGTTTCTGCTTGATCTCAGTGCGGTATTTTTAGTGTTGATCTCTATCCCCTTATCGATTGGCATGGCGTTGGCGGTGATGGCTTATCATGGCATGTCGGCTAATTTGATGTCGCTCGGTGGTTTGACGGTGGCGATTGGTATGATGGTCGATGGCGCAGTGGTAATGGTGGAGAATATCTTTAAACGGCTTAGTCATGATGGTCATGATGGCCAGGATGAAAACAAACCCGTCACCGTGAAAGTCAGAGAGGCGGCGGTAGAAGTGGCCAAGCCGATATTTTTTGCGGTTACCATTATTATGGTGGTTTTTGCACCTTTATTTACTCTTGAAGGGGTTGAAGGCAAATTGTTCCAGCCGATGGCGGTGAGCATTTTGATTGCTATGGCGGCATCCTTGGTGGTGGCTTTAGTGGTGGTGCCAGCACTGGCCAGCTTGTTGTTTAAGCGACAGGTCAAAACACCCACCAGTCCTATGGTGGTGTGGTTTGAGAAGCTTTACCGCCGCACCTTGCAAACCACTATGCAACATAAAGGTTGGGTGCTTGGTAGTGCGGTGGTATTGCTGGTGGGGGCGTTGATTTTGTTGCCGCGATTGGGCACTGAATTTGTGCCTGAGCTGGAAGAGGGGACTATTAACTTGCGGGTAACATTAGCACCTTCATCAAGCCTCAATACCGCTTTGGCAGTTGCGCCAAAACTCGAAGCGATGTTGTTGGAATTCCCCGAAGTTAATTATGCTTTGAGCCGGATTGGTCGGGCAGAGATCGGCGGCGATCCGGAGCCTGTAAGCAATATTGAGATTTACATTGGTCTTAAGCCCGTTGAGCAATGGCAAAGTGCCACATCAAGACAAGCATTGCAGTTGTTGATGGCCGAAAAGTTGGAGCAGTTTCCTGGCTTATTGCTGAACTTTTCTCAGCCAATTGCGACTCGGGTAGATGAGTTGTTATCTGGGGTGAAGGCGCAGTTGGCGATCAAATTGTTTGGTCCTGAATTACCCGTGTTGGCCAGCAAAGGCCAAGAGATTGAGCAGGCGCTTCAAGGTATTGATGGCCTTGCTGATTTGGCGATGGAGCAAATTGCCGGTGAAGCGCAATTGGTGGTCAAACCGAATCGTCGTCAGCTGTCGCGATATGGTTTATCGGTGGGTGATGTGATGGCGCTGGTCAGAGATGGTTTGGGTGGCAGGTCTGCCGGACAAATTATCAACGGCAATGAACGTTATGATATTTATGTGCGACTGGCCGAAGATTTTCGTTCAGACCCTGAGCTAATCAAAGACCTGCGGTTACAGTCACCGACGGGCGCTTGGGTGCGCTTGGGTGATGTTGCAGCGGTGACGATTGAATTTGGTCCGCCGCAAGTACGTCGTGATGACGTACAAAGACGGGTGGTGATTCAGGCTAATGTACAAGGCCGAGATATGGGCAGTGTGGTTGATGATATTCGTCAGGTGATTGCGAGCAAAGTGGATTTGCCAACGGGTTATTCTGTTAGCATCGGCGGTCAGTTCGAAAACCAACAAAGGGCGCAACAACGCCTAATGATAGTGGTGCCAGTGTCGATTTTGCTGATTGCGTTGCTGCTGTACGTTACTTTCAATTCAGTGGGGCAGGCGATGTTGATTTTAATCAACCTGCCGCTGGCAATGATTGGCGGTATTGTTGCTTTATATGTCTCGGGTCAATATCTGTCGGTACCCAGCTCAATCGGTTTTATCACCTTGTTTGGCGTGGCGGTACTCAACGGCGTGGTGATGGTTGAAGCTATTAATCTGCGCTCCCTAGGTGGATCACTTGAAAACGCCGCGTTTGAAGGGGCTGTCTCTCGCTTGCGGCCTGTGTTGATGACAGCGATAACCTCGGCATTAGGTTTGATCCCCATGATGATGTCTAGTGGTGTCGGCGCAGAGATTCAGCGGCCATTAGCGACGGTAATTGTCGGTGGTTTGGTGACGTCCACCTTGTTGACTTTGATTGTGCTGCCTGCGCTTTATGGTTGGTTTTCGAAGGGAAGGACGGGGTAAAACGATTGTGGCGTTATTGTCTGATTTTATGCAGTTGAATGGGGATGTGCTTTTGAAAAAACTCAAAATCATTGTCTAAAGTAAAAATAGGGATACGGGCGTTTGTTGATACGGCACAGATGAGGAAGTCTGTATTTGACCCCTGTATTCCCTTGCTTCTGAGTAGATTAAAATATTCTGCCGCCAACTCATAATCTTGTTCTGATAAGGTTAAATCAGGAAATGCCGACAAATGTGTTTTCACTAGCTGAAATTGTTTATCTGATTTTATGCCAGATAAAATCTCTTGGCGGATCCCGCCAATAACCTGAGCCCTGACTTCCTTAATTAGTTCTTGCAGTTCACCGATAAAAGGGGATTGCTGTAGTGCTTTTCGACGTAAAGCCAAAGACCAAATGCATGTATCAACTAATACATTCATTAGACCTCTCGTTGTTTTTTGTAATCAAAGTCTTCATCATAATCAATCGAATTGAACAGGTTGATGATGCTTAATTGCTTTCTTCTTTTTATATATTCTTGTAGGGCTTCAGTCACTACGGCTTTTTTGGTTTTATGATTGCCAATCGTTAATGCATCTTCAATCAGTTTGTCATCCAGTGCTAAGTTCGTCGCCATGATTTACCCCTTATATTTCACACGTTATTGTACACACACTAATGTGTAACAGCTGGTTTGTCAAATCTTGGATATGATGCGATGTTTGATAGATGGGACAATAGTGGGGGTTTTAATTGAATCAACAGTTATCACGAGCTGGAGCTCATTCCTACACTGTCTTCGTCTCTTTTCGCCAAAAATGTGGTCATATCGTCATTCATCACCCGGTCGTAAATCTCTTCTACCGACAGGGTGATACCAATGGATTCGAATGTTATCTCGTCGCCGAGGAAATAATATGCTGATACCCAGTTGTCGCTGCGGCGAAAAACCTGTATTTCACACTTATCCTGTTCTATGACCACATATTCTTGTAATGATGGCAGGCTAAGATAAGCGCTCTTTTTGATGGTGACATCTGTTCTGCGGGTGGAGGGGGAAAGCACTTCTACTACTATTGTAGGAGAATGTTTAACAAGTTTGGTGTCGGCATCATCTGGTTGGTAAAGCACCATTACATCGGGGTAAAAGATACTTTGGTCTACTTTGAGCATCATATCTGCGATAAAAGGTTCGCAAGGCTGACCTTTTAATTGTTGCCTTAATTCGCTCAGTACATTAACCGAAATGCGGTTATGATCATCACTGGTGCCGGTCATGGCATAGACTTGACCATCGATAAATTCATGTTTTATCTCACTGCACAGCTCACCTTCTAAGTATTCTTGTTCAGTTATTGACAGTTTTTGGGCTGTGCTCATGATCATGATATCGCTCTGGGTTAACGTCTGTGAGTTTTTAAAGACTAACTTTTTGTATCACCAGCGATAAGCAAAAAAGCGCAAATTAATGCGCTTTTATTCAATTTTGCTTGGTTTTTTTCAGGCTTACGCCGATTTCAACGCAACAATATTTTTGCTTAAATCGAACAATTGTCCGGTGACGATACTGCCGAGTTTTTCGCGCATTTCTATTTGCGCGGAGGACCAGTAATCACTGGCGTCAATCAGCAGGTTTTTGCCTGTTTCGGTGAGCGATAAGAGTTTTTCACGGCGGTCTTCGCCGGGTTTGGTTTGGATGTAACCGTCTCGCAATAACGGTTTGAGGTTTCGGGATAGGGTGGATTGGTCAATGACCAGTATATCTTGTAGCCCTTTGTTAGTGGTTTCATTTACCAAGTCGACAATTCTCAGGATCGAGAATTGCGTTACCTTAATATCACAAGGCATCAGGTGGCGATCATATATTTGCGTCATTACCCGATTGGCTTGTCTTAAACGAAAGCAAAGGCATTCTTCAAATTGGTCTGGGGTGATAATTTCATCAGTCATGTGCTCAGTATATATGCGTATACATTGGAATCAAGTCACCATGGCTAAATAAATGCGCCTTTTTACATCTTTTTACATCTATTATTTTTTTGTGCTGTTTTATTAAACATATAGATGTATTTATATCGGTTCTCAATGGCATCAGTTGATATTGTCAGGCATCTAGGTGTTAAAAGCCCCATTCAAGATTAAAAGTCAAACGGTCTTTATCTTTGAACTGGCCAAACAGCCCTTGCTGTCCGCCATAAAACACATCACTACCCAGCGATAGCTTGATATCACTTTGCAGCATATAGCTGAGCTTGCTCTGAATTGAACCATCGTCTTGGTCAAGACCATGCAGGGCGAGCACTTCTAACTCCCATACTTCATTTTCAAAGGTCTGTTTGTATAACAGTGAGAAAATATTGTTTTGCTGGGGCCTGATCACGGCGTGGTCATAATCCACCAAGTAACTTTGAAAGTATTGCACACTGATCATGGTGTCTTCTAAACCCTGCCAGTCAAGGGCAACAACCGATGATATTTCGGCTGATTGCCAAATGCCGTTGTGCGCAATTGCCAGTGGTGTGGCACTGTCAATCAGGTTGAAGGTATCACTGCTGTAACCGACCTCAGCACGAAAAGTGGTATCACCAAAGACGTTGCTAGCAGTTGCGCCAATTAAATGATTGCGCTGATAAATTGAATCAAGCCCAACCCTGATGTTATTGACATCTGACAGGTCGAGTCGTTGATAAAGTACCGGGGTGTCCTGGTAATGATACAGGTAGTTGAAGGTGAGATCCCAACCTTGATAAAAACTGGCGTAACGCAAGCCGACATCACTGTCGCCCAGCATTGAGGACGGCTTTCGCTCGTTGAAGCCTGACACACTCACACCCGCTGGGGCACGAGGCACAGATAGCGGACTAGTGATTTCAAAAGTGGTGCCAGCGGCTGCAAACTCGTGATAGCTAGTGTCTGGTATCCACAATATTTGCAGACTGTCATCTTCTCCTATCGGGAATTCAGCATTGACCATCCACAGTGGAATACGCGAGCTATCAAAATCATCAAGGATGAATTCACGATAACTTTGCGGATTGACCACATCGAGGATCTTCAATCCATCCGCCTGACCCCAAACCACTTGTTGTTTGCCCAAACGCCAAAAACCGCCAGCAAATTCGCTGTCAATATACCATTCCCTGATGCTGATAGCGCCATCACGACCCGCCAGCAAAGGTCCGTTAATACTGGCATAGTTGACCGGTTTGTCCTCAAAAGGCCCAAGGTTATCTACTTGGCTGTAACGTAATCTGCCAATCAGCGTCATGGAAGTGTTATCAGTTAGCTCGGTATTGAACTCTGGTCGGATCAAGGTATCCCACTTTTGGCTGTGACCTTTGCTATCAAAAGCCACTTTTTGTTCCACCAAGGTGGTGATCTCAGCAGATGCTGGTAGCGACAAAGCCAATAGCAGGGTCGAAGCCATCAGTTTGAGCTTCGGTTGATGTGTGGACGGAGACAACATGTTACTTACCCTGTTTCATCGCACGTTTGCTGAACAAACTGTCTTTTACTGGCGCTTTGTAATCCACTTGATGAAAAACAAAGTTAGTGAAATGACCGGTCTTGTGATTCTCAATATCCATTTTGTGGCGGGTAATGATACCGTCGACTTCGCTGATATCTGAAACCACTAAGGTTTTAAGTAGCTTGCCTTTGGTATCCCAAAACTGTTGCTTGACGATCACTGAATTGGCTTGATCAACCCAAAATTGGCTGTGACTATAACCCAGCTCTTTGGCAATCTCGTTGGTTTTTGCGGTGGCTCTGATAACCACAGTATCTAAGGTTTGATTGTCAGGGGTGGTGAGTTTTTCAGTTTTTACTGTTGCAAAGTTGAGATCTTCAACATCCAGCTTGCCTTCAAGTTTGATGTCTTCGTAGGTAAAATCTGTGCCTAAAAAGTAATCTCCTCGGTCTGAGGCTGAAATACGACGCACTTTTCTTAGTGCTGGCAAATACAACCATTGGTCATCATCTTTATTGGCAACCGGATAGTCATAAGTCAAGAAAGAGGTGCCTTTGACGTTGGTGGGCTTTTTGTAAAACAAAATAGTACGCTTTTCGTCGCCGTAATATTTGCGATAAGCCAGTGTTTCACGCACTCGGACTTTACCGCGTTTGTCGGTCATCGTCATGGTGAGGTTACGCGTCACATGCTCGCCGTCATTAACGGCATTGATTTTGTTGACGATTTCGTCGGCATTGATAGCGGTTTTATTGGTTTCTGGCAAACCCGCCGCTTGAACTTGGTGACTAATTAATAAGCCGCTGAGCGCTAATAGGGGCGCTAATAGGGGCGCTAATAGGCTAAAAAATCGTGTTGCAGCACTGCTGTTTTGGCCGGGTTTATTGGCGGATGATTGAGATTGCATCATAAGCTCCAAGTAATTAAATGTATATGCATGTAATTGTTAATTCGGTGAGTTAAAAGCCAGTGTAAAAACGGCATTCACCAATTGTTGCGTTACTCTAACGTATTTTTATTAGAATGTATATGCATGTATTGAGAGAAAAAACTTGTTGAGAAAAAGAATAGAACGCAACACGTTGAAAAGGCACGTTAACACTACCGCTATATGGGTCGATGGGCGCTCCAGTAATCCTGATAAGCCCACCCGACCACGTAACGGTAGTGTTTTCTTTTTCACCACGCGTGACTAACACAACTATTCAAACAACCCTTCAATGTCTTCAGCATTAAACGGATATTGCTTTTTACAGAATTGGCAATCGACAGTGATAGGACCTTCTTCGGCAATTTGTTGTAATAATTCGGTTTTGCTGATTTGTTGTAGCGCGACAGCGGTTTTTTCACGACTACAACCGCATTTAAAAGTCACTGATTGCGGGTCGAAAACCTTGGGGTTATCTTCGTGATACAAGCGGGTCAGCAGAGTAGTGGCGTCGAGTTCAAGCATTTCTTCGGCTTTGATAGTGTTAGTCAGGGCCACCAAATGCTGAAAATCAATTTTTGATTGGGCTTGGTTAACCGGTAAAACTTGCAGGAACAAACCACTGGCTTTATTACTGCTGTCAGACAAATCAGTGGCGAACCATAAGCGGGTGTCGAGCTGCTCTGATTGGCGGAAATAACCTTCAAGGCATTGTGCTAGCGTATCGCCTTCTAAGGCGACGATGCCTTGATAACGTTCGCCTTGTTTCGGGTTAATGGTGATCACCATATGTCCTTTGCCAATCAGCGAGTGCAAATCGGTGGCAGAAATTTCACCTTGCAGCTTCGCCAGTCCACGTAATTCTAGCTGATGATTGCCATTAATCACCGCATAAGCCACCGGACCATCGCCCTGAATTTGGACTGAAATATCACCTTCAAATTTGAGGGTGGCAGTGACCAAAGCGGTTGCGACCATCAATTCTGCCAGCAATTGCTTGACGGGATGCGGGTACTGGTGATTGTCGAATATCTGACTGAGACTGTGATCCAGTTGCACCAGTTCGCCACGAACATGGAGTTTGTGAAAGACGTATCGGTAAAGTTGATCTTGTGGCATGTGTTTCTCTCTTTCTTTAAATAAGGTAACAATTAAAAAACGCGAATGAATTTGCGTCTACGTCGCTGTTAACTAATTAACTGCTTTTGAATTGAATAATCTGGCGACGCTGTTTTTTATCCGGCTTGCGCTCTGGATGGGGCGAAAAGAAAGCATTGTTTTTGCGATCTTCAGCGTTTTTCTCACGTTGCTTAATGCTGTCGTCAGTTTCGCTATAGAGTAACTGGGCTTCGGGAGCGCCTCGGCGTTGTCCGCTGACTTGTTCGATGATCACGGTCTTTTCTTCCTGGCCCTGTAATAATGTGATTTTTGCCCCGACTTCAACCACTTTGCTCGGCTTAGTTCGTTGTTCGTTATAGCGAATTTTACCGCCCTGGATCATCTCGCGGGCAATGCTGCGGGTTTTATAAAAACGTGCCGCCCATAACCATTTATCGAGCCTGACGCCAGCGCTGTCTTCGCTGCTAGCAGGCGCTTTTTTTGTTGCCTGTTTTGTTGCCTGTTTTGTTGAGTGCTTAGCCAAAAGAAGGGTTTTTCCGAAGCCACTGAATAATTGGCTGAAATCTATCATGAATTGGATTGAATAAAAAGTACCCTAACCTTATGTCAACGTCAGCCGCCGCTTATCTGGACAATTTCTTTTAGTGGTCGTCCAGTGTACTGGGAACTTATTGATATTAGCTGAGAAAGACTGTTTTTTAAGCACTTTTTTTGTTCAATCTGGAGACGCTAATAAATGCCGTACAAATTGACACATTTAGCCATTTTTATTTCAAATTTTTTTAAAATCCAGTGAAAAATTGCTGGTAGGTTAATGATTTAGTGGGCTATTGTTACTTACTCTGGGCTGTTTTGTTAATTAGACCTCTGTTCACAGATTCATAATTATTGGTTAATTTTGCACTAATTCGCCATATGACATTGCAATTACGTTAAAAATAAACTTATATATGCAACTTGGTCGCGTTGGTTCCAGACCCCATTACAGCAAGGGGGATAACGGTTTAAAGGGAAAATTCGACCAGAAATGAGATATGAAAAAACCACTGCGCCAGTTTAAAGACGCTTTATAAAAAGACACTACGACAAAACCTATGAAAAAACAGGAAATCAGCATGACTCACTTTCGTCCATCGATGATTGCCACTATGGTAGCCTCAGCATTGACTGTTGGCACCATCTCAGCGGTAACCGCAGCACCTCTGGGCAGTATCAACATTGATAAAGCCAACTTACCATCACTCAACCAATCACGCGCTGCCGCAGGGCAAGCCGTGGTTAATAAAGTCACTACCTCAGGTATGGTTAATACCTTTGACGCAAAATTAGACCGACCGACTTTTGTCTGGCAAGATGCTTCTCACAGCCGCCCTGAAATGATTATGGTTGCAGCTGAGAAAAGAAACGAATTTGCCGCTAATCATTATTTGAATGTTTTAACCGGCATGAGCGCAAACAAAAAGTTGGGCTCTTCTGCCAAACTACGTAACATCCACGACATTAAACGTGGTGGCATCGTTGCTAAATACAAACAAGAAGTAAATGGTGTTGAAGTATTCAATCGCGAATACAACATCATGATGGACAGAGACCACAACTTAGTTGCAGGCTCTGGTTACTTCTCTAAAGCACACTCGGGCATCAGCCCACTATCTGCCAAAAGTGGTGTTAGCTTTGGTAACCCGGTTTCAGCTATCAGCACTGCTTTTGCTGACATGGGTGGCGACAGCAGCGTGATCGCGCTGAGCAAAACCAAAACTGAAAACAACTACACTTCATTTGACGTGACTAACGGCACTACTGACCGTCCATTGATTGGTGAGCCGCGTAGTAAAAACGTTTACTTTGAATTCAAAGGTAAACTGGTTCCGGCACAGTACGTTGAAGTTCAATTAGGCTCGATTGATACCTCTGATTCAGATTATTACAGCTATGTTATCGAAGCCCAAACGCAACGTGTACTGTTCAAAATGAACCTGACTGCTGAACACGCTAATTATCGTGTTTACGCCGATCCTGAAGCGCCTTTCGCCCCTTGGGATGGTCCACACGGTAACGTTAACCCAGCTGATGGTCCGGATCAGATTGATACTAATGTGATCATGGATGCGCCTTTAGTGCATTTGAACAATGGTCCTATCAGCACCGAAGACGAATGGTTGCCGCATGATTCAACAGAAACTATCGGTAATAACGTTGCCGCTTATGTTGACGTATTGCCGCCAGATGGTTTGAGCTTTGGTGATTACACCGCTGAAATGACTAGCGACGGTACTTTTGATTACAAACTTCGCTCTGATGAGCGAGAGTATTCAATGAACAACCGTAAAGCATCAATTGTTAACTTGTTCTACATGAATAACTATCTGCATGATGAATTTTACGACCATGGTTTCGACGAAATGTCTGGTAATGCTCAGGCAAGTAATATGGAACGTGGTGGTGAAGAAGGCGATCCGTTGTTAGCTGAAGCACAAGATTATTCAGGTACCAACAACGCTAACATGAGTACACCTGCTGATGGTGCTTCACCACGTATGCAAATGTTCTTATGGAGCAAAGCGCAAAACGGTGTTCACTTCGGTGTTAATGTTACCTCTCACCCGGAACTGGGTTTGCTGGAAAACGCGGGTAACGCTGGTTTTGGTCAGCTTGATTTCGATTTGAGCGGTGATTTGGTTCGCATCGTCGATGGTACTGCTCCAGGCTGGGATGGTTGTGAAGCGGCAACTAACGCCGATGCATTGGCGGGTAAAATTGCCTTTATCGATCGTGGCGCATGTGGTTTCACGGTTAAAGTGAAAAACGCTCAGGATGCTGGTGCGATTGCGGCTGTTGTTGCCAATAACCGTGACGGTGACGACGTACTGAACATGGGTGGTGATGACGCAAGTATTACTATTCCAAGCATGTTTGTTTCTCAAAATGTTGGTGCTTCAATTCAAAGTTTGATTGATAACGGCGAAACTGTAACAGTTAACCTGTTGGGTACTGCTGACATTCCATATAAAGACAGCTCTTGGGATAACGCGATTGTTTCTCATGAGTGGGGTCATTACATCAGTAACCGTTTGGTTGGTAATGCTTCTGGTTTGAGCAACAACCAGGGTCGTTCAATGGGTGAAGGTTGGGGTGATTTCCACGCCTTGTTGACGGTATCATCAGCTGATGAGTCAGCGATTGCCGGTAACGACATGTTCCAGAAGCCTTATGCTGCAATCAGCTACGTTCGTTCTTTCTACAATGGTATTCGCTTGTATCCGTACACCACGGATATGTCAATCAATCTGCATACTTTCGATAGCATCACAGACAATCCGGCAGTTCATGCTTCTGGTAACGTCTGGGCCACCATGTTGTGGGATTCTTTTGTTGGTTTGATCAATGACGAACGTTATACCTATGCCCAAGCTAAAAGTGTAATGAAAGATTACTTGGTAGCTGGTTATAAGATGACGCCAAATGCGCCAACTTACACCGAAGCTCGTGATGCTATCTTGGCTGCTGCTTATGCCAATGAGCCAGCGGATTATAACATTATCCTAGCTGCATTCGCTCGTCGTGGTATGGGTCTTGGTGCTATGTCTCCAGACCGTGAATCAACTGACCACACTGGTGTAGTTGAGTCTTATGTGACTGAGCATTCAGCTTTGCAACTAACTAGCCATAACCTTAACCTTAACTACGAAGGCATGACTTCTGGTTTCTGTTCAAGCGATTACGTATTGGATAAAGGCGAAACAGGTACTCTGTCTTTGACTGTCCATAACCGTGGTAGTGAAACTTACAGCAATATTCAGGCTAAAGTTGAAGTGGTTAGTGAGCATGATGTGACTTTGCCTAATGATGGCATGATCACTATCGAAACTTTGGGTGTCACAGGCAGCGCAACATCTGTGCCAGTAGAATTCACACTTAACGAATCAGGTACTGCTGAGAAACTAGAGTTCAAAGTATCTTTCCCTGATTTAGCTGAAGAAACCAGCGAACAAATGTACATGTTCTCTACTGTCGTCAACTATGACTTTGTTGATGTTGCTCCTGTAGCTAATGTTACTAGCAGTGACGCAGAAGACATTGCTATCGAAAATGACTTTAAAGAAAACGTCATGGCTGGTGGTGAGCAAGCGATTGGTACCGGTGGCTTGTCTATGGACTTCGGTGACTTGTGGCGTGAAATTGGTGTTGAAATGGGTGACGGTTCATTGTTCATCAAAAACAACAACTACTTCTCAGACATCGGTTATGAAACCAAACCTATCGTTGTTGGTCTAGATGGTGAGTTCCAAGTCAATTGGGTTCACTACTATGAGTTTGAAGATTCATTTGATGGTGGTGTTGTTGAGATCAGTATCAATGGCGAACAATGGCTTGACGTTACTGCTGCTGGCCAATTCCTTGGTGACGGTTATAACGGTAGTCTGATTGCTCATTCAAGCCAACCATTACCAGATCGCGCCGCGTTCACTGGTACTGGTGCAGCGTTTGAAGCTGTTAACTTTGGTACATTGTTGAATGGCAACACCGTACGCTTCCGCTTCCGTGTCGGTAGTGATGGCGGTGCTAGCGAAATGGGTTGGATCATTGATGACTTCCAGTTTGCTAACGTTGACACTTCTGTGTTCTCAAGTGTAATTGCTGGTGATACCAATGCCTGTGATAACCGCAAACCGCATGTAAGTATCGGTGATGCACAAGCAGTCAACGAAAATGGCGCAGTGACTTTATCTGTTGAAGCGTCTGATTTGAATGGCGATACACTGACTTACAGCTGGACTCAGGTTTCAGGACCAGACGTAACATTGACTGGCGCTGATACTGCTATGCCTACGTTTGCAGCACCTGCTGTGGCAGCTGAAACTGTACTTGAGTTTATGGTTACAGTTAGCGATGGTACTGCTGATATCATGCAGCATGTGATGGTTACTGTTGCTGACGTGCCGGTAGTTATTACTGTTGGTGAAGCACAATCAGTTAACGAAGACGGGGCAGTGACTTTGAGTGTTGAAGTGACTGATGTGAATAATAGTACACTGAGTTATGTATGGACTCAGACTTCAGGACCTGATGTTGAGTTGACGGGTGCTGATACTATGTCACCTACGTTCACCGCACCTTCTGTAACAGAAGAAACTGTGCTTGAGTTTACGGTTACAGTCAATGACGGCTTCGGTAGTGTGATGGAAACTGTGTCTGTTACTGTTGCTGACGTGCCAGTGGTTGTTACTCCTCCACCGCCGGTAGTTAACCGTTCTGGTGGTGGTGGTTCAACTGGCTTCATCGCCTTGTTGTTATTACCATTGATGTATGTTCGTCGACGTTTCACTAAATAAGCTAGGCTTATTTAGGTAGCAAGAAGCCGTTAGGCTGCTTGCGAGAAACCATTAAAAATCCACCTCAGGTTTTGCCTGCGGTGGATTTTTTTATGGTTCGGTTTTGTCTCTCGGCGGCTAGCTAAAAATAAACCAATAAAGCTTAAAACTATTAATTTCCGAACGTTCGAAAATAAATTGAATTAATTCATCAACTTAGCTCGCCAAACAATAAATAGGCAATAGCGAGGTGATAAAACCGTCGCATTTTGTATTTTACAAGCCAAATCCAGTGCTGTACTATGCCACCGATTTTTGGAATGTATAAACAATAATAGAGGAAGTTTGATGTTTGATTTACCGAAGCCACTAGCGGCTATGCTGCTGATTGCCCAGTGTCGAATCGACTCAAACAGGGAGTATTCAATAATGCGTCATTTTTTTCTTATCCTGACATTAGCACTGTCTTTTCACGCCAGCGCACAAGACCCGTTGGTTTTTGCCGCCACGCTCGACAAATTTATCGTCAATAAATCTGCCGACTTAGCCGCTGCACCGCCACCACCAGACGGCCCAGAAACACCCCCGCCAGTGGTCAACCCAGATATCCTCGACCGCCTTAATGTTGAGTTTGATATCAATGCGGAAACCACTGATTTACTCGGTGAACAAATTGACTTAAACAGTGGCAGCGTAGATGGGACTTTAGTCGCATAAGGGAGCCTATATAGATGCGGTGAGCCGCGTTACAGGTGTGTCGTCGCAATTCATCCATGAAGGGCAATCCTGTCGGCATCCTGCCTCCACCTCATTGAGCTGTAGCGACAGCCCGGTGCGAACCTTCGGTTCGGTCTCAATTCGCCCCAGTATCCAAACCACCCTTATTCTGGCCAATAGCCAATACAGCAGTGGTTGGGGTTCTGGCAAAGCTTGTACGCAAACGGACGCCCCCCGCACTTATGACGGCTTTAAAGATTACGAATATTACAATGGCACCACGCTATCAGTACCCGGCGTCACCAGTGGTAAATTACTCGCCTCACCCCAGCTGGGGACAGGTGAGCAATACCGCTATGTCACCCAAGATAACTGGCGAGTGGAATGCATCACCGTCAACGTTGGAGGCTTTGATGTTGAAGGTTTCAAAGCCACCTCACCTGAAGGCGTGATGTACACCTTCGACCGCTATCGGCTGGTGCAAACGATACCCTTGGTTCGCGGTAAAATCACCAAAAAATTCCACGCCTTTATGCAGGTCTCCACCGTCGAAGACCGTTTCGGTAACACTGTCACCTATCATTACGATAGCGACAACCGCCTGACCAAAATCGTCGGTAAAGACCTAGGCGATGCCACCGACCGCACCATCACCGTGGCCTACCGTACCAATACCAACGAAACCTTTTTCATTGATTCAGTCACCGCGAATGCACGCACATGGACCTATGAAAACCTGGACAACGGTGAGCGAAACCAGTTATTACGCCGCGACTCACGCCTATAAATCCTTACCTCACGAGGAAAAATCCTTCGGCACTTGGGTCAAACGCCACAAAACCTACGCTAACGGCAACCTGACCGAAGTTGAATTCAATACCCCGATGAACAACGGCACATCACGTTGGCAAAAATTCAGCAACTACACCCGGGGTAAAGCCCAAACCATCACCTTACCCAACCGCGATGACGCCACAAAAAACATCACCGCCACCCTCGGGGTTGATGCCAATGGCTGGACCACCGCAGTGACCAACTTCAACGGTAATAAAACCAGCTACAGCTACGACAGCATGGGTCGCGTCACCAAAGTCGACCCGACAGACACCGCTTGGCTCGACACCACCTACACCTTTGGTCTCGTCAGCACCGAAGACTTGGGCGGCAAAGTCGTCACGGGCATGTACAAACGCAGCCAAACCCAAGGCAACCTGACCACCACAACCTATTACGACACCCTATTCCAGCCGCTATTAATCAAAGCAAGTGACGGTACGACTCACCGTTATCAACGCACCGAATTTAACGCCTATGGCAAACCGACCTTCAAAGCCTACCCGTCAGCCTCAGCCACTGAAAGCCAAGGCATCAGATACACTTTCGACGGCTTACAACGACAAACCAAAACCAGCCAAACCGCCACCAATGCCTCAGAAACCACCGCGTATTTAAGCGACAATAAAGTCGAAATCACTAACTACAAAGGCCACAAAACCACCACCACCTATTTGGCCTATGGCGAGCCCAAAACCGAAGCGATGACCCAAATTGACTCACCCGAAAGTGTGGTGACCAGCCAAACGTACAACCCATTTGGCAACGTCACCGCCATCAGCCAAGGCGGTATCAGCCAAAATCACTTCTACAACAGCCAGCAACAACTATGTAAAATTGTCCGCCCAGAAACAGGCACCACCGCCGTGAAGAAAAACGCCATCGGTGAGACAACATGGGTCGCCAAAGGCACCAGTGGCACTGTCGACACCTGTGATGAAGCGACAGTCCCGGCGGCTGACAAAACCCTGTACAGCTACGATAACCTCGGCGCGAGAAAGACCGTCAACTACCCAGACACCAGCCCGGATTTAACCTACACATATGACAATCAAGGCAACCTAAAAACGCTCAACGCGGTCAACACCGTCCAAACCTACACTTATAACAGTGCGGATTTACTGACCACTGAAAACCTCGCGGTTGACGGCAAAAACTTCACACTCAGCTACGGCTACACCAGCACCGGTGCACTCGATAGCCTGACCTTTCCCGGCAGTGAAAAGCTCACCTTCGCCCCGAATGCCTTTGGTGAACCGACCACCGCAGGCACCTACGCCACCGCCGCTAAATACCACCCGGCAGGTCAGCTGAAAAGCTTCAACTATGGCAATGGCTTTGTCCACAATATGACCCTCAACAGTCGCCAACTGCCCTCAGCCATGAGTGATATTCGCAGCGGTGTCAAAGCCATCGATCAAACCTACAGCTACGACAATCAAGGCAACATCAGCGCCCTGACAGACAAGCAAAACAGTGCATTCAGCCTCAGCAGCATGACCTACGATGGCCTCGACCGACTCACCGCCATCACCAGCCGATGGGGCACCAATATTGCCCACGTAGGTAGTATCAGCTATGACAAAACCGGTAACATCACCGCATACAATGTCGGTAAAACCAACCTAACCTATACCCACACAAACAACCGTGTGGATAAAATCAAAAACAGTGCAAGCGCTGAGGTTTACCACTTCAGCTACGACAGCCGAGGCAATGTCACTAACAACAAGCTACGCACGTTCAGTTTCAACCGCGCCAACCAACTCGATTGCTCGGCGCTCACCCACCAAAGCGCCTGTGCCACCGGCACCAATCGTTACATCTACGATGGTTTCAACCGCCGCGTCAAAACCACCGACGCCACGGGCATCAGCTACTCGATGTACAGCCAAGACGGCACACTACTGTTCAAACACAAAGACGGTTTTGACACCAACTATATCTATCTCGGCAAAAAACTCATCGCCCGCTCAGAAGACGCCTTTGCACCACAAACCTCAGGCAGCAGCCGCCAGCATAATTTGCCCTTTGGTGAGACGGTAGAAACGCCGAAAAACGATGTCGGTTACACAGGTCACAAATTTGATACTGATTTAGGCTTGAGTTACATGCAACAACGGTATTATGATCCGGCGGTTGGGGTGTTTTATTCGCCTGATCCGGTTGGTTACACCGCTGAAAACCCGGTGATGTCGTTTAATCGTTATTTGTATGTGAATAATAATCCGTATAAATATACTGATCCCAATGGCAAGTTTGCATTTTTAGCTCTTTTTGTGCCAGAGCTAGCGGCACTGAGTAACGCTGCATTTTTTGTTGGTAGCGCGGGTATAGCAGGTTATGCGGGCTCTGAGGCGATTAATGTTTTTAACGAGAGTAGTAATGATCCAGTTGATGACATACTAGCTGATGCTAGCCCCACGGATAAAAAAGGTGAATTTACAAAAGAAGGAGGAGAAGAGCAGGCCGCAAAAGATTTTGACTCGGTAACTGAAGGCGATGTTGATAGCTATCCTAATGGCACTAAAGTAGGTCAAACTGCTGATGGAAGAACAGTGGATATACATGGAAGTTCAGGAAAATCCGGGAAAGGAATTAAAGTTGATGGAGGAACAAAAACAATTAAAGTTAGAAATTCAAATGGGAATGTCAAGACAACAATAAGGTATACCACAGGAGTACAATAATGACGTTTAAAATAACACAACAGCAGACTCACATCGAAACTTTGGTGTCAAAAATTCAATCTGATTTGTTCAATGAAAAAGCACTTCCATTTCCAAAATTCCCTTTGAAAGACCAATGGTCAGCAATTGTGTGGAATGAGTGGTATACATCAATTGAGGGTTCAAATGCGCCTGATGATGGAAATAACATCATATCGCCACAACATTTTGAGTTACTAACTAGTGTAATTAGGGAAAGTAGTGGTGTAACACAGTATTGGTTAATTGATACAGAACCTTGTGTTGATAGTAATGGGCAATTTATTAAGCGTAAATTTTCCAAGCTGGATCTGACTTGGCAATCTTTTAATCAGTATCATAAATACTTTGATCTTGCACCAATGAGGTTTTATCTGGTTGATGAATCACTCACTTGGTTCATACATGTTGATGAATCTGTTTTAATTGCCGGGGATAGGCAATTTATGAATTTATTAGTGGAAAAAATGGGCGGTTATCAACAAGTAATGAATGATTTCGATGATTATGCTGACGAAGATTCTAGCGTTGATACAAAACAGTGGATCTCAAATATCATTCAACGGTTTGAATCGAAACATAAAAATGCAAACTCCTAATTTATTAACCGTTATTGAAAAAGAGCTAGGGAATTACAATCGGTTACCTAGTTATCCTTTTAACAAAATAATGAGGTAAGTGAAAAGATTATTGAAGCAATTCACGCTTTAGGTTGTGGTATCGAAGGTGGCAGCATAAATAGCTATTACGGTATTAATATCCTCACTAGAACTGATATTGATGAGCCTATTCACTAATTGACAAAGGAGAACAAGCAGGTGACTTAACAGCTTATTACCGATAAATTAAATATTGGTCAGCAGACCTTTTTGACCCCTAAAAAAGGGGTCTCGTTCGTTGTTTAAATAAGACTTTCCATATCTACTCTGAACACCTTACTACCAAAGACATAAGTGGCAACACCAGTTTCTATGACAATCAAGGCAACCTCAAAACGCTCAACGCGGTCAACACCGTCCAAACCTACACCTACAACAGCGCGGATTTACTGACCACTGAAAACCTCGCCGTTGACGGCAGAAACTTCAAACTCACCTACGGTTACACCAGCACTGGCGCACTCGACAGCCTGACCTTTCCCGGCGATGAAAAGCTCACCTTCGCCCCGAATGCCTTTGGTGAACCGACCACCGCAGGCACCTACGCCACCGCCGCTAAATACCACCCGGCAGGTCAGCTGAAAAGCTTCAACTATGGCAATGGCTTTGTCCACAATATGACCCTCAACAGTCGCCAACTGCCCTCAGCCATGAGTGATATTCGCAGCGGTGTCAAAGCGATTGATCAAACTTACAACTACGACAATCAAGGCAATATCAGCGCCCTGACAGACAAGCAAAACAGCGCGTTCAGCCTCAGCAACATGACCTACGATGGCCTCGACCGACTCACCGCCATCACTAGCCGATGGGGCACCAATATTGCCCACGTAGGTAGTATCAGCTATGACAAAACCGGTAACATCACCAAATATAATGTCGGCAAAACCAACCTAACCTATACCCACACAAACAACCGCGTCGATAAAATCAAAAACAGCACAGGCGCTGAGGCTTACAGTTTCGCCTACGACAGCCGAGGTAATGTCACCAACAACAAGCTACGCACGTTCAGTTTCAACCGCGCCAACCAACTCGATTGCTCGGCGCTGACCCACCAAAGCGCCTGTGCCACCGGCACCAATCGTTACATCTACGATGGTTTCAACCGCCGCGTCAAAACCACTGATGCAACGGGCATCAGCTACTCGATGTACAGCCAAGACGGCACACTACTGTTCAAACACAAAGACGGATTTGACACCAACTACATCTACCTCGGCAAAAAGCTCATCGCCCGCTCAGAAGACGCCTTTGCGCCACAAACCTCAGGCAGCAGCCGTCAACATAATTTGCCCTTTGGTGAGACGGTAGAAACGCCGAAAAACGATGTCGGTTACACAGGTCACAAATTTGATACTGATTTAGGCTTGAGTTACATGCAACAACGGTATTATGATCCGGCGGTTGGGGTGTTTTATTCGCCTGATCCGGTTGGGTTTAGGGATGTTCATAGTTTTAATCGGTATGTTTATGCGAATAATAATCCTTATCAATATACAGATCCTACTGGAATGTGTTCAGAAGAAAACTCAGGTTCACAAATCGCCTGTAGCCTTGAAGATGCGTTAACTGATGTGATTGAACCTATCGTCGAAGACGCTTTTGAAAGTGTGGGGGTAGAAAACGTTCCAGCAGAGCATAGAGATCCCGAAGGAACTTTAGCGTATGAAGCCCCAGAAAACCAGGTTGTAACCGAAACCCTAGCTGTAGTGGCTGGTGTAATAAAAGCCAAGACAAATGCAAAACACAGAAAGAAAACAAAAGGCGCTAATAAGAAAGATAAACAACAAGTGGATGATGCGGCCAACCAGGCTGATGTAAAAGACCGTAAAGGGTTCGGTAAATTTATCGAAAAAGAAAAGAAACTCTCAGGTAGAGGTGGCAGTGATAATTTTTCCTATGGAGAATTAATAGATCTTGCTAAGGAATTTAAAGCTAATGGTGGTAAATAATAATGGCAAATAACCAAGTTGAAACTGATTTTTCAATTCGCTTTATAGGCATCTCTGAAGGAGCCGTAAGCAAACTAAAACAACTATTCAAAGAAGAGCATTTAAATATAAGAAAGTATTACAAAGATAAGCGATTTTATGTCGCTGTATACGACTTAAATGAAAACTGTGACGCACAAAAAATAAATTCAGCTTTAGTGGAAATTGAAGAGGGAGAGAAGGATATTTTTGTTTCAATCGTTTCCTCTTGTGATAGTGATATCATTGATATACCTGACTTTGTTAAACAATATTTATTAGTCCCTGGTGTAGGAATGAAAATTTCTTTTACGATAATATGAACGTGAAGGATTGGGGGTCAGGTATCTTGTTCAATAATCAATTGTTTTAAACGTTGTATATTGAACAAGATACTTAACTCCAATGCCTTGACCCCAATGCTTAACCTGACCCCAATGCCTCACCTATATAACCAAGCGGGCAAACTGCTTTACCGTGAAACCAGCGACGGCGGGGTGAATTACATCTTCTTAGGCAGCAAACTTATCGCCAAAGAAGGCATGATGCCGATTAAGGCTGACAGCACCAGCAATAGTCGAATGCACTACAAGCCATTCGGTGATAGCATTGAAACCGTCAAAGATGACGTCGGTTACACGGGCCATAAATTTAATACTGATCTGGGCCTGAGCTATATGCAAGCACGCTATATGGACCCGGCGCTGGGGCGGTTTATGAGTAATGATCCGGTGGGGTAGATTGCAGCAAACTTGGTAATGTCGTTTAATCGGTATATTTATGTGAATAATAATCCTTATAAGTAAGTATGTATCTATTCAGCGTAGATGGGTCGACTGCACAGATGTAGGAGGATAGGGCAATGAAAGAAGCAATAGCCGAGAACCCCAAATATATCGATTAATTGAACTAAAGCATCTAAAATATCATCGCTTATTGCCCAATGGTGATGGGTTTCGCTTCTGGCTCTCGACAATTGCTCCCTGTATTGCCCTAGCACCTACATCCATGTCGTTGATCACATCCTACCGTAAATCGGCCTGTTTTTGAGATTACTTTGTGGAAAGTATCTTATTTATCTATTTTGTTGTCTTGGCAAAAACCATCAGCTGTTAACAGCTAACCACTGGTCAACCAAGCTTGTGTCAAAGCGAGTCAGGTCGATACAAAAGGTTACAAAATGGGGTGTCTGCAACACCCTTAAACGGGTTGCTTAAAAACTAAACATATGGGACATGTTATGAAACACTATTTCGCTGCAAACGACTAATTAGTCTCAACGACCGCTTGTTGCGGTGCATTCATTCAGGTTATCATCAGGCAACTAAATATAACTCTACACTTAATTAACATTTGATTAGCTGATTAAGCACAAAGAGTTTTAACTATTTATACAGCTACCCAACTCGAAGGTTTACAATTGTCCTCTGCAACAGACCTACTCAACAAGCTTAAACAGCTGCCTCAGGCCAAACTTAGTCAGTTTGTCGTCGCGGTTTTGCTGATTTATATTGCTGCCATTTTGGCCAATATCACCTGGACGTTAATGCCTGCGTCTACCTCAGGTGATGGTGCGGGGTTACTCTCGCCAAAGCAGCAAGCGAATCGTTCATCGGCCAAATCTGGTGGGCAATCTTTTAGTGTTAATGCGATTACTTCACTTAACCTGTTTGGTGATCATAAAGCGGTCGTCAAAGAAGTGGCACCAGTGGTTGAAGAAGTCACAGTCGCACCCGAGACCAGCCTGAACCTTAAACTATCCGCTACCATTGCTGAAGATTTGGTTGGTAAAGGTTCGGCGATTATCGAAAGTGCGGGTGAGCAAGGTACTTATGGTAATAATGATCAAATCAACGCTACCACGGCAACGGTTCATCAAGTGTTTACCGACCGGGTTATTTTGCAAGTGGGCAATCGTAAAGAAACCTTGATGCTTGATGGCGTCGACTATAACAACAGCGATAATAATACCCCGACCAATCGAAGAGATAATGGTGGTCGTAATGCGCGTGATAAGGCAAAAAACAGCTTCTCTTCACCTAATCCTCGAAATGATCGCAAGATTGAACCTAGTCGTAAGCGAAATGACGCAAAACGCAAGCAGGTAGATAAACGTAAAGACCGTGCTCTGGCGAGAAAGCTCGCGCAACAACGACAAAATGTATTGGATAACCCAACCAAACTGATGGATTTCATTCGTGTTTCTCCGGTGCGAAAAAATGGCACCTTGAGCGGCTATCGACTGAATCCGTCATCTGATCCGGCGTTGTTTAAACAAGCCGGTCTACGGCCAAACGATTTGGCAATAGAAATCAACGGCTATGCGCTCAATGACATGCAGCAGGCAATGACCGCGTTGCAGGAATTGCGTCAGGTGAGCGAAGCTAACATTGTGGTAGAGCGTGATGGTGCACGAACCGAGATTTTATTTAGTCTTGGTGATCGCAGCGATAAAAGTCGCCGTAACGATCCGGACCCACGCGCCAATGGCGGCAAACTCAATTAATTTAAGCGCTGGTTTTAAGCTCTGGGTTTAAGCTCTGATTTAAGCCCTGACTTTAATCGCTCACGAATAGTACTAACTGTGGTAAAACTAAACATGATAAAAAAAACGATAGGCTCAATGGCGACCAAGTTGTCTTTAGCCACATTGGCAGCTTGTATGTCAATGTCGGCAACAGCGACAGATTATTCGCCTAACTTCAAGGGCACTGACATTAATGAATTTATTAATGTCGTCGGCAAAAACCTGAAAAAAACCATCATCATCAATCCTAACGTGCGCGGTAAAATCAATGTGCGCAGTTATGAGATGCTGAGCGAAGAGCAGTATTATCAGTTCTTTTTGAATGTGCTTGAGGTTTATGGTTTTGCTGTGGTCATAATGGACAACGGTATCCTCAAAGTGGTCCGTAACAAAGACTCCAAAGGGTTAGCAATCCCGGTCGTTGGTGATAGCAATCCCGGCGTCGGCGATGAAATGGTTACCCGGGTAGTTGAGGTGAAAAACGTCCCGGTGCGTGATTTGGCTTCGTTGTTACGCCAATTCTCTAACCAGGCCGGTGGTGGTCATGTGGTTAACTATGATCCGGCTAACGTTATCATGATGACAGGTCCAGCTGCCACAGTGTCACGACTGGTTAAAATCATCGAATTGGTTGACCATGCTGGTGACCAAGAAATCGAAATCTTTAAACTCAAATATGCCACTGCTGGCGAGCTGGTGCGAATTATCGACAGCATGTACAAAGGCAAGGGCGGTAAACCTGACCAACCTTCATTCCTTATTCCTAAAGTTATCGCTGATGAAAGAACCAACAGCATTTTGGTCTCTGGTGAACCACTAGCTAGACGTAAAGTGTTGACGCTGATTCGGCGGATGGACAGTGATTTAGAAGATAACGGCAATACTCGGGTATTTAACATTAAATACGCCAAAGCCGAAGACTTGGTTAAAGTGCTAAAAGGGGTGAGTGAATCACTGGTTGCTGCCGAGAAAAAAGGTCAAAAATCAACTCGTGGTCGCGGCAATAGTAGCGGCAGAGATATTAACATTAACTTCCATGCCGATAGTAATGCCTTGGTTATTACTGCCCAACCAGACATGATGCGCTCGTTGGCTGATGTTATTTCAAAACTGGATATTCGCCGGGCACAAGTGTTGGTTGAAGCGATTATTGTTGAAGTGTTTGAAGGCGACGGGGTTAACCTTGGCGTTCAGTGGATCAGTCGAGATGGTGGTTTCACTCAGTTTAACAATGGCGGGCCGACGATTGGTTCTGTCGCCGCTGGTGTTTTTGCTGCTAAAGATGTTGAAGGTACCACAACGGTAACACCTAGTACGGAAGGGCCTATCACCCAAACTGAACCGACGGTTCGGGGTGATGCGTCATTGCTGGCTCAGGCATTAGGTTCGGTTAACGGCATGATGTTTGGTGTACTTGAAGATGACTGGGGCGCGATCATCAATGCCTTGAGTTCAGATACTAAGTCCAACGTACTGTCAACGCCGAGTATCACTACACTAGATAACCAAGAAGCCTCGTTCTTGGTCGGTCAGTCAGTGCCAACTATTACGGGTACTTCGACCGGTAGCAATAACTCTAATCCATTCCAAACCGTTTCTCGTGAAGAGGTCGGTATTAAATTAAAAGTCACGCCGCAAATTAATGAAGGCAGTGCTATTCAGTTAACCATTGAGCAGGAAGTTTCCAGCGTTAGTGGTACCACAGCGGTGGATATCACCATTAACAAACGTGAATTGAATACCACGGTAATGGCCGATGATGGCGGTATTGTGGTGCTCGGTGGTTTGATTGATGACAATGTTCAAGAAAGTGTCTCTAAGGTACCAATCCTCGGTGACATTCCATTTATTGGCCATTTATTCAAATCGACTAGTAGTACTAAACAAAAACGTAATTTGATGGTGTTCATTCGTGCCACTATCGTGCGTAACGAAGAGACTATGAGTCAATTGAGTCATCGTAAGTACAACTATATTCGGGCGCAGCAACTTAAACGCCAAGCGGATGGTGTGACCTTGATGCCTAATACTGATGCGCCAACCTTGCCGAACTGGGATGACGCACTGGAATTACCACCAACGTTTGAAGATTATCTGCAAGTAGATAAGGCTGACGACGATGATTAATACAGAAAAAGCAGACGAACAAGGTTTGGACGAAGATCTCCAGTCTCAAACTGAAGATGAAATCGATTATGAGCTA
>CBDIDQ010000026.1:0-62076 GCA_965277695.1 Alteromonadaceae bacterium
CACCAGCGTCACGCCTATTGGTGCCAAGTTTGCCTTTTTATCAATCAATTCCAGATACACCACGACGGGATCTTCACTGACCTTGCACTGGGGAAATTTTATTTGCTCCAAATTCATGACCAACAAACTGTCATCACCAAAACTAGCCACAATGTCACTTTGGTCAGCTTCATAAACAACATGCCATCGATCTCGATACAAGAACTGACCGCTGGCTGAAATCGACATGCTTTGCTCACCGAGGGCCAGGTAATATCGTGCATCTTGAAAATCACCAACCACATTTTTATGCATCTCAAAAAGATAATCTTTTGCTGGCCCTTGGTTAAATGGCGACAATTTTGATTTCCAGTAATGAGCAACCCCACCTAATCGAGGCGAGCGGCCTAACAAAGCCTTAAAATTTGGTGGTTGCGCTACTTGTACTGGTTCAGCATTTAGTTGCAAATACCAAATACCCCCTTGTGATATGCATAATATCAACAACAGTCCGACTATAGTTCCGTTCAACATTCGTTATTATCTCTTTTAATCATCAGCTCGCGCTCTAGTACTTTGACGCTTGCGCACATGACTACGTTAACAAATGATCATGTAGGTTTCAGCGCTAAGGTTACTTCCCGTATTTAACTTGTATGATTTGCACAAAGATAAGAGAGCATATCGAATGGGTCGTCGTTAAGAGAGCGGATCGAATCAATCAGCGCTATCGAACCTTTAAAAATAGCTATATTGGTACATTTGCTGATTCGATAACCCCTTGGTTGCCTCAAAAACTAATTACTTTCACGAATATAGAGGTTTTCATTGATCTTTGGTTCGCATTCAGTTCGTAAAAAGCGGTTATGCCGCCATTAATCAGTAAAATCACGATTTCAAATATAATTAATTATTTATCTGTGCATAAATTTGTTATCAACCTGTTTATAACCTTGTATAACCTGTATATAAGTTAAGAGAGCACATCGAAAAGATAAGAGAGCACATCGAAAAGATAAGAGAGCGCATCGAAAAGATAAGAGAGCGCATCGAAAAGATAAGAGAGCGCATCAAAAAGATAAGAGAGCGCATCGAAATAAATATATATAAGCGATTGTTTTTAATCTATTTTTTTATTTTTAACGTTAACCAATAAATGATCATGTTATTAATTAAATAAATAAGATCAAATAAACAGATCTATTAAAAGACAAATTTTATTCGAAACGCTTAAAAGATCCATTTATAACCATACTCAAAATCTAACTCTTGTTGCCATCAGTTCAAACTGATAAACTCAAACTAAGTTTTTATTATGACATTTTTGCTATTTTCAACATGTACCTCACTCTCGATGCTAAGGCCATATTCGGCGCGGAACTCAACCAAAAAGATGGGCACATTTTTGTCGTACCGTCTTCATCAGCATTAGATGAGCTACTAAGAAAAGCAATGGATTCATCCCTACTGCTGCCCACTCAAATCCAATTATTACAGACAATATCACAAGCCAAAATGCAATATCTAACCGTGGCAGGGATAGAAAAATACATCACAACAAAAACAAGAAATGGTGTAAATAAAATCATCAGCAAGTTAATCAAACTATCTGTTTTTACAGTCACCGAATTTAAACTAACATCAGGAAAAAACTTACCAAAAAATAAATGCTTATATTTACCTAACGCAGAACAACTAACAACCTTATTCGCTCAATTAGAACTTGATCAACAAAACAAACAGATGGGCCGATCAAAAACCGAGATAGCACCAGCCAAAACTGACGCTTTAATGCGTTTTGGCTTACCCCCTGTAGTCAAAGAAAATAAAATAAATCAAGGCATGATTCTATCCCAACTCCCGCCATTTGAAAGATTTTTGCCGAGTAGAAATTTTAAGGAAAATAAATACGTACAGACTATTTTTATACAACGGAGAAAAGTCGTTGTTCAAATGCAATCACCCAATAGATTGATGAATAATGACGATATCAAAATGCTTTATACCCTAATGACACTATCAATTAATCAACAAGCAAATATGCTTGATTTTTACAGAGAAAGTGACTGTGGGCCTATCAATAGTCATTATATCGAAATTAAACACATTTTGAACGCGCTAGGTAAATCAGCTGCTGGTAGCTATTACCATTCTTTTGTAAAATCTATATTCCGTATTAAAGAAACGATTTTTGATTTGCATCAGCTAGAAGCCATGTATCAAACCGCAGATGGTGAACAGATTTTTATTGGTGATGACTTTCGCTTCTTTGAATCTTGCAAATCATTATCAAAAACAGGGGTTATCGTAAATACTGATATAGATAACAAACAAACCATAGACATTAAACCGTTCGGATTTGTCATCGCGTGGAACAACGCCTTATTTAAGAAAATGCTAACAGACCGATATTTCTTTGTTATTCCATTAAAGATTTTGGCTGCACCAACCGTTGTTTTCCTTTTTTATATGGCCTTAAGGAATTACTTTAGTTTTAATAAAAGCGGTAACTGGATATTGTCAGTAGATGATTTACGCCAAAAATTAAACTCAGATATACCAATATTCAATTTCAGACGAGAATTACTATCTGGATTAAACTTTCTTATTGAAGGAAAAAACAACTTACTAAAAGACGGGCAATCACAAATAGATATGCAAGGGTTTATGCTGACAGTTGATATGTCAGACAATGTGATCACTCAAATACTTTGTGTACTGGATGTCCAGAAGATGCTGGCTTACGCCGGTGTCACTGCAACTGACAAAGGATTAACGTCTAAAAACGTAGCGGCAGCGCCAACCAGTGGTAATCCTCTAACAGATCTAAACCACATCATGCGCTTTAAAGAATCAAGGGGTGATGAACTGCCTCAAGACTCAAACATGCGTCTGTTAATAAATACAAATCAATTGCTAAAAGACATCACAATTGTCAAATCCAAACATTTTTTCACTGTCACCAAAAATAAAGAAAAAAGACGAATAACCGCCTATAGCGATGATTCTGTACTGCTTTCAGTCTGTGAGTTTGCGCATCATGCGGTTGAAGATCAGGGCGCATTTTTTACTCATTTAACTCACCAACGTCAAAAACTTCACCTTTTAACCTCGGGCAGTGCCACAAGTCAAAATGAACTATCAGTTGCTCAATTCATTGGCATTTTGGCCGATTTGGTGAGAGAGAGATCGATTATAGTAGAGAGCGATGAGCTCTTTGATATGATGTTTAATAGAGGTCAGTTAATTGCAGTCGCTTGTTGTTGGAATGAAAATAAGGATAATACGATATTATTGGATAATCTGTTTTCTCTGTATAAGACGTCATCCAGAACATAATACCCGCCAAAATACACTATACTCCCCCTTTCATACAAATCGCGGTGAGCCGCCATGTCACTGGATTATTCCCCGAACCTCCCTCTCCAAACAAACGACATTGGTTTGTTGCAGGCAAAGGCTCAATCAATGAACCTTCGTTATCTTCCCACGAGCCATTACCTGGAGTTAGCGCACCACCAGCACATGAGATCAAACGATAGCCAGATTGGCATGATGCATATTTGGTGATGGTGTCAGCGCTCGATATACCATGTTCAAGTACGTAATCCATTCGCAAGTCTTCTGCTGTCAATATCGGTTTGTTTTCTAGTGCATATAGTCTATTTTCAACACTATTAAATTTTGATTTTACATCACCCACACCTTGGACATTCAAGCTGCCATTTATCTTTACATCCTGATCAAAAGTGGCTGCTTGAGCAAACAATGAACCCTTGATGGTTGTTGGCCCCTTGAAATCTGCCGCACCCACGGCGGTTAAATTACCCTGAACAAAGTGATGGCTACTCGAAAAGCTACCTGCATCATTAACATATAGACGGGTAGTGCCATTGACCATCAGTTGCGTTTGAGTGGCTGAGCTATACAGCAGCCAATTACCTGCGGTATTTTTAACACCATTTGTGATCAGATCACCATTAACCCTAACATTGCTGACAAAAGTTTCTGGCACATCTGTTCTGGCGTAACTGGATGACATAACGCCATTGAACAAAGCGGCATTCGCAGCAGTGGCATTGATACCGAGGTACTTATCACTCAATCTTTTACCCGCTTCAAAAATATCCGTCGCAGTGATTTGAGTACCTGAGTTATATATTTTAAATGACGACTCTGCTTCAATCGGTTTATTAAAGTAATACTTGGGATTGCTACTATTAAAGTGTGTGTAATTAGGATTATTGGACCCGATGGTCACGTTACCACTAGCTGTTTTTATATTAAGTGGTTGCGTAAAGGTGCCGATCCCAGTAAAGATATTATCCTGATCTCGTCGAGCAAAAAAAACACTATCAACACCATTTAATGCTGTGGCATTTGATACGGCTTCACCAGTATTGTAGAACCGTTCATCTAATTCTATACCCTTATAGACCACACTATTATTGAAATTATTTTCCCCATCAAAAATATTGTTTATATCTGTTCGTGCCAGCTGGTGACTGTCAATACCGTCAATTAAATGGGCATCAACAGCTTTGTCATTAATGTACAAATACTTATCGCTTAGCGCCTGCCCATTTTCAACAAAACCATTGGCAGACACGGATTTGATAAAGGTGACATCTGTGTTGAATGTCGCACCGCTGTTAAACACAGCCGCTTGCCCATTAACAACAAGACCAGCATTGGCATTAAACTGCGCATTTTGCAAAGCTAGGGTATCATTATCAGTCAAGACTAACTGAGCATCGGCTACAGCGCTGTCATTGCTAAAAGTGACAATAGCCTGACCACCACTAACAGATCGGATGATTACTTCTTTATCTCCTGCCCCGAGTACGCTCAAATTTGGCGTTTGAAGCGGTTTACTCATTTTAATTCCCTGCTGATTGGTATCAATATTTAGCCAGCCTGAGTCAAAATGACCAATATCTAACCACGCAGATTTGGTTGTGAGCCGTAATGCATCGCGATTTCCCTTAGTAATGCTGGAATTAGCATCAACAAAATTAACGCCCTGCATAAATGAAGCGGTATCATTACTGATGATGCCAGCATTAACGGTTAGGCCGTTATGTATGGTCGTTTTGCCTAATAACGCCGCGCCATTGACCACCAGAGCGCCCACCGTTTGATTGCCGATCACCGTTGAATGATGATTAATCATCTGTGAGCCATTAATAGTCTGGAGCCCGTTAACTGTTTGTGAGCCGTTGAAGGTGGCATTTGTTGCCGTCAATCGATTACTGATATTGGCATGTGTCGCCTCAATCACTGGCGCACTGATCTTATTGCCTGCCGTGACTGTGCCACCAACCCATTGATCACCGATAACATTAAGTGAATTGATATTGGCTGTTTTTGCGTTAATCGCGTCGGATTGAACTGGTTTGGTAAATATAACATCTTCAGTAAAGGTAACGTTATTAACAAAACTGGCCATTCCCTCGACATTCAGTGCCCCTTTAACGGCTGTAGCACCATTCAAAACAGTCGCATTAGATATATTGAGGGCTTGTGCTTCAACCACAGTGGCTTTAATGCCCGCCTTAGCGTCTACTTTGCCACTGGACGTAATGGCACCAGTTGTTGAGATTGATTGGGCAGCAATGGTTTGAGCGCTAATATGGGTGGTCTCTAAGCCACCAGCTAAGCGAGCAATATTGTTAACGTTAACAGTGGTCAGGTTGGCTGCACCGGCATTGATGACCGATGTATTTAAGGTATTGACCGCATTAATGTCAAATCCCCCTAAACTCAAAGCAGTGGTCATCTCATTCAATTCTGGATGCCCTACTACCGCTTGTCTTGACAACGCGCCCTTATACAGTGAGTAGCTGGCTGGCACACCGACTTGTAGCGTCACATTACTGGCAGCGCTGGTACCATTAAGCTTACGTGCGATATATTCTGCTATTTCCGCTCGGCCAACATCCAGACTAAAAACGTAAAATTGACCATCTGTCGATATTGCCCCATTTACCCGGGTATTATAGGGTGTGTCTAAACGCCCCCCGTAGTACAGGTTGTTAGGGTCTATCAGCGTCTCAATCGACACTGGCCAAGCACGGTTACCATCATAAAAGGCGAATACAGCCCCTCTGATATCAAAAATTTGCCGCACAGTGGCGTCTGCGGTTTCCCATTTAGCTTCTATATTGCTGGTGGCCATCGCTCGATAGCTGATAAGGCAAGTAAATAGCAGTAATACCCATAATTTAATAGGACTGCTAGCGTAGATTTGCATTGCGCGACTCCTGAGACTATTCGGTCATATACAACCCGGTTTTTCACCGAGTTGTCGTTGCACAACATTGTTGCGTGTTTGCGTTTTCGTCTGTAGCGCTATCCCCTTGCGCCATTGCACTTTGGTATCAGACAACTTGACCACAGTGATACCTGGGAGCAAATGATCAGTTAATCTCTCAACCATGTATTCAGTGGCAATATCAGCCGTTACCGTGGCACTGGTGCCACTTGCTGGCCGATGAATAACAATGTTCCAGTGACTGACATAGGCGGTGGTAAATAAAGGAATTGGTGTCAGGACATAATCACCATCAAGTAGTACCAATGGTACAGTACCTAAGGTGCATTTTGTTTGATAATAATGATCTACGCCATTCAATATTTCGACAGCAAAACCTTCTATATCTGAAACATGTCTGGCATCTTTAATTCTTATCGCACTGCTTGCGGCAGAGGCGACGACAACCATCAATGCCACAATAATCATGGTGGCCATGAGTGTCATTGATCCGGCTTGGCGATGTCTACCGGCCATCATATCGTGAATACCGCTGTTACTTCTTTTGTCGCTGCGGTGCAGGTCCCTTGAAAGTCGGATAATTTATCTGCTAACTGACTGCACTCTGCCGCTGGTACATTCGTTACCGTGACAATAAAATCGTATATCGTGGTTCCTTTGGCTATTTTATAATCCCCACCCCAAGGATTTTGGGCGACGCCATCTGCTAATGTTGATGGAATGTATTTAGGCCCAGATAATAATGACATTACCACCCCTGTAACACCGGTAGTCCTACCTGTTGCCCAATCTACAGCGCCCAAATTAATCTTTTGCACGACAGTGACCGCCTTCCCCACTTTTAATGAGGTACTGCCTGTCACTATGACAGTTGATATCATCGCTACCGCTGCCAATATAATGGCCCAACCGGAAATGCCATCAAGCGTTAAAAATCCATACTGTTTTGTTTTATGTTTTGCTTTGAGTATCAGCATTTTAAAATAAAGTCCTATTTTAGGTTTAGTTAAGTGTTGAAAGATGTAAAATAAATTGCTCCAACATCTCGCCAAACCCCAATATGGAAATAAGCAAAATGGTGGTGGCGAATAGCAGCAAACCATTACGTACATTTTGAACCGAATCATTAATGCTCATTTGTGCATCGAAGTCTGCCGTTTCACCAATTCTTAATAGCGCATCAGGTAAGCCCCGTGAACGCTGCTCAAGGTTGGCATGTAGCCGGATAGCTTGAAATTTCGACAATAGATCTCTAGCAAAGTAGTCCTTTTTATTTTGGCCCTGATTAATCCCGACTAATATCCGCTCAGCGTGCCAACGTAAATAAGGCGATAAAAGTGGACGGAGGATTTGAATACTTTCTTTTAGGTTTTTCTCTGAGCGCTGTAATAGAGCAACCAGTTTAAAAAAACGGGCTGATTCAAAAGTTCTGTAGGTGGAATATGGGAAGTGCTGATCAACTAACACGCGGTTGCTGCCATACCAAAGTGGTTTAGATACAGACACAACCAGCGTGAAGGTCAGTAGAGCAACCAACATAGCCAGACCAAAGTCCAATATTAATCCCGATTGTATTTTAACCGCATTAATGGCTGTACCGTCGAAGCCATCAGGTAAAAATGCATTAAAGATCGGTAGTAGAAACTCTGTTGTCGCCAGAGAAATCCCCACACCAGTCAGCAAATATATGAGGGGAAAATAAAAGACTTTATAAATGCTCTTTTTTAACGCCCTTTGTTGCTCAAAACTTTTCGTCATACGTTTAATGGTGTTGGCTTCGCCTTTGGCACTGGCTGAGGCGGTATACAGCATCAGTAGCTCATCATTGAACCATCCTTTCATTCCTTTGATGTACGATGAACCGTCATCAACTGCTCGCTTCATATCCCCGATCACCAATAGTTGAATACACTCATCTGAGAAGTTGGCTCGGTAGATGTCGGCAGCACCGTCCAGCGCTTTATTGGCAGAGTCACCAAAGACCTCATTATCACTGTTACGGAAGGTTTCAAAAGTCTCAATCAGATCAAGTTGGCTATCAACGTCAAAATGATAACTGCGCTTCAGTCGAATCAACATAAACATCACATGTTGCACCACTTCATTAATAGCCAGCAACTTTTCAGCATTAAGCTCAACCCCCCAAAAATACAAAGTACTTTCGAGCCATTGAACAAAGGCATTGGCGTATTTTTGATGTTTCATTATCCACTCATGAATTTTAGCGTTAACCAGTCGGCTGGCTGGTTTGCGCTAAAGCTAACACGTCATTTTGGTATTTTCAGCGAAAGGGTTACTTACTAAAATCAGGTGATATGATTTGCTCAACAAGTCATTTTTTATCGCAGCTCACCCCCATACCTAGACTCAATGATAATCGGACAGGCATCACCTTGTTCAACCAATATTCTGCTTTTGTCCAACAGCGTCAGATGACCTTTTGATTTGAGGTGGGTTTTCCAGCCGGGATAATCAGCTGTTCGAATAAACCCTCTATCTATGTCATCAACTTGGATAATTTCTAACACCAACTGACGGCCACTGACGCCAGTATGATGGCAGTCATTACAGCCGTGTTCATTCCGACGAAATAATGTGTTCGGCATAAAATTGATATTCAACAATGTCAATGAGGTTTTTGCCAATGCATCTGAATCCACAATAGGTATTTTGCAATGACGACAAATCTTGGACTCCAGTCGTTGTCCCATCAGCAGTTTGAGTAAAGACGGATTGGCCAGCTCTGCCGCTGTGGCTCCTAGCGTCTTGAAGCGCTCAATAATTTCCATTGGTGTATTGGCATGGGTTGTTGTCGCACACAAATGACCAGAACCAGCAAATGCCATCGACAAACTGAGCGTTTCCGCGTTGCGTACTTCGCCCACCATCATACCGTCGATATCCTGGCGTAGCATCGAATCCATCTGGGCGGAGAAGTCATTACCTTGCAATTGGTTTTGCACCACATGATCCAATGCCAATTTAATCTCAATCGGATCTTCAAGGGTTTGCAATGATTTAGTGGCTGGAAATTCTCTAACGCCTGCCATTAGTGTTGAGCTTTTTCCTGACCCAGTAGGTCCAGACGTGACAATCATGCCTAAAGCCGATTGAAAGCACTTTCGAATGATTTTGGCTTCAGCATCAGTTAAACCCAACTCATCTAAGGTACGAGATTGCTCGCCAAGTTTTCTAATAACGGTATAAATCAGATCGCCATTTTCAGCGACAGTCTTGGTCAGTCTGAATTTTTCCCTGCGTTTTATACCATCCTCCATGGCCACTTCATAATGAAAGGTGGTGTCCTGGGCTGATCGCTCATCTAAGTCTCCCCCACCCTCTTTATCACCATAGACATCATAAGTCGCACGAAGCATTTTAAAGGCATCGTTATAGCCGGTGAACGATTTTCTTGCCGAGGTGAGGAATTCGCCATCCACTTTATAATCGGCATAGGCACGGTTTTCAGCCCGATAAAGCTTTAGATGAATATCTTGAGCGCCAACTTCGAGCGCTCGAATAATTGTCTCTGTAAATAACAAGTGTGCTCTGGGGATCTCCCCCTTGCCCACGACCTTGCCCAACCCCGTTAAACTGTCCTTAATATCTAAAATAACCGATTTAACATCTGCCTGCGGTAGGGTGACAATTTGGCTGACTTCCCGGTAGTCCTGTGTAACCTTTTCGATTACTGTTAGCATTAAGCTCACATCGTGCGCGGCATTTTCTGCCCCCACCAGCAAAGTCACATCTTCTTTATCTTGATAAACCACAAACAGAAACATTTGCTGATGCATATGAACGAAGCTGTCATTATAAAACTGCGGTAGGGGCCGCATCTTGTCCAACTCAGAGACATCACTCAACGGCATCAATATGTCGTTGCTATCCACGCTTAATTGCACATCAGTACCTATTTAATTGTAACAAGCACGAATGGTTTCTGCTTGTTTGTCCTTGATAACGACGCAACGCTTTATATCATCAAATGACTCAAGGCGAAAACGATTGGCAATATCCTGTCCTTTCGTCGCATTCCAAAAAGTTTCGTGACCCAACCTGACGGTGACCGAACTGGGCTGGAATGCCGTTTCGCCTGAGTATCCCTTAATACGGATATCCTTCAAGGCATATCCATCATCACTTTCACTGAATACTGGGCTTTCGGGGTTAAAAATATCGGTTTTACCACGACTATCTCGACTACTGTCGTTTGTTAGCATCGTCAGAAGCTGTCCTTCCAACGGATCGGCTTTAGGCGTTAACGCTCTAATTTGAGCCTCCGACTTTGCTTGTTTGGCCATATACTCGGCTTTTTCAGCATTCAGCTTGGCCACTTCCATTTGCACTCGCAAACCCTGTAACGATTGATTGCTTTGTAGCCATTGCTGTGTGGCAACAGGGTCAATCGCTTGCTTTTTTATCTTTGCCATGGTGACCACATCATTAATATCCGGAGCCGCGATAAAGCGCGGCGGCATTTCTTCAATATAAGTGGTTCTAATATTGCCTTTTTGCTCAACCCGGTTGACGCCTGATTGATGGTTTTCGTCCATTTTCATGTCAGCTTTTCCTGGCCAATTAATGTCAATCCATTGTTTAAATGTGTCACCTAAAAATAAATAGCCAGGGATTAAACCAAGCAGTAAAAGTACGATAATGGATTGCAGGTTACTGAGTTTTTTTTTAGCCATTGTCGACCACTCCAATTAGATTAATTATCATTTTTCCTTTAAGGTAGCCATTGGCCACTGGGAGGATTTCAATCGATTCAAAGCTGAAAGGTCGACCATTGACTATGCTGCCGATGGCATCAAGGTCATGAATGGTCATTTGGTCGAATGTCAAAATAAGCTTTATTTCATTCCATAGTCCATTTGACACCGCTTTGGCACTATCTACCGTCAGATTGCTTTTCCAATATTTCTTTCGTTCTCCCTCAAGGTATCGTTGCTGCTCAGCAATGTTCATTCGATAAGCGGTTTTCATCACTGGTGTGTGACTGACATTTCTGGCTAAGATAACACCATCATTGTCTTGCGTAAAAATATACTGATAATCCTGCGCAAAACGTTTTACCACCTCAACAGATGCCATATCGTTGATTGATTTCAATTTAATCACATTTGATCTAATGTCACCGGCCAAGCTCACTAACGCCCAGTTTTGCAAGGCTTCTACCCGACGCAAATCTTCATACAGCAGGACCACTTTAATTTTGACATTGATACCTGTTTTCATTAAGACCGTTTTCAGTTGAGCATAGCGATCAATTGTCTCAATGCGCTCAATAATTTTCTCATCACCTTGTAAGTTCATCACGACAAACCCCATCACAGTCATAATTAACGGTAATAATAACCATTTCACTCTGCCATGGGGTATCACCAGATCTCGCTTATGCTTAAGTGCTGGCAGTTTTAACCTGTCACTATGTTCAATGAAATTATCAACGCGAACGATACTTGTGACCGAAAAAGGCAGATGCACATGACCTTCAACCACACAATCATCGCCATCACTGACAGTAACGTTGTTGGCTATGATCACATGTTGAGATTCAACGGATTGCTGGGCGAGTCGGTTGATATTGAGGATCAGGGTTCTTAGCGCTGGTGGCGATTTTTCCGCACTTTGCAGAATTGAAAGAGGGATTTCTTCTGCATGATGCAAAATGCCCTGGTCAAAAACAATAAAGTATAAACTGTCGTTAACCTTCTCTAAGAACAGACCGCTTTGGTATCGAGCAACCAATGACTCAAAAATATATTCTGCTAATAATTTTCCTTCGGCTTCACGATGAGCACATAGCAGCAGACCATTATTTTTTCCCGCCGTTGATATATAAAAACCATTAAACCCATCGTTATGCCACAGGTTTAGGGTTGTTCTCAGCTTGGCTCTGTCTGTTTTTAAAAAAAACTGTCGTTTAACGTCAGATTGGATGATCGTCAAAATACAGTCGCCTTAATCATCAATATTGTTTCGACATTTCGGCTTTTTGTCGTCTTGGCCATACCAGGCAGCAGTACACCGGACACATTACTTTTGTATTGACTACGGTCATCAGATAAACCGGCAATCACCATCGGTCTACCACTTTTCAATCGGACAGTGGTATTAAATAGCTTATCATTGGTTTTAGGACTTTCAACTTCTGCGCCAACACTGCCTTTTTTAACCAGATCTAGCAGTGCACTTAAACTGGTTGATAGATGAACAATGACATTTTCAGGACCAATATTGGCCAATGCATGAAGCACGTATCCTGTTGTCGCAGTACTTTGGGTGATCCCCAGTGTTGAGCCGACGTTCGCAGTGGTCGATATGGGACGGTCAGAGATATAAAGTTCACTATCGATATTTCCAATGGTACCGAGTTTGTTGTTCATGGTGACGACACGCGGATAGCGTTTTTCTGAGACCGCTCCCTGAGAGCTTAACGCCTCAACAAACAAACGACTAGGGTCTTCCCCTTGTCTGGCATATCCCAATGTAAATACGCCTCGTGGATCTAACCCACCAATACCACCAGCATTGGCTGTTGTCGTTAGTCCAATATTGCCCCAATCTCTAAATGTTTTATCAATAAGGTCAAAATCAATACCTGCTTGAGTGTTATCATTAAACTCAACATTTATTAAGGTGATATCAATGGCCACTTGTCTGGATAATGAATAATTTTGTTGTTTGATAAATTGACCTACACTCGCCACTTGACTCGGTAAAGCCCTCACTATTATTGAATTGTCTGATGTCATTATGGTAGAGGTTGCACCATGTTCACAGACAATATCAGTACTAGTATCTTCACTACCATCAGTTTCTAAACGATTGGATTTTGTACAACCGAGGATCGCATCAACGCCCAATTGGACATCGGCCAATACATTAAGAGTACCTGACATCACACTATATTCTTGATCTGTATCCGAAATGGCATTGCCACCAGCCCCACCTTGTTGGCTCTGCTGTGCCCCACTACCCGCAGTATTACCCGCACTGCCACTTTGTAAGCCTTTACGGCCAATACTGTATTCTACGTTGCCGCCAAGCTGTTCAATATGGAAAGTCTTTGTCACATACTTTGACCAGACAATGGCATCACCATCACGAGACACGTCATAACTGTAACCGGTTTGAGACTGAATACTATCGAGAATATCCCCGAAGGTGCCCTGGCTGTTGATATTCACTAAATGATTGGTATTGATCCCATCACGAAATTCAAAATGAACATTCATACCATGAAAGGTGCTGGCCAATACTTGATCAAATGCTTCGGCTTTAAATGACTTGTTCACTTTGGCAAGATACCACCTAGGCATTTGCACGGCTTCTTTTGATAGTGGCTCAACAAATACATGGTCAAACTCAATGACCAAAGGTGTACTGATCCCCTGCACCCGATAGGACTCTACAGTATTAAGGTCGTTATCTATGTTTTTTTTAACTGCCGCTGGGGTTGTCAATACGGCACTGCTACAGCCATTTAATAGCGCTAAAACACCTATGTAGAAAAGTAACCTACGCATTAAAAAATACTACCTTCTTTTGATCTGTGATAAATCCGCACATTCGTTTTTAGTAAAATACACTTATTCATTAATCTCATTCTCGATGACGGTTATGTTGGTAATAGACAGAAATTGTGCCGCCCTCGTAAATGCCAAATAACAATTGTTCAGGCGTAATATAGGGTTTCAAAATGTTGTTCATTAACTCAAACATTGATCTACCAGTGGTCCAGTGGTCAGAATAAACGCCCTGCTCACCGCCATGCCATATCAAAGCGGTTTTTTCTCCTCCTTTGGTATTGGTCAACAGAGCAAGTAAGTTATCTTCAAGCTTGCCCTTGAGCATATGAAACTTGATTGTGCCAGTTTGATGATTAACTTTAACCCGTTTTGTTAACTGGTCATTATTTAGTAAATTAAAAAAATCATAACGACTGGGCAATTCCTCAGGAAAAATTAATGCGTTGTTTTTTTTAGTGGTTTTGAGTTGGTCAGTTAAATCCGCTGACTCAGTGTTTTCAATGACTTTGGCTAGTGCTTGGGCGAGGTAATCTTCAATAGCGGTGAGTTTCCTTTGTTTATCAATTACCGTTACTGTTGTTGTTTCATTATTGAATAGGTATTGGCCCTTATCGCCTAGCATTGATTCTATGATTTTGATGTTGGTAGCCAATAGTACAGGCACTGTATAGGGGGTAAGCGATACCGATTGCTGAACGGCAATATGCCGTGCCATTTCGGCTAAATTAAATACCCTAGTATCGACATCACTCCATATCAACGCATTACCTGTTGATTTTACAGTGTATCCAGTGGTGGCTTGTATTCTCTTCAAAAGGGCTGCTTGGGTGCCTTGGTGAGATATCGAGATTAACAAGTCTGGATTTACATTGCCTAGGTTGTGAAAAAGTTCGTTATCCTGTTCGTCTCGTATCATACTGAGTACTGAAATTAATGGGGCTTGCTTGACGGAGATTGTTATTTTTTGGAAGAACCAGCCAGGGCTGGACTTGTCATATTCTGTCAGAGAAGGTACATAGTAATCTTCTGAATAGTTAACAGTATCTTTAGGTGTTTTTCTTGTTTGAGTGGTCGTGCAGCCCAGTACGCCTACACAGACTAGCATTATAATCAATGTTTTTAATAATCTGTTCATGGTTGCCGAGCCTCTTCTTGGTTAATGACCAATGCAATCCCGTTTGCCTTAAAATCAACGCGTAGCCCATAGGGTTGAACTAGTTGTTGAATGAGTTCGTCCAGCGAGGGAGCTTGAGCGGTAAAATGGCTGCTCCATTGATAATTGTGATTAACCAGCCACTTCACATTATTGGATGACTTGATAAGCTGGTGGTTTGTCAATAATGCTGTTATTTGTGGTTTGAGTAATCCGGGGTTGAGCTCAAAGCTCACCCGACCAGAAGGTGTATATTGTTTAAAATGACCATTGGTATGGGTTTCTTCTCTTATATCGGCATTATTGATATTTACGGTGTCGAGTTGTTTTATTGGTTTTTGGGTTTGTTGTTGAATAAATACAATTTTTTGTGTTTCGTTAAACGTAATGTAAACAGGAAATTCAGCGACAATTTCTAATATTAATGATTTAAAGTCCTTCGCATTTACCAAGAAAGGTTTTTCAATAAAATACTCTTTGGCCATGTAATTCACATGCCATTGTAGTTTCTTTGCCTGTTTTTCAATATTTAAGCGAATATTGCCTCGGTTAATCATCACATCACGATATTGGTTTTGACGAGGTGATACCTTATCCAGAAACCGATAGAAGACATCAGGACTTGATGTCAACAACGTCATTTCGTCTGGGGTCATGACGATAGCGCCTGAAGGCAACACATTGTTAATGTATATGGCTTGACCTTGCTGCTGAAACTGATCAATTTCTTGTTGTGTTAAAACAACCCTACCAAGGGTATCAAGTGGATAGTTTTTTTCACCAACCATCACCGAATTATTAGGTTTCTTGGTTGAGATGCAGCCAGAGATAATCACACTGAAACAGGTGAGTAAGATCTGAATAAATTGTTTTCTTTTCATGGTAACGGGGTTATTTCGTTATTTGACTGCAAAACATTTTGTCATTGAAAAAAATTCTGTCATCTAATAACTGTACTTTTTGATATTTAGTAACTGAGCTTATTTTGTCAGGTTACCTATGGAAATGGTTATGCGGTTGCTAGTTTGTCGTTGCTCAATTATGGGTTACTAAATTGTATTTATTTAGTGAACTATATGGTTCTTCAATGGGATGATCTAGAGTTATTCACATATACACAGCGATCTATAATAACTATTAATCTATTAATCTATGATCTATTAACTATAGGCGATGAAAAATGGTCTGTATCCCTTTAAAAATAAGGCTTGTATTTGGGGTCGGTTGCCATTTACTTGCTTTCGAGATCCATTTACTTGCTTTCGAGATCCATTTACTTGCTTTGCGGATCATCTTACTTGCTTTACGAACCTATTTACACGCGCAAAGGATCATTCTACAAGTCGTTATCCACAGCTTTATCCACAGAAAATTTCCCTTTTTATCGTTTTCTCATTAGTGTAAATCATATACTTTGGACTTTTTATGATAGGTTTTATTAAATATTTTTGTTGCTGATCACGTTTACACGCCAAACGACTTGTAAACGGGGTCGATTGGCACAATTGACTAAAAAAATAAGCATTTAAATAGGAAATAACCTAAATGTTTACTTGTAATTGGTATTTTAATATCTAATTAAGGTCATTCGGCGAGTAAACGGCATCGCTAGGCAAGTAAAAAGTATCGCTATTTTGTTGCTCGACTTGTAAACGGGGTCGATATATTGTCTGTGACTTGTAAACGGGGTCGTTAGTGTTATGGAGAACGGTTAAATTTATTAAATCAGATATTTGTATCATGTAAAGTATTTGACGCTGATACCATAACGCTATAGAGTCTGTTTTATTAGCCTTTTAGCGATGCCGAGACAATTAGAGATGTTTGAATATGAATGATAATGCTTCCGCCAAAAATACCGATAACGGGGGATCTGGTGGTATTACCTTATCTGACTCAGGAGCGTTACTTTCTACTCAATCGGGTGGTACCGATATAGTGCATCGTACTGGGTCAAGTAACCAGTTACAACAAATAATTAAAAAATCACATATAGCAACGATGAGCTGTCAGGAAATGACAGCTGTTGAACAAAAAATTGTTGCCGCCATGATCCTTGTTCGAACGACTAAATTGGTCGAAGGAAATGCAGATGATCCACAAGTATTTACATTTACTTGCCAATTATTGTCTCAGCTGTTCGGCCGTAGCATAAAAGATCTCCACTCTATCCTTAAATTACCTTGTGATCGATTAACCAGCAGGCGCTATGCTCAAGGTGACGGCAGTCAATTTGTTTTCATTAATTATTTTGAATCGGCTATTTTTAGTAAGGATGGTTTAATCCTACGCCCTACCAATTATTATTTGCAACATTTACAAAATACAGAAAAAGGCATTGTTCTAGTCGATCCTGAAGGATACTTTCGTTTAAAGGGTGATCATGCCGTTCGGCTTTATGAAATATTAAGTCGGTTTAAGGATGAGGGATTTAGTCAGCACCCTATTCCCTTATACGAACTGCAAAAAATTTTTGGTGTTTATAACGATGTAGGGACGCTACTGAAAAAAACTTATAAGAAAGCTTCTGTTTTTTTTGATCGGGTGATCAGCCGCGCGATAAAAGAAATTGAAGAAAACCCTAAAACACGTACTAAACTATTATTTTTTGATGGTGAGCAAGGTAAACGTGGTTTTACTTATAATCAGGAATCTAAGGCGGGTGGTACCATTACATTCCATTATCGATGGACTCTGAATAGTAATTCAGTTACAGATGTTTTGAATAAAGATTTAGCTGCTATTATTAAGATGTTAGAAATTAAGCGGCAAACTCATAAGCTTGAAATTGACGAGTTGAAAACACTCAAATCTTGTTATGAACAGCTTGATGTTATGGATCGCGTAGATAAAATAGACAAAGCAATTAGAGTGCGTATTGTTGAACAAGAACAAAAGTTAAATACACCGCCAAACTTAGATTTTTTGGCACAGTTAGATTCGTTAAATGATAAACCTTACTAATGTTTTTTCATTTAACGCGGCAGAGTGAGGTTTTTCCTCATTTTTATCACTGTATCCTCCCCTCCCCTATCGTCCTCATTTAACTTATATTATCTTGGTGTCGGACGCGTCCGACACCTATTTTTATTGTGATTAATATATGCATCCACAATTTTATTTCATTATTGGTTTAGCTCTGCTACTATCATCTTAAATTATTGATGACAGATAATATGGGGGATAAAAAATGGAGGGTACGAGGTTAGGCAAGATTATTGTTTTTGGCAATAAAAAGGGGGGAGTCGGTAAAAGTCTTACAGGCATTAATTTAGCAGGGGTGATGGCTAACCGGGGGGATCGCGTGTGCATAGTTGATGCTGATACTAATGAAACGGCTAATAGTTATTTACGAAGACGAAATGACCATTCAGCAAAATTAGAAGCGCTTGGCAAACCGCCTTTGGCTTTTATTAAATCCGAATTAAAAAGGCCAGATGATTCATTAACTAGAGATTTGAAGGCGCTTTCAGCGCATTACGATTACGTGATTGTGGATACGGGAGGTTATGAAAATAATGCATTTAAAACCGCTCTACCAGTGGCGGATATAGTTTACATTCCGTTTCTGCCTTCATTGGTCGATGTTGAGCAGATTGTGCCAACCTTGTCTGTGATCCGACAGGTAGAGTCTACCCTTAAAACAATCGTTCCAGAGTACCAAATTGATGTCAGGCTGATCATTACTATTGTTGAAGCACAAAGTCTGGATTTGTTTCGAGAGGCTAGGGAAGCGTGTAAAAATTTATTGGATTTTTGTTCGATATCTGGATGTATGATTAAGCGAGTAAAAGCAATTCGACAATTGCAAAGTGACGGACTGACATTAGCCGATGTTAAGCATAAATCGAGGGCGTCATTTGAATTGTTATTGGATGAGATCGATGGTAAAAGAAAAGTCAAATTAGGTCGAATGGCAGTGTCGGACGCGTCCGACACTGCCGAGGTTGGAGGTTAAGTCGATGGATATAATAGATATTGAAATGCTTGAAAAAGCGGGATTAAATGCGCAATACCCTTCTGAAATGAGCGCGAAAAATGGCTTCATCGTTGTGTTAGGCCGACAAGTAGACAAGCTGACCATTCAAACTGATCCGCTCAAGACCAAGCTTTGGCACGGTAACCCCAGAAATTTTTCAACTAATGTAGTGGTTGATGATTTATTGCCGCAAATAAAGGCTGCGGGTACCAACACTGTGCCAGTGTATGGCAGGTATGCTAATGATGCCAAGGGTCAGTATGTTGAAGTGATAGCAGGCAGTCGACGGCGGTTGGCGGCCGAGCAATTATCATTACCGCTAACAGTTGATATCGTCGATATTAATGATGATGAGGCTTATTTTCTCGCTGAGATGGAAAATAACGGACGTAAAGATTTAGATTTTATTGGTTCATATCGCTATTTGAAATCGCGTTTTGACACGTTGAAACACTCTGTCGGTATTAACGTCGGCAAGTTTGCAGAGAAACATCATATGCAGCGCCAACACATGTCTGAAATTATTAATATTGCCGAACTGCCGGATGCGCTTCTTGATTGTGTTAACGACCCTTACACATGGACTCATCGAAAGCTGAAATCACTTAAGCAGATATTTGGTCAAGCCAAAAAACAAAACAATGAGACACAATTTTTGGATTTGTGCCAGACGCAAACATTCGAAACTGCTTCGGCATTAATGATTGCATTAAGTAAAATAACCCCCGGAAGTACTAAATCTGTAACCACGAATTTTGTTGTTGTCGATGGTATTGAAATCAAGATAAAACAGAACAGTACAGGTGGAAGAAGCATTAACATCCCAGCTAAATTATCAGAGGAAAAATTTAAGCTAATAACACAGTTTATTGAAGCAATGAAAAATTAATGTGCTTTTCTACTTCGAGGGAATTTGGATTTTATCTAATTCCCACCCCTCCCCTCCTTTCGTCGTCGACGAGTTGTGCTTTAGATAGAATGTAACTTAGAAGCCCTTAAACTTGTTTTTAAGGATTAAATTTTTGTTATAATTTTCCTGCAGCTTTCATAATATGCACCAACTAAAACCTACTGTTTCAGGCTCATCATCAGAGCTATCATAATTGTCAGCCAAAATATCAGCGTCGTTAATCAGATAACAAATATTGTCCATCAAGCCTTGGTATCCCATAAACGCTGTGCCCAATGGGCTAGCTTCCAAAGTGTCTAACGCGTCACTACGATAACAAACACCGGGACTATCACTCATTGGCCCGCAACCACCTGAAACCAAATTGTTTTCAGTGAATACTGCCACTGTCGCGCAGTTGCCATTGTCATCAGTAACAGCCACTTCAAAATAGCCTGTAACAACGCTGTGGGTACCCTCTGATGTTGTATAGGGTAATCGCTTTTCGTCACTCCAGCATAAGTAGGTCGTTCCTTCGGTGTTAGTAAATTGATTAGTGTTGTGATTGAAATTCAAAATACATGATAAACCTGAACCTATTAATTGGTGAAATTTCACTGTCTTTGCCTCATTGATGTTTGATGAATTGAACTTGATCACAACCGTTAAATTTTCTGGTGGCTTTGTCAATTCAGCCGAATACATGCCTCTATTACATATTTGCTATACACCAAGAGTCGCATATTCCTGTGATTTCCATTGTGTCAGCTGTTCAATACAGTAACCAAAAATCAATAATTGATAAGTTGAGAGAAGTGATGGTTCATGAACCCTATTTGTTTTCATTTGACTGTTTTGCTGGTATTGGCGGTTTTGATAAAGCGGCTAAAAAGAATGGTAAAATAAAAACTATTTTTGCATCAGAGATTGACCCGTTCAATTGCAAATTGCTGGCGCAAAATTTAGATCTTGAAAATGCCGGTGATGTGTTAAATGTAGCGATAGCCGAAAGCCTACACCCATACAATGATGGTACAGACAATGTTTATTGTGAAAAAACAGGCTTTTCAGCACTATGCCTTGAAGATTTTTTTGAAGGTGTTTTACCATTTCCGGATATACTCACGGGTGGTTTTCCTTGTCAAAATGTGACGGATGCCAATCTAGGTGACTACGCTGGTATCAATGGTGAAAAGTCTTCATTAGTGACAGAGCAATTGCGGATCATCGAATCACTGGGAGTGCCCATTGTTATTTTTGAAAATGCTGAGGCGTTAAATCGTCGGGGACTCGCGTCTATTTTACGAGAGCTAAATCGTATGGGTTATATTGGTGAGTGGGAAACAATCAGTGCGACTGCGTTTAACTACCCACATTACCGACACCGCTTATACCTTGTGGCCTATTTACCTCATACTCAGTTGGCTAAAAAAGGTATACGGGTCTTTGACCATGTAAGGCAAGTGGCTTTGCATAATTTGGATAAACCTTTCAAACTGCCACTGCTTTGTGAAGACCCTGAATATATTATTAAACATGCGGTAGCGAAGGACACGAGAGCTATTAAGCTCAGAACCAAGAGAATCAATGGTTTGGGTAACGCCATTATACCTGACATCGCTTGCGCGATTTTTAACAGTATTACAGCCCATGAATTGCAAAGCTATAACGAGTTTGATTTCAGCGCTGAAAATCATCGATCAGTGAGGTTTGAATTCGAAGAGCCAATATTTATCAGCGTTGATGAAATGCCGATAGACAAACACGTTGTTATACCACAAAGAGGGGTTTTATCTGAGGGTGTCATTTACAGTCGACAAAACCGCTGTGAATTACTCAACCCAACAAAAACGGCTTATAAAGGCTTGTTTTCAACGCTAATCCGCAAAGACGGCAATAATAACTTCACCAGTAACTCAAGATTGAGGAGGCCCGGTAAGTTGGGTGGATTGGTTGCTGAAATTCAATCGCTTGGTGTGTGTGAAGGCGGGTTGCACCCGGAGTTTTGCGAAATGTTTATGGGATACGAAAAAGGCTATACACAATTAAGCGGGCTGAACGTTTAGCAATGGCGCGATATTCACCTTTATGCTGGAGAACCCTTACCTATCATTTGCGTTGATGCTTAGGCACTGATACATCATCATTACAAATGTTTAAAACAGCAAATACGACGATGAAAAATAAAACAACTTCTGCCGCCCGTTTCTTTAATGCGGCTGGGCATCTTCAAACGAACCCAAGCTTGACCTTTGAAGCGAACCTTGACAGCCACAACGGTGGGGTAGGGCCGTTACTTGGCGCATCTATCACTTACCAAGGCGCGTTCCCTGAGCCTGTAGATGGTCACATTGTCGGGTTTTCGTCGATCTCTCGATTTGACAAATTTGGCTATTTTGCGCTATTTGGCTTTTACAGTGAGTGCTTGCAGTCGATGCGTCTGATTTATGTTGATCTGAATGAACATGTTTTAGTTGCAAATGATCAGCCGTCATTAACTGCTGTTGAAGCGGCTGATATAAAACGATACATCGACACGAGGGATTGCGATTTAATCAGCCGTTGGAAAAATACAGGCGGTTTGTCGAAATAGCATAATTTTCTTGGCTGGTGGGGTGTCAATCCATCAGCCAAAATCCTACCTTTCCAATGTATTGGTCGAATATTCCCCTAACTTGTTCTTTTTATTTCCTTTGTTACGTTTTGGCTAAATTAAATCATATCTCAGGAAAAATATGTCAGTTTATTCATTCAGCACAGAGGAATTATCCGTCATCGCATTATTTGCGCAAAATAACGGTTTAGGGGATGCGCAAATCATTGCTAACCAATTGCAAGCTGCCAATTTAGCTTTATACAATACTAGATATAAAATTGATTCGCCCTGTTTACCAGTGACGTTGGTTTATGGCAAGGACAGCAACGCGATGAGCGTCTTTCGGTCGATCATCAGTTTGAAAGCAAACAGCATCTATGATCAGAGCAGCTACCAAGATAGCCCGGACTCAGCACTATTTGATGCCATCAAGCGGGCGACTTTCTGTCAACCTCAGGGCGAACAATCATTTGATAGTGGTGACAACATAGTCATTGGTTCATCAGTCTTTCGCCAAAGGGGAGCTGAGTTATCCTGGGCGGGTTATGTGATTGATTTTGATTGGGTAGCCCCTTCGGTTACCTATGACATTACAGCGGGTATGAAGGAAATCAGGTTTTCTGGTCAACGTGCGGTAGTGGCCAATTGGCATGGAGAAACAAGAAAATTACAGTTTACTTATCATCACATCGAAGTGTTAGAGCCAGACACTAAAGATGGACTGTTGAGTTTTCAGCAGGCTATGGGTGTTAAAAAGAAACTGTTTGGTGAGAGTCGTTTAGATACAGCGCAAGCGAGTATTCAACAAGCAGCTCCTAAGCTTGATAACCAAAAAATCACCAGCAGCGACCCTACCGATTGTATCGCTCACACTGATAGTGTGACGATGACGCTTAATGAAAAACAAGGTGGTGTAGAAATTAGATTTCCAGAAGATGCCAAACCGGATGCCGATTTACGCCATCAGCTCAAAACCATTCACAAATTTCGCTTCCATGGAAAGGGCAAGCATTGGTATGCCAAGCAAACGCCCGCAAGGATCGCATTTGCCGAATCCATCACATTGCACGGTGGTGCTTGTGTAGCCCAAACTGCACAGGAGCAACAGTTGGTTCAAGAGCAGGAGAATAGGAGGTTATTAAAGATCGAATTAATAGATACTTTCAACAATGCTGAGGCATTAATTACCAAAATAGAAGCGGCATTTAGACAAGGTTTTAATGAAATCAAAAAACAGAGTGGCACTCACTTTTTGTTTAATAGCGCTATGCCAGCTGGTGGCTATCCACTGAAGAAACCGCTGGTAAGACAGTATGCCGCTTGTTTAATTAAAATTAAAACGTTAGAGGATGCTTTAAAAACCCCAAAAACAATAGGAAACCAGACATGATAATCAAAGAAGCCGCAAAAGCCTTCGTATCAGCCGCCTTGGAGAGGCTGGAAGGTGACTGGGAGCCTACAGCTGATCAAACGCCGATAGCGTTTGCCACGCAAATTATCAATGCTGAGCAACGGGATTTGGCGATAGATGATGATTATAGATTGCCAATAGATTTGTCAGCGGCAGTTTTCGCCGAAGCCCTGTTACAAGCGATGGCCTACCAATGGACCCACAACCATGAAATGCTAGCTGGTGTGGTCGTCATGATCCAAAAGGACGGTCGCTGCGGCACTGACTAGGCGCAAGGCCGTTCCGGCTAACTTGTTACTCAAGCCTCAGTTGATACGTTGGTTCTATATTCGATATGGAGCCAACCACAATGCGTACATTCTTTTACAATGAAAAAGCAACCGCCGCCGTACAAGCGATTCAGGACAAGCTGACTGATGGCTGGGTGCTGCAATTGGGTTATAGCGGCAAGGACTCGTCATCGGTGTTGGTTTGTGCCGTCGAAGCGCTCAGGCGAGCTTATCAGGTATGCCAGCATGTGGGACCGCTGTATGTGGTTACCACCGCAACATCATTAGATAACTTTGAAGTCCATGGCCATATTCTCGATATGCACCACCAGCTTGAAGCCTATGCCAATGAAACTGGACTGCCGATCATATGCCAAGAATTAAAACCCTCGCTCAACAGCTTACCAATGGTGCAAATGATTGGCCGGGGCAAGCTGCACCGCACCCCTGAAACGACGGCTAAAGGCCGCGATTGTGCGGTGGATTGGAAGATAAAACCAGCACAAACCTTTTTGAACAGCTTGAAGCTCAAACATCAAACCAGCAAAATTTTGTCATTATCGGGTGCCAGAGATGCTGAGAGTCACGCCCGAGCAGGCAATTTGGCAAAACGTGGAGAACAACAAACACAAGTGGTGAAAACGACCATGGGTTTTGCTATGGCTCCGATTAAGGACTGGGACGTAAAAGACGTCTGGGGGTTGCTGGGTGCTGCGGAGAATGAACAAATAGACACATTCAGCGCTGACTTTAGTGAAACCCGAAAACACTACGCGGCGGGAAATGGGGGGACGTGTGACATTTTTGCCGGAGAAAGTACCAGTGTCAACAAAGGCTGTGGCTCTCGCTTTGGCTGTGTGACGTGTAGCATGGTCAAACGGGATGAAAGCCTTGAATCTCAGATTGATACATCGCCACAGCAATATGGTTATATGCGGCCCTTCGTCAAACTGCGCAAATATCTAAACGACACACTATTCAACATGGCCCACCGGGCTTTAATTGGACGATTACCCAATAGTGGCGGTTTTTTGAAGATAGGTTTTAATCACTATTCACTGAGCTATCGGCAAAATTTATTACGCTATATCTTAACTATTGACATTGAAGAGGCTGAAAGAACATCTGGCGCAGCCAAATTTAAATTGATTGATTACCAAGAGCTTGTGGCTATTCAATATCACTGGGCGAGGGAAGGTGGCGAAGCGCAGGCGGGCACGGCGTTGCAAATCTGGCATGACGTTTACACTAATGATAAGCGTTATTATATTCCCGATACTACTTATATCAACAACCGCCCCAGTACCATAAAGTACCGCTGGCTTGACGTTAAGGGGTTGATGGATAGCACGAGTCCGGGGGCTGGACTCAATGACCCGATGCTTGATCGCCCTGACTGCCGCCACTTAACCGCCAGATTTATCACCAATGGTGAATCTATGCGGGTTATTCGCTATACACAGGCGCAAGGATTGACCATTGATTATGTTGAAGCCCAGTGGCTGGTAGAAGCGCTTTATCACCAAATAGCAAAAGATAACCAGCGGGAAAACGGCTGTCCCACCCACATGCTTAAACATATGCTTTATTTGGGGATCGTAAAGATACACAAGGGGTCCATAGCAAGGCTCCATGGTGAAGCCATGAATGCGCAAACATTGCATATTCTTCGCTACGAAAGACAAGTCAATGTAGATGCCGCAGCTTGGCATGAGTCTGTCACTGAAGACAAAATGAACGCTATTATTGCCCAACGTCAAGGGCTGGTGGACGAGCGGCAAATGACACTGTTATGAAATGCGGCAGGGCGTTTTATTCATACTATATTCCGGCACATTTGACGATACTCTTTTTCCTGGGCACTTTGGTTTTACTTAATCATTAAAACCTTATAAAGGAAATAAACAAATGAGCCAACAACCTGATGGACCCTGTATCTACGTGATGGACCTTGCCGCTTATATTAGTGGACAGTCAAATGGTGCTTGGATAAGTGCCATTGAAGAGCCCGATGATGTCAAGGCTCAAATAGCCACTATGCTGTCAGCCTCTCCCTGTGATGGTGCAGAAGAATATGCAATCTTCGACCATGACGAGTTTTACGGCATTGATATTGATGAGAATGAAAGTATCGCCTCTGTTCATCAAAAAGCGCTTTTTGTCGTTGAACACGGTGAACTCGGGGCGCGGGTGCTGGCGAATCATAATGGTGATTTTGACGCCGCCATCAACACCTTGGAAAATTGCTGCTTTACACAGGTCGACTCTATGAAGCAGTGGGCTCAGGATTATGTGGCCAATGAAATAACAACCCCTGAGATTTTACTGGCTCACATTAATTACCACAGCCTCGGCAAGGCGATGTTACTGGAACTCAACATGTATTGTATCGAAACTAGCACTGGGGTAATTCACCTCTTTCATAATTGCTAATCGGTTGCTGGACATACCACCAGCCCATTTTTCAACAATTCAATCACGTTATAAAAAGCGCTTTGCTGGTGGGCAAGCGCGACTTTAACAATATTGACCAGACGATTCAGGAGGTAAAATGGTTGCCCAAGATGAACATTCAATTATCTGTCCCAAGTGCAGACACCCCCATACACCCAGTGTGAACCACCAAGCAGATAGTGGAGAAAGACACTGTGAAAATTGCCAAGCGTCATTCGTTGTTACGGTCGAATGTCGGATTGTTTATTACACCCAATCTAAATAAAAAAATGGGGGTTATCAATGCCAGACGCTCGCATATTTGACGCGAGTTAGCCCCTTGCTACGTTAGGTTTATAACCCCATCATACTTTCTAAGGAACACATAATGACCAGTATTTACGAACAAACTTTCAAGCCGCGTATTTGTTTACAAAAGATAGAAAATGGCAACCACCCGCAATCCAACATCTGGATAAATGCCGCAGACGAGTTAGACGTTATTAAACGGCTAATCGCTACGTTTGTCGGCCATGACATTGATGATGAGGCACAGGGGCTAGAAATTATTGACAGTGAAGATTTCGGCGCTGTCGCCGTCACATTGGACGATGGATTAGATGAAATTCAGGCACAAGCGGTTGTGATTGAGCGGCACGGATTTTTTGGCTCGTTTATGATCCATTATCACAATAAGCATGTCGAATCGGCAGAGCAAGAGTTAGAAAATCATTATGTTGGCTGTTTCGAATCCCTTGCTGATTATGCCAGACATCAAGCCGAAGAGGTCTACGGCTGCAAGCGATTTTTGGCTATTTTTGACGGGTGTGTCGATCTAAAAGCGGTGGGAGAACAAATGGATGCCTCCAATCATGTTTACTGGATAACAGATAACCATGGTGTCAGTCATTATTTCAGTCAATAGCCAATGTTCAATACAATACAATACCATACCATATCAAATCACTAAAAAGCCCGTTTTGCGGGCTTAAACTACCCCCTGATATATTGGCTGTAATCAAAATAAAAAGCTGAGCTTGAGATGACAAAACCATTCAAATCAACAGTACCCAATACTATAGAGCAAGCCCTGAGGCAAATATTTAAAACCCAACTTCCCGCCAGCTTAATGTTGCTTGAGGCGAAACCGACAGATACCAAGGAGATAACCAAAATACGGGCCTCATTAGCCACAGCAATGACCTATCGAGCGATTGCTCGTATCGAGAAAAAACCAGAGGCTGAGCTGAGTCAAGTATGGTCCATGCTGGTGGGTTTATTGATTTTCGTCAAGCGAGAGGAAAAACCGGATAATGCCCTAAATAGACCGTTATGGAAACTCATTAATGACACCCGTAATCCATCGTAAGCACCGCGCATCATGGGATATGCCATGCCCGGTTTGATGGTGCTGCCGTCCATTTGCCGGGCTTGTTCAAACTGTATACGTTACAGAAACAACCAGTAAAACTCAATGATTGAGTTAACAACAAACACACAGGTCTATGATGAAAAACAATACAAAATCACCAGCACTTTTTATCCCTTTAAAGAAAGCCCGTTATGACGCGGATAATGACAAACTCTACGTTACCGCCCCTGGAGGCAAATGTTATGTGCTTATTAATCAAACCGCATTTGGCAGACATCGCTTCGAGCTATACGGCTATACAGATGCAGGAGAACCGTCTTATCCTATTAAATGCAATTGGCAATTACTGTCCGGTGAAGGGAAGACCAATTTCTACACTGGCTTATGTGGCAGCACTGAGGAATTGGACGGGCTCGCAGAATATCAAGTTAAGGTCATTCCTAAACTGCCTGTTGCTGAACTAACAAAGAATGATAAAACTCTTGTTGGTTCTTTCTCCGTATTTCTTGATAGTTCGATCACTCAAAGTCAGGCTGATGTGGTATTGGATGTATTTAACGAAACGATTAAGGTAGATCGTTTTGAAAACTTTTCTGTCGAAGTTTGGCGCGGTAATACAGCGTACTTGTATGCCCCAAGGCAACAACATAAATACGGCGGTGAGTCCTGTGCTCATTTGGGTTTTATCTATCCCTCGGCCACATTCGAGCAAATGAAACAATACTTGATCACAAAATATAAACCGGAATATCTTTATGATCACAGTGCCACTGATGAGGAAGGTCAAGCTTACGGTGATAGCGTTGTTCAAGTGCAATTAAACTCAGCACGTTCAGCGTATATCAGCGTCATCAACGCTCGGGATTCCGTCACCTGTGATACTGTGGAATTGACGACTCATCATGTTTTAATCCACCACAATAAATAATCAATTTTTGGTCTCCTAAATTAGACTGTTTTCATCATTATATGGGACTGGTTATTGAACACCCAAAGAATAATAGTGGTTAGTGAAAGTCAGATATTTGGCTTTCATTTACTTTGGTCGGTCAGATTATGGCGCTAGCCAATCACCCATTTGCAAACCAATTTAGGTTGCTCCCCTCACTGGCAATCCGCTTGTATCTTGTTACGTTGAGTTAACGAAAACCAACGAATAAAACCTTTGAGAGCCGACAATGAGCGAATGCCAATTCGAATTACTTTTACAAGGCACTGAGCAACAATTAGTCAACCTAATGACCACTCAGCCAGCCGCACTGAACCAAAGCCTGTTCAAGTCATCAAGCTACTTCCAGTCAACTGTTAGCAAGGAAGTACGCCAATGTGTCGTTAACACCCGGGTGAGGGTTTATCGTAACCTCAACAAGCCTGAGTACTATTCTATTAAGGCGATGGATGGCGAGCATAAGGGCAAGGTTGTTGGATACGCAAAATCGGTGGTGTTGAAAAACGTTAAATTCATAGTGGGTGAAAAATCAAGATTAACCGTGGTGAAAAACCAGCGGAGAAATGTCCATGCCTATTGTGAAGGCATTATCGTGGATGCACTCGATGTGGTGCAAACACTCAGTGGTTATCGTCATGTCGTCACTTACAATCCGTTTAAACATGCCACCTTCTTTGTTCGGGAGACAAAAGCGTCTTTTACGGCACAGTGTGAAAAAGTGGTTTTACAAGGTGCCGATGTGTATGTGTATTGATAGGTTTTCAGCAAATCGTTAGGACCCGGGGCTGCTCGATTAGCTGAATGCTTTGATATGCTGATAAACACGCCCATCACAATCAAACTCTATCATTTGGTACCCAGCGTTAAGCACTTGGGATATCAAGGCGTTTAAATGATCAGATAGCCGCTCATATAGCATAACCTCATCATTGAGCTTAATAAACCATCCCGTGTCTCGTTTCATCACTAACCCCAGCTGTGTATTGGCAGATAGCTGATCAAGTGCTGTTTGGTCATTAACTGACAAATGGGCAGTACTCATCACCACTGTTTGGTATTGGTCCTTGGTGTTGAGCAACTCAATGATTTCAGGGGCTGTGCTGCCAGTGTTTTGGTGTATAGGTGTATCAGGTAATGGTGAGACATGTGGTGGTTTGTCATTAATACGCATTAGATGGTTTTCTCTATAGGATGTCGTGCCGGATCACCCGGCGACTAAAAAAAGGCTGGTGGTTTTGACCAACCCGTTTTTTTTACGGTGATTAAGCTGCCATTGAATATCGGCTGAACTTCATTGATTCATCGGGTTGGTTTGTTGAATCGTCAAATTCTTGGATGGTGCTAAGCCATTTTGGGGCCAAATGGATGGCAACAACATTGGTGTTATTGAGTATGACCACCTTGTCATGGCACAGTAGGTCATGTAGGTAGCCCATTAATATATAGTCATCTGGCATGGTTAAGACGGTGGCTAATAATGATTCAAATTGACGGTGAGTGGTTTCATAGCAAAGCGTGTCTACTGATTCAATGAAGCAATGCAGGGCAAACAAAAAACCCTTAACATGAAAAGTTAGTTGGGTTTTTTGACCGTTGCTTCTTTCATAGTCATTTAAATATTGGATAAATCTATTGGCTTCTTTGAGTAAAACACAAAGTTCAGCAATAAATGATTTGCCCTTAGGTACGCTAAACTGGCAGCTGGCAAGCCTGCTTTGGGGGTATATCTGCTGGGCCAATGTGTTTATTTCATCTGAAAGTACCGTAAATGCGACGAATGGTGGGATGTTTCTATTAGCTTCCAAGCGACGACCATTGTAGCTGGCATTCCAGTTCATGGATTGTTTCGTTTGATACATCAGCTGGTATCTGAGGTTGTCGAATATGGCATCAATCTGACCAAATCGGTTGATATCAGATTTGGTAAGTTTTCAAAAAGCTGCGGTGGTTAACTGCGCTTGAAACCTTTCTCAAAAACTCAGCGCATTTTCTTCTTTGATGTTGACTCATGCAGTCAAAAGTATCGTTCATTATCTTACCTTTCATTTGATTAAGTGGTGCCCGGTTGTCAGGCTTAATATTAATTCCAACGTATGTTTAAACCGGGCAGCATTCAAATGTGGGGAAGGTCTCTCGTCCTAGCGAGAGCAGGCATTGCACATCACCGGCACATCCTCAATATCGATATCGTCGACTAATTCAGATTCTGCTGGTGGTGTGTAATGCTGAAAATTAAGCACTTCTCCGTGACTTTGTTTGACCTTGTTGATGGCCGGATTATTGTCTTGCTTGAGACCTTCGACCAATAAAATATGCTCGATGATTGCAATGGCTTTGCGAATGGCGATTAATGGGGTTTTGTCATTTTGCCATGTATAGGTATCCTCAGGTTTTTTGGGGATCACCGCGTCGTAGTCGTAAACGTCAACCTGGATAATGGCTAATTGCTTTTCATATTCAAGGGCCTCAATAGTATCAATATCGTGGAGTTCTTTTGTTTGTAGTCGAGGTAACCAAAAGTGTTTTAATGCTGTTTTCAACCCGCCTAAGGAGGTGCTGTAGGTGATAATCTGTTCTTTGAAAACAGGTTCCATCAAGCTGAAAATATCACAATACTGATACTCAACAGCCACAAACAGGTGCTTACTCATCTGCGAAAACATATCAATGGTTGCGCCTTTTTTAGCTTTTCCGCGTGTTCCCTGATATCCCATTTTTTTGTAGCCCAGCCAATGTGGACGGACAAACGCCAACCAGTTACGGCTGATGCCAGTGTCAACTGATACTGGTGTCGGAAGGTGGTTAAAAATTTGAATAACGTTGGCAGGCATCACTTCAAAGTCCGCTGCCTGTTGCAAGCGGGGTGGCTCCCGGTATAACGTGCCGATCACTTCGCTTCGACGACTAAATATACAAATAGGACAACCACTACGAGATTTATCAACATAATAGAGCGGGATGCCCACTGTCTTTTGCACAATACGGTTGACTGCTTTTTTGTCCAACCCTAGGGCTTGTAGCGGAAAGTAGTTGGTAATGTCGCCATCTTGATAATGTGCGCCTTGTCGTGTGGGCTCATCAGCTCGAATGCCGGTATACTGTGCAAACTCAACAGTTTCTCCGTGTTGTTGGCGTAACGTATTCATAAAGCGTTGCATGGGTAATATCTTCATCGTTGTTGTGCAGTACCGCTGCCTTTGTGACGGCAAAAAGCCGCCAGCCTTGTCGATATATGCCAACATCCCCAAATCAGCCGATACGCTAACAATGTTGGTTTCTAAATAGGCTGCCAGCCTTAGTAGTGCTTCTTCTGTGCCGTTCACTTCCCAATCGCCAACGGGTGTAAAGACATATAAAAAATGGGTGTCGGGGAACAGTGCTTTGAGCGTCAATGCTGTTGCGGTGCTGTCAATCCCACTGGATACACCGACAATATGGATCAGCTTGCTATCTGGATTTGTTGGTTGGGGTAATTCAAATGTTCCCTTCAGCTGCGGTATAATCACTGATTTTAACTGTTGAATATTCATTAAACTCGCCTCGTTGTTCTTGTTTAATCACTGGTATTATTACAAGTGGATTAAACTCAACGTATCGTTTAATGCGCTCACGCTCAACTCAGTGGGACACTGATGTGTGCCTATAAAATCTGCTGGTGGATATTGGTCAGTTGCAGGTTGTTATGAAGGTTAAGGGGTAGGGCGGGTAATGACCCCGCCATTGAGGCTTACTATTTATGCGGCTTGGTTATTCTCGATATTCAGCCATGCTTTCATATTGCTCAGGAGTATGTACATAGGTGCAAACGCCTGACGAAAATCAATGCTTTGTCCCAAAATTTCATGGCCTGTTGTCGCCGTACAGTTGGCAACCAATGAAGCTGGCACTGACTTGGCTTTGGCGTGTTCTTCTACCGTAAGTAAACGCTCTTTGCCATCATCTCGAACAATGAACGGCTCGGTACTTCTGCGTTTGTTATAATGGCGTCCAACGGTGCCTATCTTATTCTCTGTGCCTGTTAATAGCTGTCGCTTAAACCCTTTGCCAGCCGCCGCATCCGATATGGCTTTATCCTTAAGGTATTGATGGTCTTTCCAAGCATCTTCTGGAATATTGCTATCTAGCAGGTCATTCAGTTGGTTATATTTGCGCTTCATTTGGAAATCAAAAACGCCATTAAATAGTTTGTCTGGTAATCCTGATGATACCGCAATGAACCAGTAGCGTTTGCGCTGTTCAAAAGTCCCTGTCTGCTCACTATCGAGTATCGCCTCAATGATTCTATAACCCCGGCGGATCAGCTCTTGGGTGATTAGGGTGTACATCGGGCTACCTTTTGCCTCAGGGACATTTTCCGACATGATGATGCTGGGGTTAGCGGCTTTTATTATCGCCATGATGCCGAATATTGAAGTACCTGATTCATGCTGCTCTGGTGTTTTTTTATGTTTGGCTTTTCCAGATACACTTAACCCAGTACAAGGTAAAGAGAAGCTGAAAACATCGACCTCAGTTAACAGCTGGGTTTCTAGTTCCTCCAGCTGTGATGCGAAACACTTTGTATTAACGGTAATGGCTGGGCAATGGGCATAGGCGGATTGGAGGTATTGCAAATTAACGTCGACCATCCAGTCAATTTTTGATTGTAGACGGTTTTCCTGAAATGCCTGATGTATCGCAGCTGTCGATATTCCGCCGCCAGTGCAGGCCGACGCTTCTATTATCGTCCCTGTCATGGTGTTCGATATCAACCGCTTTTCCCGTCGATATTGCGCTTGCTGTTCGTGGTGGATAGATATAATGATTTGACATGCCATGTATACCGCTCGGTAGCGGGTGCCTTCGGTAAACGCAGTGACACCTCGACCGAGGTTGATATCGAGTATGGGAATATCCCGTTGGTTTCTTTGACGTCCAGAAACCACATATTCACCATCTTCAACCAAGGTTAATATGATTGTTTGGGTCGCTTCATCAACTACCCGGGTATAGCGTCTATTACGTTCAAACCCTGCGACGGTCAGTCGCACACCTTCAATCCACACGTGCGGCGAGCCACGTTTTTGTTTAATTGCTGAATACGATACTTGTTCAATCTGCATCATTATTGATCTGCTGTTTTGCTATGACTTATTGGCAACGTATCAGCTGGTGGATGGATTGAAACTGACAAGGAAACAAACAAAAATCAGTATTTTGCATAATATTGTCAAGTGCATTTTAGTGATTTGAACGAGGTTGATTTTGCTCATGACTCAAGATTGACGGCAAAGGTTTGTTTGATACGTTGGCGTTAATTCAAATCAGGAAAAACGAATATGCCTCAATTAATCAAATTTAAAGCGATCACCTGCCGTAGTCAGGTTCCCGCTTTCTTACGCACATTAGATGCCAACGAAGCTCACGACCTTTATGGTCAAATTGAAGCACAATGGTATTGGCAAAAACGTAATCCATATTGGTTTACAGACTCACGCAAAAGTAGGGCATTAGTTAAATTTTGTCATCGACTGGTCAAGAAACGTCTTCGCACTGGCAATGTTTCACCAGAGTTATCGGTGAACGGTTCGATATTGGAACGTTCAACTGTGTCACTGGAGCCAGACAGCTATTTTAAGACATTTCTGGGTGGTGGTTGGTATTACTTGGACGGCAATGATGGATACAACCTGTATTGGGCTAATGATGAAAAGCGGCTGCTCTGCAATTATTGTGAAGGGTCAGTAACTCGGTATAAATGCCCTAATCAAACGGTATTTGATAAGGAAGTTAACGATGTTCATCAGTGGCTTGCAGAAAACGGCTGACCGTTGCGTGTAATAGCTGCCGATAAAACATCTTGAGAATGGGTTGTCGGCAAATCAAAAATGATGGAGGTATCATGTTTTTCCTCGAACACCTTTTTTTGGCATCGTTAGACAGCCAAATTCAGCGACACGGTGGTGCCTGTGGGGACAATGAAATGCAAATTGTCAGGCAGTCAACGCCGGTAAATGCCAGCATGATCATTCAAGTTAATGGCATATGGTTGGTCACAAAAAATGAATATCCTGTCGGTCTTATTCGGGTACCTGATAACGACTGGACCATAGTATACGATTTGGCAACACAATTCTATATTGCTTACTTGATCAAAATGGATAATGGATGCCGCTATATTGCTAAAAAATCAGTATTAGGGGCAACACTCCTTGAGGCACAGGCGGCGGTCAACGTCATTAAGGGGAGCCAAGGGGTTTCACGTTTTTTTGCTGATGCGGGAAGTTACGAATAAAATAACACATTGGCTTCCCTCGTTGTAATGTCCCGAATGGGCCGATTTAAATGGCCCTGAATGATGAAGCTTAAATCGCGATTTTCTGTTCGCACCATTTTGCACCATGAGCGGCTGGTATCAATGTCTGCCAAATTGTTTTTTCACTATCGTGAATTCACAATTATAGTTTTATATTCGAATATTGTTTGTTTAGCGCGGCATCGTCGTTGATTGCTTTATCACTATCGTGATTGATCAATCTTTTTCATGTTAACGGGCCAATACCAAAAAACATTTTTTTAACGATTAACATATTCATTTTTTGATTCCGTTCATGCGCAATTTCAAGCCGTTCACAACACTTTCAGCTAAACTTTTATTTTTATTCTCCCTCTGTTACTGCGGGTGCACAACAACCCGCTGTTCAGCTATTTTTAGCGACTATTTTTACTGTTACTGCGGACGCACAACAGTGTTAGCAAGTGTGGTTTCGCGCGTCATAAATCGACTTTAACGGGGTGTTTTTTCAAACAAAAAAAACAGCAGTGATGAAACGGGTATATCAACGGGTTTGTTGGTACAGCACTGAGAGAATCGCTATTTTTGTCCATTTAGTCATTCTTGTCATTCATCCGTTAAAAAATCATTATTTTCGGCTGTTTTCGTCGTTTTAGTGCAATTTGACCATTGTACGAGTAAAAATAAAGATTTTAGCTAGGCAGGTGGGATATTTGCGGGTGGCAATATTGGTTTATTAAAGACATTCCTATAATGCGTTTACTCGTTATTAATGCCTGTTATTTGCGTGATGGGTTGGACGCTTAATACTAAGTCATTTAATGAAGGTGTTTGAATGTTTGGGTGAGCGTTGATTTGTCAGGATAGGTAGCGCTGAAATTAATTGATTCATTACGAGCTGTCAGAGAGAACTACCTGGAGTGACAGCCGTAATGAAAAACAGTTAAAAGTAGAGATTCATTGAGCCACTTACAACCTGGTCTGAATGGGTTTTTGTCTTTGTATATGCTCGTATGCGGCCTTTACAGCAACACTCAATACCACCATTAAGACGCCAATGTTAATACTGATAATCCCCCATTGATATATTGATTTTAAATAATGAGTCTCAAAAAGTGAACGCTCTGTAAACCTGACGACATTCAACGAGCTATCAATCAGATAAGCCAACAAAATGGTTTTGGTGACAATACCATTAGGTAACTTTAACTTTTGATGTAATAAGTAAATGGCCAGTAGACCGATGGAATCAAAAATACACAGCCCGATATACCAAATAAAATGCATTGCCTTATCATGATCTTGTAGCCACAATTGCAGCGAAGTCAATGCTACATCTGGATTACTCTGTAAAATCACTAAGCTGTATCTATACCCTATGCCACCAACTAAAGTAAAAACAACTAAAGAAATAATATTTGAGTATTCCTTTTTATTCCGAGTGAATAAAAATATAAGTATCATTAACAAGCTAATATCCATTGCCCACTGAAATGCAAGAAAATCTTCAAATATTTGTAGTAATTGGGCTTGATTCATCATCTATATCCTTACATTAGTTACTGTGGTGGCTCTCTACCGCCACCAGGTAGTATTTTATTTTGGATATCTATAAGTAACTTTCGCTGTTCGGCGTCGTCGGTTATTTCATAGGTTTCAATTGCTTCGTCAGTTGTTTTAATCACATCCAGTTGTACACCTTCTTCAACAGTCGTGACCTTTTCGCTAATAATGGACAACTTAAGATCTTGTCGTTCTGCTGTGGTTAGCAGCACACCATGTTCGGCATCGATCTGGGCAGCGGTAGCTTCCACTTGCGCGTTGACCTGATTTAATGCTTCACCAGCATTTACGGTGCCACTAATAAGTGAACTGAGCAAGGCCAAACTGATGACCAAAGGTATTTTGAATAATGTGTTTTTCATATTTTTTCCTGTTAAGTATTTCGTTGTGGCGTTTAAAAGAGTTTGTTGATTGAAAAAATGGTCTAATAACCATGGTGGTAAAGAAATGTCATTACCAAGTGCGTTGATAATCAACGCTATAAAATATTGTCATCTCTTTAACATTTCGTTATAAAAACACCTAAAAAATAAATGTTAGCTAACGAGTTGATCATATTTAATAGGATCTGCTTGCCAATTGCAAGGAACATGACGGTATAAAGCCGTGAAATTGCTACAAAATCTCAATTTAAACACGTTGGTTTGTGGTTGTTACTATTCTTGGTGGCAAATTTTCTTGAAAAAGCTTATTTTCCTCACATAAACTTATCAATCGTATTTTTGGCAATGAGATGAGTAAAGTAAGATGGTTTCCATGCTGTGAGGTGATGTGCAGGCATATTACAGATTTGGTGATCGGCTAAAAAACACTACAATAGTATTTTATTAATGGTAAATATGGAAAAACGCATAGGCAATAGGTTCAACTAGGTGTTTTTACAAAATATCGGGTTATATTTCGATAAATCAATAGATTACAGCGTTTTTGGTAAAACAAGCGAAAACCCTTAATGGGTTGCTATTGAATGAGGTGATGGGTTTGATAGTTCACCTTGGATGATCCAAGGTGAAGGCCATAGCAGGGCGTTATAACGCTAACGGTGCCATTGAACAATAGCAGTGGGTTGCACAATCATTTTCTCGGCTGTCGGGTGGATGACAGCCTATTTTGCCAAACCAGTTCTTATATCGACTACCACGGCTGTCGACTCGTTTTTAAAACCGTGTTCTTCTTCAGCTTCGATACCAATTGTATCAATATCGTCATCATTAGGTTCAGCTACCGGATTGCCACTGATTTCATTGAGTAAACTTGAAGCGTGGCGGTAACTAGCAATACAGTCATCTTTTACTATTTTGCTGCTTACCATATTTGCCCTAGATAAGAAGTGGGATTTGAATATCTTTTTTAATTCGTCGATTGATATTAATTGTGCTGTAGAGTCATCGGAACTGATTTGCTTATTTCGAATTGACAAGAGGAATAACTTTACAACTATAGCTGTCACGCAAACAAACGTTATTACAACACCAAACTCTAACATGAACTAAGACCTTACTTTGTTGATTTTCTTTCTAGAATATAATCATAAGTGGTTTTTGCTGTTACACTAATAAAGACTAATAATACGCCAATGTTAATACCCGGAATACTCCATTGGTATACAGTATGTAAATAATAAGTATCCCAAAGGGCTCGCTCCAAAAAGGTGAACGAATTTAACAAGGCAACAGTCAAATACGCAAGCAATATTGTCTTTGTAGCATAACTATTGGGCGACCTCAACCTTCGGTGTAATAGGTATGTGACTAACATGCCGATAAAACTAAAAAACCACAAACCGATATACCAAGCAAATAACATCCATTGCTCATGGCTCTTTAACCACAGTTGCAGAGTAGTCAAAGTAATCTTTGGATCATCCTGCATAATTAGCAGCCCATACCGATAGCTCAATCCGCCAACACAAACAAAAACAGCTAACGAAATTATATTTGAGTTGGCCAGTTTGTTATTTGCTGATAGAAGAAAAAGTAATACCAGTAGGACAGCCTCTGTCATCCACTGGTATTCGATGGCAAAATTTAGTAGTTGTTCTAACTGCATTGATTCCACCATATTCTATCTTCGTTTTAAATTTACAGCGGGGGTTGTTTTCCGCCACCACCAAAAACATTACTTTCAATTTCAATTAGCAGTTTGCGTTGGTTTGTTGGATCGGTTATCTCATAAGTCTCAATGGCTTGGTCCGTAGCTTCAATTACATCCAATTGCTGGTCTTCTTCAACGGTGGTAACCTTTTTAGCAATGATAGACAACTTAAGGCTTTCCCGCTCTGCGGCAGTCAGAAGTACACCATGATCGGCATCAATTTGAGCAGCTGTTTGTTCAACTTCGGCCTTGACTTGATCCAATGCTTCTCCAGCATTCGTAGTGCCAATAATCAACGAGCTGAGAATCGTTAAGCTGACTAGTGATGTTTTTAATAGTGTGTGTTTCACGTGTATTTTTCCTCTCAAATATTGCGGTCCATCGTTTAAAATAAGTCCTTTGATGATAGATGGGTAATTAATTTACTTTTATGTTGTTTTGTTATCAACTATATCCTTTGATTACAATGAAGGTGAGACTTCATTGCTCACTTGGTTCAATAGATTGTTATAAAAATAATCACTAAATGAATACTAATTAACATCTACGACATATTAGACAAGACTTAAGTGATAATAGCAAGGTACTAGGAAATACAAAGCTCTAAACATTCTAATTTGGATACTTGTATTCTCGAATCTATTTTTAGCTCATGAGTAACAAATGTACTAAGTATTTAGTCATTTAAAAGCAGATATTAAAGAAGCAACTGATCTAATTTATCCTGTGAAATTATAGGAGTAAATTTAATCTTGATTTTCTCAACGTTGGGCTGATGAGTAATCGTTAAATCTCTTAGTTAATTTCTCTTTCTTTTCCTACACGAGCTTCAACTTTGGTTTTGGATTTAATTCTTCTTCAACATCTTCATCGTCTACTAAACCGCTATCACGAGCATCAAGTTTAACCACCTGACTCTTACTAATCTTATCAAGTAAACTTGCAGAGTCACTATAACAGGAAAAATATTCTGACTTCAAGTCTATATTGTTTGTCGAGATCATTTTATCTCTTAAAGTTGTTTTAAATAACTCTTTTAATTCATCGATTGAAACCATTGTCGTTGGCTCTCTGGTGTTACTCTGATTATTAAGAGCTGATAAAAAGAACAGTTTAACAATGACTGCCACTACACAAAAAAACGTCAATATAACACCAAATTCTAACATAAACTCAAGACCTAACTCTGCTGATTTTATTTTTTAGCATATAATCGTATGCTGCTTTTATTGTTACACCGATAAATACCATTAATACACCAATGTTGATACCGGGGATACCCCATTGATACACCATGAACACATAACTAGTATCCCAAAGTGATCGTTCGACAAATGAGAAGGCATTTAACAAAGCAACACATAAATAAGCTAGCAACATGGTTTTTGTCGCATAACCGTTGGGTAAACTAAATCGTCGATGTAATAAATAAGTAGCCAACATACCAACGAAAGCAAATAGCCAGAGACCGATGTACCAAGCGAACAACATCCATTGCCTATGGGTGCTTAACCAAAATTGCAACGGAGTAAGCGCCACGTTTGGATCATCTTGCATAATTAACAATCCGTATCGATAACTTATTCCTCCAACAAAAGCAAAAACAGCTAATGAAATTGTATTTGAGTTGGTTAATTTGTTTTTTGTTGGTAGAAAAAAAAGTAATACTAGCAGAACAGCCTCTGCCATCCATTGGTATTCAATGGCAATATTAAATAGCTGCATTAACTGCGCTCGATCTATCATGTGACTTCCTATCATTTACTGTGGTGGAACTCTACCACCACCTGCCAAAACATTACTTTGAACCTCAATCAGCTGCTTCCGCTGATCAGCTGGATCGGTGATCTCATAGCTTTCATTGACCTGATCCAATGCTTCTCCGGCATTCGCCGTACCAAATACAAGTGACCCGAGAACAGCCAAACTGACGAGTGATGTTTTTAATAATGTGTGTTTCATGTGTTGTTTCCTCTAAAAATATTAGGTCCGTCGGTTAAAATAAGTCCTTTGATGATAGATGAGTAATTAATTAACTTTTATGTTGCTGCGCTATCCAATACAGCCCTTGATTACAACGAGGGTGGGGCTTCAATGCTCACTTGGTGGAATACGTTGTTACAAAAACAATCAATAAGTGAATGTTAATTAACATCCGGGACACATTAGACAGGACTTGGTTGTTAATTGCAAGGGACTAAGGAGCACTAAAGTCAAAAAGGTTCCCGAATGTTAGGTTTAAGATACAGGCGTTACCAATACGGTATCGTTTGCCGCCAAATTACCGCGACAACTGCTTTGTATTTGAAGTACTAGCAATAGACTGCAACCGAATTCGTTCATCTCTTTAAGCCAGCTTTAGTAAAACCCTCATCTCTCTATGACTGAATTGTGCTTTGATCTTCTCTACGTCAAGTTGGTGCGCTAGCGGCAAATTGCCCCTTGCACGACCACTTTTCTTTTTACCATAATGTATTGTGGCCGTTGCATCTGATCCATGGCCAACCAATGCCGCGATTTGTTGTAATGTATAATCGGCATGTTTTAAATCAGCGATGAATTGGTGCCGACAACTATAAAGTGAGATATTTTTTTGGCTACTGGCAAACAGTAATAGGTTGATTGAGTACATTTTGCCTCTAAGTGCTTTGTAGTAATCGTCATATGAATCAGCAACGCCAGCCGGTGTTTGTCGCTGTGCTGCTAAAATCAGTGCATGGTAAATACAAGCTAATGCCACATCTTCGAGCTGAGATAAGTCAATATAGCGATATTCATCGAATGATCGACCATTGGTCGCTTTGCCATTTTTAACCATTAATACCGGTAGGTTCCCAACATAATGTTCAGCTGGTTGGCTATCTATAAACATTGTTGCGTTGGGCCACTCTGATGGTCGCAGCCCGACCAAAAGACTGGCCCTAATGAATGTTAATAGAGGTCCCGCCCAAAATTGGCCATCGGCTTGTTGTGCTTCTAGCAGGCTTTCGATTTTATCTTGTTGGCTGAGGGTAATGTATTTTTGTTTTAAACTAGATGTTTTTAAAACGGTATCAGCTTTTTTTTGAGTCGAATAACTTACTCCCTTGTTGGTTTCGCGCTTTAGTTCAATGGCTAACGCACTATAGTCACACTCAGTCAAGTAAAAGGATACGGCTGCTTTATAATAGCGCCAGGTTGCAGGCTTAAAACCACTTTTTCGCGCAATCAACCATTGAACAAATACGCTGGGCTGATTTGTGAAGGATTTGCCTTGCTCTTGCTCAAATTGGCGTATGCGCTGCTGCGAACATTTGATGTAACCCGCTTCAGTGCGTTGCTGCCGGGTTGGTGCTGCTACGATAGGACTACCAGATACATTGCTTTTTTGTTTGATATGACGCGACTCGACCCATTTTCAATTGGTTTGTATCTTTCAATATTCGTCCATGGCAAACAAGATGTTTATTGCAAAAAGTACACTTTCTAATTGTGACATCGATGGCGATTTGGTTGAATAAGGCCGAAATTTGACGCTCAGCTATAAACACGGGTACTTTCAATGTCCAAAACAATCACCACAGCGTACTTTGTCATGCTGTTAGCGCAGTTGGGCGGTTGTCAAACGACACAGTTAAAACAACACCAGCATTCAGATCCGGCTGAGATGTTGATAGCTCAAGCAGCTCAAAGCATCAAAAATTTAAATCGAGAGTTGGTCGACATTGAAGCGGCGAACTACGTGCATACCACTGGAAAAAAACTGCCAGTCATTGATATGTCGTATATGCCTGGCCTAAACCAACGCGTTTCACTGGGCGCTCAATGGGCTGGTCCTTTGGATAAATTGATTATTAGATTGTCTGCCATGGCGAGACTGAATAAACCTCGTTTTATCGGTGTGAAACCTGCCGGTGATGTGATCATTTCGATGGGAACCGAGCGACGCCCCATGATAGAGTTTTTTCAAGATGCAGGCACCCAAGCAGGCAGCAGAGCACATGTTACCTTGAAAATGAACGAGCGCTATGTGCTTGTTGAATACGTATCATATTAACCGGAGCTTAAGAATATGATCGCACCAGTAAAAAGACTTATGCTGTTACTGCCGCTGCTTGTAATGACCGCTTGTCAGGCGACAAAACAGCCGGTAACCACTGCGCCTAAGCTTGCGGACTTGTTGGCATTAAAAGGCACCATTAAACCGCAATCAACAGATGATTCGGTAGGTCAAATACGGATTAAATCCATTAAAACGATTGCTTACCAATGGGGGGTTCGCGCGGGCATGTTCGACCGCTATCAGTCTATACAGCACTTGCTGGATAAACGGGCGCGACAATTGGATACCATTTTTGGCTTTGACAAGTTTTTAATTGACGGCAAAATCTTGTTGCCAACGGTTTTGCAAACAGAACGGATCTTCGAACAAACCACAGATCGCCGGGTGAGAACGGTTAACGTTTCCTATACCTTAGATAAGCTCTCGCGCTTGGTGGTCAGGCCACCTTCTTGGCGGCAGTATTTAACTCGAACCATTGAAAATGTGGTTCAACCCCATAATGTGATGTTTCCCCGCACACCAGAAGAAACAAACGCATGGGAAGTTGAACTGACCCGTGGTTGGCGCTCAGGTGCCAAACAAGCTGATGAAATTTTTGCCATGGATTTTTTGAACCTGCAAAACGAAATTGAAGGCATGTATCGCTATCGAAAACTGTTGCCGCAAAATATTGTCACCTTGCCAAAAGCCAACGCCAGCCATTACAGCGTTCAACGCACTGCTGACGGTAAAACAATTAACCTTAATGATGTGGTCTATACCCTGGATAGAGAATCTACTTTTACTAATACTGATGACTGGGCACCAATATTTAAGTTAGATTCAGAGGATACCAATGACTGAGTTGATTTGGCCAGCTGAACAGCTGACCCAGTTCACTCGTGAGGATTGGGACGCCTTTCTGATCTGGACTTTTCAATCAGGTGCTAGCGATGCCATCATGGATGTTGGCTATCGGTTGTCAATTAAACTGAATGAACAAGTTCGTGTGGTTGGCCGCAGAAATATCAATCATGCAGAAATGGCCGACATACTCGCTGATATTTACCAACCCTCAGCGCTCACCCAAATAGAAACGGGTGAAGCGTTGGATTTTAGCTATTCAATCATGTTAGATGATGAAAGCATTCTCAGGTTTAGGATTAATGTCACGGCAACCATGGGGCCATATTCAGAAAAAAACGGCTTCGAAGTGGTGGTCAGAACCAATCCAGGCACACCACCTACTGTCACTGAACTGGGTGTTGAACCCCCAATTCTGCAAGCGATTAATGCGAAAAGTGGCATGTTTTTAGTATCAGGCTCTACCGGCTCAGGTAAGACAACGCTATCGGCCTCGATCATTAGTGATATTGCGATTAACAAACCTATGCATATTTTGACCTATGAAAGCCCGGTTGAATACGATCTTCAAAACATCCCCAATGCCATGGCAAAAATAAAACAGTCAGAAGTACCAACCCATGTAAAATCCTTTGCTGCTGGCGCTGAAAATGCGTTGCGCAGAGCTCCTGATATTATCTTTCTTGGTGAGCTAAGAGATCAAGCAACGATGGCCCAAAGTCAACGAATGGCCCAAGGGGGGCATTTATTGTTGGCCACACTTCATGCCAATTCGGTTGCTGCTACACCTGAGCGCATGGCCGATGAATTTCCTGCCGATGAAAGAAGCAGTGTACTGAGGAAAATAGTTGGTGCTTTACGTTGTATCACCTACCAACGATTAGTGCCAAAACGGGGCGGGGGATTAGTAGCGTTACGAGAGTTTTTGGTGTTCAACGAAAGTATTCGTCAGGATTTGTTACTCAAGCTTATTACAACCACGGCATTACAAAGCCCGATTCAAGCCTATGTTAATAGCCATGGGCAATCTTTAGTCTTGGATGCTAAAAATAAACTCCAGAGGGGCTTGTTGGATCTCTCTGAATATATCAACATCATCACAGAATGTGGTACTGGGGACGATCACCTCGGTTTAGATCCCATTATAGCCAACCTTTATCACACCAATGTGCTTGACGATGTAGAACACCAGCAATGGTTAATCACTTATAAGGCGTTATGCAATGGAATTTGAGCAGCGCCCCCGGCTAAAAAACTATGAGAGTCTGCAATGGTACAACAGTGCGCTAATGGCCCGGCTGGGTTTAGTTATCTGGTCAATTGATGCTCGCTCATTTTTGCCGGTGTTTTTGCTGATTTTTCACCTCAGCTGGACATCGTTGAAAATTTGTCTGGTGTCTATTTTGTTTTTTTCCTTACTCGAATTCTATGGGTTTACTACTGTGGTCGCGCTTAAGCGTTTTCGCTCGATGGTGACCGGCAGAAATCGATTCGTTCACAATACCAAAAAACGCAAGCGGAGATTTTTGCATGGATAACCACCGAGAAACACAACCTATTGACTTAAACCAGTTCGTCGTCATTGATAACGGCTATGCCGACCATAAAGCGGTGAAGTGGCTCAGGCAAGACGATGGAACATTGACCATCGTCGAGACGTTATATCCTTCTAGAGCGGTTATGGGCGCGAGTAATATTTCAATTGACGGTCAAAGCACCGGTGTCTATCGGGTTAACGATCAAGATTTTACAGTGTCACCAAACGTTAAAAACCCGATGAGTATCCGAGGAAAGCAATACGGATATTCTGACTTAAATACTGCGCTGGTTACTCACTCCCTGATTGCCCAAGGCTTTGGCGGGCAACAGATTGTGTTGGGCACCGGGTTACCCTTTGACCAGTTCTTTAAAAATGGCCAACGTGATGAACCATTTCATCAAAAAGTCATTAATGCACTTAAAACGACGGTCGAACCGAGAAGTGATGATATACCAGCGACCATTGCTCACCATTATCTTTTTCCTGAAGCGGTTGCTGCTTATGCCGATTGGGCAATGGATGTGCATGGCCATTCCGTGCAGGCAATACAAAGTGGTATTGTTGTTGTGGATATTGGCGGTAATACCACTGATATCACCTCAATTGATCCAGACAATAATATTAACCTAGAGTATTCAGGCACGGTCAAACAAGGCGTCCTCAATGTCAAAGCGCTATTAGATAAACTGCTTTGCCATCAGTTTGATGTAGACAGCCTATCTCCCGTCGCATTGGAACAAGCCATTCGTACTCATGAATGCGCTATATTTGGTCGGCTCAGTGACGTCTCTGCTCAGGTCATTGAAGCTAAGCGGCAAACCACCCAAATTATCATGACCTTTGTCACCGAGCTGATTGGTGATGCGGCCAATGTGGATTGCATTTTGCTAGTTGGTGGCGGTGCAGAATGTCTCAAAGACGCTTTGACGACATATCCCCATGTGGTGATCCCATCGAGACCCCAGTTTGCCAATGCCCGTGGCATGTTGAAATTTATGACTTATGTTAAACATGCGAGCTAACCATGAGCTCAAGACGAAATTATTTTTGCCTCTATGGCGCTGAATCGCTTGATGCCAAGTGTATTGAGGCGATTGAGGCAAGTGATACATCTCCAGAATACATCCGTTTTTTGGTGTCATTGGGATTTGTTGTCGCCAAGATCCGAGGTGAATATTTTACTGACGCGTTCAACGTGAATTATAAAGAAAACGTTGGTCGGGTAGCAAAAACAAAGTACTTGTTACGAAGCGGACCCTACAAGCACAACCTAAAACCAACAAATGCTTATGAAGCCTGTTTTGACAGCATTTCAGCCAAGCTGCCTGCAGCCAATAGACAGGCGTATATCAGGATGCTGGTGTTATTGGGGTTTTGGTTTGAAACCTCATTTACCACAAATGTGGCATTACCTCACCATCAAAACCCAAGGCACAGTGAACCGGTTGGTCAGTCGACGCTTGACGATAGAAAACCAGCGCCTGTTGTCACCAAGCCAACAAACAGCGCTGGGGGCAAAAACTCAATGAAGAATTTAATGTGAACATGACGATACTAACGGGATCCTTGACCAACACTGTGATTGGCCTCTTGGCAGTTACGACATTTGCCACCAACGCTAATTTTTATATTGACTATCAGGGGGTCGATAAACCTGCGCTGACAGTACAGCAACGACGTGCCGCCCAAGGTGCACCAAACGGTTATAAGTTGCTGACAGATAAGACCTATGGTGCCATTCATCAAATTGGCAGTGGACTCGCCGTCAATATTACTTCGTTTGGCGATGATTTTGATTTGAAAATGGCCATGCACACCCTTGTGCCCACAGGCTGGATTGTTTACGTCGATGAACAGTCACCAATGAACAAACGAGTCAGTTGGTCGGCTCAAAATGAGCAATGGACCATCACACTGGGCCGACTCGGTTCAGCCTACGGCTTTCGTTTTATTGTCGATTGGGACCAGCAACTGATTCAAATGGTAAAAGACGAGAATTACCAGCACCCAGACGAAAACGACCCCATAGTGATGAGTAACCCCGAAACCGGGCAAAAAGTCTTTGTTTACCCGACAAAACAAAACATCAACGGTGGCGTTTTGATTATTGATGGGAAAGTGATAAAGACGGTTATTAAGAAGTAGGGGGTAGTGATGCAATCGAAATAATCGCATCATTGCCCACCACACCAACGACCAGCCAACAAAAGCCTCGCACCCACTGGCCCCACACCCACTGGCCCCACACCCCATTTCCGCCAAATTTTTCAAAGACACACTGTTGCTGTATATTGCCAACCCACTGACCTTTGGCAAACATCAACAGGACCCATTTCTATGCATACCGGACACTTTAATTCAGAGCAAATCGCGCTTATTGTTCATGCGCCGATTTTCAGGCGCTGGGGAGGTCGTCAAAATGGCCTCAATACCTTTGAAATAAATGTCTTGTCTGTGGATGAGCTGCTGATGACTGAGCGAATGTTGGTCACGACATCATTTTGGGATTGGTCGTGGACCACTTGGTTTTTTATCTTTATTCAAACCGCCGGACTATTTGCTTGGTTGTTTCTTTTTATGTTGCTGTTCAATATGTTATTTGTAAACCGTGCCAGCGTTGCCCAGGGTAAACAGATCCAGAGCTGGCAACTGATATTGTTGACCTGGTTCATGGGGCACGGTGCGCTGAGTTTCTTTGCGGGCGGAGGGGTCGTGTCATATTACTTGGCCACGGTTTTTTTTCCTTCAATACCCCTGTACATCGAGTTTGTCCGATGGTTCCACAGCTGGTTCACTTTTATGGGCTTGTTTTTGTAATTTTGTTGCCGTGAGTTATGTCTTCATTTGTTTATTGACTGTTGACGGGTCTGCTTGCCCGTTATCTGTTGGTTTATTGCTATTGCCTTGTTCTTTCGATGACAACATTTTTTGGGTGAATAAGCCTATCGCGCCAAATTTACCGCCAACGGTTGATTCTCCGTTTGCTTCGCCTAAGTTCTCAGCACCACCACCGATATATCTTAAGACTTTATCCGGTAGCTCATGGATTAGACCAAAACATTTGTGAGCAACCACCACGTTGAGGATGCAAAATAGCGCCAATATGGCTATTTCAGCAATAACCCCGACGATGGTAGGCCCTATCATTGCTGACATGAATGGAACGAATAGAAAGGCGATAATTTTACCCATCACAATCATTAATAAAATGGATGAATACAAACCAAAAAGCATTAGCGTAGGGCGAAGAAATAAAGATAACAGTACCATATACCCCTGTAGCGCTCGCTGGCCAACAAAACCATCGCCTTCGGGCAGGGCGTGACTGGCGGCCCAAATCGGCGCGGCGATCACCGCTTCGATCACCAACACGAACCACCCGGTAATGCCCAATATCCAAAAAACCAGCGGGATGGCGGGGACGTAATAAGCCAGCGCCATGGCAAAAGGCAATGCGGCAAATAACGCCATGACCAATAGGCTAAATATCTCCCATATGCCACGTCCGATAATCGACAATCCCAAAGCGATTGGGGCTGGTACTAAGTCTGATGCTTTGGCATTCTCGCCTGTTTCGAACGCAATAACGCCGATAGTTTGTTTGGCAATAAAAATCATGGCAGCGATATTAATGACGTGATGCCCGAGGTTTGACAACCCAATCAGCGGGTCTGGATTCTCCAATGTGTATTGTAATGCGGTTCGATAACTGTCGGTGGCCAGCTTGAACGTAATGTCGGCCATGGCTGATGGCGAGTCTTCTGCGTAGTTGGATTGATTGCCATTAATACCCGAATTATCAGATATGGCAATATACTTAACAAAAGTCGAATAGGCATCGGTAAACAGGGCATATTCATTGTGCATCAAGGCGGTTTCTGATGGACCAATAAAGGTTGTGTTTGGGTCGATGATCTGTTGCACTTCGCCGTTTAACCGGGTGTAATTCCAATACCACGCTCCAGCAAAAATAAAACCGGCTTCTTTTGCTGTTGCACTGGTGCCGCTGAGCTCTGGATCACCATTATTCCAGTGACTTGACCTAGCGGCGGTAATATCCCTAACGGCCTTGGCAATGGCCGCTCTGACGTTGGCTTTATAGGCATTCGACGCGGTGTTAATCGCATTGGCAGCCGGTCCCGCACCTTTACCAATGGCCATATCAACAATTTGTCTGGCGATTGGGTCAAGTGCGGCATCCAAATTGCCCAGCGCGATGGCTAAGTCTTCTTGATAACGCCGAATGATAGGGGCTAGGCCCAGCGCGGTGTCTACCTCTGGAAAGGTGATCGAAAAGGCTCCGCAGGCTTGACGACCATAGTGGCGTGGCTCACCATTGCTAAAAAGACCGATTTTGGCAGCGCCCCAGGCAAAACCCGCTTCGGTGTAATTGTATCGACCATCATAGCTTTGGGTAATAATACGGTGAACGCCGGTCTTTGGAAAATCAGTCACCCCAGACGCGGAGATTTCCAATGGCGTTGATGAGCCACTTTGTTCTATATAAGGAATGTTGACAATGTTCAGGTGTCTGTCAGCCAAATTAATTCCATGCATACACACCCGACTCAGTAAAATTTGATAGGCATGTCGATTCAAGTCTTTGGTTATTGCCGGTGGATACAAGGTGCCACCGCCATGCAGGTGCGCCAGTGACGCGTGGTACGTTGAGTTGGCTACGCCAATCCCATTACCAGCGACTGAAAGTACCACGATTTGCATGGCGGCATAACCAGCACCAAAAGGCATACATAACAATAAAGCAATTGCCATGCGTATCGGGACCCAAGTTGAATCATAACCCTTTCCTAATATAATTCCATCTGTTGATGTACTCACGAGTCCTGTGATAGATACGTAAGTGACAATCATGCCAGTAAAAAACAGCATGGCCGCATTGAGTACTTCTGACATTGCACCAATGACCGCATCCGGTTCAGCGGGAATGTCTTTATCAATGATGATATTGACGACATCGCCAAAGATATACCTTAAATACTCGACGGCTTTATCACCTTCACTAACCGTGGTAATCGATTCGGCATAGCTGCTTTGAGAAGCTGATAGCGTCACCAGACCTAATATTAGTATTTTCTTCATATCCGCTTCACTTTATTGCAATAAGTACACTTTCCAATTGAGTGCGGTTTTGTTCAATGAAATACTCCACTTTCTTGAATTTAGTGATGATGAAGTACGCGTGTGGATGATAAAGGGGTAAATTTACAAGATTTTAGTGTGAATCAACATTGGCAGAAGTTTCCAGATGTTTTGGTGATTTTATCGAACATGGAACAGCGCGAAACTTGGCCGCTAGATGCCGATTACGGGGTTAAATCGGCATTGGTTGACTGGGCTATCAGTTTAGATGAAGCGCAGATACTGACTTTGAGCGACGAACCCGGTGCGATGCTGGATATTCTTTTTGCGATGGGGTCGCAACGCTCAATGTATTTCTTACATGCAGTGCAAATCATTGACCCCCAGATACCCGTGGCGTTGATGAGACATGCCGCCCAAATCATCGACCAGTCCGATGAACAAGACGCTCAGCAGGATAGTCGCGCCGCCAGAGCCTATCGAGACCGGGTGTTTCAGTTATTTATGTCCGATGCCATTACCACGATATTTTCTCGGCAACGTTTTGAGGTGATAAAACAGTGTATTGAAGCGACTAATCAACGATTCGGAGAAGTCTATGACACATAAGTTGATATTGGCTTGGGCGCTGACTTTTCCGAGTTTTGCCTTGGCAACAAGCGGTATGCCAAACACAGCCGAAATGCAAAAACAACAAATTGAGCTGTTGTTAACCGACATGAACAACAGCGCCTTAGAGGTGATTGACACGGTGACCAGCAACCCGCAAAAAGCAATCGACTCTGGCTGTTTAGATGACATCCGCAGCATCGATTTGAGTGTTTTTGCCATTGATCTCACCAATATATGGGAGCCCATTTATGCGACGTTAAAGGACCAAATTTTTAATATGGTGTGTAATGCCGCGCAGAAACATATCAACAACATCACTGAAAAGCTGACATTTGATTTACAGGCTCCTTTTGGACTCAGTAGTGTTTCAGTGGTACAAGGTGATGCCATCACAGATTGGCAGAGTGTCACTAATTCGGATGTTGAGCTGGATAGCACCGCACTGGTGCAAAAAGTATCAACCAAAACATTGGGCACCGTACCGTCCGCCGCCCAAATCGAGGCGGCGGTGAAGTCTCTGGATACTCATGCCGCCGCCGAAGCAATACGAGGGAGCAATAAAGAAAAGCTTGAAAGCCAGTTTGAGCAAATGCTGGATTTGAATACCTTCTTTGGCAGTGGTAAAAAAGAGGAGGATAATTGATGCTGAGACGTCGTTTACTCTGCGCCCTTATCAGTTTGGTTTTTTCTGTACAGCCATTTAATGTGCGAGCTACCGGTGGTTGTGACCTCTGTATTAAAGCAGCCGCCGAAGCCGCTGCTGCGCAAATTCAGGCTGCTGTCAATGTCACCAACGCCGCCGTTGAAGCTAATGTCGCCGCCACGCAAGCACTGAATACCACAGTTCAAGCGTCAACGGCGACGCTTCAAAGCTTAATTCAAATTAACTCGCAACAATATCTGTCGGGGTTGTCTGCGGCTACCCATAAAATTGAACTGGCCATACAGCAAAATACAGAAACGGGTAACCGACTCACCGACCACCTAGTGACCTCTCTGGTTACCTTGTTCAAACAATTACACCTTGCTGAACAGGTGGATAACAACAATAAAACTTACCATCCTAAAATGGCTCAGCCAGTTTCTGGCGATATTGGTGCTAATAGGGCATCGCTGTTAAAGCAAAGCTTTGTTCAAACCCAGCAAATATTTGCCCAAATGGTGGCGGACATGCAAGTGTATTCAAACAATACTGATGACGTCAATACGGCGGGGGGTAGCATCAAAGTGGGTGCCTTGTTGGCTGAAAAAGATCAAGTATTTGACCCGTTGCCTTTTTTACTGCAAGACAGGCTGAGCGATGAAGAGTCACTGAATTTTCAGCGTCTATTGACCATTATGTTCAACCCCGTGCCACTCAAAGCCGCCACCGCAGAACAAATGGCCAGTGATCCCAATGCGGTGGCGTACGAATTAGATCGGCAGCTGCACAATGTAAAAACGGGTATGGCACACGCGGTCTTTGCCGACATGGTGGCAGCAAAAAGCGCCACTTTGCCGATGTCGACAACCGATTGGCAACAAGGTTACGTCAATATTACCCCGGATGAAAATGGCCATGTTTCTCAAGCGGAATTTATTAAAGCAGAAGCGCAGGGGCGGTTACTTTCAGAAGGTTGGTTCTTGAATGTCAAATCAATGTCCGAGGCGGGTATTCTCAGGGAGCAAGTTTATCAACAAAGCATTAATAATTACTTGCTGGTTGAGCAGCTAAAACAACAGAAGAGCGCCTTGCTGCTCCAAGCGTTACAACAAATCCAGACGCTAAAATCAGACCGACCAACTTTTCATGGGACTTAATCAGCGATGCTAATTCAAAGACTCTTTATCGTTATGTGTATGACCATGGGGTTTAACGCAACGCCAGTTCATGCCTACTTCGGTATCGGCCCTTGCTGCGCTGGCATAACCTGTGGGATTATTCCCTGTGATACCAGTTGTGCTGGCACGGCTTTTATTGAAATGGGGGTTTCTGTCAGCGCTTCACTGACCACCTTAAATGCGAGCTATAGTTCACTCTCTGAGCTTTTAACCGGTGTCAATAACAGCTATGTTGCCCATACGAGCACTTTGAGTGCGAGCCTAACCCAACAAAATACCCGTTACTTGCAGGGAATGTCTGCTAATGCTAACCGGTTGACACTGGCTTATCAACAAGCGGGCATTGCCGCCAATCGAAATGCTGAAACCTTGATGACAGGGTTACATCGGGCGCTGAAAGAACTATTGTTGGCCAAAACAGTGAGTGAAAACAACGCCGCCTATGATCATTTCGCTCAGCCTTTGTCCGGGGATATTTTAGCCGAACAGGCTAACACCCAACGGGCACTTATCGTCAACCGTGAGGTGTTTGTTAAACAATCGCTGAAAAGCTTTAATGATTATCTTAATGACACTGATAATACCCTCACCGTCGGCTCGTCAAATATCATTAAAGCCAAAGCGCTGACGGAGCTGCTGGCCGACAAACACTTCAACGAGATTTTTGCCAAAAACCTGATTTCTGGCGACGACCTGCAATATGTATTCAGGGTCTTGTCTGTGTTGGTTGAACAGCAGCCACTACCTTCGATTGTGCCTAGTCAAACGGCGGGGGGTAGTACGGCATTTCAACAGCGTCGACTCAATTACAATAGCCAACAACTCATCGTTTTTGAAGCCATGATCAACCTGGTGGCATCAAAGCTAGCGCTAACCCCGGCACCCGACAGTCAATACTATTATGGGGCGAACAGCGACTTGTCAGGAAAAACCAGTCAAACTGAACATTTGCATGGCCATGTGATTAATCGGCTGACTGACCCCGAGTGGTATAACAGCATAAAAAAGCTCAATGTTATTGGGCTTAGCAGAGAATTGACCTATCAGCAAGCGCAAAAGACCCTTATTCTGTCACAGCAAAATACGCTTAAACAGCAAAAGAACCGCTTGCTTGGTCTGTCATTTAGCTCGCTTAATCAGTCGCCAACATCACGATGAGACAATGGTTTTTGCTATCGCTGTTGCTGGTAGGTGAGGCCGCTGCATTTGAGCCCTGTAAGCCTTTTTGTGATAGCGGTTGCAGTGTGCCTGCTTTGCTAAAAATGGGGGGTACTGTTAGTGCGGCATATGGTCAGATGACAACTCAAAACACTGTACTCAATTCGTCATTGGTTGCGGTTGATGCCGCCATCATCGAACAGGCTACTGTTCTTGGTGCGACATGGTTTGAGCAGTTGTCACTCTCCACCAGTGCTTTGGGGGCACAGACATCGGTTTGGTTATTATCTGAATTTATGCGAGCCAAAACCATGGCAGACAACACCGACAATATTGCGCAGAATCTATATACCAGTTTAAAGCCGCTGTTATTGTCAGCCAAAGTTAATGATAACAATCAAACCTACCTGCAAAACGCCATGCCGGAAACAGGCGAGATTTTCACCAACAAAGCTGCTCATCATAAAACCGCACTGAAAAAGAACGATGCACTACATCGGGAAATATTGCAGCGCTTTATTGCCTATTCAGCGGAGCTGCAAACAGGCGATGAAAGCATTGCTGCCAGTATTCGCGCTTCGTTTAATGAAAAGCTGTTTGATATCAGTCATTTCACCACTGATTCAAGCTTAAGTGATGAAGAATTCAGCGCCTATCAGGACTTGTTTACCTTTGTGGTTAATACTCGCCCGTTACCAGCCACAAGCAATGGCAATAAAACTGATGTGTTAGCGGTCAAGATTTACAATGCCAAGTTGGCATTTGTGATGGATGCTGTACTTAGCCTACTGGTGGAACAAACGCAAACCATTGAAACCGATTGGGTCCGTTCATATATGACGAGAACGTCGGTTGCCACCAGTATTAGTGAAGTCGAAGGCATCTCTGGCTTGGTTAAAGGCAGGCTGAGCTCATCAGGGTATTACCTCGATATTAAATCGTTAAGCACCGCTGGATTACAACGAGAGTTGACCTATTTAAAGGCAGAAGAAAATTATTTGTTGTATCAATCGAACAAAAAAAGTCAGCTTAACAATAACTTGTTAATCATCGGGCTGATCCAAGTACTGAATAAAGCAGCCAGCGCATTACACATTTAAGGTTTATCAATGACTGATCATAAACAAACAAGCCCAATCTTGACTGAGGGAGAATATGCTGAGCATCTAGCCATAATGGATGCTAAAGCTGACTTATCAATGGAAGGCTCCTATCAGCCACCTAATCTTGTCAAGACCAGCGATGCTGCCACAGACCAAGTGCAGCAGATGAATGATTTAGTCTTTGCTGCGACAGGACAGGAGGTGGCAGCGCAGGATATTCAGACAAGTCAAGCACCCTTAGTTAGGATAGAAAAGCAACCCGTGACACCGGTTGAGCAACAAAGCGCTGAACCTGACAACCTTGCTGCATTGGCACTGACTGATCACCCATTTAATGCTGACGCGACCCCAACAGCGATTGAAAATTCAGTGCCCGAACCAGCGGTGGTGGAGTCCGAAATTATTGACGAGCGAGAAGAAGCACAAGAAGCACCCGTGCAACAGCCGGATATCATCAATGATATTCTGGCTTCCCAGCTAAATAAGACAACAGAACCAAAAGACACCGAACCTAAAGCGGAAGAAGATATAGATAAACCTGTGTCTCAAGCTGATACCGATGCACAATTGGCTGAACTCAATGCCCAGTTTGATCTCGCTGAGCAAGGTGGGACGTCAACTCCAGCGCCAGTTGAAGATTACCCTGCCGACGCCTCTGATCTAAACCAAGCAAACAATCAATATGAAAACGAGATGCAGCAACCGAGTGCCGAGTCTCGCCCGATGAAAGAGGTACCTTTTAGTGCAGTGGATGACAGATCACCCGGACATTATGGTCTGCAATCTGCGCCGAATCAGCCTGCGGGCGGCGCTTATCCGATGCAAAGTCAGGAAACCTTGGGAGCCGCTGTGGCTAACGGATTGACTAGTTTTATTGGCGGCATTAGCTCAGCGGTTTTTTCTGCTGCTAGCCAACTGGTGCAATCAAAACCCAAGCCACTAAATGAACCTTCGCAACCAGCTCCTGAAACAAACCCAATTGCGTCAGCGCCTGACAACGCAATCAATACCACACCGATGAACAACACCGTTGCTGCGAACGATGATTTTTCTGCTTTTTTTGATTCACGCTTTGAAAATAAACTGGGTCGACTAGCTGATATGTCGCAAACTCACAGTAGTGTGTTGGACGTCTTTAAAGAGTCAGAACTGTTCAAATTTGCCGAATTAAATAAAGACCTACAAGACCCACAACAATTAAGCGAAGCCAAACAACGAATTTCAACTCTTGCTGAGGACCACGGCACCAAAGAGATTCTGCAAAGCATGGTCAACATAAACACCAACATCAATGAACTGATGGATGAAATCAACGAAGACTATGCCGACGACCCCGAAAAACTGGCAAAAATGAATGAGCTAGTGACAGGGTGGAAAGATAAGTACCAACAAACCATGGATAAGCTCGATGACCTGCCTTTGCTAGATGATGTGATGGCGTCATTGAAAGAGAGCATCAATAAGCTATTGGATACGCTTAAAGGGGCGATGAGTAAAGTGGCTACGGTGATGAAGTAAGTTTGTTGCCCGGCTCATGTTCCTATTTATCTTCTCCAGTTGCTGGTTTTTCGTTATTACACGTCAATTAGCTTTATTTGTGATTATTTTAATGCTGGGTCATCTTCTTTTTCGAATTTTTTATGTTGGCTGAATCATCAGTAAATAAATGTACGACCACTATGTCATAGGATAACGCCATAAATGGGTCGGTCGGTAAAACCATGACATAGCTATTAAACCAATTGGCGTATTCTTCTTGGCTCTGTACGGTTTTCAGTTCAGTGAGTTTATTTCGTACTGCCAATACATAATGCATATCGCACACCGGATTGTCATAGTGCTCTATCATATATTTCACTGCAGTTTCCATTACCTGGCACTCTAGGCCACCATAAGCAACAAGTTTGTTGTAAGCGTATCGCATATTTAATAGCCGCTCCTGCACGGCATCAGAATATCTGGGCATATCGGCTCCATTGACCAAAAAAAATTGACTAAATTGGGGATTAATAAACACGGTGTTGTCGCAATAAGGCTTAAATACGGTGCGAAAATACAAACCCGTTGGTTCGGTGTGAATCTCACCTTGTGCCTACGGATTTGATACTAATTTATGACAAACAACTTTGCAACTATAACTAACATTTTACTTCGATACGTTAGACGTGGGCTTTGCAGAAATAAAACTAAGTTAGGTATTTTAATGTGATCTTTTTTGTGGCAAATTGTCGTTTATATTTATTTGATTATCATTAAATAAAGTTGATGAAGCAATCACTTTATGTTTTGATGAGCAATAAAATTTATAAGATTAACAGTCAGTTATGATATGTTTTTTAGTAAGGGATTAGCGGGTTTTTATAAGGTTATAAATGTTTTCGAGTCTATATTTTTGATAGGTTAAGCTTACAACGAATAGCGAATAGTCATCCGTCACATCTAAAATTAACATGTTAGTTAAATCATCATTTAGATCATAATTAGATCAACGCTGAGAGTTTTAGTTTCATTGAAACTCGATAATATGGTGTTGTATTTCGAGATTAGGAGAAGTAGCGGTAAATTAGCTGATCGGTGTTTTTACTTGTGCTATGGCATTGACAGCCTTTTGATAGTGTCGCCATGCCAATTTAATGAGCACTTCGTAGTGTTCGCTTTTTATACCGTTATGGTTGGCGGCTTCCAGTTCTTCAATCTCTTTAAATAGGTACTCTAAAGATTCTTTAAACAATGCTCTGGCTGTTGCAGATAAAAGCGCTTGTTGTAAAACTTCATCGTTAGACAAATATAATGAGGCTTTAGAGACGCCGAATTCATTGGCAATCTTTTCAACGTTTTTTGCGGTCGGGAAAGTGTTGCCGTTAACCCATGAACCAACAGCGCTATGCGTCACACCAATGAGCTTACCCATTTGTATCTGACCTATATTGCGTCCTTCCATAAGCCGAAAAATGCGATCGCCAATATGTTCTTTACTGTTCAAATTAGTTTTCAAATTGTTACTGCCCACTCACCATAAAAGTTGCCCATGGTAATGAATGCAGGTGGTCTTTTCAATCGACTTTCGCTCAGTTGGAAGACTTAACTGTCGTTAAGCTTGTTGGCCTCATTTTTAAAAGACCGCCAAGCTAATGTGGTTAATGTTTTGACAAATTCTGCTTTGATACCGGCTTCGCTCGCCGCTTCTAGGTCGCGAATGTCATCAAAGCATTGATGTAGTGCTTTGATAAACACAGCTTCGGCTTGTGGTTCTGTTAAACAGTGGATGATTAACTCTGCTGATAGTGAACTTGCCAGGCATTGCCGGATCACTTCTTGTTCTGATAAATATAAAAATATCGGTGGTATGCCAAAGACTGCTGCCAGTTTTTCAATGTGCTTGGGCGTTGGGGAGTGGCTATTGTTGTACCAGGTTGATATGGCGGAATGGCTTACGCCTATTTTCTTACCCAGCGCGGTTTGACTTAACTTCATCTTGTTAGCATGAAACTGAATTCTTGCGCCAATATGATCACTCGTTTGCAATGTTGCGGTTCATCTTCGGTTGTTAAGTATTTGCATGTTATTGGATTTTCACGGGTTTTACAATGGCGGTGATATGACCTGAACGGGAAGCGTTTTATTGTTTTAGTGGATTTTTGCGGGGGTCGTTATGGACACGTTTATTTGGTCATTGTGCTTCAATTCAGTTTAATATACTATTCCCGACTCTGTAATTGTTTAGCAATCACGAGATTATGGGCTAATGTCCTAGATTAGTCCGAATTTATAATAATTTATTAAGGTATCAACCAAATGAACAAAAAACTAATGGCTTTAGCTTTACTGCTGAGCACTACGGGTGTGACAGCTGGTGAACAAGATGTATTGGCACTGGAGCTGCAAGTTGCGGCACAAGTTGAGACCGTGATCACCACTAGTAATGGCGAAATCCAGCCCGATGCGTTAGAAGAGCAATTGATTAAATTTTCAATTGTTGCTAATGAAATGAACGAGACTGGGGCTACCATTGAGCAAATGGGCGATAAGTATATTCTTGATGCGCCTGAGAAACGGACGATTGTTATCGTTGCCAATGGTGCCGGTGGTGGTAATGGTATAAGACCACAATAGGGTTGTTCATTATGTCAACTGAGTTCTTACTTGAGATGGACTTCTGGCTTTGGGTAGCAGATACCTTTGTATTCTTAGGTATACTTTTAGTATCCATAAAAAAGGAATGGGTATATTCAACTACGCTTGTCCTTGCTGTTGTGTTTGCGTACGGAGGAGTTACACATAGGATAGCCGAATTTCTGTTGCAACATAACCATGGTGATTACCGTTCACTGGTTTTAATGGTTTGGTATCTTGGTTTTTCTGTAGGGTATTGGCTTTCAATAAAACTGATTAAAACACTTCACATCAAATTCAGGGTAGAGTTGCAACCTTTAGCACGAATGTATGTGGTTGCTTATATGGTTATTATGAATATTATACTGTTCACTTATGCCGATGATCTCACATTTAAGACCGGCTGGTTTGATAGTATATATGGAATTGGTATTCCGCTAATCAATGCTGGTTCGACAACAATCGCTGCAATTATAGTATCAATTGCTTGTTGGCATCACTTTAGAAAAACAAAAACACGGTTCCGCCTATGTCAAATCTAATCGTTATAACTAATCTTGTTCTGGTCATCTTAATTATCTATATGGGTAACAAGGACTCTATTGGTACATTAAAGTTCAATCTAACCCGATGGTTAATCGATCATCCCAACACCAAAGCCCCTTTGGATTTTTCCATCGCACATCAAATATTAATGTCGAAGTTGAAATTTTGGCAATTAAACAACGACCCTACGGTAGATAAGATGGATGTTTATGAATTTAAGCAAAAGTGGAATCAAACGGTTAAGGAGTATGTGCTTGGCAATGCCCACAATGCCCAGCTTAATCAAACTATCATGCCTGAAAAGGGGAATACCTTTCACTAATCTTTGAATGGCCAGTGTTATCACACGCTGGCTGTCATTGATTCGATTTTTTGTTGCTCAGTTAACAGATTTCCCATCAGTATTGTGTGGGTTTTCATTGATATTACAGCAATGTACCTGAAATTATATCTATCTAAATCGGACTTATTTCACAGCCTCACCATACACTTAGCCCCTTTTTAATAACAAGTCAAAATAGCTAAACTACAAACAGATACATTAAATTTTTTAGGCTTAATATAAGAAACAAATGCGAATATTCAGACGCTGAAGAACGGCGAAAAAAAACAGCTGTAGAGATACCGTTGAGCACATTACTTGTAACCTCAGACGCCTTTTGTCCCTAGCCTAAGCCAAGTTTTTCACTTCAATGCTTAAGCGGGTGAAGTGCTTAAGTCAGAGAGAGGTTACCCTCAGATACAAACAGATACATGACATAATAATGACAACATGGCGATTTGACCATTGATAAAAATACGATTAAGGTCTTGCCCGTGTTTTTACGGACTATAGACTAAACCTCGCCATTACGTTGATGATGGGGGCGATGTGGCTTCGAGTTGCGGTGATCTTGCACAGGATGACAGCGTTATTACTGTGCAGCGCAATGTAACATTGTAATACATTCTGGAGGCAACAAACGTCTGTTTGCCCCAGAAACTATTTGACGAAATTTTAGAGAAAAAACAATGAAAAACAATAAATTAACATTAGCCTTAGCCACAACACTTACCCTTGCTTCTGTTGGTGCACACGCATCAGACACCAGCACTTACATCGCCTACAAAAGCCAAAGAGGCACAACCTCTGTCATACCAGAGTCTCGCGTAATACAGCTTTGTGGCGATATAGACGGTTGTACTGTTCGATTGGCAATGTACAACTGGGATGGTCAAGGCAGAACAGCCTCGCGCGAAACCTTGTTCTACTACAACGAAAAAAACCGTAACTGGAGAGCCTCAGGAGGCGACAACCAAGGCTCTAACGACAACAACAGAACCGAGCATATTGCCAGTGCTTGGTCTTGTTATTTTACAGACGGTAACTATTCACAATGGACCAATCATAACGATAGCAACACTAATTTTGGTGTGTTGTCGTGGGACAACTACAATGCTGATTGTCGCGTAACATTGATCGACTAAGCCTGTATTACTATATGAGGGTGTGCGTTGTGCGCCCTATTTTTTCAGCGTAAATAACGGCAAAATTAACTTAATGAAAAGAAAACATAAATACAGTCTGCCAATCTTTTTAATAGGAATGTTCATTACACTTAAAGTCTTTTTTTTATCTACGGATAGCAAAATTGAACCGGCATTATCCTCGACTGAAACCAGCGAACAAGTTCGACTCGTCCAAATGAACGATATGATAGTGACTATCGCCGATGACAAACCAAAGACTAACATTTCCGCCTTGGTTCAAAAAAAACCGATTCAAGTCAACACTGCTGTGGATGGCAATAAGGTTGAGAGTGAGGTTGAGCACGAATTTATCGAACCCACACTGGGCAATGCAGATATGCTCGCCACCGGCCCTTTTGCCGATGAGGTCAATTTAAGTTATCCAGATAATAGCTGTGAAGACTGTATTGAATTGCCCAACCACGATATGCCTGCAAGCGGCGATTTTGCCGACCAAGTTAACGTAAAGCCAGTTAGGCGGCAGGCTTTTGATGACTGCCTTGAAGCTTGCTTTGATTTACCTCATTATGATATGGCTGCCACCGGACCAAATGCTGAACAGGTAAATAATCTATAAGGGTAGCCTTTACTATCAACAATACACCCCTTGCCTTGAAGAAATAAGTCTCTGTCATTGACTCTCTGAGGATTAATCAAAAAGCATTCTCAATCATCTTATTTTATTTCGAAACAAATCCTTGACTTCATGGTCTCCTTTAATCATATTGCTCTTCGGGTACGGGGAAATCTTCCTTGTCACTCGATAACTATTGAAATAAAAACAACATTCGAATTAAAGGATAACAAATGAACAACGCAACCCTGCTTGCCAGCTTATTACTGGCAGCTTCTTCAGTTTTTGCTGACAACAATCAACAAGATCAGCAGAAAGTACTAATAACAGTGCCTGACACTA
>CBDIDQ010000027.1:0-20027 GCA_965277695.1 Alteromonadaceae bacterium
CAGTGTGTGCTCTATGCTGCTAGTACTGTGGTTAGCTTTGTACCTTTGCACCTTTCAAATTTCTTGCCTTGTTAATTATATTCTTGTCTATTGCCGGTAGTGATATTGGTAACAACACCTTGACTTCAATACGAGTTGGAGATTTTGCTGGACTGGTACACCTTGACGCTCTGTAAGTTACGGTGCCATAGAAGGAGGCTGCAATAAAAACATAAAAACATCCTTACGTGGCCTGTACTTACCTCTCCTCACAGCCCTCAATTCATTTTTGTAGCCTTCTGTGACGTTGTACGTTAGTCCCCAATGAAAGTGATTACCAAATCTTCTGAATTGTTCCAGGTTTAGGGGAATTGAAATGAGTTAAGTTTCATCCTTCCACCTACCCGAACCTCACCGGATGTGTTTGAGGAATTTAGCCAAGCGGTACAGCTGCTAGAAGAAATTCAGGAATGCCACCTAGTGTCAGGTAATTTCGATTTTTTGCTGAAAACCCGAGTATCAGACATGTCAGATTATCGTCAGCTGCTCGGTAATACCTTGTTGCGACTGCCCTCAGTGAGCGAAAGTCGAACTTATGTGGTCATGGAAGAGGTCAAACAGACCAGCTTTTTGCCCATTCGGCTTTGATCTGATTGGGGCGGGATAAACAGGTGAATTTTTACCGTTGATTTGCTATGGTGTGGCTTCTTTAAGCTTGTACTGGGGCAGTACTCGTCAGGCATTCAATTTAAGCAGGTTTTCTCCTTGGACAAGAACAACAGCAGCGGTACCTTAACCGGTCTCCAGCGTATTTTAGAAGCAGGTCTGATCCTGTCAGCCGCCTTAGCGGTTTTTTTGTTATTGGCATTATTGAGTTTTGATGCCGCCGACCCGAGTTGGTCGCAAACGGGCAATCCGGATAACGTCAAAAATAACATGGGTACCGTCGGGGCATGGGCCGCCGATGTGTTACTTTTCTTTCTCGGCTGGATATCCTATGCGGTGCCAGTGGTTATCATTGCCACGGGATGGTTGCTGTTCAAACGCATTCATAAGTTGCTCGAACTGGATTACCTTACCCTTGGTTTAAGATTGATTGGTGCTTGGCTGATCATCATAGCCGCCACCGCTATCAGCAGCATCAATTTCGATGATATTTATCATTTCTCCTCAGGCGGTGTGGTCGGGGATGTCATTCGTGATGTGATGGAACCCTTTTTTGGTTACATTGGTACGACGTTATTACTGCTGAGTTTCTTGTTTACTGGCATTACTTTGTTTACCGGTATTTCTTGGCTAACCGTTATTGATGCTATCGGTGCGGGCGCTGTGGCATTGGCTTTGTGGCTGGCGGGGCTTTATCAACGCTTTAAACAAAGAGGCGAGGATGAAGTCGTTGAGGCTGAATTACCAGCAATCGATGAGGTGGCGTTAGAGCAACCTGCTGAATCTCCTTGGGGTGGAGCGGCTGAGCCTGAGCCAAAACTTGAAGCTGAATTTAACAGCAGCCCTGAGCCAGTAGTAGAAAACAGCCTTGAGCTTGAAAATAGCCCTGAGCCTAAACCACCAGTAAAAACCCCACTACCAGCGCACATCGAACCCCACCTTAACGTTTCTCTCAAAGATGTTGTGATTGAAGACGAACCCCAGTTTGTTGATTTTGAAGAGTTGATTGATGAGTCACTGTCTTTCTCCGCCATGGATGATCCACCAATGGATGACGATATTGCCAGTGCGCTAGAAAAATTACAGATGACCAGTAATTCGCAAGATGAAGCTGAGGTTGAACAAACCATTTTACCTAATGATCCGGCACCCACAGCTGAAGCTGAGGAACCGCTAACTGGCTTCGCCGCTGTGATGGCGAGTGTTAACGAAGATATCGGTGATTTTCCGACTATTGACTTGTTAGACCGACCTGACAAAGCGAAAAACCCTATCACTCAGGAAGATATGGATCGGGTGAGTCGTTTGGTTGAAGCCAAATTACTTGATTTCAATATTATTGCCTGTGTCGTTGGGGTTTATCCTGGGCCTGTGATCACCAGTTTTGAACTGGATTTGGCACCGGGCATTAAAGTCAGCAAAATCACCGGACTGGCGAAAGATTTGGCCCGGGCATTATCTGCCATTAGTGTGCGGGTGGTTGAGGTTATTCCTGGTAAGACTTATATCGGTTTGGAATTGCCGAATAAACATCGTGAGATTGTGCGCTTGTCTGAGGTCATTACTTGCCCTGCCTTTGTTAATTCTGAGTCGCCGTTGGCGATGGTGCTGGGGCAGGATATTTCTGGTAATCCGGTGACGGTTGATTTGGGCAAAATGCCCCATTTATTGGTGGCGGGAACTACCGGCTCTGGTAAATCTGTTGGTGTAAACACCATGATCATCAGTCTGCTGTATAAATCATCGCCAGAAGACGTGCGCATGATCATGATTGACCCGAAAATGCTTGAGTTGTCAGTTTATGAAGGCATCCCACATCTGTTGACCGAAGTGGTCACCGACATGAAAGAAGCGGCGAATGGTTTGCGCTGGTGTGTTGGTGAGATGGAGCGTCGTTACAAACTGATGTCGGCATTGGGCGTGAGAAACCTTAAAGGGTTTAATAACAAGGTGCTGGCTGCAATTGAGGCTGGCCAACCGATTAGCGACCCGTTGTGGAAACCCAGTGACGGCATGGAAGAAGTCGCCCCTAAGCTTGAAAAACTACCGAGTATTGTGGTGATCATCGATGAGTTTGCTGACATGATGATGATTGTGGGTAAAGTGGTCGAAGAGTTGATTGCCCGTATTGCACAAAAGGCTCGTGCGGCTGGTATTCACCTGTTATTGGCGACTCAGCGGCCATCGGTAGATGTTATTACTGGTTTGATTAAAGCCAATATTCCGACTCGGATGGCGTTTCAGGTGTCATCAAAAATCGATTCGAGAACCATTTTGGATTTGGGCGGCGCAGAATCCTTGCTGGGTATGGGGGATATGTTATATTTGCCGCCGGGCACCAGTGTACCGACCCGTGTCCATGGCGCATTTGTTGATGATCACGAAGTTCATGCGGTGGTGAATAACTGGAAGCGACGTCGTAAACCTGACTATATCAAAGAAATACTCAGTGATGAGGGCAGCGAAGATGTGCTGTTACCGGGTGAGCAAGCGCAAAGTGGCGGTGATGATTCTGATGAGTTTTATGATCAGGCTGTGGCATTTGTGACTGAAACCCGCCGTGCGTCGGTATCGAGTGTGCAGCGAAAATTCCGTATCGGTTATAACCGCGCCGCCCGTATTGTTGAAGAAATGGAAGCCAGTGGCGTGGTCAGTCCACCGGGTCATAATGGTAACCGAGAGGTGTTAGCTGCGGCACCGCCGACTAACGCTTAAACATTAGAATAGAAATAAACTGGCTCCGACCATATAGAGCAAATTAGGGTTACAGTTATCCTCAACATTCACGAGGTTGAAACCTCGTCTACGGCAGAACGGGTGCGCCGTAGACGCGAATTCATTCGCGTTTTTTTGATTATCAATTGTTACCCTGTTTGATTGGTGCCAAATAAACCAAAGAGAGCATTAATGAAAAAAATCTTAGCATTACTTATTTGTATCCTAGCTATTCCGGCTAGTGCTGCAACCGATCACAAAGCCGTATTAAAGCAGCAGATAAAACAGTTGAGCACCTTTGAAGCCGATTTTAGTCAGCGGGTGATTGATGTTGATGGCCAAGAGCTGATGCAGGGTAAGGGTAAAGTGCATTTATCTCATCCGTCGCTTATTCGTTGGCACGCGGTGGAGCCCGATGAGAACCTGATGATTTCTGATGGCGATACGCTGTGGATTTATAATGTTGACCTTGAACAGGCGACGGCAATGTCGGCTAAACAGGCGATTGACTCTACACCGTTTGCCTTGCTAGCTAGCCATGATGATGCGTTATGGGACAATTATCAGGTGAGTAAAGACGATGAGGCTTTTGTCATCACCCCGATTAAACAAGGTGGTCAGGTTAAGCAATTGTCGATTTACTTTAAAAATCAGCAATTCAGCTGTCTCGTCATCGAAGACCTGAGCCTGCAAAAAAGCGAATTTACTTTCAGTGAGAGTCAGGCGAATCGCAAATTGGCGAAAAAACTGTTTGCTTTTACCCTGCCCGAAGGGGTTGATTTGGATGATCAGCGCAATTAATTGAGGTGAAAAGAAAACGGAATTAGCATAATGAAAAACGGCAGTTTTGATTTTGGTTTTGCCACCGAGGTAAAACCTTTAGCGGCGCGAATGCGGCCAACGTCATTTGATCAGTATTTTGGTCAAAGCCACCTGGTAGGGCCGGGTAAACCTTTGCGTCAAGCCATCAGCCACAGCAATTGTCATTCACTGATCTTGTGGGGACCACCGGGTACTGGCAAGACCACGCTGGCCGAATTGATTGCTCATTATGCCAAGGCCGATATCGTTCGTTTGTCGGCGGTGACCGCTGGCATCAAAGATATTCGAGCGGCGATAGAACAGGCCCAGCAAAGCCTGCAAATGCAAGGCACCCGAACCTTATTGTTTGTCGATGAAGTACACCGATTTAACAAAGGCCAGCAAGATGCCTTTTTGCCTTTTATTGAAGATGGCACCATTATTTTTGTTGGTGCGACCACCGAAAATCCCTCATTTGAATTAAATAACGCAATTTTGTCTCGTGCGCGAGTGTATTTGCTGAAAAAACTGTCGACGGATGAACTCAAAACCGTACTTGAACGGACATTAACTGATTGTGATAAAGGGCTGGGTGGGTTAAACCTGCGTATTAATGAAGCGGATAAAGAAGCCCTGTGTCAGTTGGCGACCGGTGATGCTCGCAAGTTGCTCAACTACCTTGAAATTGTCAGTGATTTTGCCGAAGTGATTGACGGTGAAAAAGTCATTACCCGACAAGCGTTATCTCAGGTGGCTACCGGGAACTTAGCCTCTATCGACAAAAAGGGCGATCAGTATTACGACTTGATGTCGGCTTTTCATAAATCTGTTAGAGGCTCAGCAGCGGACGCGGCGCTTTATTGGTTTTGTCGTATTCTTGCCGGTGGTGGTGATCCACTAGATGTGGCTCGGCGGTTAATGGCGATTGCCAGTGAAGACATTGGCAATGCTGATCCGCGAGCGCTGGAGATAGCCCTCAATGCTTGGGATATCTTCAACCGAGTGGGACCAGCAGAAGGCGAGCGAGCGATTGCCCAGGCAATACTTTACATGGCTGCTGCGCCGAAGAGCAATGCGGTTTATATGGCGTTTAATCAGGCCAAACAACAGGCTGAAACTTTGCCTAGCTTTGATGTGCCGCTGCATTTACGCAATGCGCCGACCAAACTGATGAAAGAGCTGGGGCATGGTGATGAATATCGTTATGCTCATAATGAGCCGGGGGCGTTTGCGCCGGGTGAAAACTACTTTCCGCCAGAGCTGCGGGACCAGCAATATTATCAGCCCAGTGACCGAGGATTGGAGAAGAAAATCAAAGACAAACTCGATTACCTCGCCAACTTAAATCAACAAAGTATGAATAAACGTTATGAGCGGTATTAAACTCTATTTTTTCGTTGCCATCGGCGGGGCTATTGGTGCGTCGTTGCGTTATTTTTTGTTTGAAACGACGATGACACTGCTTGGTAGGGGTTTTCCTTATGCCACCTTGCTGGTGAATGTTATCGGTTCATTTGCTATGGGGGCGCTTTATGCCAGCATTCAGCATGAATATATCATTACGCCTTGGCGGATGTTTTTGGGCATGGGTTTTCTCGGGGCATTAACTACCTTCTCGACGTTTTCGCTCGATACCCTGTTATTGATGCAACAAGGCGATTGGTTTAAAGCAGCACTGAACATTATTTTAAACGTCTTTGTGTGTATCCTTGTCGCTTGGGTCGGCATGCAACTGGTGACGGTAACTAAATAAAGGGGTGTTTGCTTTTTAAGCGACGATGCCTAACACTTACACTCAATCAGAAAAATTGAATGACATAAGGCCAGACTTATCAGCAAAGGTAAACAACAAATCACTCGCAAAGTCGTAGTGGTGAAGAAAAAGAACCCGATAAAACAGCTGTTAAAAGTGTTTTATTGGGCGTTAATCATCGGTATTGTTGTACTGGTTTTTACCTTGGGTTTTGAGATTTTCAAAACTACTTATGAAGGGGTTCATAATTAACAATTAACAATTAACAATTAACAATTAACAATTAACAATTAACAATTAACAATTAACAATTAACAATTAACAATTAACAATTAACAATTAAGAGCAGAGCAGAGCAGAGCAAGAGCTAGATGCATTTAGCAGGCTTGGGCAATCCGGCAATTCGGGTGGCTTGTTTAGCTGGCCCTTTGGGGAATAGCTTGTAGAGATATTTACTGTTGCCTTTATCTGCTCCCAACTGTTTTGCCATCGCCTTGACCAGCATTCTGATGGCTGGGCTGGTTTTATACTCTTTATAGAAATTCCGCACAAAATGCACCACTTCCCAATGGTTATCCGTCATCTCGATATGCTCAAGTCCGGCGATATGCTGGGCGATTGCTTCGCTCCAGTCATCCAGTTGCAACAGGTAACCGTGCTTGTCAGTTGTTAGGGTTTGGCCTTCAAATTCAATCATAATTTTGCTCTGTTCTTTTTTGCTTAAGGCTGGCTACCAGCTGATAGTTTTATGGTGTTCTAAGGTTAAATCGACAAAGGCGTCGTAATCAATCGGGTTCACTGAGCTGTCAACTATCACATTTCTGGCAGTCAAATCATCGCTAATCGCATATATCGCAATGTTGCTTTGCTGTGACTGAGCAATAATATCAGCGATATTAAGGCTATAACAGCCATCCTGAATGAATATCACACTGTCGTTAGTACAGAAGCGGGAGAGTGTGGTGGCAAACATTGCGGCTGTTTGCGGAGCATTGATGATATGGAGTGTTTTCTGACTCATTACTTTTTTCATTACCTTTTTCATTAGAGGATTAGAACCTAACCCTGCTTGCCAGTATGCAGGCTTTTGACTTTGCTTTTAATTGTTAATTATTCGTAACTATTCAGCTTGTGGATAAACGATCCTTCCGGTGGGCATCGCTGGAGCTCTGCACCACCCTACAAAAGACTGTAACCCCAAAGGATATCGCAACTAGTTGATATTACAGTCTTTTGTAGGGTGGTGTCACGGAGTGACATTTAGCAGAGCGCAGCGATGCCCACCTTTTGTGGATAAAAAAGCTCGTGCTCAAACTTATCTACAGAATCATCAATTACGCTGAATGGTTACAATTATTCATTGTTAATTTCGCGAAGCATTACATTGTCACCACATGGTCAAAGGTGTTTAAAAGCTTTGCTATTTGCGGGTTCGATAGCTGTTCAACGCTCATGGATAAAGGCTGTTCACTAATACCTCGACAAAGCATATCGTCGGCACTGGCAACAATATGGTCAATATCATATAACGCTAATGCTTTCATGGTGGCGAGATAATCCTTGGCTCCAATCAGCTCTGGGTCTTGTTTGTCGATGAGTTGATACACCCCGTCATCAATAAAGAGTACTGTCACCTGTTGGTCGAAAGCACCAAAAATCAACGCCAAATCCAGCGATTCTCGTGGGGTAGGGCGATTAAACGTCGATTGGGTATTTACGATGGCAATCTTTTTCATAGTTGTCTTTTCTTGTCTGGCTTTTGATTTTGCATTTAATTATTCACTGTTAATTGTTATCTGAACTGCACCACATAATCTGTCTCGGCAGCGATAGCCGCCATTTCAGCCAAACCGGCAATAGTAAACGCCTCATCGAGATTAAAATGGGTCAGTGCTTCGAGCTTGGCTTGTTCTTTATCGATAATCCCGCGCTTTTCAGCCGCCGTGACACAGAGCAATAAAGGCGTGTTATTGAGGGCTTTAAAGCTGCTGCGAGCATCTGATTCGTCGGTAGGCACTATGCTCAGGGCATTGGCGTGGTAAACCCCCTCCTGATAGAAGAAGATAGCTTTGAGTGTATGACCCCGATTAATCACTGCTTGAGCGTATTTAACGGCGCTGCGGGATGATTGATTGGCGTAGCTGGTACCGTGCACCATGAGTAAAAAACTGCTCAACTTAAGTTCCTTGCTATTTCTGTTGATGAAAAAAAAGCCCCTCAAAAGGGGCTTTTTACTAATCTAAGCGATGAATTAATCGTCGCCGCCGCCAAGTGCCATCAAGATGTGCAATAGGCTGGTGAATAAGTTATAAATAGCAACAAACAAAGTGATAGTGGCTAAAATGTAATTACGCTCACCGCCATTAATGATGGCGCTGGTTTGCATCAAGATCATGCCCGAAGATAACAGCATGAACAATGCGCTGACTGCCAAGCTCAATGCCGGGATATTTAAGAACCAGCTGGCGACCATGGCAACTAGTGCAACCACAACCAAAGCGGTCATCATACCACCAAGAAATGACATATCTTTTTTGGTGGCCAACACATAACCTGACAAGGCGAAGAAAATAAGTGCCGTACCGCCCATCGCAATCATCACTAACTCGCCGCCGCCACTACTAATAACGTAGTTCAGCATTGGGCCGATGGTATAACCAAGGAAACCAGTGAAAGCGAAGATGCTGACAAGGCCCATGGCAGATTCAGCGGTTTTGTGCACCAAAAACATTAAACCGTAAATACCAACCAATGAGATGATTAATCCAGGATGGGGAACATTAAGCGACATGGCAATACCTGCGACAACGGCACTAAATGCCAACGTCATTGCCAAAAGTGAATAGGTATTTCGCAATACCTTATTAGTTTCTAACGTCGAACCTATCGACGCTGATTGGTGCATGGTTTTTTGTTCCATTTTGTTTATCATGGCGAACTCCAGTTAATTCTGTCTGTGAACTTAAGTTATACTATGCACATAGTGGTGGTATGGCTAGCAATTTTCAAGGCCAATGCGGTAAGTTGTGTAACAAAAACCACTAAATCACCGATGTATCTATTGTTTGCTCAAACGCTCTGCTTATTATGTCAGCGGATTGCTTAAAAAATGACAGGCACAGAAAAAACTTAAATAAAAAACGCAAAAAACGCAAAAAAGCCCTTCCCATCAGTCAGCATTGTGTATATCATTCGGCTCGAAATTTGCGGTGAGGTGGCTGAGTGGTTGAAAGCACTGGTCTTGAAAACCAGCGTACGTTAATAGCGTACCCAGGGTTCAAATCCCTGCCTCACCGCCACTTCCTTTGGTTTTATCCTTTCTTTATTTTCTGTTTTGATTCTCCTTAATTTGTAATTGCTTCGCTTAGGGCTTTTGTTGACTGGTGGTTTGTGTGGTGGGCAACGCTGCGCTTTTGCGTAACCTTCTCTTCGGCTCATGCTTCGCCCCGTTTACGGTCCACCCTACGGGACATTGGCAGTCTTCGTTATGGGGTTGATTGGTATTCTTGCCTATGTCGTAGACGAGGTTTTAACCTCGTAAAATGGTTAACGTGTAATAAACCCGCATCTCGTTTAATAACTGTGCAGTCGGTGATAAAACGTTAAAAAGCGCTTTACATTGGTCGGGGGGCTCCTTACTATAGCGACCAATTGCGGTGAGGTGGCTGAGTGGTTGAAAGCACTGGTCTTGAAAACCAGCGTACGTTAATAGCGTACCCAGGGTTCAAATCCCTGCCTCACCGCCACTTTCCTTTTTTATCTTTGGCTCAGCAATTCTCCTCTGTTTGAAACCTTGTTTTAGATCAATCTATTTGCCATATCTTGTTATTATTACCTTGCTTTTATGCCTTGAATTGATATCTGTCAGTTGATCCAGTGATTAACGCATTTATCACTTTACATTATAAGGTGTTGTGGTAATTTTGAGAGATGTAAGCAATAACCTCAACCTTAACTTAAGTTGTAAAGGAAACTTCGTTGATAACTGTTTTTTTAGTTGATGATCATGAACTTGTTCGCACCGGTATAAAACGGATACTCGATGATATCCGAGGTATCAAAGTGGTGGGAGATGCTAACAACGGTGAAGACGCCGTTGCTTATTGTCGTAAAAACAGTCCCAATATCGTCCTGATGGACATGAACATGCCCGGCATCGGCGGCATGGAAGCGACCAAAAAAATCCTTCGTTTTAACCCTGATGTCAAAGTGATTGTATTAACCGTCCATTGCGAAGACCCTTTACCATCTAAAGTCATGCAAATCGGCGCACATGGTTATTTAACCAAAAGCGCGGGTTCTGACGAAATGATCAACGCCATCCGCGCGGTTCATAGTGGTCAACGTTATATTGCACCAGACATTGCCCAACAAATTGCTTTGAACCAATTCAGTGGTCATCGTGATGAAAACCCGATTCAAAGTTTATCTGAGCGTGAACTGCAAATCATGCTGATGATCACCAAAGGCGAGAAAGTCCAAGATATTGCCGATAAACTCAGTCTTAGCTCCAAAACCGTCAATAGTTATCGTTATCGGATGTTTGAAAAGCTCAATATCAGCGGTGACGTTGAACTGACCCACTTGGCTATTCGCCATGGGTTGTTGGATATGGATAAGCTGTAACTATTAATCTGCTATGTCCGCTGATATGCCCACTGATTTTAATGCCCAAGATTTTTTAAAAAACCTTACCAGCGAGCCCGGGGTTTACCGGATGCTCAATGAGCAACAAGACGTTATTTATGTTGGTAAGGCCAAAGATTTAAAAAAGAGAGTATCAAGCTACTTTCGTAAAAACATCCCCAACACCAAAACTCGCCAGCTGGTGAGTTTTATCCGTAATGTCGAAATCACCGTTACTCAGACCGAAACCGAAGCGCTGATCCTCGAAAATAACCTAATTAAACAATACCTGCCCAAATACAATGTCTTATTGCGAGACGATAAATCTTACCCGTTTATTTTGCTGACCGAACACCAACACCCGAGAATTCAAATGCACCGGGGAGCGCACAAAAAAAAGGGCGATTATTTTGGACCTTATCCTAGTGCTGGGGCGGTGGCAGAGAGTTTAAGGCTGATGCAGAAAATCTTCTCAGTGCGTCAATGTGAAGACGGTTTTTATAAAGCCAGAAGTCGTCCTTGTTTGCAGTATCAGTTACAACGCTGCTCTGCGCCCTGTGTCGGTAAAATATCCGATGAAGATTATGACAAAGAAGTTGAACTGGCCAAACTTTTTCTCAAAGGTAAAAGCCAAGAAGTGATCGTCAACCTAGTTGCAGCGATGGAAGACGCCAGTGGTAAACTGAATTTTGAACTGGCGGCCAAATATCGTGATCAAATCCAGGTGATGAATCGCATTCAGGAGCAACAATTTGTCAGCGGCACTTCTGAAGAGCTAGACGTTATTGGCTTTCATTATCAAAATGGCGTTGCCGCCGTGCATGTTTTGTTTATTCGTGAGCAGAAAATTCTCGGTTCGAAAAATTACTTTCCTAAAATTCCGCAGCAGACCGAAGCAGCAGAAGTTATCCAGTCGTTTATCTTGCAATTTTATCTTAACGCTCAAGCCCGGCATAAAATTCCTAAAGAAATTATTCTCGCTGATTTAGGGGCTGAGGTTACGGATAGTGAGTCTGAAGCAAGCGTTGTTGATGTTGCGGCTTTAAGTGAAGTGATCTCAGCTACGGCTGAATACAAAGTGGTATTAAAGAATATTAGTCGGGGTGAGAAGCATCGTTATTTGATGTTAGCCAATAAAAACGCGCAAATAGCGGTAACGACCACCTTAACGAGTAAAACCGCCACCAAAAAACGTTATGAGCTGCTCAATGGCTTTATTGAGCTGGATACGCCAATTATGCGCATGGAGTGTTTTGATATCAGTCATACCTCAGGTGAGCAGACGATAGGCTCTTGTGTGGTATTTAACGATGAAGGACCGCACAAAAGCGAATATCGACGGTATAACATCGAAGGTATCACTCCAGGTGATGATTACGCCGCAATGGATTTTGCGCTAGCCAAACGTTATGACAAAGTGACTGAAGACCACAAAATCCCCGATGTGATTTTTATTGATGGTGGTAAAGGTCAGCTGGCACGGGCAGAAACCTACTTTGCTGATTGGCGACATAGCAAAACCCCGATGTTGATTGGTGTCGCTAAAGGCACTTCGCGTAAACCTGGGTTAGAGACGCTGATTTTTCAGGGCGGCATGAAAGAAGTCTCGTTACCGGCGGATTCTCCCGCCTTGCACCTTATTCAGCATATTCGTGATGAGGCCCATCGGTTTGCTATTTCTGGGCATCGTAACAAACGGGCTAAAGTCAAAAACACCTCGACGTTACAGCAAATTGATGGGATTGGACCGAAGCGGCGGCAGGCATTGCTCAAATATATGGGGGGATTGCAGGGGATCCTCAACGCCTCGGTAGAAGAACTGACAAAAGTGCCGGGGATTAGTGCACAACAAGCACAAAACGTTTTTGATTCTTTGCATGACAAGGCATAATAGCCCACAACAACTCCAAAACAAAAAAGCAGTATGTTCACAATACCTAATATTATTACCATGGTGCGGGTCGCCCTCATCCCTGTTTTTCTCATTATCTTCTATTTGGATGTCAGTTGGGCACATTTTGGTGCCGCTTTTGTCTTTTGGTTCGCCGGGGCATCGGATGCCCTAGATGGATATTTGGCAAGAAAGCTCAATCAATCTACGCCTTTTGGTGCTTTCCTCGACCCGGTTGCCGACAAAGTAATGGTGACTGCTGGTCTGTTTCTTATTGTTCAGCATTATGATTCGGCTTGGGTGACGATCCCTGCGATTGCTATGGCCAGTCGTGAGATCATCATGTCGGGGTTAAGAGAGTGGATGTCGGCGCTTGGGGTCCGTGATGTGGTGGCGGTATCCAAGTCAGGCAAGACTAAAACGGTGGCGCAGATGTTAGCGCTGATAGGGTTAATTTGGGATTATAGCCCTTTCCTCACCGGATTGTCCTTTGTCTACTATTATTTAGCGTTTGCTTTGACCATGTGGTCGCTGTACGAATACTTTAGTGCGGCGTGGCCTTACATCATAGAAGGTAAGAGTGGGGTAAAGAGTGAGGTAAAGAGCGGGGTTAAAAAAGCCGCAGAAAGGTCGAAATAAACGCAAATAAACGCAAATAAATCAAATTTTGAGCAAACAAAATAAAAAGCAGAATTTATAGTTGACTCAAAAAGAATAGTCCGTAGAATACGCAACATCTTCAGGGGGCAGCTCAATTAGACCACTGAAAATGCGTGTATAGCTCAGCTGGTAGAGCGCGACCTTGCCAAGGTCGAGGTCACGAGTTCGAGCCTCGTTACACGCTCCAATGATTTTATTACTTGAAGTAAAACGTTGGAAATATAGTGGCGGGTTGGCAGAGTGGCCATGCTGCGGATTGCAAATCCGCCTACCTCGGTTCGACTCCGGGACCCGCCTCCACTATGTTTATGATATATTTATAGTGGTTGGCATAAGATACAAAGCAAAATGTAAGAAAGTTAGATTCTGCCCGGGTGGTGGAATTGGTAGACACAAGGGATTTAAAATCCCTCGTTTGAAAGGACGTGCCGGTTCAAGTCCGGCCCCGGGCACCAATTCCGACAATGATATTCACCAGATATTATTGTTTTATTACAAAGCGTTAAAGAAAAAAGTGCGTGTATAGCTCAGCTGGTAGAGCGCGACCTTGCCAAGGTCGAGGTCACGAGTTCGAGCCTCGTTACACGCTCCAATTTTTTAACAAATGCTGTTTAACTGATATCGTTTTAGTTGATAGTAAGACCAGATTTTTGATATAGCAAATGGCTATTGATAATGCGTGTATAGCTCAGCTGGTAGAGCGCGACCTTGCCAAGGTCGAGGTCACGAGTTCGAGCCTCGTTACACGCTCCAAATTGTTCTCTTTACTGATAGCAAACCAGATCTTTATGCGTGTATAGCTCAGCTGGTAGAGCGCGACCTTGCCAAGGTCGAGGTCACGAGTTCGAGCCTCGTTACACGCTCCAATCTTGCTTCGAATATCCTCTGATTTAACGTTCAATACGCCAAAATTTTAATCTAAATTAAAATACTTCTTATCTGTTAGTTTTTTCACTCCAAATTATCAACATTTAAAAATGTTTGGTAAAGCTTATTATCGTTTTGTCATTAGTGATCTTTTGGATGATTATCGTTTGAGTGAGAGCAAAAGATTTGATTACGCTTTACTCACTAAAGATTTGGATAATATTGGGCATTTTAGTCAAGTACACTTAAAAGAAACTTCGTGCGTTGTTTTGCTAAATTGCTACATTTGCCAATTCAATCGACTTACAGCAACCTCAAGGAACCTTAATGCCATTGCCTAATGGAAGTGCAGATAAAATTGGCAATAGTTACGTAGCTAAGTGGTTGATCAAGCAGATGATTAAATTGCTTAAAGATCGGTTGAGTTGCTTGTACTTGGAGCCTTTGGGCTAGGCAGCTTGCAGGTCACCTTAAAGAGATAGTCAAAGCTGATCCTAATCGTTTTGAAAATTTATTATTTCAGATGCCTGAGGATACAAATGATCATTATTTTGACGATATCGTGCTGGGTATGAGTGAGGAGGGTATTAAATTACCCTGTCGCAGTTGTTAATCGACTAATTCAATATAGTTCGGATTCGGCTGGTCGGTGGATTGTCGATATTATTGCCAATAATCTTGATGGCAGTGTCCAACCGAGAGTTTTGGCTAAGCCACTTGAAAACCATGCACTGCATAACCCTGATCCCGAGGAAGAGCTTTGGCGTGTCGAAGTATCAAGTGGTCAAACGTATTATTCGGGAGATCCACATTTTCATGCGATTAATACTGTTAGAGGCAATGCCGCCAAGGCGGTTGCCCAGATTATAAGTAGAAGTAAAACATGTTGGGAGGTTATGCGGATTGTCATTGAAAAAATGGTTGGCGATCCATCAATTGCGGTTCGTACAAATGTTGATCAGGTTTGTTGCTTGGTGCTGAATTATGATCGCACGGAGGCCATTCGTTTGTTTTTACTGTTGGTTGACACTGATGATAAATTACTCGGAACTTGTTATGTCTACGATCTTTTGTATCATACCTGCGATAGCGATTTCGACAATATAAAATCAGTTGTAGTTCGAATGATCCATTCATCTATTAGTGAGGTACGCAAAAACGCAGGTAAAATTGCGGCAGTTGCCAGTCTTTATGGCTCAATTGACCAGTTTTGCTGAAACAAGTTGTTAATGGCGATGAGATGTTACGCACTGGTTACTGGTGCTGCTAAGGTATATGCAGGTAGTGTCATGCAAATCAATCATTTTGTATACAGCAGCTGATTATATTTTTGGATGATCAAGATGTTGCTGTGAGAAAAAAAGCCGCAGATTGGTTTAGAGGTATAGATGAGAAGGTGAGATTGTCTGTCACCTTAGTGCCTTTATTAGGGTTTTTGTTGTTCAGCTGCTTTTCAGGATGATATTAGCTTTAACCTCAGAGTTCTTTCAAAAGATGTTGAATTATCACCTCAGCTACTGTTTAAGGTTATTGAGCGTCAAAGCCAAAGTAAGGCGGGTAAATACACGCAAGAACGTAACATTAGCGAGCTATTGCTAAGGGTTTATCGTCAGGCCGAAACTGACACCGAACTACGAAAATAGTGCCTAGATGCATTTGATCAATTCCTTGCCTGTGAGCTTTATGATGTTGGTGATACATTAGATAAATTTGAACGTTAACACCCCCAAACCCCAATATCCAACCCTTCAAACACCTCAACTCGCTGCCAAATCTTTTCCTCCCAAGCCACACTCTCATCTCGATTAAAAATAACCAAGTGCGCCTCAGACGCCCCCATTTTATCAGCATAATCAGCAGTCTGCACCAACGCTTCCTTGATACAAGTCTCTAACGCACCATACAAAATTTTAAGCTCAATCACAATCCGCTGAACGTCACCATAAAACCCCTCATCACTGGTTGGCCATTCGATAATTAAATCAGTACGCCTGCGCCCTAAAGCATATTCTCTGTTGATCCTTCCCCCTCCATTGATCACTCGCTGTAAAAAAGCCTGCATCAGCAACTGAGGCCCTGCTTCTTTATAATCAAACCGTTCCATCCAAATCTCTGCATTCTCCCGGAAAAACTGCTGAAAAGCACTGAGCAGTTTTGACATATCTAACCGATTATTATCATCCACATACCAAGCTTGGTCATGAGTAATGGAAACCTGAGTTGGATAGGTGAGTTCACGGGGAATGACTTCTTGATAAATCCGATTACTGATGTGTTGCTGTGGTTTGAGCCGGATTAAGCCAAGGTCTTCAACATATTGCAAATCATCCAGAGAAGCTTGACCGGTGATGGTAGCTTGGGTAGACAGCATAGGTGCTATAACCCTATGCACTCGTGGTTCTTTAAGTTTGTCACTGAGTTGGTCTAGGTGGGCTGCCCGGGAATAGATTAGTCGCTCTCGTGCGGCTTTGTAATCTTCCAGCTCGATGGGTTTGTTGCGATCCCGGTTTTCTTTGGCGGTAAACAGCATTTCGCGGGCAAGGGCATTGACTAACCATGGCTGTCCTTGGGTGTCTTGCCAGAGTTCTTCGAAGATAGCAGGGTTCAGTTGTTGTCCGGTCTCATCGGTATGTTGCTGGTATAGCTGCGTTATTTCTGTCTGGCTAAAGTTGTTCATTCGTAGGCTGACCGATTTTATATTATAGTCTCGTATATCGCTGATGCCACACAATACAATGCTTTGAGGGAAAGCCGATGGTCTTTGATCATAACTTGCTCTTATTTGGTGCGGCAGTGAATTTAAGGTATCGCCGACCAGTGAATCAACGTCATCAAGAAACAACACACAAGGTTTATCATTGGTTTGACCCCAATAACTCAACAGCTGTGTTAATCTGTTTTTAGGGCTTACGCTTTGGCCTTGGTGCGCCAACCATTGAGCTAATGTTGGTGAATTGAGGTCGATTCTGGCACTACGTGCGATGGATTCACACAATGCTGTTATCCCCTCATTAACATCATTACGTGCTGCTTGTGCAGCTTCAATACTGGCGTAAAGAACAGTAAATTCACCCGCTTGATTGAGTGCCTCCACCATACTTAGCAGGGTGCTGGTTTTGCCCGTTTGATGAGGGCCATGAAGGACAAAATATTCCTCTTGGTTAATCAGCAGTTGGATTTCTTCCCAGTCAACACGGCTAAGTGGGTCGATTTGATAATGTCTATCTGCTTGTATTGGTTCGGCAATATTAAAAAAACGCTTCATCATAGTTTGACCTTTCATTGGCTCCGATAATGTAAATCGTGAGTTACAGGGTGGCAACTTGATTATATCCCAATAAATCAGGTCAGTCTTAGATTAAAGAATTTCAGCCTCATCAAACAACCCCTGTAAAACCTCAACTAATTGCCCAACATGAACCCCATCAACCAAACAATGATGAGCATCAATTGAAATCGGCATCGAAAAATCCTTTTTACGCATTTTGCCAATGGCTACCAATGGAATACCGCTGGATTGTCCGCCGCGAGTGGCATGAGAGAAGCTGGTGAAACTTATCCAGGGGATCACTGACATATGAATTGTGGCTTGATTGCTTTTATTAGCTTTGAACATTTCAGAGAAAAATGGCCCGGTTTGGGCCTGCTGTTTGGCTGCTTTGAGGTTGCTTTGAAAGGTCGTGAAGTCGCCAGAGTAGGGGACTTCGCAAAAACGAAAGGTTTGATCGTCGGCCATCACCGCGACACTGATGGATATTTCTCGGTATATGCGTACTTCTCCGTCAATTAGGCGATAACGGAAAGGCTCAATTTGGTTGATGGCGGTCATGATTAAAAACAGATAAGCGTCGAAAAAACCGATGTGATTGGTTTTGCAATGATGGAACAGTTTGCTTGCATCGAGGTTGCAACCAATAGAAAAGTAAGGTTGGGCAAAGTCCTGGTAAAATTCAAAATGCTGTTTTCTGGACCAGTTGGCGATGTCCAATAGTTGGTAGCTGTCTGTCATTGTCGCCTAGGCTCCCAATGCTTGCGTGGAAAATTAATCTGATATCCAGTGTATATTGATTTATTCGCCCCTGCCACTTGCATCAAAGCCTTGGTTGTAAGATGATCCTCGGCAATTTAAAACTGCCAAGGTAACCCTCAATGCTACTCGACAATCAAGCCGCGACGATGCTTAAATTACAAGACCAGATGAATGCCAAAGTAAACCCCGAGTGGCTGGCGGTGAAATCACCATTTTTGCGAGCGGTGGTGATCGAAGGCAGTGAAGCGATTGAACATCATGGCTGGAAATGGTGGAAAAAACAGCAATGTGATTTAGAACAGTTGCAAATGGAGCTGGTGGATATTTGGCATTTTCTGTTGTCAGCAGTGTTGATTGAATATGACGGCAGTCAAAGCGCAGCCAAAACTCGGGTAATGGCTGAAATTGAAGGTCATGAAGTCGAGTTCGATGGCGACACTTATATTTTTGCTGAGCTGGATTTGTTGCAAAAACTGGAGTTGCTCATTGGTTTGTCCGCAGCTCGTCGCATCAATATCGGCTTGTTCACTACTTTGTTGGTAGACTGCCAAATGAGCTGGACGGATTTATATACCCAGTATATTTGTAAAAATGTGTTGAACTTTTTCCGCCAAGATTATGGTTATAAAGAAGGCACCTATATAAAAGTCTGGCAGGGCAAAGAAGATAACGAACACTTGGTGGAGATCATGGCCCATTTAGATGCCACTGATGCTGCGTTCCAGGATAATCTTTATCAGGCGCTTACCGATAGGTATCAGGCGTTGAATTAAAAGGAAGAGTAATGTTTGGTTTCTTTATCAAGCGACGGATTAAAAAGTATGCACGACAACTGCCGCTTGAATTGAAGATGATGTATGGTCGTCAAACTTTTTATTCAAAAGAGCAAGTCGATGCGGCCATAACTCGTAAAAAATTGAGCCATAACAGCAGTTATGCTTATGCGATGCTGTGTTCGCAATCTGAATTTGATGAGATTCATCAGGCGGCTGGTGAAACCTGTGATTACATCGCTATGCGTAGCGAAATCTCAAATGCGGTGTTTGGTGGTCCGATGGATTTTACGGTTTCAATGCTGGTCTTTGAAGCGACCCGATCTAAATAAAGCGACTATAGTAACCAAAGGGTTCCTCAGGAAAACTTCAATGAACACATATCTTGTCGGCGGCGCAGTCAGAGATGAACTGTTAGGACGCCCATTCAACGATCACGACTATGTGGTCACCGGCACCACCATCGAGCAGATGAAAGAGCGCGGTTTCATGCAAGTGGGTGCTGACTTCCCGGTGTTTTTGCATCCCCAATCGAAACAGGAATATGCGCTAGCTCGCACTGAGCGAAAAAGTGGCAGCGGTTATAAAGGTTTCAGTGTCGATTTTGACCCGTCAGTCACCCTTGAAGACGATTTACTCCGTCGTGATTTGACCATCAATGCTATCGCCAAAGCAGCAGATGGCGAGTTTATCGACCCCTATAATGGCCGCGCAGACTTGGATAACCGAGTACTACGCCATGTCTCTGAGGCGTTTGTTGAAGATCCGCTGCGAGTATTGCGAGTTGCCCGCTTTGCCGCTCAGTTGCAACCACTGGGCTTCTGCGTCCACCCGGATACACTAAAGTTGATGAATCAGTTGGCGGTGTCGGGCGAATTATCACATTTAACCCCTGAAAGAGTGTTCAAAGAAACCGAAAAGGCGTTGCTATCACCCAGCCCGCAAACGTTTTTTGCTGTACTCAAAGACTGTGGTGCTTTAGCTGTGTTGTTTCCTGAGTTGGAAGCTTTGGCCGGGGTTCCTCAACCCGCATTACATCATCCAGAAATCGATACCTTTGTTCATACGCTAATGGTGCTTGAACAAGCGACCAAATTAAGTCACTTGCCAGAAGTTCGCTGGGCCGCATTGCTACATGACTTGGGCAAAGGTTTGACGCCTGAGGACGTTTTACCCAGTCACAAAGGCCATGAAGGGGCGGGTATTCCATTGGTTGTTGCAGTGAATCAACGTTATAAAGTGCCAACCCGTTATGCCATTTTGGCC
>CBDIDQ010000028.1:0-13552 GCA_965277695.1 Alteromonadaceae bacterium
AGTAGGACCGACTTCTTTTGCAGAATTTATAGTGTAGAAACCTATAACATCATCAAGTGTGCTATTTACCAATCCTTTATCCGCAGCAATCTCTGCCAGTTTCTTAAGGCTATATTCAGGTGACTTTCGTAATCTAAACTTTTTTACTGCCATATCCAGAATTGATTGGGCGACAATCGAGGGAGAACATTTGATGCAGTCAATCGCAAAGTCAGTTTCACCACGCTCCCATTCAAAACTGGTCAGTGACCATAGTGCCGCTGGTGACAAGACTGTAGAACATAACAATTTATTAGCTAAGATTGGTAATTGCCGATCAAACCAACCGATATCTCTTTCTCGCCATCGGCTTAATGCTGATATGGCCGATTTAGGGCAAAGTATGGCGCACACCTCAACAGCTTTACCTCTCTCCCAATGATTGTCATCGTCAACATAATCGCCTAGCATTTCTGCACACCGTATGAAGCGATAGGCTAGTTCAGGGGTTTTCTGGCTGCTATGGTTGCTGCGCTTTGCTAAGGCAACCACGGCTTGCCATCGTTCCATGATTTCATCACCAAACTTTGACACCGCTTCAATCGCCAAATCAAAATAGGCAGCTGCATCTTCATGGCTGGCAGGGAGTATGGCACGAGCCAGTAAAATATAACCTTCAGCCTTTGCTTCTGGTCGGCTTTCTCTGCTTGATTGTAATTGCTCATAACATCTGTGTTCTAATGTTTCAGTGCAACTCGACAAGTGAGGTAGTCGGTGAGCACTGCGCAATGCTGTCAGTCGATTATAAAACTGACTATCAGATAACTCTTCTCCCATATAGCGGCCAACCTCTTCGGCTGATAAAAAGGTTGCCAGTGAAAGTATTTCAAACTTCACTTCATTGATTTGACATGATAAGAGATCGTGCTCGATATACCTGTTTTCTATGGCATGGCCTGATTGATTTTTGGTTGTACTTACCCGACTCCCAAAAGAGTCTATTTTGTCGCAGATTACCTCAACCCTTAAAGTATACCAAGGCAAAAGGGCACCAATAACCTCCTTAAATGACGACAAGTTGCGATGGTGTTCAGACCCTTTCTTATTTTTCTTGAAAATTTGCGATACAAGTTGTTCAATTGTTGGCGTGGTTTCACTTCTTAAGAAAGCCAACAGTGTGATGCTACGCAAAAAGCATTCACGTTCACCATCACAAATAGAATCCGCGAGATATTCAGTAGCACTTGTGACAAAGTATCGCTCGCAAAACCGCAATATTTTTTTACCGCAAAGATTTAATTTGGCACAAGATTCTGCAAAGCAAATCAATGGATCCACGTATCTTTTGTCATTCCAGGTTGTATCACACTCTTCACCGATAAACAGCTCAAGGCAAGACTCTATCGCCTTTACTGGTGGACAATGGCCAACAGCGAACAATTCGCTTGTGATGCCAAGCATTAAATATTGGCTTTGACAGGCTGCTGTGGCAATGTCTGCTATTGCTTGAAAGTTGGCGGAGTCAATCAACCTTTTTATAAGCTGGCGTATGGCATTAAATGCTGCTTCCGGACGTTGCCAGCCCAAAAGGTAGGCTACAACAGATTGAGCGCCATACAAGTTGAAATTGGTAAAAGCTAATTCAACGATGTCTTCACTGTTCACTTTATTCTGAGGGCGGTTTCGTTTACTTTTCTTTTTTTCTTCAAAATGGAGCTTTAACCATGATTTTGAACTTCTTAAGTAACCCCTGGCTTCCCCTTTAAAATCTTCAACTGTTGATAATAAAGATGCAGAATAAACATTTTCAGAACCATCCCAATCACCTTTTATTAATCGACGATAGGCCAATTCCTGAATCCGCATCGGTGATTGCAGTGGTGCAATAAGGTCGATATTGTCCTTCAATAGCGTCAGTTGCCTGTCATTGCCTGCTACCTCTTCACCAGCACTTAACGCGATTTTGGTGGCATCATTAAACTGCTGTTGCTTTATCGCTGCTTTGAAAGCAAATTGAAGGCGGTATACACGAATATTTCTGGCATCTATAGGGCTGTGTTCTGGTAAGTGCTTGTCAGATAATGCCAGTTGAATTAATTCATCATATTGTTCTGCGGCTAACAGTAGGGAAGGTAATGTCTCTGAAATATAAGGGTGATCACCAGCTAATGGTTTTAAGCGTTCGACAAATGATGCAATCTGTTTGGATGACGCAGAAAACTGTTTTCTGAACCAGGTTTCAGTTGGCTCATCCCGAAACTGAACAGCATCATCAGTTAACAACAAAGGGCTGCCCAAATCAGAGATAAAGCTGATGATTGCTTCGGCGGTTACTGAGGTTGTAGCTGCCAATACTTCAATAGGGATAAAAGGGGGCAAATTGGCCAGTCCCATGCAAATCGCGTCAATGCTATCGCCCGAAGTTTCAGGCAGGTTGTCTTTCAATCTATTGATGGCATCCGCCAATTGCGCTTCAATTTGTTCATCAACTGTTGCGCCAGGACCCAACTTGCCAAGAACCTCTGCCACTGTTTGCAACGTTTTGCCCATTGCATTGATTTGAACACGAGGGTTACCAGCGGTAAGACGGTGAAACTCCAGGCAGTCTTTGTCATTGGATTGCTGAAAATGACTCAAAAGATGAAGGGCCGTTTCTTGTTCGCTAAAAGGTTCAAGTACTATTTGCTGTACGGTACTTTTGGGTTTTAGTAAATGAATACGTTCCGGGCGACAAAGTTCAATGATACGACAGCCTACAGGTATTTCTTCCCGTAAAAGTTGATGGGCAAAACAACTTTCGCTAAATTCTGATGCTGCCATTTCGGCATTATCGGCAGCATCAATAAATATTGCCAATACAGCATCATTTGAGACTTTGATGACCTGTTCTGATGCTTGTTTTAAGCGACTAATAAATGACCGCATAAGTTGATCATCTTGATAACTTGAGTTGGGAATTAATGGCGAGCAAAGCCCATGTGAAGCTATTTCATTGATAATTTGCACCAAAGCATGGCGATGCTTGTGTCGGGTTGTGCTTCTGTTTCTATATGTACCTGCGCCAAAGCAATCATAGGTGATGGCAAGCGAACCCGAAGGTAAGCTGGCTGCCAGCTGCTGAGTAAAAATAGATTTACCGACACCGCCGCCAGCCTTAATAATCGTAGGGAGTTGATGGTTGAGCACTTTTGCCAATATATCAGCGTGTTGTTCTCTTTTTACTGGATTAGGAAGAGCTTCAAGCTTCTCGGGAGCCGGAAAAAGTTCTTGCGGGGAGGTGACACCAAATCGTTTTAATATCTCTTCTTTGACAATTTTACCATCGCTGTCAGGCAGTGCCTTACTGGCAACAAGTCCGATAATGCTTTCTATTTGCGCTATCTCTACAGTGTCTGCCAATAACCCTGACATTTCAACATGCAATGCATGGCGTTGGGCAACATAGTCACCTTCTTTGTCACATAATTCTAGCTGGGTACAAAATTGTTTCAGATCACCACCTTTTAAACCTGTATATTTTATAAGGGTATTTTTAATCCGTGTTGGCGTATCCTGCCCATTTTTTAATAAGGTGATGGCGTCTTTGAATTTATCATCAATGACCCGGTTTGTTAAAATTACGAACCGGGCAGAATCTATACTTTTGGCTAGTTGGCCAGATGCAATGTTGTTAAAACGTTTGGCAAACCCTTCAATGGTACCTTTGAGGTCGCTTATCTTGAAAGGTTCATTAACCCTTGTTGTTGAGTGCTTAAGTTGATAGTAAGTTACCCGACTTATCTTACTTTCTGGGATTGCAAGATATTCAGTAACATCTATAACATATTCACCTGCGGCCTTTCTTTCCTCAGATCCCTCTATGACCACACTACGTAAGTTTGATTTTGGGTTCAGCATTTTTAGACAACGTCTTGCTGCCCAGCGGTAGTGGAACACATCGCCTGCTCGTGAGTATCTTACTAAGTCTGTTTCTGTGTTTTGTGCCAAGGACTCATCCTTCATACTATGTCGCTGGGTTGCGTTATGAGAGGGGTAATTGTAAAGCCGATATTTTTAAGTTTCATTTCAAGCTTCTTTTGGTCGGCAGCTTTCAATTTTTTTACAGCCCAAATTAACATATGTTTTGGACGGGAGCTTGCCACATATGCAAACCTTGCCGCTTCGCTTGAGGGATCTTTTAGCCAATCTTTCCAGTTTGATTCTCCTCCTGCTTTTATCCCTGAAACCAGCATTGTGGCATCATGAGTTTCGCCTTTCACCTGGTGAATCGTCGTAAATCTTAACTGTTCTTGTTGTTCAACGGTGAGTTGTAAAGTGTCTCCAACAGCCTCTGAACTCTTTCCGGATGGAGAGCGATGTTTTATATCTTTGAGGCTAATCAGTAATTCGGCTATTTGTTCATCTGCAAAGGGTTCTTTGGTAAGTTCTCTTATCTGGGTTTGAATTTCTTTGCACCATTTTGTCCAAGTTAATGTGGTATTAGCAAGCCCTTTTGAGACAAGATATGACAGAGCATTAAACAGAAATTGCCGCCAACGCAAAGACGATGAAATACTCTCAGGGCAGTTGAAACTGACTGGCCTCACTGATTCTTTTGCTTTCAAGTGCAAACGCAGGTATTCAGAAAATAAACTGAGGGATTGTTCTAATTTTTGCATATTGTTGACATCAAATAATGCGATTGATAATGCCAGACTTTCGACCTCATTTAATGACTTATTTGCACCTGTGAATTTGGCTAAGGTAGCATGACTTCTGGCGACTACGGCAATATTCTTATTTTTATATTTATTCGTTAATTGTTTGAATGTAGGTAAAACTTCGGTAGGACATTCATTGTACATAAGCACTTTACAACAATTTTTAACAAGAGGACGATTGCCAGTGATTTTATCTGAATCGACAAGTGAACAGCAGAGGTCAACAATGGGTTGTGCGCTTCGTCTATTGGTTATCAATTCCAGTTCGGTATCATTTGTTTTGTTTATAAAGTTAGTTATATTGCGGGGATCGGCATTCCTAAAGCCATAGATAGACTGATTGATGTCGCCAATAAGATGTAACTTGACGCCCAAATCGGCAAGCTCTTGCAGTATGGTTAGTTGCTCAAGCGATAAATCTTGGCATTCGTCAATAATGATAAAAGGAAACTTTTGAGCGATTAATTTAACATAGCCGTCTGTTCTTTTTAGCTCGAATATTTCTATCGCTAAATGTTCGATGTCTCTGTAGGTTGCAAATCCGGCTTTTAGAAATTTTTTCTTTGTGTTTTCAAGGTCTTGATGTTGCCAGCCTTCAAAGTCAATATTATTGAGGATTTTATTTAAAACACGATTCCCCGTGTTAAATATGTACTGTTCAGTTGCCATATCATAATCGTATTGATTAGCCCGCTGGTTTCCTTTTTTGGCATATGCATATTTTGTTTTGAAATATACTGGAGAACCGTTTTCAACCAAGCGAATACTATAGTCACCTTCCTTGCCCTCATAACCGGTTATCTCATGGGCAATTGGACTAACGATATGTTTTAAAATAAAACTATCAAAAGTACCGACAAAGTGTGGAAAATGACTGGTGTCGTGTCTTTTATATTTGCCGATACGCTCTTTTAATTCGTCGGTGGCACTATTGGCAAATGAGAGTATCGCCATACCGCCAGGTGACTGATCCCAGCGCGCCATTTCTTTAGCGACTTTTGCGGCAACAACTTCAGTTTTACCGCTGCCAGGGCAAGCTTTTAAATAGATATGTTGGTCAATGGGAGAGTTGATATACTTTTTTTGCCCAATGCTAAATCTAATCATCAATCTCAACTCCACATGCCCATTGCACAGCTTCAACAATATATGATGGGACTTCAATATCGCCTATTGGATCGCTCAATTCATCAGCAAATAGTTGTGCAAATAACCCTTTGCCAATGACTGAGTCATCAACGAGTTGCAGAATTATATGCGCGGCATCAGCTTTCTCAGGTTGAGTTTTCTCAGACCAGTCAATCTTTTGATTTGCCAGTTTCTGTAGGCTTTTTCTTTTACTACCAGTTGCTTTAGGCCAGTTATCCAGTAGTACTTTGGCCATAACTGGAATGTTGTTTCCCTCCATTGCAAAATCATACTCGAAGGTTTTTAATTCATTGGCAAATAATCTTGCATATTCGGATTTTTCGATATCATCGATCAATTTTAGTGCGTGATTTTTGCCTTCATGCTTATCATCATAATGGGGTTTTACCAAAGCCTTGTCATCTTTCGGTCCTTCTTCTTTATCAGGATCTCTATCTGTTAAACCCGCACATCGAATTGGTATATTTGCATACTCTTGTTGGTCTGCATCATCTTCATCATCAGTCGGCAAGTTACAGTAAAGTCTCATAAAATGCTCAAAATAAATACCATTTAAATTGATGACAGATACACCAAGATCTTCAAGACTTTGTCTTCCTTCGGGTTCGTCTTCGAGAATAATTTTTGCCAACTCCGGTATCAAAATGGCCTCGGCAATGCCTTCAACCAAGATCACCCCTTGGGCAAAAAGCAAGTTGGATTTGGTGACATCAAGCCAACGGTCAATAAAGTTGACACTCTTTTGTGGCAAGCCACAGGAGGCCAAAGGGGTCGCAATAGGGCAATCTTGATTAGTCAAATGAATGAGAGAGTTTATCGAAACTGCTGATGCCAATACCGTTGAATGCGTTGTGACAAGTACTTGTACATTTGGCCGTTCGGCGACTTCTGACAAGTAGTTTAACAACCTGATTTGCAACTGCGGGTGCAGATGCGCTTCTGGCTCTTCAATTAGCAATAATTTGAAATAGCGGTCTTGCTCATCTTCAGATTCATCCTCAGCAATTAACTCAGCCAAAATTGACGCAATATAAAGCAAGTTATTATAGCCAAGGCTGTTTTCTTGAAGGCTGCGATATAGCGACTGATCTTTATTGTTGAGGTTTGGAAAAAAGAGCAATCGAAGGCCCTCAACGATTTTGGAGAAGTCATTTTCTGAAAACTGAATCAAGGTACTTTGGCTAAAGTGATGACCAACGGCCTGTTTTAAATTTTTTGAAATTAACTCATTGGCTTGTTTTATCCCGTACTCGTCGCCAGTTGATAGTTCTTCATTAAAATCAGCGACTTTTTGTTCAAGAGGGTGGAGTTCACCTTTGTCTCGACTTTCATTTAATTCTTTTTTGCTCAATGCCTTAAGCAATTTGGATAACCGGGATTGTCGACCGTCTTTTAGCTTTGCCTCGGCATCCCGCAATGGCGGAAGGTAGATACAGTGAATTAAATCGATGGTTTCTGACTCAAAAGCCGAAAGTTTGGATTTGCCGCCCCACAGTGATCTTTTATAGCGGCCTCTGGTTTCTTTATTATTAACATGCAAGTTCAGGGTTGCCTGGCCATTAAGATCGCACCATGGTAGGAAGGCGATTTTCTCATTGTCGCTTAAATCTTCAAAAGCACCAGTAATAGCAAAGCTATCAGCCGCTTGTGCACTATTGGAAAAAGCTTTATGGAAATCTTGTTCTGTGACTGAATATCGTCCTGACTCAGAATCAACAAACAGTTGTCGTAGCGCACTAATGATACCGGTCTTTCCGGCACCGTTCTCTCCAACCAATACGTTCAAACCACTATTGAAGTTAATTTCAAATTCCTGGTCAAAACATCTAAACCCTTCAATTGTCAGCGTTTCTATATACATCATTCCCTCTTTGGTTTTTTTATAAGCGGCACGTTAGTGGCCATTTTAGCCTCGTTTTGATAATAATCAAGAAAGGTTTTTATTGATCTGATAATTGATAAGTATTAATCCATATTGGTTTATCGACGGTTCTTATATTGGGACTTTGCTGAATTATAATTACCAATAAAGGCAACTGTCGAGGCGTAAGTAAAACTTGTAATTTGAAGAGGTAGAGATGGGTGCAGATAGTATAATCTATTGCTTAGAGCAATTAACCGATTATCTTAAATCCGAGCGTCTTTGTAATGAATTGATGATTTTAAATTTATCTCCACTTTCCCAAACTTTCTTCTTCCATTACCCAATTAATTTTGGCATCGTAATAAGCGAACACTTTATAAGCAAAACGTTTATCAAACAGGAATCGCTATATGATGGAAAATAAATCCCCGGCCCAGATAATGGCTGAAAACACCCGCCTTCGCAGGGCAAGAGGGATTGGGGTCAGGCATCTTGTTCAATAACCAAGTGTTTCCAAACGTTTAAGACCCCAATTCTTTTTACTCCACAAGAGACCCCTTAATCCTTGTGTTGTTTGATTATTAAAGCCTCCTAGCAGGCTACTGCGAAAGCTTACGGTTTGGATTAAATCTGCTCTTATCTGCCAACCTTACCCGGTATCTGTGCATCAAATGACATAATCTGATAGCTGTCAGATGAGTCGTCTTTTCCGTCGTTTAATACCGGTGAAAGATGTAGCTGGTTGATAGTAAAATAGATTTTGTCATCAGGACCGTAGGCAAATCCATCAGGCCATATAATGTTGTCGTCTTCAAACAGCACCTGATAGTTGCCATCCGGTTGGGTTACGCCAATGGTGCCGTCGGTGATTGAGGTGATATACACGTTGCCGCCGCCATCAACAGTAATACCGTCAGAGATGGGTTTGTCGCCATAACGTTTAACCTTGGCTTCGAGCTTGTCACCACGTAGTTTGAAATTGGCCAGATGTTTGGTTTTTACACGGTAAATCGAGGTGCCCGACATTGCACCGAAATATACCCACTTATATTGCGGGTCGATAGTAATAGGGTTGATGCCCAGTCTGGCTGGCTGACCGCCAAGGTGGATCACCCGACCGTCAATCACCATGTCAATATCTTCGGCGATGGTATATCGGCTGCCTTCCAATACCCGTCTGGCCTGACCGGTTTTTAAGTTGACGACGATGATGGCAGCCTGATTATTACCCGCCGTATCGGCAATATAGACAAAGCCATTTTTGTTGTCTACTGCCAGATCGTTAAGAAAACTGCTGTCGGTGATGACAGGCTTGGCCAGGTAAATTAATTGCACCAGTTTTTCATTATGGGTGTCCCAGCCAATCAGTCGGCCCGCTCTGTCCGCTGCCGAGGTATCGAGCAGCCACAATACGCCATTTTCATCAACATTCAGCCCCAATACACCATGCAGGCCGTTACCGCCATTTTTGGGCGCATAAGCCCATTTTTTGTTGGGATAAGGTCTCACCGAGCCGTCATTGAGCAATTCTACCAGTTTTAAATCATGACCATAAAATTCATGAATACTCAAAAACTTGCGTCCGTCAGGACCAATGGCGATATTGCCCGGCGGATGCGCTTTATCAAATTCGGCATAAATCGACAGTGACGATTCATCGTCACCCTCTGCCATGGCAGTGGTTGAGGTAAAAGGTAACAGTGTGGCAAGCACCAGAGCCACAATAAAATGTATTCGACGCATAGTAAAATTTCCTGTTCAAATGAAAGTCAGCACAGTTTATTCAAATATGATCACTTGAAAAACCCTGCTAGAATTAAATCACTGTTAAATATTATTTAATAATCAAGGTATACATGCGCTCACTACACGATATTCGTCTGTTTGTACAGGTGGCACAAAACGGCAGTATTTCAGGTGTTGCCAGAAACTTGAATATGACTACTGCGGCCATCAGTATGGCGCTGAAGCGGCTGGAAAAAGATATCGGCAGTCGGTTAATGATCCGCTCTACCCGCAGCTTGCGTTTAACCGATGAAGGAGAAATCTTCTACAGCAAGGCGATTGAAGCCCTGGCGACTTTGGATCAGGCGGTTGAGCAAATCAATGAGCGACAAAATGCACTGCTCGGGCGGCTGAAAGTCTCGGTGCCGTCTGATTTAGGCCGTAATGTGCTGTTGCCCTGGATCAATGATTTTATGGCATTGCACCCACGCGTTGAGATCCAGCTGTATACCACCGATGTGCAAAGTGATGTTTATTCGCAACCTATCGATATCGCTTTTCGCTATGGAAAACTACCTGATTCAAACCTGATTGCTGTCTGTATTGCGCCGCATAATCATCGTATTCTCGTTGCTTCACCCGCTTATATTGCCCAAAGAGGCGAACCTTCAACGCCACAAGATTTGCTTAATCATGATTGCATCAGCTTTATGCGTAATGAGCGGGTTTACGATGATTGGGAGTTTGGTGCTGATCTGACTAAAAATGCTCACCATCAAAAGGTTCGGGTTAATTGCGCCCGGGTAGCCAATGACGGCGATGTGGTGAAACGCTGGACTCTCGATGGCTATGGCATCAGTTACCGTTCATTTTTGGATGTTTCAACCGAAGTGCTTAATGGTGAGCTGGTCGCTGTTTGCCCACACTGGGGTTATCAAATTTTGCCGCTCAATATGATTTACACTGACCGTCGGCAGATCACCATACTGATTGGCGAGTTTAGACAGTTTGTGACGCAGAAATTTCATCATTTACAGCAGGGGTTGATGAGGTAAGGTGAATTTGGGCGGCTGGAAACAATCGCGCTGATGGTTGGTATAAAAGAGTCAAAATATGGGGATCAAATCAGGGGTCAAGCATCGTTTTCCTGATCCACCCATTGCTTTTTAAAACAGACTTTCTTCCAGCCATATTTTGCTTATCGCTTGTCGTTTCAACTCAAAATTTTTGTCTGTTCGTTTTCGCTATCTAACCTGATTTGTCGCATAGCTGGCAGAACGATCAAGCGCAAATTTAACTTCAATAGCGATCTCCGTCCAACGTTGACTCAAAGGTCTTACGGGGTCAGGTGTCTTGTACTCGATTCAAACCCTTACCTCATGATATTCAATCAAAAAAAATGAGGGTCATCCGGGGTCAGGTGTCTTGTGCTCGATTCAAACCCTTACCTCATGATATTCAATCAAAAAAAATGAGTGGTGAATCGTTGTAAGTGAATTGCGTCACCCACGCTATAAAGCGTCCTAATTTTTGACCTAGAATTTTTCTCAGCCAGTTTTGTCACCCACCAAATAAGGGTGCGTAAACGTGAAGACGAAGCATTCGGGCAACGCATGCAAGGTCTGATCAAAACAATGCTTGGACAACGCAATTGAGATTGTTATAGGAACAAGGCACTTATCCTGAGCATGCAATAAGCAATAATAATATTGAAATTGTAAATATGACTTTTACTAGTGAATCACCCTAACATTCTAATTTCCGTAAGATTTGCTTGCTATGCAAGATTACTAAATAGCCTTGATGCTGGAAATTTTGTCGTTTTCAAACGGAATATGTGCAAACGGGTAACACCCATCTTGATCTGGCCCACCTTTATCATCCACATCCCAAAATACCACAGAATCTAAATCATCTCGATAAAGACGCCATTTCCCTTTTACTACGATTATCGACGAAATATTATCATTCAGCCCAGAACCATAAATATCTGAATACGGCGCTGTTCTAGTAAACTGAGCAGACCAACCTGTATCACCATTTGTAGCATAATCATTTTGAAAAAGAATTATTTTATGTGTCATTTTATTTCTCCTAATTGAGATAACGTTCAATGAAAGACTCTATTTACAGTAGTATATAACAATTAAGCATTTATCTGCTGCCGCAGCGCGGTAGATAAATGTCTGTTGGGCGGAGCCGCTTGACTGTGCTGCTTATATCAGGGTTTTGCTTTATTCAGAAACAGGCTGGCTTGGTGCTTATTCTCTCTACAGGTTTAATCGACCAGATCACAACCACATTTCAAGCACAAACGAAGCCCCCGCTATCGCCATCTTTGTGCGCCTTTTGTGACCATCACTGGCCTGTGCTTTACTTCTGGTGTAAAGCGATTATTTTGTGGTCGTGCTATTTTCTCTTGATTACGTCATCAGCAAATTCCTTTCTGGCGGACATAGCCCCAACAAGATCATTCCTGGCTGATGGCACTGTGGACAGGCCGGGCCTGTTACTGCTACTGTTACCGCTGTCTCACCTGTGGATGTTGCTTCGGTGGTGGTTTTTACCTCGGCCTTTTCCTTAATACAATGCAGACTCTCCCGTATCCAATTCAGCGCTTTTCCTCTGATGGCATTGGCCATAAACCCGTAGTAACGTAAGCGCATAAACCCTTTGGGTAAGACGTGCAACCCTAAGCCAGTAAAGAATAGCGACGTAACAACTCACTCGTCGAACAAACCAATTGAGCAGGCTGATTGGTTCGGTAATCTTTATAGCGCAAATTCACTTCATGTTCCGCCGTGAGCGATAACCGACTTTCACTGACGCTACCCGATTACAATAACGCGCCAGATAGCCCACCACTGTATTGGCATGGGTCATTGCTGGTTTGCTGTAAACCACCCAGTCCTTTTGCGCGGCCTGTTCTAGGGTTTGCTTCACGACGGGTGCGGCCAGCTGTGTTAACGCCCCTGCTTCACCTTGTTGCTGCAAAAGTGATAACATCTTGCCCCGGAATTTCGCCGACAGCGCTTTCACCGGAAACAGATAGCCATCTGTGCGGGTCCCACACCATTGATGTGCTTTGGTCAACACACCACCAGGAATAAGGCAGTGCAGATGAATATGTCGGCACAGGTTTTGCCCCCAGGTATGCAACACCGCCAACATACCCAACTGCCCATCCAGATGATGCCGGGCATTGGCAAACTCGGTCAGTGTCAGCCAAACGGCTTTAAACAACATCTTATAGAGGATGTCCGCATGAACACAGGCCCAGCCGTTAAACAAGTGCGGCAGCGTGAAGACCACATGGTGGTAGGTCACGGGCAGTGTATCCGCTTGCCTTTTAAGCAACCATTCCTCTCTGGCTTTTCCCTGACATACTGGGCAATGCCTGTCTCTACATGAGCAATACCATTCGCTATCCTGGCCACAATGATCGCAGTGCCAACGGTAACTCCCCATGGTTTCAGTACGACAGTCTTTGACATGATGCAATACTTGCCACTGGCGTGGTGTCAGCGCACTGGTATCCAGTTGACGGAGCCCGTCACTGACGATTTGTTGGAAAATGGGCTGGCTCATGATTTCACCCCTAACTTGGAGATAAAATCGAAGGCTTCATCTTTTCTCTGAGTCCCCGGCAGCCAATGGATATAGCGCAACGTGGTTTTGATATTCTTGTGGCCAAGAACATGCTGCAACGGTGTGTTATCTGAAAAAATGCCGTACTCGCCTGCAATCGATCAGACGTTTTCTGAGTGGTGTCATAACTGCCTCCAGTAATAATTAAGTGGCAATTATTATTGTCCTGGAATACGGCAAAGAATGTAAGGGGAATTGAGTAAAATGTTTGGGATTGCGATCTCCGCGAAGCGGTTTAGTCCAACGCTGAGCTAAATGGCACGGCGGGCTGGCACACCTTTTTGCTGTTTTTTGCAAAAAGTTTGACTGCTTGCTGTGTCCGTTTTAAGCGATTTGTTAGTTGCTGCCACTCTTACTAATTGATTCTATATGCTGTTTAGCTTGATTTTCCATTGTTGCTATTTGTTGAGCAGCAACATTTGGCTTACTACTAGTTTTTTTAGGAGCACTTCTACTCTGACGGTCCCAAAAAAACTCTTCTGGCACC
>CBDIDQ010000029.1:0-54267 GCA_965277695.1 Alteromonadaceae bacterium
GATTGGGAAGTCAATCAAGTGGGTGATTCTTGGGAGGTGTGGTTACGCGCTGAACGTGCAGGGCCTCGCGACGCAAGACATTATACCATAAGCGTTACCGTATCAGATACTAACGGCAACAGCGCGACTGCCACAGCGCTTGCCACCGTGCCTCATAACAAAGGTGGCAAGGGTAAATAACGGCGCTTTTACGGCATAGATCAAACAAGTCCGTAGGGTGCTTTTGCGTAGCAAAATGCAAGGCACGAGCAGCTCTGCGCACCATGAAGTCATTTGTCATCGTCCAACCATATTCTAGGTAGGTCGATGGCCTCTTAGCCGATGGTGCGCTAAGCTCCTCGTAACCTCGGACCGTGCAACCACGGGCACCCTACGTCGTTTTTGCGGCATAGAGAAAACATCACCGCGTCGGTGCCAACCGATAAATTCGTCCTTTGCTGCCCCCGCCACGGACATAAGCTAACACATACACTTCACCAGCCAAGTCCTGAGCAAAAGCGGCGATATTCATCCCGCTGACGAATAACGACTGAGAAGCATATTGCTTATTGCGGGTTTTGGCTGTGTTTTTGACCGTGCTCTTGACCGTGCTCTTGACCGTGCTATAAACACGTCCGCTGCAAAAATCACCGTAAATAAAGTGACCTGTTAATCCCGGCACTTGCTTGCCACGATAAACATAACCGCCAGTGACGGAACATTCACCTTCACCTTGACGATATTCGGCCACTGGCAGAGTCAGTCCTTTGCTGTCGCAGCTAGCAGCTTTAAAACAATCACTACCTTCCATAATTGGCCAACCGAGATTATCACCTGCGCCAACAATATCAATTTCTTCCACTAAATTTTGCCCAACATCACCGAGCCATAATTCACCGGTTTTACGGTCAAAACTCCAGCGCCAGGGGTTGCGTAAGCCATAAGCGTAAATCTCATTGCGAACCTTGGCATTGGCGACAAAAGGATTATCGTCTGGAATTTTATAACTATTCGAATTAGCATTAACCGCCACCCGCATCAGGGTGCCAAACAAAGACTGACTATTTTGACCGTGTTGATAAGTATCGTTACTGCCGCCGCCATCGCCAAAACCAATATACAAATACCCATCCGGACCAAACGCAATATGCCCGCCATTATGATTGCCCGCAGGCTGAGGTAAGGTTAACAATACCACTTCGTTTTTCAGTGATAATGGCTCATCACCTTGGTGGTTAATTCGCGAAATAATCGAACGACGTTGTTTATCCACATAAGAAAAATAGACTGCCCCGCCTTTCTTACCTGAACCAGAACCAGAGCCTAAATAATGCGGGTCAAACGCCATACCTAACAACCCCATTTCACCGGCATTTCTCACCCGACTGCTCAAGTCGATAAAAGGATGTAGTTTTTTCGCCCCGGCTTGATTGTCAAACCACTGCACCAATCCATTTTGTGACACCACATACCAACGGGAGCCCTCACTAGGTGCCTGAAACAACCCTACCATTTGCTTAATGGCCGGTAACTTGGGGAAAGCCTCGACTAAGGCATAGCGGCTTTTTTCCTCAGCAGCATAAATAATAGCGGGATAAAGACTACACAATAAAAGGAATAAAAATAGGGAATGACTAACGGATTTATAAAGAATTAATTTCATACAGTACACCTGTTATATTGACAAACAAGGAACGAGCTCCAGCTCGTGATAAGGGAGCTTGCGACCGTTACCCACCAGCCGCCATCAACCTTTCCTATTGTTTTATTGCAGTGAACCACCAGCCAACCCTTCTAAGCTTTGCTGGTTACCCCATCGCGAGCTGGAGCTCGCTCCTACTGGCCCTTAAGCAAAATAACCCCTTCATACCCAGTCACACTAACGCGATCACTGGCTGGCTCCAAAGAACCGTCGTAGTTCAATTTTTGATACAGTCCCGGCAACTTAATTCGCCGACTGACCTGATTAAACTCAGGACTGCCACCCAAAAAATCACTGTGATACAGCACCAACGCATTGCTGTAATCTCGTGCCAACACCATCTCCAACGGATAGGTTCGTCCTTCGGCCTCTTTAGTTTCAGTCGACTGCCAAGCATAATAAATATGTGACGGCTGCACAGTAACCGAGCCTGTTGATGTTGGTGAAGCCACAGTGCTATGGTTTAGCACGGTATCTGTAGAATCGCCCATATAGCTGTGACCGCTGGTGTCGCTTCTGGTTAAATAAGGCATTGGCGTTGGGGTGCTGCCAGACCAAGGTTGAATGCTTTGGCTCGGGCTACCAATATCCACGCCGAGCATCGCACTGGGCTGATAAGCAATATTTTTAGGCACACCTGCGCGATAGAAGTTATTCTCAGAGGTATTATTTGAGCCATAGTTAAAGCTGCTGTTCCAGCTGTGATATAAGGTTGAATCCGTCTGATTCAGCAGATAATACAGCGCCAACCCGGTGCCGACATTTTGTTGCCACGAGGCTTTGGTATTTTCAAAGTGGATATCCCCGCGCCAATTAGCATGAGCCAACATGATCACCTTCTTTTTCAGCGCTGCTAAAGCAAAGGTATCCCAGGTTTTGGCCAGACCAAAAAAGCCCGATAAACCAACGCCAGGACGCAAATAATCTTCACGTAAAAAAGTACTGAACGCATTGATATAATCGAGTTTTTCGGTCGATTGCAAAAACAGGTTTTCTGCCGAAATATTCGCCGCTATCCAGTCACTTTGAGTAAGTTGTTTGAGCTGCCCAATGGTTTGCACAAATCCAGCCTGATAACGCTGCTTAAACTCAGCGGAATCCGCCGCAACATCATACAAATCTAGGATGCCGCCTTGAGCGATATCAATATTATCGAGCTTGAATGACGAGTCATTATAAGCCCCCACCTGACCCAGATTTTGCCACTGTTTTGCCGTCACCGCAGTGATAGCAGTACGGTAGGCCGGATTGAGAAAATCAGGCCGTTGAAAACTAGAATTTTCACTCCACATCTGACCCAGTGGCGTCACTCGGGATTCATATCTGAAGCGGGCCGAGGCCGCCGGATTAACGCGCTTTTTAAACTCAAAGTCACTGACGTAACCATCATTATTGACATCATTGCGGCTATCCCATCCGGGAATTAACCGTTGTGGGCTGGCATCGCCTTTTGCCGCTTTAATTGTCGGCATCCAATCTTTCACTTGCACGTTCAACACCACGGGCTGATCAAAAGCAAACGCATCATGACGACACAACTTCATCACCCAAGCCTGGGCACCTTGCTGCAAATAATCGTTACCAAAGTGATGACCTTTTTTGTTCACCACGTCATAAGTCGCCGCCTCAACCCAATTGCTCGGGGGCGTCCAACGAATAACCCCTGAGTTTTTCAGCCCATGGGTGCCATCAATCACTCGTTTGGTCATGGTTTGCCATTCACTGACCACCCCGGTCAAGCGATTAATTGCCGATGGATATGACAGCTCAAGCCGTCCGGTTCTGCCAGCTTGACGCAATGACAGCTGAATTTGGTCAAACTTTTCTGGCATGTAAACAAACGCACAACCGCCATTGGCTCCATGTTCCCACAAAGATAAGGCATAAGGCGGGGTTTGCCAGACTCTAAAACCAAGATGATTGTCGTCTTGAGTCCAACCAGCCACCCAAGGACGTCGATTTAACGGGGTATTAGCAGAATGATTTGGACTGGTATTATTGATAATGGTATCGCTAGAGAAATGTAAAAAGTAGTCTTCAAAGGTGTCGCCGACGCTTTTAGCGTGAGCCCGCAGGCCAAATTCAGTATCCGCCGGAGAGAATTCAATTTTTTGCGTATACATATAACCCAAAGCATTGATTTGCGACGCCGCCGCTTGGCCATAAGTCGCACCAAACGCACTGTCGGCATGATTAAGTTCCCACTCAATCAGCGCCTCTTTACCAACAACGCCGCTATCGAGGCCATCAAAGCTGTCGGCATGAAAACCCGGCAATATCCAGGCGGTGGCTGTCGAAGGATAAACAGTGGCCGCGTTTGCAGTAAAAGAAGCTAAACCACCAAGGCCCAAAGAAAAGCAAGAGAGGGTGGAGAAAATGAGTTTATTAAATGCGAACATGAGTATTCCAAATATGAGGATAGTGATTAACAAGGCTATTGTACGCCATTGAGATTTATTTCAATAGCGGGTCGGGATAAGTTTTTAACCCGGCGACAACAGCCAAGTCGTCTCATGAACCAGCGGAATAAACCCCAGCGATTCAAGAATCGGCCGACTGCTCTGCCTTGCCTCGGTAGCCAAATACTTCAATCCACGGGTTTTGGCCACCGCGACCCGAGCGGCCACTGTCGCCCGATAAAACCCCTTGCTGCGGTGTGCAGGCGATACTCCCCCGCCAAATAACAGACCAAAACAACTGTTCGGTGGCATTTGCAATAACCCAGATACCGCAGGCTCTGCATCTGCGTAGCCACAAAACAGCGCAAAATCGCTGCGCGGCAACAGCTTAGCAAAATACTCAACAGAGCTAATCTCATCATTGCCAAAGGCTTCCTCAGCGACCCTTAGATAATCGCTCAGCCCATCAGTGGCGGTGATCTGACGAATATCATGGGTTATAGCGGTTGTAGAAATGTGCTGCTCTGCCAATGGCAAAACCACCTCTGCCAGAGGCAAAACCATTAAAGTGCCTTGAGGATCCGCGACAAAACCAAGCTCAGTCAAACAAGCAGCAATATTTGCAGGTTTGTCGTGATCATAAACCCGCCACATCAACGCCTGATCACGTTGGCGAAAATAATCAGCTTGTGCAGCAACGGCTTGCATTGCCGTCGCTTGGTTGAATGTCCAATGACAGATAAAATTAAAGGCCCCTTCAAGGCGAATGACATCACCGTCAGCAACCACAGTCAAACCCGGTGTCGCGACCGGGTTTGCCCTCACTTGAGTATCATATAACCGCAGTATTTCAGTATTGTCCAACGCCTATCTCCCTGATATTTAAGTATCTATTTTTACCGCAGCAATAGAATGATTATCACAATCATAAATCAGCGAGATTGATTTCCCCGTCGCCAACCCGGTTAATAGCGTTGAATGCATCGCCGGTCCACCTGGCTGAGTAACATCAAAGCTATACCAATGAGTGGTGCCACAAGGCTCCCAGGTCGCCCCATTTTTTAACGATAACACCTGAACAGTGCCATCGAGTGAATTTATCACAGAGGAAACTTTGAGGGAGAATTCCCAAACCCCGGCAGAAAAAGCCGGAAAAGAGATGGCGGTGAGCAGTGTGCCCTGAATGACTTTCTTCATGGTGCTTTTGATACTTTTTTTCATGCTGTTTCTCATACTGTTTTTCATACTGTGTTTCATACTACTTCCTTTAATTACTCAATAAATCATAGACAGTGCATTAGTGCACTCATCGACGCCAATATAAAGTGTGGATGAATCATAAGCAACCCATTTTCGCCTAATCGCCGCCAACTCAAAGGCTCTAAGATACCCCTCATCATAGATCGACTTTGAATGCGGGTAAGCACTGGTAAAGCAACTGCTTTACCAGCGCTTACCAGCATGTTAAATTATCACATAATAAGGTAATAGAAGGTAATGGCATGAAACCAATTAATTGGTATTTTAACCGAACAACACTCGCCGATAATTATTTGAAGAGTGTCGGTTTAAGCCCTATTTCCCGGATAGCTCTATTGGGAGTAAGGCGAATAGGAAAAACAGCATTCCTATTAAATGATATTGCACCAAAGGCTATCGAATTGGGATTTTTACCCATTTATATTAATATGTGGACCAATTTATCCGCACCACAAGAGCACATTTTGAATACCCTTAATGACTATATCGCGATTCAACAATCGGGGGCGACTCATTCTATTTCAGACCTGCTATCATCTGAGGTCAAAAAACTCGATATTAATTTAGGTATTATCAAAGCATCCGTCGACACAAATGTAGCAGCCAAACCCGTAGCCACATCACAAATAGAAGAAATTAATCGCTTACTGAAAAAATTGGTTAACCTCGCCGCAGCAAAAGAGCAGCGATTGTTATTTATTCTTGACGAGATCCAACATTTGAATACCGCTGAAGAATTCTTACCTGTTCAAGCCTGTTTACGCACTCAGTTTGATACTTTTAGCGATATTTGCGTCATTTATGCGGGTTCATCTCGCGCCGGAGTATCGGCAATGTTTAATAATGACACCACTAAATTAGGAAAAAAACCGCGACCAATGCCCTTTTACAATAGTGCTTCATTAGTTGACTTCCCACCTCTAGACAGAAAATTTGTCGAGTTTTATCACTCAACACTTAACGACAACTTCGGTCTTGATTACGATCTTGAAACATTAACAGCCTGTTTTAACGCATTGGATTTCTCCCCTTTTTGGTTTCGAATGTTGATCTCTGAGTTAACCACTAACCGGATTTCACTAACAGACGCCATGGCCAAGGTTAATTCCCGTATTCGGCTGGATGGCGGGTTAGACGAAATCATTGAAAAAATGTCCAAATTGGACAAAATAATCTTTGTCAGAATTTATCATCATCAAGAATTGTATTCAAAGGCAGCACTTGATGAATACTCAATTCTATTGGGCCGCAAGGTAAACAAAGGTTCTGTTCAGAGTGTTGTCAACAAGTTAAAAAAATCTAATGTGATCACCGAAGCTGATAACAAGTTTTTTATCGAAAAGGTGGGGTTGTTTGACATATTAAAACCTCAATGACATAGCAGGCCAGAGAATCACTACCTAATCAACCACACCCAGCTTATCAACAATAGCGCTGTTATTAATCTCCACCAGCGCCTTTTTCAGCAGCTTTTTCAAATTGGGTTTTAAGAACCTTGCCGCCTCATCCATCGGCCGTTTTTGCAGCTTAAGGAAGATAGCCAAGGCATAAATATGTTCAGCCTCAGATAAATAACCGCTGCGACTGGAGCGCCAACCAACGGTATCGGCGCTGCTGTATTGGCTGAAATTAAACGCCGAATTGGCCATAAAAATGCCAAAGCCAAGAAAAGTGGCGGCGATATCGGTGACAAACTCCCAGTTTTGCCAACCGCCGGGCGGCTCCTCAGGCGCAGTAGCGGTCAGATAATGTGATAATTCATGGGCTAATGTGGCCACCAACTGAATCGGTTGGGTGGTTAAAGCAGGGTTATAGGTGATCACCACTTCGTTATCGTCTTGCAAGGCAAAAGTGCCCAGCGGATTGGTCGGCACATTTTGTACCGCAAGTGTTGGCGCAACGTGGGTGTCAATATCAGCCTCTTGCGCTTGCAGCCGACACGCCCAATCGCTCAAACCGGCATAATGCTTGACCCTTTCAAAGGTTTCAATCGCTACTTCCTCAGCGCTTTCGAGGGTTGAGGGAAAATACTCACGAGTCGGCAATACCAGCTCAGTCCTGTGATAAAAGTTATCGCCACCAAAATGCTTTAACAACCATTGATAGGTAGCAATTTGAAATTCCACATCAGCAGCAGATAACAGCGGTTTTGATTTGAAGAGTCTGAACATTGATTTTCCGTTAATTGATTTTGTTGAGGCAATGTAAAGGTGCTGTGAATCAATTTATCAATACCATTGCTTCAACGTTTAGCATAAAATCGGTCGTTGTTAACCTAGTGCAACGTGGGTTTTTTAATCCACGCTACACTGTCCGCATTACTATCTATTAGTAACACTCATTAACTATGTATAAAAGGAACCAACTTAATGAAATATCTATTAAGTGTCGTTACAGGCTTTATTCTATTGTTTATTGCCTCGCAAGTTCAGGCTAAATACTTTACCGCGTTAAATGGCCCGGGTGTCAAGATCACTCAATACTTCACCCACTCTGGCGGTGGGATCACATTATATATCTCTGGTGATGTACTCAATCAAGATAATTGTGCAATAACCAACCGAGTGCATTTAAAAGGCGACTTACCAGGCCATAAAAATATGGTCACTGCGGCATTAGCAGCGTTTGCAGCTGGTAACACCATTGGCCTGCACGCTTCAGGTTGCGAAGTGATCCCCTTCTGGGGCGGTGGTCAAATGACGCCAATAATCTCAGATTTGTGGGTGTTTAAATAAATCTAACCACAGGGTTAATGCGCTTCATTTAGTCAATTTGGCTGATTGAAGCGTTAGCCCTAATAACAGCAATAGTCACCACAGTGGCAATCAAAAGATGGTTTTTGCGCAGCGAAAATGCAGTGAAATGCCGAAACCCCAGCATAGAATAAATATATCAGCTCGTTTTTACCGAATTTTCTTGATTACGATATTGCTTGATCACTATCGGAATAATAATCAAAGCGAAGATAAAGAAAATCCCGCCACTGACCATAAACATATTGTTCATCGCATCCGTCCTAGCAAGCTTCATCTGAAAAGCATATATAGCCGATGCCGATTGCTCTATACCATTGAGAATAGAAATCCGGTCAATGCCTGAACTCGCTTGGGCATAGTTATAACGGGTCTGGTGAATGGCCGCGATAAACCCCAAAGTAACAAACAAGTTAGCACACAAAATTCGCAACGTAATAGTCACCGAATTGGCATTGATCATCTGCTCTTTAGTGACATTTTTTAACGCCAGTGCCGCCAATGGCATGGTAAAAATAGCCAATCCCATACCTGCCACAAAACGCGCAAAAATCAAATATTGATGGGAGCTTTGCAGCGAATATTGACTCATCAAGGCAAATGAAGTGGCGGTTAATAACAAGCTCAACGCCGCAGCTGGGGCATACATACTGGGTGATAACAACTTACCTATAATTGGCGTTGAAATAGCAGCAACCGCACTCGCTACCGCAATAATTAAACCGGCTTCGAGTATCGGCATACCATAGTCCCCTTGCAGCCAGACTGGCAAAAAGACCAACGAAGCAAAAATTAACCCATTACCGCCAGCAGAAACAAAAATGGCAGAGGCATAACCCGGCACTTTAAAAATCTTCAAGTCAAATAGGACATGACGCTGATTACTGATAAAAAAGGCAATCGCAAAACCGATCATCATGGTAAAAGACAACTGAATCGCTTTACTATCAAACCATTGATATAACTCACCAAAATCAACTGTGTACTGCATACTGGCAATAAACAAGGCAAAACATAAAAACGTCACCAGCTTGCCTTTATGACTCTGCTCTTGACGGTTAAAAGTCATTTTCATCGCTGGCAACAAAATAAACAAACTGATGGACATCAATGGCACATTAATCAAAAACAACCAGCGCCACGATAAATACTCAGTAATATAAGCACCAACAACAGGCCCAAGCACCGGAGCCAGTGATATCGCACTAGTCCACAGCGATATGGCAAAAGCCCGGCGCTTTTCGCCCATGATCCCCAGTAACATCGACTGAGAAACCACAATCGCCAGTCCGGAGCTAAGTCCTTGAATAAAGCGATAAACCAAAAAATCACTGGAGCTTTGGGAATTACCGCAAAAATAAGAGGCGAAGATAAAGATAATACAGCCCAAAGCCAACATGGCATCGGGTGAAAGGAAAGGTTTGAGCAGATTGCCCAGTGAAAAAGAGATCACCAAGCCGGTACCAAAAGCGGTCATGATCCAGGAGGCGTGGTAAACATCCATATGCAAATCTGCCGATATGGTGGTTAATGCCAAATTAGCAATCGAAGTATCCAGCATCTGAGTAAAGATGATCAGATAAATCGCCAGTACTTTAAAAACCCGGGTCATGGCAACGCAATCTGACAATGTTGATATTGCTGCATATCAATTTTCGCCAGTTCGGTTTGCATAATGGTTTTAAGCTTTTGGTCAAAATTACGCTGCCAATCGACCGGAGCTTTGACCTTATCAGCCACAGACGTTTTACCCTCGGCTTGATGCGGCTGATACTGCTCATCAGATTTGATATCAACAATCACTTCAACTGATGAACCAATCGGTGAGATACCATCACCACTGTCCGGCACTTCAATCAATACAGGTACTCGCTGAGCCACCTTGATCCAATTAGAGTCTGTATTATTGCGAGGTAATATTGAAAAACTGCTGGCAGTTGCTGGCACAATCGAATGAACAAAACCTTTTAATGGCGGATCATTCACCGCAGTATCGAGCATCACCGCAACCGCTTTGCCTTTTTTAAGGTGGTGTAAATTGGATTCGAGCACATTAGCTTCAACAAACAGGGTGTTTTTGGGTAAGAAAATCATTAAGGTGGTATCCTGATCAACTCGCTGACCGGGATAGGTCAAAACATCATAAACATAACCGTCTGAAGCGGCATATTGCTGATATAAATGCTGCTGATAAGCGGCGTCTTGCAAGCGGTTAATCGACATATTAATCTCAGGACGATCAATCAATGGTAACTGCTGACCCAGTGAATAACTGCTCAAGCGAGCATTAAGGATCGCCAGATTAAGGGTTTCATTATTAATATCTCGCTCAATATTAATGATATCTTCTTTGGCTAGGCTTTTGTTTTTTGCCAGTTGGGTCAGCCGCTGTTTACGGCCTTTAAGGTAATCGAGATTGGCCTGAGAAAGCGCAATTTCACGCACCGCCACCTGCGAATCAAGGCATAGCTTAAGCTGGTTATCAATGGCTTGGCGCAACTGCTGGGTCAGATAGTTAATTTCAATATCAATCGCCTGAGAATCAAAATCAAACAACAAATCGCCACGTTTGACTTGCTGACCTTTATTGAAGTAGATGTTTTTGATCAACCCTTCTATGCCGCTTTTTACTTTGATCACCCTACCACTAATATAGGCATTAGAAATATTGAGTTGATCATCAAACTGTTCGCCCAACTGAATATAAGACAGCGACAAAGCGGCGATAATAATTAGCGTAATAATCGCTTTTATCATTTTTTATTTAACCCTGTGAGGTGGTATGGCGAAGTGTACGCGTCGACAATCGTGCAGCTAGACGTGCGGCTAAACGTACGGCTAAATAAGCAGGCTTAAGGCGCTTTCTAACGCCTTATTATCCCAACGATTGATGAGTCTGCTTAGTCGTGATTAGGCAAATCCCAAGCAGAGCTTTTTTGATGCGCTTTTTGGCCATAAGCCGATGACTGAGACACTTTTCTAACGATACTCACAGGCACAAAAACTATCAGATAAATAATAAAGCTGGCTATTCGTAATAACATAATGGTTTTCCTGTTTAATAATAGATTGACTGTCGAGTTAGCGCGTTAACCCGACTTTAACCCAGCCTTAATTAATCAGGGCGCTGAAAAAATAGCGACCAACAATAGGCTGAAATATAGCGGCTAGTCCAGCGGTATCTCATCTCGCCAGTCTGTTTCTTCAATAAATGGCGGTTGCACCGTTCGCTGTAACACATAAGAACCCAATACCAACACATCCATATGAGTACGCATAAAGCAACGGTACGCTTCCTCAGGTGACTGAACAATCGGCTCTCCACGGACATTAAACGAAGTATTAACCAAAATAGGACAACCGGTTTGCGCCTTAAAGCTTTCGAGCAATAACGTAAATGGACGGTTATTTTGCTCATTCACCGTTTGCACCCGGGCTGAGTAATCAACATGAGTGATCGCCGGAAACTCCGAGCGTACTTCATTAATACTGCCCAATCCACCTTCTTCGCCTGGGGCGCGTTTGGTTCTAATTGACTCCAGTACCGGCGACACCATCAACATGTAAGGACTGTCATCGCGAATGTCGAAATATTTAGGCGCATCTGCGGCCAAAATGGCCGGTGCAAACGGTCTGAATGATTCTCTGAACTTGATTTTAAGGTTCATTTTCTTTTGCATTTCGACATCACGAGGATCGCCCAAAATCGAACGTGAACCCAAAGAACGTGGACCAAACTCCATCCGCCCTTGGAACCAGCCGATCACCGAACCCGCCGCTAAATGTCCGGCAACCTTGTCATATAACTGACCTTGATCATATTTATCGTAGGTATAGTTATTTTTATCCAAAAATGCCTGCACCTGCTCATCGGTAAAACCAGGTCCCAGCAAAGACCCCAACATAGCATCTTTGTGCTGTTTAACATGCGGACGGCCTGAGCTTTTCATAGCGATGTCCATAGCGGCCCCTAACGCACAACCGGCATCACCAGCGGCAGGTTGAACCCAAATCGAATCAAACAGCCCAGAGCGGCTTAACGCACCATTAGAGACACAGTTAAGCGCAACACCGCCCGCTAAACAAAGATTCTTTTCACCAGTTTGCTCAATCGCGGTCTTCGCCAGCCCGTTGACCACCTCTTCGGTGACGCTTTGCACTGAAGCGGCCAAGTCACATTCTAACTGACTGATCGGCGTTTCAGGTTGACGGATAGGATGACCAAACAGTTTTTCAAACGCTTCGCCAACCATTTTTTCACCCTTAACAAACTCAAAAAAGTCCATATTCAGCGAAAACGAACCATCATCACGGATGTTGATCAGATGTTGTTTAATTTTGTCGGCATACAAAGGGCGACCATAAGGGGCCAAACCCATTAATTTATACTCGCCAGAATCCACTTTAAAACCACAGTAATAAGTGAACGCCGAATACAACAACCCTAGTGAGTGAGGGTACGAAATGGAGTTGACCAATTTAAGTGAAGTGCCCTGACCATGCCAGATAGACGTTGTTTGTCGCTCACCGACGCCATCAATACACAACACCGTCGCGCTTTCAAACGGTGATGGGAAAAATGCGGCCGCCGCATGTGAGCGGTGATGCTGTGTCGCAATCGTTTTGGGGGCTTTACCTTTACCCAAATCAACCAATTCTTTATCAATCACCGACAAGACATCTTTCTTCCAGCTCAACCACTGAGGTATAACTCGGGAAAAAACTTTTACTCCGCCCAAGCCGGCACTGGCAAACGAAGACAATATCCGTTTAAATTTTTCTTCTGGGTCTTCGTAATAAACCACATCGGACAATTGATCTAAAGTGATCCCCTGTTGTTGCAGACAATATTTTATTGCCTCAGCCGGAAAGGCCGGATCATGACGAACCCGAGTAAAACGCTCTTCTTGGGCCGCTGCAACAGGTACACCATCTTTGATCAGTGCCGCTGCACTGTCATGATAATACGCCGATATTCCTAATACATAAACTGACATTTAATTTAACTCTAAAGTTGACCAATTATGATGAAAAAATTCAAGTTCACCATCATTCTCTGATGTTGATGTAACACGGTTGTTGGCAAACAAGCGTTTTGAACGCTTACTGATTTTGGACGGTTTGCTGGTCATCGATTTAAACCCAACAATCACTCTTTGCCACTGTTCAGCCACTTGTTTGGTATCGCCAATTCGGCTGATAGTGCGCATATGCTGATCAATCGCATTAGCAGCCCAGGCTGAATGCCCGGTGGCCACATTGTCAATGGTATTGTGTAAATCAACAAAACGGGTGCTAAAACCATGATGTTTAAGAAACTGACTGGCAAACAGATAACCATCACCGACCCCGGACAATTCCATCGCTAGGTTCATGCCAAGAATTTCGGGCAAGAAAGTCAGCGGTAATTTACCCATGCATAACCACAACACCGGCAATCTGAATGAGTCATCATCCATGCGCTCATCGAGGCTAAATGCCATCGAACCTGTCGGTGGTAAATCGATACCCATCTGTTTGAGCAAGTCACGATAAATCTTCGGATGATTAAGCTGGTGTTGCCCGTTACCCAATTCATCCCAAAAAATTTCAAACAGCGGGAAACCGACCGCTGATGAAGCCAGATGAATATCGGTGAAACCTTGTAACCAACCGCCATCAATTAAAATCAACGGTGCCAATTGCAATGAAGAGTCGATAGCGCCCTCTTTGGAAGGCATTTCGGCAGGTTCCTCAGCTTTTTTGTCTTTACCTGAGGCACTGTTGTTATCAACATTATGCTTATCAGAATGCTTGTCATGCTGCTGAGCCAACCATTCCATTAACCCATCTTCAGGCCAATCAGCGGGCAAGGCATCATTTTTGTTCTGCTCAGAACGTTTGATATCAGCAAACCAGCTATTAACATAATTCACCGCAAAATCTCGCGTTTGCGGCGGTATTGCTCTGCCTTGGAGCAAATAATAAGCCTGACGGATATTGGAGGGTCGCAAACCTTTGTTCATGTCACCGGGTTTGATGGTTTTGAGCACCACGGTTTCGTTATCCATTTCCTCAGCGTCTGCACCTGCGTCATTTTGTTCAGCCTCAGGCAGGTAATCAATCCATTGACGCATAGTGGCCAATTCATCATTACGGAAAATACGGAACATTTTGCCTCGGGGTCCCACCATCGCATTCACCAGATTACTTCTAGCTGAATTACCCGGTCTTATTAACGAGCTTTTAGCGATAGCATCCATCAACGGTTTAGGGTTTTTCCCTGACTCTTTAAACCAGCCAGATAACGGACAACCACCTAAGTCATAAGACTTGTGATAAACCGATGCATCACGACTACGCAGACGAATTAAATCTGCCATGGCCTGCTCTGGGTCAATTTTACTGCGACCATGAAACTGCAAACTGCTATTCCAGTTTTTAAGGCAAGATAAAAACCATTGTGCGCCGTGATTAATTCGCGGTGCCAACGCTGGCACCGCTTCGATGTAACCATCGATAACTTGTCTGGAAGTCGCTAGCGGGTCGGCCACCACATTGCTATCTCTGGCAACGCTCAGATCTAAGCGGTCCCAGTCAATCCAATGCTCACACTGATCTTTTAATGCTGCCCAAAACGGCAATGTGCCTAGGGTTCTGAATACTAGATCAACACCGCACAATTCAGGACCAAAGAAGTCTGAACGGCGACTCATCGCCAGTAACATCGCGGGTAAAGCAAAAAAATCATCGACCAAAGTGGGGATAAACGGCAATTCATCGGGGGCGACGCCATGATCTTGCAAACCAAAGCGGCTTAGTAGCCGTTTAAATTCGTCATATCGGGAGGCGCGTTGTTGTCCAACCCCAACATCATCTGCCAGCAAGGCCATTTGTTGTAATTGAGATTTTTGCTCAAAAACCCCTGGGGTACTCATGCTCTGTAACCAACAGCCTAATATTGACGCCATTGGTGTCGATTGGCTCAACAGACTTTTACACAACTTTTGTTGTTCAGTCGCATCTGCGCTATTGGCCAACAGGTCCCGGTAAAAATGGATTTGCTCTGTGTGCCAATGTTGTGCCTGTCCAAGAATGCAATCCAGGCTATCCGCTTGGGTTTCATTTTCTAGCGGAGTGACTAGTGCTAATCGCAAGTTATCAATATTCTCGCCATCAAGAAACACTTCTGGATTGACCGAATATTTGTAAATTTTAGACCACTTCATTAATTAAACCTCCTTATCAGGATGACGACTATTGCCAGTGCCTAAGCACTGGCGATACAACCCAATTACCCAACGATTTTCGATGACTTCTGATCACCACCTGTTGATCACCACCTGTGACCACCGATGGCTAGCGAAAATTGTCTGGTCGTGCTGATTGGCCGAATGGGATCCGCCAAGGCTCTTTCGTGGATAAGCCTGTTTTTGCTTAAAACCTTACGCTTTTAGCTTTCACTTTAAAACATCGGATAAATTGAACGATCCTTTTTCTTCTTTTTCTTAGTTTTAAATATACGTGAAAATAAATCTTTTAATGCTCGCATGGTCATTCCTCTATTAATTGATAATCTATTTTATAAGTTGTCTAATAAAATTTTAGATACAAAATCGTGGCCTTGATCAGTAAAGTGGATCCTATCGACAAATAACCACTGATCAGCTTTTAGCGCTTGTTGAATTAGCGGGGTCAGATTAATGAAATTAACATCCATCGCCTGCGCACCGGTTTGGATTTTCGAGGCGTAATCGGTTAATACCTGTGGTTCCAAGATATCTCCATAATAATCGCTGAAATTGCCCAGTTTATCCAGTTCGGCAAATAACGCTTCTTCTTCCTTACAGCCAACTTTACGCACCCATTCAGATAAAGGTTGTAAAACAAAGGTCAGTTTAGCCCCCATTTCGTTGGCCAAAATACGCCATACATCAAGGTGGCGCAGGGTTAAATCTGCGGCATAATCAATCTGTTCTGGCATTGAAGGCACTTGTGGCTCAACCACTTTCTTGTTGCTTTTGAACCAGTTTTTAATCCCACCTTCTTCTTCAATCTCAAAGGCATCAAAAAATTCATTACAATTAAAAAACGCACCGTGGTCGAGGCGTTGCTCTGCTGGCATTCTTGCCAGTCCAAGATTATTAAAACCTGAAAACAATACGATTTCTTTAACTTTTGGCAACAAATGACGATTTAAAACCATTAACATCAACTCTTGAGTTGAGTTAAAGCTGCGGCCACCAAGGTTTAACCAAGGCTCTTGACGTGAGTCATTTTCAGCCAAGCATGAAGGTAAGGTCCAGCGATCAGCACTGGCACCAATACCAAAGGCGGTAGAACTGCCTGCCAATATCCGCACCGTGTCTGTACCGGCGTGGTCTGCAACAGAAAAACGTTTACCGTCTTTTTCGGCATAACGAAAACCGACCTGATCGGTATTAACAACAGCAGATTGGTGATTCATTGGATGGAAGTACATCAAATACGGTAACCATCTCATTTCACCACTATCTGTAAACTTCTTCTCATAATCAAGCATATGAGGTGTCAATTCACTACGGGCAGTCATACTGTTTCCTTCTATTTCCTTTGGGCATTAAAATTTATTGGTCACTAAGCGTCAAATAAACGTCAAATAAACGAACAATATAAACTCAGACGTATTTAATACAAAAGTAACAATTTAATGCATTTTGTACTGTTGTTAACAAAGTCGCGCATTACAGCATACTTTAATAACATTTGCAATTTATTATTGGCTGAATTGGAAACTGTTGTCTTTACAACTCTTGCCTGATCCATTAACAAAATATCTCAATTTAACCTGCATTTATTACTGGTTGATTACCAGACTTTCATTGAGTCGATAGGCTGAATCGCCTGTATAGTCGGTATATACGGGGATATTACGATTAACTCAAGACTAAATAATCAAACCTTAGACAGTTATCTAAGCTTGCCTGAGCGTGTTTGTTTTTGTTGATAAAGCGATATTAACCCTGTACTTGATTAATCATAAAATTTTGTTAATAGCTTTTTTAAGCTGTTGTTTTATATGTTAAAAATATAGGTTTTAATATTTTTTGGCAAGTTAACTGGTATTAGAATAAACACCTGACCTTTACCTAGGTTAAGTCAGTAAAAGTTGAGCTGGCGATCACCCTTGACTTGAAGTTACCCATATCAACAAATAAACAAAGCGATTAATCGTTGAACTTAAATTGATTTTTTTTCATTCAATTGTTGGCATTTGGTTAACAAACCCATATGGGTTAGGCCGCACAAGATAACAATCGCCATTGTTTGGCAGGCCAAAAACCATAATTTAATGGCAATTACCCCCCTATTCCTTTATACTGTCGCCAAAATGAAACACTGGTATTTCATCCATGTTTCAGCCGTGTTTTAGCCGAAATTAATCGTATTACTTTGGCTGATATCAACACAAATGGCGCAGCATAAAGAAACCGAATTTGTAATATCACTTGGGTTAAACTACTAGGACGACCGACGTATGAATCAACAAACCCCAATATTTTTGGTATTAGAGCCGAGTAATCACATGGGCAGAGTGATTAAGGCAGCTAAAACCAAAGGTTACCATGTCATTGCTTTTCACAAAGGCCCAATATCAGCACTACCGCCTTATGGCGATGATTTTGCGCTGATTGATCAACGTATCCTGGTGCCTAGCTGGTTTGATTTACCAGCACTGTTAAAACAGGTTGACGATACTGTCGGTTCACGAAAAATAGTCGGTACCTATGCGGGAATGGAATTTACCCTAGAGCTTGACGCTAGAATCAGACAAAAAGCCGGTTTGCCTCACAACGCCCCCGAACTGATTGCCGACCTGTTAAATAAAAAAACCGTCAGAGAACGCCTTAAAACCGCCGGTTTAACCGATATTAAGTTTTATGGCCGCGAGGAAGTTGATCAGTGGACAGATTGGCCTGAGGGATTCAAAGCCTTTTTCAAACCGGTTTATGGTGGTGGCAGTTCGCTGGTTGAATTTTGCGACAATTATGCCGCACTTGATAATGCCAGACAGATGTGGCGAAACAAAGACGACACCAAAAACCCGGGTCCGTTTCAGGCTTACATGAAACAAGGCGGCGACGAATATATTGTTGAAGAAGAAATTCAGGGTGAATTATTGTCAGTTGAAGGTTTTTCACTGGATGGCAAATATCATTTGTTGGGGATCACCGGACGCAAACGTTTAGCCGATGACCTTGCCATCGAAATGGCTGGTTTGTTTCCCCACGACGTGCCGTTTGCTGCCGAGCTGGTTGAAAAAGTCAGGCAGATCCACCAGAGTCTGGGGATTCAATATGGACCGACCCATACCGAAATGATCATTGACCACAAAGGCGGGGCTGAGCTGGTAGAAGTTAACCTACGATTCCCCGGTGCGGATATTTTGCTAATGATGAATGCCTGTTTTGATACCAAAGTAGAAAATATCATCCTTGATTTTGCCTGTGGTCATAAGGTCGATTTATCCCCGGTAGCCAAAGTCAGCGCTTATGGAGCGTTGCGTTATATACTGCCTTATGTCGGTATGCAAACCGTTGGTGAATTTGAGTTTGGCGATGAGGTATTATTCAGCCGAGTTAAATTCCCTACCGGCACCGAAATTCCACAGAAAAGAACTCAGGGCCGTCACGTCGCCGGGATCATTGTGACTGGCAAAGATACTGCCGATGTTGAAGAAAATATGACTCGGGCAATTAGACAGATAAAAGTAGATGGCAAGCCATTTATCTTTGATATCAACAATATTTTGGAGCCTTAAGCCGTAAAATGAACACCCTAATTGAACCGCGAATAAAACCTATGAAACATATTGTTTTTGTTGACAGCACCAGCACCGGATTACTTGCTTTGAATTCGGCCAGAGAACTGGGTTGTTACATCACGTTTGTTAAACCACTGGACTCGTCCTTTTTTGATATTGCCATCAAAGACCCAGCCAAAGCACAGCAATATTATGACTTTGTTGACCAGTATATTGAAATTGACTCGCTGGATGAACACGTCATACACCCGGCATTAGTCGCCGCTAATGCCAAACGCCCGATTGATGCCATTATCACCACCTCAGAGGCAGCCCTTAGTGCTGTCGCGCGTGAAGCCGCCTTTTTTGGCACCGTTTATCCTGATCCTGAGCTATTGCAAACGGCGATTTTTAAGAACAGTTGTCGTCAAGCACTCAGTGATGCAGGTGTGCGCTCCACGGCATTTGAGACCATCAGTGAAACGGTTTTGCTCGCTGGTGGCAAACCACAAAAAGTATCCGTACCATTTGTGATCAAACCAATCCGTGGCTTTGGCAAAGAGTTTTCAGCGGTGTGTCTAAGCCAAGACGATTTCACTGGGTTTGTTGAACGTCTGGCGGCAGACCGAGCCAAAGATGCGATGATTAATCATCTGGTCAGCCATGAATATATCGTTGAAGAGTATATTAATGGCGATATGTATTCTATTGAGATTATTGTTCAGCAAGGCATTGTCAGTTGTTTTGCCACCACAGGACGAGAGCGCTCGAAGTTCAACGAAATGGTCGAAGTTGGCACCACTATTCCTTGTCAATTGACCGGGGCAGACAAAGATGAAATGCTCCAATACGTACAAGATATCATCACTGCACTGAAACTAGATGTAGGTTGCTATCATATTGAAATCATGCGTGATAAGCAGGGTCCTTGTCTGATTGAAGTTAATGGCCGTATGATTGGCGCTATTGCACCGCGAGTGTATCAAGCAGTCGCTGATATTGACCCTTATAAAATGCTGATCCGCCTTCATTTAGGTGAAAAGATTGATATAGATGACAGTGTGATCAAAGGTGCAGCGACCTCTGTCGCCGTTGGCGCACGCGCCAAAGGCACAGTATCGATGGACTTTACCAATCAGAAACTCGATCAGTTGCTATCTCGTTATGAAGTGGTTTTTAACTCTTTAGAGTTACATCCGGGTAAAGAAGTTAACTTCCACACCGGTAACTTCAAATCATTAGGTTATGTTATGACCAAAGCTGATACGCCACAGGCATCAATCCAAAAAGCCTACCGCTTTGTCGGTGAGCTTGAAACACTGATTGGCGTTGAGCTGGATATCTTTAACGAGCCGCTGTAATACAGGTATCCCTCTTCATGGACGAATATTGCCACAACTCTAGAATATAGACTGGCCAAGGATGGCTGAACCGGGTTGGCCCTTCAAGGATGAATTTTGACGCCAATATTAAACCAAGCCAATGGCAATCTGCAAGACGCCGGACAGATCGGCGAGACCAGCAGCCCTGCATCGCCCTTGATCTTGCTCTTGGCCAAATCGGTCAACCCGCCGGATCCAACGTCCTATCTAACGTCCCTGGTTTTCCTTGAACAGTCCGATTTCCTACCTAACGCCTCTGGCCTTCCCTGAACAGTCCAATTTCCTATAAAGAATCATTAGTCCAAATAAGTTTTACAGGTGATGAAATGACTCTTAGTTCTCCCCAATCCCCAGATATACCATAACCTTCTTCGGATAATTCAAAAGTATCAATATTCCCATAATCTTCGCTATCATCCGCATCAGTAAATGGTTGCTCATTTCGATGTAACCATTCAACGGATTTTAGATTTTGAAAAACAATTTTTCCTTTATTATAACAATATTGCTCATTCTCTTTAGGACTCGTATACAAAGGATGTTTTTCTGTCAAAACCACTTCAATGATAAATGAAATCGTATTATCAGATTCATCAATACCTAAAACAAAGCTATCTTCCAAATATATATCGGTAAAGCCTTCCCATTCATAATATCTACTCATCACACACCTATAAGTCAAAATCAATTTCACTGTGATTTCCTGGACTCTTACGAGTCACAGGATTACCAGCAGGGTCTACACGTTGCCCAGAAGCGTCACGAAATTCAGCATGAGGATCAGCACTACTAGGTGCTCGGGAACTTCCTTGCTTGATTGTTAATCGGTTAACACCATTCTCATCAACATATTTCAAGGGGCCTGTTTGATGTCATGCCCATTGCTCAGAGTGGTTTTCAATCGGCCCATCAGATTACCAATTAAACTCGACCCGCCACTACCCACCGAACTAAAAAATGATTGCATCTGACAGGTCGGATTTTGATCACACTTACCCATATACCCGGTTGGATCAGTCCCCGCCAGCGGATTGTTCATAATGTACGAATACGTGTTAATACTTTGGGTACTGCTCGGTACCTGAATGAACGGATCAACACTCAAGAATCGTCCGAGGTTGTAATCAAGCGAGAGTCAAGTTATCACTAATTTGGTTTAGTGCAAAGGCAACTGTGGTGATTTAACCGTCCATGGTGTGCGCCCTTCGTGCATCCTTGCACTCATCTCAGGGGAACAAAAAACTGCGAACCCTCGTTTCTAGTTCCCCTTCGCCCATTCATATGAATCAACTGTTGTTCATTCAAATGTTCGTGATCAGTGAAACCTCGACGGTAACGGTTAGTGATTGATAAATCAGTGAATTGGGTGTTGCTGGCACCAGCTGATGAAGTTCTGCCGAAAGGGTCGAAGTAACGACGGCTGGTGATTTGACCATCGTGGTTGACTAATGTGGTTGCGCTGCCGAGTCGATCACGCAAGGTGTAGAGCAGTTTATGTTGTAGTTCAGGCGTCCAGCTAAGGAGGGCAATATCGTCGATGTACACTCGCCAGCTGCCGTCGTTGTCGGTTTCAAACAGCTTATCGACGTAATAGGTGGTACTTGTTTGGCCACTACTATTTCTCAGCTAACCCACAGGAAATGTATCCTTCCATACTAATACAAGCGCACCAATCAAAGTTTTCAGGTGCAATATAAACATGTTGCGGCAGCTCCATGATCAATTCCATATTTTCGTAGAAACTATCCATAGACATTTTTAACGCAAAGTCCATAGCATTATCGCCAACAACTGTGATCATAATTGCTGTATCACTACAAAATCGACCCATAATATCCTTGAGTTTATTTTTAACTTCTAAAATCGAGTTTATATCGTCAGCCTTTACTTCAACTGAGTTTTTCAATTGTTCCCAGTTAACCTTTGAGCCTATAAAGGGAAATTTATCTTCAATTCTAGTAAAGTAAGTATTGAAGTCTTCATCTATTAACACTGTACCTTCATTAATCTGTGGCTTTAGTGTCGTTATTAATTCTTTACCCAGCACTTTTTTAGCGCTCCTCAAATCTCTTGGTTATTTTATTTACTATTTCCTCACTTCCTTTAAATTGAAAATGAGGCCCTTTTTCCTTCCCTGACCATACATTTATGTGAGCCCCACTCCGAGCATCGAACTCAACTCTAAATCCTGACTTATTGTCAGCTGTTCTCATTCCTGTCGCCTTACCGCGTGTAGAACCTAAACGCCCTATATTCTTGGCTTCGGCTGTGAATCCTCTAGCACCTAACCATTCTAATGCTGCATTTCTTGCTTGATTATAATCATCAAAAACTTTATCTGCTGCCTTGGCAGTAGCTTTAACTCTTCCTGCGAGAACACCTACCGCAGCTACGCCAACCCCTTTAATATCTCCTTTTGATGCAGCAATGATCCCATTACTAACAGCACTGGCCCCGGAAGCATCCAACAAAGTCTCACCTGATACGGCCCCACCAAGATTGTCTGATATCCCCTCAGCTGCTGACTTAAACACATTTGGAATATATTGGTCTGTGTTATTCCATAGCTCTGATACACCAGCTTCCCAAGCATCCAGATTCGATGAATCAAAAACCCGATTATCAAAAGGATTTGCGCCACTGGTAAAGCTCACCTGAGCAACCGCCGCTGGAGACTGAATCTCAGCAGCCGCCTTAGGCTCCTGCGCTTTCTTGGCCTGTTTGGTATCATGCCCATTGCTCAGCGTGGTTTTCAACCGACCAGTCAGATTACCAATTAAACTCGACCCGCCACTACCCACCGAACTAAAAAATGACTGCATCTGACAGGTTGGATTCTGATCACACTTGCCCATATACCCGGTTGGATCAGTCCCCGCCAGCGGGTTATTCATAATGTACGAATAAGGGTTAATACTTTGGGTGCTGGTCGGTGCTTGAATGAACGGATCGACACTCATAAACCGCCCGACATTATAATCATAAATTCGACCATTCATATGAATCAATTGCTGTTCATTTAAATGCTCATGATCCGTAAACCCTCGGCGATAGCGGTTGGTGGCGGATAAATCAGTGAATTGGGTGTTGCTGGCATCTGTAGATGAGCTTCTGCCGAAAGGGTCGAAGTAGCGGCGGCTGGTGATTTGGCCGTCGTGGTTGACTAGTGTGGTTGTGCTGCCGAGTCGATCACGCAAGGTATAGAGCAGTTTATGTTTTAGTTCAGGCGTCCAGCTGAGGACGGCGATATCGTCGATGTAGGCTCGCCAGCTACCGTCATTGTCCATTTCGAACAGCTTATCGACATAATAGGTGGTACTCGTTTGGCCACTAATTGTTCGTGTTTGTTTGGTGTTAAAAGGGACAAAAGCAGTTATTTAAGAAAACTTTTTAAATTACTTGGTTATAGCCGTACAGTTCCTTAATTATAATTTTTTAACACGGTGATAAGTTAAAGTACTTATTATTCAATGTGTTAAGAAAAGTCTCATTAAACAACTGACTTGACCCCCCTTTCTGCTCTTTAAAATCCAAAATCAATTAGCTTCTCTTCTCTATGACATAACCCCTTTTTTGTTATCTATAAACCAAACAGATACACAAATATATATTTCTCATCAGTTCGGTAATTTTACAAATTTTACCGATTTACATAAAATATATCCTTCACATCCACATGATGGATTTAACTCAACGTAACTAAGTTCACTTTTTGCTATTTTTTCTTGCGTCAATTTTATTAACGAATTGAACCTATCAAACATTGCAGTTGGACGAATAAAAGCCTTCTCTAAACGATTAGTCAATACATGGCAGCCAGTCTCAATTGTCATATCAAGAACGATATTACCCATCCAAAAATCATTACAAATTAAATGTGTTACTCCTTCAAATGTAATTTGTACAACTTCCCCAGAGCATAATTTAAATTCCATAATCGCATTATTATCTTGCTCTTGGCTTCTAATCATCAATAATTTGGAATCATGAAGGTTTGGATATCGAACTTCTCCTAACTCATTTATATTCGGCTCTATTTCTGAATAACTCATATTCCATCTAACTCCTCTAAAGTTGGTTTTCTAACATTTGCTTCATCTCGTTTGGGAAAATCTCCGTTCGGATTTGGAAACCAATCATGTACATGGGGGGGTTTTATTCCATCATGATAGTGATCTAAATCAATATCTTTAATTGGCAAACCATCTGGGCCATAGAACCTTCGCTGTTTTTTATTGCCGTTTTTATTGTTAGCGTCACTGTGTGAATTTGCCTCGCCTTTTGGAGGGTTTTTACCTATATGTTCTGTATCAAATGAACCTTTAGTTGGATCATAATCACTATCAGAGGGCTCACGTATATTTTCTTTCTCACCAGAATCATCAGCACTTTCATTTCGTTGTTTATATCTTTCTAGGTCTGCGTCTGATAGCTCGCCATTACCTACTTTTGTCGGCGTGAGTCCTGTGATAATAACCCCAGCAGGTGAAACTCTTGCGATCCGCGCAAGTTCAGCAGCCGTCTTAAGAATATTGCCAGCCACAGCGCTACCACCATTAACGCCTCCTGCAGTTTTGGCCGTATTAGCCGCACTCCCACCACTGTTCAACACAAAGCTGACAGCTGCTGGCGATTTTACCTTAGCCGCAGCGTTAACCTTTTTCGTCTGCTTTGTCTGTTTGGTATCATGCCCATTGGTCAGCGTGGTTTTCAATCGGCCCATCAAATTACCAATTAAACTTGAACCCCCACTACCCACCGAACTAAAAAACGACTGCATCTGACAGGTCGGATTCTGGTTACATTTGCTGACGTATCCGGTCGGATCAGTCCCCGCCAGCGGGTTGTTCATAATGTAACTGTATGGGTTAATACTTTGCGTACTGCTCGGCGCTTGAATGAATGGGTCAACACTCATGAACCGCCCGACATTATAATCATAAATCCGGCCATTCATATGAATCAATTGCTGTTCATTCAAATGCTCGTGATCAGTAAAGCCTCGGCGGTAACGGTTAGTGATTGATAAATCAGTGAATTGTGAGTTGCTAGCACCTGCGGATGATGTTCGACCGAAAGGGTCGAAGTAACGGCGGCTAGTGATTTGACCGTCGTGGTTCACCAGAGTGGTTGCACTGCCCAGCCGATCACGCAGGGTATAGAGCAGTTTGTGTTTCTGCTCAGGCGTCCAACTCAAGACTGCAATATCGTCGATATACGCCCGCCAACTACCGTCATTATCCATTTCGAACAGTTTATCAACGTAATACGTGGTACTCGTTTGGCCACTAATTGTTCGTGTTTGTTTGGCTCGGGCGTTGTCGCTGCCATAGGTGAATTGCGTGATGGCGTTGCGACCAGTGATAATCAGGGGTTTGTTTAGGACATTGTAAGTTAGGGATAATCCATCGCCGTTGATCAGGTTTCCTCGGCCATCGTATGTGAAATTGACGATTTGACCACTGGCCTTTTCCAGTATGCACAAGGCGTTGGTGCCTGTGCAATATTGATAAGCGGTGTCTTTGTTTGCGCTGTAATCCGTCTTTTTGAGCAGGTTACCTACGGCATCATGAGCATAGTTAACTGATAGGTTAAATGCAGGTGAGGTGTTGCTGGCGGTGTAAGTTGTCAGGCGATTAAGCGTGTCATAACTGTAGGATTTATTGAGTCCGGTTAGATTATTGACTTCGGCTTTGATGTTCAGGTATTCGTCATATTCTGAATAGATGTGGCCATGTAGTTGGCTTAATCCTTGGCTGATTGAGGTGCTGCTCATGGTGCCAGAGCTTTCGTTAAAACTGCTGCTTTGCGACATCAAATCGTTGGCTAACTTTGCGCCAGTGATATGACCCTGAGCGTCGATAGCAGTGACTTCGCGATAGATATAATTTGAGTTGGCGTTGCTGGTTTTGGTTAGATAACCTTGCTCGTTGTAGCTGTATTTCAGCGTTAAACCGTTGGGATATTCCAAGGCTTTGGGGCGACCGAGAACACTGTCGTATTGATGTTTAATTGTGCGGGTAACACCATCGACGGTAACAGATAATTGGCTCAGTTGTAAGGCGTCATTATAGGCATAGGTTCGGGTAATACCTTGGTCTGTTTCGCTGGTGAGCAAGCCTTGTTTGAGCGTGTCCCAGGTGTATGTGGCGGTGTCCTTTTTGGTGATTCTGCCTAATCCGTCACGGGTGAAAGTTTGAGTCACACCGCTGGCGGTTTGGCTTTCTAGCTCGCCGAAGGTGTTATAGGCGAAAGTCGTGATGCCTTGATTGGGGTCGTCGACTTGGGTTTTGTGGCCGAAACCATTGTAGCTGGCGGTGATGGTATTGCTGTTGGCATCTTTAATCGTTAGCGGGCGACCAGCGTCATCATAGGTAAATTCGTTGGTGCCTGCTTTGGCGTCAGTCGTTTTTAGCAACCAGCCAAGGCTGGCATAAGTGCGGGACATTTTTCGGCTATCACTGCCGACGCTGATTTCTGTTTTCAGACCATCATAAGTGTAAGTTGACTGTAAACCATGGGGTGATTTGCGCCAACCGGGTCGCTCGAGAGCATCGAAATTGCCGAATTCGGTGTAGTTTGGCGTGACCGTATAAGGCAGTGATTCTTTGGTGAGATGGCCGAGGTTGTCGTAGATTTTGTCGACGTATTCATAGGTGCCGTCGAAGCCTTGGATCGCACTGCGTACAGTACGACCGAGACTATCGGTGTAGACGGCTTGAGTCGGAGCGCCTGCCTGAGTTGTGCGGGTCATCCAATGTGTTCCCGCGACTAAATAGCGAATATTTTGGGTTGGAAAACCCGTTGTTGTTATCGATAGTGGACGACCAATTTCATCAAGCGAAGTGGTTGTAATGATGCTATTAGGGTCGGTTTGTTTGGTGATGGCACCAAAGCCCATATCATACTCAAAACTGGTGGCATGACTTTGCGCATTGGTGATTTTATTGGGTAGATATTCATCATCGGTGTAGCTGAATAAGGTTTGACGCGCAGTTAAATTTTCGCAGGCGCTGTTTTGTCCGGTTTCGGTGATTGAACTGGCTAAACCGTAGCTGTTTAAGGTCGTTTCACTGATGTGTGAACATGCGCTGCCACTGGCCGTCAGCGTGGTTTTGGTCGGCTTGAAATGGGTGTCGTCCCAGCTGTCGACGGTGAGTAATTGCCATTGCTCGCCGGTGGTGGTTTTGATCGAATTGTATTGGCTGGTTAAATTGCTAGGGGCGAAGTCAATTTCTTTGATGGTGGTTGAAAGCGTATCAATAGTGGTAGTTATTTTGCCGATATTACCCCAGCTATCGATGTCGGCGAATTTCATGATTTGGGTTGATAATGCCGCACCTGCTAAATCAAACTGTTTTTGAATCGACTGACTGGTGTACCAGTGGTGAACGTTGGTGATGGTGTGCTGAGGATTGTCTAGCCAGGTATTGCTTAGGCTGGCGATAGTGGTATCGCCGATTTGGCTTGTTTGGCTGATCAACTGGCTGACGCGGGGAAATTTCTGTTCGAAAGTACTGGTGGTGATGATATTCCGGGCTACATCCTTTTCAGTCAGGGTGCGAAAGCCCGTAAAGCCTCGACCTTGAACGTGATACATCGCGCCCGCATAAGCGTATTCGGTTTCGTTAAGGTCGCCGATGCCGTCGCTTTGTTTAAACGACTGCACCGCGTACATGCTAGAGGTGAAATGAAGGTAACCACCACCTTCGTAATCATGGTCGGTTTGGTAAAAATCGCTGCCACTGGAGAGTGGTCGATAGTGCCATTGGCTTTGATTGCCTGCGCCGTCGGTCACCGATTTAAGATAGTCCACAGCGGCATAATCACTGGTGGTTGCCCCGCTGCCCGCACCATAATTTCTAACGATGTACGCGCCGTAATGATTGCCCAGTAATGGGTCGCTTTGGATGCTGTTATTAGTCCGTGGACCGTAGTTGAAAATCACATCGAGATTGCCATCACCAAAAGCGTCAATAAACGCCAGTTCGGTGGCTGGCGCAATAATGTTAGTGGCGGATTTAGTCGCTTGATAGCTGCCATCATCTTGGAGTTCGAAGGAGATCGCATCATATTGATAAATTGAATCATCGTATTTTTTGGCGTCGACCACCCCTGTTGAGCGGGCGTAAATTTCGTCGCCACAACGAGTGCTATTACAAGCGGTAATTAACCGCTTTCCGGGCACTAGCAGCTCGTTAATGCCATCGTTGTTGATATCAACACTTTGCAGGCTGGCGAAGTATTTTGGATAGTTCACCGATTCAGTATCACCGCCACCGCCAAAATCGATTTCGACCGACAAAGAGGCTAACAACGTAGTATCTGATAGATTTTGCCAAGCTTTGAAGTTGCCATTACCGAGGTTAATTCGAATCGACAGCAGTTGGTCTTTCCAGCCGAGTACATCGGTTAAGCCGTCGCCATTGATATCGATGAAATAGCTAAAAAACGAGAATTGACCGTTGCCGTCATATACCGGGCTGGCAGGTGCTGGGCTATCAACAAATGATAGCGTTTCAGGTGTGCTGTGATTGTGTTTAATCGTCCGAGGTTGACCCATCGGCATGGCGGCAAGCAAGGGGCCATTCATTTGGGTGATGACTAAATCTGCCAGACCGTTACCATCGAAATCTCCGGCGAACGTGGCGTTTTCTTTAAGCACTCTTTTAGTGTTAACCACTTCGCTATCGAAAGAATGCAGTATCTCACCTGTGGCGGCATAAGGTGCTAAACCATCCATTGAATGGACGAAAATTTCAAGCTCAGCAGTGCCAGCTGGGTTATGTCGGTAAACCACCGCATCGGGCCAGCCGTCGCCGTTGATATCTTGCAAAGCTCGAATACTATCGCCTCTGTCTTCACCGCTCGCTTTGGCAGCAATGGCGATATTGGTTTGAACATAACCGAGCGCATCGCCAGAATAATCAATGTTCAGATAACCGTTTTGGTAGTTAAATGGGTCAATTTTACCATCTAAATTAATGTCTGCTTGCTGACAATCGTAATTTAGCGTGGTTGCAATACGGCGGCAATAATCGTTGACTGTTAAGGTGTTGGTGCCTGTTTTACCTTGCGCCGCGTTGACCATATAACCGGGGAAATCCGCCGTGCCGTTGCCGTCGATATCGCCGTAAGGCATGATTTTTTCGATGGTTTTAACGTTTTTGTAAATCTCAACGCCGCCGAATTTTAGTGGTGTCGCTGGCGCAAAATTCAGACTGTCTGACCAATCAAAGCTGCTAACAGGTGTGCAGTCCGTGGCACCGCAACGTTGTACACTACTTAGCAAACTTCGCTGACTGGCACCGCTTTGTTGGTAGGCGAGTTTATAACTGCTGATGGTGCGCTCATCGATGACGGTGTTGATGGTGCTGAGACGTTTTCGGCTGACAATTTTACGACCCGCAATATAGCTTTCACGGGCGTCAGCTCTGTCTTCATAAGCAAATTGAACTGCACGATCACCTTGAACACCATCGCTGCCCGTGTAGTGAATGGCTGATAATAAGTGCTCGCCGTCATCGGTTTCGTCGTAGACATAATCGATGGTGTTTTTACCGCCAGACCAAGACTCTTGAGTGATTCTCCAGCCCAGTACATCGGCACTTTCATAAGTGGCGGTTGAACCATCCGGTCGCGCGACACTGAAACCATCAGAGGTTGGGGTGACGACAACAAAGCTGTCCATTTCGGTGCGGTAAACCCCGTCGACCAAAATCAGGCGTTGACCATTTAAACAATAGCGATCTTTATTGGTGAAAGTTACAGATTGAGTAAAGCCATCTTGCGCATAGGTCGGGGCGCAACGTGAGATCGAACCACCCGCATTTAGCGACCAACCCATGCCAACAATGCCGTTGCCATTTTGTGAGTTATAACCCAGAGATACAGTGGGCTGAACACCATTACGACCGGGCGGCAGTGCAATCGGAATTTGATAACTGGCTTGACCGCCGACCACGCCTGCATTGCCGTTAACCGATGAAGCCAACAAATTCACAGCATCTAATGTTGGTTCATTAACCGCTGTATCAGCGACTTCAATCGGTCCGAGTTGTTGCCAACCGGGCACTGCGGCTTTAATTACCGCAGTTGCCGCACTGGTGACACTTTCCATTGTGCCGCCGCCATCGCGATAAGAGGCTGTGACGGTGAGCGTTGCACCCGCATCATTATTATTGAGTAAATAACTTGTGCCGATAGCCCCGGCAATACCAGCGCCGTTTCGGTACCACTGATAACTAACAGAACCTAATCCTTCAACATCCGCTAGCGTATGACTGGCAGTTAGCGTTTGCCCGACGCTCAACACACCTGAAATAGCCACGCTGCCTGTGGGTAAATCATTCACCGAATTAACGGTGACATAAACAACCGCAGGTGCTGAAATCGTGCTGCCATCACGGACTCGATAACTAAACGAATCAGCTCCGTTAAAATTGCTAAAAGGCACGTAACGGACCTGATTGTTGATGTTGCTAAACGTGCCATGACGCGGTGCACCGTACAAATCTAATAAAAGTGCATCGCCATCGATATCAGTATCGTTGCCGAGCACATTGATGTAGCTCGGCGTGTCTTCATTGATCACTGCATAATCTGTATTGGCAACAGGCGCGGTATTCGGCGCTATCACCGTTTGATTCGCGACAACTGAGCCGCCGCAGTCCACTGAAGGGCTACACGCTTGCACCCGATAACGAAAGCTACCGCCGACATATTGCGCGGTTGAGTAGCTATAACTGTTCTCGCTCCAGTGATTTCGAGTGACAGAATACACTGCACTTTCACTGCCGTTATACGCTTTATAAACAGTGTAAGTCGTGCCATCAACCGCACCAGAAGCAGGTGTCCAAGACACGCTGAAATTAACGCCAACATTGACCGTCGGTGCTGAAATGGATAAATTGTTGACAATCCCCGGTGTACCGTACAGGTAAATCCGTCGCAATGGACTAAAACCCGAGCAACCCGCCGCATTACAGGCTTGGTACTTAAACCAACGATAACCGACGCTCGGCGTACTGCGAAAAATAGTGGTTGAGCTGCCATAACTGATGCGCTGATAACTGCTATCCGCAGGCAACGAGGTGGAATTGTGCGCCGATTCATAGAGTTGATAAATAGTCGCACCTTGAACACTCGGCATTTTGATGGCGTAACTGCGATTAATCGCAATATAGCTACTACCGATTGGACCGGGTGCTGTCGTGGGTGTTGAAGGGACGCTGGTGAGCGCAGTAAAGCTCGCCGTGGTGGCGGTTTTCACCGTATAAGCTTGATGACTGCAATTCGGTTCACAAGTGTCTTGCGCCAGCGCGATATCATTCTCATCAACACCGCCAGTGGCGTTATGCAAACGGAGTAAATTCAATGCCGTACCCGCGACAATAACGCTATGAGTATCAGCATCCCAATCGTCAAGGTCTCGCGCTTCAGCGTGTTTGGTGTCTAGCAAACCCGAGCCATCGGCGTAAATCACGTGATGTTTTTTGTGTTTCTTTTTTGATAAAGCGAAAACATCCGCCCGACCATCCCCGTTATAATCCGCGATAAGCAGCTTTTCGGCTTTATTTTTACCCCATTTGACGTTCTTTTTAATCCTTTGCACCACCGCCAACTGACCAACGGCATTAGTGTGCATCAGATAATGCGAGTGCTGTTTAGCCGCCACCGCCAACAAGTCTTGGTGACCATCGCCGTTAAAATCGCCTGCCTTCAAGTCATAGTTGATGGCATCGGCCAACCATTCCAATTCGGCAACAGTATAATCAATCCCCGGGCTAAAGCCCGCTGGTTGACTGAAATAAATGGTGAGTACTTGCTGAGCAGGGGTAAAAACAAGGACATCAGCCAAACCATCACCATTGAAATCGGCCAGTGTTAGTTTGGTGGTATTGGCAACAGCATCTGAAAACGGAGCAGGTAGTGAGCGTTGATTGGCGAGTGTATAGCGAACACCTAAGGCACTATTTTCACCTAAAACCATTAAACTGGTTTGCGCCGACGTATTGGCTTGCAGCAACATATCTTGAACGCCATCACCATTGATATCAGCAAAATGGGGTTGATGGGCCTCAATGGACCATTCGACCTCAGTCGCGATGGATTGCGGGGATAAAAACAGCCAGGTGAATGACAGCATCGCTGTCAAAAATGGGGTAACGCGTAACATCTAAAGTCCCTTTATTACTTATTTTGTCGCTTAATTGGCTTCGGATGATACAGATAAAGTGAGTGGTTGAATAGGTTTTTATTTCGATTATGGGCTTTAATTCGCTCAGTTGATGAATTTGTGAGGTTTAATTTTGAGTCACGCCTGAACGCCATCAATGACATTGTAGATAAATTAACCTTGTGAAGGCAGGAGGTCTTCGAGCCTCCTGTTTTGGCATGATAATTCAAGGGTCAGACGAGCACAGCAACAAACCACCAATCACGCCAAACAATCACGCCAAACAATCACGCCAAACAATCACTGACAAATCAGCAAATGAAGATTGTCCTCAGCCAAAGTGATTTGCTCGGTGACCTGTAACTGGGCCTCTTCGGTGCATTGCACTAGCTCTGACAGCGCAAAAAGGCGTTCTACCTGGGGGGCGACTTTACTGAACCAATCCATCATGGTGGCGATTTGCCAGTTTTTCTTGTCCGCTAGCCGTCTGAATTTTTTGTCCATTTGGCTCATGCCCCCAATGGCGATGGCTTGTTTGGCAGGGTCGGTGAGCGCTGCCAACACTTGTTGCCAGTCTCCCACTGTGAGGTATTCTCGATACAATTGGAAAATACGTTGATTGCTGATGCCCAAGTCACAATCGGCACCGAGTATCTGGGCAAATTCAAACGCTTCGCCTTGTTTAGCAAAAGCGGCAACCACCAGCACCCCGCCCGCATTGAGGCGCTTTTTCAAGGTGGTGAGCAAGGCGACAATTTCAGTCGGGTGCAAAACATCCAGCACCCCAGTCGAGATAATAATGGTCTCAAAAGATAAGGATTCAGGTATCGGAGTTTCTGGCGAAACCAACACAACATTGGCAAAACCGCGCTGTTTGGCGTTTTCGACCATGTTGGCAGAGGTGTCAAATCCCCACACCTCATCAGCCTCGATGCTTTTTACAAAGTGCTCCAGCATCAATCCACGGCCACAACCAACAATCGCCAATGGACCGTTCAGCGCTGTCGATACCTGACTAATAACACGCGGATTTAAACCGTTTTGTTCAAAAATATCCCAATGCTCTTCAATCTGATCCCATTGACATACACATTCTTTATACATTGTTATTTCCTGTTTTTTTTGAATAAATCAAAACGCGAATGAATTCGCGTCTACGGCGTAGACGAGGTTTCAACCTCGTAAATGTTAAGGTCAACGCATTTTAATTTAAGGTTTTTAACGTCTGTTCAACACAGTGTTGCAATAGTTGCTCAACCGCTTGAGGTTCGGCGGCAAAATTGAATGACAGCATAAACACTAAATGGCTGTCAGTATAATATGCATCAAAATTGAAACTCGATATGCCGATGTCCTCTGGCTGTTGCGAGTCTTCAGATTGGTGGTAAAGACTATCAATTTCTTTTTGATTCATTTTGTCGAGAAAGTTAAAAGTCAGCATCATATTGTTGTCATCTAGCTGTTGTGGCGCAATCAAATCACGGGCGGCTTGCCAGCGGCTGTTGTCTTGCTCATTTAATTGTTGCTTTAACAAGGTGATAAAGTTGACATGAGATTTAGCCACCGAGTTCACCCGGTCCATGGTGCTTTGCACGATTTGATCAAAAGGCTGGTCGAGGTCAACCAGCATCGGCATAAAATCGAGAAACTCACCAATGGTATTGGCATAGTTTGCCTGACCATATTGCCGCGCATGATAGATGATTTTCATCGGTATTGCCGCGTCAGTAGAGTCAGCAGCAAAATAGCCTTGCACAAAACGATTACACACCAACCAAGATAAAGGCCAGATTTTGTCCTCGCTGAGTTCGCCAGACAAGGGCAGTTTAAAATGACATTGCATTGGTTTAGCGGTTTCGGCTGATGCAGACTGCTGTAATGCAATCAGTCGTGTTTCCCATTCTGCTTTGGCACGGCTGTATTGTTCCAGTTGAAAGTCTTCAATTAGCTGTTGCGGCGAAATATGCGGCCCCCGTTTTAACAGCTCGGTATAGTGCGCATATGGCAATACTTCGGCTTGGTTAGGTGATGAAGTTTGGTTTGGTGATAAGTTTTGTAACAGTCCCCGGCGCAGCACGTCGGCACTGGCGCGATCAAAAATACTGTGATTGAGCAACAGCAGCAAATAATGCTCCCTTTGATTACGTTGAACCAAAAATACCTGATAAGGCAGGCGTAATTGGCGTAAATCAACGTTAAACAAGCGATGCAGTACGGTTCTAAAGTGATCTTCATCAAGGTGATAGGGACTGAGATTCAAATAAGGCAAACTCAAACTTTCAGGTAACACATGTTGTTGCAATGTCTGTTGTTGCTCATTTAGGCTGCTATGCAATAACCCTTGTTGTGCCAACACCGCCGCAAAAGCCTGTTCAAAACGCGGGATAGGGATTAAATCATCAAACCGCAAAATAATGCCCGACACATTGCGTTTTAGCGACAAATGAAATTTTTGGATCGCACTGAGTGGATGTTGCTCTGCTATCGCTTGGTCCAACAGTTGCGCCTCAAAGACTTTACGTTGAGCAATCAGTTGAGTTTGTAACACTTGCAATTGTGCCTCGTCGAATGGCTGTAGGTTTACTTTTGCATGATCTGATTGCTGCTCAAAAGTCAAACAATAGTGTGGATACAAGTCGACCGCACAATGTTGTTTGAGCAAAACCAGCAATTGTGCCAGCGCCATTGCGGTTTCTTCATAATAAACAATCCAATGACAATCCTCAGCCGACATCGGCTGCCATTGCAGCCTCAGTTGATAATGCTCAGCAAAAAATAGCGTGGCTCGGTCAGCATCTGTCAACAAGTCAGCACTCGTCAGTCGGGCTTCAAGGTGTTGGCTTAGTTGATAGATCGTCGGCGCTTGAAATAAGTCATTGAGGCTTAATTGCTGATCAATTTGGCGCAATCGACTGGCCAGACGAATAGCCAACAGCGAGTTGCCGCCTAATGCAAAAAAGTTCTGATGGACGCCCACTTGCGGCAAATCCAGTACGTCTTGCCAAATGGGTAACAGTTGTTGTTCCATCTCGCTATGATCGACAGCCGCTGTCAGTGGTTCATCAATGTCCTTTTCTGTCAGCAGCGCCAGCAAGGTTTTATTATCAACCTTGTTGTTGTGGTTCAACGGAAATGCACTCAAGAAAACAAAGGTATCAGGCACCATATAATAGGGCAGCTTTTTGCCTAATGCGGCCTGCAATTGTTGCGGGGTTATCGCTTTATCGCTGATCACAAAAGCGCAGAGGTTTTGTGCTGAATTGCTGTTGACCAACACTTTGGCATCTTCGATATCAGCATGTTGACGTAATTGCTGTTCGATCTCTCCCGGTTCAATGCGATACCCTCGGATCTTAACTTGAAAGTCTTTTCTGCCAATAAAATGCAGATTGCCCGCTTCGTCCCATCGCGCCAAGTCACCTGTACGATAGATTTTCCCTGAGCTGCTCAGGGGATTATCGACAAACTTTTCAGCGCTCAAGTCAGGTTGTTGCAAATAACCCCGAGCCAACGATTTTCCGCCAATGCAAAGCTCTCCCACCACACCAATCGGCACCAGCTGATCGGCCGGGTCAAGCAAATAAACCTGCACATTAGCCAGCGGTTTACCGATAGAAACCGCTTGATCGCTGATCACCGTAGCATCAGATTGCCGAGTATACAGGGCCATCGTGGCAACAATAGTCGCTTCACTGGGACCATAGGCATTGAGAATTTGCAGCCGAGGATTACTTTTCAGCAACGATTTGAGCAAACTGCCTTGCAGCGCTTCGGCACCGGTGGCAATCTTTTGCAACGGAAAAACAGCTTGCTGGGCTATCGCATATTGATCACACTCTTTGAGCAACGCGGGCGCAAGAAAGGCAAAATCAAGCTGATGTTCGATGCAATATTGCCACAGTTGCGGAATATCAAGGCCAGCTAGGTCTTGATAAAGATATAAACAACCGCCGCTGAGCAAAGGATAAAACAGCTCCCAAACATTGGCATCAAAACTGACACTGGCCAAACTCAAACAGCGCTCAGCGGTATCGCTGTCAGTATTTTGATACCAGTTGGGTAAATCACTGATAAAATTGACCAATGAAGTATGCTCAATCATCACCCCTTTAGGTCGACCCGTAGAGCCTGAGGTATAGATAAGATAAGCCAAATAATGTGGCTCAATCTCAAGCTCAAGGTTGTGCCCTGCTTGCTGACTTAGCGCCAGGGTATCAAGCAGCAGTGTCTTGGTGGTAAGTGTCTTTGTCGTCAATGATGTCGCAGCAATAATATCAGTACTGCTGAGCAAACAAACGGCCTCGCTATCGGATACAATGCTTTGCACTCGATCTACCGGAGCACGTTGGTCAAGTGGCAACCACGCCGCACCCGCTTTAAGCACAGCCAATACCGCCACCACATAATCGACCGAGCGATTAAGCCAAATCGCCACAATGCTGTGTTCAACCACTCCTGACAGGCGTAAATGTCGAGCCAACTGATTAGCCCGAGTATTCAGTTGCTGATAACTCAACCCTTCGCCACCACTGAATAGCGCCTGTCGCTGTGGATATTGAGCAACCTGAGCTTCAAACAGTTGCACCAGATTTTTGTCATCAGGATAAGGGCTAGCGGGCGGATTAAATTGACTGACAATTTGCTCACGCTCCGCAGCCGTCAAAATCGAATATTCCGCCAGCGGTTGGTTAGGTTGCGCGACAACTTGTTGTAATAGCTGTAAAAAATGCCGCTGCATTCGTTTTATGGTGTCTTGACGGAACAAGTCACGACAATAATTAAAGCTGATTTGTAGCTCACCATTGCTTGTCTGCGTAATGGTACAAGTGAGGTCAAACTTGGCAATCGCCGTCGGGGGTTCAATCAGTTCGATGGTGGCGTCAGCTAATGGTTGCTCAGCCAGTTGAGCATTTTCATAGTTAAAACACACATCAAACAACGGGTTACGACTGCGATCGCCCTGCGCTCCTAGTGCTTCAACCAAATCTTCGAAAGGAAAATCCTGCTGCTCTTGTGCTTGCAACAGGGTTTCTTTAAATTCACTTAACCAAGGTAGAAAAGCAGCCCCGGCAAAAGCAGGACTCTTGATCACCAAGGTATTAACAAACATGCCCATGATATTGGATAAGCCGGGATGCGACCTGCCCTGAGCGGGTGTACCAACGAGGACCGAATTCTGCTGACTATACTTGTGCAGCAACAGTTGAAAGACCGCAAAAAATACCACGTATAATGTACAGTCGTTTTTATGCGCCAGCTGTTGAATGCGCCGCTGCACGTTTTCTGGCAGCATGACATCCACCGAATCACCGGCAAAACTTTGCAACGCTGATCGAGGAAAGTCATAAGGTAATTCGAGACGAGGCAGCTCCCCTGCCAAATGACGAGTCCAATAGTCTTTTTGCGCTTGAATAGCCGGACTCGACAAACGTTGCTGCATCCATGCAGAAAAATCGAGGTATTGCAGTGGCAAAGGTGCCAGCGTTTGGCCTTGATAAAGCGCAACCAACTCCCGCATAAAAATCGCTATCGACGCGCCATCGGCAATAATATGGTGCATTTCAATCAATAAAAATGACTCAGCGGCATCTGGGTCACTGCTCAGCGTCATACGAAATAATGGCGCTTGTGTCAGATCAAAAGGTCTAAGCACACTATTCAGTTGCTGCCCGGCACTTTGCAATTTAAGTGTCCACTCAACCTCAGTATCAACCCGTTGCCATACCTGCTGATCTTGAAAAACAAATGAGGTCCTTAAGCTTTCATGACGTTGCACCAATTGGCGCAAGCACTGTTCTAGTTTGACCTGATCAACTTGCCCGCGAAGATGGAAAAGACTCGGGACGTTATAATGAGTTTGCTGCGGTTCGAATTGTTGCACAATATACAGGCGATTTTGCCCGGGCGCAGCAGCTATCGCTTCTCGCGTTTGCAATCGGGGTATTTCAGCTGGCTGGATTGTCAATCTGTCCGTGCTGTTGTCAGCGCTGTTGTTAACTTGGCACTGGGCAATCAGGTCGGCCATTTGCGCCAGTTGCGGGCATTGGAAAATATCCCGCAAGCTCAGTTGCACCGCAAAGGTTTGCTGAATTTGCGCAATCAACACCGTTGCTTTGAGCGAGTGACCACCGAGTTCAAAAAAGTGATGCAACCCGCCCACTTGAGCCACCCCTAGCAATGTTTGCCATAAGTCGGCGAGTTGAGATTCAAGCTCACTTTGCGGCGCTTGATAATTGGTCTGGACTAGATGATCGAGGTCAGGTAACGGCAAGGCTTGACGATTAAGTTTGCCATTGGCGGTTAACGGTATTTTGTCCAGTGCGATAAAATACGACGGCAGCATATAATCGGGCAACTTCTCTGCCAAACAACGCCTTAACTCACCGGGTGAAAGGTCGTCATCAGCCCGATCAACACGGTCAGCACCGACATAATAAGCACAGAGATATTTTTCGGACTGAATTGACAAGTCCAGTCGATCAATCACCGCCGCTTGTTGAATTTGCGCCAGACTTTGCAGTTGTGATTCAATTTCACCTAATTCAATTCTTTGTCCTCTGATCTTAACCTGTTGATCAAGCCGACCGAGAAACTCCAACAGTGCCCCACCCTGTTCAAGCCGGGTTGGATCTGGACTTGAACCTGAACCTGAATTTGATGGCAGCCAGCGAGCCAAATCACCCGTGCGATAAATCCGTTCAATGTCGGCTTCACGCATCCACGGCACTTGTTCGCCCGTCACAAATTGTTGTTGAGTCAATTGTGGTCGATTCAAATAACCAAACGCCAGCCCATCGCCGCCAACACACAGTTCTCCGGGCACTCCCATGGGTTGCAGTTGCAAATCTTGATCAACAATATAAACCTGAACATTATCAAAAGGTTTGCCGATGGGAATAGAGGCATAATGGCGGTCTAAAGTCGCCGCTGCCGCCAGCGGCACAGTATAGATGGTACTGCCGATGCTGTTTTCGCTGGGACCATAACCATTGGAGTAATAGATTTTATCCCCCCACTTTTTGACCAAAGCAAAGTTGGTCGCCGAGCCGACGGTTAATAGTGCCCGCAAAGAAGGCAAGCGATCAGGCTCCATCAACGCCAAATAAGAAGGCGGTAAAATCATCAGCGAAATCGCTTGCTGTTGAATTTGGCTTTCGAGTTGACGGTGATCGTCAATCATACTTTGTTCGACCAAATGCAAGGTTGCCCCACTGAGCAAGGTCATAAACACTTCCATCAACGAGGCATCAAAGGCCGGATTGGCAAATTGCAGAATATGATCGCCGCCGCTGATGTTAAATCGACGAACATGGTCCAAAGCCAGATTCACTAACCCTTGATGACCCAATAAAACCCCTTTGGGTTTACCGGTAGAGCCCGAGGTATAAATCACATAAGCCAAACGACTTTGGTGCAGCGGATCATCAACTTGCTCAGGCATCGCGGCACCGTCTTGCTGATTTTGCCACAGTTGCGGTTGATCAAGATGAAACACTTTACCGTTAAAAAAGTCTTGGTATGACGGCTGAAAATGACTGTGGCACAGCATGATTTGAGCGCCACTGTCATTGAGCAAGGTCATTAGACGCGCTTGCGGTGCCCGAGGATCTAGCGGCAAATATGCCCCACCGGCTTTGAAAATCGCCAAAATGGCTAACACCCACTCGACAGAATGTTCTGCCAACACCGCAACGATGCATTGCGGTTGGTGGTCAAGACTCAAAGCCGGGCTTAAACCCGCTGAGCGCAAATGTTGCGCCAGTTGATTGGCTCTGTCGTTACACTGTTGATAAGTCAGACTTTGCCCGGCAAAAACCAGCGCAATCTGGTCAGGGGTTTTTATCACTTGTTGTTCGAACAGCCAATGAGCCGTTGCCTGTGAGGGGTAATCCACTTGCGTGTTGTTATAATCGCGCAATAAGGTGGTTTTTTCTGACGCTTGCAATAAAGACAGTTCACCGAGCGGCCGGTTTAGGCTGTCAGGTTCAACCAGCAAAGTCAGTAAATGAGTAAATTGCTGTTGCAACAAGGCGATGCTTTCGGGTTTGAACAACGCAGTGCAATAATCAATATTAACGTTAAGCGCTGCCTGCTTATCAATGATGATCATCGACAAATCAAACTTAGCCGCGCCTAAATCAGGCTCTTCAACCCGACACTGCAAGCCGTCAATTTGCGCCGAAAAGCCATCGCCGCTTTGATAACTAAACAGGCAATCAAACAGCGGATTACGGCTCATATCTCTGCTGAGGTTTAACCCTTCAACTAAATTTTCTAGTGGCCAATCTTGATGATCAAAGGCACCAATGCTGGCCTGTTTGACCTCATTGAGAAAATCTCCGGTGGTTTTGGTTTTTTGCGGTGCGCTGCGAATAGCCAAGGTATTAACAAACATGCCCATCACCTTGTTGAGGTCTGAATGGCCACGTAGTGAAACCGGCACACCCACCACGATATCTTGCTGACCGCTGAGTTTATGCAGCAAAATATTAAAGGCGCTGAGCAGCAGCATATGCATAGTGCAGCCTTGCGTTTGACTCAATTGTCGCAAGTCTTGGCTCAGGCTCGGCGCAAGTTGAAAAAACAAGGTGTCGCCAACAAAACTTTGGCTGCTGGGGCGAGCAAAATCATAGGGCAAATTCAACACCGGGATCTCCCCCTGAAAACCTTGTAACCACCAGTCTCCTTGCTGTTGCAGCGCCTGACTGCTCAGGCGCTCGGTCTGCCAAGCGGCAAACTCTTTGAATTGCAGTCGTAATGGCGGCAGATCGGTTACGCGGTGGGCTTGATAAAGTTGAGTCAGCTCACGCCAAAACAATTCGACAGACACCCCATCAGCAATAGCATGGTGAAAATCGAGTAACAGTAGGTGATTTTTTTCGCCAAGGCAGAGTAACCGGGCACGAAACAAAGGCGCTTGGCTGAGTTCGAAGGGTTGAATAAACGCCTGGAGCTGTTTATCTAAGTCTTGGCTGCTATCGGTTAAATCTTCAATTGCTAGTTGCCAGTCCAACTGCGGCTGAATTTTTTGTTGCAGCTGATCAGCATTAATAAAAAAAGTAGTTCTTAATGCTTCATGCCGTTGGATCAGTTGTTGTAACACCCATTCCAATCGGGTTTGATCTAAATCACCGCCAAAATAGACCCTAAACGGCAAATTATAATGGGTCGAGGTTTTATCAAATTGTTGCAACACATAAAGCCGTTTTTGTGCCGAAGAGGCCAAATAATGCGGCTGTGGCGGTGTCAGCAGTGGGATAGAGGCGTCAGCTAGCGGTGTGCTCAGGACCTTGAGATCAGCATTTTGCTGTTGCAAAAAAGTGGCTAATTCAGCAATGGTCGGTGTTTGAAACAGCTGGCTCAGCAGCAGATGAACGGCAAACTTTTGCTGTAGCAAAATCTGCATGTTCATCGCTTTTAAAGAGTGACCGCCGCAATCAAAAAAGTTGGCGTGAATGCCGATGGGCGATTGCGCCAAAACATCTTGCCAAATCGCCACTAATTGTTTTTCTAGTGTATTTCTCGGGGCAACATAATCCGCCGCTGCGGTACTCTCGCTCACCTCTGGGCAAGGTAAGTTTTTGACATCGATTTTTTCGCTGACAGTGAGCGGAAAAACCGACAAAAAGATAAAGTGCTGGGGCAGCATATAATCAGGCAGTTGAGTCGCCAAAAATTGTTTTAATTGCTCGGTGCTGGTGTCTGGTGCGACACAATAAGCACACAATGCTTTGACACCTTGGCCATTAGTATGACTGGTCACCACCGCTTGTTTGACTTGAGGATGGGCCTGTAATTGCGCTTCAATTTCGCCCAACTCAATGCGGATCCCCGCAATTTTGACCTGCCTATCGATGCGGCCCAAATATTCTACGTTGCCATCAGCCAGCCAACGGGCCAAATCGCCGGTTTTATAAAAACGCACCCCGGGTTGCCTTGGATCCTCAACAAAGCAGCGTTGATTGAGTTCAGGCCGATTGACATAACCTTTGCCGATGGCCTCCCCCGCGATGCAAAGTTCGCCGGGAATACCAATAGGTTGCAGCGAGCCATGGCGATTGAGAATATACAAACGAGTATTATCAATCGGTTTTCCAATGGGGACGATGACAGGGTTGGGATCATCACATTGGTAATGCAGGGTATCAATAGTGGCCTCACTTGGGCCGTAGATATTGACTAATATGGCTTGGGATTTTGCCAGCAACAGTTGATGGCAACGGCTAACCAATGCAGGCGGCAGTGCTTCTCCCAGTGAAAAAATCTGTTTTAAGCTTGAAATATTGAATGACGTCGATGTCTGTTGTAAATATTGAATCACCAGCTGTAACAATGAAGGCGCAAACATCAGGGTGGTGATTTGATGCTGCTCGATGGTGTTTAAAATCACCAGCGGATCTTTTTCTCCCCCGGGTTCGAGCAAATGTAACCTAGCCCCGGTAAAACACCATCCGAGTAGTTCCCACACCGACACATCAAAAGAAATCGGAATTCGCTGCAATATACAGTCGCCCTGCTCTAGCGGATAAGTCTTTTGCGTCCAACACAACTGATTAGTCAGCGAAAAGTGTTGCAGCATCACACCTTTGGGTTGCCCGGTCGAACCTGAGGTGTAAATGATATAAGCGACGGTTTCAGGCGCAACATCGAGCATTAAGTTACTGTCTGCTCCCTGATAATGTTCGCTGGCCTCCAAAATCAACCAAGGGCAAATAAATGACTCGGGCGGGTATTGATTGAGGCATTTATCTTGGGCCAAAATCAGTTTTGCCTCAGTGTCTTGGACAATAAATTCAAAACGCTCTTGGGGCAAATCAGGCTCCAGCGGCAAATAGCTGGCCCCGACTTTTAAAATGGCAAAAACGCCAATCACCATCTCCGCACAACGCTCAGACAATAACCCGACAATATCGCCCTGCTGAATATTTTGCGCCAGCAACACCCGCGCCAGTTGATTGACCTTGCGGTTAAACTGATCATAGGTTAGCGTTTCGGTGGCATTATTTTGACCGATAAAACTGATGGCAATGGCCTCGGGTGTGCGTTCAACCTGTGCTTCAAACAGTTGGTGGATGGGTTTATCTTTAGGGTAAGCAACAGCAGGGGGATTAAATTGGTTTAAAATTTGCTGTTTTTCTGCCGCTTGGATCAGTTCAAACTGATGGATATCAGCGGTTGGATTGGCAATCGCCTGTTGCAGTAAATGGACAAAATGCTGTTGCCAACGCTCGATGGTTGAGGCCCGCCACAGCTCAGTATTATACTGAAAATCAATGTTTAGCTGACCGTTTTGCTCAATGACTTCAACGGTCAAATCAAACATCGCCATTTGCAAGTCATAATGATATTCGGTCAGCGGTCCGGTGCCTAAATCCAAGCTGCGCTGATCGGTATTTTCATAAACAAACATGGTCTCAAACAACGGATTGCGATCAGGTGTTTGCTTGAGCTTCAGAGCGCGGATCAATTGTTCAAAAGGATATTCGCGGTGGTCATAATCTTGCGACCACTGGGTTTTAGTCAGTTGCAAAAACGCTGGTAAGCTGATCTGTTCCGGAATGGTACAAGACAGCGCAAGGGTATTGGTAAACATACCGATGGCCTGATCAAACCGCCCAGACAGCGGGCGAGCGGCAATCGCTGTGCCACAAACCAGCTGACTTTGACCGCTCAATTTAGCCAAAAACAGTTGAAACAAGGGCAATAAAACCATGTAAGGCGTGACTTGATTGCGCTGCGCCAGCTGTTTTAAAGCCGCCGTGGTGTCGGCATCAATGGAGGTTCTGACACTGGCTCCGCGATACGATTTTTCTCTGGGGCGAGCAAAATCAATCGGTAAATCCAGATTGGGCAAATCCTCGGCAAACTTCGCCAGCCAATATTGTTGATCATCGACAAAACGTTCAGATTGCAGATAACGCTGTTCCTCAGCGGCGAAATCCGAGTATTGCGCCGCCACCGCTGTGAGGGTTTCGCCACGATAAAGCGACATAAACTCTTGCATTAATAACGTCCATGACAGGCCATCGACCGCGATATGATGAAAATCAATCACCAATAGGGTTCGCTCAGCATCGGCGCTAACACAGCTAAACAATCCCGCTTGAAGCAAAGGCCCCCGAGTTAAATCAAAGGGTTGGGTCAAACCGTCAATGGCGTGGTCGAGTTGTGCTTCATCAAGGCGCTGCTGTTGCAACGAAAAAGCCACTGTTGATGGCACCCGACAAACCCACTCCCCAGCTTGGAAGTGAAAACTACTGCGCAGCGACTCATGACGTTGGATCAACTGTTGCAGAACCGCCTCCGCCCGCCCGGGTTCAATGGCGTTATCAACCCACCAAGCGCCAGTAATATGATAGGCACGTTCACAACCGGCCATTTGATCAAGCACATAAAGGCGTTTTTGCACCGAAGACATCGGGTATTGCCGCGCCCCATCGACATCAGTTGACGCATTTAAAGCAGCGGGCTCAGCAGCTGACACAGGCATAACATCAGCGCGTTGTTGTGCGATAAAAGCGGCTAAGGTCGCAATGGTTGGGGTCTTGAACAGTTGTTGCAACGACAACTGCACGGCAAATTTTTGCTGCAAAATCGCCTGTAAATTCATTGCTTTTAAAGAGTGTCCGCCGAGATCAAAAAAGTGCGCTTCAATGCCAATGTGCGACACCCCAAGCAGGGTCTGCCAAATCTCCACCAGCTGTTGTTGCAGTTGGTTTTGAGGTGCTTTATTTGGTTCAGTGTTGGCGATATTATCAAGTTGTCCGGTTTGGCTTAAATCAGGGCGCGGCAACTTTTTCAGATCGAGTTTACCACTGGCTGTCAGCACAAAATCGGCGACAAAAACAAAATGCGTCGGCACCATATAATACGGTAACTTGGTAGCCAAAAAGGTTTTCAGTGCTTGGGTTAAGGTTGAAGACGAGGTTGAGGGCGCGAGACACCAAGCACAAAGGAATGTGTCACCTTGAGCATCTTTAAGATCCATTACCGCAGCTTGCCTAACCTCAGGATGGGCTTCAAGTTGGGCTTCGATTTCGCCTAATTCGATGCGAAAACCGCGTAATTTAATTTGCCGATCCATTCTGCCCAAATACTCGATATTGCCATCATTTAACCAACGTGCTAAATCGCCAGTGCGGTAAAGTGGGCTATCAGCCACAAACGGATCGACAAGAAAGCTTTGCTGATTGAGATCGGGCCGATTTAAATAGCCTTTGGCCACCCCGTCTCCGGCAATACACAGTTCTCCCGCGACACCCGGGGGCTGCAATGTGCCCTCTGGACTGAGGATATACAGCCGAATATTGTCGATAGGTTTGCCGATTGGCACCACCGTTGGATGGGGATCATCACAAACAAAATAAGACACATCAATGGTGGCTTCTGTCGGTCCATATAAATTGATCAGCTGAGCCGAGCAAGGCACCAGTAAACTTTGATGGCAGCGAGTCACCAATGGTGCAGCCAGTGCCTCGCCACTAGTAAATAGCTGTTTTATGCACGGTGGCATGGCAAAAGTTGGCGCTTGCGCCTTTTTTTGCTCTAAATGATGGAGAAAAATCTGTAACATCGATGGCACAAAATGGAGGGTGCTGACCTGATGTTGTGCTATCGCTTGTTCAATTAACAGCGGCTCTTTTTCGCCTCCCGGCACCAATAAATGTAGTCGAGCACCAGTAAAGGACCACCAGAACAACTCCCAAATTGAGACATCAAAACTGATCGGCGTTTTTTGCAACACACAATCTTGCTCGCTCAGCGGATAAGCTTTTTGCATCCACCACAGTCGATTGGTTAGGGCAAAATGTTGGATCATCACGCCCTTAGGTAAACCCGTTGAGCCTGAGGTATAAATGATATAGGCGACCGATTGCGGCGAAATATCCAGATTGAGGTTAGTCTCAGCTAAGCTAGTATCACTATTTTGTGCCAGCATCAATCGGGGGCAAGTAAACGATTCGGGCGGATAATGATCCATCCATTGTGCTTGGGTCAAAACCAGTTTGGTTTGGGTATCTTGTAAAATAAATTCAACACGCTCTGTGGGCAGCTCTGGAGAGAGCGGTAAATAGCTGGCCCCGGCCTTTAAAATCGCAAAAATGGCAATCATCATTTCAACGGAGCGTTCGGCTAATACCGCGACGATATCCCCTTGTTGGATGTTTTTTGCTTGCAGTACCCTCGCCAACTGGTTGGTTTTTTGGTTAAACTGCGCATAACTCAGGGTCTGATCGGCAAAACTCAGCGCGATTGCCTCGGGTGTCCGTTCAACTTGGGCTTCAAATAATTGATGAATTTTCTGTTCGCTGGGATAGTCGACACTGGGCCGATTGAATTGGCTTAAAATTTGCTGTTTTTGCTCGGCTTGCGTAAGCTCAAGGACGTCGGCTGAATACAAGCGCTGATTTGACTCTTTAGGCTGAGGCTCTTTAGGCTGAGGCTCTATCGGGTAATTAAGTTGCATCGGATGATCCTGATTATTATTTTAGGCGACGGTAAAATGCATTATCTTTTAGGGATAATGACTTTGCCACAAGTTATGTCCTTTTGGCAACAGCATAAGTTAAACCGTCAATCGACGCTGTTTAAACGTTAATGATATTTTGACCAACTTTGGAGAAAGAAGACCGGTGATCATTCAGCTCGGATTGTTATTAGCCACTTATGTTGGCTCAAAGATTTACCAAAATATAACGACTAAAAAAACCGTCACAGACGATCAGCCAGCGCCAACTAAAAATAGCCAAGCGATGGTGCCGACACAAGCCGGGGTGGCTGATCAAAACCGCAAACATTATGTCAAAAGCAGCCTAGTAACCATGGGGTTATTTGCCCTAAGCCCACTTTACCCGATATTATTTATCCCCGGTATCGGCATGTATCTGTATAGCTCAGTGCCTTATATGAGAGATGTCGAACAGGCGTTGCTTAAAGATAAAAAAATCAATGCTGATGTCTTATTCTTTTTTGGCGATAGCCTGACCTTTGGTCTGGGACAATATTTTACTGCCACCGTCGGTCTGTGGTTAATGAATTTAGGTAAGTTGGCGGTTGATAAAGCCAAAGACAATTCACAGGACATGATCACTGAGATTTTCGCCCAATTGCCTGACAAAGTTTGGGTTCTCCAACAAGGGGTCGAGATAGAAATCGCCCTTGAAGCGGTTAAAACCGACGATATTTTAGTGGTTAATGCTGGTGGCGTGATCCCCGTAGATGGTCGGATTATCCAAGGCATGGCGAGCATTGATCAACATATGCTAACTGGCGAGTCGCAACCGGTGGAAAAAAAGGCTGGGGACGAGGTTCATGCCAATACCGTTATTCTTTCTGGCAATCTGCATATCCGAGTTGAGCGCTCGGGAGAACAAACAACAGCGGCAAAAATTCAAGACTTACTCGCCCATTCAACCGACTTCAAATCCAGCCTGCAACTCAAAGGCGAAAAATGGGCCAACACCGCGACGCTACCGATGTTTGTTGGCGCTTGTGCGATATTGCCAGTAATGGGCGTGGTGCCTTCGGTGGTATTTATTCAGGCACATATCGGCAAAGAAATTCGGGTTCTGACCACGATAGCGACTTTACTGCACATTCTTCATGCCGCTCGCAAAGGTATTTTGGTCAAAGATGGTCGGGTTTTAGAAAGCTTACATGAAATTGACACCTTTCTTTTTGATAAAACCGGCACACTGACCCAAGAACAACCGCAAGTTCGAGCAGTTATTGCTTGTGATTCTTTTAATGAACAACAAGTGATACGTTATGCCGCGATTGCCGAACAAAAACAAACTCACCCTATTGCTCAGGCCATTTTAGCGTACGCGCAAACGCTGCAAGTTGATGATGACGATGAAGCTATCCTCAATGCCAAATATAAAATGGGTTATGGGCTAACGGTCTTTTTAGACCAGCAGACAATCCGGGTTGGCAGTGACCGATTTTTACAAAGTGAAGGGTTAGAGATTTCTGCTGAGCTGCAACAAGTTCAACGACAGTCCCATGATGAAGGTCATACCATGATTTTTGTTGCAGTTGATGATCAGGTGGCTGGCGCGATTGAACTTGAACCACATCTACGGCCCGAGGCTAAAGCCACCATTGACCAATTGAAAACCTTAGGCATTAAGCATTTTGCCATTGTGTCGGGGGATCATGACAAACCGACCCAAAAGCTTGCTGATGCATTAGGCATCGATGAATATTTTGCCCAAGTGTTGCCCGAAGAAAAAGCGAAGATTGTCGAAGACTTGCAAAAACAGGGGCGTAAAGTTTGTTTTGTCGGTGACGGCATTAACGATGCCATCGCGATGAAAACGGCCAATGTGTCGATATCTTTACAAGGTGCGACTAATTTAGCCCAAGATGTCGCCGACACCGTACTGCTTGACCCCAATTTAACCCTAATTTGCGACCTCTATCAATTTTCCCAAAGCCTCGATAAAAACCTGCGCAGAAGTTTGTCGCTAACCCTGTTGCCCAGTGCCATCAACCTTGGCGGTGCTTTTTTCTGGAACTTTAGCATACTCGGGGCCAAGGGATTAAGTATTGCGTTTAATATCGTGGCAGAATTAAACGCTTTGCAACCACCGAAAGATTTACGCCAAGACAACAGCTTTTTAGATAAACTACAAGACGGCTATCAGATTTTGCGTCATGACCAGACGGAGCAAAGCCAAGATTTAAGCAAGGATAGTGAGCAAGGATAGCTAACAAGTTTAGCGGCGAAGAGACTATCGACAATGAAGACGTGGTATGTCTTGCTCTTATTGACTGGATTGAATTTGAAAAAGTGAATCAAGCTTCTTTAATGTCATGGTTTTTACAAAATGCCTGAGTTGCTCGACAAATGAAATGAATCAGTTGTGATACTGTGAAATAAGTCCGATTTAGACTTATTTCATAATCTCTTGTTTTAAGAAGACTTTTTAAATTGCTTGACTATAACCATATAGTTCCCTTAATTACTGATTCTTAATTACAACTTTTAACACGATGATAAATTAAAGTAATTATTATTCAATAGGTTAGGAAAAGTCTCATTAAACAACTGACCCCTTGATATTAGCTGGGCTGCCCAAGGCTTGCTTTACCCTGCATCGCCTTTGATCTTGTTCTGCGCTTGACCTTAATTTTGCTCTTGGCCAAATCTGTCAATCTGCCAAATCCAACGTTTTAGGTTTTCTTTGAATAGTCCAATACCTTATAAATATCAATTAAATCAATAGACTATTTCGAAAATCAAACCTGACTATTCATAACAATGTAAATAAGCGAAAGACACAGTAATACTCTGCGTACTGGTCGGTGCTTGAATCAGCGGATCCACACTCATAAACCGTCCGACGTTGAAATCAAGCGAAGGTCAAGTTATCATCAATTTGGTTTAGTGCAAGGGCAGCTGTGGTGATTTAACCGTCCATGGCGTGCGCCCTTCGTGCATCCTTGCACTCACCTCAAGGGAACAAAAAACTGCGAGCTCTCGCTTTTTGTTCCCCTTCGTCCATTCATGTGGATCAACTGTTGTTCGTTCAAATGCTCGTGATCAGTGAAACCTCGGCGATAACGGTTAGTCTCCAGCAAGTCGCCGAACTGGGTGTTGCTCAGGTGTTCGCTACCACTGGCTGATGAGGTGCGGCCAAATGGGTCGAAATAGCGTCTGCTGGTGACTTGGCCATCATGGTTGACCAAGGTGGTCGCGCTGCCCAGTCTGTCGCGCAAGGTATAGAGCAATTTATGCTGCTGTTCCGGGGTCCAGCTGAGCACCGCGATGTCATCAATATACGCTCGCCAACTGCCGTCATTGTCCATTTCAAACCGCTTATCGACATAATACGTGGTACTCGTTTGGCCACTGACTGTCCGGGTTTGTTTGGCTCTCATGCCATCACTGCCATAGGTGAATGCGGTGTTGGTATTGTTGCCTGGACCCCGGCCAATGATGGTTAAGGGCTTGTCCAACGCATTGTAGGTCAGCGTGAGCCCATCGCCATTAATCAGGTTCCCTCGGCCATCATAGCTGAACTGAACGATGGTGCTGTTTAGCTTCTCTAACCGACATAAGGCATTCGGTCCGGCCTTGTTTGCCGCCGGACAATTGTCGCTCCCACCGTACTCATAAGCCCCACTGCGATTGGCACTGTAGTCAGACTTCTTCAGCAAATTACCCACCGCATCATAGCCATAGTTCACCGATAAATTCACAGCGGGTGCCGTATTGCTCACCGTGTAGGTGGTTAAACGGTTGAGGTTGTCATAATCGTATGCTTTTTGTAGACCCGTGAGGCTGTTGCTTTCTTTACGCAGGTTTAAATATTCGTCGTAACTACCGCTCAAATTATAGTGATGACCATGCAACGACACTGCGCCTTTGTCTACCTTGGTATAGCTCACGGTGGTAAAGCTATATTTTTACATTATCGCTTGGCATAAACGAGTTTTGAAGCTTATCAGGAATAAATGTATCCAGAACAGAAGCGTCAATTGCACCATCTTCCACGAGTAATGAAAGTGAACCCATTATCATTTCTCTGCTCGGTGTAAAATCAGCCTTTCTTAAATTAGCCACCGTCTCTGGTTTTCCTTGAACAGTCCAATAGGTTAGAAAAAGCCTCATTAAACAATCAACCCCTAATTCTTTAGTATTCCACCAATTCACCAATTCACCACCAGTGCCGTGGAACGTTTCTATCGTCAACTTAGTTAGACAAAGAGGTTCAAGCCTCTTGTGAGGCTGTAAAATAAGTCAGATTAAGACAAAACTATTTTTAAGTATATTGCTGTAATATCAATGAAAACCCACAAAATACTGATTTTACTTGTGTCTATTTTTGACTTATTTCACAAGCTATTGTTTAGGAAGACTTTACTATTGATAGCAAAAACGCTCTGTTAATTAAAAGACTGTACGATTGTAGCCAAGCAATTTTAAAGGTTTTTCTTAAACAAGAGGCTGTAAGATAATTCCAATTTAGACACAACCAATGGGTAACTTTATCAAGTATTTTCGGGTAATTTCAAATTAAACTTTAATAAGTTGCTCATTAAAATAGCTTGTTATATCCAATTTGAACTGATCCGCATCAAAAGATTTTACCTTTTTTGGTAGTTTGTCAAAAACACTTAATGACGCTAATATTGAGTGTATTATTAGTCTTGTGGCTTCGTCATTAGACGCTGCAACAAACGACTCATATGCAACGTCATCAAGCTTTACGTCAAAGCTAAAAGTATTTGTAACTTCCTTACGACTTCCATCCAACAACTTTATAAATTGACTAGCCACATATTTGGGTTTCCTTTTAACTGAAAAATCTTCAACTCCAGGGACCACACGTACACAAATAAAGCCGATATCAATGTTTTCTATATCAGCACCGTAATTCTTGTCATTAAACGCTTCTTCAAGTGCATCGGAAACTTCTTGAATCAAAACTGATTTATTATCAGCCTCTATATCTATTTCTATAGCAATACCAATGTTCATAATTACCTAAATATCTTATTGCCTGGCGGCAAGCTTAAATTGTTAATGGCGAAGTTTATTCTGTCTCAACCATGTTGCAGAATACCTTGAACTGGGTTTAGTTGTTTCACCAAATTTCCAAACATCACCCGCTTTAAGCGATATTTCACCAGATGAACAAGAGAAACAAGGATAAGTGCCACTTGTAGTCACTCTTAAAGCGTACTGTACACCATTAGGCCCTGCTGTCTTATCCATAATACGTGAGATTTCATTTCTCATTTTTGCTAGGAGTTTAGGACCATACGTGGAGGCCATCGTAAGAGTAACCCCAGTAGCAGCAATTTTAAGATGATCCTTAAGATCGTCAGCGAAGCCATCAAGAGCGAGAGCCAATTCTTTGTCACTTTTTTCTTGTGCTTCAGATTTAGGAAAAACCATGGGAATAGGTATGCCCATAGGGGCCAACAACAGCAACACCAGCAACAGCTGTTGTAGGGTCAACGGTAGAGTTATTAGTGGTCCTTTCCTGGCGGCCTTTACTAGGATGCATATCAGGATTGATGTTGCCACTATCTTTAACACCACCACCCAAGCTTGAAGCGGTTATCCCATCAACTTTTTGACTACTCGCGCCATCAAGCTTATAAAGCGCACCATTATCCGTTTTAGCCACTTTAAAAGTACTACCATCTTTACCTTTATAGGTGGTAATTGACGCGACATTACCGCCACCACGCGTATCATCAACCCCCGACACCGTTGAACATAAGGCTTGCTTTGCCCTGCATTTAGCGTGACTCGCGGCATGGATGCCGGCACGCTAAATGCCGGGCAATGTGCAAGACCAGCAGCCCTGCATCGCCCTTGATCTTGCTCTGCTTTTGACCTTGATCTTGACCTAGATTTTGCTCTTGGCCAAATCTGCCAACCCGCCGGATCCACTGTCCTATCTAACGTCTCTGGTTTTCCTTGAACAGTCCAATTTCCTATCTAACGCCTCTGGTTTTCCTTGAACAGTCCATAGTCCTATCTGACGTCTCTGGTTTTCCCTAAACAGTCCATTATCCTTTTTTTACGGCTTTATTCAGCAAATTACAAAATTCATTCAAGGTGATTTCTACAGTGCTTTCGTCACTGGCATCTAAATCATCTTCAACTTTAACAATTTGCTTAACAAAATCTATTTCGATATTAAACACATTAAACTCAAACGCCTGTTTTTCACGAAGCAAGCTTTGACGTTGCTTGTCTATTTCATCCAATAGAAGTTTTCGAGTGAATTCATCACATTCCTCTTTTAAAAATTCATCTAACAGTGAATCATTCATTGAGTATTCCTATAATACATATAATTTATAATGGAAAGGCGGTTTTAATAACACCGTCTCTTACGTTGATTTTGAGCACCGATGTTGGATCTCCTGCTTTATTAAAGCCAATCGTTCTTCCAAAGTTATGTTGTATCACATAGCCAGTGCCTCGATTTTGTTCAACTTTTCCATATCGCAATGCAGTGTCTACATACTTAGCAACATCACTTAGAGAGGTACCCTTTGAAAATTTACTGGTTGATGAAAACCCTGATGTTGGCCCATGCCTAAACATAATATGTTGAATAGCGGTCATTTCTCCGCCATGTTTGTATCTCGATGAACCTCCCCATCTAGCATTAATTTGACGAGGAGGTAGTGAAGAATTTCTAAAATTGATCGCCTTACGTTTTGTTAAGTCCTTGAGAAAAGCCATCGCCGCTTTACTGCCCATCGTCCTGTGAATCAGCATCAATTCACCTTTCTCTGCCAACGTTAAGGTTGCACCAGAGTTAGATATAACGCTAATAGACCTGACACCATCAACGACACCTCTGTCTTTACCTATTGCCCCACCTAATGTTGGATCTAACGCATCAAGGATCAACGAAGCTCTACTTGCTTCGGTGCCCATAATTTTACCGGGGTCTGTATTCGTCGTCTGATTTTCTGGAATATTAATCACAACAGCGGGGGCTTTAACCTGATCACCTATCTGAGAAGCGACTAGTGCCAAGACTTTTTTACTACTCTGTGCATCAAGCTTGTAAAGACTGCCATTATTCGTTTTGACAACCACAACCCCACTACCATCGGTAATGACTGACGCGACATTACCGCCACCACGCGTATCATCAACCCCCGACACCGTTGAACACCCAGCCACATCTCGGCCCGTCCGTGACCCGGTGGAACAGTACCCCGTCGGATCAGTCCCCGCCAACGGATTGTTCATAATGTAACTATACGGATTAATACTCTGCGTACTGGTCGGCGCTTGGATCAGCGGATCAACACTCATAAAGCGGCCAAGGTTGTAATCATACACCCGCCCATTCATATGGATCAATT
>CBDIDQ010000030.1:0-47815 GCA_965277695.1 Alteromonadaceae bacterium
TTTTGATACTGTTTGAACCCCATGCTCAGCCTCATATTTGGCTATTTTGCTGGCAGATGCCGTAGAATTAGGGTTTTCGTGACCGGTAATAAAGCTGTAACCCTTACCATAGGCATAAGGATTATCTTCGCTGTCGGCTGATGTGGTGAAGGTTTTACCTGCCACTTTAGCACTGGCGCTGGTAGCTGGTGGAATGTGAGTTAAGGTGAAATTCTGCGGCACCGTCGTTGATAAATCATTTTTATCAGTAAAATAATACAGTTCATCCAACTCAGTACAAACGGTTTGGATACAGCTCGACAGTCGATACAGCTGATGACCATCGAGATCTTGGGTGGATAAGTTATGGCTTTGAGTGAGTGAAGTTGCTGTGGTATCAGCCACGGTGCGCCACTCAGTGACAATTTCATCGGCTGTTGCCGGTGTGACACCAGCAAACAAACGTTCGACCTTGTAGCTGGTTGCCCCACTTTGGGCATTCCAAGACAAGGTATAATCACTGGTTGAGGTTTTATTCGCTTGAAAGTTAAATTGTGGGATAAAAATGGTTAAATCACCTGAACCCACGGGGATCCAGTTCTCGGCATTCGCCGCACCAAACAGGGCGCAGCCGCCCAAAGCAAAAGCAGCTAATCGCCGCTTCATACTGAATTTCTTCTTCATAATGACCCTTTATACGCTATACACAAGACTGCAACCCTAAGGCAACAGCAGGTTAATGTTTTCCATTTCGTTTTACAGCCAAGTGATTAGCGCAACGAGCGCGTCAGCTTGACACAATTTTGCTGTAATTGATGTTGATGAGATAATTTGAAAGTGAATGCGTCAATAATAATGTTGACTGAAGCTATGACATTCCTGGTTACTCTATCCCTATATACACATCAAATTTTGACCACAACCCCCGTGGTCAAAAATGAGTTGATCATTATATGGGCAACTTTAATCCTTGTCTACAGCTGCTACTGATATTGAAATACCTGTTCTAATGGCACCGCAAAAACATTGGCAATTTTAAACGCCACCTCAAGCGATGGTGAATACTTGCCTTTTTCGATGGCGACCACGGTTTGCCTTGATACCCCTATCGCATCGGCCAATGCTTTTTGGGTCATTTCATCAGCGTCAAAGCGCAATCGCCTGATATTATTGCTAAGCACTTTAGTCATTATTAAAAGCCTCGACGATAATAAAATAGCTGAGTCGATGCATTAACCACCTCAGCCACTACCGCACTGACAATAATCACATGCAGTAGCAGATACTCGTCAGGCAAACTCAACAACAGTTGTGGGCGATCAAACAGTGTTGGCACAATAATTTGAAAAATCGCCGCAAAAACACCAATAATTAAAATATGATAAGCATTACGTTGACCATATAAAGCAATCACTTTATCCCGCTCATCTTCATCTTTATTGGCATCTTTATGATCGATGATAGCCACGATAGTTTGCACCACAACTTGCGCCACAATCGTTAAAATAACCACCTTTAATAATAGCGAGTGGACCCTATCCACCGTCAGTAATTGTGACTGATGCAAGCCAAAAATATCGCTGAAATAACGCAGCCAAATCACCAACATCACCGCCAATGACAACCAAATACTTCTTTCTCTATAAGACATACTCTCTCCTGCTAATCGCTATGCGATTGGTTATTCCATTCATTACTCAATTCGTTATTGAGTGTATGTCAAAGATACTTGACATGGTGTTAGCTTAAGTTGACTTGACAGAGATGTCAAATATTTTTTACTTGGTGGTTGGTTTGTTTGACATTGCAAATTTCCTCATCAACAAAGACTGATATATAGTGACTATTCAGCTTGTGGATAACGATAGATAAGCAGAACACTTTTTCGCAAGGCAAGCTCAAGAACAGGCCGATTTACGGTAGGATGTGGTCAACTATATGAATGTAGATTGGTAGGGCAATGCAGGGAGCAATTGCCGAGAGCCAGAGGCGAAACCCATCGCAATTAGGCAATAAACGATGATATTTCAGCTGTTTTCGTCCAATTGATGGGTTTCGCTGGGGCTCACCCATCCTACGCTGAATAGTTACTAATTAAACAACATCAATCCTTGTCCCGCGCTGCATCCCAAGCCATATAGACAAAAGCCCCGACAACGAAAAGTACAACCAGTGATGAGAAAATTTCCATCGTTATAATCCTCTGAGTGTTGTGAGCAACATTTAAAAATTAGGGCTCTGCTCAAACTGGGTAACAACTAGAGCAATGTAGAAATGAGCTTGAGTATTTAATTTCGGTTGCATTAGCTGTAGAATATAGGGGACATATTTATCAACACAGCACAAATTGAAACCGATTAAGGTCCGATTCTCTCCGAATAGCAGAACGATTTATCATGATATAAAATGGACACAGGCAATTCAGATCATCTATTTTGTGGCTGATTTGGCGCGTAGCATATAAAAAAGGTTAAATTGAAGCGAAATCTGAGGCGTAAGTGTTGACGTTTTGCGATAATCATTTCGCCAAAAAAAACAACCGAAAGTGCCAATATGCCAATCTTAGATCGAACATCACTTAACGCCTCAGACAAATTTGATTTTCTCCTAAATTCAGCCGCTTGCCAAGCGTTTGGTGATATCTCTCGCGTCTCTACTCAGTTTGAGATCTCCCGAAAGACTGTCTACAAAACCAAAGCGGTTGCCCTAGACGCACTTAATGCGTTGCTGAATCAACCTAGCCATGCATTGAAAATACCCGTGGATGAGGCCCAAATCAGGCGAGCCGTTGTGGCGCTGACCATCACAGCCCCCAATTCTATCCGTGCTATTGAAGATATACTGCCGCTGATTTACCCGGGCGTCACACGCAGCTTTGGTTACATCCAAGGCTTGCAAATTGAGGCTCAGCGCAATGCCGCTGTTTTTAATCAACAGGTTGATTTGTCGCCTGTCCTTTCGCTGGCCATTGATGAGGTCTTTTGTCAAAACAACCCTGTCCTCGCGTGCATTGATTTAGACCATGGTTTTTTAACCTCACTATCGCACGAAACGCATCGTGATGGTCCGACTTGGGGGCGAGTGTTAAATGAAGGGAAGGCTCAGGGCATGATGCCACTTCATATTGTCAAAGATGGTGCCACAGGTATGACCAAAGCGGTTAAGGATGTTTATCCGGATGCACAGCAAAGAGATGATGCATTCCATGCACTTTATATTGCCTCAAAAGCCGTGTCCAAAGTGGAGAAACGCGCCTATCGCCTAATTGATCAGGAGGGTAACCTGATGAAAGCATTCGAAAAAGCCAAAGAGGACAAAAAAGATGAACACAAAGAAGCGCTGGCATTGGTCAAACAAAAATGCGATAAAGCGATAGCTCGCTATGAACAGGCAGAAAAAGCGCGGCAACATCTTCATCATGCACTTCGCAGTGTTCATACCAGCGCCATTGACCTGATCTCACCTGAAGCGGCTCAGTCACTATTGGTACTGAGTGCTCACTTTTTTGAACAGGCCAGACATCCGGATTGTGATGCGGCAGCCCGCTATATCAATAACCGACTGGCAGGATTAACCCTCGCCACAGCAGACCTTTACGCGCATCTATTGGCATTAGGTGAATATTACCCGCCAGATTTGGTCGCTCATGCCTGTTACATCGGTGAATATAAACGGTCATTAAAAAAGATGTCGCCGCAAAAGCAGAAGGATGCCCGGCAGAGAATACTTGAAGCCTATCAGTATATTGGTACGGTGTTGGATAAGTGCGAAACCGATGAACTGATTGAAGTTGCCGAACGGGCATTAGATAAAAGGCATCGGGCATCAAGCGCCGTTGAAGGATTTAACGCGATATTACGTCCGTACATGTATGTGAGGAAAGGGGTCAGTCAGGGGTTTCTTGAATTGTTCAGGGCCTGGCATAATCTGAGGACTCGCCGAAGTGGAAAGCACAAAGGGACGTCGGCTTATGAAACCTTGACCGGTAATCAGGTTGATGACTGGCTGACACTATTGGGTTTTCCGCCCTCCCTCGTCACACACTAAAAACCCCATTTTAATTTGGTATAAAAAACGGTTCAGTACAATACTGAGCCGCTGGGGGACTATTGTATTTGTTACCCTGAAACTCATCAATTTGATCAGAGCCCAAAAATTAAAGCTAAAACCCGAGGCTTGCGCACTATCGTACAAGCTTCGTACAATGTTGAAATCATCTGCGTATTGTATGGTCTGAAAAACCAAATTTTGACTTGACGATTTTTCAGTGATATCAATTCTAAACGTTCCGACTTCTTCTATCGTATCAAATCGATAATTGATCGCAATATCCAAAAATGGCTGTGATAAGCTCGAACTCACCCCTGTGTCAGAATAGTTTTCATCATCATAATCCCAAACAATCTCGGCTGCTTCTGTTTTTTCTTTTAGCGTTTTGATCAATTCAAATATCTTAACAGGTAACATGCTTAGCTCCTTTTGGCTGGGTTTAACTTTGTTTAACCGTAACTATTCAGCTTGTGGATAACTTGTAGTAGGAACGAGCTCCAGCTCGTGATTTGCGCCGAAGCGGGATGCCGCCCAGACGCAACGTTTTTGAAACGGCTGCGCCGTTTAATCGTGATGGTCCGACACCTCGGCTGGAGCTCACTCCTACCTGAGTTAAATGTAAAATAAGGGTCCGACCATATAGAGCAAATTAGGGTTACAGTTATCCTCAATATTCACGAGGTTGAAACCTCGTCTACGGCAGAGCTGATATGCCGTAGACGCGAATTCATTCGCGTTTTTTTGATTATCAATTGTTACCCTGTTTGATTGGTGCCTAAAATAAGTATTAACGTAGATTTATCCACAAGATCATCAATTTCGCTGAATAATTACGTTTAACCTCTATTACTTTGACCTGTCAAACGGAATAGAAAACCTCAATTATAGTTACTATAGAACCAATGTAAGAAAAATTATTAAGTATCGTGTTATTAATGATGATAATCCCATGAAAATAAAAGTCTAATCTTATTTTCTTTCATTTATTACTTCCTGAACAGCCTCCATCTAGAGGCTGGCAATATTTTTAATTACTATCAGGCAGTTTTTAACACAATTAAACTTTATTTACAATTTTTAATACTGACACTATACCTTAAAAAATCAATCAGCAACGCTATACCCCGCCAGCGCAGTATCAAACTCAACCCCTAACAGCTTTAACTGATTCACTCGTTGCAAATAAGCTGCGCCTTTGAGCAAATGCAAAGCGACGTCGGCGGCTTTACGCTGAGTGTAGTCTTCAAGATAAGTGCCTTTGACCCAGCTGTTGAATGCGCCGAGACTTGGACCTGCCCAGATTTGATAATCTAATTCACGACCTTGCTCACCGATGTTAGACCAACGGCTTGACAGCCCTAAATACCAGCGGAAAATCAACGCCATCTTACGTTTTGGATTGTCCATCGCACGGGCCAACATTTGTGGGTCACGCTGTTGAAAAAAGTCCACGGTACCTGACCAAATATCATCTAGATTACTGCGGAAGATTTGCTTTTCAATTTTCTCACGCTCAGCCGCCGGGATAGCCTCGATTGAATCGTAATTAACGTACAAGTCATATAACTTGTTAGCTCGCATGGCGAACATGGTGCCGCGCTTTAACACTTGCAGTTTAACGCCCATTTCGAACATATCTGCCGCTGGTGCCATCGTCACATCAGCCATTTCAACGGTTGAGAGCAATTTTCGAGTGTGCTCTGATGCGCCCGCTTCTACGCACGCTTGATTGACAGAGCCAAGCACTATATAAGCAGCGCCCATATTAAATGCTGCCAATGTCGATTCAGGAGTACCAATACCGCCACCCGCGCCCACTCTAAGGGCTGGTGAGAAGTGATATTTGGCTTGAATTTCGTCGCGTAAGGCGATGATTGACGGTAATAAAGTCAAAAATGGACGGTTGTCAGTGTGACCACCTGAGTCCGCTTCGGCAGTGATATCATCAGCCATCGGCACTAATTTCGACAACTCAGCCTGCTCTTGAGTGATTTTGTCTTGCGCCAACAATTTATTCACCAGCTTTTCAGGCGCAGGCTCCATAAAGCGACGACCCACTTCGGTTCTCGATACTTTGGCAATGACTTTATTGCCAATGTTAACGCTGCCATCGGGGTTTTTGCTCAGACCCGCCAAACGATACCAAACGATGTGCTCGGTTAACGCCAGATAGGCTGAGGCTTCAACGGTTTTTACCCCAAGTTTTAAGAATCGCTCAACCGCACCACGCTCTAATGCTTCTTCGGCTGGTGCGTGAATTAAGTTAACCGCATAAGGACCATTAGGCAGTTCTGCCTGAATCCGACGAATAGCCGCTTCAACCGCATCAGGCACTAAACCTGCTGCGCCGAATGAACATAAAAATCCGGCTTTGCCTAAAGCAACCACCAATTCTACCGAAGCAATACCATTAGCCATCGCACCGCCGTGATAAGCGTATTTAACCCCATGCTGCTGTTTAAAAGCGGCATCACCTAAATCTTGTGGACTGAGTGCTTGCGCAAAAGCCAATACATCGGTTTGACTGGCATTGTTAACTGCTGCCGTGATGTTGGCGATACCCACATTGGCACCATTTTTTGCCACGTATAAAGGCTTGTTCAAATCCAATAATGCCGCCTGTATCGCGTCATGCTCTGTTTGCACCGATGAAGCATCGACCTGCCAACCCCAATTGACTGGAGTGCTGTTGTTAAAACCTAAATGTGACATATTAAATTCTATATTCCCAAATTTATCAGAGAAACACGGGGATGAATCCCCGACCTACGATAATTAATTTCGCGAAGCCTATGCCTCGACAATGCTCAATACGATATCTTTCACTTCATAAATGCGCAGACCATCTTTAGACAGGTTAGCATCGCCGACTAGTCTAACCTCGCCTGCTTCACGGATAATATCGGTGATATGCACATCTAATGACATTTGTTTGTTCAATGGCGTGATTTGACCACGATACTTCCACACCACTTGGCTGTTTGGCGCGATGAAACGTGGGTTTTTAAACCCTGCACCTAGGTCATTTTTCAGCGCATAAGTTTGTAATAACTCGATGATCGCCTCAACACCCAACGAACCTGGCATAACCGGGTCTTGATGGAAGTGATAACGGAAGAACCAATCGGTCGCATCCACCGTGCGCTCACCATAAACATAAGCCACACCCGCTTTACCGCCACCTTCAACCACCGATACCGTGTCAATAAAGTTCATTTGACCACCAGCCAAACGATAATGCGGTTTATCCGCAGCAGCTTGAAATAACGGCAGCTGTTTATTCGTTAAATCAAACACTTCAATCTGTGATGCTGGGGTATTGTTATCAACAAACCAAGATTGAGTGACTTTGCCGTTGTCTATGCCTAACTGGTTAGTTAGCGACTCTTTGCTGAAATAACCAAACACCGCCTTTCCGACGTAGAAGGCTTCATTATCAACCAACAGCTCAAAAGTGAAGCTTTGGATAATTGCGCCACCAGCAATACTGGTGCTGACCAAAGTGGATTTGTTGACGATAGTTTTGCCGCGCAAGTCGATTTGCTTTAATAACTCGCCGCTGCCATCAAGGTTACGGAAGAACAAATCTTTCTCCGGGTATTTCAGCGTCGTGCCCATATAACCCGAAATAAAGCCATTGGGTTGTAAGGCAATTTCCATAATCAATGAATAAGGCATCCAGTTTTCATGGCTGTTATTAGTGAAATACCAAGCATCATGTGGCACGTAATATTCAGCAATACAGCTCGACGGATTTTTCAAATCCAGTCGTTGGCCTTTCACTTCAACCACTTGAGTCACAACTTGTAATTGTCCACACGGTGTACGTGGTGGAATGCGGCCTTCATAAACATCAAAGTCAGGACCAAAACAGTTAGAAATATTACCGGTCGCAAATTCAAACATATGCCACGGGGTAAACGGTGCAGTATTTGGCAGCCGATTTTGTCCGGCAACCATAGGCGCTTCAAAATGCTGAATAGGTGTCACGCCTTTTTCTTTATGCGCCGACAAATCAGATTCAACCCGCATCAATGGACGTTCTGGATGTTTGAATGGATCATTGCCGATTTCATCAAGCGTTATTTCATCAAGATTGACCGTCGCAGCGGCAGATTTGGCGACAAACTCAGTCACCACATTATCTGGCAAAGTCACTGGATAAGGTGAGTTTTCATCCTGATCGGTGACCATCACTGAAAGGTTTTTAAAGTCCACCACCACTTTGCCATCAAGGATAATATCAATGTTAGCCTTCATGAACGGGTAAGGTTCCATACCCATAGCAGTCACTTCCATGCGATAAGTCAAAGTATTGTGTTGCGGCAGCACCTGACCACGACAACGAACCGTTTGCGACTCGCCCGGCACAGGCTGAAAACGAGCATTTTTAACATTGCTGTGCATTCCCAACCACAGCATAAAGAACATCGCCATTTGACCACAGCCTTCTGACATCAACGAACCCGCCATCACCTGATCATCTTTAAAATGACAGGGGAAATACCAGTGCAGTGGATCTAAATCTTTTTGCCCTTCAAGCAGACCTAAACCCCAATGTCCGCCAGTAGCGTCAATTTTGGTGATGCGCTCAATCATCAAGAATTTCTTCGACGAGAATTTCAACGACGGATTACGACCTTGCTGATCATAAGCCGGACCAAAACAGCCAGCAACATCGCCGTCAACCAGCTTTAACATGTCTTCGTAGCTGTACTGGGTTCGATTATTCTCTATAAGCGGCATAAAACGGGTCTTTTTGGCGTTTGCCAATTCAGCGCGATCTTTATCGTTGTGGATCACCCCTTTGCCATCAGCCAATTCGGCATCAGTGAAGAAACCGGCACAACCATTGCGCATGATCAGCACTTTTTTATCGCCGACATAACAGTCGTAGTGGAAGAAAAACAACAGTTGCTCGCCATTTTTGGCATAGGAATCAATGTGAATTTCATAACGCAGGGTTTCGCCACCAAACGCCATTTGCTCTAAAAACGTCAGCTCACAATCAAGCAAACGATAAACCCGCTCACCCTTGGCTTGAAAATCAATGCCGATATAAGCAATTAATAATAAGTCACACTGCCCAGATTCAACCGATACTGACCAAGGAATTTGACCATCAATCAAAAACGGCGCATCCACTGGAATATCATATTCGGTGCACATGTAGGATTTTTTGTATTCATTCACCGTCGCTTCAAGCTCAGTGACCCGGCTCACCAACAAATAATCGGTGGTAGGCAGCCGCACCCGGCGCGAATAGCTATCGATGATCTTATATTCTTCGCCAAACACTTTAGCGATATCACCCTCAGCGAACTCAACCAAATCGGCGGTATGCCAAATCACCTTATCCGGCTGGTTAAATCGCTCTTCAAGTTGTAATGGCGGATAATCATAACCCTGTGGACCCTTGATTTGAAAACCACTATCCGCCGCCCATGCTTCGTTGGCGGCTTCAAGAGTCTGGCTTTCTTTCGACTTCTGTTTCAATAGGGACTCAGGCGATTGAACAACGGATAACTCTGGTTGGTGATGCATCGGTGCAGACTCAGAAACAAAAGCTGAACTGCCCGAAGCCACTCTGGCTTGCAGTTGGATCAGTTCAGAGATTTGTTGTTGCGCCGCCTGACGACTGTTCAAAAAGGCTTGATGGGTCGCCGATTGCTGGAAAATTTGTTTACTGGCAGTGCGCTTAACATGGGCATTGGTCTGGTTTTTCACGTTAACTCCAACGGCGTCTAATACTTGTGATTGAGGTTGTGATTTAGCTTGAGTGTGTTCAATGACAGGCTCCGACTGAACCGCTAATTTGGGTGATAAATTACTGATATCGATAGGCTGGGCTACCGCTTGTAAGCGTTTACCGACAAAGGCTTGCTTGATTGCACTCAGTGCCTCAGCTTTGTTAGTGATTGATTCGCTCATTGACTGACCACCTAAAGTGATGGTCTTAATTAATGCCGCACGTTTCTTGCCACTCTTACCATTAACAGTAGCTATAACAGCAGCTTGATGGGCCTCAGCGGTAGCCGACATGATCACATGGGCACAACTCTCGTCACGTCCTAAACCATTGATCGCAATAGATTGTTGTTTAGCTTGATCGAGCCCTTTGTTAAGCCCTTTGTTAAGCCCTTTATTAAGCCCTTTATTAAGTAATAGCGCTGATTTGACGATACTCGCCACACCCGCCGCATTAAAGGTATGACCGACATTCGACTTCACCGAACTCACCGGTTTGCCAGCATATAACCCGGCAAACGCGGCTTTTTCAGCGGCATTTTCAGCACTGAATCCACTGGCATGAGCTTCAATACTGTGGATATTCGCCGCAGTAGTGCCCGCGAGCGTTAATGCTTGGTTGGCGGCTTTATTAATCGCATCGACATCACAGCCCGCAGCAAAACTAACCGCATCGATACAGGCATAAATATTCTCTGGATTGGCTTGAGATTCAGGTTTGACCACAAAGGCGGCTGCGCCCTCGCCGACTAGCCATTGGTTGTTCGCCAATACGTCATTTGATGTTTGCGAACTCTTGTTTTGTGGGTCTGGATTCACTTTACCAAAATGCTGACGTAAAGTGATATTTTCAATCGAACCCGCTAAATCAACCGCAGCGATAATCACCGCATCAATGTCTGAGGTTTGAAACAGGTTTTCAGCCAATTCAACACAACGATACACCGAGTTTTCTTCTGCCGACAAGGTAATAGCCGGGCCGCTGAAATCCCATAACGCTGAAATTCGCGAGGCCATGATATTGCCGATAAAGCTGGTGTACTGATTCAACAAGGCTTTTGAGGCTACGCCATCTTTAGCAATATTGGTCAAGGTTTCGCGCTGTTCATCGCTTAAACTGATGCCTTGTTGTAACAGGCTATCTTCGATTTGCGTGGTTAAATTCACTCGACCGCGATATTGATGCAATTCCAGTTCAATACCCATGGCAACCAATACAGCCACATTGCTGCCCGGGGTTAATCCGGCATCGGTGGCGGCGTTATCAGCCACTTTCATCATCATCAACTGCTGTGGAATAAGGCAATCTTCATTATTCGGCGGCACTTTAAAGCGTAAAAAATCAATATCAAACGCTTCGACATAACCGCCCTTAGGCGCTTTTGGCAATTGCAAGGCGTCCATCACGGCAGCGTCTTTTTCGATGCCTTTCCAACGTTGGCTTGGCAACTCACGAAAAGTGCTTTGATTGTTGTCGATTAAGGCTTTGAATTGTTGCAGGTTTTCAGCGCCACCAAAATGAGCGTCCATCCCGGTAATAGCCAAACGTTCGCGAGGTTTTGCACTGGCATTGTTGGCTTCAAGCTGATTGGTTGGCTGTTGTAACACCAAATGGGCGTTACTGCCGCCAAAACCAAATACGCTGACGCCTGCGGTTCTGACCTGAGGTGTTGCTGAAGACGCTGGCCAAGCGACGGTTTCTGTCGGCATTTGCTCGCCACCAAAGTAACCATTTTTTGAGCTGATCGGCTGATGCAGATTGATCGTCGCGGGAATTTGCCCTTGGTTTAAGGCCCAAATCGCTTTAGTCATGCCCGGCATTCCGGCAGCGGTTAATAGGTGGCCGAGATTGGATTTAACCGAACCTAATAAAGGTTTAGTGTCGTAACGACTAAAGAAGCTTTCCATCGAACCGAGTTCAACGTTATCGCCTTTAGGTGTCCCGGTAGCGTGGCATTCGATGTAATCGACAGAACGCGGACTGACGTTCGCATTTTCATAAGCTCGCTCATAAACCAACACCTGACCTTTAGTATTGGGGCTGAGGACAAATTCACCTTTGCCGTCATTGGATAATGCGCCGCCTTTGATGATGGCATGAATGGTATCGCCATCACGTACCGCATCACTGTGGCGTTTTAACACCATCATGCCTGCGCCTTCACCGGCAAACAGACCTTGTGAATTTTTGTCAAACGGGGCGTGGGTATTATTGGCCGGATAGGCTTGGAAGATTGAAAAACCCATGTTAACGAACATCGGGTCGGCACCCGACACCGCGCCCGCCAGCATCATATCGGCTTTGCCAGTGTGTAAGTAATCACACGCTAGTTTCACCGAATAACAAGATGAAGCACACGCCGCATCCAATGAGAAATGACTACCACCCAAACCCGCCGCTTTAGCCAATAAGGCTGATGGATAACCCGCCACCAGCGCATTGTCAGGGTGCGTTATCTGTTGCTCAGTGAAGTGAGTCAGTTGAAAATCAGCATGCAATACTTTTTTCAGCGCGTTATCAACCACTTGATGATACAGCGGCATAAACAGGTGATTGGACGATTTGGTCGGAAACGACAAGTTGCCCAGAATAACGCCACACTGTGCTAAAGCATCACTGCCCCAATAACCCGCATCTAACAAGGCTTGTTTGGTGACATATAACGCCCATTGATTGAGATCGTCTAGTTGCGACAGGTAATCTTCATCTACCGCAAAGCTAGCAGGATCGAAGTCAAAATCACGGATATAACCACCGTGAATACAATAAAATTTATCGGTATCACCTTTTTGCCCGGTATATTTGCCCGGATCCACACCCATCTGTTCAGTCTGGGCAATACTGCGACAGTCTTGTTTTTTCAGTAATTGCTGCCAAAACTGATCCGGAGCCTGAGACCCCGGGAACAAATTGGCGATACCTACGACGGCAATGTTTTCCATCAAATTTCTCTCTTTACATCCGCTATGCGGGTTATCTATCTATTTTACCAACCACAGAGGTGATTTTTGGGCTACTTGCTTTATGTTTTGGCGTTTTTACTGGCTTCATTATGGTTTTATGTTCTTTTCTTTTTTTTCACCACGGAGACACGGAGTCACGGAGAAAAGCAAGATCAAAACAAAAAGGCTTTAAAACAATCATTCTTTTGACCTTCTCCGTACCTCCGTGTCTCCGTGGTAGATGCTTTGATTTTAAAGAACAAAGCGCTCCAACCCCCCTGAAAAGCCCACCGACCTTATAACAATCACCACACCAAAAAATCGCCGTTTACCGCCTATTCACCACGATGGAGCCATTAAACACGCTGTCCAAATCAAGTTTGACACCGTGACTGGCCAATTTCGCCAGTGCTCTGATTGTCGTCAACTCATCGCTAGTACCTTTGGCATTCACTGGCACGGTGGCATAGGGTCTTTCCACACCTTCATGGGCAGACTCATAATCCAAAATACGACCCACCCAACGACACAACGAACGCCCCGGTCCCATTTCGATGAAGACTCGGGCTCCTTGGTCATATAAGGTGTTGATCAATCGAGGGTAGTCAACCGGATCACACAAGCACTTGGCGACGCTATGAGCAATCGCTTTGGTGCGCTGGGGAATGGGCAAATAACACGAGCTGGAGTACATTTTGGTTTCAATGCGTTCAGTGACGGCCATGGTATGCAGTTCGACCATATGGTCATATTCAAGCTGAGCCGGTTCGCTGTGAATGGCGTTGGCCATTTGCAGTGGCATCGCCCACCAACCATTTTTGGCAATCACGCGTTCGCAATCCGCCGGATAACCGCCGAGCAGTAAACTATCAGGAGTATTGATTATGGTACAATACACTCGATTTTCACCCTCAAGTGCGATAGAGACCTTATCTATCGTGCTCTTGACCGTATAGGTTTCCCACAGTTTTCCCGCCGCTTTTGCCTCATCGAGTTGCCAATGGACTTTAAGTGTTTCTAGTTCACCACATAAACGGCTGTTAAACGTATCCGATTGCGCCAGACGAGCGCTTAATAAACCCGGTTGTTGCCAACAGCCTAAAGCGGCATACATGCTGACTTCGCCCATGCTGTAACCGGTGGCTAAATCGGCTTTAACAGCAAACACTTCTTCAAACACTTTAGTAAAGACACAAGCAAAACCAACGCCGCATTCAGCGATATTGGCCAAGTCATAACGCAATTCGAGATCTAATTGAGTCAGTTCTTTAACACTTAAGCGATTGATACTACGCGGGTTTAAGCGGGTGTCTTTAAGGGTTTCGGCAATGTCGTCGGCCAAATTAACCACTGGCTGATAAATTTGCGGAAACAGATGAAACAAATCACGTCCTAAGCCCAAATAAGTTGCCCCAATGCCGGGATAAATAAAGGCTATATTGCCTTTATTGCCATTCGCATCAGCATTAACTGGCTTGGCATTAAAATAACTGCCTTTGGGGGTTTCCCATTCGCCACTGCGGTTTTCTTCGCTGCTTTGCACCGCGTTTGCCACATCAGCAAAGGTTTTGACGATGCCCATTTTAGCCAGTTTGATTTCACGTCTGAGTTCTTTATCAGACTGGGCAATTAATGACAGCCGATAAGGCGCATTTGGACGGTCTTTAAACTGTTCATAACAATGATAAGCAATAGCTGCAACGCCTTTGCTATCAATTTGTTCATCAATAACAGTCAGTTGAGCCAGCAAATCCGCCTCATTGTCGCCAGCGAGCAAGCATAAATTCAGCTCGCTACAAGCGATGAAACCATTTTGTCGCACGGCTTTATTGCTATCTTCTTGCAATATCAGATGACAATAACTGTCTGCGGTTTGACAACTGTAGGCGGCAATATGGGCTTGACCTGACTTGCTCGGAAAGCAGGGCCGCGCTTCGGTAGGAAAATAAAATGGCGAGTTTTGCCAATCATCGGTGGTTTTTTGCCAACCGCTGAGGGGCGCAATATAACGTTGATGCAATGACACTACGCACTTTAGCAATCCGGCAACCTGAGAAAAACCAGCGCCTTCTCCGGTGACACTTCGCGCTGCACCGATGGCAGTATGCAATGACTCACCAGTGGCATACGCAGCGATTAATCCGCTACGTTCGGCTTGTGCCAGTGCCGCGTCAGCCAATGCCGAGACTTCGAGCATAGTGACTTGTTCGCGCTCCACGCCAGCTTGAGATAACGCCGCTTGTGTGGCTGTGACGATATCGCTATTACTGTCAAAAGAGTTGTCAAAAGAGCTGTCAAAAGAGTTGTCAAAAGAGCTGTCAAAAGAGTTGTCAAAAGAGCTGTCAAAACCTTTGATCCACGAATACACATAGGCATCGCCAACCTGGTCTTTTGACGTTAACAGCACACTCGCCACGCCTTCAACCGCCTGATAGGCGTCGAAGGTTAAATCAAAGCTGATCGTAGCTGGAGTGGTAGATTGAGATTTTTGCGTCGCTAATTCGGCGAGTTGATTAACCCCAACCAAGGCCACAGTTTTGTTTTGTTTAAGCAATAACTGACTGACTTTCAACGCTTGCGCCAGCGTAGACACCACTGAACAGGCGTTGAAAACATGACCAAGCCCGGTGTGTAACTGGGCTTTGGCTTCTGGACTATCATTGACCACAATTAGCGTGATCGCCGACAACGCCAGCTTATTGGCTGTTGCCATACGCTCAACTGAAGCTTTGCAAGATTCAACTAAATCAAGCGGTTGCGCGGTTTCAACAGCTCCAGCAACCCCTTGATAAAACGCCCGCTCTACTTGGTCGATATTGCTTTGAGCGCCGAATTGCGCATCGATGGCGATAACGGCGATCATTGTTTTTCACCTTTAAGCTCTTTACCTTTAACAACAGCTTTAACAGCACCTTTCAGGAAGGTCGTATTCAAGCTTTCACTGGCCGTCACTTCGGCTGATTTGATTTCAGCCAATAACTGTTTATCTGCGCTGATCAAACGAATATCAGCAATCAGGGTATTGGCAGTTTCTTTCACAACAGCCAAACTCAAGTAGAAAGACTCGCCAATTTGTGGCTGTCCATAGACTGTCCAGGCTTGGGTCGCAGATGGCAAACTACCCATACCCATTTGACGACGAACCCAAACCAACATGGCCTGATAAACCAAGTCGTCAGAGAAAATCTTCAATGGCGACTCACCGCGTTTTTCAACGGCGATTTGCGGCACCTGACAGTGCAATAACAAGCCTTGTTGATCACAACGCATGACATCAGCAATACCCTGCAAGCTCTCGCCGTGGAACAAAGTGCCATCGTTATACAGCGCTTGTGCTTCGGCAGTGGCGTCAGCTGTTCCTTTGCTTAAGTCGGGTAAATTATCATCAACACTTTTGGTCGAAAGCGGCTTAGTACTCAGCAACAGTTCGGCACCATAATGGAATACCGGCTTGCCTTTAGCGTTCAAGCTAGAGACTTTCGCTGCAACGCGTAACAACGTCCCATCATCTATCAGCAGTTTTAGATCAATCTGATAATCAACCGCTTCGCTGCCATCTAATACCACGCCTTTGAACAATTTATAGTTCTCGAAACCTTGATAATGATAGCCGCGATAAACCGCCTCGGCAGCATCAGCCATCCACGCCATGGCGCAGACCGTTGGTAATACCTGATTGTCACCAATTACATGGTCAGTCAAATATGCGTTGTTTGTCGCTTCAATGGTTTTAGTTAAGCGACTTGAGGCTTTTTTACAACGGAGCCCTCAGCTGATAAAGAGCCCTCAGCTGATAAAGAGCCCTCAGCTGATAAAGAGCCCTCACTATGAGTAGAAGCGCCAGCAGACAAATCAGTGCCCACGAGAATTTGTGGACAACGGTTATTATCCGCCGCCAACTCGCTTAGCAATAGCTCAGCACCTGAATCCAATGGAATGATATACGCACCACGTTCAGCGAACATACGCTTCAACTCTGGTGTTACCATGCCGCCGTCCCATGGTCCCCAGTTAAAGCTCAATACTTGGGCTTGTGGGTTCAGCGCTTTAAAGCGAAAAGCGGTTTTGTTCAGAATTTCGTTGGCAATCGAATAATCTGACTGTCCCGGGTTACCGTAGAATCCCGCGCCTGATGAGAACAATACCAGATGCTTGACATTGGCTTGCTCAGTACAGGCCAGCATCGACAATAAACCGTCAATTTTGGTGTTATAAACCCAGTTGAAATCCTCAAGTGTTTTCTGTTCGATAAACTTGTCAGCCAACACGCCGGCACCGTGGATAAGCCCGGTGATTGCGCCAAACTGGGCAACCGCAGGTTTAACCGCTGCTTGCACAGCCGCGCTATCAGTGACATCGGCAGAAGCATATTCGACCTGTCCACCAGCGGCTTTAATCGCCGCTAGAGTTTGGGCGATTTCACGATTAGCCAATACAGGTTTGATGAACTGTGACACTTTCACTGGTGTTGGTTTGTCGCCAGCGGCAATCAAAGCTTGCATCGCGGCTTTTTTCAGCGCGGCTTCATCAGTGATACCGCCAGCCCAAGCAGGTTCGCTGCTATCAAAGGCTGAACGACCTAACAAGATGAATTTAGATTGATATTCTTTCGCCAGACGAATAACACAATGAGCGGTTACGCCTTTTGCGCCGCCACTAACCAAGAAAACAGAGTTGCTATCGATGCTGTTGCCAGCAGTTAATGCGTAGCTGTCGGTGGTTTCGCCAAGCAAGGTTAAACGACCATTTTTGTCGTGAGCCACTTCAACCAAAGCGGTATCGGCATCGAGCAATTCGTCAGCAACGAGTGCCGCGACTTTATCAGCAGCTAATTTGCCAGAGACATCAACAGCTCGGCAGAACACACTTCCTGCCGGTTTAGAGCCCCATTCATGTGACAAGGTTTTGACCAAGCCGTTTAATCCGCCTTGAACCAAATCACTGGTGATTTCATTCGCCTCAACATTCAAATCACCACCTTGACGGGTAACGACCATAAACGAAGCACGAGCCGTTTGCGCCGCAGTCACATTACAAAGTTTGGCTAGCAAGAAGGCCAACATCAGCCCTTGTTTTGACGCTTGCGGATATTCAATGTTGTCGATACTGCTTTTAGGTTGCAGGTAAATCACTGCATCCAACTGGGCATTAGCATCGATAATGGTTTTGATTTCAGTCTCGTCGACTGCGCTGACTTCAACCACAGTAACGGTTTTGGCGAAGGCTTTTTTCGAGCTGCCGTTAACCCAAGCAGGTTTCAATGCGGTGACGTTCCAACCGGCTTTGGTCAGATTCGCCGCCAGAGCAACTGCGCTGCCAGTGCCATCGTCAACGATTAGGGCGTTTGCACCTTTCACCTGTTGGCTAATTTTGTTTACCGAACCCAAGCGAGAAACCACAACGGTTTGGCTAGGTGCGGGTTCGAATGTTGCCGCTGCTTCAACTGACTCAGCACCAACCGCAGTAAAGCTGCTGACAATCTCTGCCAGGGTGCGCATTTCGGCTAATGTCTCAGGGTCAACTTCTGGCAAGCCCGACATAGACTCTTGCACTGCGCCAAGAATTTCAACGCGTTTGATGGAGTCGATACCCAAATCAGCTTCCATATCCATTTCAAGTTCTAGCATTTGGGCCGGATAACCGGTTTTCTCTGCAACAACACTCATCAGGTTGGCAGTGAATTCTTCGGCATTGTTTGTAGCGACAGCTTCAACGACAGGAGCCGCTTCAACGACAGGAGCCGCTTCAACAACTGACACCTTGCTCTGCATATAACTGACGATTTCACCAAGTGTTCGCAGCTCAGCTAAATCTTCTGGATTTAGCTCTGGAAGGTCAGGAATAGTCTCTTGCACCGCACCGAGAATTTCGACGCGTTTTATTGAATCGATACCCAAATCCGCTTCCATATCCATTTCAAGCTCTAACATTTGGGATGGATAACCGGTTTTTTCAGCAACCACGTTCATCATCACTGATTGAATATGAGTCAGGTCAATCGCAGGTGCAGTAGTAACAGCAACGGCGCTTTCAACTGTGCTTTGGACAACGACAGCCGCTGGCGCAGCGGTCACTTTACTCTGCATGTAACTAACAATTTCGCCAAGCGTACGCAGCTCAGCCAAATCTTCTGGGTTCAGCTCTGGTAGGTCAGGAATAGTCTCTTGCACCGCGCCAAGAATTTCAACGCGTTTAATTGAGTCGATACCCAAATCCGCTTCCATATCCATTTCAAGTTCTAACATTTCTGACGGATAACCGGTTTTTTCAGCAACCACGTCCATCATCACTGATTGGATATAGTTTAAATCAACGGCCGCTGGCGTATCAGCAACAACATGTAGTTGCGGTGCCGGGTGGGCAATAGGCGCAGCTGGCGCAGAAGCACTGGCTTTTGATTTCATGTAATCGACGATTTCGCCCAATGTGCGCAGCTCAGCTAAATCTTCTGGATTCAGTTCAGGCAAATCGCTAATGGTTTCTTGCACCGCACCAAGGATTTCGACGCGTTTGATTGAGTCGATGCCCAAGTCCGCTTCCATATCCATTTCAAGCGCTAGCATTTCTGCCGGATAACCGGTTTTCTCAGCAACAACGTCCATCATCACTGTTTGAATTCGTTCAAGGTCAACGCTGGCCGTATTGACAACAGCCGCAGATTCTGGTGCTGATTCAACCACATGTAAATCAGGGGCGGCATGAGCTTTAAGCTGCATGTAATCGACGATTTCGCCCAGTGTACGCAGCTCAGCCAAATCTTCTGGATTCAGTTCAGGCAAACCCGGTAATTGCTCTTGTACAGAGCCGAGGATTTCGACGCGTTTAATCGAATCGATACCCAAGTCCGCTTCCATATCCATTTCAAGCTCTAGCATCTCAGCGGGATACCCGGTTTTATCAGCAACCACTTCGAGCATTACTGCCTGAATTTGTGCGACGTTAATCGCCGCAGCAGGGGCGATTGCAGGCATAGCAACCGGAGCAGCAGCTGGCATAGCTTGAGGAGTAGCTTGAGGAGTAGCTTGAGCAATGGCAATTGCCGTTGCGGTGGTTTGTACTGGCACAATCGCCGCTGCTACTGTTTTTACCGGTGCGGGTTTTACAGGTGCAGGCTCAAGTTTGACAACAGGCGCTTCGACTTTAGGCTCAACCTTTACCTTAACGACAGGCTCAACAACACGTTTCACCTCGGCCACAGGCACTGGCTGAACAAGCTTCTCAACCGGTGCGGCTTTATCTAACTCTCCACCTAACTCTCCACCTAAGACGGTCGTAATGCTATCAGTTTGATTATTCAGATACTGTTCGTGTACACGTAACGTTTCTGACTGGAACTGATGATACATGCCCAGAGTACGGTCGAGGCTTTCTGGTAATTCGGTTACTCCAGCCTGTGAATCTAATACTGACTGGAAGGTTTTGGCGTAATCTTTCGGCCCTTGCATGTATTGCTCGTGAACATTAAGTAATTGCTGTTGATGGTCAACAAATTGGCCAACACTGCGTTCGATGCTGGATACTAAATTTTCGTCAGATGCAGTGGCAGCCGATGTCGCTGGCGCTTCGACGTAAACGATTTTTTCAACAATTCGTTCGACTTCAACGATTTTCTCGACGACTTTTTCCACCACCTTCTCAACCACTTTTTCAACGATGACTGGTTCAGCAGCGGCTTGTTTAACCTGCCAACCATCGGTCAAGGCATCATCAAACTGTTTACGGGTTTTATCGCTGATATACGCTGCACCCGACAATTTCATTGCCAACGGTGACATTTTGCGTGGTGTTAATGGACGTTTAATCGCGTTATATGGGTCAACATCGTTCAGTTCAAGGCCCAATACCGCCATTTGCAATGCGGCTAAACGCATTTGGCTATCGGCAGATTTTTTTGGATTGGCATTGATGGCAATTGCGGTGACATCCGCTTTGTCTTCAAGGATGTTGTCGACCAGCTTGGTCAATACATTTTTAGGACCGAACTCAACAAAGACTCGACCACCGGCATCATACAGATTGTCGATTTGCTGATTGAAATGCACTGATTCCAGAATATGGTTTTTCAGTTGCTTTTTGATTTCAGTAGTTTTGTTCGAGTGGGCTTTAGCGCTGCCGTTGGCAAACACCGGCACTTTTGGTGCGTTAAACTTAGCCGCATCAATCGCTTTAGCAAAAGGTTTTTGCGCATGACCCACTAACGGGGTGTGGAAGGCGGCTGAAACTGGCAGCTGCACCACTTTGTATTTTTTCGCTTTAAGCGCATCCATCGCCACCAAAATTTGGCTAGTAACACCGGCCACTACCACTTGGTTGTTTGAATTATAATTGGCGATTGAGACATCTTTAATGCCTTTGATATCCTCAGCCACTTTAGCCGGGTCGCCAACCACCGCAATCATGCTACCAGCATCTGAACCATCAGCTGGCGCTGCCATTGCCTGACCTCGGCTACGCGCCAACATCATGTAATCTTCATCGCTAAAGACACCAGCGGCCCATAATGCGGTTAACTCACCAAAGCTGTGACCCGCAGTGAAGTCCGCTTTAAATCCGGCTTGTTCAAAGGTGCGGTATAGACCGACACTGAGCGAGCCAATGGCAGGCTGGGCGTGTTGGGTCAAACGTAATTTGTCTTCTTGAGCGCTCAGCGCCTCTTTGGTAAACACTGGAATAGGAAAAGTCACAGTCGATAGCTGACCCAAACCTGCCGCAGAGAAGCTTTTATCCATTTGCGCCGAGGCGGCCAAAACCGTGGGGAAGTTACAGGCCAAATCACGGCCCATATTAACATACTGTGAACCTTGACCTGAGAACAAAGCAACCACTTTGCCAGCAGTATTCAAACCAGATTGACGATAATAAATCCCGCTGGGAATTGACCAATCGGCTTGTCCGGCTTTGCTAGTGAATTGTTTCAATGCCGCGTCAATCATGCTGATCGCATCATTGGCATTTTTGGCGATGAAACCACAACGAGCCGCATCGGCGGCTGGGGTTTGCAAGCCACATTCAGTGACTAACGCATTGAAAGCAAACGGTTGTGAATCTTGATTCACATTCAATTTAGTGCGCCAATCGTTCAACTGAGCAACAACGCCTTGTTCGTTAGCAGCGCTGATCAACAGGGTTTGTGGCACATTGGTTAAACGATATTCGCCTTGTTGCGTCGGCTGATATTCTTCGAGCACCATATGATAGTTGGTGCCGCCAAAGCCAAATGAGCTGACGCCAGCACGACGTGGTGCGCCGTCTTCTCTTGGCATCCATGGACGTCTTTCGCTATTGAGATACAGCGGGCTTTCTTCGATATTGAGTGATTGATTCGGCTGGTCGATATGGATTGTTGGTGGCAATACTTTGTGGTGCAGTGCCAATACCGCCTTGATCATGCCAGCAGAGCCTGCCGCTGATTTGGTGTGGCCGATTTGAGATTTTACTGAACCCAGCGCGATGTGCTGTTTCTCATCGTTGTTGCTACTGAAATGTTTCACCAGACCGCTGAATTCTGCTGCATCACCGGCTTTGGTGCCAGTACCGTGAGCTTCAATCAAACCACAAGTAGATGGGTCGAAGCCTGCGTCTTCATAGGCACGTTTCAGTGCTTTGGCCTGACCGTCTGGGCGCGGCGCATAAATAGATTTAAAGCGACCATCCGAAGAAGTACCGATACCTTTTAATACCGCATAGATTTTGTCGCCATCTCGCTCGGCATCTTCAAGACGTTTGAACGCCATCATGCCGATGCCTTCGCCAATCATCATACCTTTAGAGTCATTATCGAAAGGGCGAATATCTTCGTTAGTGGTAAATGCCGGGGTTTTAGAGAATGACATATACATGAATGGCGAGTTATCGCAGCAAACACCACCGGAGATCATCACCTCAGAGCGGTATTCTAACAGGTCTGATACCGCCAATTTGATTGCCGCCAAAGAGCCTGCACATGCCGCGTCAACCACACAGTTAGTGCCACCAAAATCAAAACGGTTAGCGATACGGCCAGAGATAACGTTGCCCAACATGCCCGGGAAAGAGTTTTCTTCCCAGCCGATATAAGCTTTTTTGAATTTGTCGATGATCATTGAGCGGTCAGCTTCGTCGATGCCTGAGGCTTTAAGTACCTTTTCAAGTACAGGTCCTTGCAAGCGAGAAGTCAACGGTGAGATTTGTTTTTGACCGCCGCCAACACCTAGGGTAATACCTACTTTGTCGCGGTCGTAATCAGAGCCATCGCCGATGCCAGCATCGTTTAATACGTCGCGGGCAACAACCAATGAGAGTAACTGTGCAATATCTGTTAATTCGAGAATGTTCGGCGGCAGACCAAATTCCATTGGGTCAAAATCGAGTTCGGGTAAAAAGCCGCCGCGTTTGCAATAGGTTTTATCTGCGGCCTTCGGATCGGCGTCGTAATAATCGTCAATGGCCCAACGTGACGCTGGCACGTCCATAATTGCGTCGACGGATTCGAAGATATTATCCCAGTATTGATCAAGGTTTTTCGCGTCAGCAAATACCGACGCCATACCGACGATAGCGATTGGGCATTGTTGCAATCGTGAATTAAACTGTTGCTCATCACCCATCGCCGCAGAGGTTTGCTCAGAGGTGAGGGTCACTGGTGTTGGTTTAGTTTTGGCCATTGATTTTGTACTCTTGTTTAAGTCGCTGTAGCACTAAATAAGTCGCTGTTGCATTTTCGCCATTGATTCGATAAACGAAATGGCTTAAAAATTCTGAATAAGTTGCCATCGGCAGATTAAACGCCGGGCAAATTGAAAAAGGAGTATTAATCAGCACAACAGATGTCAAGCGGCTGAAAAGATTGCAAGGTAGATTGCATATTAAAAGTGGCATGAAAAAAGGGTGCCCAAAGTGGCAGTTTTGTGTTCACATAAATCGTCTGTTCAGGCATACCAATATCATCTCAATTACAATGTTATTTTCTACTGTTCTTTGCCCACCCAACAGATGCTTGTCACATCGTCACGCGGCTTTGGCAGCATAAAAGTTGCGCCAATATACACAGGTTAACCAGTCAGTACAATGCGGTTTCGCTGCTTAGCTCATCAGACCAGTTTATCAACATTGGCCATTTCAAGCCCATTTTGAGCCTCATTTTTGCCACCGTTTTTATGGATTTAATTGTTTTAAAACAATCAGTTATAAATATTTTTGTGATGGCAACAATGAGCGTGTTTTTAGGGGTAATTTCATGCTACAAGTGTACGCTAAAATTTTTTGTAACAGCGCTGATTTACACTGGATTATCGTTGATTTAAACCGTTTATAACAACGATTTTGGTGATAAAAAAGATTAGAGCGAAGACATTCTAGGTTGGGCATTTATGCCCGCTTTTTGCGGTTTACAGCGGCTTAAATTACCGATATCATTTAACTAGACAAAAACTATTAATCATCTAGCAAATACCGCTTAACCCCGGCTTTTTTTGCGGCGCGAACAAGGGCTTTATCCAATGTCGCCAGCGGGTTGCCTGTTCTGATTGCCAGCTCCAAATATGACGCATCATAACTGCTAAGGTTGTAGCTGCGAGCGAGACCGAGTGTGCGGGTGAATGCGTGGAAGGCCGTTGAGTCGTCGACCCGTAGGGGAATATTTTCCAACTGAATAAGAAAGTCTTCGCTTTGACCTGAGGTGATTTGCTGACGTTTCTCTGCGGCTAATAAGACACTGGCGACTTCCAGATGCCACAGGTTAGGCACTATAGGTTGTTGGTCAGTCAGTGACTTTAAAATCTCAATGGCATATTGCTGATCGACCGCTTTGGTACTAGCCATTAGCCATCGCATGGTGACAGAGTTATCCAAAACAAACGACATTAAGAACGTCCCTCAGATTTCAGTTCATTTAGCAACTCATCTGAAACTGGTGGTTTGGCCGTTTTCAGCAAGTTATCCACCGCAGTTTGGGTTTTATGGCTTTGACTGGCTTCAGTTGGCCTAATTTCAGCGATTGCATTACCACGATTTGTTACAGTAAAAGATTGCCCTTCGGCCACCTTCCTGAGAATTTCAGGCAGCTTAGTTTTTGCATCGTATGAACCAATAAATGTTGACATAATATTACCTGATATTACGGTTGTTTGATTTACAGACCAGTCTACTAGTCTGTTTGAGTTTTACCAGCTTTTTTAGCCGTCTGAAATAAAATGGTCAATCGCCGATATTTGAACAATCTAGATATTGAAGTTGTTAAGCCAGCATTCAGTTTCAACCCTTACAATGGCCCCAGCTTTTATCAAACTAGGTGCTAAATAAGGCACATTTACAGGAGTTACCCATTAAAAATCTAACCTCAGCCGCTGCCGTTTTACTGGCTTGTTCAACCCTATTTGCCGGGTGCACATCGGTCGGCAATACCGCATTAGCCAAAGAAACCCAACAAACCATCAAACAAAAAATCACCGAAGGTGTCACCACTAAACAAACCGTGGTTGATTTACTCGGTGTACCAACCGAAACCACCTTCACCGACGGCGGACAAGAGGTGATCAAATACGCTTACCAACATATCAAACCGCAAGCACAAAACTTTATCCCCTATAACTTTGTCTCACAGGTCAGTAATGCCAAAAATAAAGAATTGGTGATTTTGTTAAACGATAAAAACATCGTGCAAAAAGTGGTGATGAATGAGAGCAAAGAACAAATTCGCTGGGGTGCAATTGAATAAAGACTTTAACCTTAGCTTTAGCTTTAACTTTAGCTTTAACTTTAGCTTTAACTTTAGCTCTAGCAACATGACTCTTCCATTTATGCTGCTGGATCCTGCCAACTTTCCCTGAGTAAAAATCAACCAAAATGGTTAAACCAAGGTTTACCCTCAATTTACTCGGTATTTAAAGGTGTACCTTGATATACGGCCAACAAATTTTACGCCTTGTTACAGCTATTTAAACGATAAAGTTCGACGCCCAGTCTATAATCATGCACAATTTAATCGATTATTTTCTCATTCCACCCCAAAAGCATAGCAAAAAGCACCAGAGGCCCATGAAATATACCTATCTCTCTTTTAACGTCTTTTTTATTGCGCTTGCACTACTCACTTTATTAGCAACTGGCTGTACAGAAGCGCCCAAACCTCCGTCAGATCATCTGGTCGGCAGTACGCTACAAACCGCCATTGATCATCCCGACAGACCCGCCAGTGACAGCCAGCGCGATGAACAAAGAAAACCGGTTCAAGTACTGTCCTTTTTAGGCGTTTCGCCAGGTATGAAAGTCGTCGATATTATGGCCGGTGGCGGTTACTACACCGAATTACTCTCACGAGTGGTCGGCCCTCAAGGGGTTGTTTATGCCCATAACCACAAACTTTATTACGAATTTCAATCAGACAAATTTGTCGAACAACGACTAGCAGATCAACGTCTGGGCAACGTTTTACGCTGGGACAAAGAGCTTGTTCAGCTAGACTTGCCAGCCAACCAAATAGATGCAATCTTTGTGATGTTGGGGTTTCACGATTTTTACTGGATGAAAGCCAATCCCGAGCAAGTGATCAGCGACTTGTTCGATGCATTGAAACCCGGCGGTACGCTGGGCATTGTTGATCATTCAGCGATTATCGGCAGTGGCGATACCGAAGCTAAAGATATGCATGGCATTCACCGGATTGATGAACAACTAGTCGAACAACTGTTGACTCAGGCCGGTTTTATCCTCGATAGCAGTTCAGATATTTTGCGCAACCCACAAGACAGTCGCGACAAAGCGTTTTTTGACAGCAGCCTTATTCACCAGCCTACCGACCGCTTTGTCTTTCGTTTTATCAAACCAGCCCTATGAGCATTAAAACTCAAGACTATCAATGGTTGGTTCATGCACCCGTACGACAGGTGCTGCTACGCATGGGCAGCCCAATGGTTCTGGCGATATTTTTGCTGTTTGCCTACGACGTACTTGAAAGCCAACTACTCAGCCATATCAATCTCAAAACGTTAACCGCGCTGGGTTTTACAGTACCAGTTACCACTGCCATGATGGCAATTGCCGTGGCCATCACTATTACGACTAATACCGCCGTCACTCAGGTGATCAGCCAAAATAAAGCACAAGTAGGACAAATGATTGTCGATAGCATTATGGTCGGCATCTTAATCAGCGGCACTTTGGCGCTTATTGCCTATCTGTTTAACCACAGCATTTTTATCTTTTTGGGCATCGACTATGCGATGTTGCCCGACAGTTTTCATCTCGGTCCCCGGCCTAAATTGATGCCGCTAATTGAAAACTATATGCAATGGCGTTATCTCGGTTGGGTCTTTATGGTGCTGATTTGGCAGGTCAACAGCCAACTGCGAGCACTGGGGTTAATCACTCATGCCAGCAGTTTATTTGCCGCTTGGATGACAGTAAAAATCACTCTCGCGCTGTATTTATTCCATTTCATCGTGCCCGGCGGACAAGTATCACCATTGGAAGCGGCAGGGCTGGTACATTTAATCGCGGATAGCTTTTTTGCCCTGTTGTCATTAGTCATGCTGTTTAATAAACTCAAAATCGACTGGCGAACACTAGCTAAACCGGCCCCAATAAGAGCAATTCAAACCCTCTCGATGGTTGGATTATCAGCGACTCTACAACAGCTATTTACCCCTATCAGCATTACCTTGCTCACCGTTTTAGTGGTTTCTTACGGCCAAATTTACGTCGCAGTGCTGGGCATTATTTTTCGTCTTGAAGCGCTGTTATTATTGATCCCCATGGTGCTAACCACCGCCTTGCCGTCAATTGTCGGGGTTAACTGGTGGTCTGGACACGCTAACCGGGTTAAAGCGGTGTTGTTTCAGGCTAAATTATTAGTGGCAGCCAGTCAGTTACTGATCGCCTTTAGTTTAGTATTTTTTGCCCCAACCATCGCTGCTTGGTTTAGCGAAGGCCAGCATATTCAATACAGTATCGAAACCTATCTTAAAATCGTGCCATTGGGTTATATCGGTGCGGGAGTCAGCATTATCTGCCAAAGCAGCTTCAATGCCACCGGCCACTTTGTCAAGGCATGTGCCCTGTCGTTCACTCATCGAATTGTGCTGATGCTCAGCTGCTGCTTCATCGGCCTGCAACTGCATGGTATTGAAGGTTTGTTCTTCGGCATCCTTGCCGCCCATTTATTCGCAGCGATATTGGCGATTGGCTTTAATCGCCATATTCACCAGATGAATGATGATTAAGGTTTGGTTTAACGTCTTTTTCTTTTAGCACTACCGTTATGTGGGCTGCTGGGCTGTTCAGGTATCTGGAGCGCTTCGTTCTTTACAATCAAGAGCGCTCACCACGGAGACACGGAGGCACGGAGAAAAGCAAAAAACAATCTTTTTTTGACTTTGATCTTCTCCGTATCCCCGTGTCTCCGTGGTGGTAAGATTTTATTTTTAAAGAACAAAGCGCTCCAGCAACCCTGAAAAGCCCAACGCCTCTGTAACAATCACCACCCGTTTTCTCCATGGTGATAACGTCGACGCCGCAAACCCAGCAACAGCAATAAACCGCCGATAAAACCAAAACTACCACCGCCACCATTACCGGCATCGCTGACGGGTGGCACTGGATCTGGTGTTGGCGTTGGTGCAGGCGGGGCTGGCGGAGCAGGAGTGGTTGCTGCGACCACTTCGATCATCTTGGTGGTGGCATGTGTACCTGCCCAGTTATCTGTCACCGTTAAGGTGGCAACAAAAGTGCCGCCCTCACCAAATTCAACCGTCAAACTACTGTCAGTTTGACTCTGCACAAGCTGATCAATTGTCCATTGATAACTGACGATCACACCATCGCTATCACTGCTAGCAGCGGCATCTAAATCACAACTCAAATCAGCACAAGTGACACTGAAACTGGCGGTTGGAGGTTGATTAAATACCGACACTACTTTGCTTTCGCTATGAGTTGCGCCACCATTATCACCAAGCGTCAATCTAACTTCATAGTCTCCCGGTGCGTCAAAGCTATGAGTTATCGCCTGTGGTTGACCCTCGCCTGCAATGCTCTCTTCACTGCCAAACTCCCACTGATAAGAGCTGATATCACCATCCGGATCAACACTGCTAGCCGGGTCAAATTGGCAATTCACGCTACTACAGCCAAAAGTGAAATTAGCCACAGGTGGCTGATTAGCAGGCGGCTCAACCAGCTCATTGATGGTCAAATAAATCGCCGATACGGGTCCCCAGTTACCCGCTATATCTTTACCTCTGAGATATAAAGTATGTCGCCCTTCACTCCAACCCTGGGTATCAATTTGACTGTCCATATCTTCTGATTCACTGTCAAGGGTACCATCGGTGCTTTGCAAAGCGATTGGTTGTGCGCCCTCACTCCAAGGCAATTTATCGACAGTATATTCAGCCGCCGCTATCAATTGCGTCGGTTCAGTACCATTACTATTACGATAACGTCGGTCAGTTACCCGGGTGCTTATTTTCACCTGAGTCCCGGCAGGCACGGTTAAGTTTTCTTGATCATTCAAGCGCAACAAAATCACATCAGGCCCAGCAGGCGTGATATATGGCGCGCTGACCACTTTAGCGGCATACAACAAAGCATCGAGATTGTCGGGTAATATGGTGCTATCAAAAGTCGAACAATTCTGGAAAAAGTGAGTCCCCAGCTCAAAGGTATAAGCCGCCACGCCCAGCTCGCCATAACTGACATCATCACTGGTACCGTCCGTCGGATACAAACCAATGCTTTGCTGTGGCTCGTAACCATTAAAATACGCCAGTTTTCGGCCTAAGGTGGCCAACTCAGGCCCATTTGGTGCCGCGCTATTGCGATGTCCCCATGGCCACAATACCAACTCACTAAAGCTGTGAATATCAATATGCATTCCGCTGGTATCCGCTGGGGCGGCATCTTCATCATTCGGCCCGCGATTGTCGGCAAATATGCTACGGATATAACTCTCAATCGCTTGAGTTTCTGGCTCAGAGGCTGGTTGTGGTCCTCGGTAGGTATCATTACATTGTGAACTACTGGAGCCATTTTCAGCGGTATTCCAAAACTTGCTGAAATTGCGATTCAGGTCAACCCCCCGGTTTTCACTGCTGATCCCACAATGACTTTCATTGACGTTTTTGCGCCAACTCAACCCCGTCTCAGCCATTTTGCGACCATCAGGATTCATATGAAAAACGATATGCACCTCGTGCTGATCTAAAATCCAGCTGATATCCGCATCATTGCCATAACCATTAAGTAAAAGCTGAGCAAATCGTAACGTGAGTTCGGCAGTGGCGTATTCGCGGGCGTGCATTGCACTGTGAATAAATAAAATCGGTTTAACCGTCATATCAGTGGCTTGATTGGTGATTTTAAGCACCTTGATATCAAAACCGGCGGTATTGTTACTGTCTTGTTTCACCCAGCTATCACCAATATCTTGCCATTGCGCTAATTGTGGATATTGTTCGGCTAATCCTGCCGCAGTATCAAAAGTGCCCTCGACCGTAGCATAACAGGGAAAACCGGGGATAGTTTCAGCGGCCAGCATCTGCTGGCTGGACTTTTTTTGTTCGGCGGCTTGGCGATCAATGGTTTTATTGCGATTGGCGATCCACAGAGTCGCTGGAGCCAAAGTAAAACCCAATGATTTGAGTTTGATTTTATCTTCATCAGACAGCGCGATAATCAAATATCCGTCATCCTTGAAGCTCGCCAACAACTGATTATGAAAAGTAATACTGGCTTTATTCGCCATCGCCTTGGAGGGGAAATAAACCCGAGTGGCCCGGTGTAGCTCAAGCCGCTCTTGCTCAAACAAATTGGCGGTGGTAGGTTTTTCGGCCCAAGCCAGTGGCATCTGGATTGATGCTATCAGCCCAATAGCAATAGTGAGCTTGCTCAATGGCAATGATTTCATAATGATCACTTGTGTTTAAATAAAACGATGCAATCACTGTAAAATAGCCCACCCGATTAGTACACGACTATTTTGTATCGGATTGTCCGTACTGCGCGTTGCCATCGTTATTAGCTCATGTTTTAATGCTTTCACTTGGTGAACTCACCAATAAACAATGATAAAAAAACAGAGGAATTAACATGAGCGATTCATTAACCTTATTAGTGCGTATTCAAGCCAAAGCCGATCAGGCTGAAGCCGTCAAAAACTCATTAACTGATATTTTAGCCCCAACCCGCGCCGAAGCCGGTTGTGTCAGTTATGAACTGTATTTTGATGACAAAGACCCGGCGGTGTTCATCTTCGTCGAAACCTGGCAAACCCGTGCTCATTGGGAAGCTCATAATCAAGCGCCGCATTTAAAAGTGTTTTTAGCTTTGGCTGAAACTGCCGTGGAGAATTTTACCCTGACTGAAATGAGTCGGTTTGAAGGTTAAGGCTTCGCCAAATTAACAATTATTCAGTATAACGATCAATTTAAAATCTTTTTCTTTTAGCACTACCGTTATGCTGGCTGCTGGGCTGTTCAGGTATCTGGAGCGCTCCAGTGACTTAAAAGCCCGTCAAACCCTTAAGACATTTTATCCACAAGTTGAATAGTTAAAAAAACAGGCACCAATCAAACAGGGTAACAATTGATAATCAAAAAAACGCGATGGTCCGACACTTCGGTGAATTCGCGTCTACGGCCTACCCGTTCTGCCGTAGACGAGGTTTCAACCTCGTGAATGTTGAGGATAACTGTAACCTTAATTTGCTCTATATGGTCGGAGCCAAAAAACAAAAAAGCCGACTCACAGGGAGTCGGCTTTTTTAGTTAAACAGTTTGCGCTAGGCGCTAATGTTTAGCTTATGCTAAGCGTAGGAATTACTCCCAAGAGTAGCTCAAAGTAACACCAGATGCTGCTGAGTAACCGCGAACACCGATGTGGTATGTACCAGCGGCTGGGCTAGCAGCTGTACAAGTTTCAGTGTTACCTGCTGCATATGGACGACAATCATAGCTTGAAGTCGTCGGTGCAGCTGCATCACGAGTGTACAAGTCAGCATCACCAGTACCACCAGAGATAGACACGCTTAGGTTAGATGAACCATTTTGCAGGTCTAATGTGTACTGTTTGAACTCACCAGTAGCAACAGAAACGTTTACTGAACCACTGCCACCAGATGAAGTACCACCAGTAGTGTGGTCAGCAACTAAAGAAGCACCGCTATATGCGCTATAACCACGAACCATTACATGGTAAGTACCAGCTGATGCACTAGCGAAATCACAAGCTTCAGCGTTGCCGTTTTTGTACGGACGACAGTCATAGCTTGAAGTAGTAGGCGCTGAACCGAACTTAACATACATGTCAGCATCACCTGAACCACCGCTCATGTTGAAAGAAGCAGCAGCTACCTCAGCAGGTGTAGTGTAAGTGAAACGAGTTTCGCTACCAGAAGCACCAGAAATAGACTGGGCAACACCTTTAACTAATACGCCGTCAGTTGGTGGATCAACTGGTCCGCCGTCGCCACAATCTGCGCCGCCGTTAACACCAACAGTAGTAAATGCAGTGTTAACATCAGCTACATTGTAGCCTTTATCAGCAGCCGCTTTACAAACGCCAGCTGCACCAGCATCAAATGTGCTGTTAGCAGTCCAGTAAGTTTGGTTAGCTAAAACCATAACTTCAAACGCTGTACGAGTATTCCAGCCAGCAGAGTTAGCTAACAAGTAGAAAGCTCTGTTGAAAACACCTGAACTTAAATGAACGTCCATTGAGCTGTTGTAGTTGCTTGCATGACCGATTGAACGACCATCACGAGTCGGATCGTCCATGTAACGTAAAGCACCAGTGCCTTTAAAGATTTGCTCACCAACCATCCAGTCGTTAGTACCATTCATGAAGTACTCAGCAGCTTCACCAGCCATATCAGAGAAAGCTTCGTTCATACCACCAGACATTTGGCTATAAACCAAAGCAGAGTTTTGCTCAGTGAAACCATGGCTGACTTCATGGGCAGATACGTCAAGAGAAACCAATGGGTGGAAAGTGCTTTGACCATCACCGAAAGTCATTGCTGAACCATCCCAGAAGGCATTTTCATAGTTGTTTGAGTAGTGAACACGCATAGTCAACTGGAAAGTCAACGGTGCAGTGTTATACCAATCGTTATACATGTTAAAGATAACGCCACCGAAGAAGTGTGCGTCATTCAATGGAGCGTAAGCACCGTTGATAGCTTTATGAGTGTTGTTAGTACCAGAGAAAGAGTAAGCAGAAGAACCTGAAGTGCTGTGGTTAAGGTTAACAGTCTTAACGTTAGCATTGTTCATGGTTGAGTTACCGTTAGAGAAAGCAACATCTAATGCACCAAACTGAGTACCATAGTTGTACTGACCCGTTTTAGTGTTTCCGCCAGGACCTGTAGCTGCTGCATGTTGCATATTTTCATAAGCATATACAGTTTCGCCAGTTTGGGCATCAAGGAAGAATACTGGACGTGATGGTGTGCCACCGTCTACAGCAGGAACAACATAAGATACGCGATTAACCAAACGTGGCTCGTCACCTACCATGTAGATGAACAATTTGCTTTCTTTGTTATAAACGTTAGCTTTAGCTGATTTAGATGCATTTTTGCCCAACGCTTTATCGTTGTTCAATGCGCTAGTCAGTGCTTTGCCTGTAGAGATACGTGCTTTGGTTGAGAAGTTTTTGCTGCTCAGGTCAAGGATTTTACCGGATACGTCGGTTAAAAGGCCCATTGAAGTTTGAGTCGCTGCCACGCTATGACCAAATACTGGCACACCGTTGAACTCTTGTTGGAAGCGAACTTTAGTCACCCCGTTGCCGGCATTGATGGACTTAACGGCTTTCATTTGCGTGTTGCCAGTCAAACCCAACACTTGGTTGATGTTGTCAGAGCTATATCCGCGAGTCATTTCTGACGCGTCGATGATGTTAGCTGCATTGGCTGACATAGTTAAAGCACATGCTACTGCTGCACAGATTTTAGAGATGTTCTGGATTTTCATTTTAGCCTCTATTAGTTAGATTTTAGAAAATTAGCCCTATTATTTGAGCTTTACAAAGTTGTTATTAATTATTTTCAAAGACCATGAAACCGACTGCCAGTTTAGGTAAAAACCCGGAGCGTCGCTGCCTCATGACTTTGTGGTGATAGAATCTATAACAAAAAAACAACAAATGCACCATTTAATTTAAATTAATTGTTAATTTTTAGCGCTGTTAAGGTAAAATTCCTCTTTATTCATGTGATAAAACGTTCGGTAAAAATATATTTAATCGTTATAAATCAATGATATAACCATGATTAACTTAGTCAAAAAACCAGTATTCATGCAATAAAAACCCACAGAAAATAAATATTCACGATCTAACGTTCCTGCAATTTGGTGGTGTTTTTACCGTATAAACTGGATAAACACGGATTGTTTGTTAATTAAACGTAGCATTTGAGTGGGGTTTAATCGTCTTTTGGGCAGAAAAGGTGCCAAATGGTTTATAATTCGGCAACGGCTAAAAAAACACCAATAACATACAATACAATTATTTAACAACTAGACAAAGCAAGGCACTTAAGCTGATATGAGGGTACTGTTCGGGTACTATGCGGGTACTATTTGGGCTCTATTTAGGTACTATCGAGGGGTGCTAGAGATTGATAATCCACTACCGCCGACGATCATGTCGACTCCTAGCCCATGTGTCGACTTCTAGTTCATTCAATACCGCAATCACATTGGCAAAGCGGGCACTGCTTGGATCGGCAAACATGCGTTTTAACGTCGACACTGAAATATCGGTTTGCACAGCGAGGTCTTCTAGTGTGACTTTCAACTGCCGCCGCTGTTGCGTCATCAAATCAATCAAGGCTTCAGTATCAAGCAACGCTGTTTTATCAACAGGCTCTCGCTGTTTGCGTTCAATCCCATCAACCAATGCCACCATCGACGCATGACTTTGCTCAACCTGTTGGCGTAATTCAAACACATTCAATTGGCTCATATCTGAACTCCAGTTATAACAATAACGGGATAATAGCTCATTTTTATTGCTTAAATAAACAAAAATATACCAAATATGAGCTAAAGTGAGGATTTTCTAATTAAATAGGTTTAAATATGAGCTGGTGAATGATGCTGTTAATGCAGGCAATCTAATCTGCCTTACGGCTTCTCAACAAGCCTATTCGCTCAACAGTCAACCCCGCACTGAGAGCAATTTGTTCATCACTGAGCAAACCCAATGAAAGTAGATTAGTTGCGACTTCTTCTTTAGCTGCTTCCCTACCCTCTTCCCTACCCTCTTCTCTACCTTCTTCTCTACCTTCCAATTTACCTGACACATAACTGGATTCATAAAGACTGGCTTCACGGCGAAGTTTACTGATATGAAGCTCATAGGCGGCTTTTTCGCTGGGACTGAGTTTGAGTATATCGAGCTTTTCTTTGGCTTCAAGCAGACCTTTGGCGTGAAAGTTCTCTTTGATTTCTTCATTTTTCAAAAAGTAAATCCACTCATCAAGGGTATCGGTGGCGATATCATCAAAGTTTTTGATATTGATAATATAATGCTCTGGAAAGATATCAGAGACTTTTTCTTTGTTGAATAATTTTTTCTGGGTTTCGTTAAGTGCCAACACTGAGTGGTTATGAATGCCGATAAAACGGGTGGTGCCGTGATAGATGTAATCGTCGCCCTGACAAAAATCAAAATATAACACACTGACAGAAATGACTTTGGCGACTTCGGAATAGTTCAATCCAGCATCCAGCTCCTCACCGACGCATTTGGCGGTACCAAATAAAATTCTAAATAGAAAATCCTGCTCTCTAGAATATTGCACTTCAATTAAAATCAACTGGCCATCGCTGTCTTTAACTTTAATGTCAACTCGATTTTGTTTGTTATTCTCGCTACTTCTGTCGCTCTCGCTTTCGAGGATCTCAACAATGGTGATATCAGTGAACAATAACTCACTCAAAAAACCTTCGAGAATACCGAAGTTAGCCCTACTGCGAAGCAGTTTTTTTATCGCCCAGTCAAAGCTAATTAATTTGCGGCTCACGGTCGTACTCCTGAGGTTATTAATTGATTGAAAGTGTCATTTTAACAACATTCAACGCCGATGAGCCAGTCAAAACAACTGTTGTACTGTCAAATATAATTACATCACGATTAAACCAGCTCCCAGCGACAAAGCCGTGTATTCCATTGCTCCAAACACTCAACAACAGGTGACCCTTCTAGGGCTATTTGCGGACCACCACCAACCATCGGCGGATGATCCTGAGCCAATGGTTCATAAAAATATTGGTGAAAACACCACTTATCGTGTGAATCACCATTAAAGGCGATAAAAGCAGACTCTTTCACTTTGTTAGTTGGTATTGTCGCTCTTAGCTGACAATCACTCCACTGCGGTAAAATTTGTAACGCTTCGCGGGTCGTTTGGGGATCATCCCATCGCTCATAAGTACACCAATGGAATATCGGCTTTGATCGACATACTGGCCACTTTTGGATCGGCACCGGAGGCAACCGACCGGTCCTCAAAATATGATCCTTTACCAATTCAGTACTATCGTGAACCGTACTTGTTGCATCCAACACGCGATAGAGCTGGTCGGTAACCGATTCTATACCAATAATCTTAAATAGCGGATAAGCGGGTTGTTTATCTTTAATACTCACCGGATACTTCGATAAATAACCTTGCATCCCACCAACCCAATCATTCATATAAATTAAACTTCGCAGCAATGCCCGACGCCCGGTAATATGCTGAGTATGAAAAATATTGGCCAGCTCCCCTATCCGATCATTTCCAAACTCGTCGACAAACCGCGAACACACCACCAAAAATCCTTCTAAAGCCTGCGGAGTCAAATCAACATCAACTAACAAATCTTGTAACGTTTGTAACTGACCGTCCAATATTGGGTCATCCTCATTGGGGTACCATTGCTCTACAAAACGTTTGATTTCATTTTTATCCATCTTAATGGCTCCTGTAGTCAGCGGATTTATCTGCGAGAAACACTCACAATGACTCAAAAATAGTGGTGATGCGACACTTCTTCGATAAATTAGCGTCTACGAGGTTGGGGTGAGTATTATCCTAGGTAGGAGCGAGCTCCAGCTCGCGATAATCGCCCGCACAATAGTATTTGTTGGCTGCGGTTGGGTAATGAGTTAAGTGATGATGACAGCTATTGAGAAGTTTTTCATTTATCAACTTTATTTCACTCCTAATATTGACCGATATTATTTTTGTGACTAACTTAGATATCTGTGTCTAAAAAAAACACATGCAAGGAAAGTTAAATAATTATGTGAATTTTCCTGACGAAGCATCTGTTTTTTTGCACGGTTAAATAAACTCCCGAGCATTGGAAGCACTTGGCGTTACTGTTCTGTGCGGTTAGTGCAATTATTGCTTAAAAATAAGAAAAAAGGATACATAATGAAAGATCATCTTATCAACAAAAAGCGACTCACCAGCCTGTTTTTTTTACTTACGTTATCACCTGTTACCTATGCAAATCAAACCGACCTCAACCCAGTTAATGGGGTTAGTTTACACGACATTATGGGAGAAATAAGCCGTTATCGTACATGTATGGACGCCGCTCAATTAACGCTTCAGGAGACAGCTAAAAAGGGAAAAAATACTTACAAACAAGCCCAATTGCACCAATGCCATGATGCTTTTACCAGCCTAGGTCAATTAATGGATAAGCAATCGCTTAAATCTATTGATCACTTAAGCTGGCAACGATGGCGTAAACAAGGGCTTGGCGCTGGATTTACGACCGAACGATTATTGAAAAAACCTGCGGCGCTGCTCAGTGGTATGGAAAGCGGGGTAAGAAAATGAAATCACTTAACTTTTCACTATACCTATTACTCACTGCTTTTTTGGTCTTAATCGCTCCTGCGAATGCGAGCGGTGGTTTGACGGGGCCAACGGCTTCAACCACAGGCAATTATACCATTGCCTCTGTCAATAAAGTGTGTGGAATATCAAACCTCAGCTACAGATTATTAGAAAATAACCGCACGATACAAACCAGCTGCGCGATAGCAAAGTCATTTACTGGCAAGCCTTCTGGCACCTATCAGTATGTCTTAAAAGAATGTGAGTATGATAGCGAGTTCAGGCAAGAGTTTTGTATGAACGGTTCGCTCCATTCCGTCATTGTTGCTACTGGCGGCGGCGAGGATCCCAATGGTGAAAATGACGTTCGTCTGGGTCATTATGACGGCGATGGACGGCTTGATATTTTTGTTGATCCGATTGTCAGCAGTCCGTATATATTGCGACAATTAACTAATAAAAGCTTCCAGTTGATTAACGGGCTAACGTCTTCGCAGGTGACGACCTATTCAAGCTGGACTTTGGCAACCGCTATTTTGGTTCATTTAAGTGATTTTAATGCCGATGGTGCTGATGATCTCATGCTGGTTGATGTATCCACCCATATTGCCGGCGCTGATGATCAGGTGGTTTTTTCACCATATAATGGCAACACTGCTTCGCCACCAGTGTCGGTTAGTCCACTAACCGCTTCAAAGCGTCAGTTTTTGGTAGAAACTTTGGGATTGTCGCAAGACCCGGATTATTTACTCAAAACCATGATAGAACAAGGGGCTTACTCTTTTATTTCCCATGGTTTTGAGGTGGGTTATTTTAATACCGCTTATCTCCAGATTTTTCAGATGGCTTATAACGGTCGTGTTTATGTGGGATTAAATGATAATCCATATGATCAAAGTCAGACACCTTCGAATTGTGCTATTTATGCTTGTCATTTTAATACATCTACTGGGCAGTGGACAATGTACGTTTACGCAGAAGTGGTTGAAACGGTGTTTGATTATTCGATTTTTGCCTCGCAATCTGTCGTATTGAGCAATGAAATGAACAAGGTTGAAGCGGGTACTTCAACGTTAGATAACTTACTGAATATTATTGAAGAAGTTGTTGGTCCGGTTTCATGCGATGGGATAAAAGATGATCAAGTCGATGTTTTTGATTCAGTTCATAATTTCGATTATTTTAAGACCAATACCTGTAGCTTTGCAGTGTTAGCTCGGTACCTGAATGGGTTTAGCATTAAAGATATTATTAATGACAGCAACCATCGGGTACAGTTTAGAGCACGTAAAGTGTTACGCCCGTGGTTTTTTAATCCGTTTTATCATGGTTCAATTAGCAACCATTTAAACCTGCAATGGCGAAGTGGGTTTCCTTTGAGTGGTAAATTGGTCGGAAGATTAAATGATAGCAGTGATGACCCAGTTAAAGGACTGACTCTGCTTATTGGTTTTATAAATGCTAACTTACCCCCGGAAACTGTATTTGCCAATTTAACTAATGCGACAAACAGATATGATGGCCAATTGCCCTATTGTCCTGCGCCTAAACCGGGAGGTTCTTGTTTTAATTCAAATAGTTTTGCAAAAGGACTAGTTGACTTGGTTGGTACCATAATGCCGATAGGGCCTTATGGTGCACCTGGTATGAGTGATTCGGTTGATATCCCAATCAATTCATTGCGGTTTCCCGGAATTGACTATCCTCTACCAGCAAGTGAGTTTGATTAATCCTTCACTTTAATAAGCCTTAAAATAAAAGGGATATGAATTGTCCCTTTTACTATTAAAGGCTAAGCTAATATTAATAATTTTATATATAAGATCAAACAAATGAAAATTAAGCTTATAGGGCTACCGATCATTGTTAGTTTGTTGCTTAGCTGCTCGCAGGAGATGAAGCTTTACAGTATTCGCTTAAAAGGAGATTTATGGAAAAGACAGGAGGTTAGGCTCCCTTCAAAATTCGATCATGATTATAGTTGGTCAAAGTATAATCGTGAAGTTGCGCACAAATATCAACTTGAGCGAGACGCATATCACATTGATGTTGAGGTTAATCCAGCAGGGCATGGTTTGCAGACCAATTTTCAACTCTTAATTACCCGTAACCTTGATCAGAAAGTCTTAAAGGTTGAATCAAGCTGGGGTGGGAGTTGTGGCAAAATTGGTAGCTGGAAACCTAAGCCTAATTTAACAACGTCTTGGGGGACTGGTTATTTTACCAAACTAGATGCCGTTGGTTTTTTATGGGGGCCAGGTGGTTACTGTGCTAAAGGCGATCCCAACACCGCTGAATATGCTTCATCTTTTCCCATCATACTTAAAATATATGATGGCGAGCATTTAATTGGTGAAGAACAAATTGATTTTGAAATTTTTGAAAATGGCATTATGGAATATAGCGTCATGCCATAGGAGCGTTGAGATCGGGGCTATGGATAACCCGCCTGCTGTAACACAGATGAATGTAAGCCCCTTGCTTTATAGAAACAAAACGACAACAAATTATCGTCTACCCCCCATATTACCAACCCGGAAATGTCGGCGGCTCAATGACCCGGGTGACATCGTATTCAGACACAGTACTGCCATCACAATGTAATACTCTGGCTGATGTTGGTCTGCCGCTGTATTCAAGAAACCATTCGGCGGTCAGATTCGATTGTACGGAGCCCAGTGGACAACTTGAGCCAATGGATAAAAAAGGGGTATTGTGGCTAGGCACCAAGGATGGACTGGCCTATTTGCATAGTGAAGGAGATAACCACTTGATCAAATATCCCCGACTCAATGGCAAACCCCGTTTCGACCAACCCGCATTAGCACTTTATGCCGATACCGATTCAACCTTGTGGATCGGCAGCACTGATGCTGGTTTATTCAAATATGACACTGTTAGCAATCACTATGAAAAGTTTACCGGCATGGCGGATTTGGCCAAAACCGCAGAAATTTATGCGATTTTACCTGACAATCACCACCAGTTATGGCTCAGTACTTCCAACGGCCTGTTACGTACAAATAAACTCACCGACAAAGCACACCTTTTCAATCGCTCTGATGGCTTACAAAGTGAACTATTTTACTACCGCAGTGCTTTACGTGCAGCGGATGGTCGGCTGTTTTTTGGTGGCAGAAAAGGCTTTAATCGCTTTTATCCCGAGCAAATCAATATCAATAGCAAACCGCCTAAAGTGGCATTAACCGGACTTTCCCACTTCAATCAGCCGCTCGAATTGGCGGGCAGTTATCAGGGTTTTACCCTCAGCCAACCTGTTTCGCAGACTAAAACCCTCAAGCTCAGCCATCGAGATTATGTCTTTGGTTTTGATTTTGCTGCGCTGGATTTTGCCGATCCCCAGCGCAACCAATACGCCTACCGCATGACAGGTTTTGATCAAAACTGGAATCATACTGATGCCGCTAACCGACGTGCCACCTATACCAACCTTGCCCCGGGTGATTATACTTTTGAAGTCAAAGCAGCGGGTAAAGACGGAGTATGGAATGAGCAAGGGCTGTCTGTTGCCGTCAAAGTGCTCGCCGCACCATGGGCAACACCTTGGGCCTATATCGTTTATTTGCTGTTATGTTTGGCTGGCATTTTTGCCTATTTGAAACATCGCACCGCAACCCTAACCAAAAGAGCCGAGCAATTACAGCAATCGGTGCAACAACGAACCCTTGAGCTGGGCCAAGAAAAACAACGGGTCGAACAATTGTTAGCACAAAAACACGATGAATTTGCCAACGTCTCTCATGAATTCAGAACCCCTTTAACCTTAGTACTAGGCCCACTAACGCAAATATTGGCAGGTGATATCAGTGATGGATTGAGACACAAACTGACTGTGGTTAAACGTAACGGCAACCGCTTGCTCAGAATGGTTGATCAATTGCTGCATATGGAAAAATTCAAGGTGCAGCAAAGTGGCGAAAAGGCCACTCAAGCGTTACGACCATTATTAACCTTAATCAACCAGTCATTTCAAGACCTGATTGAGCAGCAAAATATCAGTTTGGCAATCAATTGCAGCGACGCGATATATTTGACCATGACGCCGGATGCACTAGAAAAAATCTTGCTTAATCTAATCTCCAATGCGCTCAAATACACCCCTGACGGTGGCAATATCCAAGTTAAGGCAACCCTGACTGACAGCCAAAAAGTCAGCATTGAGGTGACGGATTCAGGCATCGGCATCACCCCAGAAAAACAGCAATGGGTGTTTGAACGTTTTCATCGGGTATTAGATCAACAAAGTGAACACGTTACTGGCGCAGGTATAGGTTTAGCGCTGGTAAAAGCATTGGTTGAGGCCCATCAGGGGCAAATTTCACTGCTCAGTGAAGAACGAATAGGCACCACAATTACCGTAATATTACCGGCCACGGTAGCTGTAAATAACACCGCTCTAACCACTATCAACCAAGAGTTGATTGATATTGAACGTGAAGGTTTTAGCCAACAGTTGACAGCTCCGGCCATTGATACCATTGAAAGCGACGAAAGCAACAAGACCAAAGTATTAGTTGTCGAAGACAACCCTGATATGCGTCAGTACATCCGCGAAACCCTGTCCGAGCACTACCACTGCCTACTTGAAGCTGACGGCAAAGCAGGTCTGCAACGGGCAATTAGTGACATTCCGGATATCATTATCAGTGATGTGATGATGCCGCAAATGGATGGTTATCAACTCACCCGGGCGATAAAATCTGACCACCGCACCAGCCATATTCCGCTGATATTGCTAACGGCCAAAGATGATCGACAAAGCCGACTGCAAGGCTGGCAAGACAAAGCCGATGAATACCTGACCAAACCCTTCGATCCACAGGAACTATCAGTTCGCATCGCTAACCTGCTAGCCATTCGAGATATTTTGCGTCAACGCTTTAGTCAGCGGTTATTTTCGACCACAGCGCCAAAACCCCATGAGCAAGGTAAACTTGAGGCACAAGCTGAATTCCTTAATAAACTCAATCAAGTGATGCTCACTATCTATAGCCGTCAAGAAATCACCATCCCGCAAATCGCCAAACAAGTCGCCATGAGTGAGCGGCAATTATTCAGAAAGCTCAAAGGCAGTTTGGGACTTAATCCAACCGAATATTTACGCCGATACCGCCTCGAAAAAGCCTGTACACTACTTAATCAAGGCATGAGCAGCAGCCAGGTGGCATTAGAAGTGGGCTTTTCAACCCATTCCTACTTTACCCGCTGTTTTTCTGCCCAATATGGTTGTGCGCCGTCACAATACAGCCAAGAAAGCGATTAAAAACGACAATAAATTCTACCGTAGACCAGATTTCAACCTCGTAAATGTTGAAAAATAATGTAACCTTAATTTGTCACCAGCCAAGCAAATCCTTAGGAAACCACCATGATATTAGCCATCGACCAAGGCACCACAGGCAGTACTGCAATCATCTTTGACTCCGCCGGGCAAATAGTCAGCCGGGCTTATTGCGAATTTGGCCAAATCTATCCGCAAGCCTCCTGGGTTGAACATGATGCCATGGAAATTTGGCAAGTTACCCTAAACACCATCCATCAAGCCATTGACGAGGCTAAAATCGACGCCAGTCAAATCAAATCCATCGGCATCACCAATCAGCGAGAAACCACCGTATTGTGGGATAAACACACTGGTATTCCGGTGCACAACGCGATTGTTTGGCAATGCCGTCGCTCTAGTGACATTTGCGAGCAAATCAAAGCGGATGGCAAAGCCCAGTGGATCCAACAAAAAACCGGCTTGGTGGTCGACGCTTATTTCTCTGCCAGTAAAATCAAATGGCTGTTCGACCAGCATCCAGACATCAAACAACAAGCACAAGCGGGCAACCTCGCCTTTGGCACTATCGACAGCTGGCTGATTTGGCAACTGACCGGCGGCAAAAGCCACGTCACCGACCACACTAATGCCTCACGCACCATGCTGTACAACATCCATGATCAAAGCTGGGACGACGAATTACTGACATTTTTTGACATTCCTCCCGCCATCTTGCCAAGCATTCAAACCTCAGCATCCGACTTTGGTAGCACCAAAAGCGGCTTGCTAGGAGATGTTAGCATTACCATCAATGGTGTCGCGGGCGACCAACAAGCGGCCTTATTTGGCCAGGGCTGCACCGCCCCCGGCAGCGTCAAAAACACTTATGGCACCGGTTGTTTTATGTTGATGCATACTGGCGAAACTGCCGTGGCATCGAAAAACGGTTTGCTGACCACCCTTGCCTGCGACCCGTCCGGTCAACCTGCTTATGCCCTCGAAGGTTCGGTGTTTATGGCGGGTGCTGCGGTGCAATGGTTACGTGATGAAATGGAGCTGATAACCAAAGCCAGCGAAACCGAAGCCATCGCCCGATCAATCCCGGATACCGCTGGGGTTTATGTGGTCCCGGCCTTTACCGGGCTTGGCGCCCCCCATTGGAATATGCAAGCCCGAGCTGCTATTTTGGGCCTGACCCGAGGCGCAGGCAAAAAACACATCATCAGAGCAACACTCGAAGGCATCGTGTATCAGGTCAATGATGTACTGCAACTAATGATGCAAGAATCCGGGGTATCACTCAGTGCATTAAAAGTGGATGGTGGCGCATGTGCCAATGATTTTCTGATGCAGTTTCAAGCAGATATCCTCAATATTGAACTGATTCGACCACAAAATGTCGACTCAACGGCACTCGGTGCGGCGTTATTAGCGGGGATCGGCTCAGGTTTCTGGCAAGCCGATGATTTACCCCAAGGTGTCACTGCTGTCGATAAATGCTTTAACCCGATGATGGACCACGCCAGCCGACAACAAAAATGTGCGGGCTGGACTGCGGCGGTTAAACGGGTCATGTAAAACGGGTTATCAACCGACAAAGCCATTTTCCCCGAGTATAAAAAACAACCAGCCACTACACTATTGCCTCCACTGATTTTGGCGCGGCTGCCAAACATCAACTTCTCTTCAATTTTCAACGTAACAATATGGAAGGCATAATGATGAGTAAAATACCCTTAATCGACATCAGCGACGCACGTACGGGTGGTCAGGAAGGTAAAAAAAGAGTGGCAGCACAAATCAATCAAGCTTGCATCGAGACGGGTTTTTTCACCGTCAAAGGCCACGGGTTGGATAAAACCATGATTGCAGATGCTTATGCTAGCTTCGATAAATTTCTAAAATTGCCATTGGCAGAAAAAAACCAATGTCGTACTGAAGAGCGTCTTTGCCTGCCACAACTTAACGGTTACAGTGGCTTGCAAGAAGAAAACGCCTATGCGGTCATGGGTCATAAAAACAGGCCCAGTGATTATGTCGAAAAATTCAGCATGGGGATGTGGATTTTGGACGATGATCGAGAGTTACCCTTTCCTGCCGGCGAGCTTGGCGAAGAATTACGTACCAATATGAAACGTTATTATTTAGGCTGCCAACAATTAGGTCTGCTATTGACTGAACTATTTGCTGTTGCCGTCGGTTTACCCGAAGACTTTTTTGCCGATAAAATGGATAACAGCTACGATTTCTTACGCAACCTGTATTATCCCGCTTATAACGAAGAAGATATAGAAGGAGAAACACCGCCTGGCCTCGCCGCCCATACCGATACGGTATTAATGGCCATTGTGACCAATACCGCTGGCGGTCTCGAAGTAAAACTGGTTGATGGTGAATGGATCACCGTTGAAACCGAGGAGTTAGATCACTTTGTCGTCAATATTGGCGACTTAATGATGCGTTGGACTAACGATGAGTGGATATCCAATATGCACCGGGTGACTTTATCTGATCAAGACCGCCAAGCCATGGTATTTTTCAAAGTGGTTAACGAAGACGCTGTAATTGAAACCATTCCTAAATTTTGTCAGGATACCCCAGCCAAATATGCGCCCACCACCTTTGCCGAATATAGCCATGAAAAGGCCAAAGCCTCATTTGGTGAAAAACACCTCGGCGAATAGCCGATTGTTATTTTCAAGCTAACTATTCATCGGATGATTCGACTGCAAGGATGCGGGAGGTTCTACCACAGCCCAAATAAATTACCTCACTCTGCCACCAGCTGCTTAACAAAATAACGACTGCCATCACTGCCCATATGCTGCACAAAATACGGCAAAATGTTTTCGACTTGTTGGTGCAAAGTCCACGGTGGATTGACAATAAATAGCCCAGTGCCTGTCATACCAAATTCTTCGCTGTCGGGTGCTATTTGCAGTTCTATTTGCAATACATTGCGGACCTCACTGCGGCTAAATTGCTGTTGCATTTGCTCGACGTAATGACGCTGTACCACCGGATACCACAATATATAGGTGCCGCCGCTGAACTGTTTATAGCCTTTTATGATGGCTTGCACCGCATCGTGATAGTCGGTTTTCATTTCATAAGGCGGGTCAATTAATACCACGCTTCGGCGCGTGGCTGGCGGTAACAAACCTTTAAGCGCAGTAAAACCATTATTCTTATGCACTTGCATTTTACGTTTGTTGATAAACAAATCGTCTAATAGTGCGTGGTCAGCAGGGTGTAAATCATATAAAAAACCAGCATCTTGACGGCGCATAAATTGTTGTGCAATAGCCGGAGAGCCGGGATAAACGTTGAGTTTGCCCTCATCGTTAAGCTCATGAATGATTTCGATATATTCCGCCAGCTCTGGCGGAAGGTCTTTACGTTGCCACAACTTGGCAATGCCATCGAGATATTCAGCGGTTTTTTGTGCGCTGGCATCGGTTAGGCGATACATTCCCGCCCCCGCATGAGTGTCTATGTAGCTGAATCCCTTGTCTTTTCTTAGCATATAATCAAGCACCAGCGACATCACCGAATGTTTTAATACATCAGCAAAATTTCCAGCATGAAAGGCGTGGCGATAACTTAACACAATAACGGCTCTTTAATTTAACGAGTGGGCCGCCATTATAAGACGATCCAGCGTAGAATCGCCACCTGCCTGTTACTTGTTAATTGTCCCCTAGTGTTTTTCATGATGCTTATTCGGCAGGTTAAAACCACCAAACTTGTCTTTAACAAAACGAGCATGGCAGCTGGTGCAGGTTTCATTCATTTTGTAGATGTAATAGTTCACCAAGCCGATATCCCGCTCTTGTGCGACATGGGCTAACATACCGGCATATTGGTGTAATTGCTTATCGAGTCTTTTGAATTCTTCTGGTAGCTTGTCATGCAGTTCATGGCGTTGCTTGGCGGTGAGTTTTTGCTTGAGGATATAACTGTGTTTGATTTGCTGGCCGACGGCGGCAATTTTGCCCCAGTTGCCCGCCACGGTGGCCCCGACTAGGGATTCCATGCCGCCTTTGATTTGCTGCATCTCCATATTCAATGCCGCTCGAAGTTCAGCAGAGATAGCCAAAGTTGCTGCTTGGGCATGAACTTGATGATGCTTTTTGGCGATCTTGACGTCGCCCGCCGCCTCATCATGGTTATGTGCCGCTACGATAGTCGATACAGTCGAGGCTAAAATCAAGCCAATAGTGAGTTGTTTTTTCATTGGAATTCTCAATTTATCAAGGTTAAAACACTTTTATTGATGATAACCTGAAACCCGGCGAAATCCTCCTACAAATCCTCCTACACACTCATCTCATCAAGCCGCACCTGCTGCAACAAATATTCACTCAACGAAGGCTGTTGCGGCAACACCCTGAAACATTCCAAAATTAAATCTTCATCGATACCGCTAAGGGTTTTATGATCAAACAAATAACGGCTTAATTTGGTCATAATATTCAGCCGAATTAAAGTTTGCAACGCTGCGAGTTGGGCGCTAACAAACCGTTGTTCTGCGGGTGCTTGCGGCAACTCAGACCACACTCGCTCAGCCCGGTTATTATCCCGGTCGAGCAGTTCAATCGATGCATCAATGTGACGCTGCACTTCAAGCAAATGGGTTTCGCTCAATACCAAGTTATGCATACTGATGATCTTATAAGCACTGCTGGCGTGGTCATGCAGTCGATTCGCCAGCTTGCCACTAACTGGCAACTCGCCCAGCTCCAACATCCAACCTTGCCATTCGAGTTGAAATAACAATACGCCCAAACCAAAAGGTTCCGGATTAGCACCGAGTGAGTGGTTAATCAGCAAAACCCGCAATGAACGCATGATCTCCCGAGCAATTCCGCCACCAAATAACAACACCACGCGACAATTGTCTTCGGTCAGTTTCAACTCGCTGGCTTGGGATCCCACCAGACCTTTAGCAATATGGTTGACGGTAGAAAAATCCAGCCGTGAGACATAAATGA
>CBDIDQ010000031.1:0-13043 GCA_965277695.1 Alteromonadaceae bacterium
GATTATCCAGCGTGGCGTACTGAACAAAACTGTCAACTGAATTGTTTTTGAATACATTTTGTGGATCATAAGTGTGCGTACGTGAACGCATGGTTTGCAGGGTATTTCTCACTTCGGTGTTAAGCTTGCCTAATTTGCCAGCTGATTGGCTGATTTCTGCTTTACTGCTATCGACACTTTTTAGTGCAGTTGGTGAAACTGCTTGTGCTGCGCCGCCGAACCAAAGCCCTAATGTCAATACCGATAAGGTTAATCCACCTGCGGTCACTTGCTTAAACGTTTTACTATTTCCTTTAGTACCAGTTGCTTCAATGCTAGATATAGGGTTTTGATTGTGTCTCATACTATTTCCTGTGTTGTCTATTTTTTCCCATCAGGGAGAATAACTGCGACCTATTCCTTTAATACCACACTGCCTTGATTACCATCGCTCCAATTAATGTTGTTGCTACATCCTTGATACTAAAACCGTCTGTGCAACCAACGAAGCGCATGTTATAGAATCGCTAATTTTCTGTCAACGAGGTGGTGTATTACTGATTTCGTGGGAAAAATTAAGGTGGGTTTGTGAGAGATCGGCCTGAGGTAGCGGCTGGTTTGGTATAGCAGAAATAAGTAAGTAAATTGCATCAAAAGAAAATAAACTAAAAAAAGCCACCTTAACTCGACTGCTGCGCGAATAAGGTGGCTTGCTATTGGTTAATTGTTAATTAGACGTTATTAAAACTGGTTCATGGTATTGTCTTTGCCACCGGCTTTTAACGCTTGATCACCAGAGAAGTACTCTTTGTGATCGTCACCCATGTCTGAACCGGCCATGTTTTGGTGTTTAACACAAGCGATGACCTTGACGGATCTCTTGACGTTGCACCCATTTGACGTAAGCCAGCATGCCCTCTGGTCACCGAAGTAACTCTTTAGCTAAGTTATCAGTAGACAGCGCAGCGGTGTGGTAAGTTGGCAAGGTGATCAGGTGATGGAAAATACCTGCTTCACGTGCAGCATCTGCTTGGAAGGTTCTGAATTTTCTCATCAGCCAATGGAACGCCAAGTTCCGTTGCATCGTAATCACTCGGCATTCATCAGTTGGTCACGGTTGTAAACAGCGACAAGTCTTGTCCTTCTGCTTGCCATTGTATCAAATACTTGCTGACGGAAGTTTAATGTCCAGTTAAATGATGGCGAGTTGTTGTAAACCAGTTTGGCATTTGGAACCACTTTACGGATCTCATTGACCATGCCGCCAATTTGAGAAAACATGTGGTTTTTCAGTCTCAATCCATAACAAGTCCGCACCATTTTGCAAGCTAGTAATACAATCTAACACTACAACGCTCTTCACCAGTGTCAGGTTTGAACTTAAACAAGCCATTTGGCAGCCGCTGAAGGTTTCACTAGCTCGACCATTTTGCTGGAATTACCACAGTCACCGTTGGCATTGACATCCGCATCAATTGAAACCTTCGTACTATCTAAGAATGAGCATTGTATTGTGCCGCTAAATCGCCAGCTTCAGCAGACACTGGAATTTTTTGTGTCAGACCCGCACCTAATGAGTCGGTACGCGCAACGATTACGCCATCATCAATCCCCAATTCTAAGAAAGGCATAACGGACAGCGTTAATTTTTGCTAAGAACTCTTCATGCGGTACAGTCACTTTGCCGTCTTGGTGACCACACTGTTTAACGTCAGATACTTGGTTTTCTAAGCTGAATACAGCAAGCTCCGGCTTCAATCATGCTGCTTCGCCATTAGGTAAGTCGCTTCTTCGTTACCAAAACCGGCATCAATATCGGCGATGATTGGTACCACATGGGTTTCGAAGTTATCAATTTTGGCTTGGATAGCGGTGGTATCACCACCATTGGCTTTGGCATCGTCAAGAGATTTGAACAAATCGCCTAATTCACGGGCATCGGCTTGACGCAAGAAAGTATAAAGCTCTTCAATCAAGGCTGGCACTGAGGTTTTTTCATGCATTGATTGGTCAGGTAAAGGGCCGAACTCTGAGCGTAGTGCAGCAATCATCCAACCTGACAAGTAAAGGTAACGTTTGTCGGTGGTACCGTGATGTTTCTTCACCGAAATCATTTTTTGTTGCCCGATAAAACCATGCCAGCAACCCAATGATTGGGTGTAATTGGCATTGTCACGGTCGTAATCGGCCATATCTTTGCGCATTATAGCAGCGGTGTATTTGGCGATGTCGAGTCCGGTCTTAAAGCGATTCTGGATCCGCATTCTAGCGGCATACTCAGGGCTGATCGCACCCCAAGTCGCTTGTTTTGATAATATCACTGATGATAAAGCATCGATTTGTTGATGATATGTTGACATAACTCTGTTCTCCAAAAGTGGTCAGTACTGCGTTATAGTGTTATTAATTATAATAATGGGGCTGGCGATTAACCTTGATCGTTATTCGCTAGTCGCTTGACACCCCAAAGACTACGCCACTGTTGGCCCATCGATGAAATATATTGTTGTGATGGTTACTATTCATAAAATAAATAGTTGAGTGTTTGCTCTAATTTTTGTTATTGAAAACAACAACCCAATTAAATTGGCGCTGATCATCAATCATCGATTAAAAAAGTTTTAGGGTGACCTTTCCAATTCGAGTTGCCATAATACTCGCCATTTTGTTTTGATTAAGACGGCAAGCGTTATGAATTTAGCCAAGGTTGATTTGAATTTATTGATTTATCTCGACGTATTATTGCGCGAGAAAAACGTCACCCGAGCCGCCGAACAACTCAATATTACCCAACCTGCCATGAGTAATGGGTTAAAGCGGCTACGCACCTTGTTTAATGACCCACTGTTAGTGCGAACCTCAGACGGTATGGAGCCTACCGAGCGTGCCCGCACCCTCGCCCCGGGCATTGACCAGATACTAAGGCAGCTCGAAGAAACCCTGCAAGACGATGAAGAATTTGACCCGACAAGCAGTCAACGGGTATTTCGGATCATGGCCAGCGATTACGCCGCTTCGGTGTTACTGCCCAATTTACTCAGAGAATTAAGCAAAACCGCCCCGCATGTCACCATCGATATTTTAACCCCCAGCGATGTCTCGTTTCATGATATTGAAGCGGGTAAAATCGATATGGCGATCAACCGCTTTGATGATTTACCTAATTCTTTTCGCCAGAAGTTAATCTGGCGGGATTCTTTTTCTTGCCTCGTCAGTCAGCATCATAAAACAGCTAACGATTTGAATTTAAAAGATTATCTAGCCGCCAAACATGTTTGGGTATCAAAAACCGGATTTGGTATCGGGGTTGGTATGGACCCTAAAGATGTGCAAAAACTCGGTTGGGTTGACGAGGCATTAGCTAAGCTCGGCAAGCAGCGGGATATCAAGGTGTTTACCCGTAATTATCATGTTGCAATGCAGTTTGCCCTTGATGATGAATTGATTGCCACGTTGCCAAGCAAAGCGGCACTGTTACATCAAAATGATAACAATTTCAAAATCTTGCCGCCACCTTTTGATATTCCCGATATCGAGTTAAAGATGATTTGGAGTCCCCTGCTACACCACGATACCAGCCATGTTTGGTTCAGACAGTTGGTGGCTGAGGCAGCAAAATAATCGATCTCGTAACACCTGCAACAATGATCTGTTGCCTTTAAAGCCGGTGGGCTTTTCAGGTTTTTGGAGCGCTTCGTTCTTTAAAATCAACAGCATTTCACCACGGAGACACGGAGGCACGGAGAAAAATAAGGTCAAAAGCATTTTGATCTTCTCCGTATCCCCGTGTCTCCGTGGTAGTCAGTTTTTTCTTTTAAAGAACAGAGCTCTCCAGTAACCCTGATAAGCCCAGCCGACCCTGTAACGGTAGTGTTCTTAGTTGCCTTTAAAGCCGGTGGGCTTTTCAGGTTTTTGGAGTGCTTCGTTCTTTAAAATCAACAGCATTTCACCACGGAGACACGGAGGCACGGAGAAAACAAAGTCAAAAGCATTTTGATCTTCTCCGTATCCCCGTGTCTCCGTGGTAGTTAGTTTTTTCTTTTAAAGAACAGAGCGCTCCAGTAACCCTGATAAGCCCAGCCGACCCTGTAACGGTAGTGTTCTTAGTTGCCTTTAAAGCCGGTGGGCTTTTCAGGTTTTTGGAGCGCTTCGTTCTTTAAAATCAACAGCATTTCACCACGGAGACACGGAGGCACGGAGAAAACAAAGTCAAAAGCATTTTGATCTTCTCCGTATCCCCGTGTCTCCGTGGTAGTTAGTTTTTTCTTTTAAAGAACAGAGCGCTCCAGTAACCCTGATAAGCCCAGCCGACCCTGTAACGGTAGTGTTCTTAGTTGCCTTTAAAGCCGGTGGGCTTTTCAGGTTTTTGGAGCGCTTCGTTCTTTAAAATCAACAGCATTTCACCACGGAGACACGGAGGCACGGAGAAAAACAAGGTCAAAAGCATTTTGATCTTCTCCGTATCCCCGTGTCTCCGTGGTAGTTAGTTTTTTCTTTTAAAGAACAGAGCGCTCCAGTAACCCTGATAAGCCCAGCCGACCCTGTAACGGTAGTAAACCAATTTTGAGAGCAAGATCAGCAGATAAAGCCCTTAAGCAGTCACAAAGGTGCTCATTTAAAAATCACTTAAGCCTTTTGCTTAGGTAGTACACTGGTGAGGAATTTATTCTGTGGTAGAATCCGCCGATTCAAAATACACTCTGTAAACAAGGCGGAATTTTAATGCTGGACTTAGATTTAGAACAAATAACCAAGTTAATCGACACATATGCTATTCCATGGTCAATTAATTTATTAATGGCTATTGTGATCTTTTTTGTTGGTCGTTTTTTCGTCAACCTGATCATCTCATTGTTACATCGAATTTTGCTTCGTGCTAAGGTCGATGAAATGTTAGCCCACTTTTTAGAGGCGATTGCGCATACCTTGTTATTAGTGTTTGTGATCGTCGCGGCATTAAATCAACTGGGTGTCGATACTTCATCTTTAGTGGCATTATTGGCCGCTGCGGGTCTGGCGATTGGTTTGTCGTTGCAAAGTTCATTACAAAACTTTGCCGCAGGCATTATGCTATTGGTGTTTAAACCATTTAAAGTCGGTGATTTTATTCATGCCGCTGGTGCCATCGGCATTGTCGAAACCATTCATATCTTTACCTGTACTTTGCGCAGCCCAGACAACGTTGAAATCATCGTGCCCAACGGCAAAATTTATAATGGCAATATCATCAATAATTCGGCTAAACCAACCCGTCGCGTCGATATGGTGTTTGGTGTCAGTTATAACGATGACATCAGAAAGGTCAAAGCGATTTTAACTGAGATTGTCAACGACCACCCATTGACTCATGACGACCCAGAGCCATTAATCGCTGTCGGAGAGCTGGCCGACAGCAGTGTTAATTTTCTCGTTCGTCCGTGGACTGACACACTCAACTTTGGCATCGTCAAACGCGAGATCACCGAAGCGGTTAAGTTACGCTTCGATGATGAAGGCATTACCATTCCTTATCCACAAATGGATGTTCATTTGAATAAACTGGCTGACAATAACTAGTCTGTCACCATCAAGCTTTGATACTCGTCCAGTGCATACTGGTCAGTCATTCCGCTAATAAAATCCTGCATCAATCGGGAGCGGTAATACCGCTCCCACAAGGCCAATTCCGCCGCTGACTTTTGCTGATGCTCACTCAATCCCTCTTCATACGCTTTGCGATGCTTACCCGGTAATTTGTTAAACAAACGGCTTTCTCTAGCCAAGTGTTTCGTCCCGTGACGGTCTTTTTCCATCAACCCGCTGAACTCAGCCGCTGATAACGTCAGCAGTGGTTTGTAATACTCCAGTAACCCTTGGATCACCCGGTAACCCCGCAGCTCTTGTAGCTCTACCTCAGGGTGGCTAAACACATGCGCCAGTGCAACAGACTTGAAAGTCTCGGTTAATTTATGTGCCGGACTGTCATCTTCTAGTAACGCGTAATTAAAATGGCCATCAAAAATCGCCGGTAAATGGGTGACAAATCGATTAACCGCATGGGTGGTGAGAATATGATTCAGACTGACGCGTAAATTGATAAAAAACTGATTGGCTTTATCGATAGCCTCTTTATCAAATTTGGCTTTGGCTTTATTGAGAATTTGCCTGAAACTTTCCCATCGTATTGTTTCACCAAAACCAACATCAAATACCTGCTCATCGGCTGAAATCTGCTGTTGCTCAAACGCTTCAATCAACAAATCATAAAGCTGCTCAACCGATAAAATATGCTTCTCTACCGCATCTTCAATATCAGCGTAACAGTACGAAATATCATCCGCCGCTTCCATAATATAACTCAACGGATGGCGACAACCCGGAGCCATTTGCAGGCTGCTTTGCAACGCTTCAACATATTTTTGTTCGGATAAATAATAACCCGGTTTTTTCATCAAATAGCTTTTATCCAGCGGCACCGCCGTTTTGTCTAGCGATGCCGGGCGAGTATATTTAAGAATGGCAGCAGCCTGGGTGTAAGTCAGATTCAATTTGAGCAGTGAAGAAATCAATCTGATCGCCTGAGCATTGCCTTCGAAGTGGATTAAATCAGTGCGAATGTCGCTATAAACCTGATGCAAATCAAAGCTTTCTGCCTTGTCAACCAAGTCATTGATATTGGCTTTAAACCAATCATTGATCGCCGCTTCACCAAAGTGACCAAACGGTGGGTTACCGATATCATGCATTAGACAAGCCATTTCCACTAAGCTCTCAATCGGCCGATCAAGCGCGACAAATCCATAATCCTGATACTCAGGTTGACTCAATTGCTGGACGATTTTTTGACTGATAAACCGCCCTACCTGCTGCACTTCTAGTGAGTGAGTCAACCGACTGCGTACCGCTGCGTTACGCTCTAATGGAAACACTTGGGTTTTTTGCTGTAAGCGACGAATGGCGGCTGAATTGATGATCCGCCCCCGATCACTTTCTACCGCACTTTGGATCGCGCTTGACGAAGGGTAAGGTCGTTCACTGGTGATTTTTCGGTTGAAATCGGGTGTTGGCATCAAGGCTTCCTAATACGGCAAATTAAAAATCAGCGTCAGTTTACCTTAATTTCATTTGAACCTCTTTTATTTTTATTTACTGCCAACGTACATTTGTTAAATATTGGTAATATAAGATTAAACTATTGTAAAAGGCCAATTTGTAGAAAACAATAATAATTTCTTTTTTGTATTTTCTATACTTTTATCAGTTATTTATAATACTTATTTGGGCAGAAAAATCATTATATAATAAATATTTGGGCAAAATACTTGATGATCAGATTATTTTATCCTTTAATCTTAAGGCACTTATTTATCGCAGCGACATAATTACCTTTTGAGTTAAACGGCTATATTATGGTGTTTTGATAGGTTGTCATTAGGAAAGACTAATAAACGTAAGAGGAAGACATGAAGAATCAAACCACTATTGCACCGGTTTCTTTATCTGCCCGTATTAATCCAGCCCTAGCCAGCTCAGGCAATAATGCTGATTATCTGGTTGATATACTGCAAGCACTGGGTGTCGAATATGTTTTTGGCGTTCCCGGCGGGGCAATAGAACCGCTTTATGATGCGCTTTATCATTCAGCGCTAGCCGGAGGCATACAAGCCATTACCATGCGTCATGAAAATTCAGCCGCCTTTGCAGCAGACGCCTATTACCGTGAAACGGGTAAGTTAGGCGTCTGCTGTACCACCACAGGACCTGGTGCCACCAACATATTGACCGGTGTCGCCAGTGCCAATAAAGATAAGATCCCACTGTTGGTGATCACCGCACAAACCAATCTCAATAAATTTGGCCGTAATGCCTTGCAAGAATCCTCTTGCACTGGCGTTGACACCGTGGCGATGCTCAATGAATGCTGCAAATACAGCACCTTAATTTCTGACCCGGCGCAGTTTCAACCGAAACTGATGACGGCATTGCTCAGCGCATTCGCTCCGCCAATGGGGCCAGTGCATTTGAGTATTCCCAGTAATATCTTCCTCCCTGAGTCACCTGACAGTGACACCCTGATGATCCCCACCATTGAATTGGCAAAACATAATATAGATACCGATATAGTAGATAAATTGGATATGCGGATCACCACACTATTGACTCATCATAAAAATATCAGCTTTTACGTTGGTGATGTGGGTAAAGCGGCTGGCGATCTCATCACCGCCTATGCCGATGCCATTGGGGCCAGAATTACCACTAGTCCGATGGGTAAACGTTGGATCAAAACCACCAGCGCCAATTATTGCGGCATATTCGGTTTCGCTGGTCATGCAACCGCCACCAATGCGCTGAAATGGGCAAATACCATCATTGCTTTTGGTGCTAACTTTAATGAGTTAGATACCAATAACTGGTCAGACATTCTGATGAACTACAAACTTATTCATATTGATTCAGACCTAGATGATTTTAAGATGAGCACCATGGCGCATATGCAAATCTACGGTGATATCGAAACCATCGTTGCGTATTTATTGAAGCTGTCACAACAACGGACTCCTAATACTTTAGCCACGCCCTTGTATTTAATTGGTTCACAAATATCGAATTTCACTATTAGCGAGATAGCAACTGGCGATACGCCTTCGGCTAAAATCCACCCTGCCCGATTGATGCAAATGTTGCCCAAAATCATGCCTGATGACAGTCGTTATGTCATTGATGCAGGCAATTCTTGGCCATGGGCAATCCATTACTTGGACTTAAAAGAGCAACCACAAAATTATCGCATTGCGATGGGGTTTGGTTCGATGGCTTGGTCAGTAGGCGCAGTTATTGGTACCGCACTAGGCTGCATGGCTGAATCAGCTCCAGCAGTGTGTATTACTGGTGACGGCGCTTATTTGATGGCTGGCCAAGAATTAAGCGTCGCGGTTGAACATCAATTATCAGTGATTTACGTGGTTTTAAACGACTCATCTTTGGGCATGGTTAAACATGGTCAGCGTATGGGCGGTGGAATGCCTATTGCCAATCACATTGCACCAGTCAATTTTGCTTTACTCGGCAAGGCAATGGGTGCACAGGGACTGGTGATCACCACACAGCAACAATTGATAGATTTGAATATACAACAACTGCTAGATAACGGTGGGCCGATTGTACTTGATGTATTGATCGATGGTGAAGTTGTACCACCTATCGGCGAACGCCTTAAAGGTTTAGGCCGCACCAAAAACTTAACCGCACAACACTAGCAGTATTAAGGAGACTATCTAATGAAAGAAAAAAACTTCGGCCATGCCCAAAAACCATCCACCAATATCTGGTATGAAAAACCCTCCGACAATAACCCTTATGTCGCCCAAGAGCGTCGTTTACATGGTTACAACATGTTGACGCTGTGCCAACAAAAAAGCTTTACCGAGGTGCTGTTTTTATTGTTTAAGGGAGAGTTACCGAGCCCATCGCAAAATCGCTTATTTGAACTACTGATGGTCGCATTTATTAACCCAGGTCCCCGACACCCGGCAACCAGAGCGGCGATGACAGCAGGGATCAGCAAAACTAATACACCGCATATCTTGCCTGTGGGTTTGATGGTCCTTGGCGGTCAACAAAATGGCGCTATGGATGTTGAGCAAACGATGGGTTTTATTAAATCTCATCAGCACCAAAACGTGGCAGATTTCATCCACCAGCAGCCAATGAAAACAGCGCCAGCAGATGGCCAAGATTGGCATCCCTACCCGGGTCTAGGTTCCAGCTTTGGTAGTCACGATCTCATTAGCGCTCAATTAGCCCACGTTTTTGCCAAACTACCATCAGGTCAGGCGTTTAACTGGATGCAACAGCTAATTAAGCAAATTGATCACCCTAATGTTAATTGGTTACCTGTGGGACTGTTTGCCGCCATTTTATTGGATTTGGCTTTTGCGCCCAGAGAAGGCGGTACCCTTTACCAGTTATTCGGTGCGCCCGGCGTCGCTGCTCACGGGTTAGAACAAACCCACAAACCACTCACTTCAATGCCTCTTTTGGATGATGATCATTATGTCCTTAGCTAAAAAATCTTCAGACGCTTTATCCACGGTAAGCGACACCTCTTTTTGGGATAAAAAAAGAAATATCATTAACACAACGCTAGGTAAATGGGTCGGTGGAGAAGACATCATTTGCCATGGTTATAATGTGATGGACCAATTACATGGCAACATTTCTTACATACAAATGTTGATCTTGTCAGCAACCGGCCGTTTGGTGGACCAAAAGCTGGCGCAATGGATCGAAGGCAATTTTATTGGTATGAGCTATCCGGATGCCCGAATATGGTGTAATCAAGTCGGTGCATTGGCTGGCACTTGCCAAACGTCGATTGCAGCGGCAACGGTAGCAGGTTGTCTGGCAGGAGATTCACGCGCATATGGTTGCCAAACTTATAAGATAGCAATGCAGTTTATTCAACGCGCTTTATCAGATCACCACAACGGTCAGTCGGTAGCAGATATTATTCGAAACAGCCCGCATAAAAAAGGTCAGCCTGATATTGTCGGTTTTGCCAGACCAATAAACAGGGTCGATGAGCGGATCAAACCTTATGAAAAACTGCGTAAACAATGTGGTTTTACTATTGGTAAACACCTCTCACTAGCTTTTAAACTTGATGCTCACCTGTTATCAAATAATAAGCTGGGGATGAATGCAGGCGGATATGTTGCTGCCTTTCTTGCTGATCAGGGTTTTACTGCCGATGAGATTTATCAACTCAAATCCCTTGTAGTGGGTGCGGGAGTGATGGCTTGTGCCATTGATAATAAAAAAAAGGGCACAAACACGTTTTTACCCCAGCGTTGTGATGATATTGAATATCAGGGTGCCCCAGCTCGTACGCTTAAGCTTACCAACCCCAACTAACCTCATAAGCAATGGCTTGCTCGTAGCGTAAAGGAATTTCGTCGACTGTGCGGCGTCTGGCATATTCAGGTACCGTGACTTCTTCATCACTAACGTTGCGCCACACCAGCTGGTGGTTGATTGGTGAACCACTGGCTAACTGCTGATGATAAGTGAGCGTCATATCAGCGATAAATGATGACGACACCCCATCAGTGATTGACTTTGAGCTACCCCGGTAAGTGCCATTCACTGCCAGCGACCAATTCTCCCATTTACGAGCCAATCCCGCACTGACAATCATATCCGGCACATACTTGAAGTTATAATGGTCTTCGTCTAAAAACTTATCGTTATCATTGCCGTCAACATAGGTTAGGTTAACAAAACTACTCCAGTCGTCAGCGGTGTATTTAAGCTCCATTTCTGCGCCAATGGCAGCAAAGCGTTCACCGTTACGATAGCGGTTAACGCTGTCTAACACCCTGCCATCGGGTAGTTCCACATTAAACTCAATACCCCGGACAATTTTATTGGCATATTGTGCCCAATAAACCGTGCTCTGAAATAACCACGCATCCCAAGCTGAAATGTAAGACACTTCGAGAGAGTCCGCTTCTTCTGGCTCTAAGTTCTCCTGACCCAAGATACAACAACCAATGCGACCATAAAGTTCAAATAACGAGGCTGAGCGGAAACTCTGACCCGCAATCACTTTGACACTATTGGTCTCGTCAATCATATAAACATAAGTGGCTCGACCCGAGATATTTTGACCGAAGAGTTGATTATCAACCACCCGGCCACCGACCACCCAGTTATGTTTTTCGCTGGTGTAATACAACTGCACAAAAGCCGATGACTCTTCAACGGTTTTATCAATGCCATTAACATCAACCAAGCCGTTAGGGTCCATAAAACGACTGTTTTTACTATCTCGATCTTCAAAGTCCAAACCACTTTCGAGGTGCCAATTATCATCAAAATCATAGAGGTTTTTCAGCGAAAAGGTGGTTTTCACCCCTTCCCAGAACAATCGTGTTGGTATGGTATTAACGTCAAATTCAGTTTTTTGGTTATCCAGCAATGCGTTAAACTCAAAGTTGCCCCAGTCATCAGACTCCAGCTCATAACGATAGTTAAGAAAAAAGCCATCAACCGTATGGTTGGTCCCTGCACCGCCAGAAAACGCCACATTAGAGCCATAATAGCTCTCTTCACCGTCATAATAATTCAGTGTAAATTGATGATTTTGCACCACCCAGTCAGCGTGTATATTGGTATTGCGTTGATACTCATCAATCGGGCCGGTTTGCCCCTCTTCATCAGTAAATTGCCACGAAAACTCTTCCTTGTTACGGTGATTAACCGCCAACGAATAACGACCTTCATCAAGCTCACCACGCCAGGCAATACCAGCTGCACGCATGTCATCGGTACCGACACTGGCAGAAACCCGACTCACCGGGTCTTTTTTCAGCACTACATTAATCGCACCGACATAAGCGTTGGTACCATATAACACCGAAGCTGGGCCTTTGAGGACTTCAATCCGTTCAACATCGTTAATGTCAATTCTGCCCATGATGGGATCGCCACCAAACGCTTGCCAATTGGGAATACCATCAATCATGAAAAGGACTTTGTTAGCGTAGTGATCTTGTAATACGCCACGAGAGGTAGGAATAGATTGTTTTAAGTAGGAACGCTGCACATCAAAGCCAGAGACAGTGACCAGTGCATCATCGATGCTTTTAAAACCATACAACTCAATCGTTTTGCGGTCAATGGTAGACACCACTGACACACTGTTAAATAGTGTTGATGGACGGGTTGAAGCCACATCTATGTTGACTTCCATCAATTCTTCGAGTGATAGGTTGTAAATATCTTTATCAAGCTCAGCGTCAACATCTGCTACAACGCCAGTCTCAGCATTGACCGCTGTGATAAAGAAAACCCCGCAACACAGCACACAGACCATGCTGACAAGGTTCGTTTTTTTACTTTTCACTGACAACACCTTATTTTATTAGTCTATTCGTTATTTGTCGCACTGCTACTGACAATATAGTTGTTGAGTCAACTTTTGCTGTACTTTTGTTGTACTTTTAAGCTGTTTTAATGCTTTTTTCTCTAAAGTAACTTCACAGCTTATAACTAATCACATAAGACTGATTTACACAGCT
>CBDIDQ010000032.1:0-20138 GCA_965277695.1 Alteromonadaceae bacterium
CCCACGAAATCAGTAATACACCACCTCGTTGACAGAAAATTAGCGATTCTATAACATGCGCTTCGTTGGTTGCACAGACGGTTTTAGTATCAAGGATGTAGCAACAACATTAATTGGAGCGATGGTAATCAAGGCAGTGTGGTATTAAAGGAATAGGTCGCAGTTATTCTCCCTGATGGGAAAAAATAGACAACACAGGAAATAGTATGAGACACAATCAAAACCCTATATCTAGCATTGAAGCAACTGGTACTAAAGGAAATAGTAAAACGTTTAAGCAAGTGACCGCAGGTGGATTAACCTTATCGGTATTGACATTAGGGCTTTGGTTCGGCGGCGCAGCACAAGCAGTTTCACCAACTGCACTAAAAAGTGTCGATAGCAGTAAAGCAGAAATCAGCCAATCAGCTGGCAAATTAGGCAAGCTTAACACCGAAGTGAGAAATACCCTGCAAACCATGCGTTCACCGTACGCACACTTATGATCCACAAAATGTATTCAAAAACAATTCAGTTGACAGTTTTGTTCAGTACGCCACGCTGGATAATCACGGTTTCCAACCAAACGTATTCACCGGTCACATTGCTGGTATTAACGAAACGGCTGAATTAACAGCGGCTGATGCCAACACTGTTGGTTTGGCACGAATGATGGTTCTGGACAAACCTGGCGTAACCAATGATGCCAGTGACCCACGTTCACATGTTGGTGTTTATCTTGACGTTTCAGGTTTGAAAACCGTCAAAGGTGAAGCTGGTTGGTACGAAATGACCTTGATGTATACCACTAAAATTCCACCAATCGCTGAAGCCCGTGAAGATGGTCATGCCAAATTCGGTTTCATGACCCCAGAAGATCACGCTATTATGTCGGCGCAAGGTGACGGTTATAACGCCACACCAGGTCACGTATTTACTAAAGGTGGTGTTGCACCGCGTTATCCGGCTCCGGGTGATGAATGGCCGTATGATGTTAACAACTTGGTGACTTTCCCGGTAACAGCCGGTACCTTTAACGCCTTGCAAATGGATGATGCGCATCACTATTTTGAATTCAAACCAGAAACCAACATGGTATTCCCACACCAAGAATTTCCATTCGCCGGTGGTGTGCCAGCGTTGCATCCGCCAGAAGGCTCTTATGCAGCGGGTACTTTAGGTCATTTCTTATCAATCGTGCCGGGCTCAGGACCTTTGGGCATTAACGATAATGACCCACATGTTTATGGTGACAACCCGGATGACCCACGTGATCCAGACCGTTTTGATGCGGTTGACCGTTCACAAATGGAGTTTCGTTTACGTTCAGTGCCTAGTGGTTTGACCGAAGAAATTCATCGTGATGTATTCATCCGTCGTGCTTCTTTCCACCCGGAAGAAAACAATCTAGAGCGTCGTTTGTATTTGGCATTGGCTTATGAGTATTCACTGATTGACAGTGATAACGATGGTGTATTGTCTTTTGAAGAGCTGGATATCAATGGCACTTCTGATGGTGGCCAATCAAACGAACGTTTATACTTCCCAATCACCGAGTTTGACCGTTTGATTGTTCAACGTGAAATCAACGATGGTTTGGTTGTACCACGTTTCGCCAACAGTCAACGTGCTTGGGTGATCAACGGTGACATGAAAGATGTGACTGGCGAGCGCATTCGTGACATGCAGCTGGAAGCTTCTGAAAGTAATTAACATTTTGGCATAACAGTCAAAAAGCCTGTACATTGTACGGGCTTTTTTTTTGTCACAGGTGTAACATCGTCGCTAATCAAATTAGCCACCAAAGATGGTATTAACAATGACAGAGATCACCGAAATAAAAAATGATAATGCGCCGCTTTCTCCTTTTCATGCCGGTGAGCAGTTAGTGCAAAACCGTATGGGCGTCAGGGATAAGATGGAGCGGTTTGGTCAGCGGGTTATCCGTGATCACATGCCTGAGCAGCATCGCACTTTTTATCAACAACTGCCGTTTGTTTTTGTCGGTCATGCCGATAGTGCAGGGTGGCCATGGGCTTCTATTTTATTTAACGACCCAGGTTTTGTTCATTCACCTGATGATAAAACGCTGGATATCAATGCTTTACCGGTGACAGGCGATCCACTAGTTGATGCCATTGAAAATGATACTCGTTTGGGTATGTTAGGCATTGAACTGACCACTCGGCGACGTAATCGCTTAGCCGCCCATATTGTTGACCATTCAGATAAACATATTCGACTGGCAGTTGACCAATCTTTTGGTAACTGTCCGCAATACATCCAATTACGTGATTTTGAAAAAGTGGCCACGCCGCCAGCACCTGTGGTTGACGAGCTGACTGAATTTGATGATCGGGCACAACAATTAATCAATAACAGCGATACCTTTTTTGTTGCTAGCCACGTTAATAACATTGATAACACCAGCACTGATGCTAGCGCCGGAGCCGATGTGTCTCACCGTGGTGGCAACCCCGGGTTTGTTCGTATTGACGATAACCAAACCCTAACTATTCCGGATTATCTCGGTAACTTCCACTTTAATACCCTAGGCAATTTTATTGACAACCCCAAAGCCGGTTTACTGTTCATTGATTGGGCGCAGGGTCATATTCTTACTGTCACTGGTACTGTTGAAATTATCTGGGATAGCCCGGAAACTGAATTTTTTGCCGGGGCTGAACGGTTATGGAAATTCCGTATCAGTCATGGTCGGTGGATCAGCCAGGGTTTGCCGATGCGCTGGAAACTGGATGCGTTTTCAAAAAACACCTTATTGACTGGTACTTGGGATGAAGCTGAAAAACTGCGTCAAGCCGAAGCACAAAAAAACCAATGGTTGCCGTACAACATCACTAAAGTGGTGGAACAAAGCAGCGTGATCAAATCCTTCTATCTTGAACCGAATGGTCATCAACAACCGCAGTTCAAACCGGGTCAATTCTTAACCCTAAAAGCCAATATTGACGGACAGGAACATATTCGTACTTATACCGTTTCTAGCGCACCCTCCGATGAGCAATTGCGCATCAGTGTTAAACGCGATGGTTTATTTTCTAACTTCATTCACGACAATCTTAAAGTCGGCGGCAACATCAGCTGTAAAGCCCCTTGTGGTGCGTTTACCTTTGACGCTGCGGTGAAACGTCCGGCAGTACTGATCTCAGGCGGTGTCGGTATTACCCCGATGATATCCATGGCCCGCCATGCCTTAATTGAAGGCATACGCACCCGATATACTCGTCCGCTAACCATCATCAGCGCCGCTCGCAATATTGAGCAAAGAGCCTTTTTCGACGAACTTAATCACATAGCCGCTCAATCTAAAGACAAAATTCGCACCTATTGGGCGTTAAGCGAAGTCGCCAGCGGTTTAAAACCGGGCAAAGATTTTAATCACAGCGGGCGAATTGATGCCGACTTATTACAAGGGGTATTGGCGCTGGATGATTATGATTTTTACCTTTGTGGCCCCAGTGGTTTCATGCAACACATCTATGATTTACTGCGAAGCTTGGGTGTTAGCGATGCGCGAATCGATGCCGAAGCGTTTGGCCCCGCGTCGTTACAACGCGATGAAGATCATGCAACCAGTGAATTCAAAAGTGAACCTGTGGCGAGTGAAGCGATTGTGCAATTTAGCAACGCCAAGGTAGAGCAAGCTTGGTCACAAAGCGATGGCAGCCTGCTAGATTTTGCCGAAGCCCATGGTCTGACGCCAGAATTTGGTTGCCGCAGTGGTCAATGTGGTTCATGTAAAACCAAACTGATTTCTGGCAAAGTGGCTTATCAAAGCGCCTTTACCGCTGATGTCGCTGACGATGAAGTGTTGCTTTGCTGTGCTGCACCTGCCGCAGTTGAAGGCGAGGATGTGGTTAAGTTGGTGATTGGGTTGTAACCCTGTAGGAACGAGCTTCAGCTCGTGATGAGGTTTGCCACCAAACCAATATCAATACAAGGGTTGGTGGTGACTGATGGGTTACTGGAAATAATTAATCAATCAACATCACCCGTCATCTGGAGTATACTCAGCCCAACGATGAAACTGGTTTATTGTACGGACCTTTGATGAAGTTTGAACTACAAATAAAAAACTTTGGCAAAATACACAACGCAAAAATCAAACTGCGCCCTTTTACCCTGATTGCCGGGGCCAATTCTTGTGGTAAGAGTTTTGTGACCAAATCACTGTATAGCTTTTTTAGGCTCTGACCATATAGAGCAAATTAGGGTTACAGTTATCCTCAACATTCACGAGGTTGAAACCTCGTCTACGGCAGAGTGGGTACGCCGTAGACGCGAATTCATTCGCGTTTTTTTGATTATCAATTGTTACCCTGTTTGATCGGTGCCCTTTTTTAATACCATGAATCAGCAAATCGGTGGTGAGATTGAAGTGTCTGATACCGGCGATATTTATTTTTCAGAACAGGGCAGTCCAAGAAGCATCAACATTAATTCTACCGCCTCAGGCATCGCCAACCTGAGTAAACAACATACCATGCCCAGTTACCAGCCGCCCTTTAGTATTTCAGAAACCGTGTTGATGTTAGTTGCCGATATTAGTGAACTTATGGGGCATTATTCTGCTCAGCAAAAACAGGGGTTATCTCCTCAATTGCGTCGGGGTAACCGTATACGAACCATTCAGGCATCGTTGGCTATTGAACACAATACTTTGACTGTTGAACAGGTAACCGCTGTTTTAGAGGGTAAACGGGTTATGGGTTTACCCAAAGAAATACAAGAAGTGCGTAACGCTATTAAAGCCTATGAAACATTACCGGGTCTAAATTTCACCAACCCGGATGAGCTGTTGCAAACTCATGGTATTTTAATGCTGGGTTTAAGTGATGAAGCCGGGCAATGGCGTAGCGGCGGGGTTGGCATTTATCGAGAAGATCAATTAGTCCATATGCCACCTTCTGCCACCCAAGTGCCACGTTTGATGACTGACTTGTTTAATTGGTTGGCACACAGTAATACCCATCCGTTGATTAAAAGTTGTGTGTTCCACTATGAGTTTGAATTTATTCATCCCTTTAATGATGGTAATGGACGGATGAGACGATTTTGGCAAACCCTCATTCTTGCGGCTTGGCGTGAACAAATGGCCTATTTGCCTGTTGAAACCATTATTAGAGATGAGCAGGCACAATATTATCAGGCACTAAGGACGGCTGACAGTCGCAGCGATGCAACGCCTTTTGTTGAATTTATGCTCGCTGCAATTAAGCTGGGCTTACAGCAAGCGATAGAAAATGAATCAGGCGACCATGTAAGCGATCAAGTAAACGACCATGTAAGCGACTATGTAAGCGACTATGTAAACGATCATGTAAGCGACTATGTAAGCGACCAAGTAAAATCATTGTTGCAGCAAATGGGCAATGCGAAAGATCAAGCTTATGCCATCACTGATTTGTTGCAATTGCTCAATTTAAAGCATCGTCCCACCTTCCGTAAAAATTATTTATTACCCGCATTAGCAATCGGTTTAATAGAAATGACCCAGCCAGAGAGTCCAAAAAGCCCCAAGCAGAAATATCGTCTGAGTAAAAAAGCCTTACTCAAGCTGTCATAGCTCAAGCTGTCATAATCCGGTCACACCCAAGGTTTACTGTGCGCTCACCGAATAGGGAAGCCTCAAAAAAACGTAAAGCGCTTCCCATTGTTATTCTTAATGCGGAAAACCCAATGAACAGATTAAAGCTTGTTAGCAGTAAATTAATCATCCTGTCAGTAGTGCCTTTGTTAATCTTTAGCGCCATCATTTTTGGTTGTATGAAACTCAGTAGTGATAGTCATCGTAATGCCCATCAGGTATTGCAGTCGCGGTTGTTGCAAACTCAGCGGTTGAACTTGGTGATCCAAACCTTTAATGCCAATGTGATTGCGGTTGCACATAAAGCCCGTAGCGGCATGGTGTTATGGGATGAGGCGGCAACACTGGTGAGTCAGGGACGTGGTGAAATTGATTTGCAGTGGCAAGCGTATTTGCTGTCTAACCTGTCAGCACAAGAGCAAAAGTTGGTCGAAGATATTACCCCGTTATATCAAAATGCGATGCTGTCTGTTGAAAAAATCACTGGTTATATAACCGAAGCGTCGTCTTACAGTATGAGCAATTATGTTGACCTTGAAATGTATGGCTCGCTAGAACCTTTCCTCGGCGGACTTGAGGGATTAATTGTGTTGCAAAAGCAATTGGCCAGTACAGAAATCACCAATAACTCACAGGCGGCCAACGATATTAATCGCCTTATTGTGTTGGTGATGATCATTGTCGCCATGGTAATTTTAACTTTGAGTCTGTCGATTTATCGCTCTATTCGCAAACCGTTAAAACACCTGCGTAGAACCATGCGTGATGTCGAAAAACAATCTAATCTGGCGTTACGAGTTGATATTCAAAGCGGTGATGAGTTTGATGAAATTGGCGTGTGCTTTAACCGTATGATGGACCGGATTGTCGAGTTTGTTGGGGCTTTGACCCACATTGGTCAATCACTGGATTTGGCGGCAGAAAGCACACTTAATGCCTGTCACGATGCTAAAGGGCAAGCGGATAGTACCCAAGATGAGCTGTCCAATGCTGCAACTTCTATCGAACAAATGACTCGTTCAGCTGAGTCGATTCAACAGTATACCGAGCAAACCAGTTCAGTCAGCAAAGACGCGGATTCTCACGCATTGAGCAACTTCAATGTGGTGCAGCAAGCCACCTTGCAAATCAAATCTTTGGCTGAAGCGATTAATCAATCGGCGGAGCAGGTGAATGTGCTCAGAGACCATGGGCAGAAAATTGATTCGGTGCTTGGGGTAATTAAAGCCGTAGCAGAGCAGACCAACTTACTGGCGTTAAATGCCGCGATTGAAGCCGCCCGGGCAGGTGAGCAAGGGCGAGGGTTTGCGGTAGTGGCCGATGAAGTTCGCTCGCTGGCACAACGCACTCAGGAGTCGACCCGAGAAATTGAAGTGGTGATTGATAATATTCGTGACGCCACCGATGAAGCCGCGACGCAGATGTATAAAAACGCCGAACAAGCCAATGCAGGTGCCGAAACCATCCGCGAAACTGAAAAGAGCCTACAACTGATTATGAATTCGTTCGCCGATATCATGACCAAAAACGATTCGATTCACTCCAGTTATACAGAGCAAATTCAAGCGGTTAGGGGGGTTAATAGCATGGTTTATAGCATTCATTCTTTATCTGAAAAGAGCACTGACAATACCCAAAAAGTATTAAGTAATGCCAAAGATGTGGAGAATTTAAGTATGAAGTTAAAATCTGCTTTGGCGCAGTTTTGTTATTAGTGGATGATATCTAAAGCCATTTAGCAGTATCCTGGACGTATTTCATCTACAGCAGGATACAATAACGGCTGCTCTGCGAGTTGTTCAAACCGATCAAAAAAATCGTTGTAATACTTATCAGCCAGCACTTCGCCATATCGACCTAATCCTCTCAAATAGATCCGTTTGAGGTCTGATTTTGCGTTTTCACTGAGCTTATAGCTGCTCATTGCGTTTTGCTTCACTTTTGATTTCAGCAAGAATTTGTGTACGATTTTGCTGGGTGAAGCCACTTTTTTCTGCTTGAATTAAATGCATTCGGATTGAATCGGTCTCGCGGGTTTTTTGGATAAGCGCATTAATAACTTCACTCCTGTCGGTATATTCCTCACTATCAATTTGTGTTTTCAACCATTCATCATTGGGCGACGTGAATGAAATATTCTGTGTTGGCATAAGGTATTCTCCAAAAAATATTAGTTCGATTTTATACCACAGCAACGCTAGACATCAAGGCTTTAGAAAAGGACTCTCTACGTAACCTTGGCACAAACCCTCAAACCTCCATTCATTCACCCGAGATTTTGTCTTTTGCCCTGTCACAATAGATGAATTAAACCGCTGTTGACCGAGCAGACAAGATGAAAAATAATCAGCTAAAACACCCCGGGCAAAATTTGTTATTGCGTGGATTACTGGTATCAACATTAACTGCGGCAATCACCACACCCGCAGCGGCAAGCGGGATTGCTGAGGCTGACGACCTTAGCCATATTTTATTCCAGCTGTCACTCAAAGCGCTGATGGACATCCCAATCACCGTAGCATCCGGTTTTGAACAAGCGTTGGCAGATGCTCCCTCGACAGTAACCCTGATCACCGAAGCTCAATGGCAAGCCATGGGAGCCAGTCATTTGGCCGAGGTGCTCGAAACCATTCCCGGTGTGCATGTTGGCTTGTCACAAGCAGCATTGACTACCGATGTTTATACCTTTCGCGGTATGTTTACTAATTTGAACTCGCAAGTGATGATCCTCATTGATGGCGAACATGTTAAATCGGCCGCAGGCGGGAGTACCTTATTTGGTTTTAGAAAGTCATTAACCGGGTTAAAACAAATTGAAGTCATTCGAGGTCCGGGGTCGGCGATTTATGGGGCCGACAGTTTTGCCGGCGTCATTAATCTGGTCACCAAAAAAGCCGCTGATAAAAAGCATTCGACCAGTAAACTGGGGTTTCGCGCCGGTTCATTTCACAGCCAACATGGCTGGTTAGAAAATAGTGGACGTGTTGGCGCTATCGATTATTACCTCAGTGTTGACCTGTATGGCTCAGATGATGATAACCAGCGTAAGGTCGATGCCGATTTACAAACCAACTTGGATAACGTCTTTGGCACCAATGCCAGCTTGGCACCTGGGGTTATTGATAATCATTTTAATATTCAAGATATAACACTTAATCTGGCTGGTGATAGTTGGCAGGCAGATATCTGGCATTATCGCAATAATAATGCCGGCCTTGGCCCCGGTGCTACCCAAGCGCTTGATCCAACAGGGCACTTTACAAATGGCATTACGCTGGCAAAAGTCAGTTTGGATTTAAGTCATGTGCTTTCAGGGAGCGCTGCGGTGGATTTTTCTGCCCAACGTGAATTTCTCGATGTCGGCTATCATTTATTTCCTGCCGGAGCGATATTGCCCATTGGCAGCGATGGCAACGTTGATTTTGCCACGCCCACCACCGTCACCTTATTTAGTGAGGGGTTTTTAGGTAGCCCAACTTTTGTTAATCAAACATTTAACCTCTCGTTTAGCCATTTATTTGAACCCACTGAACAACATAAAATACGCTGGCAAATTGGCGGTAATTATAAACATCGTGATATTAGTGAGTTAAAGAATTTTGGTCCAACCATATTAAATGGCACTGAAACGCTGGTGGACGGTAGCTTAACTAATGTTAACGATACGCCCGCACTTTATGGCAAAGATACCAAAGAACACTTCACTTTTTTGTCATTACAAGATGAATGGAAAATGACCGAGGATTTGACGGCAGTATTGGGCTGGCGTCATGACCGTTACGAATCATTTGGCTCGACCAGTAACCCCAGAGTCAGTTTACTGTGGCATCCTAATGATAAATTAACCACCAAATTACAATATGGTTCGGCTTTTAGGGCTCCGACAGCAAATGAACGCTTTTTTCGTAATAACCCGGTGACTTTAGGTTTTGAACATTTGCAACCGGAGCAGGTCGATACCTCAGAACTGAGCATTGATTATCAATGGCATGACAACCTGCTGAGTAATATCACTTTTTATCAATATAAAACAACCAACTTGATTGAGTACGTATTCGACCCACAGCGCAATGGTAACGTGGCTCAAAATATTGGCAAGCAGGACGGTCGCGGTGTCGAAGCGACGTTAAAATGGCGAGTAGCGCAGCGGTTAAACGTAGAATTGAATTATGCCCATGTTAATGCCCAAAACGGACAACACCAAGACATCCACAGCATACCGCAAAACCAATATTATGCCGCCATCAACTGGCAGTTTGCCGCTGGCTGGCAGTTACATAGCAGTATTAACAGAGTCAGCGACAGGGTACGTCAGGCTGGTGATAGCAGAGCACCAATCGCTGACTACAATATGGCCAAAATGAAAATTCAACATAATGATTGGTTACCCGGCATGGATGTCGCTCTGATTATCAATAATCTGTTTGACCAAAATGCCCGAGCGCCAAGCAATGGTGCGATCGCCAAAGATTACCCATTGGCTGGCCGACAGCTTTTACTGGAGGTGAATTATCGCTTTTGATTAGCGGTATAAGCGCTATCTTCAAGGTCACTGATATGCAACAATAATCGGCTAATTTTTTAAGGTTTTCTTAACAGGAGCAACGGGTAGCATGGCGTCGATTATTTTTTTGGTCCAATGTGACGATCAGCAAGGGCTGGTGGCTAAAATTAGTATGTTTTTTTATCAAAAAGGACTCAATATTGTCGATTGTCAGGAACATGTTGATACTATCGAAAAACAATATTTTATGCGCCTTAAGCTCGATGGCAAAGGACTGAGTTGTTCAAGAAAAGTATTAGAAGATGAATTTACCACACTCGCACAGAGCCTAAAACTAAAATGGTCGGTACATTATGCCGATCAGCTGCAAAGAGTGGCTATTCTTGTCACTAAAACCTCGCACTGTTTGTATGATTTGTTGGTCAGACACGAGCAAAACGAATTGAACTGTGAGATCCCACTGATTATTTCTAATCATCCACAACTCGAATCAGTGGCACAAAAATTTCGCATTCCATTTTACTGTTGCGCAGTGAAAAAGTTTACCGAACCGGAACAACAACAAGCCGAACGCGCCAGACAAGAAAACGAAGTGGATGCCTTGCTTGACAAACATCACATTGATTTGACGATTTTAGCCCGCTATATGTTGATTTTATCCGCTGAATTCACCCAAAGAAGACGTAGTAAGGTGATTAACGTGCATCATGCCATTCTTCCTGCCTTCAAAGGGGCTAATCCTTATCGTCGAGCTTGGGATCGCGGCGTCAAAATGATTGGTGCGACTTCGCATTATGCCACGGCGGATTTGGATGAAGGGCCTATTATTGAACAAGACGTTGAGCGGGTAACCCATGAAAACTCACCAAAAGACCTCATTCGCATTGGCGCAGACATTGAGCGTATTGTCTTAGCCAGAGCGATTAAAGCCCATCTTGAAAGCCGTATTATTGTGCAAGGAAATAAGACAGTTTTATTTTCTTGATTGAATTAGTTCTTTTTTATTAACGGTTTGCAACTTTTCATATTAATTAAGCTAACAATTTACTATGATTAAACTGCTCCACAATAAAATTGACCGACAGGAATATGACTCTTGGGAACAATACCTCTAGAAAAAAAATTAACGGTTATTGCCAGAATTGAGCCCGGTAGTCTCGGGCCTGATGGCATCGACACCGTTGAAGCATTTTGTCGTTATGCTAATCAAAACAAAGCGGGCCTGAAACGTGATTTTACCGTGCTGCAAATTCTTCCCCGTTATGATAAAACCAAACCTGAAATGGAATATTTCATCCAACATAAAAAACTCACCACAGTGCAGGTCATTAAATACTTGGGCTTTTTTGATACCCAGCTAGAAGACTTTGAAGAAACATTTTATGCTGGCCTGACAACTCTGGTTGAACAGTTCTTGGATCAATGACAGAAACCATCACCGTTTTACTTATTTTTGCACTTATTACGTTATTTATCGTGGCAAACGCGATCACCCAATTTAAATTTAAACAGGCCCATGAACGCCGTCAGTTATTACTGAAACTCTCTGCCTTGGTTGCCGAGACAGAGGAGATCTTGGTTAACTCAATCCAGTTGCCAATGAGTGGCAAACTCACCTCAATTCTGTTACACAGAATGGTCGAACTACTCAAACAAATTCTAGCGCTAATGCCTGATGCCAAAGGGGTGCAGCAACGATTAAGTGATACCGAAGAACGTTTGGAAACCATGCCAAAAACCTTTAATGACAATGAAAAGCTGCCGACACTGCTGATCCCCAGCAACGAAAACCATATTGCAGCCTTGATTAAAATCATTAAAAAAATTCGTTATATCTTGGTGCAAGAAAGAAGCAATGGTCGTTTAAATAGTAATGACTTTACCAATCAGGATAAAATACAGGGTTTAATACTGGTGAAGATTTTTGCTGAATACAAAATTAATCAAGGGGTGGCTGCGATTGCTACCAATCAATTGGGCTCTGCTAGGCAATTTCTTGAAAAAGCACTTAAAACGTTGCATTCACAGCCCGAGGGTGATGAATATGCCAGTGGTAAAATTGAAGAAGTACAGACGCTATTAAAAGACATCAGTGCTGATTTAGCTGCTGCCCGCTCAAACATGGATGAGCAGCCAGATAGTCAACCCGAGGCCGGTGATCTCGAACAATATTTCTCAGATACCAAGAAAAAATGGTGATTTAAGTGAACAAATCTCTATCAATTAAGTTTGCTTTGCTGGCTTTTATGGTCGCTGGTTTTGGCATTTTGGTGACCTCGATCTTTAGTTACCGAGATGCAGCCAACTTGCTGAAACAACAAAGTATTGAACGCCTCGCCGAAGATTTAGAACGGCAAACCATTCGCTTTGGGCAAAATATCGACAGAATACGTAATGATGTCGAAGCCATCGGTCGTTCAGAAGCGGTAGCCGAATACAATAAAGTGATCAGCACCAGTAACAGCACAGATGATAATCAGTTTGCCAATCTGTGGTTAGAACGGGTGACCATTAATTTAATGGCACTATTACGCCAACGACCGGCTTACTTGCAAGTGCGTTTTATTCGGGTTGAAAACAACGGTAGAGAGGTCGTTCGGGTTGAGCGACAACAGCAAAATTTATTCGAAGTGCCGAAACATCAACTGCAACAAAAAGGTGAGCGTTCATATGTTAAACAGGCGTTATTGCTTAATCCGGGTGAACAGTATTTATCACCTGTAGAGCTTAACCGTGAACATGGCGAAATCGTTTATCCACTGCAATCGGTGGTCAGGGTGTCAGCGCCAATTCACCATGACAACAAGGTGATCGGCGTCGTGGTGATCAATGCCGATTTTGAAGGGTTAGCCAAGCTTTTTCGTTCGCCACCTAATCAAGTGAGTTATTTTATTACCGATACCAGCGGAGATTATCTATTACATCCACAACATAAACGCCAGTTTGCTTTTGCGCTAGGCGGTGAGGCTGGCGGATTAATTGATTATCCTGAGTTAAGTTTGCTAGATACCACTAAAGGTGACTTGCGCGGTCATACCTTGGCCGACCAATCTCACAGTTTAATCACCTATAAATACCACTTTGACCCGTTTGATCAGGGCAACTTCTTAATTATGGGCAGTGTCGCGTCATTGGCATTGATTGAGCAAAATGCCGCTGCGTTTGGCCAGCGGATGTTTATTCGGGTATTTATTGTGGTGATCTTGCTCAGTATCGCCATGGCTTTTATCTCTCGCTATTTACTCGCGCCAATCAAAGCCATCACCAAAATCGCTAACCGCATCGCCTTAGGTGATCGCAGTGTTGAAATTCCGATCACCCAGAGCAATGATGAAATTGGCATATTGACCCGCTCTTGCGCCACCATGTTTAATCACCTCAATAAAACCCAAGTGAAGCTGTTAGAGCTGGCGGGCAGCCTTGAAAAACAAGTGGCCGAGCGGACCATTGAACTCGAAGTGGCAGTAGAAAAAGCCGAATTAAGTGCCCAGTCCAAAAGTGAATTTTTGGCTACCATGAGTCATGAAATCCGCACGCCGATGAATGGTGTTTTAGGCATGTTGGCATTATTGCTCAACACCCATCTTGATGAAGAGCAATTACATCGGGCTAGGCTGGCGCAAAATAGCGCCGAATCCTTATTGGTGTTGATTAATGATATTTTAGATTTTTCTAAAGTGGATGCTGGCAAGTTAGAACTAGAAGTGCTGGATTTTGACCCACGTAATGTATTAGGTGAATTTGTTGAAGTGATGGCGTTGCAGGCTAATGACAAAGCACTGGATTTGATCTTGGATGTCACTGGTATTGAAGAAAACATGGTTAAAGGTGACCCCGGGCGGTTGCGTCAAATCCTCACCAACTTAGTCGGTAATGCGATTAAGTTTACTGATCAAGGCGAGATAGTTATTCGGGCATCGCTTAAACCCCTCAATGACACTCAAATACAGCTCAATTGCAGTGTCACCGATACTGGCATTGGTATTCCAATGGAAAAACAAGCCAGCATGTTTGAATCCTTTACCCAAGAAGATGCTTCAAACAGCCGTAAATATGGCGGTACCGGGTTAGGTTTGGCGATTGTTAAACAACTATGTGAATTGATGCAAGGAGATATTCAGCTCAGCAGTACAGTGGGCAAGGGCAGTTGTTTTGAATTATCCGTAGTGTTGCAAGCCAGCAGCAAAACGCCGCAGCTGGTATTACCGGTTGATATTCGTCGTTGTTATGTTTTAGTGGTCAACGAAAGTGATTCTAACCGGGATGTATTGACTCGCCAGTTGACGCATTGGGGAGCCAATGTGGTGGCGGTGAAAGATGCCAAAACCGCGTTAGCGGTTTGTGAGCAGCGCATTCAAAAGTCCAGTGTGCCATTTTTTGAAGTGGCCTTTATTGATATGCACATGAAAGATATGGACGGCTTTGAACTCAATCGACAACTTAAAGCCCATCCTAGTTACAGACACATGAAACAGGTTATCATGACCCCAATGAATTACCGAGGTAACAGTAAAGCCTTTATAGAACAGGGGTTTACTGCCTACTTAACTAAACCGGTGACCATCTCGGCGTTATTTGAAGCGATTGCCACGGTGGCTGGCGATGATGAAGCGCGTAAACACTATGAATCATTACAACCTGGACACACTAAAGAAAAAGAGCTAGTAGCGGATGAAGACAGTCAGTGGCCAACTTCGACCCGTATTTTGCTGGTAGAAGACAGCATGATCAACCAATTGGTGGTTCAGGGTATTCTCGAAGAATTTGGTCTGGCTGCTGAGGTGGCGGGTAACGGCCTTGAAGCGCTTGAAATATTACAAGCCGCTGATGACCCGTATAATTTAATTTTAATGGATTGCCAAATGCCAGAAATGGATGGTTATGAAGCGAGTCGCTGTATTCGCGAAGGTAAAGCGGGTGAGCGTTATCTGGATATCTCGATTGTGGCGCTCACCGCCAATGCGATGAAAGGCTCGCGGGAAGAATGCCTTAATGCAGGTATGAATGATTACCTCAGCAAACCGATTAAACCCCAAACACTCGAAGAGGCGTTAAATAAATGGTTACGAAATGGTGGGCAAGACAATGAGTAAAACCCCAAATAGCCCGCAGACGCAAATAGCCCAAGCACTGGGGCAAGTTGACACCGCCACCGGCGCGGTGATTTTACCGACCCATCATTCCACCACTTATATCCGTGAAACTGACAACAGTTATCCTAACGGCAATGTTTATTCACGCGCAGATAACCCCACCTATAAACCCGTCGAAGCCTTATTGACTGAGCTAGAGGGCGGCACAGATTCACTGATTTTTTCCTCTGGCATGGCTGCTGCGGTGACGGTGTTTCAGGCGCTTAAACCGGGTGATCAGGTGTTGGCACCCAAGGTTATGTATTGGTCATTACGCAACTGGCTCACCAGCTTTGGCACTGAGTGGGGCTTACAGGTTGAGCTAGTTGATATGACTGATCTTGAGCAAATCAAACAACACTGCCAAACCTCATTAGAACCCAGTCAAACCCGGCTGATCTGGCTCGAAACCCCGGGAAATCCACTATGGACCCAATCAGATATTGCTGAGATTGCCGCCATCAGCCGTGCAGCCGAAGCCATTTTAGCGGTGGATTCGACCATCGCCACACCGATATTAACCCAGCCGTTGGCATTGGGTGCCGACATCGTAATGCACTCTGCCACCAAATACCTCAATGGCCATTCCGATGTTATTTCTGGCACTTTAACCACCGCCCAAGACACTGTTTTTTGGCAACGAATAAAGAAAATCCGCAGTCAGGGCGGTACCGTGCCAAGTCCTTTTGATGCCAGTCAATTGCTCAGAGGAATGCGGACTCTGTATATCAGAGTAAAACAAAGTTGCCTCAATGCGCTGTTTTTAGCCCAAGCCCTTGAACACCATGATAATATCAGCGCGGTATTATATCCCGGATTGGCCAGTTTTACAGGTCATGATATCGCCTGTAAACAAATGAAGGGCGGGTTTGGTGGGATGTTATCGATACGGATTAAAGGCGGTCAGGCTGCGGCGATACAAGTGGCGGCACAGCTGACTATTTTCAAAAGAGCCACTTCGCTTGGCGGCGTTGAAAGCTTGGTAGAACACCGAGCCAGTGTTGAAGGCGAGGGCACACCGGTACCGGATGACTTGCTCAGATTATCCATTGGTATTGAAAATCCACAAGATTTACTGGCAGATCTGGTAAATGCACTAGACTTAGTGTAGATAGCGACGACCAATAACTAAAAGGAAGAAAAACAACATGTTAACCCTATTGGCTAAATTATTAGCCGCGTTGAATTCAGAAAGTTCACCGAGACAAATTGCGCTGGCACTGGCGTTAGGCATGTTGGTGGGATTAACCCCGACATTAAGTTTGCATAATCTGCTGATATTATTGCTAGCTTTTGTGATCAGAGTGAACTTAAGCGCATTTTTTCTTGCCGTCGCGGCATTTTCTGGATTTGGCTTGCTCACTGCGGTGCCATTTGCCAGCCTCGGAGAAACCCTACTGAATAACCCTGAATTACAAGCATTGTGGACCAATTTGTATCAAGTCACCTTATTTAAGCTCTCTCATTTACACCACACCCTGACCTTGGGTTCATTGGTGGCGGCACTGATTTTATTTGTGCCGATGGTCGCCCTTAGCCAATGGTTAATTGTGCGTTATCGCCATCATATGAAAACCTTTATCGAAAAATTCAAAATCGTACAAACCTTAAAAGGCTCGCGTTTTTTTCAGCTTTATCAATCCGTGTCTGGCAAAGGAGAATAACAGATGGCAACCACTCATGAAGATGGACAAAACCCGACAGCAACAGCAACACCTGGACCTTCATCTAGCCCAGCACAGCCAAACCCACAACCGCAAAGCGCTGAAGAAATGCCTGAAAAGCCATCCGGTTTATTCCGCTGGCAAGGTTTGCTCGGTTTTATCATTACCTTGGCACTGATTATTGCCTTGTTGTTTGTTTATGCTGGTCAACTGATCAAATTGAGTATTGAAAAAGGCGGGAGCTGGTATTGGGGCGCAGAAATTAACGTCGCCAAAGTTGAGGTTGACTGGTCGCCATTTAAATTGGCAGTGAAAGACTTTCAAGCTACTGATGCTAAAGTGCCCGAGAATAACCTAGTCGCATTTGCCGAGGCCGATGTTAGCGTTGACTTGTGGCAAACCTTATTGGGTAAAACCCTGATCCACCAATTAGTGATTGATAAAGTCCAAGTCAATCAGCTGCGTAAAAGCCCGGGTCAAGTGTATGGTAAACCGCTCGATGGCCTATTCTCTGGTGTTAACAGTCCGGCGGCGATGTTTGAGCAGAGTGCGCAATCCTTACCTGATGTTGATGACCTGCTCAAACAAAGTGATTTAAAAACCGTTAAAGCCGGATTGCAGCTACAACAAACCTACAAAACCGAAAAAGCCGCGATGGACACCCTAGTTAAAGACCTGCCAAACAAAGACAAAATCGCCGAATATCAACAGGCAATCAAAAAACTCACCAGTACTAAAATCAACTCTCCGGCGCAATTAGCTGAGCTTAAAGCCGAGTTTGACCAACTCAAAGCACAATTTAAAGCCGACAAAAATGTACTCAAACAAGCTAAAAGCCAATTAAAGGCGAGCAAAGACAATATTTCGCTGGCACTGAAAGACTTAAAAGACGCGCCTGAGCAGGATTGGCAAGATATCTCTGGGCGTTATCAACTCAACAGTGGTGGAGTTGCCAATGTCACCGAATTGATTTTTGGTCAACAAGCCAAAGCGTATTACGAAATTGGTCATAAAGTGTATCTGCGACTGAAGCCGATGTTGGATAAAATGGCTCAAGACAAAGCGGCTGACGCGGCACCGATAGATTTGGCTCGGGGGCGTTTTGTCCATTTTGCCGAAGACAACCCGATGCCAGACTGGTTGGTTGAAAAAGCTCGCATCAGTGTGCAATTGGCGCAAGGGGATTTTGCCATTCAAATCGATGAGCTTAACGCTCAGCATTGGTTACGTAACCAACCGACTGAATTGACGGTGAAAAGCAGCAACTTATTAAACAGTGGCGCGTTAGATTTTAAAGCTAATGTGGCGCTTGACCAACAACAAGCGGTGCACAGTGGTGCCGACTGGACCATCACCGGTTTAGCGTTACAGCAATTACCTATCAGTGAAAGTGACAAATTTAATCTCACCTTGAACGAGGCTAAACTACAATTAACCGGCAAGCTGACATTTGCCGAGCAACAGCTCGATAGCCAAAACCAATTGACGCTTAACCAAAGCACTTTTGTTGGCAAGTCTGAGAGTAAAGCCGGACAAGTGGTGGTTGATATATTGTCGGGTATTAATGACTTAACCGTTGATATTGATGCCAAAGGTGATGTTCAATCACCAGCGTTCAGTATTCGTTCGCCATTGGATGAGATGATTTATGAAGCGGTGAAACAACAACTTAAAGCCAAGTTGACGGCCTTTAAAGGCAAAGCGCAATCGGGTTTGCAACAAAAACTGACGCAACAATTATCGCTTAATGATAGTGATGCTAAAGCCTTATTGGCGTTGGGTGATGATTTTAGCGAGTTAGATAAAGTATTAGAAAACTTGCTTAAAAGTAAACTCAACGACAAAGTGAAAGACACACTTAAAGATAAGCTATTTAAAAAGCTGGGGTTCTAAGAGACCGTAATGAATACAACCAACGAGTCTGATTTACACGCAAAAATGGCGGCGATAGAAGCCACTTTTTCGCGCCAACTACCTGAGACCCTCAGTCAAATCATGACTTGTTGGAAGGACTATAATCTAGACCCGCAATCGAGCGATAAACTATCTAAATTACATTTTTTAGTGCATGGTCTTAAGGGTACCTCTGGGACTTTTAAAGCGACAGAGATAAGTCAGCTGTGTGATAAATTGGCGCAACAACTTAAAGCGTTAATGAAACATCCGTTGGGCTCGGCAAAACCCTTAATGAATGAAGCACAAAGCAGACAATTTGTTGATTTATTGCAGCAACTCAAACAAGCCGTCGAGCAATACAAAACTAGTCAGTCATATACCAAAAAAGCCGAGATTTTACCGTTTGAATCTCGCGCTAAACATGATAGTGCAATGATTTGGTTGGCGACGACTGATTTAGCCTTAACCACACAAATCACTGAACGGCTAATACAAAGTCATTATCAGGTAGAGCAATTTGGGCAAATTGATGAGATCAAACTGTCAGGCGTTTTACCTGCGGCGATTATTGTTGATTATACTGAGACAACGGCTAAATTGATTGGCCAATTAAAGCAAGTGTTAGAAAGCTGCCCACCGATTATTTTGCTGGCTGACAATAACAGCATAGAAGCCCGGCTTGGGGCTGCTCGAATGGGGGTTCAGCGGTATTTTTATCATCCGCTGAACCTAACCAAATTGCTGCAAACCCTAGAAGGATTAATTGCTCAATTTTTACCTCAACCTTATCGGGTGCTGATGATTGATGACGATATTGCGATATTAACTCACTTGAAAATTTTACTGACTCGGGTCGGCATGGTGGTTAAAACCTCACAAGACCCACTGCAATGCTTAAACTTAATCGCTGAATTTAAACCGGATTTGACCATACTTGATGTTCATATGCCCGATTGCAGTGGGCTGGAGTTGGCCCAAGTTATTCGTCAGGATGATCACTGGTCGATGATGTCGATTATGTTTTTATCTGCCGATCAGGGGCTTGATCAACAGATCACCGCAATGAACTTAGGCGGCGATGACTTTTTAGTTAAACCGATTATGCCCGGGCATTTTATTTCAGCGGTGACTGCCAGAGCCAAACGGTCGCGACAAGCGATTCGTTTAAACGTCGATCTTAAAACCTCACTGCGAGAAAGCCAATTTCAGCTGATCACCTCAGATCAGCATAATATCGTTAGCGTGACCGACATCGAAGGTAACATCACCAAAGTTAACGAACTATTTTGTCAAGTCAGCGGCTACCAGCTTGATGAATTATTAGGCCAAAATCATCGTTTAATAAAATCTGATCA
>CBDIDQ010000033.1:0-435396 GCA_965277695.1 Alteromonadaceae bacterium
CATCTCAAGGCTCGCTTCCCGCTTAGATGCTTTCAGCGGTTATCGATTCCGAACGTAGCTACCCGGCAATGCCGCTGGCGCGACAACCGGAACACCAGCGGTTCGTCCATCTCCGGTCCTCTCGTACTAGGAGCAGCCCCTCTCAATCATCTAACGCCCACGGCAGATAGGGACCGAACTGTCTCACGACGTTCTAAACCCAGCTCGCGTACCACTTTAAATGGCGAACAGCCATACCCTTGGGACCGACTTCAGCCCCAGGATGTGATGAGCCGACATCGAGGTGCCAAACACCGCCGTCGATATGAACTCTTGGGCGGTATCAGCCTGTTATCCCCGGAGTACCTTTTATCCGTTGAGCGATGGCCCTTCCATTCAGAACCACCGGATCACTATGACCTACTTTCGTATCTGCTCGACGTGTCTGTCTCGCAGTTAAGCTGGCTTATGCCATTGCACTAACCGTATGATGTCCGACCATACTTAGCCAACCTTCGTGCTCCTCCGTTACGCTTTAGGAGGAGACCGCCCCAGTCAAACTACCCACCAGGCACTGTCCGCGACCCCGATGAGGGGCCTGCGTTAGAACTCAAAACATACAAGGGTGGTATTTCAAGGTTGACTCCACACTAACTAGCGTTAATGCTTCAAAGTCTCCCACCTATCCTACACATGTAGGCTTCAAGTTCACTGCCAAGCTATAGTAAAGGTTCACGGGGTCTTTCCGTCTAGCCGCGGGTACACAGCATCTTCACTGCGATTTCAATTTCACTGAGTCTCGGGTGGAGACAGCGTGGCCATGATTACGCCATTCGTGCAGGTCGGAACTTACCCGACAAGGAATTTCGCTACCTTAGGACCGTTATAGTTACGGCCGCCGTTTACCGGGGCTTCGATCATGAGCTTCTCCACTTACGAATAAATGGATAACCCAATCAATTAACCTTCCGGCACCGGGCAGGCGTCACACCGTATACGTCATCTTTCGATTTTGCACAGTGCTGTGTTTTTAATAAACAGTTCCAGCCACCTAGTCTCTGCGACTGTCAACAGCTGAGGAAGCAAGTTCCATCACCGTCAACAGCGTGCCTTCTCCCGAAGTTACGGCACTATTTTGCCTAGTTCCTTCACCCGAGTTCTCTCAAGCGCCTGAGTATTCTCTACTTGACCACCTGTGTCGGTTTGGGGTACGGTTCTTTATCATCTGAAGCTTAGAGGATTTTCCTGGAAGTATGGCATCGATAACTTCTGCACCGTAGTGCATCGTCTCGTGTCTCAGCTTTCCCTAATAAAAGGGGGCCGCCCGGATTTACCTAAGCAACCAGCCTACACACTTTCACATGGACAACCAACGCCATGCTTACCTAGCCTGCTCCGTCTCCCCATCGCAATGATAAAAAGTACAGAAATATTAATCTGTTTCCCATCGACTACGCGTTTCCGCCTCGCCTTAGGGGCCGACTCACCCTACCCTGATTAGCATGGGATAGGAACCCTTGGTCTTCCGGCGGGGAGGTTTTTCACCCCCCTTATCGTTACTCATGTCAGCATTCGCACTTCTGATATGTCCAGCAAGCCTTACGACTCACCTTCAACCACTTACAGAACGCTCCCTTACCACTGTGCACACCCCGAAGACATCTTCCACACAGACCGAAACGGTCAGTGATGGGTCGCTTGAACATTCTATTGATTTATCTGTCTTCGACAGACGATAAATCCGAATGTTAGCTAAAATATCTTGGGTGGTGTGCACAATCCGCAGCTTCGGTGACTAGTTTAGCCCCGTTAAATCTTCCGCGCAGACCGACTCGACCAGTGAGCTATTACGCTTTCTTTAAAGGATGGCTGCTTCTAAGCCAACCTCCTGGCTGTCTGAGCCTTTCCACATCGTTTCCCACTTAACTAGTACTTGGGGACCTTAGCTGGCGGTCTGGGTTGTTTCCCTCTTGACGACGGACGTTAGCACCCGCCGTCTGTCTCCCGCGATTGTACTCCTCGGTATTCGGAGTTTGCATGGGGTTGGTAAGTCGGGATGACCCCCTAGCCCAAACAGTGCTCTACCCCCGAGGGTAAGACGCGAGGCGCTACCTAAATAGCTTTCAGGGAGAACCAGCTATCTCCCGGCTTGATTAGCCTTTCACTCCGACCCACAAGTCATCCGCTCATTTTTCAACATAAGTCGGTTCGGTCCTCCAGTTGATGTTACTCAACCTTCAACCTGCCCATGGGTAGATCGCCGGGTTTCGGGTCTATACCTTGCAACTTGACGCCCAGTTAAGACTCGGTTTCCCTACGGCTCCCCTATTCGGTTAACCTTGCTACAAAATATAAGTCGCTGACCCATTATACAAAAGGTACGCAGTCACCCCATCACTAAATTCCCTCTGCTTGATTTTGGCAGTTTGCGCATAAAAAACACGATGCGCAACTGTGCTATCAGCTGAGATGTTAAAGTGCCACACACTAAAGAAACTTAGTGATGGGGCTTCCACTGCTTGTACGTGCACAGTTTCAGGTTCTATTTCACTCCCCTCACAGGGGTTCTTTTCGCCTTTCCCTCACGGTACTGGTTCACTATCGGTCAATTGGGAGTATTTAGCCTTGGAGGATGGTCCCCCCATGTTCAGTCAGAATAACACGTGTTCCGACCTACTCGATTCATCACTATATCTACGTCGTGTACGGGGCTATCACCCTGTATCGCGGCACTTTCCAGAGCCTTCCACTACTTCAATAATCACTTTAGGGCTAACCCCCTTTCGCTCGCCGCTACTCAGGGGATCTCGGTTGATTTCTGTTCCTACGGGTACTTAGATGTTTCAGTTCTCCGCGTTTGCTTCTACAACCTATGAATTCAGTTGTAGATGACCCCTAAGGGTCGGGTTTCCCCATTCGGAAATCTATGACTCAAGTGCCTCTTACTGGCTCATCATAGCTTATCGCAAGTTAGTACGTCCTTCATCGCCTCCAATTGCCAAGGCATCCACCGTGCACGCTTAGTCACTTAACCATACAACCCGAAGTGGTTTTTTGTGCGAAGCACAAAAAGAACATATAGAGTGACCTATATATTCCCCATTCAAAGTTGATTGTTTGCTGTTCTCACTTTCATGAATAACGTTTCTACCCCTCCTTATTTAAAAGGAAGTGTAGAGTGACCAAACATACAAGTTTTTACGCTTGTCTATTTGACATCTTCTTTCGAAGATTTAATTCTTAAGAGAAATATCCATATTTTTAAAAAATCATTTCATCATGAAATAATATATTACTATCAGCTTTTCCAATTTGTTAAAGAACGATTGCGATAAACGCAAATGAAAGTATTCAGCGAATGAATACTTTCATTTGAGTTATCGTAGCGTGCATTCTATGCACGTTTCGTCATCGGTAATCAATCATTTGTGTGAACACTCTGTTTAATCTTGTCGTGAAACGGTCATAAACCAGCATTAATCTTCTTTAAGGTAAGGAGGTGATCCAGCCCCAGGTTCCCCTAGGGCTACCTTGTTACGACTTCACCCCAGTCATGAATCACAAAGTGGTAACCGTCCTCTTCATAAGCACAAGGCTGTCCGAAGTTAAACTAGCTACTTCTTTTGCAACCCACTCCCATGGTGTGACGGGCGGTGTGTACAAGGCCCGGGAACGTATTCACCGCGGCATTCTGATCCACGATTACTAGCGATTCCGACTTCATGGAGTCGAGTTGCAGACTCCAATCCGGACTACGATCGGCTTTGTGGGATTCGCTTACTCTCGCAAGTTCGCTGCCCTTTGTACCGACCATTGTAGCACGTGTGTAGCCCATCCCGTAAGGGCCATGATGACTTGACGTCGTCCCCACCTTCCTCCGGTTTGTCACCGGCAGTCTCCTTAGAGTTCTCGCCCGAAGCGTTAGCAAATAAGGATAGGGGTTGCGCTCGTTGCGGGACTTAACCCAACATCTCACAACACGAGCTGACGACAGCCATGCAGCACCTGTCTCAGAGTTCCCGAAGGCACTAAGCTATCTCTAGCAAATTCTCTGGATGTCAAGGGATGGTAAGGTTCTTCGCGTTGCATCGAATTAAACCACATGCTCCACCGCTTGTGCGGGCCCCCGTCAATTCATTTGAGTTTTAACCTTGCGGCCGTACTCCCCAGGCGGTCTACTTAACGCGTTAGCTGCGCAAAACCAGTCATTACGACCCGAGCTGCTAGTAGACATCGTTTACGGCGTGGACTACCAGGGTATCTAATCCTGTTTGCTCCCCACGCTTTCGTACATGAGCGTCAGTATTGAACCAGGTGGCGCCTTCGCCATCGGTGTTCCTTCAGATCTCTACGCATTTCACCGCTACACCTGAAATTCTACCACCCTCTCTCATACTCTAGTTGGCCAGTTCGAAATGCAGTTCCCAGGTTGAGCCCGGGGATTTCACATCTCGACTTAACCAACCGCCTGCGTACGCTTTACGCCCAGTAATTCCGATTAACGCTTGCACCCCTCGTATTACCGCGGCTGCTGGCACGAAGTTAGCCGGTGCTTCTTCTGTTGGTACCGTCACAGCTAACGGATATTAACCGTTAACCTTTCCTCCCAACTGAAAGTGCTTTACAACCCGAAGGCCTTCTTCACACACGCGGCGTGGCTGCGTCAGGCTTTCGCCCATTGCGCAATATTCCCCACTGCTGCCTCCCGTAGGAGTCTGGGCCGTGTCTCAGTCCCAGTGTGGCTGATCATCCTCTCAGACCAGCTAGGGATCGTCGCCTTGGTGAGCCATTACCTCACCAACTAGCTAATCCCACTTGGGTTCATCCTAACGCGATAGCTTCCAAGGAGAGGCCACCTTTGGTTCATTCCGAAGAACAAACATTATGCGGTATTAGCAGTCGTTTCCAACTGTTGTCCCCCACGTTAGGGCAGATACCCAAGCATTACTCACCCGTCCGCCGCTCGACGCCTGGAAGCAAGCTTCCATCGTTTCCGCTCGACTTGCATGTGTTAAGCCTGCCGCCAGCGTTCAATCTGAGCCATGATCAAACTCTTCAATTTAAATCATATTTTGGTTTATTAGCCGAAGCCAATAAAACCGTGCTCAATGAATTCTGTTTTATTACTGTATAAATAATATATATATTACTATGCAGAAACTTCACATTGTCATTAAGACTTCATGTTGCTAAATAAGCTTTTTAGAAGATTAATAACTGTGAGTGTCCACACAGATGATTGATTACTAATTGTTAAAGAACGTTTGCTCGGTCAGTCGTTGTGTCCGTAGCGGGATGCGTATGTTACGCTTCCTAGTATTAAAGTCAAGCATTAAAAATCATTTATTTTCAAATCAATTTTTAGTGCTAAACCTCTCCATCTCACCCTTTACTTCATTTTAACAATTCACCAACACCTAGATGATAACTTGTTAAAATCGGCCTTTCGTTCTAATCCTTGAAGCGGAGCGCCATTTTATACACTTTCGTTTGACTGTCAAGGCTTTATTTATAAAGTATTTTGACTGTCTGTTCGTTGCTGCTTAAATCCTTGAACTGGCTGACATCCCTTGTTCTATCTGCTGTTGCTCTGTCAGTGGAGGCGAATTATAGGGGGTTGGTTTAGCTTTGCAAGGGTTTTTATCAGAAAGTTTTATAATAACTGGTTTCATCTACTTAAACGGCTGATTAAGCACCAGTTTGTTGAGTAATTGAACGGTTATTGGCCAATTGGTTGCTAGCCGTAATAAAAAACGCGAATGAATTCGCGTCTACGTCGTATCACCCCTGCCGTAGACGAGGTTTCAACCTCGTGAATATTAAGGAATAGTTGCCACCTTAATTTGCTTAAAGCCCAAAAAACCCGCCGAAGCGGGTTAAATCTTTCAGGCTAATAATAACCTAATATTAGATTTTCACTTCGTTACTGTAATCAGAAGCACCTTGAGCATTGCTGGCTTTAACCCGGTATTTGAAAGTACCTGAGCCTGCAACCTCACTAAAGCTACTCGCATTAGCGCCAAGCGTGGCTACTGCACTGTAGCTACAGCTTTTGCTGCCACCTCGGCCAACTTCCAGGCAGCGTTCAACGATATACTGATCTTCGTTAGATGCGTTGTCTTGCCATAACAAGCTGACAGTTTTGGTGGCTTTTTTGCCTTTGCCAGAGGTTTGCACGTTGGCAATCAAACTTGTTGGTGCAGCAGGTCCTGCGCCACCCACTGTACAACCGTTCAAACAGAAGGTCATGGTTGCCCCAGAGTTACTAATGCTGGTGATCGCATTACCAGTTTGGTTGATATTACCACTCTGATACGCATCAGTATTCGGATGACCACCCGGACCTACATTGATCGCGTCATTACCTTGACCATGGAAAACATCAGCAGCGTCGCCTCGGTTGACGTTTTGCTCCATGTCATAATTACCGTCGGCTTGGAGTAAGGCTACTTGATAATGGTTTCCATTTTCTGGCCAGTTGCGTTGTCCTGGGAAGCCTTCGGTCAAATGGTCGGCAGCTTCGTCGATATGCCAGATAGCCAGCCCGCCTTGTGGCAAAGTACAGTCAAAGCCTGAGTTTTGACGGTTCTCTACCAATAAATATTCGCCGTTAGGGAAACCTTGGGTGATTTTATAAACGTCCGGGAATTGCTCAGCACTACGTACTGTATACTCGCCAGAGGCGTTAATGATTTGCGGCGAGTACCAACCTAACTGAGTTTTACTCCAAGGTGAGAAGTTCGGCGGACAATACTGAGTACCGTCAAAATCCCATGAGTTAGCCATCAGACCATAAGAGCCAATACCTGCGCCGCCGCCATTGCTGTCATACAAATCTGGCAAGCCAAAGAAGTGACCAGTTTCATGAGCGATAACCCCAATTCGACCTATGTCTGAGCCCGATGTATCCCATAAAGCCGGGCTGATGTGGTAATCATCAACAGTGATGCCTTCTTCTGATGTCCAGGCAGATGATTGCATTGCCCAGCGATGTGACCAAATACGGTCGTCTTGTCCAGTACCATCAACGTCGGTTCCGCCCCACTCGGCACCATAACCTGAGTGTAAGAAGGCAATAGCATCAATTTTGCCATCACCATCAGAGTCATAATCACTAAAATCAACCGTGCCATCCAATTGCGTTAAGGCTTCACGCAAGGCTTGCCACAATGTTTGGTCGCCAGATGCGCCATTGGCATAATAAGCTTCGGTGTTAGATACGGTAACCCATGCTTGAACGTCTGAATTGAGTTCCATTTGGCCATAAGAGTTTTGCAGATAAACATCACGGATACTACCGGTAGGAGCCAATACTGGATCGCCGCCAACCTTGTTGAATAATACGTCGACGTCGCTGGTTGAAGGTAAAGTACGGTCGGTATGGTTGGCGAATCGAACCATCACCACTAAGTTTTTTACCGGACCAATCGGTGCAACACCACGCTCAATGGCGGAGCTGACGGCCATTTTTTTACTCGATTGTGCTTGGACAGCCGCAGCAGGTTTCAGCCGTTTTTGTAAACCCAAAGCTTTAGGGTTGGCTTTACCAACGATATGGTTTGACGCTTTAAGACGACCTTTGTTCTTTGCTGAGGTGTCTTTTTCGGCATATTTGTACCAGCCGTTATGGCGCATGATGGTATAGCCATCTTTGTCTTCATTCCAATGATGATGCTCATCACCTTTAACGCGCAATTCGACGATAGTGCCATCAGGTTGCATTTCGATGACTGGATTAGGATTAGCTTCTATCGCTTGAGCAGTTGAGCCAAGACCTAGTGCAACGGCACCGGCAATTAGCGCGATCTTTGTTTTGAGTTTCATTTACTGTATTCCTTAATGTTGCTTCAATTTGTATGTTTTATATCAACCGTGCCTTAAGGCATCTTATTGCTAGTTCAATGTAGGGCGGAGACAGAATCAAAATGTCGAACCACCACCGCCTACACGTTTTGCCTTCATGAGTTTCGCGCTGACCTTATCAACTCCAGTCGGTAAGGTCCGTGCCATCAACATTGCTTTTTTATGCTGCCTTAATGAACAGCGGTGTTGATTTTACTAATAGCGCTGGTTTAGCTCATTGGTAACTTAATACTGCTTTGTGGTAGCGTGTAATTAAGTTGCAGCTATGATGCCCGACAATCGTCAGCCACCGTTATTAAGAACCCGACCGATATGCTAACAAAACCGACAACTGCAATATGACACTAAAAACGACCATAAAAAGCCCTGTCGCAAATCAACTAAAAATACCCTAAGTCATTGAAAAAACGCTAGTTGATAGCTTATGTCGGCTATGTACGAAAACTTGTCGGTTTTGTACTAGGCCAGTTTTGCTTAACTGTTAGCATCAGTGTGGTAAACAAAATATAACCAATTATTAACATAAATTCTGGCATTGCCAGATAGCAACAACTTTTCTGGAAAGGTACTAACCAAGGAGTTAATAGCGATAGTCCAGTCCCAAATTGAATTTCATTAAAGGTGATAAACAATGATAAAAACGGTATTTAAATCAAACAAGCCAACAACCAATCCGCTGAGCTCCACACAGAAGCGATCACTTTCACTGTTTATTTCATTGGTTCTTTTGGCTGCACTTTATTCCGCTGTTAACCTGCTATCAAGTGCCAAGGTTGACTCGGCACAGAGCTATATCATCAGCGCAAAAAACTATAGCCAATTGCGTTATCAAGTAACTCAATTGGCCGTACAGCCCAGCCATCAATTAGCCATCATCAATGCATTGGCGATCAATTTAACTGCCCAACAACTAGCCACTTTAAAGAAGCGTCTTGATATTGAAGTGACACCGAATCATCAAGTTGAGCTTAGTGGGCGAGCATTGGGTCATCGCAAATATCAACCCAACGCGGTCACCGCAGATTTCATTGATGCTTCAACGGTTCATGCCAGCCGTAATTTTGGTGCAGGTGTGACTATTGGCTTTTTGGATACCGGGCTTGATCAGTTAAATGGTTTGTCGCGAGACTTGAGCGGCCGGGATAAATCCTGGGGTACTTATAATGCCATTACAGACACTGCTTTTAATAACGATCATGAAGCCAATGGTCACGGCACCCACGTTGCCAGTATTGCGGCGAACAGTGATTATGATTTTAACGGCCGAATTTATGGTGTTGCGCCTAATGCGGCGTTGGTTGGCATCAGGGCTTTTGATGATAATGGCAAAGCGACGTATGCCGATGTGATCCGTGGAATTGAATGGGCTGTAAGGGTAAAAGATGAGATTAATCTTAAAGTACTCAATATGTCTTTTAGTGGTCCGGTGCAATCTCACTATTGGCAAGACCCGTTAAATCAGGCGGTGATGAAAGCGTGGCAAAGCGGTATTGTGGTGGTGGCATCAGCTGGTAATCGCGGTCCTGATCCAATGACCATTGGCGTACCGGGCAACGTACCTTATATTATTACTGTAGGGGCAATGACAGATAATTACACCCCAGCCGATTTATCCGATGACAAACTCGCCAGTTTCAGCTCTGCCGGTCCGACGGTTGAAGGTTTCGTCAAACCAGAAATTATCGCCCCGGGTGGTCATATGTCTGGGTTGATGTCGCTGGACTCACAAATTGTCACTGATCATCCAGAGTTTCATGATGGTGGCCGTTATTTTGAAATGTCAGGTACTTCGCAAGCCACTGCGGTTGTTTCTGGTGTAGTTGCTTTGATGTTGACCGCCGATCCTTCTTTAACCCCTGACGAAGTAAAATGTCGCTTGATTGCCAGCGCCCATTCAGCGGTTAAAGGCGATGGTCAATTGGCTTATAGTGTATTTCAACAAGGCGCAGGCATTGTTAATGCCGCCGGTGCCATCAGCAATAATTCAGCAGACTGCGCCAATCAGACGCTTGACATCGCTAAAGATATTGCCGGTGAGCAGCATTATTATGGTCCAGCTAACATCAATAGCGACGGCGATTTATATGTAGAAGGATTGGGCAAAGAGTATATCTGGGATATTCCAGAGAGCCTTAACAGCGACAGCGGCTTTTTATGGCGTACCGCAGTGAAAACCGATAGTGGTTTTTTATGGCGCACCAATGTCATGACCGACAGTGGTTTTTTGTGGCGCACCAGTTTCACCGATGAAACTCGTCTAGCTAGCCAAGTAAACTTTGCCACCGACAGCGGCTTTTTATGGCGCACCAGTGTGATGACCGATAGCGGTTTCTTGTGGCGGACCAGTGCGGATATTGATACAACTCACGGTATCGATGTTAATAATTGGGTTGAGCAGCAGTAGGGGGGCCAACACCATGAGGGTCTTTTGACCCTCTTTTACTTTAAATCCCGCCAAACTGGCAGCTGCCACCATTGTTGAGGAAACCCCATTATTGTCAAATCAATACTTTGGTGGTTTTGAATTAGTTCATACAATTTTTGTTTCCAGTGACTATCAGGGCTAATGATCTCCAGTAAATGAGCCGTCATTACTAGGGTATTATAAAGTTGGTTTGGACTATCAATATTAATACTGTCAATCAAGTTCTTAGAACCTTGTCTTGGTAATTTTGTTTTGAAAGTAGATTCTCGGTTCCAAAGCCGCGAATGATGGGCACATATATTACGAATGGTAGTTAAATGGTGTAAAAATGAAGATAAAACCGATTCATTAAGTTGGTAAGCTTTTGCAATATCCATTTTCACTGAACGGCGTTTAATGCCATCGTATGCTTTGGAAAGCCAGCCAAAACTCATGACTTCACAACAAATCCATATTGCAGGTGTAAACTCATCATATTTATGGCATTGCCGTTTAATATTTTTGTCGTTTGTACGCCGAAGCTCTTCTTTTAGTTTGCTTAAAAATACCGAATGATTAAAAGCTTTAGGACTAAAAACATCGGAGTCCAGATGAGCATGGGTACCATGTTTATGTGATAGATGAAATGCCCATTGAGTTCTCAGCGAGATTTCAATGCGTTCGATAGCATCCATCATTAATAATCTTAGCTCTCGGTCAAATACATATAAATCAACGACCTGTTCAAAATTAGTATCTTTTTTGAATGTATGTAATTTGTGATCATCAATAAAAGACCACCAGTAGGTGCCCAATCTATAGTAACTAATGTGAGAAAGATGAGAAATTACCTTGGCTTTATCTCCTACTTGCATACCACGGGAGATGAGCTGTTCGAGCTGGTGCCCAAACTTTAATGGGGGTTTGGAGAAATACATTTGGCTACCCAGAAAAAATTAACCCCTCGCAGGGCGCTGTTCTCATGGGTAGCGGGAGGGGTGTTGTCGCAAAGAATTATAACTATAACAATTTAAATTGCAAGTGTTTGAGTCGACAAAGCGTTAACCTAAACCAGCTCTCCTTTGTCATCACCGCCCCAAACTGTATAATGCTGACAAACAATAAAACGGCATAACCAGTGAAAAAACTCTCCTTACTATTGCTACTGACAACTTGGCTGTTTGCTCTGGGCTTAAGCCTTAACATCAGCGCCGAGGAAATAAACTCATTAAAAACCTACCCGGTAGACAACCCACTGTCTTATCAGTCTGTTCGGGCAATGACTCAAGACAAGGAAGGGTTTATGTGGTTTGGCTCTCAAGAAGGGCTGCAACGATATGACGGTCACACCTTTTTAAGCTTTCATCATGAAACCGCAGATAAGAACTCGCTGAGCTCCGGTGCTATTAGTGCCTTACTGATTGATAGCTCGCAGCGTCTTTGGGTTGGTACTCGGGGTGGCGGGTTAAATTTATATCGCGAAGATAGTCAGGATTTTCAACATATTACCACACAGAGCGGCGACTTTGCCTTGAGCGATGATAACGTCAATGCGCTAATCGAGGATAGCGAGGGCAATATTTGGGTTGGGACTGAAAATGGCCTGAATATTTTGTTTACGCAAGATGACCAATGGCAAAGCAAGCAAATCATTCATGCAGCAGATAACCCTTTTAGCCTGCCACATAATAGTATTCAGACGTTGTTGCTAACGAAACAAGGCACAATTTGGGTCGGCACCAATGGCGGTGGCATCGCGATATTCGATCAGCAAGGCAATTTACTGAAACAAAACCTGCATTTACCCCCCAGCCAATTAATTTATGCGCTTCACCAAGAAAAAGACGACACCATCTGGATTGGCACATTCGAAGCCGGAGTGATCAAATATAACGTCACCAATGATGAGAGTGGCGATTTTGTCCATTATCCTTTTGATGAAAATAATCCCCACTCTATTAGCAGCAATTCGGTTAACGCAATTTTTCAGGATTCGAATGATCAGCTATGGATTGCCACCGATAAAGGGTTGTCGATTTATAATCGCCAGCAAGATAACTTTTATCGCTTAAATCATTCCATCGCCAGCCCCTATAGTCTGGCTAATGATGTGGTACTGACATTTTTTGAAGACAATAGTCAGATGGTGTGGATTGGCACGTTTTCTGGTGTCAATCGTTGGAATCCCAATATGACCACATTCAACCAGTACAATTCGCTACGCTATCCCACTTTAGCCAGCAACAATATTACCCGGTTTAGTCAGTCCATTAGTGAAGATAGTGAGCACCAGCTGTTTTTCAGCACTTATAGTAGTGGGATATATCAGCTGTCGTTGTCTGAAGACAAAATCATTCCTTTGTCGTTTAATGACACCTTCAAAGATTTACGTATCATGACTTTATTTGCCGAGCCTGACACTTTGTGGGTCGGGACTCGCTCAAAAGGGTTATATAAAGTCGATTTGGCCACTGAACAAGTGACCAATTATCAGAATGATGCCGACGATCCCACTTCGCTTTCAGCCAATAGCGTCACCGATATCATTAAGGATGATCAGGGCAACTTGTGGGTGTCGACTTATCAACTGGGCATTAACAAGTTAAACGACGATGGCAGTTTTACCCGTTTCAATCAGATTAGTTCGCTGGGTGGTGAAAGCAGTAACAAAGGGCCAAGCAGCAATCACGTATTGCAGATTTTACAGGGTCAACAAGGTTATTTATGGTTAGCGACTTATGGCGGCGGTATTAATCGCTTCGATCCAACAACTAAAACCTTTGTTCATTTGAGTCATGACAACACCATTGTCGATAGTTTAAGCAGTGATTTGGCTTGGTATTTGTTTCAAGACAATCAGCAAAACCTTTGGGTCGGCACTCAAGCAGCCGGACTCAATGTGTTAAGCAAAGAGAATCAAAACAACGGTAGTTTTGCTTTTTCGCATCTGGATGTGAAAGACGGGATGAAAAGCCGTACCGTCTATGCCATCAATCAAGATGGCAGTGGCAATATTTGGTTTAGCTCTAACAAGGGAATTTCGCGTTATTCTCCCAAACATCAAAGCTTTAAGCATTTTGATACCACTCACGGTTTACTCGATTTGGAATATAACCATGGCGCTTTGGCGATGACCCAAGACAACACCCTGTATTTTGGTAGCGCTAAAGGCTTTACCAGCGTCAATCCCGACAATATTCTCAGCACACCTCAACCACCTCAGGTGCGTTTAACCAATATTTTGAAACTCAATGCACCTATGGTGTTTGATCAGGCGTTGTCGACACTCGATTCGTTGACCCTGGAGCACAGCGATCAGTTAATTTCGTTTGATTACGTCGGTTTGAATTATGCCGACCCAGAATCGACTCGTTATAAATACCGTCTGTTAGGATTTGACCAACAGTGGATTGACGCTGGCAAGTTGCGCCGAGCCACTTATACCAATTTACCCGCTGGCAGCTATCAATTACAGGTGATTGCCGCCAATAATGACAATATTTGGAGCGAACCTGGACCGTCACTAAATATCGTGGTTAATCCCGCACCTTGGCAAACCTGGTGGGCTTATTTGATTTATACCATTTTGACTGCGCTGCTATTACTCACCTATTCGCGGCTGGTCAATCGTAAGCTATTGGCAGAGCAACAGCAGAAAATATCGCTAAAACAGCAAGTCGAGGAAAAAACTCAAGAATTCCAGTTAAAAAACATCGAATTAGAGCAAGCCAATAAACAATTAGAAAACGCCGCAACCACCGATAAGTTAACTGGCGTCAACAGTCGTCGTTATTTAGATATCTATATCGAGCAGGCTAGTCAGCTGATGGCGCAAATTCATCAGAATATTTTACCGGTGCAGCGCAGCATTTTGCCTCGTTTGTATTTGCTGATGGTGCGGATAGACAAACTCAGTGAGGTCAGCAACAGTCAATTAATCAATTTAACCGACCTGCTGTTATATAGCCGCAACCCGGATGATTTGGTGATCCGCTGGTCGGCGGATACTTTTGCGGTGATCGGGTATGAAAAAGATAAAAATGCCAGTGAGCTGGCCCGGCGGCTATCCGACCGCTTTGAGTCTATCTTCACTGATACCACCCGGGTTGATATGGCCTATTCGTTTTATCCGTTTAATTTTGAACAGCCGATGGCATTATCCTGGGATCAGGTCAGTGTGATCACTGAATTTGGCCTGAAAAAAGTCAGCGACAATGAAAGCCTTAACTGGCTAGGGTTATATGCCCCCGCCATACAGCCGTTTAATTATTTGGATGTATTGAAGTTAAACGATATTAGTGAGCTGGGGTTGATGGTTAAAGTCCGCCAAGGCTAGCTTTGAACATTGTGGATACCTTAAGGGTTTAACGAGCTTTTCAAGTCACTGGAGCCCTTCGTTCTTAAAAAATAAAAGCATTTTGACCACGGAGGCACGGAGATACGGAGAAAAAACAATCATTGCTTTTGACCTTCTCCGTGCTTCCGTGTCTCCGTGGTGAATGCTTTTGCTTGTAAAGAACAAAGCGCTCCAAATACCAGAACAACCCATCAGACCGCATAACGGTAGTTAGAAAAATTATAAAGGTAAGTCATTCCCGCTGTTGATATTGCTTGGGTGTACAGCCGAAGGCGTCTTTAAAGCAACGGCCAAAATAGGTTTGTGATGAAAAGCCGACATCAAAGGCAACCACACCAACTTGGGCTCCGCTCTTCAATCGCTCTTTGGCCTTATTCAAGCGGAACTCTCTGATAAAGTTATTAGGGTTGGTGCCGAGCAATACCTTCACTTTACGCTGTAGCTGGCGTTCGCTCATGGCCATTTTATCGGCTAGCAGATAGATATCCAGCGCCGGATCTGCATATAACTCAGCAACGACGGCTTCTAACCGAGTGAGGAATTTATCATCTAGGCTGACTGCTGGTTCTTCTTCACCCGTCAGCTTAGCCACATTATCTTGGCTGGTTTTTCGTTGCAGCTGTTTTTTATCCGCATTAAATTTTTGCCAATAGCTTTGTTGTAACTGTTTGCGGTTATCAATCAGGTTTTGAATTCGCCCGAGTAATTCATGCTGATTAAATGGTTTACCTAAATATTCATCAGCATTAAGGTTAAAACCTTGCAAGCGGCTTTCTAAGTCTGAACGGGCAGTTAGTACAATCACTGGGATTTGAGCGGTGAATTCATGTTGTTTGATTTGCTTTAATACCTCAAAACCATCGATGCCCGGCAACATCAAATCACAAACAATCAAATCTGGCAGATATTCTTGCGCCAACTCAATTCCTTGCTCACCACTGCCAGCGAGAAGGCAATGATGCTGCTGCTCAACCACTTGTTTAATATGACTTTGCATGTCGACATTATCTTCAATCACCAGCACCACTTGTTGCGAGTGATTGGTTTGACTACTCGACACCGAGCGTTGCTCGACCAAAATTGACGCCACTTCATGCTCAGTCAAAGTCGCCGGTAATTGCGCTTCAACTGCTAATGCCGATGCCAGCGGTATCGACAAACTAAACTTGCTCCCTTGTCCTTGTTCACTCACCAAACTAATGCGCCAACCATGGGTTTTGACCAATTCATTAACCAATGACAAACCAATGCCAACACCAAAAGTATTTTGATTGAGTGGGTCTTCGGCCCGTTGAAAACGTTCAAAAATCTTATCTTGCGAGGTTTTGTGAATACCAATGCCCGAATCAATCACATCAACAATAATGGTGTCTTGTTCGGTGTAGGCATTCACTTTGATATCACCACCAGCGGGCGTGTATTTAACCGCATTGGCGAGCAGATTAAAGATGATTTTTTCAAACGCTTGGGCATCGCATTCTAGCCACATATCATCAGGAATATCACTAGAAAACGTCAACTGTTGCTGAGTCGCCAAACGACTGAAAGAATCCACCGGCATCACCATTAATGAATGCAAACGGTAATGGCTCATCGATAATGTCGGGTTATCGCTTAAACGAGAAAGCTCCAACAGCTGTTCGACCATACGTACTAGTCGTAAGCCATTACGCTTGGCGGTGGTTAAATCCTCGGCTTTTTCGGCTTGATCGGTTTTGCTTAAATGGCGGTCGATTATGCCATTGATAATGGTTAGCGGTGTTCTGAATTCATGAGAAATATTGGCGATAAACTTGTCTTTGAGTTCCAGCGTTTGCCGCTCTGCTAGCTTTCGGGCAGTCAGGTTAATAAAGGTGATCACAATCAGTGGCTGGTCTTCTCTTTCTGCCCATTGCAATTCAGCCTGAGCTGGAAACTCAGTGCCATCAGAGCGCAGCGAAACACATTCAACAGAAATACCCAATGCTTTGCGTTGCAGTGAATAAACGTTGCTTTGGTAATCAAAAAACAAGTGCATCTCGTCGCTGGTAGCAAACAGCTGGCTAACGCAACTGCCTTTTAGTTCTTGCTCAAGACTTTGAAACATTTGTACCGCTGCCGGATTAGCCGAGAGAATTTCACCGCCAGTCGAGGTGGTTAATATGGCATTATTCGACGCCCTGACAATCGCTTTATCTTCACTATTTACTAAGGCATTGGTCAATTGCAGCTTATCAGCGTCCAAATCCTGATTTTGTTGTTGCTCAGTGGCTAAATCAACGCTCAGTGTCTGCATCTTAGCTTTACGTTTAAACGACAAGCCCAACAATATCGTCGACCCCATTAATAGCCATAACGCCACTAGCGCAGACTGCAAACTCGAATCAATGGTATAAAACAAATGTTGCTCATGTCCATACAGATGGATCCCCGTCAACACTAACATTAATACCATCATATAAAGTTCAGGATTAGTTTCTTTTTCAATGACTTGAGATTGCTGTTTTGATTGTAAACTAAACCCAGCAGCGAAAATAACCAAAGCATAAGGCAGTAAAGTAATCACAGCGGAAAAATAACTAGCACTGCGATCACCGTCAAAAGCACCATCAAAAGCAAGTATAAAATTGACCAACATCAACCCACTAGCGAGTGTCAGTGAAGCAAAAATATAACGCCAAAATCGTTGTTGGCATTTAACCAAACAAACCGCCAGACGAGTCACAATCAAGCCACTGATCAGCAAGTTAAACAGCAGCGACGGCTGACCTTCAAGATAAATCGCTTCGGCAAATTCCGCTGACAGCAAAATGAAATAACTAAACCCGAACACCGTAAAAAACAACGCCGGCACACTACCGCCAATCACCTTGCTCAATGGCACATCGCTCAGGTGAGGGTTGGTTTCAACCGCCAGTAAAATAAAAAGAAAGCAAAATAATGCAACAGAATCATCAGCCAAACGCTGACTAAAGAGACTCTGATCTACAAGTAATTGTTCAACAGGTAAAAAGCGACTCACCAATAAACAAACAGCGGCAAAAAACAGATATTGCCAAAATAACCTTAATGACCGGGAGGCGGTTTTGCGATAGCACAATAACAAAGCAACAACACTGCTTAATTGCATCAAAATCAGTGCAAAATCTGTCACTTGTGTGATCGAGTGTAGCAAGGGAACGTCCTAGGCTGGGATTAAGTGGGTCTAATTTATAGCAATCAAAGGTTAACAGCAAGTTAACCTTAAGTAGGCGTTACTGCGCATTCACCTGTTTCAAAGCCGAGCGCAATTTATCCACCACTCGCTTGGGGGTTTTCAAGCCAAATGCCAAGCAATTGGTCACCAGCGCACTAGTTTCAAGAGTCCAGACGATACTTACCTCATCTTTATTCCGGCCAATTTTATTCATACTCTCGACAATCGATGTTTGAGTGCCCATCACCAAGTCAAGGCGACCATCGAGGACTTTTTTTAAATTAACACTATCGTTGCTGGCGATATCAAAATCAATATTTTCGACAAAGCCGTTATTGAGTAGGTATTGCTGATCAAAGCCGTTACGGGCAACCCCTATTTTGTATTTTTTAGCCGCTGCAATACTATCGATAGTAATTTCTGTTCGTGGGGTATGGCGGAAAAAATAGTGCATGGAGGTTTTTTGTAGTGGACAAACCCATTGAAACTTGGTTTCTCGCTCTGGCGTTCGCTTAATCGTATAAACGCCAGTATTGGCTTGAGTAACCGCTAAGTGGTAGGCACGAGCCCAAGGATAGCTAGTAATTTTATATGGGATATTAGCCAATTTAAAAATAGCGCGGACTTTATCGGTGGACTGCCCGGCAACTTCACCATTCTCATCGACATAACTAAAAGGCTTCCAATCCTCAGTCGTAATATTGATAAGCGTTTGGGCCATTGACGGGTAAACTGATAAAATCAACGGTAAACAAAGCCACTTTATCAATTTCACAACAGGCTCCTCAGCTCAGTGGCGTTTCTGAACAGCAGAAACGCTCAGTTCATAGTAAGCCGAGCACTCTTTTGTTTCAATGGCTTACCTAGCTTTTGTTAGAACATCAACAAGCTGAAATGATTCAGGCAGAATAAGGGTCTGTTTATTTAATGCTCAAAATGTAACTTTAACGCTAACAACAGTAAGGTAGGTTTATCATGTGCAGCACGCCCAGACCCAGAGCTGTCAAACCCCGCAGAACCAGCTTCAAACCCACCTTTAACGCCGAACAACAAAGCAGTTTTACCCAAATCGCCAATAGGGCAGCCGAACGACAAGAAGCAATTCAAATCAGCGAGCGGACACGACTCAGTAATAAAAAGCTCAGTAATAAAAAGCCCAGTAGTAAAAAGTCCAGTAGTAAAAAACAACATGCCAATAGTAAGCCTAATAAAAGCTTGTTATCCGCTTGGTTACAGCAATTGGGTTATTGGTTGTTTGAGAAGAAGTGGTCGTGGTGATATTCACAAAAAAAACGAGAATGAATTCTCGTTTTTCTGATTATCAATTATAACCCTGTATAACTGATGCTGCTTAAATCCCCTCAACCATCAAACGAGTATCTGGCAGACATGCCAAATGAGCAATTTCTAAATGCGGATTCGCCATACGGGTCAGGGCATTTAATGCCGCTGCGATTGCACCTTCTTGCCAGCCTGGCAGTGATGAAACTTGGTCACCGACGATAAAGAAGTTGGGATCGCAGATTTCACCAGCCCCATTATAAACCCCGGTCGCCTGAGTCAGGATATTAAACTGAGCAACCGCTTCTTCAACGACGTGCCATTGTGCCCAACCACCTTTGATATGTGGCATGTTTTGCCAAGCGATAGCAACACCATCATGTAAGCCATCACCAAACTTTTCACCGAATAATTTAGCGCCTTCTCTGGCATTGTCTAAACGAACTTGAACGTCTTGAGTACCAGCAGTGTAAGCATCGCCAGAGAAGTTATAAGCCCCGGTCAAAGTGCCTTTTTGATCTTGATAATCATTGGACGGATACCAGATTTGTTTGATTTCGTTGTCAGTCCAAGAAATACCGCCAAAAATGGGCACCACACCGATTTCTGAATCCGGCAAACCCAGTACTTCACAACCCTCTTTTGTTGCCGTATTAAAATGGCTGCCTTGCCATAATACTCGATCAGCTTGCCAACCAACTTTAGTAGTACACGCCAAGAAACGTGCAATATAACCATCCGCTCTAACAGGATCAGCGCCAGGAACGGTTTCAGGTTCAAATTGAGCGGTGTATACCTTATCTAATGCGCCTTTAAAATCAGCGTTAAAGCCTTGATTTGCCGTACTGCCTTGTAACTCATCACTCAACATTTCGCTCAAAAACGGTATTGCAACATTACTAAAACAGTAATCCGCGCGATGAATAGCACATTCATCGGTGCCAACCTGACTAACAGCAATAACGAATTGCTGGGTACTGGCATCCCAATCAATGGACTTAACCGGACTGTTTAAGTGAATAGTACCGCCTAATGCTGACACTTGCTGAGCAAAAGCATGTTGCACCTGATCCATCCCACCTACGGGTTGGAACAAGGTTGGCTGCCACAAAAAATCAATCGGTTGATAGAAATTGGTCTTACTCCAAAATTCAGACTCCAACAAATCATCAAAGCTTAACGCCTCAGCGGTTTCACCGGCATCAACCCCTGGCAATACCGTATAACCGGCTCTGGCACGCGCATTTTCTAAACCATCTTCACCCGCTGTGACCACATATTTTGCGGTATCTTCATCAATCTCAACCAATTCACCAAACGATACCATCAGGTCTTTAAGTTGTTTGGTTTTAGCATCCAATTCAGTTTCATCAACACAACAACCTTGTGTGGTTTCTAGCAAATCTCTAGCGTTAGCATGAACCATTTGCGCCAACCAACCCCGGGTATTATGGTCAAGACGACGATAAGTAATTGGCAAACTATGAAATGGTCCATCTTTCATCTGCACCAGATTAGATTCGCTGTTCATCACATAGACTTCGACGTCGACAGCAAACTTTTTCAGATAAGACAATAGATGTTTATGACTACTCGGAATACGACCGGGACCCGCATTGAGGTAGGGTTCGTTATCACCCTGAGGACGTTTAAATCGCACTACTTGGGTGGGTGCAGGTGACGAGGTAAATAGCTCGCTATTGATATCTTCGGTTAGCGTATCGCCAGTGCGTAAGCTGAGGCAACGACCACCAGTACGGTTTAGTGCTTCAAATATGACAACTTCGGCACCTGATTTTTGCTCTAGCAGTTCATAAGCGGTGGTTAAGCCGCTCACACCAGAACCAATGATGACTACTTTTTTACCAGCGAATTGATTCTCTCTAATTTTGACCGCCCCTGGGGTGATCTGTTTTTGTTGATTAGTAGCAAAATCCAATGCCGCCATGGCTTGGGCTTTAGGGTGTTTTCTGAAAAATTCAGCACGACTGAGGTTTTCTGACATGTTTTAGGTTCTCTGAGGGTTGTTGTTATTGGTTTCCGGTGGTTTCTTTCTATCTTAGGAAAAAGGTACCGGGACGAAAGCACTAACAAACCTAGTTGGCGGTTTGCGATAACGCAAGAAAATAGTTGCAACTGATAAGACGGGCAATCATATATGATTTAATTCAACAAGGTAGCAGGTTCGTCCCTACCACAAGTTATCCACGAGCTGAATAGTTAAGCATTAGGTTGCATAACTAACGCAAAATACCCCGTCCTGTAAGCCAGCACCGCAACTGGCAGTTCAACCATTGCAATACCGGATTGACGAGCAATTAAATGATCCAATAACAGCCGTGCAATGTCCTCGGCTGCGAACATCAAATCCTTTGCCGATTGTGCCTTAACAACAAAAGCTTCATTTTCTCCTTTAATATTAATCGGTAGTCTATCCAGCAACCGGACAGCACAGCTCCATTTATCAGCAGGTAATAACCTCAGGTGGCAAATTAAAAAACTACGCGGCGAAATAGCCCTAACCAGAGAGTCATCCTTGTTAGGTACTCCTGCATCACAATTACCGTGATATTTAACGCCACAATTGGCGATGTCTGTATTGAGGTGTTTATATGGCTTCATTGCGTCACTCAGCTGGCTGTAAATGAATGTTTTAATACAGTGCGCTGACAAAGCAAAATATCTCAGTGAATTTTGTATTTACTTACTCTCACCCACCACCCCAGGCAATTTCCACAACACAAACAACGCAGGAAACACTAACAGCACCATAACAATAGCCGACGCAGTGCCGCCAACCATAGGCGCGGCTATGCGTTTCATCACATCTGCTCCGGTGCCATCGCTCAATAGAATGGGGATCAACGACAGCAGCAATGTCAAACTAGTCATCAACATTGGCCTAATACGTTGCGCAGCTCCCAAAGCAACCACTTCATAAAACTCTGCTCGACTGATTGGTTCTGCTCGTTGCTTGTCATTATTAACGGCTTCTTTAAGCGCCTGATCGAGATAATGTAGCATCAATAACCCCAGCTCAGCCGCTAAACCTGCCATGGCTATCATGCCAACCCATACCGCAACACTAAGTTTATAGTCCAGTGCGAATAACAACCACAGTGAACCCATCAGCGCAAAAGGCATGGCAGAGATGACAAATAAGGTATCGCTGATACGGCCTCGATGCAGATAGAGCAACAGGAATACCGCCAGCAAAGTTGCTGGGATCACCCATTGCAGCTTCGCTTTGGCGCGCTCGAAGTATTGAAATTGTCCGGCCCAGCCCAAACGAAATCCTGCGGGTAACGCGACTGTATCAGCCAATACCTGTTTGGCTTGGTTGACATAATCTGCCACACCGATATCGCCTTTGAGGTCAACAAACACAAAACCCACCAGCTGACCATCTTCGTTACGGATCATCGGTGCTCCGGTGCGAAACTCAAGCTTGGCGACTGCGGTGATCGGCACTTGAGTGGCGGTTTTTGTTGGTATCAACACTCTTTCAAGTGCTTCGATGGAATCACGATAGTCTCTGGCATAACGTACATTCACTTGATAACGCTCACGACCCTCCAACGTTTGCGTCGCGGGAATACCACCCACCGCCGCCATTAATACGTCTTCAACGTCCTGCACATTTAAGCCATAACGGGCAGCGGCGTCCCGGTCGATATCAAAATCGAGAAAATAACCGCCGGTCAAGCGCTCGGCAAAAGCGCTGCGAGTGTTGTCAGCCGTACGCGAGTCGTCTTGCAATGCCCGCTCTATTGCTACCGCTGTTTCTTCGATTTGCGCTAAATCATCGCCAAACACTTTAATACCCAAAGCACTGCGAATACCCGTCGCCAGCATTTCGGTGCGAGTTTGAATCGGCATCCACCAAATATTCGGCATTCCGGGATAACGCAGCTTTTCATCCATTTCGGCAATCAAGTCATCCCAGCTCAAACCCGCTCGCCATTGGTCTTTGGGTTTGAGTGTCACCACGGTTTCAACCATGGATAACGGAGCCGGATCCGTCGCACTGGTTGAGCGGCCAATTTTGCCAAACACCCGCTCAACTTCTGGAAAGCTTTTGAGCTGTTTATCCATGCTTTGCAGCACTTTACCCGCTTCGGTGATCGACATGCCCGGCATCGCCGTTGGCATATATAAGATACTGCCCTCATTAAGTGGCGGCATAAATTCATTGCCCAACTGTTTGACCATCGGATAAGTCAGCAATAATGACAGTGCGGCAAGCGTCACCACAGGCCAGCGAAAGCGGATACAAAGCCGAATAAGCGGCAGAAATATCGCCATCAGCAAGCGGTTAATCGGATTACGCTCAGAATGAATTTTGCCACGCACCAACAATACGGCTAACGCGGGGATCAAGGTCACTGAAAGCAGCGCAGCAAACGCCATACTATAGGTTTTGGTGAACGCCAGTGGTTTGAATAATCGCCCTTCGGTTGCTTCTAATGAGAACACCGGAATGAATGAAATAGTGATGATCACCAAAGAAAAAAAGATGCTTGGTCCGACGTCTTTCATCGCCGCGATAATCAAGGTTTTACGCTCATTTGGTTGATGTTGCAGACTGAGCTTTTTGTGCACGTTATCCATCATCACCACCGCAGCATCCACCATGGCACCAATCGCCACCGCGATGCCACCCAGTGACATAATGTTGGCTGTCAGCCCCTGTCCTGCCATGGGAATAAACGCTAATAAAATCGCAATCGGCAAGGTAATACACGCCACCAGCGCAGAACGAACATGCAGCAAAAAGGCCACGATAATCAAAGATACCACCAGCATCTCTTCAATTAGCGTTGCTTTGAGGGTATCGATTGCCCGCAAGATCAAGTCTGAGCGATCATAGGTGATCACCACTTCAACACCTTTGGGCAAGCCGGATTTCACTTCTTCTAACCGCTGCTTCACCGCTTCAATTACGTTCAAGGCATTTTCGCCATAACGCATGATCACAATGCCACCAACAGTTTGGCCTTCACCATCTAATTCCGCCAAACCTCGCTGCATTGCAGGCCCCATGGTGATCTCGGCAACTTGAGAGAGTAAAATAGGAATATGGTCATGCCCTACCCCAATCACCACTTTAGCCAAGTCATCAGTGGATTTAAGATAACCCCGACCACGAACAAAATGCTCATGCCCGGCGATTTCAAGCACCCGACCGCCCACATCATTGTTTGACCGCCGAATAGCCTGCACCACCTTGGGCAAACCAATGCCAAATGCCGCTAAGCGATGAGGGTCAATCTGCACCTGATATTCTTTAACAAACCCGCCCACTGTGGCAACCTCTGCCACGCCATCAATAGCCGACAGCCAATAGCGTAATTTGAAATCCTGCAATGTCCGTAGTTCAGCTAAATCATGTTCGCCGCTTTTGTCCACCAGCGCATATTGAAACACCCAACCCACCCCGGTGGCATCCGGGCCTAACGTCGGTTGCACACCAGCAGGTAATTGACTCGACACCGTATTGAGATATTCCAGCACCCGCGAGCGACCCCAGTAAATATCGGTGCCATCGTCAAAAATAACATAAACAAAACTGGCCCCAAGAAAGCTTTGCCCACGTACAAAACGTACATTCGGCACCGATAATAAAGCAGCGGTCAGCGGATAGGTGATCTGATCTTCAACCAAATCCGGACTGCGCCCTGCCCACGGCGTATAGACGATAACTTGGGCATCAGACAAATCAGGAATGGCATCCAACGGTGTTTGTAACATGCTGCGATAACCCCACGCTGCCAGCAGCAACACCAACAAAATGGTAATGCCGGGTTTATTGGCGCAAGTTTCAATCACCTGAGCGACAAGGCCCTGCTTGTCATTCGATGTATTGCTATCTACCATTGATCCAACCCCGACTTAAGCTTGCTTTCAGAAGCTACGAGGAAATTGCCAGAAGTCACAATAATATCACCCGCCGACAAACCATCACGCACAACAACGTTAACGCCATCGCTGTAACCGGTTCTAATTTCTTTAGGTTTCAGACGGCCTTCGCCCAAGTCGATGAATACAATGCGTTTGTCGCCAGACACTAAAACAGCTTCTTGGGGGATCAGCAGCTGTTCGCCCAAATTCGCTTGCAACGTGACCTTAGCAAACAGCCCGGGTTTAAACTGTCCCAGCTTGTTATCAAGCACCAATTGCACCCGTGCAGTACGTGTACTAACGCCAAGGAAGGGATCGACATGCATCACCTCAGCGCTAAAATCCTGCCCTGGAAAATTGCTCAGCTGCACCTTCGCCAACATACCTTGTTCGATTAAAGCTAAATCTTGCTCATAGGCAAATGCCTCAACCCACACACTCGACAAGTCAGCCAAACGTAATAATCGTTGACCTTTTTTAAACGCTGAGCCGCTGACGATGTTTTTCTCAATTACCACACCATTACCTGATAAAAAGCCTGATAAAGAGCCTGGTGAAAAAATTGGCAGGTAATCACTCGCCTGCCCTTGCCGCTCTAACCAACTGATCTGCGTGGCACTTAAGCCCCATAACTTCAAGCGCTTACGAGCCGCTTTAAGCAATACCCTGTTGTTTTTTCCTTGTTTAAATGTCGCCAGATACTCTTCTTGCAAGGTCAATAATTTAGGACTGTAAACAGTAAACAACATATCGCTTTGCTTAACCGACTTGCCGACAAAATCTGCTCGCAAGTCGCCAACCCAGCCATCAAAACGCAGGCTGATATCGCTCAATCGCCTTGGGTCAACGGTCACCTCGCCTTGCAAGCGAACAGGCACAGCAAAATGCTCGCTCACCACTTTGCCGGTTTTTATGCCTATCGTTTGGCGTCGACCTTCTTCAACAATAATGCTGCCACTATTGAGTTCATCATGGGTCACCGAAATTAAGTCCATGCCACAAATCGGACAAGTGCCCGACGTCGCCGATTTAACCGAAGGATGCATCGAACAAGTGTGATACGCCACATCACCCATGGGTGTTGACGCCGATAGGTTGAGCCCCTTTTGCCTCGTTATCGGAGAAAAAGGCAAATCGTCATGGTGATTATGATCGGTAGCAAGCACATTCAATTCAACCTCGCTGGTTGGCGAGTTGTCTTGTACTGATAAATCTTTTTGCATAAAACCCAATGCCAACACAATCACTAGCAACAATGAAAAGAAACCCAGCAGATATTCTTTGGTTACCTTACTCATCATTCTCTCCTGCTTTACCTTTAGTTCTACCAAATACATTGATATTCAAAACCGCTGACCAATCACTGATGTGCACCAAACCCGCCGCAGCAGTGAGGTTGGCAAAATGTGCTTGTTGGTCTCTGATGGCTATTTGCGCTTTTCGTTCGGTCGTCAACGCTTGTTGTTGTGCAGTCAATAATGATAAAAAGTCCCCTTCACCAGACTGATATTCGTTACGAGCGGTGATCAGGTTTTCATCTGCCAAAGGCAATAAATCGTTTTGGTAAAGCTGGTGGACTGATTGTGATTGAACAAAAAAGCTATGGGCCTGAACCATTTGCTCTCGCAGTTCAATCAACAAGTCCTGTTGCTGCCAACGCAGCGCATTTTGCTCAGCCCGAAGGCTATCTTCACGAGCGCTGCGTTTACCAAAATCCAGCGGGATATTAAAGCCAACGCCCACTACCCAGCGTTGTTCATCCTTGGCCCATAAGCTGTTATAGCGGGTAGAGACAGAAAACGAGGGATAACGGTCTTTTTCCGCCAATTCAAGCTCAAGCTTTTTGTGACGCTTTTGCGCCACCAGCGCTTTAATCCCCGCTTGAGTGGCCAAACGAGCGACGACTTTGTTTATCTCTGTTCCCTGCAAAACGTAATTGAATACCACAGGTAATTGGTCAATTGAAACGTTGCTGTCAAAAGGCAAGTTAAGCAGCCGTTTAAGCTGGCTGGCATCACGCTCAACCGTCGCGGTTAATTCAATCGCTTCTTGCAATAACGAATGATGTTGATGAGTGGCCTGTAAAACTGCCGACTTATCTGCCGTACCAGCGGCGTATTTGGCTTGTACTACCGCCAAAAAGGTTTGCCATAAGGTCTGATGGCGCTGATTAATCGCCAAGAGTTGCAAGTGATATTGCCATTGAGCAATACGTAAACGCACATCCCGCGCCAACACAATCTGGTCTTGTGAACGCCGGGCTTCTAGCACATCGGCCTGCGCAACCGCCACTTCTTGGCGTAACGACAAAACCCCCGGCCAAGGCAACAACTGGCTGAACTCAACAATATAACCATCATCAAACTCACTGCCAGAAAAGGTATTCGGCGCAACCCCTAACTTGATTGTTGGATCCGCCCAACTGTCAGCAAACTCAACCCGGTGTTTTTGTGCCTGCCAACGCGCGACAATCGCCTTTTGCATCGCACTGCATTGAATAGCCAACCGCACTAAGCTGTCACTGGTCACTGATGAAGGTAGCTTACAATCAGCTGCTTGACTGACTGTTGAGCATAGTAAAAACCCGCTGCATAAACACAGCCGCATAAATAACTGATACATAAAATCACCTCTTTGAGGTTTGAAAATAATCGGATAAGGTCAATTTAAAACAACAAAAGGAGAATAAAATCAAATACGTAAACGAAGGGTAGAAAGGTAGGTTGCACTGCCGGGGTCACCCGGATCGTGGTCAAAATCCCAAGCTATCAAAGCTAATATTGGCTGAGGCTCAATCGACCAGAGACTGAACAATAGGGTAATAAAGACTGGAGAAGATAATTCAGATAGATGATTTAACTGGGTAGCTAGCGCTTCTTCAACTTCGTCTGGCAAGGCTTTTAACGCCAGTTCGCTACTGTAATCGCAACAGTCAGGTTTGTTCTCAGGTTCATCATCACAACAACAATCCGCCACATTACCGCTACGCTCCATCATCTGACAAGCGAACACCGACTGCACTTGCAGTAGCAAGCTCAGTAATAGCAACAGCACGAAGGCTTTTTGGCTAAAGCGATGTTGATCCACCAGCGAGTTTTTCCATCTTGGTTGTCTGAATAGGGTTATTGTAGACCATGGACGGGGTTCAGAGTCAAGCGATCCGTGATGCAAGCGACATAAAGCAATGATAATGCGTCACTGATGAATACCTGAGAAAAGGCATTGCGTCACTTTATCGAACTGACTACACTGCGAAGTCAATATCAACAGGCGGCTGGATACTATACCAGTGAGATCGCTGGGGTAAAGCGCTTAAGTGCGTTGCATGATAATCAATACCTCTAGGCTGATGCATCCAATTTAGCGGCATTCTTGTTTAAGCTCAAAGCAGACTCACCTCGGGTTTATAACCAAATCAGAAAATGCCTTGATCCGCTCTGCGCACAAAGTCAAAACCTGCTCTAATTTGTTGTTTTATATGATTAAAATTGTGCACAGAGTGCACACTACTGGCAACATATAGGCAGACTTAAATGGTCAAAGCCCAAAAAAGCTTTGCCGAAGGCATAAACAAACTAAAAATACTCATCAATATCCCACGACATCAGCAATGACCTCGCTGCGTGACAGCTATAATAAACAGGTCTTGTATGAGTGTTGTTATCTCTCATGCCACCAATAAGATCACATAATTTATAAGCCATTTTCGGCTCATAATTTTCCATGTATACCGTCAGACTTTTAGCTTTGGTATGTTTGCCACTTTTTATCTCTATCGGAATAATATCGCCCAATGCATTGGTGATCAAAAACTCCAACTCTGCTGTATTGCCACTTTGCCAAGCATAGGTTGATAACACGCCAGCAGATAAAAATTCATTTTGGGCAAAGTTTTCTGCCATGTAGCCTTTATAACTAAACGCTTGTTGAATAATTTGTGGATAGGGCAAACCAATCAAAGCATGTAAAACTCCGATATCATGAACAAACAATTTAAACCGTCCATCTTGCTCATTAGCATAAAGCGGCACTGTTGGCTTGCCTTCAATAATTTTCGATTTGCTAATCAGATGAGTGCTCGCCAAATAATCTATCAGCGTCTGAAAATCTTTATATCTACTTTTACCTTTAATAATTTGACTAAACTGAAAACGCTTAACGTTAGTATCAACGGCCTTGCTCAGTTGTTTGGGGATATTCCTGAATACGGCTTCTAGCTGAGCAGCCAGAAATTTGTTCTTAGCATCGTATTTACCAAAATCGCGGATATAACCTTTAATCAAATCATTATGTATCTTTCTGACTTCCCGAGTTTTTTTGATGATCCCAGACTGGCTTGAAAACCATTTATTGACAGCCGCAGGCATTCCGCCAACAAACAAGTGTTGCCGATACAACTCACTTAATTTGTCGTGAACCGTGTCATTTCTGACTTGCTGTTCAAAAGCTCTGGCCAAAGGCTCATTGCCTGAGGCCAAAACAAACTCATAAAAAGACATCGGATAGAGGGTTAGTTCATAAGCTTGTCCGACAGGGTAGCGCTCAATCAAACCAATATTAGAACCCGATGCGCACAGATAGATATCTGGCCTTTGTTCCCTGAAATACTTAAGGCTATTTAACGCTTCCTGACACAGACCGATTTCATCGAAAAACAACAAATCGGTTGCTGGATGAAAATCTTTGCCCAAAAAAATCGCGATACGTTCAATCAATTCATCCGCTTTAATCGATTCGGCAAACAACTGCTTTGCCCCGGGCGTATCCTCAAAGTTGATTTTAAACACATTATCAAAATGATTGGCACCAAAGAGTTGTTCAATCAAATAGGATTTACCGACCTGCCGAGCACCATCAAGCATGACGGGAATTCGGTCAGCTGAACTCTTCCATTCAACCAAGGTGTCAAGCAGTGTTCTGTGCATCATACAGCCCCCTACAACTCAGCTGAAATACTAAAAAGGATAGCAATAAAATCTAAATTAACACACTTTTGGATAGCAATAAATAGCTCAAAAACACACTTTTCCATAGGAATAATTAGCCAGATTATACACTTTTCCATAGGAATGTTGGCTGGCATTTAACCAGCCAAAGCATAATCCAATTGTTAACTGTTAATTGTTAACTGTTAATTTCGCAAAGCGCTTACCAATTAAGCGAAGACGGTATCCGGGGTGAAGACAGCAAACGAGAAAACCGTTGCCAGCGCTCTGCCTGACTATCGACCTGTTCAATATAGGCTTTTACCATGTCACGACCCCAGTTGTAGTTGATCACATAAGCACCATAAGCCTCGATAAAGCTCACTTTTTGCTCCGCCTTGGCGCGGGTTAACATGCGATATTTTTGAATCAGAGTAATGGCTTTTTCTTTGTCAATGTCACCATTAATATATAATCTGGCAATTTCGTTATCGACATAACCAAGCTTTTCAGTCAATTTATGGTATTTTTGAAACTTATCCGATAATGCCGGATCAATGCCTGCCAGCGGATAAAGCACCTCTTTTTCAAACGTTGCCTTTTCATCACCCGGGAATGCCATGGTCACACCATAGTTAGCACTGCCTTCGGCAATTAACGACTGCGGACTGTATAGCGGATACACAGTATATTCAATCCAACCACGCTTGTTCACCAGCTCATCTTCAAGCATGGAGTTATAAGCATGATGGCCCGGATAACCCTCATGACAACCCAACACAACGGCCCGTGATAGCGCGATAGGGAAGTCAGTATTAACCTGTATCAAACTGTTAGCGTTACCTTTGTACCAGTTGTAACCTCCCCAGGATTTGTTTTTAACATATTCAAGATCAAAGTTTTCGTTATCTGCCAAAGTAATAAATACTTTGCTGCGATCACTACATTCTTTAATTGCCCGATTGAAAACGATGGATAATTTGTCGGCGGGGATCTCAAATTGGCGATTGAACGCTTCTACCCGCTGATATAACGGTTCATCACCGGGCAGCATTTTTTCAATTTCAGCCAAAGGTGCATCAAAATAAGTTAAATCAAAATGAGGGGCTTCGCTGTCGTATAACGCTAAGCTCTGAGCGTCAAAATCAAGTGTTGAACCACCAGACAAAGCCTGCGCATGGGTGATTAAGGCGGTCAGGTTTTTACTGAGAAAATGAACTCTAAGTTTATCTATCTTATCGTTTTGGCTATCGATTGCTGGCAATTGACTTTGCAACGCTTCGGCTTTGGCAATAATCAGCGTCTTACTCCAGCCTTGCGCTTTTGCTGCCTGTGCATATTGCTGTGGACCATAATAAGCATCAACATAACCACTGTCATGCTCTCCCAGTGCCAATACCAATTGGACATATTGTTCAGCGGTTTGGTTGACGCTTTGAGTATCATCAAGACTGGTATTTAGATTGGTGCAGGCGATCAAACCACTGCAACCGACAGCGAATACTGCCAAGGTAAAAAATCTTTTCATGTTGGGGGGCTCTTTATTTATTTGAGGTGATTGATTTAGGGTGATTGGTTTTAGGGTGATTAGGGAATGGCCTGTGATAATACACCGAGTGTATACAATTGTGAAGTTTAGGTCACTTGAGGATAGGGATATTAGATCGACAAAAAAAACCATCTACACCTTTCACTTAAGTTAAGCGTGGTACAGATGGTTTCAGCAAAGCCGTTAAAAACGAGGATAAATCCTGTCTACGTCACGAGAATGAACTACTCAACAGTCACAGACTTAGCCAGATTACGTGGCTGATCAACATCGGTGCCTTTGATGATCGCAACATAATAAGACAGCAACTGTAACGGAATGGTGTAAACAATTGGCGCTAAAATATCATCAACCTGTGGTACGTGAATCACTCGCATTGATTCGTCATTTTCGAAGTTGACGTCTTTGTCGGCGAACATATACAAGATACCACCACGGGCGCGAACTTCTGCGACGTTGGATTTAAGCTTTTCTATCAGCTCATTGCCTGGCGCGACAACAACAATCGGCATATCAGCGTCTATCAACGCCAATGGGCCATGTTTTAGCTCACCAGCCGCATAAGCTTCGGCATGGATATAAGAAATCTCTTTCAGCTTAAGCGCACCTTCCATCGCAATCGGGTATTGATCGCCACGGCCAAGGAATAAACTGTGTTGCTTGTCAGCAAATTCAACCGCTAGTTCTTCAATGTCAGCACTCAAATTCAAACTTGCTTCGATTTTGCTTGGCAGAATATTTAACGCCTGAACAAACTCTTTTTGCTTTTGCGCCGACATGCCGTTTTCTTTACCGATAGCCAATGTCATCATCAATAAACCCACCAGCTGAGTGGTGAAGGCTTTGGTTGAAGCTACGCCGATTTCAGCACCCGCTTTGGTTATAAAGGCCAAATCAGATTCTCTCACCAGTGATGAACCCGGTACGTTACAAATAACCAAGCTCGACATATAACCCGCTTCTTTGGCTAAACGTAATGCCGCTAGGGTGTCTGCGGTTTCACCTGATTGTGAAATCGTCACCAACAGGCTGTTTTTGTGTACAAAGGATTTTCGATAGCGAAATTCTGAGGCTATTTCGATGTTACACGAAATGTTAGCATGATCTTCAAGCCAGTATTTCGCTACCATGCCTGAATGATAACTGGTACCACAGGCGATGATTTGCACATGTTCAACTTTCTCGAAAATGGCTTTAGCGTTTTCACCAAATACCCGATCATCAATCGTGCCTTCAGTCAAACGACCTTCCAAGGCATTGCGAATTGACAACGGCTGCTCGAAGATTTCTTTGAGCATGAAATGACGATATTCACCTTTACTGCCCGCTTCATGAGAAGCATCAGACTCAAGCACATCACGCTCAACCCGCTTGCCTGTGCTATCAAAGATGATCACCGCATAACGAGAGATCTCAGCGACATCACCTTCTTCAAGGTAGATAAAGCGATTAGTAACCGGCAACAATGCCAAAATATCAGAAGCAACAAAGTTCTCGCCAATACCCAAACCAATAACCAATGGGCTACCAGAGCGAGCAACAACGATTTTGCTTTTGTCGTTGCTGTTCATCACTACAGTGCCATAAGCCCCTTCAAGTTGAGGCGCAGCTTTTTGCACCGCTTCAATCAGGCTATCGCAACTTTTTTGCTCGTGATGAATCAAATGAGCAATGGTTTCGCTGTCGGTTTCAGACGACATTTCATAACCCAATTCAACCAGCTGACTGCGAATTTGCTGGTGGTTTTCAATAATGCCATTGTGAACAACAGCAATATTGTTTTCTGAAACATGGGGATGAGCGTTAGCTTGCGTAACGCCACCATGAGTGGCCCAACGAGTATGAGCAATCCCGGTGGTGCCATTAACTGGCGTTTTTTCAATTGCATTAACCAAGTTTTGCACTTTGCCGGTTTCCCGAGCGCGTTGCAATTGGTTATCATTATCTATCAAAGCAACACCAGCAGAGTCATAACCCCGGTATTCTTGACGTTTCAGACCTTCTAATAGAATGCCTATGATTTGACGTTCAGCGACTGCGCCGACAATTCCACACATGGATAAACCCTTATTTGTTTTTCACTGGTCGTTTCCAGCCTTTAATATTGACCTGCTTGCCACGGGCAACAGCTAATTCATTCTCTCCAATCGCCTTAGTCACGGTTGAGCCAGCTCCTACTGTGGTATTTTTACCAATTTCAACAGGCGCTACCAGCGAGCTGTTTGAACCAATAAAAGCCCCGTCACCGATCAGAGTTTGTGATTTGTTGACGCCATCATAGTTACAGGTAATAGTGCCCGCCCCTATGTTAACTTTTTCGCCGATAACTGCATCACCAAGATAGCTTAAATGGCCCGCCTTGGAGCCCACACCTAAAATGGTTTTTTTCATCTCGACAAAGTTGCCAACATGCGAGTCTTGCAACATCTGTGCCCCCGGTCGCAATCGTACAAAAGGACCAACAGAACAATCGTCCGCAAGTACCGCGCCTTCAAGCACACTATTAGCTTTGACCACACAGTTATCGCCAATCTGACAGTCTTTAATGCTGCTGTTAGCACCAATGCGTACATTCTTGCCAAGCGTTACTTTGCCTTCAAAAATGACGTTAACATCGATTTCAACATCTTCGCCAACAGTCACTTCACCACGCACATCCACCCGTGCCGGATCACGCAGTGTCGCACCGTTCAACATCAGTGTTTCGGCCTGCAAGCGTTGATATTCGCGCTCCAGCGTCGCCAATTGAATGCGATTATTGGCCCCTTCCACTTCAAGCTCAGTAGTCGGCTGCACGTTTTTGATTTGACAATTTTGCTGGTGGGCCATCTCAATAATATCGGTAAGGTAATATTCTTGTTGGGCATTGTCGCTCGACAGATTATTTAACCAGCCTTTAAGTTGTTCGCCATTGGCAATCAAAATACCAGTGTTAACTTCGTTGATTTTATGTTCTTCGGCTGTTGCATCTTTATGCTCACGAATACCGACAATTTCATCATTCTTTCGCAATATGCGACCATAACCCTTGGGCTGCTGCAAATTGACAGTCAACAAGCCAATACCTTGTGCCGGTTTAACCGCAATCAACTTTTGCAACGTTTCAACCTGAATAAGCGGCACATCAGCATATAACACCAAGCAATCATCTTGATCTTTGACGTCTGGCATCGCCTGCTTAACCGCATGACCAGTACCTAACTGTTCACTTTGTAGCACCCAGTTTAATGCTGGGTCACTGATAGAAGTCTTTAATTGCTCTCCACCAAAGCCATAGACCAAGTGGATCGCGTCTGGATTTAATGCCTTAGCGGCATTAATCACATGTTGGATCATTGGTTGATGAGCGATAGGGTGTAAAACTTTAGGGAGGGACGAACGCATACGGGTGCCTTTACCCGCTGCCAAAATTACAACGCTTAGTGCCATGAGCAAACCTGAGGATAGGAAAAAGGAAAGCGCATTTTACGTAAATTTTTACCGTACCACCAGCAATCCATGCATTTTTGTTTATTTTTTAGCAAAAGTTTGTCAGTGCCAGAAAATCTCACCTACACTAAGATCATTCGACCCTTTGTTTTGACTCTATGTATGGCTTCAGATTTTATTGACGATGATGATTTGTTTTTCGCTGATGAAAAAGAAGCAAAAGACCCCGAACAACGCCCTTGGAAAGTACTGATAGTCGACGACGAATCAGGTATCCATCAAGTCACCGTTTTCGCCCTGCAAGAACTAACATTTGAAAACCGCCCGCTGGTCTTCCTCCACGCTCACAGCGGCAAAGAAGCCAATTTAATCATCGAAAACACCACCGACATCGCATTAGTACTGCTCGATGTAGTCATGGAAACCCAAACAGCCGGTCTTGAAGTCGCCAAATACGTCAGAGAAGTCCTCTGCAACCACCTCACCCGCATTATTTTACGCACCGGACAACCCGGTTATATGCCCGAAGAAGATATTATTCGTAACTACGATATCAACGATTACAAAAACAAAACCGAATTAACCAAAGACAAACTATGTACCACAGTGATCACCGCACTACGAGGTTATGGTGAGCTGATCCAAACAGAAAGCTACCGTCAGGCATTACGCAAAATCATGAGTTCATCAGAGCATTTACTGACGGCCACCACTTTCGCCCAATTCCACCAGCGTCTATGTGATGATTTACACAAACTATTACCGCTGAGTAAACTATTTAATCGCCAAAAAGTCAGTTACGCACTGTTCAGGCATCGTGACAACGAAAATAACGTGCTGCATCATTCTGATGATATCGTCGATGCTTACGACTGGTTTGAAGCTTTCAGACCGATCCGCGAATCAGCCTTTGAAAGTGGCGAACGTTTTACCGAAACACTCGCAATCTTGCCACTTGAAAGCTGCAATGCCAATGAACCACTATTTTTAGCGATTGACAACAAAGAGCCAATTGACCAACAAGAGCGTCAGTTATTAGGCATTTTAAGCCATTACCTTGAAGTCGCCAGCACCAACCTATCATTACAGATGTCATTATCGTCACTCAACGCTGATCTGGAGGCCAAAGTCGACAAACGCACCCGCCAGCTCAATGTCGAAAAACAAAAGGCTGAGCAAGCCAGTCAGGCCAAAAGTCAATTCCTCGCCAATATGAGTCATGAAATCAGAACACCGATGAACGCCATACTCGGATTCACCCAATTACTAGTCCGCTCAAAAGAAACCATTCCGGCGCATAAAGAAACCCTGCTAAAAGTCGAAAAAGCCGGTAATCACTTGATGGATATCATCAATGACGTGCTCGAAATATCCAAAATTGAAGCCGGAGCGATGGAGATCAGGCCCACCGCTTTTGATATTGTTGCCCTAGTTGAAGATATCAGCCAGATGTTCAGTTTTCGCTGTGAACAAAAGTCACTTAAGTGGCATTTTAAACCACCCACCGATAAAGAAATTTTGGTTATTGGTGATCAGGGCAAATTACGTCAAGTATTGATTAACCTGCTCGGTAACGCAGTTAAGTTTACTGATAGTGGCTTTGTCAAACTCAGCATGTCACGGCCGGGTTCAAATCGTTTTTGCATCGAAGTCGAAGATAGTGGACCAGGAATGCACGAAGGTGAATTACACTCATTATTCACCAACTTTGCCCAAGGTAAAGCCGGGGCAGAAAAAGGCGGTACCGGGTTAGGCTTGGCGATTTCATACAAGCAAGTGGCGTTAATGGGTGGCAAGCTTGAGGTTAAATCTATTTACGGCGAAGGCACTCGCTTTTATTTCACCCTTGAGCTTGAGCCTAGCCATGAACAACCTCACGTTATTTCTGACAATACCGTTGATAACATCAAGCTGGTGGGCGGACAAAACTACTTCATTCTAGTGGTAGATGATGTCGAGGCGAATCGTGACGTGCTAGGCGCATTGTTAACCGAAACCGGCGCTACCATTGATTACGCCAGTGACGGCAAAGAAGCGCTGAAAAAAATCTGGCATACCCGCTACGACATGGTGTTTATGGACATTCTGATGCCGGTGATGCGTGGAGATGAAGCCATTGATGTTATTCGCAAAGAGATTAATCAGCCTAAATTAACCTGTGTGGCGATCTCCGCCTTTAGTCTGGCTCATGAAATCAAATATTATCTGGATATAGGTTTTGATGAATTTATTCCCAAACCGTTTTTGTTTTCAGACATATACCGCTGTTTGACCAAGTTTTCCCCCAATCACTTCGAGATACTGGTCGAAAAGAAAGATCCACCCGATCCGCCTGTTAACCAAAAGATAAAATTAACTGAGTGCCATCTCAGCGAAGAAATTTATCAACAGTTAACCATTGCTGCCGAGCTTAACCGTCTGTCACACCTTAAAGAATTGATTGACGGACTAACTAGCAAAGACCCTGCACAGCGATCGCTAGGCAATTATCTGCTCAAGTTTATTGATAATTACGATATGGATGGATTTTTAGATGCCCTTGAGGAGGTTAACCATGTCTAACACCCCCATTCTGACCAAAGGTTGCAAAATTTTGGTGGTCGATGATAAAAAAGAAAACTTAGAGTTAATGACCGACATCCTCGAAAAGCAAGGGTATGACGTTTCTTTTGCTATGGATGGAGAAAAAGCCATTCGCATTGCCAGCCTGTATCAGCCGGATTTGATTTTGCTTGATGTAATGATGCCCGGTATTGATGGTTTTGAAACCTGCCGCCGAATGAAGTCACTCAACAACTTACGTGATATCCCAATTATATTTGTCACCGGCAGAGTTGAGGTCTGTGATATTGTCCAAGCATTTACTATTGGTGCGGTTGATTACGTCACCAAACCTATCCGTCATGAAGAGCTTTGCGCCAGAGTGATGACTCACATACAACTGCGCAAGCTAATGGTGATCCGAGATGATTTAATCACTCAGTTACGCAATCAAAATGTTGATATGGAACGTTTGGCAGTGATCAAAGAAGAACAACTTGAACGCACAGAAAAGCTCACTCACCTCGGTGAACTGGTAGGCGAGCTGACTCACGAACTCAGTACCCCACTGGGAATAACCAATACCGCCATTTCTTCGTTGAGTGATAAAAACAACAAATTGCTAGGAGATATGAGTGCCGGCAAGCTATCCAAATCCAGTCTTAAAGGTTACCTCGACGTCTCATCAGAAAGCTTTGATATTGTCTTATCCAGCACCACCTACGCCTGTCAGCTGGTGGACAGCTTCAAACAAATCGTAGTGGGCGAATTCAGTGAAGCCATCACCGATTACGAGTTGAAATTCTTCCTCCAGAGCATTATTCATATCATGACACCACGGATCAAACGCTGCAAACACACCATAGATATCATCTGCCCGGGCGATATCATTATCAGGGGTCAGGCAGGTGCACTATCTCAGGTGATCATCAATTTAATCAACAACGCCTTGCTGCACGCCTTTAGCGCAGAAGAATCAGGACTGGTGACAATTAAAATCACCGCTGTTGATAAGCAAGTTTCTATGGTGATCAACGACAACGGCAAAGGCATGGACAAAGACAAGAGCGAAAAGATTTTCGACAAGTATTACACCACCAGAATGGGCGAAGGCGGCTCCGGCTTAGGTTTATTCATCGTCAAAAACCTAGTCACCGACCAACTCAAAGGCAGCATCAGCTGTGACAGCCAACCCGGCGAAGGCACCAATTTTACCATTTGCTTTCCGATGGGCATGGGTGATTGATACCAACCCAAAACAACCCCAGCCACCCTGTAAGCAGCGGATTTATCCGCGCAGGGAGCCTAAGCGAGCGAGGCCCACCCGTCACCACCAACCCCAAACAACCCCACCCACCCTGTAAGCAGCGGATTTATCCGCGCAGGGAGCCAAAGCGAGCGATGCTCACCCGTCACCACCAATCCCAAACAACCCCAGCCACCCTGTAAGCAGCGGATTTATCCGCGCAGGGAGCCAAAGCGAGCGATGCCCACCCGTTACCACCAATCCCAAACAACCCCTCACCACCACCAACCCACCCGTCACCTCCAACCTCAACCCAAATCCAATCCCAAACCAAAAAAAACCCCGCAAATGCGAGGTTTTTATCAATGCCATAAACAGCTCTTCACCATAACTACAGTGAATTAACCGCTCTTACGCATTGTCTGAATAACTTTAAGCTGAGCAATTGCTCTGGCTAGTTCAGAAGCGGCTTCGGCGTAGTCGAAGTTGGCACCCGGATTAGCGATGTGCTCTTCGGCTCTGCGTTTAGCTTCTTCAGCAGCACTGAGGTCAAGGTCTTCACCACGGACAGCGGTATCTGCTAACACAGACACTGCATGTGGTTGAATTTCCAAGATACCACCGGCTACATATAACACCAGCTCTTCACCGTGCTGCTTGACTATACGAACCATGCCAGGCTTTAACGCGGTCAACAATGGAGCGTGACCGGCGTTGATACCCAAGTCACCCTCACTACCGCTGACCTGGATAGATTCAACGCGTCCGGAGAAAATTGATTCCTCAGCACTAACCACATCCAATTGAGTTGTCATAGTCATGATTTACTCCCCATTCACGGATTACATTAAAAGCTAAAGTTACATGTCTTTGGCTTTTTCGATAGCTTCTTCGACGCCGCCAACCATGTAGAAAGCCTGCTCTGGCAAGTCATCGTATTCACCTTCAAGGATGCCTTTAAAGCTGCTGATAGTATCTTTCAAAGATACGTATTTGCCTGGCGAACCAGTAAATACTTCAGCAACGAAGAAAGGTTGAGAAAGGAAACGTTGAATTTTACGAGCACGGAATACGGTCAATTTATCTTCTTCAGATAACTCGTCCATACCCAAGATAGCGATGATGTCTTTCAGCTCTTTATAACGCTGTAACACAGTCTGTACGCCACGAGCAGTATCGTAGTGATCTTGACCAACAACCAAAGGATCAAGCTGACGTGAAGTCGAATCCAATGGGTCAATCGCCGGGTAAATACCCAAAGATGCGATTTGACGTGAAAGTACCACCGTTGCATCCAAGTGAGAGAAGGTTGTTGCCGGAGATGGATCGGTCAAATCATCCGCAGGTACGTAAACGGCCTGGATTGAAGTGATTGAACCTGTCTTGGTAGAGGTAATACGTTCTTGCAGTACACCCATTTCCTCAGCCAATGTTGGCTGATAACCTACCGCTGATGGCATACGACCCAACAATGCTGATACTTCGGTACCCGCTAGTGTATAACGGTAGATGTTATCTACGAAGAACAGTACGTCACGACCTTCGTCACGGAATTTTTCAGCCATAGTCAAACCAGTCAAGGCAACACGCAAACGGTTTCCTGGAGGCTCGTTCATCTGACCGTAAACCAAAGATACTTTATCTAGTACGTTTGAATCATTCATTTCGTGGTAGAAATCGTTACCTTCACGAGTACGCTCACCAACACCTGCAAATACAGAGTAACCGGAGTGCTCGATCGCGATGTTACGGATAAGTTCCATCATGTTTACAGTTTTACCAACACCGGCACCACCGAACAGACCAACTTTACCACCTTTAGCAAACGGACATACTAGGTCGATAACCTTGATGCCAGTTTCAAGCAAGTCATTTGACGCTGCTTGGTCTTCATATGAAGGGGCTTCACGGTGAATAGACATACGCTCTTCTTCACCAATGGCACCCGCTTCATCAATCGGATCACCTAATACGTTCATGATACGGCCTAATGTTGCCGTACCAACTGGAACCATAATAGGGTTACCTGTGTTTTCTACCGCCAGACCACGACTTAAACCGTCAGTGGTACCCAGTGCGATAGTCCGTACAACACCGCCACCAAGCTGTTGTTGTACTTCTAATGTCAGACCTTGAAGGCCCCCTTCAACTACTTTCAGGGCTTCAAATACCTGTGGCACTGCGTCTTGTGGAAATTCAACATCCACAACCGCGCCAATTATTTGGACGACCTTACCTTGACTCATGAGTTTTCCTCAAATTCAAAAATTTATTACTCTTTGGCTTTCTGGCTACGCCTAGACAGCACCGGCACCGGCACAGATCTCCGAGAGTTCCTGTGTGATGGCAGCCTGACGGGCCTTATTGTAAACCAGTTGCAATTCACCGATTAGATTACCAGCGTTGTCGGTAGCAGATTTCATTGCCACCATACGTGCGGCTTGTTCGCTCGCAGCGTTTTCAACAACTCCCTGATAAACTTGAGATTCAATGTAACGAACCAGCAAAGTATCTAACAATACTTTAGCGTCTGGCTCATAAATGTAATCCCAACGGTGGTTAACCTCGTCTTCTTCTGACTTCGGCAAAGGTAATAACTGATCGACAGTAGGTTCCTGCTTCATCGTATTTACAAACTTGTTGTAAACGACGTATACACGATCCAATTTACCTTCATCGTATTTATCCAGCATCACACGCACCGGACCAACCACATCTTTGACAGATGCCTTGTCTCCGGCACCTGTTTGTGCGGCCAATACGCTGCCACCAAATCGGCTAAAGAAGCTTACAGACTTGTTACCCATGGCAACAAAATCCACTTCTACGTCTTTACCCCGCCATTGCGCAACTTCTGCGGTTACTTTTCTAAACTCGTTGGAGTTTAAACCACCACACAAACCACGATCTGACGAAATGACAATATAACCGACTCGTTTGATTTCTCGTTCTTCCAGATAAGGATGACGATACTCAAGACTACCCATTGCGATATGGCTGATAACGTTACGCATATTAGTTGCATAAGGTCGTGTTGCTGCCATACGGTCCTGCGCTTTACGCATTTTGCTGGCGGCAACCATTTCCATCGCACCGGTGATCTTCTGAGTATTTTGGATACTCCCGATCTGGGTTTTTATCTCTTTTCCGACGGCCATGACTATTACTCCGAATATTTCAACGACTCAGGCGACCCGCAAGCCACCTGAACGATTGGCAACTGCCTGTTTTACCAGGTTTGGGTTGCCTTAAACTTATCAATCGCAGCTTTTAAGTTGCTTTCGATATCGCCGTTGTAATTACCCGTCGCGTTAATGCTAGCCATAAGCTCAGAGAATTCACTGTTCATATAAGATTGCAGTGCAGATTCGAAATCACCGACTTTATCAAGTGCGATATCTTTCAAGAAACCTTTCTCAGCAGTAAACAATGAAATCGCTGTTTCAGCAACATTCATTGGCGAGTACTGCATTTGCTTCATCAGCTCAGTTACCCGCTCACCATGCTCTAACTGAGCACGAGTCGCTTCATCCAAATCAGAGGCGAACTGCGAGAACGCCGCCAATTCAGTGTACTGAGCCAATGCCAAACGAATACCACCACCCAACTTCTTGATGATTTTAGTTTGCGCAGCACCACCAACACGAGATACCGAGATACCAGCGTTAACAGCAGGACGAATACCAGCATTAAACAAATCTGTTTCAAGGAAAATCTGACCATCGGTAATCGAAATTACGTTGGTTGGTACGAAAGCAGATACGTCACCTGCTTGGGTTTCAATGATTGGCAATGCAGTCAAAGAACCGGTTTTACCTTTCACTTCACCTTTGGTGTAAGCTTCAACGTACGTGCTGTTTACACGAGCGGCACGTTCTAGCAAACGGGAGTGAAGATAGAAAACGTCACCTGGGTAAGCTTCACGTCCTGGTGGACGACGTAGCAACAGTGAGATTTGACGATAAGCAACAGCCTGTTTAGACAAATCATCATAAACGATGAGTGAGTCTTCACCACGGTCACGGAAGTATTCGCCCATTGTACAACCAGCATAGGCTGACAAGAACTGAAGTGCAGCAGACTCTGACGCACCAGCGGCAACAACCACGGTGTTAGCCATAGCGCCATGCTCTTCGAGTTTACGTACCACGTTAGAGATGGTAGAAGCTTTCTGACCAATCGCTACGTATACGCAAGGAACACCTGAATCTTTTTGGTTGATGATCGCATCAATCGCCAAAGCTGTTTTACCAGTCTGACGGTCACCGATGATCAGCTCACGCTGGCCACGGCCGATTGGGATCATCGCATCAACTGATTTATAACCAGTTTGCATAGGTTGGTCGACCGATTGACGTTCGATAACGCCAGGTGCGACTTTTTCTACCGGTTCGAAACCGTCGTTGTCAACTGGGCCTTTACCATCGATAGGCTCACCCAAAGTATTAACAACACGACCCAATAGGCCACGACCAACAGGTACTTCAAGGATACGGCCAGTACTTTGTACTTTAGTTCCTTCTTGTAAGTCCGCATAAGGACCCATTACTACCGCACCTACGGAGTCACGCTCCAAGTTCAATGCGATAGCATAACGATTACCAGGAAGCTCGATCATCTCACCTTGCATACAAGCGGCAAGGCCATGAATACGGATGATACCATCAGTAACAGATACGATAGTACCTTCGTTACGAGCTTCACTTACCACTTCAAACTGCTCAATTCGTTTTTTGATCAGTTCAGAAATTTCAGTGGAATTTAGTTGCATGCTCTAATCCCCAATTACGATTGTAGTGCGTCAGACAGACGGTTTAGTTTGCTGCGGAGTGTGCCATCAATGATGATATCGTCAGCTTTTATTACCAAGCCACCTACCAAGGATGCGTCGACACTACAATTTAGCTTAATTTTGCGCTTCAGACGTCGGTCTAAAGCAGCGTTCAATTGCATTTTTTGCTCTTCGTTGAGCTTGGCACCTGAGACAACATCAACTGTAATTTCTCTGCGGTAGTCCGCAACCATTCCAGTGAATAACTCAGCTACCGCTGACAAGGTGGTTAAGCGACCATTTTCGGCCATAATTCTAATCAGATTATGAGCCTTGCCACTTACCTGTTCGCCACAGACTTGGATGAATACATCAGCCATTTTGTCTGCGGATTGCGAACCACTTAGAAAGCCTTTCATATCATCGTTGTCTGCGACTTGCGCCGCAAAAATCAACATTTCATGCCAGCTTTCTAGCGCGTCTTGTTCAACAGCAAATTCAAACGCGGCTTTAGCGTAAGGACGAGCGACTGTGATCATTTCTGACATGCTCTGTTCCTAATCTAAAGTTCAGTTATCAATTTGTCCAAGATATCGCGGTGTGCTGCGGCATCTATTTGACGTTCAAGAATTTTCTCAGCACCGATAACGGCTAATGCAGACACTTGCTTACGCAAATCTTCTTTAGCACGGTTACGTTCTGATTCAATCTCGGTATGCCCTTGGGCAATGATTTTTTCGCGTTCTTCGTGACCACGGGTTGTCTCTTCGTCGACAAGCTGGGTAGCACGTTTCTTCGCTTGGTCAATGATTTCAGCAGCTTGCACTTTAGCTTCTTTAAGCTTTGCAGTGGCTTTGTCACGGGCCAATTGAAGATCATGTTCTGCCTGATCAGAGGCAGCAAGACCTTCTTCTATTTTCTTCTGGCGTTCTTCTATGGCTGCCAAAATTGGTGGCCATACTTTTTTCATGCAGAACAACACAAAAACGATAAATGCTATTGATTCACCGATCAGAGTGGCATTAATATCCACGGCCGCTCCTCCTATTTATTGGTTAAGTTCGCGATCTGAAAAACAGCCAAATTATACTTTGGTGAATAGAATGAATAGACCGATACCAACACCGATCATAGCAATCGCATCGATAAGACCAGCAACGATGAACATTTTAACTTGCAGTGTAGGGGCAAGCTCAGGTTGACGTGCAGCAGACTCAAGGAATTTACCACCCAACAAACCAAAACCAATCGCCGTACCTAGTGCACCAAGACCAATAATCAGTGCTACAGCAACATATACTAATTCAACCATTTCTATCTCCGAGTTTTATTTAAAGTTTAAAGTGTAAAAAGTAAGTAAAGTAAAAGTGTAAACCAAACCCGTCTGTTATACGGGTTTGCGAACTTGGTAACAACCTAGTGATCTTCGTGCGCCAGACTCAAATAAACAATGGTCAGCATCATAAAGATAAAGGCTTGCAAAGGAATAACCAGCAAGTGAAAAGCAGCCCACATAAAGTGAACTGGCAACTGGTATAAGCCCATCATAGCGATCAAGATGAAGATCAACTCACCGGCGTACAAGTTACCAAACAAACGCAGTGCTAACGACAATGGACGAGCCAGCAAGGTGACCGATTCCAGCAAGAAGTTAACAGGAATAAAAGCAGGATGGTTAAAAGGCTGCATAGTCAGTTCTTTAGTGAAACCTTTGATGCCTTTAACCTTAATGGAATAATAAATAATTAGCACAAACACACCCAAGCTCAAGGCGAAGGTCATATTTAAATCAGTAGTAGGAACCGGTTTCATATAAACATGCGCAGGGTCGATGCCCCAGAAACCAGCGATGAATTCAGCAATCTTACCCAACCAATCAACTGGTACCCAGTCCATTGAGTTCATCAATAACACCCACATAAAAATGGTTAATGCTAATGGTGCGATTAAATCGTTTTTGCCATGGAAGGTTTCTTTAACACTGTTTTGGACAAATTCAACAATCATCTCGACTGCACACTGAAACTTGCCCGGTACTCCAACAGTTGTCTTTTTAGCCACTGAACGGAAAGTAGCTAAGAAAATGACACCCAATATGGTAGACCACAATAACGTATCTACATTCAATGTCCAAAATGAACCTTCACCTATGCTAACTTGCCAGTTAGTCAGGTGATGCTTGATATAAGCAGCGCTTGTTAACTCTCCACCAGAAGACATTTTTTATCCCAATTATCGTTGATTAAAGTAAATCGGTGCAAACCAGTGTGTGAACGACGTGATAATAAACGTGATTATCAGTGGTTCTATGTCTACCGCTAAAAACCTGAAAGCGATAATGAATAACACAAAGGTCGTTAATAGTTTCAGTGACTGGCCGCGATAAAACGAAGCGGTCACCATTTTTGCTGACATCGCCCCGACAAACCGGAACGCGTACATGGCAAAAACAAAGCTGGGAATAACAGCGATAGCGCCACCGGCCAAAGCCGACAACCCCGCTGTTTGGCCCCAACCGAAAAAAATTATCAAGCTAGTAATAACGCCAATCAAGCCCTGTAGCCTGACTAACTTAAGTGCCGCTTTTCGATGCGGCCGGGCTAATTTATCTACCACTTATCACTAACCTTTTTGTTACGTCTATCAAAAGACGCAAAAAAACTGCGCGGAATTATACCTTTTGCGGCGTGTATTGCAAGCAAACCAGCCGTTCAGCACCATATAAATACACTTTATTTTGCGAATTTGGCAACTCAATTGAAACATTTTGAAACTTTTGGGAAACCATTGCTCAATTGGTTAAAAAATCATCAAATAAATAATTTAATGCTCATTTTGATATTAACGAGAATGAATTCTCGTCTACGACGATATTATGCATCACAGTAGACGCGAATTCATTCGCGTAGGGAGCCGAAGCGACCGTAGATCAGCCGTCATAATCCAACCCTATCACGCATTAATCTGACTAATTATCTTATCTAAATCTTCCAACGATTTATAAGCAATGGTCATTTTTCCCTTACCTTTTGCGTTGTGTTTAATATTCACATCGGCTTTAAGGTTTTTGCATAAACGTTTTTCAAGCTGCTCAATATCTTTGGATTTTTCGACCACTTTAGGTTCTTTGGCCGGCTCAGCTGATTTTTTTACCAGTGCTTCGGTTTCGCGCACGGTTAAAGCTTTGTCGGCTACCTGACGAGCTAGCTCAGCCTGAACATCGTCTTCAAGTGGTAATAACGCCCTGGCATGACCCATTTCGATGTCGCCGCGCTCCAGCAAAGTTTTTACTTCTTCATTGAGGCTATTAAGACGTAACAAATTCGATACTGTAGTACGGGATTTACCTACCGCGTCGGCTACTGCCTGATGAGTCAGGTCAAATTCAGTCATTAAGCGTTTTAACGCGATAGCTTCTTCCATCGCGTTAAGGTCTTCGCGTTGAATATTTTCAATCAAAGCGATGGCCACAGCGGCTTCGTCGGGCACTTCTTTGACCAGACAAGGGATCTCACTTAACTCAGCCAATTTAGCCGCTCGCCAGCGACGTTCGCCAGCAATGATTTCATATTGCTCATCAGCAATTTTTCTCACCACGATAGGCTGAATGATACCTTGTGCCCTAATCGAGCTAGACAGCTCTTCTAATGCCACTTCTGACATATCTTTGCGTGGTTGATATTTACCCGCAATTAACTGATCAATGGCAATAAAATTCAATTCATTATTGCTTTGCGCTGGTTGTTCGATTGCTTCAGCCGATCCCGCCGTTTCGGCGACCACAGCGGCTTTTTTTGGTGTTAGCAGCGCGTCAAGTCCGCGTCCGAGGCCGCGTTTTTTTGCAGACATGTTGTATTAATCCTGGAAATTTAAATATGCTATTTTGTATTGTCAATTAAGCGACGTTTTCGTCTGATGGTTTTTTCTTGTTTTCAGCTCGACGAATGATCTCGCCAGCCAATGCCAAATAGGCTTTTGCGCCAGTCGACGACTTATCGTAATACATTGCCGGGGTGCCAAAACTGGGTGCTTCTGCTAAACGCACGTTTCTTGGGATCACCGTACGATAGACTTTTTCACCAAAATGATTTTTAAGGTTTTCAGACACGTCATTGGCTAAACGATTTCGCGGATCGTACATCGTTCGCAAAATGCCTTCGATATATAAATCCGGATTAAGCACTGAGGCCAACTGTTGAATGGTATCCATCAAGGCGGTTAAGCCTTCAAGAGCATAATATTCACACTGCATTGGTACCAAGATAGAATCGGCTGCTGACATTGCGTTAACCGTCAACATGCTTAATGACGGTGGGCAATCAATGAAAATAAAATCGTAATCGTCTTTGATGTCTTTGAGTGCGGTGCGTAATTTCAACTCACGGCCGTACATTTCCATCATTTTGACTTCGGCAGCAGTGACATCACCATTGGCCGCTATCAGATGATAATTGCCAGTGGTTTCTTTGATCACCACCTCTTCGAATGATTTACCTTCGACTAGCAATTCATAACAAGTTGGAATTTCTGAATATTTATCGACACCGCTACCCATAGTGGCGTTGCCTTGAGGATCTAAATCAATCAGTAAAATTTTGCGTTTGGTCGCAGCCATAGATGCAGCCAAATTTACTGATGTGGTGGTTTTTCCGACCCCACCTTTTTGGTTTGCTATTGCTATGATTTTACCCACGATCACCTCTATGGAACTGTGTTGTTTGATAGTTTTACTGTTTTTGCAGTATCACCAAATGGCGTTCACCGGTTAGTTGTGGCACAACAAGCGGATGGACGGCCGATACTGTAACAGAATCGTCCAGTGCTGCAATTTCTTCTTGAGGATAAGCGCCTTTTAGCGCAAAAAAACAGCTTTTTGCCTCAATTAAATGCGAACACCAGTTCACCATATCTTCAATCGAAGCAAATGCCCGACTGATCACCCCATCGAGTGGCGCTTGTGTTTGATAATCTTCAACCCGGCTTTGTACCAAAGTAATGTTTGTGAGTTTCAATTCGCTTTTTGCCTGAGTCATGAAGCGGACTCTTTTGCCCAAGCTATCGAGTAAATAAAAATGCTTATCAGGATTAGCAATAGCTAATGGGATCCCCGGTAAACCAGGACCGGTGCCGACATCAATAAAGCGCTCGCCAGATAAAAAAGGAGAAACCACCAAACTATCGAGAATATGTTTTATCATCATCTCTTGTGGGTCTCGTACAGAGGTTAAATTATAAGCCTTGTTCCACTTGTTTAACAACTCGACAAATTGAACTAACTGTTGTTGCTGATCATCGTTAATGATCAAATCGGTTTGTTGCAGCAGGCTTTGTAATTTCGAATGTAACACTGATGATCCCTTTTAATCATTAACGAGGTTAAAACCTCGTCTATGGTGTAGACGAGAATTTATTCTCGTTTGTTTGGTTTTTACGCCGATTTTCTTTCGGTTTTATTCAATAAACCCTGTTTCTTCATGCTAATCAGCAACAAAGAAATAGCCGCTGGAGTAATACCTGAGATACGTGAAGCCTTGCCAATGGTTTCAGGCTGGGCATCATTAAGTTTTGCTCTGACTTCGTTAGATAGACCTTTAACGCCAATGTAATCGTAGTTATGTGGCAACAGGGTATTTTCATTACGTTGTTGCTTATCGATTTCATCTTTTTGACGGTCGATATAACCAGCATACTTAATCTGAATTTCAACTTGCTCAGCAGCTTTTTTATCAGCCAGACCTGGACCAATACCTTCGATTTTCATCAATTGGTCATAAGTCACTTCTGGGCGACGAATTAATTCTTCTAGATTGGCTTCACGTTTAATTGGTGATTTGATCATCGCATTAACATCATCAACCTTAGCGTGTTCTTTGTGGATCCAATTTTGTTGTAAACGTTGGCGTTCAGAATTAACTGCTTCCATTTTTTCATTAAATGCACGCCAGCGGGTATCGTCTACTAAGCCTAATTCGCGGCCTTTTTCAGTTAAACGAACATCGGCGTTGTCTTCACGCAACAACAAACGATATTCCGCACGGCTAGTGAACATTCGATAGGGTTCTTTAGTGCCTAGGGTAGAAAGATCATCAATTAACACACCCATGTAAGCTTCATCACGACGTGGTGCCCAGCTGTCTTTTTCTTGAACCTGTAATGATGCATTCATGCCAGCAATCAAACCTTGAGCACCGGCTTCTTCATAGCCAGTGGTGCCGTTGATTTGTCCAGCAAAGAATAATCCATCAATATGTTTAGTTTCTAAAGATTGTTTTAAATCTCGTGGATCAAAGAAATCATATTCAATGGCATAACCCGGTCGAGTGATATGGGCGTTTTCAAAACCTTTCATTGAACGGACTAATTCAATTTGCACATCAAACGGCAAGCTAGTTGAAATACCATTAGGATAGATTTCGTGAGTGGTTAAACCTTCTGGCTCAACAAAAATTTGATGTTGATCTTTATCAGCAAAACGGGTGATCTTATCTTCAATTGACGGGCAATAACGTGGACCAATACCTTCAATAACGCCAGTATACATCGGTGAGCGGTCCATTCCGGCACGAATGATATCGTGCGTTTTTTCATTGGTGTAAGTGATATGACACGGAATTTGTTGTGGATGATCTGATTGTTTACCAAGAAAAGACATCACAGGGGTTGGTGTATCGCCTGGTTGAGCCTGAATTGCTGAAAAATCAATGCTGCGAGCATCAAGACGTGGCGGAGTGCCTGTTTTTAAACGATCAACTCGAAATGGCAATGCTCTCAAGCGATTAGCCAAAGCAATTGATGGTGGATCGCCAGCTCGTCCACCACTAAAGTTTTCTAAACCAATATGAATACAGCCACCAAGGAAAGTACCTACGGTTATCACCACAGAGCGAGCACTAAACTTGAGACCCATTTGGGTAACGATGCCAACAACGCGGTCATTTTCAACGATAAGATCATCACAAGTTTGTTGGAAGATTTGTAAATTGGCTTGGCTTTCTAAAACGGTGCGGATAGCGGCTTTGTACAATTGGCGATCCGTTTGCGCTCTGGTGGCTCGAACGGCAGGACCTTTTGACGAATTGAGTGTTCTAAATTGGATGCCCGCTTTGTCGGTGGCTTGAGCCATTATGCCGCCTAAGGCGTCGATTTCTTTGACCAAGTGGCCTTTGCCGATACCGCCGATAGCTGGATTACAAGACATTTGGCCTAAGGTATCGATATTTTGAGTGACCAACAAAGTTTTACTGCCCATGCGAGCTGATGCCAAAGCGGCTTCGGTTCCAGCATGACCGCCACCGATCACAATGACGTCGAAATCTTGTTGGTAAAACATGGGCACCTCGGTAAAAAATATTAAACAGGATCTTCGCAGATCATCATCAAACGATCAGATGATCAATTTAAAGATCTCGAATTTGGCCGCGTATTCTACCTGTAAATGATCAGAAGTAAAATGTTTAATTTTCACTCAAAGCGTTGTCCAGAAAAATGTTAAATTGAGCGTTCTGATCAAAAAGTTCGAGGAGCTTAATATATATAAGATCTTTAAAGAGATCTTTATTATTATATCTATTAGAGGCGGCCGATCTTGTTAGTAACTCATTTTTTTTTAATAAAATCATAGAATTAAAGGGCGATCAAAGCTGTAGATAAGTGTAGATCAAAGCTTGTAAAAGCTCTGATCAAAAGGGCCACTTATACACAGGGCAAATTGATCTCATTTTTATCCAGTGAATAACTATAGGTTATTCACAGAGTTTAAGCTCTTTTATACATTGAGGGGCAAAACTGTTGGTAGGATTGTGGATAACTATAGAAGGCTTTGGGATAATGATCGTAAGTGCTTGATCGGTGGGCGATCAATAACTGATCAACAGATGATCATCAAAGCCGATCATTGATCAGCTGATCTTCTATTGATCAGATCAGTTTTTTTTATAATTAAAGCGAATTTAACCATTTCGGCAGCCAATTAAGGGCATAATCTTCTGGCATGTCTGGATCAAGGGCATTTATTTGCAGCAACTCACCGCACAATTGAGCACCCAAACCAGCCAATAGCCTGTTTATATCATCAGCTGCCTGACAATAAGTGTCATAACTCTTATCACCCAAACCAATAATACCGTACTTAATAGCCGCTAATGACGGCCTATTATTGCTCAACGCTGTGATAAAAGGCTGGATATTATCAGGCAAATCCCCCGCGCCATGAGTCGAAGTACAGACCAGCCAGTAAACATCTTGTTGTGGAATTTCAGCAAAATTTGGCTGTTCGTGAGTTGTGGCAGAGTAGCCCAAGGTTTCAAGCTTAGCCGCCAGCTCGTCGACAACATATTCTGCCGCGCCCATTTGGCTGCCTATTATAAGGTGAACAGGAAGGTGGGTTGAGGTGTGGTTATTTGACATAGAAGTAAGATTATTGGGTTATCGTGGGGCTATTATATAGGGTTTAAGTTGCCCCTGCTGAGGATTGTTTCTCTATCAATGGGGCGGGTTGTTATGTTGCTTGTTTAACAGAGCCTGATAGCGTATCGCTGATCCATTGATTGATGCTTTTACCTGCTGCTGCGGCGGCAACAACAAGATCAGCGTGTAAATCAGGAGTTAAACGGACATTGAATTTACCAGAGTACTGTTTCTCAGGCTCGACGCCATCTTCTTTACACATAGTCAGAAACATCTGGAGTGACGCATTCCCCTCTTTATGTAGCCCATCTACATCTGTGGCATAAAAATCAGCACCACCATTAAGGTTAATGAATTCACCGCGAAACATATCAATTTCCGGGTCGAAGTTAATTACTGCTTTGTAGCCGTTAATTATCATTAGATTATTCATGGTTTTACTCCATTAGTTTGTAGCCACTGTCTGATACTGCTTACCGCGCCTTTATCTGTATCCGGTGATGGATGTGGCCTGTGGAATACTCGTCGATCACCAAATAATTTGACACCAATACGTGAACCTTCACCTTCCTGAATCGTGGCACCGAGTTCTCGAAATAGTGATTCGATATCTTTCCATTTTATATTGCCACTAACTGGTCGTGAAAAAATCAATTCCAGTGTTTTTTGCTGTTTTCGTTTCATACTCAAATAGTAGTACTATTAGATAGTACTGTCTATGAAAAATAAGGGCTCTAACTATTTAAGGCGCATTAACTAAAACCCTTACATCGTTTCGTTAATTAGATATAATCTCTCACACTTACTGAAACCCATTATTGTTGGTCTTTATGCAGTTTCTTAATCCCAGAACCGATTTAGCCTTTAAAAAAATCTTTGGCTCAGCCCACAGCAAAAACATTTTGTTGAGTTTTTTAAACGCCATCCTCAATTTAAAATCGCCTCATAACATCGTTGATATCACTATTGTTGACCCCTACCAAGCCCCCAAAATTGCCGGATTAAAAAACAGCTATTTGGATGTCAAAGCCAAAGACGAAACCGACAAATCTTACATCATTGAAATGCAAGTGCTTAATGTTGAGAGCTTTGAAAAGCGGATCCTTTATAACGCCTGTAAAGGTTATGCCAATCAAATCAATAAAGGTGAAGATTACCAACTGCTGACGGATGTGATTGCTATTACCGTGACCAATTTTGTGCTGTTTCCTGAAAGATCCGCAATCATCAATAAATATAAACTCAGAGCGGATGATGGCGATGTTTACAGTGATGATTTGGAGCTGGTCTTTGCCGAATTGCCCAAATTTAAACAAACCGAAGAACAACTCGATAGCATTGTTGATAAGTGGTTGTTTTTTCTGAAACACGCCGATGATTTGAGTATGGTCCCAAGTACTTTATCTGATGTGCCAGAAATAAAACATGCCTTTGATATTGCTAACCGTGCCAGTTGGACAACAAAAGAGTTGGAAGAGCAGGAACGTCATGAAATGAGAATACAAGATCAACGTGGAGCGATTAGTCTGGCTGAGAAAAGAGCCGCTGCTAAGGCCAGAGTTGAGGGGCGAGTTGAGGGACGAGTTGAAGGTCGAGTTGAAGGTCGAGTCGAAGGTGTTGAATCTGTTGCCATTAACCTGTTACAAATGGGAATGAGTATTGAACAAGTAGTTCAATTATCTGGATTAACCACTGAACAGGTTTTGGCGTTGAAGTCTTTGTAGAGGCGGGTTTCTATTCCCAGTTTTGTTAATTTAAATACGCTATAAAAGACCACCAAATTACTCGACAGGTTATGTCCCAAATGCTAGTTTATCTGTTATGAATAACTTTGATCAAGGCAACAATTATTATGGAACAAATTACAACCCTGCATATAGAGAAACTTCCTGAAGGTGTTTATTTGGCCACTTCTGATGAGATACCAGGGCTTGTGGCTCAGGGCCGAACGGTCACGGAAACACTTGAAATTGCCCGTGATGTTGCAAAAAAACTCTTGGCTGCACAGGCTGAGCGTCAGCGACAACAAACGTTGTGTAATATTGAAGATTCTTTCGATTATCCATTAATTTTAGGCAGTTAAAAATGGGTCGATTAGCTGGATTTTGGTATAGACAGATAATTAAGGAACTTAAAAGGCTGGGATTTACATTTGACCGCCAAGCAGCTGGATCGCACGAGATTTGGTATAATCCTGACAGTGATAAATATACTACCATTCCTAATCATCCCAGTGACATGCCTGAGGGCACACTGAAAGCAATTCTTAAACAATCTGATATTACTGTTGATCAGTTTCTTAAAAAGTGAACCTCCCCAAACCACTCGACAGAACCCGTTCCGAATGCTAGTTTGAACAGACTGAATTAATTGCTACCAACAAAAATAAAAGGAAACCCAATCAATGCCAGCAGAAAATATTACCGCATGGTTCAGCTATGCCGGGGAGCAACACGAACTGGTGAGCAAGGTTTGTGATTATTTAAAGCCACCAGCCGTTGAAGCTATTGTCCAAGAAGCCGTCGGACAGTTGACCAAAACCAGCGAAGAACAAGTTAATGATGTTCGTTTGCAGCCAAAACGTTATCGTCTTGATGAAAATGATGATGATGCTAAGGCTAAAAGAGACCCTGTTTACCGCTTGGCTCCGGGCTGTAACATTAATGAGTTGACTCGCGATATCGCCAATAATCCTATTCGTATTATGGTGCTTAGTCAGGACTATTTTAAAAGCCAGGCTTGTCTTGAAGAACTCTGTCTGAGTTTATGTGCAAACCAAGGAGATCCTCAGTCCGAAAATAACCGTTTGCCTATGCTCATTCTTAGCGGGTTTAAAGATGATGGTGTGCTTAAAGGAGAGTCATTTGATTTTGTTGATCCTAAACAACCAGGAAAAATCAAATCACAATCATTGCTAGAAGCTTTAATCGCTATACATCAGAAACTTGATTTAGTTGATGAGCAAGGTTTTGATTTATCTACTGAATTTGTACAAAAACTGCCTAAAATTATTATAGAGTTATCAGAGCGAGTTTATGTGCCAATAACAAAAGATAATATTGAAACTGTAGCGGTGGCAATTTACCGTTATGGGTTTTCATATTTGTCTAAAGTTAACTTTTCAGCTCATCAATCAGCTGTTGAAGGCATGTATCGTGATTGGTGTAGCAATGAATTTGCAAAAAGGCTATTAAAAACAATAAAAAGAGATTTTTTAACAATTCGTCATGATAGTGATGATGCCCAGCAATATCTTGATGAAGTCTACGAAACATTGAAGAATACCCGTTCTTTGTGTGATGCTGTTGGGTCTCAAGAGGTGGTTTTACGACTCTATGGATTGGTAATATTGAAATGTCTTAAACCTATAGGCGCTAATTTATTATCGGCTGTAATTAATAAAAATATTCCAATCAATGTTAGTGTCGATAATGATCAAGATCATGGTTTTGAAAATGCGATTCATGCGACATTGAGTTATTGTGCAAATCGCGGTTTTACCCCATTTGTTAATCACCAAATGGCAATAAATGAGTTAGATAAAGAGCAAGTTGCTGGTGTTATTTTTCCTCATAGAGCATCAATAAGTGGCTCTAGTGATAATGAACTATTATATGTATTTCAGGAATTATTAAAATATCTTTCACCCTACGCCGATTGTCCGAGAGATGAGCAACAATTGCATAGCAAAAAGTTTATTAGAAAGATCCGCGCTGGTTTAAAAAGCATTCGGCAGAGTAAATATGCCTTATTGGTGTTGAGCCTATCATTGCATCGAGATTTAAATGGCTATTATTCATTACTTGGTAAAATGGAACAAATAATTAATCAAGGTGAAGCTGAAAAATTAACTATTCCTTGCGTGATTTTACGGGATGACAGTATTCCTGGAGAGGAAGCAAGCAATAACCTGCTTTTTTCTCAAACCGCTTTTGACCAATTTGAAAACCAATTTCATGATGTTAATGATCTGTTCAAATCAACCGCAAAAAATAATTAAAAGACGGGATAACAATGCAACTCACCAATTTTTACAGCACCGACAACGAATCAAAACCCGCGTCCCTTGACTTAAAAGAAATGGCCGGATTAGCCGCTAGCCATCACCTATTCGACAACGACCAAATTGCCGCAATCATGGCAGCCCGGCACGCCGACAGACCTTTATTGGTTCGAGGCGATCCGGGATTAGGCAAAAGCCAATTGGCTCATGCCATTGCTCAAGCTCAAGAGTGGAATTTAATCGTACACGTGGTTAATTCGCGCACCGAACCGGATGATTTGCTTTATGGTGTCGACCATGTTGCCCGACTGGCAAAGGCTCAGTTGGTGCATAATGAAGTGGCTGATATGAAAGAGCTGGAAGAGAAACGTTTCGTCGTGCCGGGTCCATTATGGTGGGCATACGCACCAGAGCAAGCGGCTGAATTTTTCACCGAAGACGAAAGCGACTATAAAACCAGTATCGCCATCGACAGTACTAAGCCTTCGGTATTGCTGCTGGATGAGATAGACAAAGCAGATAGCGAGTTGCCAAACTCCTTGTTAGAAGTATTAAACAATCATAGTTTTCATGCTTATGGCCATGATGAACCCATAGTTGCTGATAAAAATAAACGACCCTTTGTCGTAATAACCTCTAACGACCAACGCCAATTACCGGCGGCTTTTTTACGTCGCTGTGTTTGCCTTAATTTAACCATGAAATCCGATGACGAAGGCGTTAAACAACTCACTGATATTGCAGACTCTCATAGTGACTCATTGCCAAATGTTAAAGAGCATATTATTAAACAAGCGGCCCAAATGGTGATTGATAAACGCAAAGACATCATTGCAGGAGAATATAACCCAGGGACTTCTGAGTTTTTAGATTTATTGCGAGTATTAAATAGTGAGCAATATCAAAATGATAGCCAGCAAAGTGAAGCGTTGGATATCATCAGCCAATATATCTTAAACAAGTAAAGAGCGACAACCATGAAGCAAAAAGTTGCAATGGATGTATTGGCGCAACAGCTGGCGTTGGAAAAAAACCATGATATGGCGGCGGCACATTATCTGGCAAATTTGGGTATTACCCCATTAAGTAAGCCGATTGATGATACTGCTTTATCTCGGCTAGCCGAACCTGACATAACAGCACATACACTGGCATCACCTCGTTTGTTTTCACCGCGTAAACAGGCATTCGACTTTAGTTTTTTGACTGTAGATTCTCGTGAGCCATTAAATGATGATAATGAATCACTTAAACCGAATTCTGCTCGATTTAAAGCCGAAGATGACGCCGGACAAGGCATTGCACCGCCAAAGCCTGAACTTGAACCATTACGGCCTTTGTTGACACGTTTGTTATTGGCGTTGAAACAAGGCAAACCCGGTCATAAACTGGCGATAAAACCGCTGATTAAACAAATCGCCAAACAGCAGATTGTTGCTCGACTGCCGGTTTTGCCGATTTCGCATGACCCTCACCAATTGCTTATTTACCTTGATATCAGCAGTGCCCTAAGTGGTTTGGCCGCAGACGGTTTTGCGGTAGCTAAAGCTTTGGTGCAATCGTTACCTCAATGTGAGGTTAAAATTATTGTATTACCCGATGGGCCTCAAGGGCGATGGGCTTATTTGGGCGATCCACAACAACAACCGGGGTCGCTGGTGTTGCCTGACAGCGGTTCAGCCTGTTTGATTATCACTGGTCTTGCAGAGGGAATTGAACAGTGGCGTTTTTTACTCGCTGGTTTGGCTGCCCGAGCCATAACACCTTGTTGGTTATCTGCCAGCAAAACCTCAGTGCCTGGTCATCATATTACTACGTGGGGTCAGGGTCACAGCAGCACTAAAATACAACAGCCGCTAAAGGTTTTGTTAGCATTGTTAAGCACTTGCCGGATCATTACTGGCGCTATGTTACGTCAGGTGATTCAACATTTAGGCTTAGCGGCTCATTATGAAACCGCTTTTTGGCAACAACCCCATGTTTATTATCAAGCGGGTGCTGATACCGGTTATATCAATCAAGAACATAATACTTTTGATGATGCTTTTGAACAATTCACCGAACTAGAATTTGAGGTACTTGCCAATATAATTGAACAGCATTTAAAACCCATTGGCACTACGGTGTTACATGAACACAGAATGCATCTATCAATAAAGACGACTAAGTGGAGTCATCCGCAGTTGACTGAAAGCATTGAATTTTTCAGTCAGTTAGGTGGCAGTATACAAGGCGATGATGACCATAGTCATAATATTGCTCAATATTTAGTGACTACAATACAGCAATATCAAGGTTTGCTTAAAGATACTGATTCAAAAGTTAAGCAAACACTGGCGTTGGCCTGTGCTTACAATTATCAGCAAAATATCAGTCATAATATTCCTGACGAATTAGCTGAGCAGGTGCAACAACTTATTAAGCAAAACAAACCAAGTCAAACCGAACAAATTCAACTCACCCAGCGTAGCAATCAATTGATTTGGCAAACGACTGATGACAATTCAACAGTCTCTACACCACTATTGCTTAAAACCAAGCATTCAACCGCAGCGCCTTTGCTTGTTCGTGATGACAATTCAATACAAATCCTAACGCCAAATAAAGCCTACCAAACCAACAAAGCAACCACACTGACAATCCAAAGCACCACAGAAAAACTGCAATTAACCGCCCGTAAATTAACTGACTTTTACTGGGCAAAATCGTTATCTGTCACCGCAAAAGGTGTGGTCGCCTGCACTGAACACATCAGGGTGAGCTGGCCAGAAAACAATGATAATGGGGCAATTATTGAAGTGTTAGACCATGCACCACAATGGTTACATCAACATGCTCCCGAGTTAGATAAACACGGACTATATGTTGATATTGCAGTTAAGGACGTCACATTTAGATTGCGCTATATTCCACCCGGCAGCTTTTTAATGGGTTCGCCTGACGATGAAGCCGAGCGGGAAGAAAATGAAATTCAACATCCGGTTACCTTAACTCAAGGTTATTGGTTGGGTGAAACCACTGTGACTCAGGCGCTATGGCAAGCGGTGATGGGCAATAACCCCAGCCATTTTAAAGGGAGTGAGTTGTTGCCGGTAGAGCAGGTCATCTGGGATGATTGCCAAAAATTTTGTCAGCAGTTGAATAAGTTATTACCGGGCATGTCACTGAGTTTGCCAACCGAGGCTCAGTGGGAATATGCCTGTCGTGCTGGTAGCCAAACGCCGTTTTCAACGGGTGAGCAGTTGACGGCAGAGCAGGCTAATTATGATGGTGAAAATCCTTATAACCAGGGTAAAAAAGGTAAATATAGAGAAAAAACTATTGAAGTCAGTTCTTTTGAGTGTAGCGCTTGGGGTTTAAAACAAATGCACGGTAACGTCCTGGAATGGTGTCAGAATGGATGGGGAAAGTATTCGCAGGAAGCTCAGGTTGACCCAGTTGGTGATCCTGATTCGGAACTTCGGCCTTTGCGCGGCGGCGGTTGGTTCAGTCTTGGCCGTGGCTGCCGTTCGGCTTGCCGTGACGCTATCAGGCGGGGTGATGCTGACAGCGGCGTTGGCTTGCGTGTCACCCAGGTCCTGTCAGAAAAAGAGCGAGCTGCATCCGCAGCACCGACCCGCAGCGGAGCAAGGGCGGTCAAGGAAGCAGTGAGCGAGACGTCAGAATCAGGTTTTGGGGCCAAATTATTTAATTGGATTAAAGATAAACAGTCAGGAAAAAATTAAAAAAGTTTAAGAGCAAGGTCTATAATCATCTTAATGGTGTTTTAAAGTTTATTGGTATTATTTTAAAGGTTTATTAACCAATGGAGATATGCTATGAATTACAGGATCTTCTCATTGTCGGCTACGGGTGATGAAACCGCTGAACAATCTCTTAACGGTTTTTTGGCCCGGCATAAAATTATTCAGGTTGATCGTCAGTTTGTTGATCAAGGGGATTTGAGTTACTGGAGTATGTGTGTCAGCTTTCAACCGGGCATTGGCGCAAGTTCGATGAGCAGTACGGGTAAAAAAGCCCGAATTGATTACAAAGATGTACTTGATGAACAACAATTTGCCCGGTTTTCTAAGTTGCGCGAATTACGAAAAGAAATGGCCGATCAAGATAATGTGCCTGTGTTTGGCGTATTTACTAATGAGCAACTGGCAAAAATGGTACAGCAAAAAGTGCTCAATGCTACTCAGTTAAAAGCCCTAGAAGGGGTTGGCGACAGCAAGCTTGAACGTTATGGTCAGGCTTTCTTGCAGCTGCTGAATCAACTTGAGACTCCAGCTAATGCCTAAACGAATGGCTGTTACGCTGGCGCAAATAGCCCAATGGGAAAACTTGATTGATGCGGCGTACAAAGCAGCGAAAGGCAAGCGGGATAAAATGGCGGTGAAGGTGTTTTTTGCTGACTTTGAGCAATCGTTGCAGCAAGTTCGGCAAGCTGTATTGGCAGGTGAATTGTTGCATGGCGAATACCGGGCTTTTACTATCAAAGACCCCAAGCCACGTATTATTCATGCGGCACCCTTTGCCGACAGAGTGATTCATCACGCTTTAATGAACTGTATCGCTCAGCGATTGGAAAAAAGCTGGCTAGATAGTAGTTATGCTTGTCGCAAGGGCTACGGCACTCATAAAGCGATTGAGAAAGCCGCGCAATTATCAAAGCGGTATACGGTTGTGGTTAAACTGGATATTCGTGCTTATTTTGCCAACATTCGTCATGATATTTTAATGCAACTGTTACGAAGACAATTTAAAGGTGCAGACTTGTTTTTGTTGATTGAGGATATTTTACAGTCTTTTTCTGATGAAGTTGGCATTCCCATTGGTGCGTTGACCTCGCAATATTTTGCTAATCATTATTTGGATGGTTATCAGCGTTGGTTACGAAATAGTCCTCAGGTTAAGGCAGAACTGCGTTACATGGATGATGTGTTGGTGTTTTGTGATTCATTAACAGCCGCCAGAGCTATCGTTGCTGATTCGATGATATGGCTGACGCAACAAAGGCGATTGACGTTGAAACCTGCGATTATTCAATATTGTCAAATTGGGGTGACGTTCTGTGGTTTTCAGGTCAGTGCCAAAGGCATTAAAATGGCCAAAAGACGTAAACGTAGTTATCAAAATCAGCTTAAACTGCTAATACAACAAGGCAAAGCAGGTGATATTACGCCGCTGGCAGCACAACAGCAGGCAAACATGCTGGCGGCATTGTGTCTGCCCGGTAAACACCAAAACTGGCAACGACAACAACTCAGCCGATTTGGCGGGGAGTTGGAGTTATAAATAGTTTTAAGGTTTAACGCGACAAAACAAGCCTTTGCGTGGCGGCAGTTGGATCAATAATGGCCGTAACTGCCGTTCGGCTTACCGTAACGCTAACAGGCGAGGTAATGCTAACAACAACGTTGGCTTGCGTGTCACCCAGCTCGTGCTTGTTGAAAATATTAGTGAGCACGACCAGCGTTAAATCTTGCCTTGCCATCACAGAGTTTCGTTATTGATTGCAGGCAAATGGCGTTAACCGGGTTTGCTAGTCGGTTGTCTGGATTGACAGCCAAACACTGGCCCGGCTATTTTAATCAATAATCCCGCAGGATGTAGATGAAATATAAAATCAATACCAGCGAACAATTTGACAAATGGTTTGGCAAATTAAAGGATATCAAGGCTAAAGCACGAATAACCTTACGCCTGCGCCAAGTCAGTACTGGTCATTTTGGTGACCACAAATTGGTAAGTAATAACTTGTATGAGTTGAGGTTCTTTTTTGGTAGCGGCTATCGGGTGTATTATACTATTCAGAACAATCAAATTGTTATTTTGCTTAGTGGCGGTGATAAGGTAAGTCAAAGTAAAGACATTGCAAAAGCGAAAAAACTGTTGCTTGAATTGGAGAGTTAACTCATGACATTAAAAACATCGGTCTGGAATGCACCAGAACACCTCGATAGTCCGGAAATGATTAAAGAATATATTCAGGCTGCGATAGAAGAAGATGACCCGGAATTGCTACGATTAGCGCTTGCCGATGTCGCCAAAGCCAAGGGGATGGGAATAGTTGCAGACCAAACACAACCTAATCGACAAAATTTGGACGCGCTATTGTCAGCTACAGGAAACCCCAGCTTTGGTACTGTTAATAAAGTGATACGTGCTTTAGGTTTGAAGTTAAGTGTTAGCGAACTTTAATATTGCTCTTGCAGGATGAATGCGAGAGTAGCCTATCATATAACCTCACTAACCTATAACAAAGACTGCCTACCCTACCAAAGCTGCTATAACAGGGTTTGTTGGTTAACCTACCATTACAGGCTTTGGTGGGTTATACACCAAATAAAATTTTATTAGAGAACACACCATGAACACAACCCCAACAGACCCACTCGACTTATTCGATTTGGCCGAAATAGACACCCGTCAACGCTGGCAACAGCGCCCGCCCAAAGACTTTCCCAGCGCATGGGCCAGCGAATGGGGTTTTGACGAATATGGTTTGTGGCAAAGTTTTGTGGTTAAAGGCATTTATTACAAGATGCGTTATATCCCGCCGGGTACGTTTTTAATGGGGTCCCCTGAAAATGAGCCTGAACGGGGAGATAATGAAATTCAACATCAAGTTACCCTGACAGACGGCTTTTGGCTGGCAGAAACAACCGTAACCCAGCAATTATGGCAAGCAGTGATGAAAGAAAACCCTAGTTATTTTAAAGAAAGTGAGTTGTTGCCAGTTGAGCAGGTTAGCTGGGATGATTGTCAAAAATTCTGCCAGCAACTTAATCAATGTGTGCCGGGATTATCAGTAGAGCTGCCAACAGAAGCCCAATGGGAATACGCTTGCCGAGCAGGTACGCAAACACCGTTTTCGACGGGAGAGCAATTAACCTCTGAGCAGGCTAATTATCGTGGAAGTCACCCCTATAACGATGGAGCTAAAGGCGAGTATCGAGGCAAAACTGTAACGGTAAACGCATTCACGCCTAACCCGTGGGGTTTAATGCAAATGCACGGCAATGTTTGGGAGTGGTGTGAGGATGTGTGGGGCGACTATGAGCCTCAAGCTCAAACCAACCCGTTGGCTCAATTTGAATCGGAACGTCGTGTTGTGCGTGGCGGCAGTTGGATCGATGTTGGCCGTCGCTGCCGTTCGGCTTGCCGTGACGCTAGCAGGCGAGGTATTGCTGACTACCTCGTTGGCTTGCGTGTCACCCAGGTCTAGCCAGAAAAAAACAGCGAGCTGCGCCCGCAGCACCGACCCGCAGCGGAGCAAGGGCGGTCAAGGGTAAAGCGAGCGAGACGGCTGGCACTGGTTATTCGGTAAAAATGGATTGAAATAACCGATTTAAAATAAATCGGAATGAGTCCCTGTTCGGTATAGAATTAATTGTTGATTCTCTTTGTCAATATAATAAATAAGCAACCAGTCCGGTTCAATATGTACTTCGTAGCAAGGTCGCCAATTGCCAACCAAAGGGTGGTTTTTGTATTTGTCTTCGAGTTTTTGCCCCGAAACCAGCTTATTGAGGATCACTTCCAACTTTGAAAAGTTTTTACTTCTTTTTTTGAGCTTTTTTATATCTTTTTCGAATCTGGTTTTTGTGATTATTTCCATAATTCAGATAGCTCATCAACACTATTATATGAATTTCCACCCTGCTCTTTTAATGCTTCAAGTGTTTGTGGGTTGGGCTTTTTCCCGGTTGGCGTAAAAGGAAGTCCTCCTGTATTGATGCATTGCATCAGAAACATTCTGACAGCATCTGTTGTCGTTAAGCCCATTTCCTTAAATAGTGCATCAGCTTTAACCTTGATTTCGTCATTTACTCTGGTTTGTATTGTCAGCATGATATTGCCCTCTATCTATTTACTATTTCGAATATAGTGTAATAGCAATGTAACAGCAATGTTTTTGTAATGGTTTTATATTACAATTGCATTGATATGTCTCATTCAAGCAGCTCCTGTCGACGTTTAACCATTTCTAAACGAATTAAATCCGGATGATCATCGCCAAGTTCCAAGCCTGGATGGTGCGATAAGCCAAATCTCAGCAATAGCCCACGGTAATCGTCGTCCAGAATCTTTCATTAGTTGATAGGCGTTTCTAACCCTTGTAGAACGAGCGCCAGCTCGTGATTTTGGTGGATTCTATTGCAAGGTTCGAGACGAATTCTATCGCGAGCCGGAGCTCGCTCCTACGTGTCCTTTTTGTGTAAGTGCGAAGGTAAGGGGGGTTTATTTACCAATACAAAAAGAACTAAATATCTTACCAAGCAGGTCGTCGGAAGTGAATTGGCCGGTGATTTCGTTGAGCTGTAATTGGCTTTGGCGTAAATCTTCTGCCAGCAGCTCTCCGGCGGTGTGTTGTTCTAATTGTTGCTGACCTTGGCGTAAATGGCTTTGGGCTTCGTTGAGAGCGTTTATGTGGCGTCTGCGGGCCATGAAACCGCCTTCGGTGGAGCCTTTGTAACCCATCGCTTGTTTGAGGTGGGCTTTGAGCAAGTCAATTCCTTCGCCGGATTTGGCGGCGAGGGCAATAACTGGGTGGTCATTGTCATTAAACTGGCTGATAACTTCGCCAGATAGGTCGGCTTTGTTGCGTATCACGGTTAAATTGGCGTTTTCTGGTAATTTATCGACAAAATCAGGCCAGATTTGATCAGGTTGGTTAGCCGTTGTGGTGGTGGCATCAACCATAAACAAGATGATGTCGGCTTGTTCGATCTCGTTCCATGCCCGTTCGATGCCGATTTGTTCAACGGTATCGGCATTATCACGTAATCCGGCGGTATCGATGATATGCAGTGGCATACCGTCGATATGGATGTGTTCTCGCAGCACATCCCGGGTGGTGCCTGCAATATCGGTGACGATAGCGGCTTCTTTGCCTGCCAGGGCGTTAAGCAGGCTCGACTTTCCGGCGTTGGGTCGGCCTGCAATCACTACTCGCATTCCTTCACGAATGATCGAACCTTGCTTAGCTTCGTTAAGAACGTCGGCTAATGTGTCGATAATGGCTTGTAAATCGTTGGTGACCTTGCCATCAGAGAGAAAATCAATTTCTTCTTCGGGAAAGTCGATAGCGGCTTCTACGTACATGCGCAAGTGGATGACATCTTCGACCAAGTTGTTTACTTTGGCAGAGAACTGGCCTTGAAGTGAATGCATCGCTGAACGCGCGGCTTGTTCTGAGGTGCTATCAATCAGGTCAGCAATGGCTTCGGCTTGGGTTAGATCGATTTTGTCGTTTAAAAAAGCTCGCTCGCTGAATTCGCCGGGCTTGGCAATTCGAATCCCGGGTATCATTAATATTTGTTTGATTAACATATCAAGAATAACAGGGCCGCCATGACCTTGTAATTCAAGTACATCTTCACCAGTAAATGAGTTGGGTCCGGCAAAATACAGTGCTATGCCTTGGTCAATAACTTGGTTTTGACTGTCGAGAAAGGGGCAATATTCGGCTTGACGAGTACGGGGAACCTTGCCAATCAGCTGGCTGGCCACTTGTTTGGCCAGCTTGCCTGAGACGCGGATAATACCCACACCACCACGACCCGGCGCGGTGGCTTGTGCAACTATGGTGTCTGTATTTGTGTTCATATTAACAAATCATTAGTTACGAGGTTGAAACCTCGTCTACGGTAGAGCAAGTGCACCGTAGACGAGAATTTATTCTCGTTGGTTTATCCCTTCGCTGGTTTAACCATTAAACCGGCTTTTTCCATACCGCGATAAATATATAACGTTTGCAAGATGGAGATCACGTTGTTAACCAACCAGTAAAGTACCAAACCTGCGGGGAAAATCACGAATAACACCGAGAAGAATACCGGCATCCACATCATCACTTTTTGCTGCATCGGATCAGTGGTTGGTGTCGGTTGTAGCTTCTGCATTAAGAACATGCTGGCTCCGTACAGTACTGGCAATACGTAGTACGGGTCTTTTGTCGATAAATCGGTGATCCACAAAATGAACTCGGCATGGCGTAATTCAACACTTTCCATCAACATCCAATACAAGGCGAGGAAGATTGGCATCTGTAACAATAAAGGCAAACAACCACTCATGGGGTTTACGCCTTCTTTTTTGTACAGCTCCATCATCGCAGGACCCATTTTTTGTTTGTCATCACCAAAACGTTGCTTCAACTGCTCCATTTTAGGCTGCAAGTTACGCATTCTCGCCATCGATACGGTTTGTTTTTTGGTTAACCAATAAAGCCCTGATTTGACGATCACTGTGATTAAGATGATAGCGACACCCCAGTTGCCAACGATGCCAAACAGCTCGACCAGCAAAAAGAATAAGATTTTGCTGATAAACCACAAAGGGCCGTAATCAACCGTTAGCCCAAGAGTTTCAGAGATTTTGTTAAGTTCTTTTTGGTTCTTTGGACCAGCATATAAGGTGGTGGTGATGGTTTCGGTTTGACCCGGTTGGATATCAATCTCAGGACCTTTAAAACCAATGATAGCGCTGCCGTTAGAGGCGACGTTACTGTAAATCAGGTTTTTTTGCTCAGCAAAAGGCACCCAAGAGGCAACAAAATAATGCTGCTGCATCGCCACCCAACCACCTAATGTGCTTTTGGCTAGATCTCGCTCCAACATGTCGTCAAGGTCATATTTTTCATAACGCTCTTCTTTGGTCGAATAAGTCGCGGCGTTATACGCATTCATCATCATGGTGCTCTCTGGTGCCAAGATGACTTTTTTCAGTTGTGCGTAATTTTGTACTGTTTTGATTTCACCACTGCTGTTTTTAACTGTGTAAGTCACTGAAATATCGTAACTATCAGGTTTAACGGTGAAGGTTTTAGTAATACTTAAACCTTGCGCATTAGCCCAAGTGAGCGGGATTTCAACAGCATCGCTACCGGTGATGTCATAGGATTTTTTCGCGGTGCCATATAAAGGTCGACCATTGCGGCTACCGTCAGGACCATCACGACCAATCAAACCACTTTGCGCTTTATGTTGCTTAGACAATAATTCAACAGGCTCAGGTTGACCTTGCTCTATTGGGTATTTTAATAAGTTACCACCAACAATATCACCACCAGTGGTGTCAATAATTAGGTCCAGTACATTACTTTTTACTGTGATAAAACGCTCAGTTTGTAATTGTAACGGTTGGTCATTATTTTGTGCCGAAACAGGCACGTCGACGCTGGCATTGCCTGTATTACTACTGCTCGGAGCATCCGCAGATTCTAGCGGTTGCTGGGCGACTACAGGTTGCGGGTTATAATCTTTTTGCCACTCTTGAAATAAAAAGAAGCTAACAAGAATAAGTCCGATGAAAAGAAACTGACGTTGCGAGTCCATGATTGAATTAACTCTCTTTATTGCTGTTGGTTGTTTTGGGTTGGCACCTATCTTCTGGCGCTTTTTCTGCTATTTTTTCTGCTATTTTTTCTGGCACTGGGTCGTAACCCCCCGCGCACAGCGGGTGACATCTTAATAGACGCTTGGTGGTAAGCCAACTGCCTTTTACTGATCCATGACAATTAATTGCTTCAATAGCATAGTGCGAGCAAGTGGGTGTGAAACGACATCTCGGACCTATTAATGCGCTAATTGTCAGCTGGTAAAATCTTACCAGTCCGGTTAGCAATCTTTGCATTTGCGAATGAGCTTTTGCCATAACTTCGTCAATTGTGTCGCTAACTCCTGATTACTCAGGGTATCAGTGCCATTTTTGGCCATTACAATAATATCGATGTTGGGCAATTCATGCTGATTCAAACGAAAACTTTCTCGGGTCAAACGTTTGATCCGGTTGCGGGCAACCGCTTTTTTTACGCGTTTTTTGGCAATAGTTAAACCTAATCGAGGTTTTCCAAGATCATTGGGTTTTGCTAAAAAAGTGAAGGCATTAGAAGAGGCAACAACGGGATTTTTGAAGATGGGGGTGAAGTCTGAGGGAGTCAATAATCTCGACTCCCTCAAGAATGCAAATTCAGTCACTGTATCAGTGAACGAATTAAGCACTTAGGCGAGCACGGCCTTTAGCACGACGACGTGCCAAGACTTTGCGACCGCCTACGGTAGCCATACGGGCACGGAAACCGTGTGTACGCTTACGCTTCAGGTTACTAGGTTGAAATGTTCTTTTCATCGTCTTTCCAAAATTCTTAAGTCAGCGCTCATCTGTGTTAAAACACTTAACACACACTAATAACTGGGTGAAAAAAGAGGCGAGATTTTATGCATTTAATTACCAGCTGTCAACCCATTTGTGGATAACTTTAGTAGTTATTGGTTGTTTATTCGCAGTTATACACTAAAGCGGCTGATCCAGCAGCCGATCTGGGCTGACAATTGATGATCGTTTTGATCAATACCATTGATCTCGGCAGGATCTGATTGTAGATGCTAAAAAGATTGTTCTTTTGCTTTTAAAGACAATACCAAGTTCAAGTAATACTATCGTTACAGGGTCGGGTGGACTTATCAGGGTTACTGGAGCGTTTTGTTCTTTAAAAACATAAAAGCGACTACCACGGAGACGCGGAGATACGGAGAAGGTCAAAATCAAAAAACAGAAAAATAGTGTTTTAAGGTTTTGTTCTTGACCTTGTTTTTCTCCGTGCCTCCGTGTCTCCGTGGTGAAAATGCTGTTGATTTTTGAACGGAGGACTCCAAAAACCTCAACAGCCCATCGGCTTTAAAGACGACAGTAGTCTGTATTGTACTTATTTAACCAACAAAAATCCAAATAAGACACAGCAAAAATAAACTTGGTGTTCATCGCATCTTTGAGGTCGCGTAAGTGGGTTAACTGTAGTAAAATTTCCGGTCTTAATTTTCATCCTTTGCCGGGAGTATATGTGTATCAGGGTATCTGGAATAGTTGTCTACAGTTATTAAAAGACGAACTACCCCCCCAGCAATTTAGTATGTGGATCCGTCCTTTGCAGATCGATTGCTCCGACGATACATTGACCTTATTTGCGCCAAACCGCTTTGTGCTAGACTGGGTTCGCGAAAAATACATTCATAAAATCAATGAAAACCTAGCTAGGTTGTGCGGCAATGATGCACCTAAATTACGCTTTGATGTGGGTAATAGACCCAATCGTGCGGCTAAAGTTGATAAAGTTAATGATAATAGTCATGTGAGCAATGGCCACGAAAATGGCCAAGCGACTGTTGCCCGTGCCGCCGCCGAAGAAAAGCAAAATAACCTGTTACCAAGCCATAAGTCTAACCTGAGAACCACCTATACCTTTGATAATTTCGTCCAAGGTAATTCAAACCAGTTAGCTAAAGCCGCCGCCAGTCAAGTGGGTGATAACCCCGGTGGTGCCTATAATCCGCTATTTATTTATGGCGGTACCGGTTTAGGTAAAACCCATTTGTTACACGCGGTGGGTAACGGTATCATTAAACAGAACCCGGATGCTAAGGTGATTTACATGCATTCGGAAAGATTCGTTCAAGATATGGTCAAAGCGTTGCAAAATAACAAGATCGATCAGTTCAAGCAATATTACCGCTCGGTTGATGCTTTGCTGATAGATGACATTCAGTTTTTTGCTAAAAAAGAACGCTCGCAAGAAGAGTTTTTTCATACCTTTAATGCCTTGCTCGAAGGCAATCGCCAAATCATTTTAACCAGTGACCGCTATCCCAAAGAAATAGATGGGGTAGAAGATCGACTGAAAAGTCGTTTCGGTTGGGGTTTGACCATTAGCATCGAACCACCAGAGCTTGAAACTCGGGTGGCTATTTTGATGCAAAAAGCGCAACAAAGTAATATTAAGTTACCCGAAGAAGTGGCGTTTTTTATCGCCAAACGATTACGTTCAAATGTTCGTGAACTTGAAGGGGCATTGAATCGGGTAATAGCCAACGCTAATTTCACTGGCAGACCAATCACTATCGATTTTGTCAAAGAGGCGTTGCGCGATTTGTTGGCATTGCATGACAAGTTGGTCACCGTCGAAAATATTCAAAAGACGGTGGCAGAATATTACAAAATTCGGGTGTCAGATATTTTATCAAAACGGCGTAGTCGTTCGGTAGCCAGACCGAGACAAATGGCGATGGCACTAGCAAAAGAATTAACCAATCATAGTCTTCCTGAAATAGGCAATGCATTTGGTGGTAAAGATCACACCACCGTGTTGCACGCCTGTCGCAAAATCAGTGCGCTACGCGAAGAGTCGCACGATATCAAAGACGATTATCAAAATTTAATCAGAACATTGTCTTCCTAAGGTCTGTGCAGGTATATCCATGAATTTTACTATCAATAGAGACGATTTGTTGAAACCCTTAGTATTGGTATCAGGGGCCATTGAAAGACGCCATACCTTACCGATACTCTCTAATGTATTGATTGAAGTGTCTGATGGTATTTTATCGTTGACCGGAACCGATTTAGAAGTCGAATTGGTTGCCACTACCACCATCAGCGATAATGCGTTGAGTTTTCGCACTACAGTACCGGCGAAAAAATTGCTCGATATCTGTAAGAGTTTACCTGATGGGGTAATGCTTAATGTTCAGGTAGAAGCAGAACAGCTAATAATGAAAGCAGGCAAGAGTCGCTTTACTTTATCAACACTGGCAGCGAATGAATATCCGAACCTTGATAGTTGGCAAGCAGACGCCACTTTAGAATTAACCAAAACCGCGTTTCGCGGGCTGATTGAATGCACCCATTTTGCTATGGCTAATCAGGATGTCAGATATTATCTTAATGGCATGTCACTTGAGATTGAAAATAATTTGGTACGAACAGTGGCCACCGATGGTCATCGTTTGGCATTGAGTTCGCTGCCGATAGATTTTTCGCCAGCAGAACAAATGAATATTATTATTCCGCGTAAGGGGATTTTAGAAATCTTGCGCTTGATACCCGATGGTGATGATTTTATTGCTATCAATATTGGTAACAACCATATTCGTATTACTAGCCAAGATTTTAACTTTACCAGTAAATTGGTTGATGGTCGTTTTCCGGATTATCGCCGGGTGATGCCATTAAATGGCGATAAGTTTGTGATTGCCAGACGAGACGTATTAAAAGACGCTTTTCATCGGGTGTCGATTTTGTCTAACGAGCGCTTTCGTGGGGTGCGTTTAAACCTGACTCCGGGGGAGTTGCATATCTCTGCTAATAACCCTGAGCAGGAGCAAGCTGAGGAAGCGGTAGACGTACAGTATGAAGGCATTGAGCTGGAGCTGGGTTTTAACGTCAGTTATTTGTTGGATGTGTTAAATAACCTGCGCTGCGAAGAAGTTCAGTTTACCCTGATTGATTCGACCAGCAGTGTATTGATTGAAGCGGTAGGGCGTACTGATTTGACCTACGTTGTTATGCCGATGCGCCTGTAGTTTATGTCGCTGAGTGAAGTTAGAATTTCTGATTTTAGAAATTTTGTCGAGGAAAAAATTGAACCCTGTCAAAGTGTTAACTTTATTGTTGGCGAAAATGGCAGTGGCAAAACTAGTCTGTTGGAAGCGATTTATTATTTGAGTCGTGGCCGTTCATTCAATACCTCAAGTCATAGCAAGGTGATCCGCTTTGAGCAAGAAAGCCTGACTATTGGTGCCCATGTGGCCACTGGCGATGAGAATGAGGATTTTCCGATTGGTATCCGACGCTTTCGTAATAACGACATTGATATTCGTATTGCTGGGGAGTCAGAAAAAAAGGTTTCGGCTTTAGCCAAAGTATTACCGGTGCAGCTGATCACCCCAGAGAGTTTTAAGTTGTTTTTTGGTGGGCCAAAAGAGCGGCGATACTTTTTTGATTTTGGCTTGTTTCACGTGAAACAATCGTTTTATCAAGATTGGTTGCGCTTTAGTAAAATCCATAAACACCGGAATGCTTTGTTAAAAAAACGGCCAAGTCGTTACAACGAAGAGTTTGAATATTGGGATGGTGAGTTTTGTCGTTTGGCTGAGATCATCAGTGACAATCGACGAGAGTACTTAAATTTATTTGCGCAACAGTTTGAGCAAATAAATTTGCGTATTGACAGTTTTTTAACTAACGCTGAGGTGAGTTTTCAGTTGCAGCCAGGTTATCAAGCTGACAGTCCATTAATAGAACAGCTGCAAAGTGCGTTCTATAAAGATGTAAAATTTGGCTATACCTCGGTGGGACCACATAAGTCTGATGTTAAAATCAAGTGTGGTAAACGCCTGGTAGAAGATGTGTTTTCCCGTGGTCAATTAAAGCTGCTGCTGTATGTGAATAAGCTGTTACAAAGTGATATCATCAGCGAGTTTGGTTTGACCCCGGTAATGTTGATTGATGACATTGGCTCAGAAATGGACAAAAACAACTTAAAGAAAATATTTGAGTTTTTGCAATCTGCCAGCCAAACCCAGTTTTTTATATCCAGTCTCGATCAAGACATCGCTGGATATTTGGCTGAAGATGCAAAAAATCACTCTATGTTTCACGTGAAACATGGAACTATAAAATAGAAAATTGGAAATAAATATGAGTGAAGCTAACTACGATTCTTCCAGTATCAAAGTTTTAAAAGGACTCGATGCGGTAAGAAAACGTCCGGGCATGTACATCGGTGATACTGATGATGGATCCGGTTTGCACCATATGGTATTCGAAGTCGTAGATAACTCGATTGATGAAGCCTTAGCCGGCCACTGTAGTGAAGTGACCATTGTGATCCATACTGACGGCTCCGTTTCAGTGCGTGATGATGGCCGTGGTATTCCTACCGAAGTGCATGAAGAAGGCACTTCTGCTGCTGAGGTTATCATGACGGTATTACATGCCGGTGGTAAGTTTGATGATAACTCTTACAAAATTTCTGGCGGTTTGCATGGTGTTGGCGTTTCTGTAGTAAACGCTTTATCTTCAAAGTTATTGCTAACCATTCGTCGTGAAGGCCAAGTTTTTGACCAGACCTATCATTTGGGTGTGCCAGAGAAGCCGTTGGCGGTGATTGGTGAAACCACTGAAACTGGCACCGAAATTCGTTTTTGGCCAAGCTCAGAAATTTTCAGCGATGTAAAATATCATTATGATATTTTGTTAAAACGGCTACGTGAATTATCATTTTTGAACTCTGGTATTAAAGTTAACCTGCGTGACGAAAGAGATGATAAACAGGATACCTTTAAATATGAAGGTGGTATTCGTTCTTTTGTTGAATACCTTAACCAAAACAAAAACCCAATTCATCCTAAGCCATTTGACTTTTTGAATGAGCGTGATGACGGTATTAGCGTTGAAGTATCAATGCAGTGGAACGATGGTTTCCAAGAAAGCATCTTTTGTTATACCAATAACATTCCACAACGAGATGGTGGTACTCACTTAGCTGGTTTCCGTTCAGCATTAACCCGTACGTTAAATGTTTATATGGATAAAGAAGGCTATAGTAAAAAAGCCAAAACTAATGCTTCCGGTGATGATGCCCGTGAAGGTTTGGTTGCGGTTATTTCTGTTAAAGTGCCTGATCCAAAGTTCTCATCACAGACTAAAGATAAGTTGGTATCGTCAGAAGTGAAGTCTGCGGTTGAAAGTGCGATGACTGAAAAGCTTAATGAGTATCTGTTAGAAAATCCAGCTGATGCTAAAACCGTAGTCAATAAAATTATTGATGCGGCCAGAGCAAGAGAAGCGGCGCGTAAAGCCCGTGATATGACTCGTCGTAAAGGTGCGTTAGATTTGGCCGGTCTGCCAGGTAAGTTGGCAGATTGTCAGGAGAAAGATCCAGCACTGTCTGAAATTTATATTGTGGAAGGGGACTCTGCTGGCGGTTCAGCCAAGCAGGGTCGTAACCGTAAGAATCAGGCTATCTTGCCACTCAAAGGTAAAATCCTTAACGTTGAGAAAGCGCGTTTTGACAAGATGCTTGGATCGCAAGAAGTGGCGACTTTGATCAAAGCATTGGGTTGCGGTATTGGTCGTGATGAGTATGATCCGGAGAAACTGCGTTACCATCAGATCATTATCATGACCGATGCGGACGTCGATGGATCACACATCAGAACCTTGCTACTGACTTTCTTCTATCGTCAAATGCCTGAGATTGTTGAGCGTGGTCATATTTATATTGCTCAACCACCTTTGTATAAAGTGAAAAAAGGCAAGCAAGAACGTTATATTAAAGATGATCCAGGTTTGATTGAGTACTTGACGGCGCTAGCGTTAGAAAAAGCAGAGCTTCATGTCAACGAAGATGCGCCTGCAATCAGTGGTATGGGTCTTGAAACCCTAGTGAAGCAATATTATGAAGTGAATAATATTATCACCAATTTGTCGCGTAAAATCCCTAAGGAATTATTAGAGCGTTTGATTTATCAACAAAGTATTACTGTTGAAAAAGCGTCAGATAGAGCGTTCAGTGAAAAGTGGATTAATGATTTTGTTATCAGACTTGAAGAGTATGAAGTCGATGGTGCCTTGTATAGTGGTGAGGTAGTTGAAGATCCTGAACGTAATTTGTTTACGCCAAAGATCACTATTCGCAAGCATGGCATTGATAACGACTACAGTATTAACCACGATTTTATTACCTCCAGCGATTATGAAAAAATTGCCAAACTCGGTGAAGCGATTAGCTCATTGATTGAAGATGGTGCTTACATGAAACGTGGTGAAAAAATCCAACCGGTGAAATCATTTGTCGAAGCGGTTGACTGGCTGTTGGCTGAGTCAAAACGCGGCTTGTATATTCAGCGTTACAAAGGACTGGGCGAGATGAATCCTGAACAGCTGTGGGAAACAACAATGGATCCTGAGGCTCGTCGTATGTTGCAAGTGACAATCGAAGACGCTATTGGTGCCGATCAGTTGTTTACTTGTCTGATGGGTGATCAGGTTGAACCGCGACGTGAGTTCATTGAAAATAATGCACTTAAAGTGGCTAACCTTGACGTATAACAATTAACGAGGTTAAACCCTCTTCTATAATTAATTATTTTCAAAAGCCCAGCTTAAGTCTGGGCTTTCAACTATAAAAAACATCAAAAGATTAAACTTATCATGGCTAATTACGACGTAAAAACATTTCAGGGGCTGATCCTCGCGCTACAGGATTACTGGGCCAGACAAGGTTGTATTATTGTGCAACCGTTAGATTTAGAAGTTGGTGCGGGCACGTTCCATCCAATGACCTTTTTAAAATCCATTGGTCCTGAGCCGATGAGCAGTGCTTATGTACAGCCTTGCCGTCGACCCACTGATGGTCGTTATGGTGAAAACCCTAATCGTCTGCAACATTATTATCAATTTCAGGTGGTGTTAAAACCTTCTCCAGAGAATATCCAAGAGTTGTATCTGGGTTCGTTGCGTGAGCTTGGTATTGATACCTTGGTTCACGATATCCGTTTTGTTGAAGACAACTGGGAATCACCAACTTTGGGTGCCTGGGGTTTGGGTTGGGAGATCTGGCTCAATGGTATGGAGGTGACTCAGTTCACTTACTTCCAGCAAGTCGGTGGTTTGGAGTGTTCACCAGTGACTGGCGAAATCACTTATGGTCTGGAACGATTGGCGATGTACATTCAAGAAGTTGACAGCATCTATGATTTAGTTTGGACGGATGGTCCATTAGGTAAAGTCACCTATGGTGATGTTTTCCATCAAAATGAAGTTGAGCAGTCAACTTATAACTTTGAATATGCCGATGTTGATTCAATGTTTTTGTTGTTTGATCAATCTGAAAAAGATTGTCAGCAATTGATTGAAGCCAATTTGCCTTTGCCAGCTTATGAAAAAGTAATGAAAGCATCACATGCGTTTAATCTACTTGATGCCCGTCATGCGATTTCGGTGACTGAACGTCAACGTTATATCCTCAGAGTTCGTGCTTTATCAAAGGCTTGCGCCGAATCTTATTATGCTGCCCGCGAAGCACTGGGTTTTCCCCTGTGTAAAAACAGTGATAAAAATAGTGATAAAAACAGTGTTAAAAGCAGCGTTAAAAATCAGGCCAAAGGATAAGGAGCAAAGCAGATGAATACTGAAAACCTATTAGTTGAAATTGGTACTGAAGAGTTACCACCAAAATCATTGAAAAAACTGGCTCAAGCTTTTGCCGCTAATACCCGCGCTGAACTAGAAAAACTCAAGCTGGAGTTTGTTGCGGTTAGTTGGTTGGCGTCACCACGTCGTTTAACCGTTAAAGTACAGGCGCTAGCAGCGGCTCAGCAAGACAAAATCGTTGAAAAGCGTGGCCCTGCCATCAGTGTGGCGTTTGATGCTGATGGTGAGCCTACTAAGGCTGCTACGGGTTGGGCCAGAGGCAATGGCATTACAGTTGATCAGGCGCAACGCCTCGAAACCGACAAGGGTGCTTGGTTGTTGCATAAAGCCGAAGTAAAAGGCGAAGACGTAGCCAGGTTAATCCCAACTGTGATTGCTAACGCATTGAATAAACTACCAATTCCAAAGATGATGAAATGGGGCGACAGTAAAATTCAGTTTATCCGTCCGGTTCATACTGTGACTATGTATTACGGCTCGCAAGTGCTTGACGGGGTTATTCTTGGTAAGCAGTCTGGCACTGAAATTCGTGGTCATCGTTTTCATCATCAAGGTTTGGTTAGCATTAATCATGCAGATGAATATGAAGCGAGCCTGATGAAAGCCTATGTGGCGGTTGACTATGACAAACGCAAAGCAACAGTAAAAGCTCAGGTTGAGCAGGCAGCTAAAGATTTGTCTGGTGTGGCTGTGATTGATGATGAGTTGCTCGATGAAGTGGCTTCATTGGTCGAGTGGCCAGTGACTTTGGTTGGCAGCTTTGAAGAGAAGTTTCTTGATGTGCCATCAGAGGCGCTGATTTACACCATGAAAGATAATCAAAAATACTTCCCAGTGACTGATGCTGATGGCAAATTGTTGCCGAAGTTTATTTTTGTTACCAACATTGAAAGTAAAGACCCAGCAACGATTGTGCACGGTAATGAAAAGGTCATCAGACCACGTTTGGCGGATGCTGAGTTTTTCTTTAACACCGATAAGAAAGTGGCTTTGAGTAGTCGTATTGATAGCCTTGATAGCGTGTTATTCCAAAAGCAGTTGGGCACCTTGAAAGATAAGTCGGTACGGATTGCTGAGTTGTCTGCTTATGTCGCCGGATTGATTGGTGCGGATGTTGATCATGCTTCACGGGCGGGTTTGCTCAGTAAAACTGATTTGATGACCGATATGGTGGTTGAATTCCCGGGTATTCAGGGTGTCATGGGGATGTATTATGCGCATCACGATGGCGAACCAGAAGCGGTTGCTAACGCCTTGAATGAACAATATAAACCGCGTTTTGCTGGTGATGAATTACCTTCTTCATTGGTGAGCTGTGCGGTGGCTATTGCTGATAAAGTCGATTCGTTAGTAGGTATTTTTGGTATTGGTCAACCGCCAAAAGCCGATAAAGACCCGTTTGCGCTGCGTCGTGCTGCGATTGGTATTTTGCGTATTATCGTCGAAAAAGATTTACCGCTGGATTTAGAGGATATGATTGGCAGAAGCATCATCGCTTATGGCGATAAGTTGACCGCTAAAAATGTGCAAGCCGATGTGATTGATTTTGTGCTCGGGCGCTTCCGCGCCTGGTATGAAGAGCAGTCAATTCGGGTCGATGTTATTCAGGCAGTATTGGCTTTGCGTCCGACTAAACCAGCAGACTTTAACAAGCGTATTCAGGCAGTTACACACTTTTTGACGTTAGAAGGTGCTGCATCGCTTGCTGCGGCAAATAAACGCGTTAGCAACATTCTGATTAAGTCTAAAGGCGAGCAGCTGATAGGTGTCGATCCAGAGCTATTATCTGTCGATGAAGAAAAAGCTTTAGCGACCTTGGTTAAAGAGAAAACCGCTGAACTTAAGCCATTATATGCAGCAGGTGATTATCAGCAAGCGCTGGAGTCATTGGCTGATTTGAAAGCGACGGTAGATTCGTTCTTTGATAATGTGATGGTGAATGCAGATGATCAGGCGGTGCGTTTGAATCGTTTGGCGTTGTTGAATAGTTTACGCGCGTTGTTTTTGCAGACGGCGGATATTTCGTTGTTGCAGTAGAGGGTTTGTAGGAGAGGGTTTTGTAGGAGAGGGTTTTGTAGGAGAGGGTTTTGTAGGAGAGGGTTTATAGGGAGATTGGGGTTGGTGGCGACCGGGGGTTTACGGTCGCTTAGGCTTCCTTACGCGAATGAATTCGCGTCTACGGCAATGAATTCGCGTCTACGACGGTTTTATCATTTTATGATAAAACCTTTTCCACCGCATTGTTTAGGGCGATGTGGACTTTGCTGTACATTTGGGCGCGTTCGTCCTCACTGAGGAAGAACGCCATGTCTACTGCGTGGTGGGCGTAGCGTGAAGGCAAGTTGTTCATTGCCAAACAGGCGATGTCACTGAGGGTATCTTCGTCGTTCTCCAGTTCACCGGCGATGATCCGCTGGTTGATTTCTTCAAGTAACAGATGTTCGTAATAATTTTCAATCTCTATGGTCATTTCAACAGCCCGTTTTTTGCTTATGTGATTAAAAGTTTAAATGCCACTGCATCGATACTTGTAAATGTTGCTTCAATTGTATGCCATTTAACGACTGGTACAGTGGCTTGCCTACTTCAAAAGATAAACCATATTTGCGCATTTTGTCAGTTTTCTTCGGGCTAAATAATATGCCCAGACTGAGGTTGACGGTTTTTCCACCGAAGTTATCCGGGTCGGTAATTGCTGCCGGATAGGGAAAATCACCGGGTACCAATAAGGTTTTATCCTGACCATGAATACGCCCAGAAAAATGATAACCTAGTTTTACTATCGGCTGAAAACGTGAAGTCGTGGCACCACGCCACCAACCGCCCAGTGATATTCGATCACCAGTGCGATAATCCCTGCTGTTTTTGCCAGTACGTACTTTTGCCTGTAAATTCAACCCCCAATGATCGGCATTTTGTTCATTGTAATAATACATGCTCAAAGGAAAATCCCAGGTGCCTGAGCCCAATTGCATGGTATACGGCAGCTGTTGATCGCCTGGGGCTCTGGGCGTATCGCCTTTTTCGTTGATTGAGCCGCTAGGGGCTGACAAGCCGACAGAGACGCCAAACGATTGATGATCCCAGTGTTTAAGCCTTAAACGATAGCTAGCAGTGAAGTCGCCGATGCCTTGGGTATCAATGGTAAATACCGGATAGTCACTAACAATACTCAGATGATCGGTGCTCTGGCTTATCAGTGGTAATGAAACCGTGATGCTGCTGTCGGCATCCAATGTATAGCTTAAGGTAAATAAGGCGACATCTTGGCTGATTTCAGTGGGTAAAATAGGAAAGTTTCTATCAGTGCGCGGTTCACTGCCCGGTGTAAAGAATACCTCAGAATCACCTAGGCGATCACTGCCATTGACATAACCGCGTCTTTCTTGACGACTAAGTAAAAATGAAAATTGCCAAGGATCAGCTGGTTCAGCGTAATCTAATGAGGTTAAACCGAACTGATCAGTGGGTAATGAAAGGATTTCTTCCAATGATAGTTCGGCCATTTCAGCCGGTGTGGTGGCATAAGCAGCAGGCGCGAGCAGCACTAAGGCTGCAAGGCTGGTAGGGATTGTTAAAAAAGTTAAGTTGGTCATCAATCACTTCCTCTGATTGTTAAGTGGTTATTATTCTTCATTATCTGTTATCGCCTGACTGCTCACTTTGTGCTGCCAGTTGGGTTGCTGCCAAAGCCGGACGACGTTTGTCTTCGTCAAGATAGCTCTGCAAAAATTCAAAAATAGCTTTAGGGTTTTCACCATTGGCAATGCTGATAAAAGCATCTTTAATCATTGATTGATGCAGTTTGATTTCACTGCTGCGCTCGCCGAGTTTTTTCGCTAACGGGCCGGTAATGCCATAAGCAATCAGTGCGCCATAAAGTGTGGTTAGCAGCGCAACCGACATGCTTTTACCAATGGTCTTGGGATCTTCCATTGCTAACAACATGGCGACCAAGCCAATTAAGGTGCCCACCATGCCCATTGATGGCGCGGTTTCAGTAAATGAATTAAGCACTTTAACTGAGGCGCTGTTACGTTGTTTGGTCAGATAAATTTCTTTGGTCAAGGCAATTTCAATCGCTTCAATGGAATGGCCGTCAATCAATAAGTTGGTGGCCTTAATAATGAACGGATCGCTGACAGTGACTTCTTCTAACGCCAAAAAACCGCCTTTTCTGGCGACATCAGCCATATCAATCAATTTATCAATGGTTTCGAGCGGATCGCTAGTGGGCGTTTTAAAAGCTTGCGCAATATTGACCAAGGCTTCGATAAATACATTTAATCGATGACTGATCATCACCGCACCAAAAGTGCCGACCACCACAATGAAAATCGATGGCATGTTGATAAAGCTAACGATCGGCACCTTGCTGGCGATAATGCCGCCAATGATGGCTATCACTAACAGTAAAAATCCTAAAGAACTTCCTTTATCCATCTTTAAAAACCTCTCTAATCGAGCAATTTAACCGGTTCAAATTCTGTTGGTTTACCCTGACTGACAATAATTTCAACTCGTCGATTGTTGCGACGTGCTGCAATGCTGTTGCCAGTATCTCTGGGTTTATTGCTGGCATGGCCGGCAACTGTGACTCTGGCATGATCAAATGATTCTATTCGCGCCATTTGGCTGGCTACAGCGACCGCCCTTTTGGCTGATAAATCCCAGTTGTTATCAAATAACTCTGAATTAACCGGCTGGTTGTCGGTATGACCTGCCACTGTGATGGCACCGGGAATATCATTGAGTAAACGGGTGATTTTTAAAATCACCGGTTTAAAGCGGGGTTGCAAAAATGCCGAGGCGGAGCCAAATGAGCCTTTTTCTCGAATACGAAAAATAATTTGCTGACCAAATTGCTCTAGTTCGAGCACCCCTTGCTTGAGTTCATCTTTGAGTTGCAATTGGAGCTTTTCTAGCAATGCGCGGTTGGCTTTGGCTTGATCGGCGCGTTGACGGTTTCTGGCTGCCGCCAGAGCGTCTTCATCGAGTCGTTGTTGTTCACTGCGGTCAAGAAATTGTTCGGCAGAGTCCCGAGTCAGTTGTTCAATTTGTTTGATTGGGGTTGGTTCAGGTTTGCCGGGGCTGAAATCGTCAAAAATCGCACTGGTGCCCTTGGGAATATCTTCAACTTGAATTTCGTTTTGCACCCCAAAAGCTTGTTTCATCGCCCCGGCGATACGCTTGAACTTTTGTGCGTCCATTTCAGAATAAGATAGCAGTAAAACAAAAAAGCACATCAGCAGTGCCATCATGTCAGCAAAAGTCGCCATCCAGCCCGGTAATCCGGCGGGTTTGTCATCATCGTCATCAAATTCGTCAGACATGGTGTGGTTTATAAACGTTTATAGTGTCAGATTGGTGGCGTTAGATTAACAGGTTTTGTAGGACGCCGCAAAAGTCGGCGAGCGAGAAAAAATAACAACATCGTCAGACATCTTGCCGCTTAGGAAGAACCGACAGTAAATAACATCCGAAATTAACTTGTCTCTTTATTTCATTTCTGTGATGGGCAAACGGTTACATAGACTGACTATGCGCCCCTTTGCCCGCCTGTGGCGACCGACAGCCCGGTTGAACTCCTGCCTTACTTTCGGATCTTATTTAATTCTGGTTTCTTATCGTTTGTATTTCGTGTTTTTGTTTATGAGTTCTTTTACTCGTTTTATTACATATTGTGTAAATAATGGATGTGCAACTACATTACTTAATCTATCTCGTCCATCGTAAGCACAGACTATTGCTGTACAAATACTTTCGTAGCTTTTATCTTTATGCCGATGATAAGTTGATGGCAAGATTGCATTAATAGATGCCTGTAAATTTTGACTGTCGGTTTCAGTCAAAATTTGGCGAAGAATTTCACGCCAGCTTCTATCGTCAAATTCTGCAACTGCCTCAGATTCAAATATCCAACACTTATATGTTCTGTCTCCCAAATCAAACTTTTCTGTTGTGCTGGCCGTAGAAAAAACACCCTCTCGAAGCAGATCTTTGTTATATAAATTGAAAGTATTCGGCGCAGAAGATGTGTGATAATCCCGTATTCGTTTGCCGTTTTCATCAACTTCAGCACATACAACACCCCATTCGATAGTTTTAAAAACTTTAATTAGAACAACATCTCTGGAAGCACCTGAATTAATTAAAACTGTTTTGATAAATGATTCAAATAAATCAAATTTTTTACTCTCAGCAATTAACCAATCGGTTGGTAATAGCAGTTCAGCGGCAAATTTATTGGCTTCCATTTCCATCTGTCTGTATTCCTGATGCTCATTAACGTTATTTCCAAGATGAGATATGATAGTTCCTGTATGCCAAGGAATGATTATATGTCCTAACTCATGCGCAAGAGTAAACTTTTGGCGCGTTGGAGCGATTGAGCTATTGATTAATATTTGAGGTTTTTCTTTGCCGCCAATACCGACAGTGATCCCATCGGCATTAAATGGAAATGCTCTGTATTCAAGAACACCGTAATTTGATACTAAAGCTTCTAAATCGAATGGTGGAAACAATTGATGTCGTGCAAGTAATCTTGCCGCCATTTTTTCAATCGGTAGCATCAAAGTTTGCCTATAGACTTCAACCAAGTGACCATTTTATCTGCTTCTTCAGTGGTTTCTGCACGTGCTGCCAATGCTAATTTCTCTAGATTTAGCTCAGTATCTATATGTGAATTATTTCTATACGCTGATAAAATAAATGGTAAAATTGATGGCTTGGTTGCCCATAAAGAATACTCTTCCCAAGTCATACCTAAAAACTCGTGCAATGTTTGGTTTTGTTCCCCTTCATCATCGTGCCATTTATCTACAAAGTGATCTATTTCGTCAGCTAAAACGTCGCCACTAAGGCATAATGTAATAAAATTCATATTTCGCCTCTTAATTTTGCTTGCTAAGTTTTCGACCCCTAACAGGGGGTTTTATTAATAGTCCAGTTAGAGGAGATGCGGCTCCCAAATGGCGACCTTTCTTATTAAATACTTCTAACTCCCCATGTAATGAATCCCAAGTATAATAAATATTCTCATTATCGTCTTTATAAACTTTTCTGCCACCTTCTATTCCTACAACTCTACAATTGTCAAGAATTGATGGTTTTGGTATTGATTTCCCAGCCAAATTTATGCTCCTATTCTGGTAATTTATAAACTATTTATAACCATTCGAAGTTGCCGATTGCTGGTTTATTTCTTTGAATAATCATTAGTTGTCATACGATATTGTGTTAAACAATAAATATGCAATAAATCCTGACCAGCTGAGTGCTAATAGCATCCATGGTAATAAATTGCTATTGGCTGGTGTTTCAACGATTTGAGTATTATCAATAGGTTCTTCAGTTTTGGACTTTTGTGACGCCTTTTTGAGTTTTTTATCTAGCTCACGGGCTTTGCTTTTATGCTGTTTTTTGTATTGTTCAATGCCTTTTTGGATCCCCTGAGCAATCAGTTTGGTTTGCTCTTTGGTTTGCCCGGGTCGTTGAGTCCCTTTGGCAATGGCTTGAGCTTCACTGACCACCTCAGGTGAAGGTGCGGTTTTGTTATTGTATTTTACCATGGGGCTTCCTGTTTATTCCGACGGTTTAAATCGGCAAGGATTATCACAGACAAGCACCAGCGGTGCAAGCACCCCGCTCTACCCGATGGGATTGGGACATACTCGCCAAGCGAAGGAAAATTGTGAATGTCTTAAGGGTTCAATGGGCTTTTCAAATTACTGGAGCGCTTCGTTCTTACAAATAAAACATTTTGACCACGGAGGCACGGAGATACGGAGAAAAGCGCAGTCAAAAACCAGCGATTTTAATTGTTTTGTTTTTGACTTTCTCCGTGCTTCCGTGTCTCCGTGGTGAATGCTTTTGCTTGTAAAGAACGAAGCGCTCCAGATGCCAGAACAGCTCGAAAGACCTTATAACGGTAGTAGTAAATGAAAAAGATATTAATTCCCCTACCCTAATCCATCACTTTAAACGGATAGCCTTTGGTATTTTCAGTCAGTACTTTGTTGTGGCTAAATTGCTCACCGCCACAGACTCTTACTGCGCCGTATTTATCCAATGAAATGTTGTCGCCATACTCTGTCAATGACTTGATGCCCGGATAAATATCAACCGCAGCAGGCACATACCTAGCAGCATAACCCATGCGGGTATGATTGCTGGTGCTGTTGGGAAATGAAGAATGCATCAGGGTTGACCAAAAAATCACAAATTGTCCGGGTTTCATTACAATCGAGACTGCCTTGTGTTCTTCGGGTCGCCAGTTGGGGTCTTTTTGTAAATTACGATAGTCATAACCAAAAAAACCCCGCTTCATGCCGTTGATTTCTGTGTGATTGGTCTTTTCTGGGTGGTATTCCATCGGTTTGGATTCATCATAAAACATCTCTTCATGAGTGCCGGGAATAAAGCGCAGACAGCCGTTGTCTTCATTGGCTTCGGTGAACGCAGTCCACACGGTAACGGCACCACCAAAACGGTCATTCATCGGCCAGACTATCTGGGGAGCACCGGAAGCATGGCCAAAGTTGTCGGCCTGATGCCAGTCTGTGCCTTCATCGCCGGGGTATTTTGAAAACAACTCGGTACGCCAGCAAATAATATCCGGACCAAGGATTTTTTCGACTCGGTTGACGATTTCTGCTCGCATAATCAGTTCGCTGAGTCCGTCAACATCAAGATGGCGATCATATGTCGCCAGCACACTTTGATGATTAATGTCATAAACGGCATGTTGTCGGTCAAACAAGTCAGCGCGGATTTGGCGGTATCTGGCTTTCATTTCCTCTGGCTCATAGAGATCAAAGGGGCCAATAAAACCATTTTTTCTGAATTCGGCTAGCTCATCTGCCGTTAAGCTAAATTTTTTGTTCATGAGACTCCTGTTTACTGTAAAGGTCAATCCAGCCATTGAGCGTCGGGTTGATCATCAACTCGCCCGTGGTTACACACAAACCAATCACTTCTTCTATTTGTAACTGTAAATCAACGATGGTTAGTGATGACGCACCAAGGTCAAAAAAATCCTGCTCGGCATCAATATTTTGTAATAAGGTTTTTTGATTAAACTTGCTGATAATAGTGTTGCGTATGGTGTCAATTTGCATTTTGTTTTCCTCCGTTTAACAGGGTGGTTTTATCAATTTTACCGTTTTTATTAATTGGTAAGTGGCGACAGAACAACAGTTTGTCCGGGATCAGATAACCCGGTATTTGCCAAGATAAGCTTTGTTTAAGCTGCTCAATGGTGATGGTCGACGGCTCAAGGACTTGTAAATAAGCTGTCAGCACCTGCTCACCCGACTCATCAGTAACCAAAGTGACCGCCGCATCACTGACGCTTGCGAGCGCCAATAAGTGACTTTGTACTTCTTCTAGCGATATTCTGAACCCACGTACTTTCACTTGATTGTCTTTGCGACCGATAAACTCAAGCTCGCCATGGGCGTTTTGCCGGACAAAATCACCGCTGCGGTAGATTAATGTCGCTGCAATTCGGTGGTCGTAAAAAAAACAGTTTGGCTGCTCAGCATTGATATAACCCAGCGCAACACCCGCACCTGAGGTCAATAACTCTCCGGTAGTGCCCGGAGCAACGGGCTTTAAATGCTCATCGACAATATGAATGTCGGAGCCGTTGACTGGCATTCCTATCGGCACTGTGGTGTCAGGTCGGTTGGCTGTGGTCATGCGGTGACAACAGGTAAAGGTGGTGTTTTCGGTGGGACCATAACCGTTGATAATGGTAATGCCGGGAATAGTATCGAGCACTTGGTTAATCACTTTGGCATGTAATACGTCACCGCCGGATAATAGGGTTTTAACTGGTTGCAAGATGGCGGTTTTTCGTTGGCCAATCAGGTGAAACAGCGCCGCCGTTAGCCATAATATGGTGACTTCGTTATGTCTGAGTACTTTGGCCAGCAAATTCGGATCTAACACTGGGCTGGGATAAAGCACCAAGGTTGCGCCGTTTAATAGTGCACCCCAGATCTCAAAAGTGGAGGCATCAAACGAAGTCGGTGACAGTTGCAAGATGTTATCAAATGGGCTGATGTCAATATAATTGGTGTTAACCACCAAACGATGAATAGCTCGATGCGGCACCATCACTCCTTTGGGTTGACCGGTAGAGCCAGAAGTGAACATCAAATAGGCTTTATCGTCTGGTTCAATAGGTAAATCAAGGTTGTCGGCGGCTGCGAGGTTATTTTCGTCCAGAGATAGGCTAATAGGCTGGTCATTACTGATAATCACCTTGACTGAACATTGGTCGAGGCAAGCTTGAGTGTGCGACGGCGGGTTATTTTGATCAATTGGCAGATAAGCCGCGCCAGCTTTTAATACTGCAAGCATCGCAACAATCATTTCAATGCTGCGCGGCAACAGTAACGCAACCACATCACCATGCCCTACATTGGCTGCGCGTAATCTTCTCGCCTGACAGTTGGCATGTTGATTTAATTGCTGGTAAGTCAATTGGCTGGTGTCAAACCTTAATGCGATGCTGCCGGGTTGCGCCAGAGCCATTTTTTCAAAGGTTTGATGGACTGACAAAACCACACTCCGTATTGATGTGTTCGCCGATTTTAATCAAGGCATTGGATTGCGCTCGCAACAGCTCATAATGATCGCCCTGAGGGTCAATAAATAGTTGCGCATGGTCAATTAGGTTTTTCATGTGTGCGCTGCTGTTGGCATTGGTTTGCAGGTCTTGCTGTCCGCTGATTAATAACGTTTGTTGTTTGATTTGTTGCGCCTGATGTTCAAAATTGGTTTGTTTGTAGGCTAAATAGTTGACGGCGTAACGGTAGAAATAATGCGGTTGTGAAAAGGGATAATTAATCCCTTCTGGTATGCTGTTGACTTGCTCAGGGCTGTTAGCTTGCTCAGGGCTGTTGACTTGCTCAGGGCTGTCCGCCTGAATTTTACTCAGTACCAGTTGGGCATTTTTCTCACTTTTGGCGGCGATGGTAAAGAGGCTATCAACATCATTGCCAAATTGGGTTACGCAGCTGCTTTTGTTTAGTAGGGTATATTCGCCATTGGCCAAAATGAGGTTGTCAAAGCGTTCAGGGTGTTGATTAGCAGCCATTAGGGCAATACCTGCCCCGGAGCAATAACCAACTAAAATCGACTTTTCGATTTGTAATTGATCAAGAATGGTGAGTAAATCGGCAACGTGATTGTCGACGCTCAATTGCCCGTGTTTTAACGCTTGTTCAGCCGGCGCGAGAATTAAGCGAGATTCAAGGCTAACAACATTGTAGCGTTGGGCAAAGTAGGCAAAAAAGGGTTCGGTGACGGCCAGTGTTAAACCAAAAGGGATAAGTAAAGCAATCCACTGGTTGCTGTCAGCTAGGGTTGAATAAACATACTTAAGAGGAACGTCATCGTGACTTGTGGTGGTGCACTCAATCATTTTTAACTCTTTACATTTTTTCTTAGATTGGAGGAACTAAAGCTTAAAAAAACCGGAAATGACCGGGTACGTTTGAGTTTGGCGCAGATTTACCCGTTTGCCAAGTTTATCACGGGTTTTCTTATGGTGAATTTTAGGTGGGGTTAACCCCCACCTCTTTTATTGTTTATCCCTCCAATCGTTGCCACAAGGCAGCTAACTCAGCCCGCCATTGTGTCTGCAACTCAGGTTTTTGAAACTTCGCTTTACGAGCAATATCGGCAGCTAGCTTGGCTTCTAACTCATCAACCCGACTGAGCATTTGGTCTTCATCCGTGAGTATGTCAGCGCTTACTACCGCTGGTGGCGCTGTAATAGGCTGTGGCTTGCTTACTGGTTGATCGGCAATCAAGTTGTGATAAAATGCTTCGCCGTCATTGACCTCAACAATCTGGCCTTGATCAATCCACCACCAACGAGTGGCGATTTGGTCAAGAAAGTGTCGGTCATGACTGGTGATTAACAAAGTCGCACCAGAGGCCATTAGCTGTTCTGTTAGCTGTTGCTTGCCCTCCAGATCAATATGATTAGTCGGTTCATCCAAAATCATAAAGTTCGGTTGATTCAGTGCAAAACACATAAACATCATCCGGGCTTTTTCACCACCACTGAGACTATTCACTTTGCGGTCAAAATCCTGATAAGGCACACCAGCATTAATCAACGCATGTTTTAACGTCTCTTCGCTGGCTGAGGTTTGCTGCCGCAGCCAATCAAGCCGAGTTAAATCTAGCTCAAGGCAAGTGAGTGCCTGATCGTAATAAGCCATTTCAGCCCGAGGATTAAAGCGAATAGCGCCCTCGCCTGCTCCTTTGGCTGCTCCTTTGGCTTCTCCTTTGCCTTCTCCTTTGCCTTCTCTGTTAACCGCATCGCTATTGTCGCCATGATAACGTTTGGTGATGGTCTCTAAGGTTGATGATTTACCGACACCATTCACTCCCAATAAAGCAATACGATCACCCGGACGGATAATCAATTGCTCAATATGGAGCAATGAACGGGCTTGATCTGGCGTTTTGATTTCACAGTTTTCAATCGCCAGCAGCTGCTTGGCACCGAGACTGAGGTTTTTCAACGACAAACTCAACGGTGAGCCTTTGCTAACCTCGGTTTTGGCCTGATCGAGCTTATCAATCCGTTTTTCCATTGATTTGGCCCGACGGATAAACTTTTCATTATCGTGTTGACGGCCCCAAATGGTCAGGCGTTTGGCGGTTGCCTGTAATCGTTTGATTTCCTTTTCTTCTACTGCCCGACGGCTTTGTGCCACCCTATCCGCTTCGTGCAATTGCAATAACGCCTGATTAAACGGCAAATCAAATGAGTAAATCCGTTTGTCGCGTAAAAACACGGTTTTTTGGCAGACTTTATCCAGCAAATGCTGATCATGCGAAATGATTAAAAACGGACAATGACACTGTTGCGCCAAAAACAGTTCTAGTCGAGCCAGTGCGGCAATATCCATATGGTTGCCAGGCTCATCCATTAACAGTACGTCAGGCTGCACGATGAGTGCCCGGGCAATCAACAGTAGGTTTTGCTGACCGCCGCTCAGCCCTGCCACCGGTAATGAAAACTGCTCAGCACAAAACCCTAGTTGCATTAACTGGCTTTCGGCTTGCCAACTGAGGCTGAGCCGCTCATCTTCGGGCAATACCGTCACAACGGCATCAATTAATGTCATTGATAACAAAGTGCTATCAACGAACTGCTCGACAATGCCGACGTTAACTCCGTTGGGTTTTCTAATTTCACCGCTATCGCTATCGATGCCCTCGCCTTTTATCAGCCTAAGCAAGGTGCTTTTACCGGTGCCGTTATGGCCAACTAGACCAATTTTATCTTGATGGTTGATGGTGAGATTGAGCCCGTCGAACAAGGTGTCGTGGCTATGGGAATAAGAAATATCAATTAATTGTAGTAATGCGCTCATGGTATTCGTTTCTCTATAAATGGTATAAAGAGACAGGACATTGGGTCGATATCAGTCCTGGCTATTATTAACATGGGTACCTATCAAGGTCAGTTAATAATGCAGATGAATACTCAAGCCAGCAGTGTGTAATTAAAATAAACACTGATGTTTTTGAATAGAATTGTTGTGTGGTTTATATTCAGCCCGAAATTCATCGCATTGTTTTGGCGGACTGAAAAAACCAATTGTTAATTATGAGTGCGATAGCTATACGGCACAAATACATGAGAGGTCTCCTTTTTTCATAAGTTGATGTTAGCCTGTGATAACACCTTGTATTTTGTCTGGCCGGGTATTCAAGCAAATTTGGCGGAAAAATTCAACACTCTCCAGAGTAATTGAAAAAATAATCTGATCAGCGGATAAACCGTCAATGGTGTATATTTACCTTTACTAAAATGTGTCCTAAAGTAGGATAGCTAGTGGGTTAAAAATAAAATTTACTGAACCGTTTTAACAAGGAGACTCAATGTCCGTTTTTGATATCAATAATATACCCGAGCAAATTGAGGAAATTGTTGATAAACCGCTTATCATGTTAATTGATGATGAAATAGAAAATCTCAATGTGCTGAGTCGATTATTGTCTGAGGACTATCAAATTGTCACTTGTTTAAGTGGTAGCGATGCACTTTGCCATATCAATAACATGGCAGATCCCAAAGCAATCCAGCTGATTGTCAGTGATCAGCGAATGCCGAAAATGAGTGGCGTCGAGTTTTTCGAACAAATCCTTACCCTAATGCCTGATACCATTCGGATCATTTTGACTGGCTATTCTGATACCCAAGCGATCATCGACTCGGTAAACCGAGCCAAACTTTATAAATTCATGACTAAACCGTTTAATCCAGCGGAATTATCACTGATGGTTCAGCGTGGTATTGAAGTGTATGACATGAAACAACAAATACTCGAATATACCCAGAGTCTTGAACAAAAAATCAAAGAGCGAACAGAAGAGCTACAGCAGAAAAACGAAATACTCAACGAAACACTGGCTCAACTCGAAAAAATCAGTTTGACTGATCAGTTAACCGGCGCTCATAACCGTCGTTTCGTGTCTAAATTCTTTCCAAATGAGTTGTCGCAATTGCAACGTGAACATTTTAAACCGCAATCTGGTATTATTCCGGGTAATTTGGCGCTTATTTCCATTGATGCTGATCACTTTAAACAAATTAATGATACCTATGGTCATGATGCTGGAGACAGAGTACTGATCCAGCTGGTGGAAGTATTAAACAAAACTTGTCGGGGCGGTGATTGGGTGGTTCGCTGGGGCGGTGAAGAGTTCCTGGTGATAGCCAAATTTCAGCATCGTGACGAAATACATCATTTGGCTGAAAGGATCAGAACTAACATCGCTAATCATACTTTTGAGTTGGGTAATGGTCATCAGATTAATCGTACTTGTTCTATGGGTATTGCAGCGGTGCCATTCATTAAAAAACAATATGACGCATTGAGCTGGGAACAAACTTTGAATTTGGCAGACATGGCGTTGTATAATGCCAAGAATAATGGTCGTAATAGCTGGTTTAGCTTGTTTGAAAGTAATACCACCGACGCCAGTAGCTGTTATCAGCTGGCATTAGATGACTTATCAGGACAGATTAAACAAGGTAGTTTAGCTTGCGCTTCATCACAATAAACGGTTAAAGCGCATTTTCTATCAACAGATCCAGATAACAAGTCAAGCAACCCTAACTTATGCGCTCTACCTTTCGTTTAGCTCTACCAATCAATCTACGTTCAGTTAATTTACGGCTCAAATTAAGGCTCAAGCCAAGCCTCAATTCAAGGCTTAGCACTACAGTTGGGGCGATGCTCACAGTGTGGTTAAGCCTGTTTATTGCCGCGTTTGCCCAAGCCGAAAAAAATCTTACCGCCCCAGTGCCTCAAGCCAACCATATTACCCGGTTAGGCAATATCAACCTTGGCGAAGTCAATCAAATTTTTCAGGCGAAAAACGGCCAAATCTGGCTGGCTACGGGTGAAGGCTTGATCCACTTTGATGGTTATAACGCCAAACGTTTTGTTCATGATGACAATGACCCTCACAGTTTAAGTCATAACGTAGTGATGGATGTGCTTGAAGACAGTGTTGGCAACTTGTGGATCAGCACTTATGGCGGCGGATTAAATAAATTCACCCCACAAACCGGTATATTTGAAAAAATCGATTTAACCCTAGGGGCTAATGATCAATTTCAAACTGAATCGCTCTACCAACTGGCACTGGCGAGTGACGGCATTTTATGGGTTTGTTCAACCACAGGACTAAAGTGGGTTGATACCAATAGTAGTACTGTGATGCCCTTGCCGCAGATTTTGCAGACAATGCCAAAAAAGACCATTTCAGAAGTGATATTTGATAGCCAGCAACGAGCGTGGATGGGCAGCTATTACGACGGGGTTTTTCTCTATGATCCGAAACACCCGGCAGACTTGCAGCAGTTTGAACACAACCCTGATGAGGTCAATACGCTTGGGGTTAACAAAGTACGTACGCTGGGAGAAGATGAGCATGGCACAATTTGGGTCGGCACCGCCAATTCACTTAACCGCTTCACGCCATTTAAAGACTCAGATAAAAAGCCAGAACAAGGAAAAGGTTCAGATAAACTCAGTGGTTTTTTCACCCCGTTTGCTTCATCGGATCATCCAGAAATGGACGATTTTGACAGTGATATCTTTGCGATACAATCCGATCACCAAGGCAAACTCTGGCTCGGCAGTGTTAATCGCGGGGTACATACCTTTGATTTGGCCACCCAAACTTTCACCCCGGTATCGGGTTTGCGTGATTTTTACCAATATTTCAAGCGCTCTAGAATCAACGATATTATGCGCGATAAAGACGGGGCTTTGTGGTTTGCCACTGGTCAAGGGATCATCCTTTTGAGCCAAACTGCGCAATATTTTCAATACTTAAGTAACCCGTCTGGGAGTTTAAAAATTAGCGATGTCAAACAATTGAATTCTGGCAAAATGCTTATGGTTGGTGGATTTGAACTTTATGATGTTCAATTGCAAGCTAATCAAGCGCGTAGCCGGGAAGGACAGCCACCACGAGTTTTTCGTGTCACTGAGGACAATAACGATAATTTGTGGCTGGCGACGATAGGTTCTGGGCTCCAGCAGTGGTCTGCAACAGCACAGCAATTAACCAGTTATGCCGATCTCACCGCACGTGATTTTGATTTTCCGATGGCTGCCATTTTTGATACTTTTGTGGATAATTCAGCGCGGCTCTGGGCTGTGGTTTTTCCGGAGCAGCCCCATACCGATGGTGGCCTTGCTCAATTTGTTGCTGACGATCCCAGCTTTGAGTATGTTATGACCACGCCAAATCTCAGTGACATAGTGCAATTGGATGATCAACACATAGTGCTCACCTCCGATTATCAAGGGGTATATTCGTTAAATCCTGATACCCGGCAAGTGACACCATGGCAGCCGACAATCGCTTCTACACCACAACATATCAGGGATGCCCACAAAGACAGTCAAGGTAACTTGTGGCTAGGGACAGAAGGCCAGGGGCTGGCGTTATATGATGCAGATAAAAAGCAATTCAGCTTTGTCTCTGTAGCTGACGGCTTGTTGTCTAATAACATTGTTAGTGTCACCGAAGACAAAGATCAGCGGCTGTGGTTAGGTAGCCCGATTGGTTTGAGCCGTTATGATCCGGTCAACAAAACCATCTTAAATATCGAGCAGCAAGACGGTTTGTTGTTTACTCGTTTTTATCCTCGTTCAGCATTTGCCAGCACTGATGGCTTGATTGCGATGGGCACCACCAGCGGATTGATATGGTTTAATCCTGATGACTTTAACGAATCTAAGTCATTGCCTGAGGTGATCATCAGCGACTTCAAACTATTCAATCAACCAGTACCGCTACAAAGTAGTGATCCGCAATCGCCCTTGGTTAAACCGATTGAGTTTACTGAGCAAATCACCCTTGGTCATCAGGATTACGTTTTTTCCTTCGCTTTTTCAGTGCCTGAATACACCCGTCCTGACACGGTAATGTTCGCTTATCAAATGATCGGTCTCGATGATAAGTGGGTGATCACTGATGCCACTAACCGGGTTGCCAGCTATACCACTTTGCCTGCTGGCGATTATGTTTTTAACGTCAAAGCGGGTAATGTTCAAGGTCAATGGAGTGAACAGATCACCAGCGTTAAAGTGACGATATTGCCGCCATGGTGGCTGAGTTTACCGGCCTATATCAGCTATTTTTTGCTGATCATCAGCAGCATTTATCTGTTTATCCGTTTACGCACACAAAAACTGAGAGAGCGGGCCGACATTTTGGAGCAAAGTGTCACCCAGCGCACTCAAGAGCTGAAAAACAGCCATGATCAGCTGGCATTGCAATCACAAACGGTTTCTAATTTACTAGCACAAAAGCAGCGCTTATTTGCCAGTGTGTCGCACGAATTCAGAACTCCACTAACGCTTATTCTCAGTCCGGTGGATCAGCTATTATCGCAACCTAAAGGGCAGCCGATCAGCAAGGAATTGACCTTGATAAAGCGTAGTGGTCGTCGTTTATTGCGCATGGTTGACCAACTGTTGGAGTTTGCCAAACTTGAGCAACTTAGTTCAACTGACTCTCAAAGTGAGCCTATTTCGCTGGAGCAAACCCTCAATATCATTATCGCCTCATTTGAGCCGCTGGTGAGTTCCAAGCAAATCAGCCTGCATGTTGATGCGTATGAAGATGTCACCTTGATGTTGTTGCCAGATTCGCTCAACAAAATTCTTATTAATATTCTCTCAAACGCGTTTAAATACACCCCGGCTAATGGTGATATTTGGGTCAGTGTTGTGACGATAAACGAACGAGTCGATATCATTATCAAAGATAGCGGTATTGGGATTGCGCAAAGTGACCATCAGAGTATTTTCGAACGCTTTAATCGGGCGACTCACAATCATGGCGAATCGATTTCTGGTGCTGGTATTGGTTTGGCACTGGTTAAAGAATTAGTTGAAGCTAATCAAGGACATATTAGTCTGACTAGTGAGCTTTCTCAGGGCTCGACTTTCACTATTTCATTGCCAGTTGCTAGCGCAGAGCAAACGGCCTTAGCCGTTGAAGGCACGGCGGTGAAGCAAATTCTGCATGACCATCTTGATCTTGAAATCGACAGTGTATTGACTGTTAGCGAAAGCATCGTCAACGAAACTGCTGATATCGCCAGCGAGCTTAAAACCTTGTTAATTGTTGATGACAGCGCAGATATGAGAAATCTGCTCAGTGACCAGCTCAGCCGTGATTATCATTGTTTGCTGGCAGAGCATGGTGAAAGTGGTCTTAACATTGCTCGTGAACAACTGCCTGATTTGGTGATCAGTGATGTGATGATGCCAGTGATGGATGGTTATGAGTTCACCAGTGCACTTAAAGGCGATGAACTAACCAGTCACATTCCGGTGATTTTGCTGACCGCTAAAGGCAGCATGGAAAGTCGGCTTAAAGGATTACAATTGCTGGTGGATGATTATCTCGCCAAGCCGTTTAATATTGAAGAATTGCGATTACGTATTCACAATATTTTGAGTATTCGCGAAATCATCCGCAAGCGTTTCAGTCAGCAAGTGGATAGCGGCAATGCGCAGACAAAAGATAATAAAGACAGCGGTTTGAATGAAACCGATCAATGTTTTTTTGACAAACTCAGCCAGCAGCTTGAGCAACATTATAATGACACCGAATTAACCGCCAAAGTGCTGTGTAACACCTTGGGTATCAGTGAAAGGCAACTAATGCGTAAGCTTAAAGCCTTGTTAGGCTTAGGTTTTTCTGAATGGGTGCGAAACTATCGCCTTAATAAATCTTGTGAGCTGTTAAACCAGGGTCACCGGGCGTCTCAGGTGTATTTTGATGTGGGGTTTTCTTCTCATTCTTATTTTTCGAGCTGCTTCAAAGCCAAATTTGGCGTGACGCCAAAACAATATCAGTCGGTTGAAACGGTTTGAACTTCTGATCAATTAATCCCGTATACTGGACTTGAAGTCTATATTTATCATTTACCGAAGCGTTTTCAATAAAATCTCTGGCAAATTTCTTTGCTCCCCGGCTATGTTCGTCACTTCCTATTTGATTAATGGCAGCGCAGAATTTCTGACATGCTCAACGGCATCGTTTGCTAAAACTGATAGCATTTTACGCTGATGACTGCCTGAGGTTTGTGGCGCAAAGGCATCTTCTGAGCAAGCGATGAGCTTTTTGCCGAGATAAATATAGTTGGTATCAAAACCGTCTTTGTGTTTGTTTGGGTGTCGGTCAGGTTGGTTTTACCGACATTGTATGCGATGATATTCCCGGTTTTACTATAGCTGATATTACCTACATGTGCGGTATTGGTACCCCATCGGCGGTGTTCTAATACTCGTCTATGTCATAACAGCTCTGGCGTAGACGAGGTTTTAACCTCGTTAATCTAAATGTCATCGCAGCGTCAGCGATACCCACCAAAGGACTGTTTATCTATACGTTGAATTAATGATTGAAAAAATATTTGTTTTTCAATGGGTTAAGAAAGTCTTCTTAAGCAATTGACCTGACCCCTAAATTTTTTTTGTTTTTCAATGGGTTAAGAAAGTCTTCTTAAGCAATTGACCTGACCCCTAAATTTTTTGCGTACAAGCTTTGCCAGAACCCCAACCACTGCTGTATTGGCTATTGGCCAGAATTACCGTTGTCTGGATGCTGGGGCGAATTGAGACCGAACCGAAGGTTCGCACCGGGTTGTCGCTACAGCTCAATGAGCTGGAGGCAGGATGCCGTTCATGGATGAATTGCGACGACACACCTGTAACGCGGCTCACCGCATCTATATAGGCTCCCTTATGCGACTAAAGTCCCATCTACGCTGCCACTGTTTAAGTCAATTTGTTCACCGAGTAAATCAGTGGTTTCCGCACTGATATCAAAATCAACATTAAGACGGTCGAGGATATCTGGGTTGACCACTGGCGGTGGTGTTTCTGGGCCGTCTGGTGGTGGCGGTGCAGCGGCTAAGTCGGCAGATTTATTGACGATAAATTTATCGAGCGTGGCGGCAAAAACCAACGGGTCTTGTGCGCTGGCGTGAAAAGACAGTGCTAATGTCAGGATAAGAAAAAAATGACGCATTATTGAATACTCCCTGTTTGAGTCGATTCGATACTGGCCAATCAGCAGCATAGCCGCTAGTGGCTTCGATAAATCAAACATCAAACTTCCTATATTATTGTTTATACATTCCAAAAATCGGTGGCATAGTACAGCACTGGATTTGGCTGGTAAAATACAAAATGCGACGGTTTTGTCACCTTTTTACTCACCTCTTTATGGCTTAAGAGGTTAAGTTGATGAATTAATTCAGTTTATTTTCGAACGTTCGGAAAACAAATGAGTGTGGTTTAATCTTAATTGATTTATTTTGCCCGTGATCAACGCTGTTTTGCCAATGTCTGCCCTATATAGCCACTCTCAAGTGAGCTATGCTTTAGCAATCATTTCATCGTTAAGCTTATGGATCACACCAAACTTTATGCGTTCAATTAAGCGATTTATCAGTTCATTTCTTTGCTTATTTATTCTTTTGCAACAGTCGTCAATAAGCTGGGCTGCTGAGCCTGTAGTACGCTTTGATCGACTCACCATTGAAGATGGTTTATCACAAAGTTCTATTTTTAGTATCCAACAGGATAGTCAGGGTTTGTTATGGCTGGCGACACTCGATGGCCTCAATCGTTATGATGGTTATGAGTTCAGGGCTTTCAGGCACAACCCAGACGACCCGGGTTCAATTTCAGCCAATACCATTAATTTTCTCTATGAAGATGCTCAGAATACCCTCTGGGTAGGTACCGATAGTGGCTTGAATCAGTATGATGCGCAAAGCCAAACATTCCGCCATTTCAGAAATAACGCTAACGACGAATTTAGCTTGAGCAATGATAATGTCAGAACCATTGCTCAAGATTCCAGCGGAGATTTATGGATTGGTACTGATGACGGCTTAAACCAATATAATGCGAAGTCAGGCAAGTTTACTCGCTTTAAACATCAGCCCGGTGAGCCGCAGAGCCTAAGCCATAACACCGTCAATGCGATTTATGAAGACAGCGACAGTCAGTTGTGGTTTGGCACTTTAGCTGGGCTGGATAAGTTTGATCGCCACAACCATCATTTTTCTCATTTTTTCCATCAAGCCACAGACCCCTACAGCTTGAGCCACAATGAAATATCGGCGATTCATGGTGATGTCAATGAGGTGCTTTGGATAGGTACCATCGGCGGCGGGTTAAATCGCTTTGATCGCAATACCCAGCGTTTTTCTCATTTCAAACATGACTCAGCCAATCCCCACAGTGTTAGCCATAACGATATCATGTCGCTATTTATTGATGCCAATGGCACTCTCTGGGTCGGTACCAGAGGCGGCGGACTCAACAAGTTCAACGCTCAAAGTCAGCAGTTCAGTCATTTTCGCTACCAAATCGCCGACATTCATAGTCTTAGCGGTGATACCATTAAATCTATTTATCAGGATGTTCAGGGCACTTTGTGGTTTGGCACTTATTCGAGCGGTTTGAATAAATACGATCCAGTCAAAGAACGTTTTGGCCATTATAAATATCAAGAAAGTGACCCGCATAGTTTGAATAATAATATGGTGCTGGCGATCCATCGTAACGAAAAAAGTGGCGCTGCTCAGGCTCCTTTGTGGTTCGGCACTTTGGCCGGCGGTTTGAATCGGTTGGATCCAAAAACTCAGCAATTTACGCACTTTAAACACCACTCAGCAGACCCAGGCAGTTTGAGTCACGACTGGATTTGGTCACTGTACGAAGATAGCCACGACACACTTTGGGTTGGTACTCATGGTGGTGGACTAAACAAATTAAATAAACAAACCGGTAAATTTAAACATTACCGCCATGATCCAACCGACCCAAACAGTCTCGGGCATGATGTTGTCTGGTCAGTTTATGAAGATTCAACAGGTACATTATGGGCTGGCACTGATGGCGGTGGGTTAAATCAGTTTGAGCCAAAAACCGGAGGATTTATACGTTATCAACACGACCCAGCCGACCCTCACAGTCTCGGTCATGATGTAGTCAGAACCATTTATGAAGATTCAAAAGGCATACTTTGGATCGGCACTGGCGGTGCCGGACTCGATCGATTCGACAAAAACACTGGGCAATTTAGCCATTTTCCTCATAACGTCAGCGACCCTAAAAGCCTTAGTCACAACACCATCACTTCGATTTATGAAGACAGTCGAGGCGAGCTGTGGGTGGGCACTTACGGCGGTGGATTTAATAAAGTGAACCCGGACACAGGCGTTATCAAACGTTACCGTGAAAATGCAGGGTTAGCCAACGATGTGGTTTATGCCATTCTCGAAGATGCCAAACAGCAGCTATGGCTCAGCACTAACAAGGGGATCTCTAGATTTGACCCCCGCACCGAGCTATTTAGAAATTATGATGTTAACGATGGTTTACAAAGCAATGAATTTAACCGGATGGCGGCGTATAAAAGTAGTAAAGGTGAGTTGTTTTTTGGTGGCGTTAAAGGTTTCAATCGTTTTTTTCCGGAAGATATTATTGATGATCTGCAAATACCATCCATTGTGCTGACCGACTTTTTGCTAGCCAACCAATCGGTGCCCATTCAAAATCCTGACAATAACCAGCATAACGGTGACCAATTAACCTTTAAGCTACCCCAAGCGATTAATGTGTTACCAACACTAACTCTGACTCACCAACAAAACTTGATCTCGTTTGAATTTGCCGCGTTGAATTTTATTAGCCCGATGAAAAGCCAATACGCTTATCAACTACAAGGCTGGGACAATGATTGGATTGTCACCAGCGCGAGAAACCGCCGAGCGACCTATACCAATATGCCAGCCGGTGATTATGTTTTGCGGATCAAGGCCAGCAACAGCGATGGTTACTGGAATGAGCAAGGCAAATCACTGAAAATCACCATTTTACCACCGCCTTGGCTCACTTGGTGGGCCTACACCATTTATGGCTTTGGGATGATTTCAATGATGATGTTGTTTGTCCGTGCCCAGCAGCGCAAATTATTCGCCCAGCAAGAAAAAACGGTGGCCGAACAAGCACTTAATTTACGGCTTAAACAGGTTGATAAGCTAAAGGATGAGTTTTTAGCCAATACTTCCCATGAATTACGCACCCCGCTCAACGGTATTATTGGCTTGGCTGAGTCGCTAATGGATGGCATTGGTGGCGAGCAATCGAAGATCAGTGAAAGCAACCTAGGGATGATAATCAGCAGTGGCAAACGCTTATCGAACTTAGTTAATGATATCCTCGATTTCTCAAAACTAAAGAACCGTAATCTGACATTAAATACCTGCCCGGTGGATTTATATAGCATGGTTGAGGTGGTGTTAACCTTGTCACAACCACTGGTACGACAAAAGCAACCGCTGCAACAACAACCGCCGGGACAAATACAATTAGGGGCTCAAGCGACTGAAAAATACCAGCTGATATTAGTTAACGAGGTGCCCAGCGACTTACACGCCGCTGATGCTGATGAAAACCGTTTGCAACAAATACTGCATAATTTGGTTGGCAATGCGATTAAATTTACCGATGAAGGTCAGGTGACCGTGAGTGCCGTCGAAACCGCTCATGGCCTGAAAATCAGCGTGTCAGATACTGGCATTGGCATTGCCGCAGATAAATTTAACAATATTTTTGACTCGTTTGAGCAACTTGAAGGCCATACTCAGCGATCTTACAACGGCACTGGGTTAGGATTGTCTGTAAGCAAACAGCTAGTAGAGCTGCACGGTGGCCAAATTACCGTTGAATCTGAGTTGGGCAAAGGCTCAACGTTTTCTTTTACCTTGCCAATAGCCACAGAAGCGGCGCTGATTGAGCCCGGCGGCAGGCAGGAAGTTTCTCGCTTACATATGATTGAAGCAGATGCATTACCCCTACCCCAACTAGATATTAATGGCGATCAATTTCGTATTTTATTGGTAGATGACGAGCCGATAAACCGTCAGGTATTACATAACCATTTGTCGTTACAAAACTACCAGTTAGTTGAAGCCGCCGGTGGCGAACAGGCATTGCAAGCGATTGCACACGATGGTCCATTTGATTTGGTGTTATTGGACATTATGATGCCCAAGGTATCAGGTTATGAGGTTTGCAGTAAATTACGTGCGCTCTATGCGATGAACGATTTACCGGTGATATTTTTAACTGCCAAAAATCAAGTCGCTGATTTAGTTCAAAGTTTTGCGGTAGGGGCCAATGATTACCTCAGTAAACCGATCTGTAAAGAGGAATTACTCACCCGGGTCAAAACCCATTTGGCGTTTTTAGATATCAACCGCAACTTAGAGAGCAGAGTCACTGAACGTACCGCTGAGCTGACGCAAAAAAACCAAGAAGTAGCGCAAAAAAATCGAGAGATTTTAGCCACTCAGCAACAGCTACTGCAATCAGAAAAAATGGCATCCTTGGGTACATTAACGGCTGGAGTCGCCCATGAAATCAATAATCCCACCAACTTTGTCCACGTCAGTGCGCAAAACCTCGAAGTTGAACTTCACCGCTTTCGACGATTTTTATTTGATTTGGCTGGTGACGATGCTGATGAAGAGATCCTTGCTAACTTTCGCCAGCAATTCGAACCGCTGCATGATCACCTTGGCACCATCAGACACGGAACAGAGCGGATCAAAATCATTGTGCAAGATTTAAGAGCCTTCACCCAGCTCGACTCTGCCGAACAAAAAACCGTAAAAATCAGCAAATTATTGCAATCAACAGTTAACCTGATACAAACCAAATATCTGGAGATCACCGAATTTGTCACTGAGTTTGCCGACACTCCTGCGTTGTTTTGTTATCCCGCTCAGCTCAATCAAGTCTTTATGAATTTGATTGTTAATGCCTGTGATGCGATTGAAACCAGACAAGAAACCGATAAAATACGCGGTCAAATCCTGATCCGTTGCCAATTAAAAGACCAGCAGATTGAAATATCAATCAAAGACAACGGCTGCGGCATGACAACAGAAACCAAAAACAAGTTATTTGAACCCTTCTACACCACCAAAGACGTCGGTAAAGGCACCGGTTTGGGTTTATCCATATCCTATGGACTGGTACAAAAACAAGGCGGCGAGTTGACTGTTGAGTCAGAGCAGGGGCAAGGGACGACTTTTTTGTTGCGGCTGCCAGTAGAATAACGATGTCTCAACATTTACGAGGTTGAAACCTCGTCTACGGCAAAGCCCGTTTTATCCATCGGCAAACTCAATAAAAACGTACTGCCAATGCCCAAATCAGAGTCAACACTTAATTCTCCACCATGTAATTCTACCAGTTGTTGGCTGACAGACAGGCCCAAACCGGTGCCGCTGTGGGTGCGTTTGGTATCACCTTCGATTTGTTCAAAAGAATCAAAAATACCGGCAAATTTGGCTTTCTCGATACCAATCCCAGTATCAGTCACGCGGATGATTAGCTTCTCATCAGATTCAATAGCTGACACCGTGATTGAACCTGAGTCAGTAAACTTAAGGGCATTGCCGACTAGGTTGTGAAGAATCGGTTTTCATCAGCCACCGCAGCAGGTAGAGTTTTGCTAATTTTATTGATCAATTCAATCGCTTTATTAGCTAGCAGTGGGCGTGACAACGCCAATACAATATCTGTCATGCTATACAAATCGACCGGGCCAGTATTTAAACTAGCCATCTTCGCTGATAAACTCACCAATATTACGTTCACTTTGATCAAATTCGACACCGAGTAAGACGATTTTTTTACCGCTGTTCTGATATTTTTGACTATATTGCTTATCGCGGATTTGTTGTAAGGCCGCTTCTTTAGTATCATTTAACTTGAATTCAATGATATAAATCACCTCATCGGTTTGCAGCACGCAATCGATTCGGCCCTTATTCGTCCTGACTTCTGCATCAATGGTTAACCCGAGTAAGGTAAAAATCGCATAGAATAACGCTTGGTAATACTTCTCTTGGTCTATCGCCAATTCATAAGGAATGTTGGCAAAAAACTGCTTAAGGGTAGTAAAAAAACCATCCAAATCATCACTAGTTAAGTGCCGGATTAAATTCACTGTATAAGCCTGACCCAAACCCGCATTTAAATGACCATAACGTGCCGCAACAGAATCATAAAACGAACGTTTCACTTCATAGTTTGGAAAATCCAGCACATAAAGCGGATCGTTATAACCTTTGATCGTCAAGTAGCCCGTTTGAACAAAAAGTGATAATACACCCATATCTTCTGGTTCAGAGGCGGCAAACGCACTTTCGCCAATTTCAAATTGTGATAGTTTGCTTAAATCGTATTCTTTTGTTTGTAGCAGGTTTAACAGGAATGTGGGGGTAGCAGTGGTATACCAATAATTTTCAAATTCTTGATGAGCAAATAGCGACAGTAGCGAATAAGGATTATAAACACCAGCCGCACGATGATGAAAGCGATAACCATTATACCAATATTTGATTTTCGCTAGCATATCCAGACGATTTATCGGTTCCTCGGTACTCTCAAGCGTAACTAAACCATCAATGGCTTCACTGAAGTCATGTTCCAGCTCTTGCTGAGTGATGCCACATAAAGCGGCAAAACGCCTATTCATTGAAATATCGGTAAGATTATTCATGCCTGAGAACACTGAGACCTTGGCAAATTTTGACACCCCGGTGATAAAAACAAACTTCAAATGGTGATCAAGCGACTTAACCATGGCATAAAACCCATTCATGGTATTTTTTATTTCGCCTAAACTGTCGTTAAGCAAATTATCAAGGATAGGTTTGTCATATTCATCAATGAGTAAAACCGCTTTGCGTCGGGTTTGCTCATGGAGCTTAACCACCAACTCACTGAATTTAAGGTTATGAGTATTGTCTTTGAGGGTAATATTGTTGCGTTCAGCGATATCATCAATCACTGTTTCAATGTAATTGATCAGCAAAGCGGCGTTATCCATTTTATCTTTGGAAAACTCCATTTTTATCACCGGGTACACCGCAAAGTCATAATCAGTTTTGCTGATAGCCAAATCAGTAAAAAGCGCTTTATGCCCGGCAAAAAGCGATTCAAATGTAGAAATCAACAGCGATTTACCAAAACGACGGGGACGAGAAAGAAAATAAACTTTACCCGAATCAATTAAATCATGGACCAATGCCGTTTTATCCACATACAAATAATTTTCTTGACGAATTTCTGAAAAAGTTTGAATGCCGAGAGGGTATTTCATGTTTGAGTCCAAAGCTAAAGGTAACTACGATAATGAGCGCTTGGCCATAGTATAAATCCAACACTGTGTTGAGTCCAGTGTCGGAGTTAGTGTTGCACGGCATTTAACTCACGCGCTGAGCCTGCCGCAACTGGTTATCAATCTGCTGAGAAAAAACCAGAGATACTGCTGCCAAAGCGGCACCAATATAAAATACCCAAGATGGATTGACCATCCAAATCAAACCAAAAGCGGCGGGGATCACCACGGCGGCAATATGATTGATGGTGAAGCTGACACCCGCTGTGCTGGCGATGTCAGCCGGGTCGGCGATTTTCTGAAAGAAGGTTTTTAGCGCAATCGCCATGGCAAAAAAGATATGGTCAATCACATATAAACCCGCCGCCAGATGTTCGTTTTCAACCAACGCATAACCAACAAAGACTAAAATCAAACCACTGTACTCAAAGGTCAATGCCCGGCGCTCACCTATTCGACCAATCATTTTGCCAATTTTTGGCCCTAAATAAAGGTTGAGTATATGGTTAACGATATACAGCAAAGCAATGTCTGACACCGCATAATTGAACTTTTCGACCATCATGAAACCGGCAAAAACCATGAATATTTGTCGCCGCGCACCGCTCAAAAAAATCAGTACGTAATACAACCAATAACGCTGGCGCATCAGTAGGTGTTTGTGTTGCACGGTATGAGTAGTAAAAGCCGGAAATGAGGTGACAATGACTGCCAGCAGCAGCAAACCTAAGCTGCCAAACAATAAATAGGCGGCTTGATATTCGATGACAAACCAGTTGAAACACAGCCAGATAGTGGCATAGGCGACCAATGAAGCGGCACTTTTGACCGAAATTAGTTGACCCATCACCGCTGGTGCTTCTTCTTTGTCCAGATACTGAAGCTGCAACGAGGTGTTGATTGTCTCAAAGTAATGAAAGCCCACAGACATCAATACCGTGGTGGCATAAAGCCCGTATTCAAAAGGAAAATAACCCGTCAGGGCGACACCAATAGTCAGCATCGCTAACGACAACAGGGCAAACTTTTGTTCGCTGATCGCCAATAACACAAAAACGGCGGTAAACGCGAGAAAGCCTGGCACCTCACGCAAGCTTTGCAACATGCCAATCTCAACCCCAGTGAAGTTTGCTTTGTCGATAGCAAAGTTGTTCAACAACGCCAGCCAACCCGAAAAGGTAAAAGCCATCAGCAGCGTGGTGAGAATTAAAAACATTTTTTTGCTGCGCCATTCATTGGGTAACATTTACTTTCCTTTTAATTCAGTATAACTATCGATTTAACGTCTTTTTCTTTTCGCACTACCGTTATGTGGGCTGCTGGGCTGTTCAGGAATCTGGAGCGCTCCAGTGACTTGAAAAGCTCATCAAACCCCTAAGACATTTTATCCACAAGCTGAACAGTTAAGTTAATTTGGCTCCGACCATATAGAGCAAATTAGGGTTACAGTTATCCTCAACATTCACGAGGTTGAAACCTCGTCTACGGCAGAGCTGGTACGCCGTAGACGCGAATTCATTCGCGTTTTTTTGATTATCAATTGTTACCCTGTTTGATTGGTGCTGTTAATTTCACAAAACCTTATTCCATACCAACAGTCGATTATTCGCAGGCATAGTGTGGTCGTCTAACAATTCAAAACCATTGTCTGATGCCAGTTGATTAACCGCTTCAAAGTCTCTGATACCACTGAGCGGATCACGCCCTTTTAACCAGCCTTCAAGCTTGACGTTACCTTCACTGGTGAATTCTCCGTTATAATTAAACGGTCCGTAAACGCATAAGCGACCACCTTGACTAAGTTGTTTGCCCGCTCGCTCAAAAAAGCCAATCACATGCTGCCACGACATAATATGTAAAGTGTTGGCACTAAATAAGCCATCAAAAAGCTTGCCTGGCAGCCAAGGCACTGATGAGAGGTCAAGCTGCTGTGGTGCGGCGATATTGGCCGCTCGGACGCTGAGGTTTTGCTCAAGACCGGGGAAAAAGTCCGCTAAATCAGTCGGCTGCCAGTGAATATCAGGCAGCTGCTGAGCAAAGTGCATAATGTGCTGACCTGAGCCACTGCCAATCTCAATAACTTGAGTGCAATCGGCAAAGGTTTGTATTAATTGCTCGGTGATCGCGTCTTTATTACGCTCGCTGGAAGGGGAAAAATTTTCCATCGTTCTTTCCATCGCTCTTTCCATCGCTACTTATCCTCTGCTGATTTAAGTCGGATACCTTTAGGCTCAATGGTGATCAAACCTTGTTTGAATAATCCACCAAGGGTTTGTTTATAAATGCGTTTGCTGACGCTGAATTTTTTGTAAATCACCTCTGGTGGGCTCTTGTCGCTAATGGCTAGGTAACCGCCGAGCTTATTCAATTCATCAAGGACTTTTTGTGACAACTCATCACGTTGTTCGCCGGCTGGACGGGTCAGGGTGAGGTCAATTTTACCGTCTTCTCTAATACGTTTAATAAAGCCTTTGCGCTTGCCGCCGGGCTTGAGGTATTCGAATACTTCGTCTTTATAAATTACACCCCAATGGGCATTATTGACGATGGCTTTAAAGCCTAAATCGGTTTGACCACCGATGATCAGCTCAACAGCGTCGCCCGCTTGGTATTTGACTTCGGTGTGATCAAGAAATTTATCGATTTTTGCCGATGCGGTAATTCGCTTGTCTACACGGTCGATGTAAACAAACACCAAATATCGTTTGCCCACTTCAAGGCGTTGTTTTTGTTCACCAAAAGGCACCATTAAATCTTTTTCTAAGCCCCAGTCCAAAAATGCGCCAACGTTATTAACCGCAACCACTTCAAGGCTGGCAAATTCACCGACTTTAGCCAGCGGTTTACGCGTGGTGGCGATGATCCTGTCAGAAGAATCTAGGTAGATAAAAACATCAATCTTGTCGCCGACCTCAGCGCTGTCAGGCACATTTTTTGTTGGAAGCAAAATCTCCCCCAAATCTGCGCCGTCAAGATAAACACCAAAGTCTACTTGTTTGACGATCTCTAAGGTGTTGAATGCGCCGATTCTGGCCATGTTCTTTCTCCGCTTGGTTTAAGGACTAATGTTAGTTGAAGGTTCTGTTGCCGGGCTACCGCGCAGTTTAATCGATCCAGCGGGGTTAGTGAGAGAGTTTTCTATTACATTGGCTGATTATTACACTTAACCGCCGAAAATAACTGAAATAGTTAAAAATATCATGCAATTTGGTGTCGCCTTGATTATTCTTAAATGATGCTTTACACCATTCATTGCCGTTATTTATCTCATTGATCGTCAGCAGGGAGTTTCATGTTACAGGTACTCACAATCGGTTACGTCTGGCCAGAGCCGAACTCATCTGCTGCCGGTACGTATATCTTGTCGTTGTTAAAGGCTTTTTTAGCCCAAGGTTGGCAGGTGACTTTTGCCACCCCAGCACAACGCAGCGACCATATGGTTGACCTCGAAGAACTAGGTATCGCCACGGCGGCAATTGAGTTGAATAATGTCAGTTTCGATCAATATGTGACGCAATTAAATCCAGACATCGTGTTATTTGACCGCTTTATGATGGAAGAACAATTTGGCTGGCGGGTTGAAAAACATTGCCCCAATGCTCTGCGTATTCTCGACACCGAAGATCTGCATTTTTTACGCCAAGCCCGACATCAAGCTTATAAACAAAAACGCCCACTGACCATTGATGACTTGCGCAGTGACATGGCCAAACGAGAAGTCGCCGCCATTTTTCGCTGTGATTTAAGCCTGATCATCTCGCAAACAGAAGTTGAACTGTTACAAAACGAATTTTCTATTGACCCCTCACTACTGTTTCACTTACCTTTTATGCTTAAAATGCCCACTGAACCACTGCCAAGCTATCAACAGCGGCAACACTTTGTATCTATTGGCAATTTTCGTCATGCCCCGAATTGGGATGCGGTATTGTGGTTAAAACAAAGTATTTGGCCATTGATCAGAAAGCAATTACCGACCGCCGAATTACATATTTATGGCGCTTATCCACCACCTAAAGCCACCGCTTTAAACGCACCTAAACAAGGGTTTCATGTGCTTGGTTGGGTTAAAGATGCTAATTTGGCGATGCAACAAGCCAGAGTCTGTTTGGCTCCTTTGCGTTTTGGTGCTGGCATAAAAGGCAAACTGGCCGAAGCCATGTTAAATGGCACACCTAATGTCACCACCCCCGTCGGCGCTGAGGCAATGGCCGATGGCATGGACTGGGCCGGGTTTATCGCCGAATCACCCGAAACCATAGCCACTGCGGCGGTAAAACTGTATCAGGATGGCGAATTATGGCAGCAACATCAGCAACAAGGTTTTAGCATCATCAAGGCAAAGTATGATAGGGTACAACTCAGTCTCAAGTTGGCCAAAGCAGTACAATACCAGCTCGAAAACCTGACAACTATCCGTAATAACAACTTTATTGGCGCGATGCTCAGGCATCATTCCCACAAAAGCACACAATATATGGCACAGTGGATTGAAGCTAAAAATAAGTAACGGCAATGAGTGCCAACCCCATCGTTTAATCAAAATAATAGCTGCCTGTTTAATCTTGTTGGCAAATCCGGCTATAAGCAAAGAGCAGGCTAAACCCGCGTTATCAGCGATACAACAAACACTCAATATTTACACCGAATCGATGCCGCCTTTTCATTTTGTTGATAGCCATAAACAAGTGGTGGGGATCAATATCGATATCCTAAAACGCCTGCTAGAAGCCGAAAGTATCCGTTATCAGATTAGCCTATATCCTTGGAGTCGTTCCTACACTAAAGCGTTGCAAGACCCCCGAGGAGGGGTGATTTCTACCGCCAAAGTGCCATCACGAATAGCACTGTTTAAATGGGTTGGTCCCTTCACCTCAACGACTGACGGGGTTTATTTGTTCAAATTAAATCGCCGCAAAGATATTGTGATCGACTCGGTTGACGATTTACGCCCGTACATTGTCGGTTATGTCAGAGATGGTGTTTATGAAGAAATTTTACGTGGTATGGGCCTGACCGACAGAAATTTACTCAGTTTTACCAGCTATGTCGGTTACTTGAAAATGCTGTTTAGTGGCAAAGTCGATTTGGGTGTCGGTTCACAAAGTTCAATCGCCGAAGCGCTAAAATCTTATGGTTATCCGCCAGATCATGTGGTTGGTGCCTACAGAATGGGTGACCTTAGCGGCAACTACCTAGCGTTAAATCCTAAGGTGCCGGATGCGCTGGTTGAGAGATTAAATCAGCGGCTGATACAGTTAAAAAAATCCAACGTGCTGATCCCCATCATCAAACGTTATACCACGCTGGATAAGGTTCGGCTGGATGATATCCAGCCGTAATAATCACCCTGCACTGCTCTTCTCTGTTTTTAATTGTTAATCGCCTGCTGGCGAACAAACATCGACAATAACCAAGGCACACAAAACATGGTGAAAGCCATTGAGATCAGCAAGCCAAACGAAACCGATATCCCTAGCGGTTGCAGTATTTCACCCCCACCACCAACACCAAATGCCAACGGTGCCATGCCTGCAAGGGTGGTCATGTTGGTAACGATGATCGCCCGGAATCGCGCTCTAGCAGCATCAAGGATACTCTCAACCGTAGTTTTACCCTGCGCCAGTATTCGCATGTAAACATCAACAAAGATGATCGAGTTATTCACCGATACCCCACACAATACAATCATCCCGAGCATTGAGTTTAACGATAAAGTACTGTCAAACAGGTAAAGCGCAATCAACGCACCGATAATGCCAAAAGGCACTGCCGAACAGATGATCACCGCAATTTTTAGCCGGGCAAACAAGAAAAACACCGAAATAAACACCAAACCAAAAGCCAATAACAGCGCTTTGAGCAACGAGCTAATGCCCTTGTTTACCTGCTCTTTGGGGCTGTCGAGAATAAACGGCACCATATTGTCATTACCCTGAATACCATCGAGCATAGCCAATAACTTAGGCGCAGCGTTTTGATGCTGGTCTTTCAGCCATACCTCAGCCATATAAATCGGCCTGCCATTACGGCTGTAATATAACTTCCACTGCTCTATTTTTTCGATATCCAGCAGGTCACGCAAATGGAAAAACTGACCGTTGAAGAAAAACGGCAAATCACCGATTTTTCTCACATCTTGCAGCGTTTGCTCACCGAGTTGACCGAACAACTTATTGGTTTTGCCATCAAACTCAATGGTGCTGATATATTTCTCTTCAATCGCCAAGCCAACATAATCTGACAGTTGCCGCTTGATTTGCACTACGTCATGATCCTGAAACAGCTGGTTTATAAAATTCTGCTTAAATTTGACTTCATATTTGGCATTACGCTGTCGTTTTGGTGTGATTTTGATTTTTCTGATCTCATCTTGACCCTGTAAAGTGTCATAAATTTGCCCTAACTGCTGACGCCTTTGCTGCTCAGTATCACCGGTCACCAGCAAGCGTAAATCAGGATAATCAGGCACACTTAAAGCAGAAGTGATCCACGGACTGATTTCAATATCATATTCTTCGCTGTTTTTAAGGATTTTCTGCAAGCCATAATACACAGTGTCAAAATCAAGATGGGTATGTAAATGCAATGAGATATAACCGACATTCGCCCGAATATCAGAATAAGCAAACTTGACCTCTTCGGGAAACGCATCATTGGCTTGATTACGCAAAGGTTCAACGATGGCAATACGCTCAGGCATCTCCAAGCCGTCTTTTTTGAACGAAACCGTCACATCAATAATTTTGGCATAAGGCTTGGCGATGAGTTCACGTCGAATCTCTGGAAAGGTACTGATGCTATACCACACCAAAGCACCAATCGCCGCGACAAAACCCAGTTGGATCAGCCGACTGTTGACTAATATCGCCAGCAAAAAACAGTAAATTTTTGCTGAGCCTTCGATGATAAATTCTATAATCGAAAACTTCGCTTTGGCATCAGCTGCAACCACCATCAATTTATTGCCACCGATAAAGGTATAAGCCGAAGGAATAAACACCAAAGTGATAAAAATTGAAAACGCCATAATAGACACAATCACATAAATGATATCTCTTAATAACGACGAGGCAATCGGCAGGGTATAAGCCATCGGAATAAATACGATAACCGTGGTTAACACCGAGGCGAAAATCGCCGGAGCGACTTCCATAGTGGCTTTAAACACTAAATTACCTTTCTGCCCCGGACGTTTCTGGTGCTGGGTAATGTTATCGATGATAACTATCGCACCATCAATCACCATACCGATAGAAACGCTCATTGCGCCTAATGACAGCAAATTAATGCCAACACCAGTTATCTGCATAAAAATGCCAGCACCAAACAGTGAAAGTGGCATCGCTAAACAAACCAGCAGGGTTTTACTAAAAGAACGAAAGAAGATTAAAACGAAAATAGCCGCCGTCGACATACCCAAAATAATCGCATAAATCACGGTATTGATAGAATCAGCAATAAACGCAGACGGATCGTTGAGCACAAACACACTGCCCAAATTGCCGGTATATTTTTTAACTTCGGTCAAAAAGTTTTGCGATACCTGATACAAATTGGCATCGGGTTTAGGCCACACCGCAACCGCTACGGCGTTTTCACCATCGAGTTGTAATACCCGCGACAGCTTGGTTTCTGTCATTTTGACTTCGGCAATATCTCTTAACAGCACCTGTCGATCAGCAATATTGGCGATGGTCAACAATGACAGCTGCTCGATATTTTCGTTGCGTTTGCGCACGGTAACTGAAATTTTGCCATTGCTTTGGGTATTGATTCGACCCAAGCTATAGTCAAATTCGTGCAGCTGAATGGTTTTGATTACATCTTGTATGGTGATGTTATAAGTGGCGGCTTTTAATGGGTCAAAATTCACCGTAATTTGCTCATCACCCAAGGCTGATACCCACGCCAGCGTCACCCCTTCAATTTCATATAGCAGCGGCAACAAGCCGGTTTGCAGGGTTTTACTCAGCGTGGTTGAATCCATTTTTTCTGAGCTGACCACCACATAACTTTCACTGCCAGGATTAAAAAAGGTGGTCCTGAAAGGCGGCAAGTCCCGGGGCAACTGCGCCTGAAAAAAATCAGCCACGGAAGCGACATCTCTGATCGCCTCATCATTATCTTTATTCCAGCCAAAATGCACCAGATAGGTGGCTTCTCCCTGACGATATTCACCTTCAACCAATTCGACATCTTTGACGTTTTTCAGCGACGTTTCGACCTTTTCGCCCCAATATGACATGAATTTAGCCAGATCTTCTTTATACGTCATCTGTACTTTAATCACCGGTTTGCTGACGGTTGGGTACAGTGAAATAGGCAAATTCAGTAGCTGATAACCGCCCATGCAAACCAAAAACAGCGTCAGCGCAATAAAGGCATTTTTATTGCGTTCAAGTAATGCGTCCATTGGATTTCCTGTTTAGTTCGAGCTGGAAGGAGTCTTAAACAAGACCTTGGCGATGTTACCGGATTTGATACGATTAGAGCACTTTTTGCTGCAATCAATAATCACTTCGACTTGATAAAGACCGATACGACCTTGAATGGGTTCATGAATGGCAATGACCTTGCCGGGTTTGACAACTGGAGTACCGGAAGTAACAGAAAAACTCACTTCGGCCTCTTTAAGCGGTTGTAAGCGGTTAAGATCGGTTTGGGTCATATTCAATCTAACAACATAATGACTCGGATCAGCCACCACCATCAGCGAAGTGGTCGGGTCAACATATTGCCCTTCGACGACATTAACCCGAGAAATAACCGCATCAGGTATAGTGCTGGTAAATACTACCGGAGTGTGAAGCGCCCCTAACGGCTCAACCACAATCAACGGCTGCTTGGTTTTGACTTTATTACCACCACGAACATGAATTTTGGAGACATGCCCAGCAAAGTCAGAGTAAATAATTTTAGTGTTATCGTAATAAACAATGCCAAAGAAAGGAATAATGGATTCTGCTTGGGCTGCTGTTTTATCAGTTGTTGTATTAGTGGCTGTGTCCGCAGCGGTAACGGTCAGTGTAAATAAACACAATAATGAGGCAATTGCGGGTGTGATCCATTGGCGATAGAAGCGATTGTAAAACTTAGCTTGGCTGATTTTCATGGTATTCCTTATTAACAACAATCATTTACGATACACCCTGATTTGTGTTTATTGTTATTACAGGTTTTCGCGGATAGTAGCAATTTAGCGCAAATTTGTAAACTGGGGTTTGGTTGTTTGTAAAAAGGCGTATGTAAAAAAGGGTTAAATCAGTTGTTTAAGAAGGCTTTTTAAATTACTTGGTTATAGCCGCACAGTTCCTTAATTATAATTTTTTGACACGGTGATAAGTTAAAGCACTTATTATTCAATATGTTAGGGAAAGTCTCATTAAACAACTGACTTGACCACTTTCTTTTTGCTTATTGATCTTATGACCCCATTACTCCATTTTAAATTTGAATGGCAGCATTATAAATTAAGTCAATTGCGGCTACTCGCTCATCCTCAAAACCAGAAACTCTCAATACAATATCCCCATAACCACACACACCAAGCGCCAAAGATAAGTAATTTACACAGGTCTCTTCTGAGTTAAAGGCAGAAGGAAAGCAGCTTCCAAATAGCTCTTGAATTGTATCCGGTTCTTTAATATTTTTCCGACAAGAAAGCATTAAAGAACATGAAGGATTTTTTCTAATCAATTCAATAGCATCAAGTAAGTTTTCATCATCAATATTTACAATACTGGCAAACCTAACACCCCTATCAGTCTTAACACAAACCTCTTCAGATAATTCATTAAAGGATTCAGAATAGGAGTTAAAAGGTTCTTTTCGCCAAAGTTTTTTATGCATTACCATTGCTTTGTTCGGTTGCCAAAGTCCATCGGCAGCAAACAAGAACAGGCGATAATTTTTCAATGAATTATTCATGTTTAAGAATGTTCGAAGCTCAATTGCATTTGCAAAATCCAATGCCGCAATCGACTCATAATGTTGTTCTTTCGGTTTCGATAGAAAAGTCAATGCAGCTAGTTCTATAGGCTGGCTACATAAATGATGTGCTTCATTTAAATCAAATGTGATACTTTCATTATCATCAAAAAGATTGCCGGAGCGAAATGAGTGAGATTTAATAGTCAAAATGGTTATCCCTTTGGTCGTTAAAGTGTCGTCCACGGTTCTGAATGTTGTTTACTCCATGGTAATGACCTGCTGAATCATGTCTAATTATCACTTCTCGAAAACCTCCACCAGTAGTAGGAAGTCTAAAATGGTAATTTTCTCCAGGTACTGTTTTTAATTGTCTATTTATATTGGGGGTTACTTTGTAGGGTTGCTGGCTAACAGGCACACCATTAACGCGTTTGGCTTGTCTAAATGCAACTTTTCTCCTACCGCCAAGAGGCGTTAAGTTTGGTGGTGGCGCTCCACGTATACCAGCTAGCATAGACTCAAAGTGCTGAATATCCCTTCTCGTATATTGACTACCAGGCCCCGAACTTGGGCGGATCGTGCTCGTATCCATATAGGGGTTAAGTTCTTCAATTTGTCTAAGCAATTGTTGAACACGCGCATTAATCATTCCTTGCAATGGATCTTGAAATGTAGCGCTTGTTCTACGAGTGCTACCACCTTTATTAAAGCGACAAGTAGGGCAGTCTGTAGCTGCATCCGGATCTACATAATCAAAATCATCGCCATATGATTGTTGAGTGCTATCACCACTGCCAGCACTTTCATTTTTTCTATTGGTGTCATAGCTTACCCCGGCAACCGCCACCGGAGACTTAACCTCAGCCGCCTTAGGATCCTGTGTTTTCTTGGCCTGTTTGGTGTCGTGCCCATTGCTCAGCGTAGTTTTCAATCGGCCCATCAGATTACCAATTAAACTCGAACCGCCACTGCCCACCGAACTAAAAAACGACTGCATCTGACAGGTCGGATTCTGATCACACTTACCCATATACCCGGTTGGATCAGTCCCCGCCAGCGGGTTATTCATAATGTACGAATACGGGTTAATACTTTGGGTGCTGCTCGGTGCTTGAATGAACGGGTCGACACTCATAAACCGCCCGACATTATAATCATAAATGCGGCCATTCATATGAATCAATTGTTGTTCATTCAAATGTTCGTGATCAGTAAAACCTCGACGATAGCGGTTAGTGGCGGATAAGTCAGTGAATTGTGTGCTGGCGGTTGAAGTTCTGCCAAAAGGGTCGAAGTAACGGCGGCTGGTGATTTGGCCGTCGTGATTCACTAATGTTGTTGCGCTACCGAGTCGATCACGCAAGGTGTAGAGCAGTTTATGTTTTTGCTCAGGCGTCCAGCTGAGGACGGCAATGTCGTCGATATAGGCTCGCCAGCTGCCGTCGTTGTCGGTTTCAAACAGCTTATCGATGTAATAGGTGGTACTCGTTTGGCCACTAATCGTTCGTGTTTGTTTGGCTCGGGCATTGTCGCTGCCATAGATGAATTGGGTGGTGGCGTTGCGACCTGTGATGGTCAGGGGTTTGTTTAAGGCGTTGTAAGTTAAGGTTAATCCATCGCCGTTGATTAGATTTCCCCGGCCGTCATAAGTGAAATTGACGATTTGACCACTGGATTTTTCTAATATGCATAAGGCGTTGGAACCTTCGCAGTATTGATAGGCGGTGTTTTTATTTGCGCTGTAATCGGTTTTCTTGAGCAGGTTACCGACGGCATCATGAGCGTAGTTCACTGAGAGACTGAATGAGGGTGAGGTATTGCTCGCGGTGTAGGTTGTTAGACGATTAAGCGTGTCATAACTGTAGGTTTTATTGAGTCCGGTTAGGTTATTGACTTCGGCTGTGATGTTCAGATACTCGTCATATTCTGAGTAACTATGACCATGCAGCTGGGTTAATCCTTTCGTGACAGAAGTGGTGCTCATGGTGCCTGAATTGAGGTTAAAGCTGCTGCTTTGCGACATCAAATCGTTGGCTAACTTTGCGCCAGTGATATGGCCTTGTGCATCAATGGCGGTGACTTCGCGATAGACATAATTTGAGTTGGCGTTGCTGGTTTTGCTCAGATAACCTTGGGCGTTGTAGCTGTATTTCAGCGTTAAACCATTGGGATATTCCAAGGCTTTGGGGCGGCCGAGAACACTATCGTATTGGTGTTTGATGGTGCGAGTGACACCATCGACGGTGACGGATAATTGGCTCAGTTGCAGTGAGTCATTATAGGCATATGCTCGGGTGATGCCTTGGTCGGTTTCGCTGCTCAACAAGCCTTGTTTGAGCGTGTCCCACGTATAAGTAGCAGTGTCTTTTTGGGTGATTCGACCTAATCCGTCACGGGTGAAAGTTTGAGTGACACCGCTGGCGGTTTGGCTTTCTAACTCGCCGAAGGTGTTGTAGGTGAATGTGGTGATGCCTTGATTCGGATCGTCGACTTGGGTTTTATGGCCGAAACCGTTGTATGTCGCAGTGATGTTATTGCTGTTGGCGTCTTTAATTGTCAGCGGACGACCAGCATCATCGTAGGTGAAGGTGTTGGTGCCTGCTTTTGCATCGCTGGTGCTGAGCAACCAGCCGAGGCTGGCGTAGGTGCGGGACATTTTTCGGCTATCACTGCCGACGCTGATTTCTGTTTTCAGACCTTTATAGCTATAAGTCGACTGTAACCCGTGAGGCAGTTTACGCCAACCCGGACGGTCGAGAGCGTCGAAATCGCCAAATTCGGTGTAGTTTGCTATGACCGTATAAGGCAGTGATTCTTTGCTGAGATGACCAAGATTGTCGTAGATTTTATCGACGTATTCATAAGTGCCATCGAAGCCTTGGATCGCACTGCGTACATTACGACCGAGACTGTCGGTGTAGACCGCTTGAGTCGGAGCGCCTGCCTGAGTTGTGCGGGTCATCCAATTTGTACCAGCTACTAAATAGCGAATGTTTTGCGTCGGGAAGCCAGTTGTTGTGACTGATAATAGGCGGCCAATTTCATCAAGCGAAGTGTTTGTGACGATGCTATTAGGGTCGGTTTGCTTGGTGATTACACCAAAACCCATATCATACTCAAAACTGGTGGCATGACTTTGTGCATTGGTGATTTTATTTGGCAGGTATTCGTCATCGGTGTAGCTGAATAGGGTTTGGCGAGCGGTTAAGTCTTTGCAGGCACTGTTTTGTCCGGTTTCGGTGATTGAGCTGGTTAAACCGTAGCTGTTAAAAGTACTTTCACTGATGTGGGCGCATTCGCTGCCACTGGCCGTTAAGGTGGTTTTGGTTGGTTTGAAATGAGTGGCATCCCAGCTATCGACGGTGAGTAATTGCCATTGCTCGCCGCTGGTGGTTTTGATCGAATTGTACTGGCTGGTTAAGTCGCTGGGGGCGAAATCAATTTCTTTGATGGTGGTTGAGAGCGTATCGATAGTGGTGGTGATTTTACCGATATTGCCCCAGCTGTCGATATTGCTGAAATTCATGGTTTGGGTTGATAACGCAACGCCAGCTAAATCAAATTGTTTTTGAATCGACTGACTGGTGTACCAGTGGTGGACGTTGGCGATGGTGTGTTCGGGATTGTCTAGCCAGCTATTGCTTAGGCTGGCGATAGTGATGTCACCGATTTGGCTTGTTTGGCTGATTAGCTGGCTGACTCGGGGGAATTTTTGTTCGAAAATACTGGTGGTGATGATATTCCGGGCGACGTCTTTTTCAGTCAGGCTGCGGAAGCCGGTAAAGCCTCGACCTTGCACATGATACATCGCGCCTGCGTAGGTATATTGGGTGTCGTTGAGATCGCCAATACCATTGCTTTGTTTGAACGACTGCACCGCGTACATGCTAGAGGTGAAATGCAGGTAGCCGCCACCTTCGTAATCATGGTCAGTTTGGTAAAAATCATTACCGCTCGAAAGCGGTCGATAATGCCATTGGCTTTGGTTTCCCGCGCCATCAGTAACGGATTTGAGATAATCAACCGCTGCATAATCACTGGTGGTTGCGCCGCTGCCCGCGCCATAATTACGCACGATATATGCGCCGTAATGGTAACCAAGCATTGTGTCACTCTGAATGCTGTTATTGGTGCGGGGACCGTAGTTAAAAATCACATCGAGATTGCCATCGCCGAAAGCATCGATAAATGCCAGTTCGGTGGCTGGGGCAATAATATTGGTGGCGGATTTAGTCGCTTGATAGCTACCATCAGCCTGCAATTCAAATGAAATCGCGTCATATTGATAAATCGAATCATCATACTTTTTGGCGTCAACGATACCTGTTGAGCGGATGTAAATCTCGTCGCCACAGCGGGTGCCGTTACAGGCGGTGATTAAGCGTGTGCCGGGCACTAGTAGCTCGTTAATTCCGTCATTATTGATATCGACACTTTGCAGGCTAGCGAAGTATTTTGGATAGTTCACCGTTTCAGTATCACCGCCACCACCAAAATCGATTTCAACTGATGATTTGGCGAGTAAAGTGGTATCGCTGAGATCTTGCCAATCCTTGAAATTACCGTTGCCTAAGTTGATTCGAATCGACAGCAGTTGATCTTTCCAGCCGAGCACATCGGTTAAACCGTCGCCGTTGATATCAATGAAATAGCTGAAAAACGAGAATTGACCATTGCCGTCATATACCGGGCTGGCGGGCGCTGGGCTATCAACAAATGATAGCGTTTCAGGTGTGCTGTGATTGTGTTTAATCGTCCGAGGTTGACCCATCGGCATGGCGGCAAGCAAGGGACCGTTCATTTGGGTGATGACCAAATCAGCCAAACCGTTGCCGTCAAAATCGCCAGCAAACGTGGCGTTTTCTTTGAGCACTCTTTCGCCACCAACCACCTCGCTATCGAAGGAATGAAGTATTTCACCTACGGCGGCATAAGGTGCAGCACCATCCATTGAGTGGACGAAAATTTCAAGCTGTGCGGTTTCACCTGGGTTGTGGCGGTAAACCACGGCATCAGGCCAGCCGTCGCCGTTGATATCTTGCAAAGCCCGAATACTATCGCCTCTGTCTTCACCGCTCGCTTTGGCAGCAATGCCGATATTGGTTTGAACATAACCGAGCGCATCGCCAGAATAATCAATGTTCAGATAACCGTTTTGGTAGTTAAATGGGTCAATTTTACCATCTAAATTAATGTCTGCTTGCTGACAATCGTAATTTAGCGTGGTTGCAATACGGCGGCAATAATCGTTGACTGTTAAGGTGTTGGTGCCTGTTTTACCTTGCTCGGCATTGACCATATAACCGGGGAAGTCTGCCGTGCCGTTGCCGTCAATATCGCCGTAAGGCATGATTTTTTCGATGGTTTTAACGTTTTTGTAAATCTCAACGCCGCCGAATTTTAGTGGTGTCGCTGGCGCAAAATTCAAACTGTCTGACCAATCAAAAGAGCTGATAGGCGTACAATGGTCGGCACCACAACGTTGCACACTACTTAGCAAACTACGTTGGCTGGCACCGCTTTGTTGGTAGACCAGTTTATAGCTGCTGATGGTACGCTCACCGATAACGGTTGTGATGGTGCTGAGGCGTTTTCGGCTGACAATTTTACGACCAGCTATATAACTTTCACGGCTATCGGCTCTATCTTCATAAACGAATTGAACACTGCGATCACCCTGAACACCATCACTGCCAGTGTAATGAATAGCTGATAATAAGTGCTCGCCGTCATCGGTTTCGTCGTAGACATAATCAATAGTGTTTTTACCGCCAGACCAAGACTCTTGAGTCAGTCTCCAACCCAGCACATCGGCACTTTCATAAAGGGCGGTTGAACCATCAGGTCGCGCGACGCTGAAACCTGCGTCTGTTGGGGTGACGACAACAAAGCTGTCCATTTCGGTGCGGTAAACGCCGTCGACCAGAATCAAGCGTTGACCATTTAAACAATAGCGGTCTTTATTGGTGAAAGTTACAGATTGAGTAAAGCCATCTTGCGCATAAGTCGGGGCGCATCGACTAATCGCACCACCCGCATTCAGCGACCAACCCATGCCAACAATGCCGTTGCCATTTTGTGAGCTATAACCCAGAGAAACTGACGGCTGAACGCCATTACGCCCGGGCGGCAGTGCAATAGGAATATGATAGCTGGCTTGACCGCCGACAACGCTAGCATTGCCACTCACAGATGAAGCCAATAGATCAACATCTGCTAAAACAGGTCCAACGACTGTTGTGTCAGCGACTTCAATCGGTCCGAGCTGCTGCCAACCGGGTACTGGGGCTTTAATCACCGCAGTTGCCGCACTAGTGACGCTTTCCATCGTGCCACCGCCATCGCGATAAGAGGCTGTGAGGGTGAGCGTAGAATCGGCATCATTATTATTGAGTAAATAACTTGTGCCGATAGCGCCAGCAATACCAGCACCGTTTCGGTACCATTGATAACTGATGGTGCCTAACCCTTCGACATCTGCCAAGGTGTGACTGGCAGTTAGCGTTTGCCCGACGCTCAACACACCTGAAATAACCACGTTACCGGTCGGTGCATCGTTAACCGAATTAACGGTGACATAAACAACCGCTGGTGCTGAAATCGTGCTGCCATCGCGCACCCGATAACTGAACGAATCAGCTCCGTTGAAATTACTAAAAGGCACGTAACGGACCTGATTGTTGATGTTGCTAAAAGTGCCATGCCTCGGTGCACCGTATAAATCTAATAAAAGTGCATCGCCATCGATATCAGTATCGTTGCCGAGCACATTGATGTAGGTCGGCGTGTCTTCATTGATCACCACATAATCTGTGTTCGCTACAGGTGCCGTATTGGGCACTATCACCGTTTGATTAGCGACAACAGAACTACCACAGCCTACTGAAGGACTACACGCTTGCACTCGATAACGAAAGTTGCCACCAACATATTGCGCGGTTGAGTAGCTATAACGGCTCTCACTCCAATGCTTTCGCGTCACGGAATAGACCACACTTTCATTGCCGTTATACGCTTGATAGACGGTATAAACCGTGCCATCAACCGCACCCGCAGCGGGCGTCCACGAGACAGAAAAATTAACCCCTACATTGACCGTCGGAGCAGAAACATTGAGGTTATTGACAATGCCCGGTGTGCCATAAATATATAATCGTCGCCACGGGCTTAAACCTGAACAACCACCCGAATTACAGGCTTTATAACGTAACCAGCGATAACCAGAATTGGTATTGACCCGATTAACAACGGTAGATGAACCGGTATAAACCCGTTGATATTGGCTACCGGCAGGTTGTGAAGTGGAATTATGCGCGGATTCATACAGCTGATAATTGGTTGCACCGGAGACGCTCGGTAGGTTGATGGTATAACTGGTGTAAACCGCTTTGTAATTGCCGCCGAGGGTACCGGGATAATAGATTGGTGTTGCAGGTACAGCTGTTAATGAATAAATCGTGCTGGTTTCGCCAGTCTTGACGTTGTAACTCTGATGACCACAGGTAGATGTACAAGGGTCTTTATCTATTTCAATCTCATGTTCGTCAATGCCACCTTTAGCATTGCGCAATCGAATAAGATTTTTATCTGCGATAACAGAATACGATTCAGCATCCCAATCCTTACCGCCAATTTTGGCTTTGATCTTCTGTCGTTTACCATCAGCAAAAACTACGTAGTGATGTTTATTCTTTTTGCGGGCGAGGGCGAAAGTATCTGCTTGACCATCGCCGTTAAAATCACCATGAATGAATTGATAGTGGGATTCGCTTAAGCCTCGCAGATTGTCGGCAAATGATAAAAGCGGCAGGCACAGTAACAGTGCGAGCTGAAAATGATGGTGTAACATGATTGGCGTTCCTGAATTTTTATTTTTAAACGCCGCACATCATACATGAATTATTCCTCAGCTGAACGCCCAGACTCATCCTTACACCGAATTAACTCTTTTAGCTCCTGAATCTCAGCATGTAAATCTTTTAACGTCACCACTCGATCATTCAATTCGGTCTCATTAATTTGCTCTTCTTCGAGGGCTCCGACCATGATGCCGATCACCATATTTAAAAATGCGAAGGTGGTAAGAAAGATAAAAGAGAGAAAATAAGCCCAACCCCAAGGATAAACTGCCATGACTTCATAAAGGATATCCGTCCAACCTTCAAAGGTCATCACGCGGAACAAAGTCAGCAATGAAATGGCAATATCGCCCCATAATTCAGAGTTAACTTTTTCGAAAAACAGACTGCCAAAAGCGGCGTAAATATAGAAAATAATAAACATTAACGACATCACATAACCCAAACGAGGTAGCGCTTTGAAGAACGAATTCATCAAAATTCGCAATTCGGGGATGATGCTGATCATCCGCATCACTCTAAATACTCGGACTAATCGGGCCACTAGTACCATTTCTGAATCTTCCAGCGGAATAATACTCACTGTGACAATAATAGTGTCAAAAATATTCCATGGATCTTTAAAAAAGTCGAGCCGTTTTGGCGTGGCAATAAAGCGGATGCCAATCTCAAACAGAAAAACTAGCGTGATCATCCAATCCAAAAAGACAAAAGTATTGACCAGCCAAGGAGATAATTGGTAGGTTTTTACCCCCACCATCACCGCCGAAACCATGATCACAAAGATGATAAAAAACTCAAATATTTTGTTATCACGCATCCGCGCCAGTTTGGCGCTAAAAGTCACATGCTCCATAAAAACAACCTTACTTTTAGGGCTGGACAAGGGTACCAGCAAGACCAATAGGAGAAACTATTTATAGCAGCAATTTGCCATGGAGAAAAACAAAAAGCGAAAGTTTTTGTTTATTTTTAACATTTTTTAACCCCGATTGCTGCTTTATGCATGTTTGCATAAAGCGCTGTACAGGCACAGGCCACGCGGGATAGGGGCTAAGGGACAATCATCGTTATGCATTAAAGCTGCATAATAACATGCAATTAACATACGTATGCACAATTGACAGCGTTGTCTTTTGGTTTTATATTGATTATGTATTACTCAATAAACAGGGCAACTCAGCACTGTTGCAAAAGAGTTTCAACAGACTATTTCGGGTATGGAAATTATATGTCAAATACTTATGATATCGTTCTTTTTGGCGGCGGTGGTGACTTATCACTGCGCAAGCTGATGCCGGCTTTGTACCGTGCACACGTCAATCAGGAACTAGATACAGACTTAAACATCATAGCAACGGTCCGTGATACCAGTTTGAGCCGTGATGAATTTGTCGCCCGTGTTAAAGAAGGGCTGCAAAAGCAACTTCAAACCAGAGAGTTTACCCCAGGTCATTGGGACACTTTCAGCCAACGCATCTCATTAGCCATAGTGGATATTGTCGATTCAACTAAAGGCTGGACTGATTTAGCCGATGTTATCGCACAAACAGGCAACCACTCATTATTTTATTTTGCCATCGCCCCGAGTTTATATGGTACAGCTTGTGCCAACTTATCTGAGCATAAACTTATCGAAACAGATTCTCGGGTGATTGTCGAAAAACCTATCGGCTATAGCCAAATAACCGCAAAAGAGATTAACGATCAAGTCGGCAAATATTTCCCTGAAGATAATATCTATCGCATTGATCATTATCTTGGCAAAGAAACGGTGCAAAATTTAATGGTATTGCGTTTTAGCAATTTCCTGTTCGAACATTTGTGGGATGCCAAAAGTATTGATCACGTTCAAATCACTTTAGCCGAAACCGTTGGTCTTGAAGGCCGAGCTGGTTTTTATGATAAAGCCGGTGCGGTACGAGATATGGTGCAAAACCATCTGCTGCAATTGCTGTGTTTGGTGACCATGGAGCCTGCGGCCAAAATGGCAGCCAGTGATATCCGCGCAGAAAAAATCAAAGTACTACGCTCATTACGAGTGATCAGCGGCAGAGACATCAAAAAGAACACCGTTCGCGGTCAATACAACTTTGGTGTGGTTAATGGCAAAGAACAAAAGGGTTATCTTAAGGAGTTAGGCGACAATACCAGTAAAACGGAGACGTTTGTTGCCATTCGCGCCCATATCGATAACTGGCGTTGGGCTGGTGTGCCTTTCTATTTGAGAACCGGTAAATGTTTGCAACAACAGTATTCTGAAATTGCGATCCAGTTCAAACCCGTCTCACACCGGGTTTTCGGCGCAGACTCTGGCCACTTATCGTCAAATAAGCTGATTGTACGTTTGCAACCGGATGAAAACATTCAATTGCAACTGATGACCAAAGACTTAGACCGCTCTGACGTTAATCTGCAAAAAGTCAGTCTTAACCTCAATCAAAGCCAGTCACAACAAAACTCTATTCGCGATGCTTATAAACGTCTGTTGTTAGACGCGTTACGTGGCGATTCAACCTTGTTTATTCATCGTGATGAGATTGACGCGTGTTGGCAATGGCTTGACCCAATGCTAGAAGCTTGGAAAACCAGCACAGATAAACCAATACAATATGCCGCCGGTACTTGGGGTCCCACTGAATCTGATGACTTGTTAGAAAAAGACGGATTCAAATGGCGTAACCCAACAAGTAAATAAGGTTGAGAGAAGGCACAGATGATGAGCAAAGTAGTTGAACATTTTTATCCGGATCAAGCGTCACTGGTTGACGCTTTAACCGACTATTGCCAAGCGACATTGACTGACGCCTGTGCAGTAAACGACAACAGTGCCAGCTTTATGGTATCCGGCGGCAGTACACCCGCTGCGTTATATAAGCGTTTGGCAACCCTGCCATTACCGTGGCAGCACATCAAAGTCGCATTGGTCGATGAACGTTGGGTCGACAAAAGCAGCAGTAGTTCAAATACCGCATTTGCCGCAAATACCCTGTTGCAAGATAAAGCCTCAGCAGCACAGTTTGTTGAGATAAAAACCGCAGCAGCCACGCCAAGCGAAGGTTTAGCAGAAGCGAGCGCTAACTATCAACAGTTATCACAACCTTTTGACCTGACGATTTTAGGCATGGGTGGTGATGGTCATACGGCATCGTTGTTCCCTTATTCACAAGGTCTTGAGCAAGCATTGTCTTTGGACCATCAACAGAATTTAGCAGCCATTACGGCCACTCGCAGTGAAGTGACTGGCGACAACCTAGAGCGAATTACTTTGTCGCTGCATGGTTTACTCCAGTCAAAACAATTGATTTTGTTGATTACTGGCGAAGCAAAATTGGCGGTTTATCGTGAGGCACTCACGATTGCCGATCAACACAAGATGCCAGTGAGCGCTGTGTTGCAACAAAATCAAGTGCCAGTACACGTATTTTGGGCACCTTAAGTCTCAAGTCTTAAAGCAAGTCTTAACAGCTTGCGCCCATACACAGCAGTAGGAGTTAAATCATGCATTCAAAAATCATCGCGGTCACCGACCGCTTAATCAAGCGCAGCGAGGCCAGCCGTGGCCGTTACCTTCAGCGCATTGGCGAAGCCGGTGGCTCAGCCAGAGCGCGTACCACGCTGCCTTGTGGCAATTTGGCTCACGGTTTTGCTGCCTGCTCATCCAGTAATAAATCTGACCTAGCTGGCACACGTAAAGCCAATATCGCTATCGTCTCCGCCTACAACGATATGTTATCTGCCCACCAGCCTTACGAAGATTATCCGCAAAAGCTCAAAGCGGTGATCGCCGAGCACGGCGGTGTTGCCCAGTTTGCTGGTGGCGTACCTGCCATGTGCGACGGCATCACTCAAGGCGAAGCGGGCATGGAATTGTCGCTATTCAGTCGCGATGTCATTGCCCTGTCTACTGCCGTTGCCTTATCTCATAATATGTTCGATGGGGTTTTATACCTCGGTATCTGTGACAAAATCGTTCCCGGATTATTGCTAGGTGCTTTGTCATTTGGTCACTTACCGGCATTATTTGTACCTGCTGGACCAATGCCAAGTGGTCTGCCTAATGGTGAAAAAGCCCGTATCAGACAGCTATTCTCAGAAGGTAAATGTAGTCGTCAAGAACTGCTTGACGCCGAATCAGCTTCTTATCACAGTGCCGGTACTTGTACGTTTTATGGTACTGCCAATAGTAATCAGATGTTATTGGAGATCATGGGACTACAACTACCAGGTTCTTCTTTTGTTAATCCAGGCACCCCATTACGCGAAAAACTAACCGCAGAAGCGGCTAAAAACGTACTCGATTATACCGCTGCTGGTGACGATTATCGTCCAATTGGGGAGATCTTCGACGAACGTGCGGTGATTAACGGCGTGGTTGGTTTGCTAGCCACAGGTGGCTCTACTAACCAGACTTTACATTTAGTGGCGATAGCCAATGCTGCGGGGATCATCCTGACCATGGATGATTTTGCTGACTTGGCCGAAGTTGTGCCAGTGATCACCCAAATCTATCCTAATGGTTTGGCCGATATCAACCGTTTCCATGCCGTTGGCGGCATGTCTTATTTAATCAGCACTTTATTAGAAAACGGTTACTTGCACGAAAATGCACGAACTTTCGCTAAATCTGGCGATTTAGCTGGATATAAGTACGAACCTAAGCTTGATGGTGATTCACTTAGCTGGAGTGATGCGCCTGAGACTTCGCTGGATCACAATGTCTTGCGTCCAGCTAGCGAACCTTTCAGCACCAGCGGTGGCTTACAAGCGGTTAAAGGTAATCTCGGTAACGCGATTGTTAAAACCTCTGCGGTTAAAGATGCTCATCGAGTGATTGAAGCCCCAGCTCGGGTTTTTGATTGTCAACACCAGTTTAACGACGCTTTTAAAGCGGGCGAATTACATCGCGACTTTATTGCGGTTATTCGCTTCCAAGGGCCGAAAGCCAACGGAATGCCCGAACTGCATAAATTGTTGACGCCATTAGGCGCACTACAAGATAAAGGCTTTAAAGTGGCGTTGATCACCGACGGTAGAATGTCTGGTGCATCGGGTAAAGTCGCTTCGGCAATCCATTTGACCCCAGAATGTTCTGAAGGCGGCTTGATTGGTAAAGTGTGTGATGGCGATATGATCAGCCTAGATACCATAACCGGTGACTTGAACTTATTGGTAAATGACAGTGAGTTACGAGATCGCACTATCCCGCCTTATAACGGTGATAATGTGCAATACGGTACTGGTCGAGAGTTGTTTTCACTGTTCAGAAACAATGTCAGCGACGCCCAGTCGGGAGCCTGCGTTTTAGGCTCATTAGCCGATAATTTCGCGCAATAAGGATAAGATCATGAATGCTAAAGCAACAGGTAATGCTTATCCTTTTTTAGTCGCTGATATCGGCGGCACCAATACTCGTTATGCCTTGGTGACCGGTTATAACGCAGAAACTGGTGATTACGAAGTTAATCAAAGCCGGATATTTTTATCGGCTGACTACGACAGCTTTTCGCTATCACTAGAAACCTATCTTGAAACGATTGTCGGTGATCGACCCAAAAATGCCTGTTTGGCAATTGCTGGCCCGGTCAATGGTGACGTGGTTGAATTGACTAACCTGCAATGGCAGTTTTCTATCAACGAGCTGAAAAAACGTTATGGTTTTCATACCCTTGAAGTGATTAACGATTTTGCCGCACTGGCTTACAGCTTGCCACACCTCAATCAGGCTTCATTGTTTTCAATCAAACCCGGTGATGTCGAAGATTTCGGAGCCAAAGTAGTGGTCGGCCCAGGTACTGGTTTAGGTGTTGCCGCACTGGTTCATACCGGCAGCGGTTTTCACCCAATTGGTGGCGAGGGTGGTCACGTCACTATCGCACCAGGTACAGATACTGAGCTGGAGTTGTTTAAAGTGCTCAAACAGCAACAACAGCATATTTCTGCCGAAGATTTATTATCAGGCAAAGGTTTGGTTAATCTTTATCGTGGTTATGCTCAGTTACGCCAACAAGAAGCGAATAATTATGCACCTGATGAAGTAACCCAACATGCGTTGAGCAATAACGATCCGCTTTGCGTCGAAGCTTTTAACAGCTTTTTGGGCCTGCTGGGTGGTTACTGTGGCGATTTAGCCTTGATTTTTGCTGCTAGAGGCGGGGTTTACCTTGGCGGCGGTATTTTACCGCAAATACAACCTCATATTGCCAATAGTGAATTCTTAACCCGTTTTATGAACAAAGGACCAATGCGTAAATTGGTCAAAGAAATTCCGGTGCAGTTAATTACACACCGACAACCTGCCTTTATTGGTGCAGCAGCGTGGTTACATGACCATCTGGATGCGACTTATGTAAATGCAAATCAACTTAAAACAAGCGACAGCGAAGGGGCGAAATAATGGCTTTAGAAATCAGACAAATTATGGATACTAGCCCGGTAATGCCAGTGCTAGTGATCAAAGATCTTAAAGACGCAGTGCCTTTGGCCAAAGCTCTTTATCAGGGTGGCTTAAAAGTACTTGAAATCACCTTAAGAACCCCAGCAGCTCTCGAAGCCATTACGGCAATCAGAGAAGCCTTACCGGATGCGATTGTTGGTGCTGGTACGGTTATCGACAGCGCGACATTAATGGCCGCCGACAAAGCCGGTTCACAATTTTTCGTCAGTCCTGGCACCAATGATTCGTTATTGGCGGCGGCAAAATACAGTCAAATTCCGCTGTTACCAGGTGTCGCCACACCAAGCGAAGCAATGCGATTGTTCGATCAGGGCTTTAGCGCGTTGAAATTCTTCCCGGCAGAAGCCGCTGGTGGTGCAGCGATGCTTAAATCTATTGGCGGTCCTTTGCCACAACTCGATTTTTGCCCTACCGGCGGTATTAACCCGGTTAATGCGGTGGATTATTTGGCATTAGGCAACGTGCGCTGTGTCGGTGGTTCGTGGATGGCACCAACAAAACTGGTCGCCGAGCAACGTTGGCAAGAAATTGAAGATATGGCCCGAGTCGCGGCCAATCTTGGTAAATAAAAGATAAACGTAACTATTTAGCTTGAGAATAAAATGTCTTAAGAGTTTGATGGGCTTTTCAAGTCATTGGAGCGCTTCGTTCTTAAAAAATGTAAAAATATTTGGACCACGGAGACACGGAGATACGGAGAAAAACAACGATTTTAACTGTTTTGCTTTTGATCTTCTCCGTGCTTCCGTGTCTCCGTGGTGAATGCTTTTGTTTGTAAAGAACAAAGCGCTCCAAATACCTAGTCAGTCCAGCTGCCCACATAACGGTAGTGCTAAAAGAAAAAGACTTTAAATCGATAGCTATACTAAATAGTTACAAATAAACAAAAAATAATAACTGAATTAAATCATACAAGTTTGAAAAATTACTGGAGAAATGAACATGACAATCCGTGTCGCTATCAATGGTTATGGCCGAATCGGCCGCAATATTTTACGTGCATTATATGAAGAGAATTATCGTTCAGAAGTTAAAATCGTTGCGATCAATGATTTGGCAGATAGCAAACTCATTAACCATCTCACCCAGTTCGATTCCGTTCACGGTCGTTTCAATGCTGATGTCGCCCTAGCTGATAACAAATTGCTGGTTAACGGCGATGTGATTGAACTGTTGCAACAGCGCAATCCGGCAGATTTGCCATGGAAAGCCCTTGATGTTGACGTCGTGCTCGAATGTACTGGCTTTTTTACTGAAAGAAGCAAAGCTCAAGCTCATATCGACGCCGGTGCCAGCAAAGTTATCGTTTCTGCACCGGGCAAAGAAATGGATGCCACCGTAGTTCACGGCGTCAATGACAACGTATTAACTGTCGATCATCAAATCATCTCTAATGCTTCTTGTACCACTAACTGTTTGGCTCCTGTTGCCCAAGTATTAAATGACTTAGTTGGCATCGAAAACGGCAGCATGACCACTATTCACGCGGTGACTAATGACCAAAGCATCACCGACGTTAGCCACAGTGATTTATATCGCGCTCGTTGTGCTTCATTGTCGATGATCCCCACTCAAACCGGCGCAGCTAAAGCCGTTGGTTTGGTATTACCAGAATTGGCCGGTAAATTGGATGGTATGGCGGTTCGCGTACCTACTGTTAATGTCTCGGTCGTTGATTTGACTTTCTATGCAGGCAGAGAAACCAGCGTTGAAGAAATCAATGCAGCAATGGCTAAAGCCGCACAGAAGAACCCTAAAGTATTGGGTTATAACGAATTGCCGTTAGTTTCTATCGACTTTAACCACAATCCTTTGTCTTCGACATTTGACGCCGCTCAAACTCGCGTCAACGGTCGGTTGGTTAAAGTTATGGCCTGGTATGATAACGAGTGGGGTTTTGCCAACAGAATGCTTGATAACACCCTAACGTTGATGGCCTGTGCACAGCAGCAGACAGAAGCGGCTGCTTAAATCATTATTTGTGACTGATTTTGTCGTTAAGTTTTATCTATTGATGGGCACAGTAAGACGTGCCCATCAATAGCCACCGCTATTCATAATCCCTTTTAAGCTCTGTTCAACTTCCTTCGAAAAGCCCCACAAAGGTGGACTTTAGCAAAGAGGACGTTTATCCTGCTATGCTTCTATTTACTTTAAAAAATAGTATCCGCCATTACCAATATTGCTCTGAGAGGGGTCAACAATGACTGCCAGTTCGAATACTGCTGAAACCTACACTCAGGCAAAATTTTACAAATGCGCATTACAAGTCAATCCTGCATCCTACATCAATTACCGGGGTAAACCGCAACCATTAAGTGAAGCTGAGTACAACCAGAAGTTGTTGGCAGCCTGTCTGGATGCTGACATTGCTGTGGTGGGTATAGCTGATCACGGTAATGTTGATGGGGTTGATGCTATCCGTGAATTACTCTCAGACAATGGCATTGTCGTTTTCCCGGGTTTTGAAATTGCGTCGAGCGAAAAAATTCATTTTGTCTGTTTATTTGATGAGACTACCACCTCACAAAAACTGGAACGTTATTTGGGGAAACTTGATTTATTGGAGCCGACGGAGGGTGTTCGACCTTCCAGTCTGAGTGCTGAGTTATTAATCCGGCAAGTCGAGCAATGGGGCGGTTTTATTTATGCCGCTCACTGTACTGGTGATCATGGTTTGCTTAAGGCAAAACAAGATCATATCTGGTGTCATCCTTTACTCAGAGCAGCACAGATACCGGGATCGGTTGAAGACTTAAAAGGATTCGAAAACGACTTTTATCACAAGGTATTGCGTAACAAAAATCAAGCCTATAAAAGGGTCAAATCTATGGCGGCGATTAATGCCAAAGATGTTGAGACACCGGATACCATCAAAAAAGCCGCAGCATCTTGCCTGATTAGAATGACCAAACCGGGGTTTGCCGCCTTTAAGCAAGCTTTTCTCGACCCTCAATCGCGAGTCAGACTTAATAGTGAACTGCCAGAAAACCCTGCCTCAGCTATCGAATCAATTCGTTTTGTTGGCGGTTACCTTGATGATGTAAAAATCGATTTGTCTGATCACTTAAACACCCTGATTGGTGGCAGAGGTACCGGCAAGTCAACGGTGTTGGAGTGCATTCGCTTTGCACTGGACCTGGAACCTTTTGGTCTTAATGCAAAAAAGCAGCACAGTGAAATTATTAAGGAAAATCTTGGTCAAGAAAAAGGATTAGTTGAGTTAATCATACGATCCGGTGCAATGAATAGCAGACGCTTTACGGTATTACGCAAATACGGTGAGCAACCTGTGGTTATAGATGAAAGTGGCAAGTTATCGCCTTATGCTGCTGATGAATTATTGCCCCAATTAGAAATTTTTGGTCAAAACGAAATCTATGAAATGACTCGCAATGATGATGGCAAACGGCATTTACTCAAGCGTTTCTTGAGCAGTGAATATAGTGAATTTGCAACTGTGATTAAACAAATTCGGATTAAATTAAAAGCAAACAGAGAAGCCATTATCAGGGCATACGATCTCCGTCATGAAATTGAGGCAGCAATTGAACGGCTGCCGAAATTGCAAGATCAAGTCAAACAATTTCAATCGCTGGGGATTGAAGAAAAGCTCAAAGCAGTGCCTGCGCTAGAAAAAGAAAAACAACTGGATCAGCGTATAACGGCAGAGATTGATGAGCTCAAAACCGCTATACAAACGGTTAAAGATAGTCTGCCCGATAGTGCTTTTTTAGCTGAACCAGCGATCACCAATTTACCTCATGCAACATTATTAAGCCAACAGCGTACACTGCTTGAAAAATTAACCCTCGATGCAAACGCATTGTTAAAGCAATTTGACCAAATCATCACATCCGTGACCGATGAAAACCAAGTCCACCATCAGCAATTGGTTGAGGGAGTTAACGCACAAGAGTCGCTATTGGAAAAAGCGTTCAAGGAGATCCCCGCCAGTCAGGGCAAGTCTGGCAAAGAAATTGGTATGGCATATCAACAATTGTTACAACAAATTGAACAAATCAAACCACAGCAAATCACCCTACAACAGCGCCAGCAACTCATTGACGAGTTAGAGAATAAACGAAAGCTGCTATTAAGTGAATTAAGCGAAACACAAGCCCATCGCTCGGCAAAATTGTTAAAAGGGGTGAAACGAATAAACAAAAAGTTGGCTGGCAAATTAAAGCTAAACATTAACGTTGAAGGAAATCGAACCCCACTGATGCGATTTTTAATGGCTTGCAAACTCGATGGTGTTGGTGAAAAACGTTTGTTGTGGACAACGGATAACGATTTTTCGCCTGCCAATTTATCAGCAACAATCCGTCAAGGCATTGATACATTGCAAAAGCAACGATGGGATATTGTACCATCAGTTGCTAATGCTTTAATGAAACTTTCTCAGGTCAACTTGCTTGAGCTTGAAGAGCTTGAGTTGCCTGATGAAATAAATATAGAACTTAACGTGGCACATGGTGGTAATGAAACTTATCGCCCACTCGAAAAGCTGTCTATCGGTCAGCAATGTACTGCAATCTTGCATTTATTGTTACTGGACAATCAAGATCCACTGATTTTGGATCAACCAGAAGATAACCTTGATAATGCTTTTATCGCTGATCGTATTGTGAACGAGTTACGTGCGGCGAAAGTCGTCCGACAATTTTTGTTTGCCACCCATAACGCTAACATCCCTGTTTTTGGTGATGCAGAATGGATTGGCGTATTAAATGTTGTTGATATTGTTGATGGTAAAGGCAAAGGAGAGATCCCGCTGACTCAGCAGGGCGCAATTGATCGGCCTGCGATACAAAAATTGGCGGCAGACATATTAGAAGGCGGAGAAAGCGCCTTCAATCAACGTCGTGAAAAATATGGTTTTGAATAAATTAATTCATTTTATCAGGAAAACTCATGCTTAAATCAGAGCTGCTGGAAATTATTGCTAATGGTGAAAGCTCAGGCGTTGAATTTAAACGTGATGATGTTCGGCCTGAGCAATTAGCAAAAGAAGTGGTTGCTATGGTCAACCTCAAAGGCGGGATGTTACTGCTCGGTGTTGAAGATGATGGCAGCATCAGTGGGATACAAAGGCCAAACCTTGAAGAATGGATAATGGATGGAGTATTTTCAGCGAAAGTTCATCCAATGGTATTACCGTTTTATGAAGAAGTGCAAATTAACACGGACTGTCGTGTTGCGGTGATCTCGTTTACTCAAGGCATGAGTAAACCCTATGTTGTCAGGGATAAAGGCAGAGAAGATGTCTATATTCGCATTGGTACCACATCAAGGCTCGCCACTCGTGAGCAGCAAGCCCGGTTATTTGCCAGTGGTGGTATTTTACATACTGAAGTGTTGCCAGTGGCCGGTAGTAGCTATAGTGCCTTAAATCAGCAAAGGCTGACAGACTATCTTAGCAACATTATTAATGATCCTGATATACCTGTCGATCAAGCCGGGTGGATTAAGCGTTTGATTGGTTTGGGTTATATGGTTGAAGGCGTGAATGATCACCCGGTGTGTACGATTGCAGGTCTGATTTTGTTTGGTCACTCACCGAGACGATATCTTCGTCAGGCGGGGATCAGGTTAATGGTGTTTGACGGGGTTGATAAGCAATATAAAGCATTGTGCGACGAAATTCTTGATAGTCCTATGGTTGGATTGTGGCGAATGGATGAGGGCAATCAGCGTTTATTGGCAGAGGCCGATTTTGGCGTGATTGAACGGCTGATTGACAAAATCACGCCGTTTATCAGTGATGAAGCGGATCAGATTGATCAAGGCTTTCGTCGTGAGCCGCTGTGGCATTATCCACGGGAGGCGGTACGTGAATTGGTGATTAACGCGCTTGCCCATCGTGATTGGACGCGCTCGGTTGACATTGAAATCGTTGTCTATGCTGATCGCATGGAAGTGACAAGTCCCGGTGCGTTGCAAAACTCGATGACGATAGAAAAAATGCTGGCAGGTCAGCGTTCACCGCGAAACCCGTTAATCGTTGAATTGTTGCGGGACTATGGGTATGTGGATGCACGAGGTATGGGGATAAGAACGAAAATAATGCCTTTAATGCGTTCGGCTAATCAAAATCAACCTGTTTTTGAATTGACTGATGATTATTTAAAAACGATATTATATAAAAAAAGCTGATGGTATTGTGGTGGCTTACGTCCGACAAAACCCCTAGATTGTACAACCACTTAACACTCTGCTAATATCGAATTAATCCTGACCACAGCAACGACCAGTTACCTACTGAAATAAGAGATGAGCCCAAATGAAAGCCAATTCCATTGATATTGCTTACCGAGCCGGGGTATCGCAATCGACGGTTTCGAGGGCTTTGCGCAACAGTCCATTGGTGAACAAAGCGACTCGGGAGCGGATCCAAGCGATCGCCAAAGAGCTTAATTACAAAGTCGATAAAAACGCCAGTAATTTGCGTTTGCAAAGCAGTGCCACCATTGCCTTGTTATTGTTTGAAGACCCTACCAGTGACGATTCCTTAATCAACCCGTTCTTTTTATCCATGCTCGGCAGCATTACCCGGGCGTGTGCCAGAAGTGGCTATGACTTGTTAGTGTCTTTTCAGCAAATGAATGCCGATTGGCACGCTGATTTTGAAGACAGCAACAAAGCCGATGGCATTATTTTGCTCGGTTATGGCGATTACGATGACTATCACGACAAACTGATTCGGTTGATTGAGCAAGGCACCCGTTTTGTTCGCTGGGGTGCCGAGGTTGCCGACCAACCCGTCGTATCTATAGGTTGCAGTAATATTGATGGCGGTCATACCATCACCAATTATTTAATTGATATGGGGCGCAACAAAATGGCCTTTCTCGGTGGTGCCGACAGTCATTGCCCAGAGTTTTGGGATCGCTACCGTGGTCATTGTCAGGCATTACGCGAAGCCGGGCTTGAAGTAGACGATGCATTGCAAATTGATGCCATTACCACCGAAGAATCTGGCTATGAAGCCGCCAACCAACTGATTGAACTGAATAAACCCTTTGATACTATTTTTGCCGCCAGCGATTTGATTGCGATTGGTGCTATCCGCGCATTAAAAGAGAACTATATTCGGGTGCCACAAGACGTCGCTGTTGTTGGCTTTGATAACATCGCCACCGCTTCTAGCGTGACTCCACCGTTGACCACCATGAAGCAGGATACAGTTCAGGCGGGTGAATTACTGGTAGAAAAACTGTTGAAGATGATAGCCGGTGAGCAAGTTGAGTCTGTGCAAATGGCTGCCGAACTGGTGGTTCGGCAAAGTTGTGGGGCAACTTAAAACTGCCCATCAGCGCTAAATCTTAGCTGATAACCAATGCATCAGATTAAGCAAAAACTGCTCATTTTGTGGTGCATTGTCATCTTTTAGCCCAATCCAATAATCCGTTGCTTTATTACCTGTACCAATCAGTTGTGAAGTAAACATCGCCGCTTCACCAAATACCGCCACTCTGCCTTGAGCAAATTTCAACGTTGCCCCTTGTGACCAGCCCGCTATCGAGATTTCAGGCGTATCGGCGTTAAGATGCCAAGATTTACTTGGCATCAGGCTCACCATGCCTTTAGAGAAGGTAAACAGTGAGCGGGCATTAGGTGGTGGCAAAAAAGCCTGTCCGGTATAGGTGCGTACTGAATCGACTTTCTCGTCACTACTCATGCCATTGAGGATCGGGTGGGCTTTGAGCGTATCCTCAGCTCGGGTAAAGACGATTCTAGAATGTTGCTCTACTTTGAATCTGGCATAACCATTATTGAACTGAAAACCAAACATCGCCGCTAACGACTCAGCGGCTTTAGGGAAGGGCATATGGTCGGCAATCAAAAACAACGAACCACCTTGCTTGACCCAATGATAAACCGCTTCGATTTCAGCCCGAGTAAACGCCGAGTAGTTGGGTAGGTCCCAACTGTCAGCATTCTTTTCATTCAAGGCATTGGCGATCACTAAAATATCAGCGTCTTTGAGCCCCTCAAGACTAAATTTTTGCTGGTTTTTTCTCACCTCATAACCATCGCTGCTCAAGGTAATGGCAAAAGGATTATATCTGCCATCGCGGGTATGAAAGTTATGATGGGCTTCGTCGACCAGCACAATTGGCCTTTTTTTACCACTAAAAGTGACTTTGGTGTTTTTCGCCTGATAAGCGAGATCTATTTTTTGCTCGTGAGCACTGAGGTTAATTGAGCAAACTGCGGTGTATATCAGTGCTAAAGCGGTGGCAACAGCGGTTTTAGTTCGTTTCATTATTACGGCTTCCTTATGGGTAAGGACTTATCAAGTTGTCGATTGTAACAACCACAGGGTGGTTATAATTAACAACATAAGGGCAATACCTATTTTACTAATTATTTTTATGTAATGGGTTTTGTAGAGTTCCACATTAGCATTCATTGTTAGGAAATGTTGATAAGAACGCCTGATGGCTGCGTAAGTAAAAAGAATGAGTGAAATAATGCTAATAACCACTAAAGGTAGATGTTCATTAGCAATGGCGATTTGATCACTGGATGCTGGTTTGAAATTAAAATTCATCACACCCCAGAATGAAACTATCAAAAAGCCCAACCAAACTTTGGCTTTTGATTTTATTAATTCAGCATTACTCAGTTCATTGTTAATTTTATTTACTTGCGCTTTAAACGAAGATTTTACACTACCAAAGCGATGTAACTCTCGTGCTTTGGTATCTTGATTAATGAATTTTGAATCGGCAAGAGAGTAAATAAATGATTCTGTATAGGCAATAATACCCACAGCGTTGTCTGTAGGATGCTCTTTACAATCCGTTGTCTGTGTTCTTTTTAATGCTGTCAGCTCTCTTTTTAATTGGCCTATAAGGCGCAATGAGGCGTCATCAAGAGGATCCGTATCTTCTATATAGATTGGCGTAATAGTTGTTAGTGAATCCTGCAAGGCAGAATGATGTTTATGGGTATGAATTGAATATTTTAAATAGTAGAAAGCTTGTCGTGCAATGATATATTTTGAGCGCCTGTCTTCGTCGAAGTAAGCCGTATTATACTTTAGGCTGGTTATGCCATTAGGTCTTATCTCAAAGCTGATCGAACAGCTAAAATAGTCGTTATTGAATTGACTGATTGCTTCTTTTGCCGAGGTGACTTTTTGCAGTTGGTTATAGTGGCTTTGCAGATCTCCACCATTTTTTATTTGATGACAAAGTTGATGAATATTCATCGTTTTACGTTGCTCTAGCTCCTCAGGTTCAGCACTAATAGGATATATGAGTATGTTACCTGACAAGCATCGTTCATCCATGTTGTTCGAAGGGTGGACTTCTGCGGTGACGACGACTCTAAAAAATCCTCTGTGTTTTGCTATTTCGGCTGAATCTCGCCAGTCTACTTTGGATTGAAGGACGATACGTCGCTCATGTGAATCGGGGTGTTTGGAACAAGAAAAATTTTCTTCTACGATATTCTCATCAGTGGAGCTTGAGTCGGTAAATCCACCTTGAATACCGACTTTCATTAAAGCAAAATCGAGATGTCCATTAACACAGGGAATCCATCCTATATATTCAAACTCGTCCATTAGAACCCTTGTAGTAAAGTGGTTTATATGCAAATTAGAAAAGTGTTATACCAATCGGCTATACCAAGCTGAGGAGGGCTTTTGATCGTGCAACACACCATTTTTTTCATTATTAAGGACCATACCATGGCAGAGACCAGAACCATAGGGGTTAATTCCTGCTTTTTTTAGTGCCTTTTCTTTCTTATGCATCTTGAGTTTTCTAATAATAAGCATCATTTGAACGCCAATAAAAACGATGAGTGCTGGAATGGACACGGCAATTAAAACGTTAATCAAATTCATTTTTTATGATCCTTTTTTCAACTCCGGATAAATAAGGAGGCTTTAAATAGTGACAACATCATAAGGATAAAAAGTCGTCGGTAAATGCATAGCAAAGTGGCGCAAAAGTATAGCAAAGTGGAAAAATTAATCATACTGATACGTTAGATTTAAAGTGATTAAAATTAATCGACTATTTTAAATTTAACTTAAAAAATGAATATAGCCAACCTAAATACCGCTTTGTTACAAAATTAGTGTATATTTATTGTAAATAAAGGATGCGACATGTACTTTTTTTAATCAAAATGTAAATGCCGTTTCCTTATCAAGCGATGCTTAAGACCCTGACCAGCGACCATCACGGCAAATAGCCGTTAGTACTATGCCGGCTCTAACTCTTTTGCCAAAGCAAAATCCGGCTCCAACGCTGGCGCAGCAGAAACCGCAGGTTGCTTTTGTTGTTGCAGCTGTTGGTATTCTTCTTCCCAAAAGAATTTTTCTTCGCCGAAAGCCGGTTTTAAATGGTTTAGCCAAGTGGCGGTTTCGTCGAATTTGGCGAAAAATGGCTGTTGCACCCAATCTGGATTACGGGCTTGAATAAAGCGTAACACAAAGACTTTTTCGCCTTTGATTTCGGCTACCCCTTGGACTTCAACTTTGCCCGGTCCGGCACTCATTGATGGACCACGCACGGTGCGGGCTAAGCCGGATACCTGTTTGTAGGCATCGCGGAAGATTTCCCAAGTTTTATATAGTGGCACTTCAAAATAGCGTTTTGCGCCTGTGTCTCTTTCGATGAACATGTAGTAGGGGATCAAGCCGAGTTTGACTTGCAAACGCCACATTTCAGCCCAGTCATCTGGGTTGGTGTTGATGTGATTGAGCAAAGGTGCTTGGGTGCGGATTTGTACGCCGGTTGCACGAATACGGCGAATGGCTTCTTTGCAAATCTCGGTTCGCATTTCTTGCGGGTGGTTTAAATGCGCCATAAAAGACACATGTTTACCGGCATCAACCAAACGTTTAAACAGGTTTAACAATTCGCTGGCATCATCATCAGTGACGTAGCGATAGGGCCAAAAAGTCAGTGATTTGCTGCCGATTCGGATGTTTTGTACGTGGTCGTATTCTGGTTTGGTTAGCTCTTCAAGGTAAGCGCGGAGTTTTTTGCTGCGCATTACCATTGGATCGCCACCGGTCATCAATAAGTCGGTGACTTCTGTATGTTGGCGCAAGTATTTGTGTAGGGTGTCTTCGTCGTTGGAGTTGAATCTTAATGATTTGCCAACAAACTGAGCCCAGCGGAAACAAAAAGTACAGTAAGCGTGACAATATTGACCTTGGCTTGGGAAAAATAACACAGTTTCGCCATACTTGTGCTGCATTCCGTCGATGGATTCTTCATCAATAGAGGGTACATTCATCTCCATTTGACCCGCTGGATGCGGATTCATTTCTTGCTGTAATTCAGTAGCCAGCAGGTGAACTTCTGATGAAGTTGGTTCGGTTTTCAGCAGTGCTGCCATGCGGTCATAAGCTTGTGGTGAAAGCATCTCTCTTTGCGGGAAAGTCAACTGAAATACCGGGTCATTAGGTACTTTATCCCAGTCAATTAACTCATTGAATACATAGTCATTAACTCTGAAAGGTAAGACGCTGGCAACCACTTTCATTTCAAAACGCAACTGCTCTGGAACCCGCTGTAACGCTTCAATTTTATCGATTTGACGATGCTGATAAACCCGGAATTTTCGCGGTAAAAATTCAGCAGGTTGGACTTGAATGATTTGATTCATAAGGTTCACAGATTGAGAAAACAGGCGACATTATAGTAGATAAACCTAGCGTTGGCTAGATGGGTTGTTTATGTCTATATTTGTGTCTAAAACGGCAGGCCCTGACGATGAGAATAACGACCTAAGCGCTGGATAATCGCTAGGGTTTAATATTCATTTAATCTATTGCTAGTAAGTTTGGTACAAGTTAATTCAAGTGTTGCTTAAATGGTATAAAACTGTCTGTTTTTCACACCAAAAATAGTTGGTTTTGGCTGTCTTCTACTACACTTTATTGTGATGTAATTGAACTCAACGAGGCAAGTATTATGGCTATTGCAATCACACTTGATGAATATCTCAGTAATCATCACATTTCTTATGATCTGATCACTCATCGCCACACCGAGTCTTCTTTGGACTCATCGCTATCATCACATATCCCTTCAAAACAAGTCGCCAAATCCGTCGTGCTCGAAAGCGAAGACGGTGACTACCTAATGGCAACACTGGCGGCGAGCAATCGGTTGTCATTGGCGCGTGTTAGTGAGTTGACCGGGCGAGATTATCATTTAGTCAGTCAACGTAAATTAATGGAGCTCTTTCCAGATTGCGAACAGGGCGCGGTACCGGGCATAGGTGATGCTTATGAAATGGAAATGGTGGTTGATGATGAATTGATGGAGGCCGAACAAGTTTATATTGAATCTGGCGACCACCAGCATTTAGTTAAGCTTGACCATCAGCAGTACTGCGAAATATTGTCAACAACCGTTCACGGTACCATTAGTGGTGCCTCTATCGCTTATCCCAGGCGAGAAAAATAAACCGACTAATAAAAAATTGAATGCTCGTCTACGCCACGTAGACGAGAATTCAAGCTCATCACTCTAGTCGGGATTAAATACCTCCAAATAGCCTTGTGCCTTGTGACTACCAGTGGTTTTTATCGCCCCCTCCCAATATGGTGTGAAACCATGCAAATATTGATCGTCATTGATTGGCGATATCGCGATATCCACTTGTTGTGAAGGTATTTTCAGTTGCCAGCCAATCGGATATTGTTTATCAGCAAAGGTTTTAAAACGAGTCGGTTGCCAGTTAATTTGCGCCGCTGATAATGAAGTTTGCTGACCACTTGCGGTGATAATGATGCCAGTTAAATAAGTCTCGCTGCGGTCTTTTTCGCTCTGCTTGGTACTGCGTACGCGATAAAGCATCAGCGCAGTATTATCATCTAAGTGTAATGACAACCAGTCCCAACCGACTTTATCAACAATGTTTTTTGTGATGTTTTTAACCCCACTCTTAGCGGCAAACAGGCCACTGCTCCACTCCCGATCTAACCAACCTTGACCCTGAACTTTAACTGCTTTGTCGGCAAAGTGCACAGTGCCGTTAATCTTAATAAACGGCGCATTGTAATAATAAGAGGCCAGACTGCCATCAGCATTCTTTTTGCTGAAACCTTGTTCACCGACTAAAAAATAGCGCGATTCTGACAAAGATAAATCATAAGCGAATTTGCCTTCGCTTACCGTTAATTGCCCGGGTAATGGCTCTTCACCAGTGCCGTTAAATTGCCAGTGGTCGAGAAATAACCGCCAAGGTTTTGCTTGAATGCCACCATGACCCATGTCGGCTCGGGCATAACGTTCAGCATGATAAAACTGCTTGGGAGTCGACAACGCCGCATGGGCAAAGAAAATCCGTTGTGGTTGTTTGGCTATCATCAGCGTATTGCTAAATAAAGTGAACTGAGCACCGTATGATAAACCGTCTTCTCCGCGTAAGTTAGCGGTTACATACCACCATTCTGTTTGAAAATTGGGATGAAGGTTATGATCGGCGGGAAAGCTAAAGACTCGGCCGGGTTTTACTGGATGAAAGTAGTCAGCAGCAGTGGCAGGTGAGCATAATATTAACAGCAAGGTTAAATACTTCATACCGACTCCCTAAAAGCATTGATCACGGTTTTTTGACTCAACTGATAGAGCGGCACTAAACCGGCCAGCAGCGCAATAATCACCGCACCGAGCACAATTGAGGTAAGCACCAGCGGCTCAAGATGTACGGCAAAATGCCAGCCAAACGAATATTGCAGCACAATGTGAACACTGGCCCAGGCAATCAATAAACCCAGTGGTAAAGCCACCAAACAGGCAACCATGGCATTAAAACCCAGCTGTAACAGTGACAGTCCGGCGATTTGACGGTTGTTGACGCCCAGCACCTTGAGCAAGGTGAGCTGCCGTTGTTTATCGATTTCACTGGCGTAACAGGCGCAATAAATGCCAATCGCGGCGATCAGCAAGGTAAATAGCGTCAGTAAATGCGTTGCCTGAAAAGTCTGTTCAAAGATCTCTAGCGCCCGTTTTTTCATTTCATCAGGCTTGAAGTATTGATGGGATTGCAGCGCAAATTGTTGTTGCAAGGCGTTAATCAAATCATCAGTGGTCGCCGGATCATCAAGATAAACGCCAATCTCCGGACTGTCCACCAGCGGCCATAAACGCTCAAACCAGCCCTGATCAAGTGTCGTAGCCGCTGCGGTGGAGCCATAACTGAAATAGACGCCGAGAACTTTTGTCTGAATTGACTGACCTGTGGTTTCGATGGTTATCTTGTCTCCCGGGTTTAACTGTTGCTGCATCGCCAGTGTTTGATTAATCAAAATACCTTGTCGGTTATGCAACTTTTGCCAAACGTCATCGACTTGTTTTTCAAGGCCAAGGCTAGCGTGGCGGACTTTATCATTGCTTAAACTACGGACTGTGCTGTGGATTTCATCCCCTTGCTGGGCTAATGTCGTGGTGGTGTGTAAATAGCGATAAGCCAGTGCAACACCTGAGTGCTGACCCAAATACTGCCTGATATTAGCGCTGTCTGGCGAATCTGGCAGAATATAGAGCGATTCACTTAAGGTTTGGTCGAGATAATCCACCAAAGTGATGCGAAAGCTGCCGACCATAGTCGTAATAGCAATGCCAGCGGCGATAGCGACGCTAAATGCCATCATAGCAACCGATAATCTGGCGTAATTGAATTGACCATCAGTGACCGCCCAATGCAACTTGGGGTAGTTAACCAACCCTTTAATGCCGCTCAGCTGCTGATATGACGCTTGCAAAATGCCAGGTACCAACAAGGCTCCACCGACAAACCAACAAGCTGAGATGATAAAACCTGATAGCTGTGACTCGCCAAATTGACTTAACACACCACCAAAAAGCAATAAACCCAACCCTTGGAAAAAACGCGGTGAATGTGAACTGATATTCTGGTTTTGTTGCAGCGGTTGTTGCTGGGCTAATCGCCAAAAAGGGTGCACTGTGGCGGTGAAAGTGGCGATCAACGAAATTGATAAGGCCAATAACCACCAATGATGCAATGCGTCGAGGCTCAAGACGTTTTTACCCTGAAACAGTTGCGCCAAGGTTAAGCTGACACCGGGCAACAGCAAATCAGCCAATAGCCAGCCCAACAAACAGCCGACAATACTGGCCAGCAAAGCCCAAAATAGCAGTTCGAGTAATAATGCCAAGGCGACTTCGCTAAAGGTGATACCAGTTAACCTCAGCTGTTTAACCATGCTGAGTCGTTGCAGCACAGAAAAACGCACCGCGTTAAAGGCAATAAAACAACCGACTAAAAAGGCAAGAAACGACACGGCGGTGATGTTGAGAAAAAACGCATCACTTAACGCTTGGTTATCGAGATCTTGGCGGGGGAAAGTCAGCGTAATACCTTCGGGCAAGAGGCTTTTGAGTCGTTCAATCGTGTCGCTATTTAAACTGCCAAGATGTTGAACTGGCGCGGCGGTTAAGCTGATCGAGGTCAATTGGTGTGGCAATGACAATAACTCTTGCGCACAACGGATATCGCAAACTATTTTATAGCCAATGCCCAACTCATTTGACACCACTTTAGTGCTCGGCAAGCTGCGACCATCCGCCAATGTCAGAGTATCGCCGTCATCAATGCCTAATCTGTCAGCCACTGTTTTTATCATTAATGTCTGATAAGGCTCAAAAGAAAAATCCACTAACGACAAGCCAACGCCACTGCCAGTAGTTAATTGTTGCTCCTCAGCACTGCTTTGCAGCAGGGCAAAAACATCAATTCCTTGAATGGAGATTGAGCGACCATCTTTGAGCCGCACCCGACCTTCGATCATCGGCATCAGCTGAGTAAAACCCTGTTGACGCAAGGACACGTACAGACTCTGTTGCAAGGTGTTATTGCTGTCTAGCGGATGTATGGTGGCGTAAACTTGGCCTCCAATGACCTTTTGACCTGCCATAAACGAGTTTTTGGCCGCATCACTAACGATTAAAGTGCCAAGTAATATCGCCACACCGAGGCTTAAGCCAATCAGCAGAAAAACCCCTTGTGCCGGATGTTGTTTATAGTGACTAAGCAGAGTCTGCCAAATCAGCAGAACGCGTTTTAGCACTGTAAAACTCCCTGTTGTAGCCGCCAGGTTTTTTGCAGGTGTGCGGCGGTGATTTGACTGTGAGTGACCAGCACCAGAGTGACATCGTTAAGGGCTACAGCATCAAGCAACAATGCCATCACTTGGGCGGCGGTTTGTTCATCGAGGTTGCCTGTGGGCTCATCTGCCAGCAATAACGTCGGTTTGGCAGCTAGAGCGCGGGCTATGGCGACTCGTTGTTGCTCACCGCCAGACAGTTGCGCCGGATAGTGTGATAAACGTTGATTTAATCCAAGCACTTCAATCAGTTGTTGGGTGAAGTCATCTACAGCAGGTAAACCATTGAGACGACGAACAAAAGTGATATTGTCCAGTGCGGTTAACGACGGAATGAGGTTGTATTGTTGAAACACCATACCAAGGCGAGTCCGACGAAAGACGCTTAGTTGTTGGTCATCCATGCTGGTAATGCATTCATCACCAATAGTGATATTACCACTGCTGACGGTATCAAAACCGCCTAGCAGATGTAATAAGGTGGACTTTCCCGCGCCACTTTGACCCATCAAGGCGATGGTTTCGCCAGCGTCGATAGTGAAGCTTAAATCGGCGAAAACCGTGACCTGCTTATCGACGTCCTGATAGGTTTTAGTGAGGTTTTGGGCGTTGATCATTCAATTTTATTCCTAAAAGCACGAGAATAAATTCTCGTCTACGGTGTTCATAGGCTACGCCTATGAGCTGCACGACAACATTGAGCATCCCGCTTTGACTCTGGCCCACTCTGGCCTTTTGGCCGCGTAGCTTTCGTTTTCAGGCTGATCGTCGTAAGGTTTTCTCATCACTTCAAGTAGCTTTTCAACACCTGAGTAGTCACCCGCATGGGCTTGGTCTATGGCTATTTGCGCGAGGTAATTGCGCATCACATATTTAGGATTGACCTGATTCATTTGCGCTTTTCTGTCTTCATCGCTGATATCTAGTGCTCTGAGGCGAGTTTGATAATCTGACAGCCATTGGCTCATGCGGGTTTTGTATTGGGCTGTCAACGTATCTGGCTGGTAATAGGCTGCGCTTATGACCGCTAGCAATTCGTCATCATTATATTCAGTTAATTGTTTAAGATTGGCCAGCTGGCGGTAAAACACCGTCATGTCGGTTTCGACCAATGGCAGCAGGGCGAGCAATTCTTCGAGCAAGGCGGAGTCACGCGCTTCGACGTAATCAGCAAAACCGACTTTATTAGCCAACATGTTGAGCCATTGGTGATGATAATAACCAATAAAATCTCGCAGGATTTGCTCTAGTGCCGCACTGTCGTCAATCAGCACATTGAGTGCATTACCCAGTTGCAATAGGTTCCATTGGGCGATTTTAGCCTGATTGCCATAACAATAACGTTTGCCCTGAGCATCAGTGGTATTTGGCGTCCAGCTAGGGTCATAGTCTTCGAGCCAACCGTATGGACCATAATCAATGGTCAAGCCGAGAATCGACATATTGTCAGTATTCATTACGCCATGAACAAAACCCACTCGCATCCAATGAGCGACCATATCAGCGGTTGTTTCGCTGACGGTTTTAAACCAGTTGATGTAATCTGCCTTGTCCAACTCGGCTTTGTCAGACTCAATTAGTTGGGGAAAGTCATTGCGAATAGTGAAGTCAATCAGCTGTTTGAGTAAAGCAACTTCATCTCTGGCGGCGAGTATTTGAAAATTACCAAAGCGAATAAACGAAGGGGCGACTCGGCAGACCACAGCCGTGGGCTCAAGTTGCGCATTGCCATCATAAAACATGTCTCTGACCACTTCTTCACCGGTTAACACCAAACTTAACGCTCGGGTGGTCGGCACACCCAAATGATACATCGCCTCGCTGCATAAGAACTCTCTGACAGAAGAGCGTAATACCGCTAGACCATCAGCGGTGCGGGAGTAAGGGGTCATTCCTGCGCCTTTTAACTGCAAGGTCAAACGCTTGTCCTGAGATGTTGGCACTTCGCCAAGGTTGATGGCTCGTCCATCGCCCAGTTGACCCGCCCAGTGACCAAATTGATGGCCGCCATAACACATCGCAAAGGGTTGCATTGCGACCAATAGCTGATTACCAACAAAGGTATCGGCAAAGGCTTGAGAGCGGCACAGAGCAGGGCTTAAATTAAGCTCTGCGGCGACTTCGGCAGAATAAGCAATCAAGGTGGCTTGTTTAACCGGGGTTGGGTTAATCAGTGAGTAGCAGGCTTGTTGCACCAGCCGGGGTTTGGCGGTCATTTCTTTGTCAGCGGGTAATTGGGCGACAAAACGGTTATCAAACTTGAGTTGTTCGAGGGTGGTGATCATGGGCATAGCGTCCGTTAGCAATGGCTGAAACCATCTGATGGGTAAGCTGCCAAGCCTATGATCAAACCCCGCTTAATTCAATCATTAATTCTGTCATTAGATCAATGAATCCCTGTTAATGGCTTCAGCCACTTCATTCCAGTTGACATGGGAAACATCGTGTTTGTGTAGTTCAAATTGAATGCCTTCTTCGGTGCCAACTTGGCAGCGTTGCCATAATTCTCTGAGGGAATCTGCCGACTGGCTAGCGGCATAGATATGGGAAGTATGCCTAAACATAGTATTAAAAGTCAGGTCGTTATAAGCCTTGTGGCTGTGAGGGTTGCTAAACATAAAAAACTCCAGATAAGTGAGACTTGGGGTACTTTCAAGTCTAGTGTATTGGTTGTTTTTTGACCAGTTTTTATGGGGATTTTAAAACGCTTTTAGGGAGAAGTAAGCGCTGGTAAGCCATTGTATGATTAGTAAGCGGAGCCGGAGCCACCGCTTAGCGGATGTAACCTATTGAAGAGTGATTTTTGGTGTTCAATTAGGGTTCAATTAGGGTTCAATAGTAAAGCTGATTTTCAAGGTCACCTGCCAGTGATCGACCTTACCCTCGGCAATGTGTCCCCGAGTTTCTAGTACTTCAAACCAGCGCATGTTTCTGACGCTTCGGCCAGTATCGGCAATAGCGTTTTCAATCGCTTGTTGAATGCTCAGCGGTGAAGTACCAGTAATTTCAAGTGTTTTGTAAGTGTGATTGCTCATGTGGATAAATCCTCTTGCTGTTTTTTTTAAAGCCAGTGTGCTGTATAGGCGGTTCTTTATGGGCTGCTCTATAAAGGCTAGTACAGCTGTCGCAATTTGAATAGGCAAGTAGGCGGAGGATTTATCCTCGCATGTTTACTGGCTTCAATACACATGCGCTGGTGCGACATTTTAATCCTTAACCATTCACCACCCGATAATTCGGCAAATGGGCGGTAAACGCCGAACCTTTGCCCAACTCGCTTTGAATATCCAGATGACCGCCGTGGTTTTCGAGAATATGTTTGACGATGGACAAACCCAGACCGGTGCCGCCAACATTGCGGGAGCGGGTGGTATTCACCCGAAAAAATCGTTCAGTTAGGCGAGATAGGTGCTCAGGTGCGATGCCTTCGCCATTGTCTTTAAAGCGAATCACCGCTGAGCCGTTATTTCTTTGTTGATAATCAATCTGGATTGTTGAGTCTTCAGCAGAATATTTCACCGCATTGGTTAGCAGATTTTGACACAAGCTGAGCATTTCTGATTCGCTGGCTTGCATATAGAGGCTGTCGGGAATATCAACATTGATAGTGTAACCTTCGTTGGTTTGTTTAATCTCGCTGGCCAGTTTGCCAATCATGCTGGCGAGGTGAATTTTTTCACCACTGTCTTTGGCATAGACCTGACTTTTTTCTTCCAATTTAGAGAGCGTCAGCAAGTCAGTCAAAATTGATTCCATCCGCAATGCCTGCTCGCTGGCGTTGTTAATCATATGATTAAGCTGTGACGGTAAACTATCGTCTGAGGCCATGATCTCCAAATAACCAGAAATTACCGTCAGCGGCGTTCTTAATTCATGCGAAGCATTGGCAATAAAAGCTTTACGCAGCTTTTGTACCGAGACGATTTGACTGATGTCTTTGGCGGTAATTAAGCGTTGATTGCCATCAAAAACCACACTGCTGACCATCAGAGTGATTGCCGGATTCACCGGAGAGGTTAACTGCTTCGCCCGAGTGCCTTTGTCATTGCCTTTGTCATTGCCATTGCCATTGTCATTATTGTTTTCAATCAGGCTTTGCAACGCCGGGTCGCGCACCAAGTTGTCAAATCGCTGACCAATATCAGTGATTTTGTTAATCCCCAAGGTATCTTTGGCAGCGTCATTTGCCCACATGATCTCCATATATTCGTTTAATGTGACGGTGGCATAGGGCAAAGCAGCGATGGTGGATTCAAAACTATTCGCCAGATTAGTCAAATGAGTTTTGCGTTCGGTATTTTTTTTCTGAGCGCGGTAAATATGCTGTACAATCAACTGCCAAATGCCATCAGCATTAGGGGCATCTTCCATTTTTGCGCCATGACGGATCCAACGCTCAAACGCCCTGATTTGCAAGGTCGTCCAACCGATATAAAGTATACTCGGCAATAAGATCGCCAAACCCCATCGTTGGGTGATCAAACCAATAATAACCCCGGCTACGATCAGCAGAAAAAGCCGGGTATATTCGATAGTCCAAGCATTGTTCATGAAGCAAATTCCTGTGACAGCCTACTTATTTGAGGCGATAATAACCGAGATTATCAAATAGTAAAATGACAACAATATGACAGTGTATAACAATATAATTAACTGAACGTTCAGTTTAGCTTTTTATTTACGCTATTTTATAGTAAAGTAGCAACATTATATGTGCAATTGACACATATTTTTAACAAAAGGTAAGAAAAAAATGTATAAACTTATTGGTATGTCAGGTGTCGGCTCGCGTAAAAACCGCGTATGTTGGATGCTTGAAGAAATTAACGCTGATTATGAAGCCATCGATACGGTACCTCATTCTGATATTGCTTTGGCCGTTAACCCCAGCGGCGTATTACCTGCATTGAGAGACGGCAACAATGTGGTCACCGATTCAGCGGCGATTTGTACATATTTGGCCGATACCAACCCAGGTTTTGGTTTCAGCTTCCCATCAGGTACCGCGAAACGCGCTGAAATGGAAGGTTGGAGCTATATGGTAACCAGTGACTTAGAAGGCCCTATCTGGGCTGCTATTCGTCAGCTGAGCTTGCCAGAAGAAGAGCGTTTAGATCAGGTATTAACGCTAGCTTACGCCGACTGGGAAAAATCAGTCATCGCTTTGGATAAAAAACTTGGCGGCAATCAATATGTGATGGGTGATAGCTTTACTGTACCAGATTTATTTTTTGGCCATGTTGGTTTCTGGGCCAAATTCTACGATATGCCAGTAAAATCAGCTAGCGTTCAAGCCTATTTCGACCGTTTAATTGAACGTCCTGCGTTCAAAAAAACCATGCACCAAGATTTGATTGCCTCTGCCGCAATGCTAGAAAAAGGCATTGAATTATAAGGTTTTTTCAACAAAAGATGGGAGTCACTGGGCTTTGCTAAATGTCATCGAACCGTAGTGATAACCTTTGAAGGAACAGTCTTTGGGTGTGGCAGAGCTCCAGCGATGCCCACCAAAGAATAAACAACCGACAAGCTAAGCAATCACTAAAAAAACCAAACAACTACCATTCCCATCTAATCCGAACGTTCGAAAATAAACTGAATTAATTCATCAACTTAACCCCTTAAGCCATAAAGAGGTGAGTAAAAAGATGATAAAACCGTCGCATTTTGTATTTTACCAGCCAAATCCAGTGCTGTACTATGCCACCGATTTTTGGAATGTATAAACAATACTCAGAGAAAATAACCGCCCGCATCTGTACCGTGCCAATCAATCCAGCGTCGCACCAACGCTGTATCAGGGTCAATACTTACACCACCGATTACAGCGCATTCAACATTTATGGCGCACCGACCCTCGCTCACGGCACCAATGATGCCAATGAGTTAAACCAATACACCCGCTCGACCATTACGCTTGATACCGTAAATTTACCGACTAAACAGAAAGTCTCTATTGATGACGAGAACTGGACAACGGTCAGCGAAACCAGCTATTACGCGGCGACTCACGACTATAAACCCTTGCCTTTAGGAATGTACAGTAGGATTTGATGTGAGAGACTCATCTATTATATCCATAAATAAACCAACCACTTGTCAACCAAACCCCCGACCTCGCGTTTTACTCTACAGTATCGGATGGCGCGGGGGTTTTCAGCGCTATTCATTCCTCCGATATGGGCAGCGGTTTTAACCGCTTCAGACCAGCATTGTAATTACGGCACTTATGGATAAGAATTACAGGCAAAATGAACGTGTTCATGGGCCTGATACCATCGCAGTAACAGTTGTTAATGCTACAGACAGTCAACCAGAACCACCATTGACCATGGCGGCGTTTTTGGCTGATATTGAAAAGAAGGCATATCATATGGCTGCATTTGCGACAGGTTCACATGCTGACGCGCTGGATTTACTCCAGGACAGTATGATAAAACTGGTGACCCACTATCAGCATAATCCGGCCAATGAGTGGAAACCGTTGTTCTACCGGATTTTACAAAATCGTATTCGTGATTGGCAGCGCCATCAAAAAGTCAGAAATCTGGTATTGTTCTGGAAAACCCCAAAACAAGATGAAGAAATCGAAGAATGGCCGCCAGCGCTGGAAAATACCAGTGGTATTGGCACGCCCGAAGACGATATCGTCAAAGCCCAGCATCAGCAAGCGGCACTGACACACTTAAAACAATTATCAGACAAGCAACAGCAATGCTTTTTATTACGCAGCTGGGAAGGGTTGTCTGTAGCCGAAACCGCACAAGCGATGGGCTGCTCACAAGGCAGCGTAAAAACTCACTATTCAAGGGCCGTGCATAAAATGAGAGCTTTAATGGAGGCTGATCATGAAATCAACTGCTGAATCAGACCAACAATCCATCGCTATGCCAGACAGCGAGGTTGCGCCGTTGGTTAATGACGCCTTGGATCAATCGGTCGCGAGTTTGTCTGATAGCGTTTTGTCGGATATCGCTCAGGCACGAAACGCGGCTTTGGCAGCGGCGCAAATTAACAGCCAAAAGACGCCGCTAGCTCAGCTGTTGGCGTCGTCGTTCCCTCGTGTTGCACTTCCGGTGGCTGCGGCGGTGATTATTGGGGTGTCTGTTCAATATAATTCCGTTGAATCGGTTCCCGCACTGCCCTTGGCAATGGTAACATCTGAAATTCCTAATGAAGCATTAACCTTGTTAGAGGATTTAGAATTTGTCACCTGGCTGGCTGAAAACGAACCAGAAGCGTTGCTGTAAGATGATGTTGATATCCAGTTTTATCGCTCCTACTTTTGCACAGGCGCAAGACGACGCTTTACCAGACTCTTTACCAGATGTAGCCTTGCTTGAATATTTGGCAGAGCTGGTCGAAGTCGATGGTGAGCTAGTCGGACCGCTGGATATGGCAACTGCCACTGATAAAACTAAATCTCAGAAAGAAAAGCATGAACAAGGCGAAAAAAGCAAAGACAAGAGTGAAGATCGATCAAAGAAACAAGCTAAAAACCCATCTGAGGAGGATAAATCTGATGACTAAATTTATCCTTATCATGCTATTGTGCCTGAGCTATTTACCTAGTGTCAGTGCCGCTCAGTGGAAAGACCTACCAGCGGCAGAAAAAACCGTTTTGGCCCAGTTTTCACAGCAGTGGGATAAATTACCCAGCGCTCAGCAGGATAAATTGCAACTCGGTGCTAGCCGCTGGATTGCCATGGACAGCAAAAAACGCGAAAACTTGCTGAATAAATTTGACCAATGGCAAAAGCTCGACCCACAACAACAGTCGAAGCTGAAACAACAATTCAACAAATTCAAGCAGTTGCCAGCTGCCAAACAGCAACAACTGCGCAGTACTCATCAACGCTTTCAGAATCTGTCTACTGAGAAACAACGTCAGTTAAAAGACAAATTCAACAAGGCTAACCGCAAGAAGATTGAGCAAAAAGCACGAGCGAAGAGTCAACAAAAAATTCAACAAAAAGCCCAGCAGAAGGCTCGTCAAAAAGGCAAGAAACGTTAGGTGTCGCATTTATTTTTGCGTCTTTGCTGGTTTGAATAAAATTGCGGGCATAAATGTCACGCCTACGTTAGTATTATGACCGCGTTGCTCATCGTGGTATGAGCGTAATATCTTAGTCAGCGGATAAATATACAATGTTAACAGCGATTGAAATCAACAATTTCAAATCAGCCGAAAAGCTTGATATCGAATTTGCCAGAGTGAATGTGTTTATTGGCGAAAACGGCTCAGGCAAAAGCACCATTCTCGAAGCTATTACTTTTGCCGCTGCCGCAGAAGCCGATAGATTAGATACCGAGTTTTTAGAAAATCGGGGTATTCGGGTCCCAGCTCCCCAGTTTATGCGTTCAAATTTTAGTGAAGAGATGGTTGGTGAATCGATTGAGATTAAAGTCTCAATGGATAACAGAAGTGGCTCCAGAGTGTATTTGATTAATCATACTAATGAGACTTACGCTGAATGGCAATTGAGTACAGATATGATAGTTGGAAAGGAAGGAGATACATTTAGTGTGTCAGATTTTGAAAAAGACAGACATAAACTGGCTAAACTGTTATCAAGCCCATCTTTATCTAAGTTAAGAGAAGTTATAGAGCAGAATGCTAAGCTAGCTGAAGAGTTAGGCGATGAGTTAGTTGCTGATATTCAGAGTGGCGACTTTATAGAGGATGTAAATAATACAAATACATTTGTGACAAAACTACAGCTAAATGTTACTTATGAACTTTCCTCGCTAAAATCCTTCGTCATCTACTCGCCCCAAAACAAACAACTACGCAACTTAACCGAAGAAGGCAGCATCAGACCCGTCGGCATCCATGGCGAAGGTTTATTCAAATTACTACGAGAAATTCACGCCAAACAGGCAGAAGCACTAAAAGATATCGAAGCTGGATTGAGCTTAATCGGTTGGTATAAATCAATGGATTTGGATAACGAACCTGAATTAGCGGAAGACGAATTATTTATTCAGGATAAATTCTTATTAGCCCCATTCACTCAAAGAAGTGCAAATGAAGGGTTTTTATATGTGCTCTTTTATATGGCTTTAATCGTCTCCAAAGATACCCCAAAAATATTTGCCATTGATAATATTGATGCCGCATTGAATCCCAAATTATGCGCGAAGATCACCAGTTACCTGGTTGAATTAGCCAAGAAATATGACAAGCAGTTATTTTTGACCACGCAAAACCCTGCCACCCTTGATGGTATTGATTTGTTTGATGAAGCACAAAAGCTGTTTGTGGTTTCAAGAAAGCGTAGTGGGCAAACAACAGCGCGTGAATTTACTGCTGATAGAATGCCGAAACAAGATAATGGCGAGCTTGTGATGTTATCGGAAGCGATGATCAGAGGTTATATTGGCGGTATTCCCAAGGGGTTCTAAATGGATTTTGGTTTGATATGTGAAGGCCCAACCGATCAGGCAGTGCTCGAAAACATGCTATGTGGTTTATACGATGATGAAGATTTGTATGAGTCGATCACTGCATTACAACCGGGCGGTGAGTCGGATACTCATCTGAGTATAAGTAAAGAAGGTGGCTGGGGGCGAGTATTGGCCTATTTGGCCAGTTATCAATTTCGTCAGGCATTTCCTATCGTCAAAAACGTTGTGATCCAGATTGATACTGATGTGGCTAATATGAAAGGCTTTGATGTTGATTTAAGGGATGATAGCGGCAAAGTGTTAAAATCAGTTCCCGCTATAGTCAACAAAGTAAAACTGCGCTTGATTGAGCAAATTGATTCGGGAGAGTCTGGTTTTTTTATCAAGCACAAAAGTCAGATCATTTTTGCTATTACCGTACACTCCCTTGAAGTTTGGTTATTCAAACATTATAACAACGACCCAAAGAAAAAGACTTTAATCAACGGTGGTGAAAAACAACTGGCTCAGCAGCTATTGAAGAGTAATAAGCTGAAAAAGTACACTGAGCGCACTCAAGGAAAAGAGGTGATCATGATTAAAAATTATAATAATTATACTGAGCTGTCGATGCCTTTTTATAACCGTAAAACCTGTAAAGAAAGTATCAATAACCTCAGCAAGGCAGATGAAAGCTTTCAATTATTCAGCGCTTATATCGCCGCTTTAAAATAACACTAACTCATATATAACCCTTAACTGCTCTTAATTACAACAAAGGAAATTCAAATGCTTAGTAGCAAGTTACCTGAGGTTGGCCTGACCATTTTCAGCCAGATGTCGGCACTGGCCAACGAATTTAACGCCATAAATTTATCCCAAGGATTCCCCAACTTCGATTGTGACCCTTATCTTAAACAGCAAGTGGGTTATTACCTTAATAATGGTTTTAATCAATATGCGCAGATGCCCGGTGTGCCAGAGCTACAGCAAGCCATTGCCGAATTGGCTAATCGCCATTACCAAGCAAATGTTAGTGCCAATGAGCAGGTAACGGTAACGTCTGGTGCCACAGAGGCGATTTTTGTTGCGGTTCAGGCGATTGTTCATGAAGGTGACGAAGTGATCATCTTCGACCCGGCTTATGATAGCTACGAACCAGCAGTGAATCTGGCGGGCGGCAAGTGTGTTCATTTGTCATTATTACCACCGGCTTACGGGATTGACTGGCAAGCCGTTGAACAGGCCATCACGCCTCGCACCAAGGCGATTATTCTTAATAGTCCGCATAATCCAACCGGTAGTATCATTCACGAACAAGATATTGTGGCGCTGAAAAAGCTGGTGGCTGAGCATGATATTCATCTTATTTCTGATGAAGTGTACGAACATATTATTTTTGATGGTCAGCTGCACCACAGTGTTTTACGCTACCCAGAATTGGCCGAAAAAAGCTTTGTGGTCTCCTCGTTTGGCAAAACTTTTCATGTCACTGGCTGGAAAACCGGCTATTGCATTGCGCCGCCAGAATTGACTGTTGAGTTTCGTAAAATCCATCAGTATGTGACCTTTTGCACCGTCACCCCGATGCAAAAAGCTTTGGCGGATATGCTTAATCAAAAACCTGAACATGTCAGTGGTTTAGGGGCTTTTTATCAGCATAAAAGAGATGTGTTTAGCGAGTCCATTCGCGATAGCCGCTTCAAACTACTGCCGTGCCAGGGCACTTATTTTCAATCACTGGATTACAGTGAAATCTCTGATATGCCAGATACCGAGTTCTGCCACTGGCTGACCAAAACCCATAAAATCGCCACCATTCCGATGTCAGTGTTCTACCAAACACCACCTGACAGTAAGGTCATTCGTGTTTGTTTTGCTAAAGACGATGAGACCATGAAAAAGGCAGGAGCGATTTTATGTCAGGTCTAAATATCACCTTGGTGCAAACGGATATCAGCTGGCTTGAACCCCAACAAAATCTTACCCGACTGGGTGAATTATTGTCTGACGTGACTGACAGCGATTTGATTGTGTTGCCAGAAACCTTTGCGACCGGTTTTGCTTTCGATCAGCCCAATGTAGGTGAAGCCGAAAACGGACCAATATTGGCCTGGATGAAACAAACCGCAGCCAAAACGGGTGCTGTGTTGGTGGGTAGTGTCGCTGTGAATGCTGAGGATGGCGGAAAAAACGCTAACCGACTGTATTGGGTGACACCAACGGGTGAAGTCAGTTGTTACGACAAAAGACATCTGTTTCGTATGGGCGACGAGCACCATCATGTGGTGGCGGGCGCAAAAAGAGAGGTGTTCAGTTTAAAAGGTGTGCGGTTTTTGCCTAATGTCTGTTATGACCTGCGTTTTCCGGTGTGGTCGCGCAATCAAAATGATTACGATGTGATGCTCAATGTGGCCAATTGGCCAGCGGTGAGACGACGCATTTGGGATACTTTGTTGCAAGCTCGGGCGATTGAAAACCAATGTTTTGTGGTGGCGGTTAATCGGGTGGGTGATGACGGCAAAGGGGTTGCCCATTCAGGCGGCACGGCGGCTTATGGCTTTACTGGCGAGACTTTGGCTGCGGCGACAGACGATCAAACGCAATTGCTCCACGTCACTTTGGATGTGGCGGCATTGGCACAATTTAAACAGCAGTTTCCGGCTCATCTAGATAGCGATGATTTTGAATTAAATTGGAGTATCCGCGATGCGAATTGAGCTAATCAGCACGGGTGATGAGCTACTTACGGGCGATATCACTGATACTAATGCTAGTTGGCTGGGGCAACAGTTGACTGAACAGGGCATGAAATTGAGCCTCAAAACCACCGTTGGTGATAATCTTGATGGTTTGGTAGATACTTTTAAACAACGCTCGCAACAGGCTGATTTTATTATTGTTAATGGTGGCCTTGGGCCGACCAGCGATGATTTGTCGAGTGAGGCGGCGGCTTTGGCGCTGGGTGAGCCAGTAGTGATGTTTGAACAGTGGCTTGAACAAATGAAAGCGATGTTTGCCAAGTTCAATCGGACCATGACCGACAGTAATTTGAAACAGGCAATGTTGCCGCAAAGCGCTGAAATTATTGATAATCCGGTGGGCACGGCTTGCGGCTTTAAAATCAAACTCGACAAGGCCGTTATGGTGTTTACGCCCGGTGTGCCGCGCGAATTTAAAACCATGGTGACAGAGCAGATATTACCGCTGTTGAGCAGTTTGAATGATGTTGAACCTTTAACCATCCGACGTTTTTTGTGTATGGGCATTGGTGAGTCTGCGCTGGCTAATCTGTTGCAAGAAGTCGAGTTACCGGACGGTTGTGAGTTTGGTTATCGGGCGGCGATGCCGTTTATCGAAGTGAAAATTTTTGCTGCCAATGCACAAACGCTTGATCCAGTGATTGCCCAAATTGAAACGATAGTGGCTAAGTATTGTGTAGTGCGTGATGGCAACTCTTTGAGCCGTCATGTACATCAATTGTTGATTGAAAGAGCTGAGGAAAAAAGCGAGCAGGCAGACGCATTTAAGTTCGGCACCGTTGAATCTTGTACTGGCGGTTTAGTCGCTAGCAGTTTGGTCGCCTTTGCTGGCAGCTCGGCTTATCTCGACCGGGGTTTGGTGACTTACAGCAATCAAGCCAAGCAGGATTTGGCTAATGTCAGCCCAGCAATTCTCGACGCTTTTGGTGCTGTCAGCATTGAAGTCGCAGAAGAAATGGCAGCGGGTGCGGTGGCTGCGCATAATTTGAATTTAGCGGTGTCAATCACTGGCATTGCCGGACCTGATGGTGGCTCGGAAGAAAAGCCTGTGGGCACTGTTGCCTTTGCTTTGGCTGATGGGCAAAACTGCTATAGTCAGATGCTGTTTTTGCCTAATCGCGGACGAACCAGTGTGCAGCAAACTGCCGTGGCGATTGCGCAGGATATGGTTCGCCGTTATTTGACCCAGCATACGACAAAGCAACCGGTTATCGGTGAGTACGAGTCTTATCAGTGTTTGTCATTAGGTAAAAAGTATCACGCTTAATAAAAACAGCTGGCAAAAAAAGTTAGCAAATAAAGCTAACCCTAATCTTTACACCAGCTGTACTAAAGTGAACTTTTTAATTAAAATACGGCAATAACTCCATTTTAATACATCCCAAAGAGCAGGATCGTGAAGATAAAAAATGCAGCAAAAATTTTTTCCAGCAACAGCATTAATCAATTTGCTGATGGTGATTTTGCACCATTATCTGATGTTGCTGATGAATTTTTGGCTGATGATCCAACGATCACCAATTATGCCGACGTTTTTTCTGCGATTTATGCACTTTTATCTAAACAATACCGATGGGAATATTACTATAAAAACGTCATTGCCAATAAAGTCTTACTAGGCAAGCATTCAACCAATACCGCTACTATGCTGTCAGAGTTCAGGGTTGGGCAATCCAAAGCAGATTGTGTGATTTTAAATGGGGTTTCTACCTGTTACGAAATCAAAACGGCATTTGATTCGCTAAATCGACTGCCTGAGCAACTGAACAATTACAGTAAACTTTTTGATTTTGTTAATGTCGTCACTTGTGAACAACATCTTGATAAAGTCCTTGGCCAAATTGAACCTCACATAGGGGTTTTAATTTTAAATAAAAGATCGCAAATCTCGGTCAAACGCCACGCTACACAAATCCAGACTGATATTGATATTAATGTGTTAATAAGAAGCTTAAGGCAACACGAAGCAATTGAAATATATCAACATCTCGAAGGAAAAAAGCCAACTGTTGGCAATACAAAACTGCTGTCAACTTGCTCAGAGAGCTTTGCTAGAGCTGAGCAATACAGGTTAAGAGAACTGTTCCGTAATATTTTAAAAAAGAGTAGGAAAAATCATCATAACCAATTAGAATTGCTGCCTCAGTGTTTAGTCAATGCAGCGGTTAGTTATAAATTATCGACCAAAACACTTCATGCATTTATTGCCAACTTGGCTGAAAAACCTCCCGGGAGAGAAAATGTATTACCCTGTGCTCAGAGCAAAGCAGTTTGAACTTATCGCCTTAAGAACACTTGCCAACCGCCTTACTCCTGAGGTATTTTGTCCAGTAATAGAGCCTGTTAGACTCAATATTTCTCCCCTGATTAAAACCATCGATATATTAAACCAACACCACATAACCCCCATCGTTATCATTAATCCGACATTAGGTGAGTTCTCTTCAGCAGAGCCGCTGGATTTCTTAAATGAAATACAGCTACAAGCATCTGACATTGATTTTATTCCATGTGTAGCAACCAAAGAGTTCCCTGTTGATGAACTCAACGACATCATTGATGAGCTGCCCGATGAATTTGCCGTATTTGTTGATGATGGGTTAAAAAAGCAACATTTAAGTATTCTAGAGGATGCAGAAACAATTCTAATCAAAGGAAAATACAGAGAAAGGCTTCTGAAAGATTTGACTCATAATATTGTCCATATTGAAGATGGGTTTCAAAAAAAGAGTAGAAATAGTGACTATAAAAAACGCTCTGACTTTAGTTATGCTCATGTTGATTTTATCGAAGATGATGATATTCATGGGTTTGGCGACTATACCATCACTGGCGAAGCTTACACAGAAAGTGGCGGGCCAGCTTACGTTGTCGCGATACACCTGTCTTATATCGATTCAGAAGAGGATGACTCAATGTATGTCGAGCATTTTTTGTCTTATGACGACGGTTCACCATCAGGTCCTGGCGACAAGTTTGGCGACGCTTTAAATCAATTGATTAAATGCCATCAGGATTCTCCCGATAAGTTTTATCCATCAAGCGGGTTAGCTGGCTTTTTAGCACTTGAGGCTGAAAATCATTTTCCCGGCCTAGGGGTGGTGAAAAAATTATCCGTTCAACATCATATAGAAACTATCTGTCACTATCTGTCGGAGCATAGCTGATGGCAAAGTGTTGCATGAACTGTTTTGATGACATCGGGCTAAAAAACAAAATTAAAGCTGAGTCGACATTCGGGCGTTGTAGTTTCTGTAAAACACAAGATGCTTGTTGTGTCGACCCTCAAATACTGGCGGATGATTTTGAGTTTTTATTATACTCATTTGAAGAGAGTGAAAACGGTGACTCTTTAGTTGATGTGCTAAATGATTCATGTCAGATCATTAGCGATGCAGTGACTAATCAACACGCTTTATTGGCTCAAATTATCGGTCAAAACAAGGCTTCAAAAAACTATAAATTCAAATACGAAACACAAGCACACCTTACCGCCTGGAATGAACTTAAGGTTGAGCTAAAACATCAAAATCGTTTTTTTCCAAAGCACTCGATATATTCGTCTCTATTTGGTGTGGCAGCAACAGAATCCAGTGGCGATCTCGATATTTTTTATGCGCTTTTAGAACAAATTAGCTTGCCAGTGTTAAAAGATGATGGTGAACCGTTTTTCAGAGCTAGAATTGCCGAACAACGGTTAAATAAAGACAAAATGGGCGCACCACCGAATAATCTGGCGTCTGCTGGCAGAGCGAACCCAAGAGGCATTGCTTACTTATATTTGGCGGAAAATCTTGAGACCTGTATTGCAGAAGTAAGGCCAGCAAAGGGCAGCGGAGTTTGCGTATCAGCAGTTACCCTGACAGCAGACGTGGTTTTTCTTAATTTATCCGAACCTCGTCGTAGTGTGTCTGTCACAGAGGTCGCTGAAAACAGACATCAACAATTTTTTACTTATTTAGCGTTTTTAGAAAATCTGTCGGGTGAATTGTCGCAATCCATTTTGCCTGACAACTCGGATCTTGAATATATTCCAAGCCAGTTTTTATGCGAGTTTATTAAATCCATCGGCAAATTCGATGGTTTGATCTTCAATAGCTCCTTCGGCACTGGTAAAAACTATGTTTTGTTTGATCCCCGCAACGCTGAAATTGAAGAACCCAATCAATACACCATCACCGCTACCAGTTATGAGTTTGAAACGGCATAAGACTGCTCAAGCAAAAAATACCACCGTCAACATCCACAACAAAGCGGCAATACTAGCGGCTATGGTCGCTGGTACCAACTGAGTTTTTACATGATCCATCAAGTCAGCACCTGTGGTCATTGCGCTTAAAATGGTGGTGTCGGAGATGGGCGAACATTGATCGCCATAAACGCTGCCATTGAGTACGGTGGCGAAACAAACGGACAGATATAACACCGGGTTTTCTAATCCCTGAGCTTGACCTACGGCCCACGCCAGCGGCATGGCTAGTGGAAAGGCGATGGCATAGGTGCCCCAGCTGGTGCCAGTTGAAAAGGCAATCACCATGGTTAGCAGCTGTAAAAACAGTGGCAGCAACCAATACGGAATTTGCTCGCCGAGCTGTTCAACCAAGAAGATACCGCCGCCAATTTCTTTGCTCAGTGTGCCGATGGTGATCGCCAGCATTAAAATCACTGACGCCATCACCACGCTTTTAAGCCCATCGCCAATGCCTTCCATCAGTTGATTTAATCTCATGCCTTTGAATGAGGCGATTAGTGCTGAGAGCAACAACGCTGCACCAAACGCCCAATTGACATTCGGTGAGCCAAATAAAATAAAGGTGCCAACGGCGATGCTAATCAGCAATAACAATGGCAGAAAAAACTCGGCAACGTGGGGTTTGTATCCATCAGGTACGCGGCTACTTTGCTGGTCCTGAGTGCTCAACGGTTGGGCTCCGGGTCTGTCTAGTTGACCTGTGCTGCGGGAGCGGGCCATGGCGTCTCTTATGCCTTTGCCAGAAAAACGAGTGATATCCAGACTCAATAACAAGGTGCCAATGACGGCAAATAGGCCATAAAAACTTAATGGAATAGCACTGAAAAAGAAGCTCAAACGGTCGGCTTCGGTGGCCAACACGGCGACTCCCGGAACAAAAATCAATGCTTGGATATACGCAGGCCAAGCGTTAAAGGCTAATAATGAGGCAATAGGGGAGGCGGTTGAGTCGACAATATAACTCATTTCTTCATGGCTAACGCCTTCTTTGTCAGCCAGTGGTCTGACGGTTGTACCCACCAATACGGTGCTGACAGTGCCCCCTTGAAAGAACACTACGCCGAGGCTCCAAGCCACTAATTTGGCGCTGCGAGGGCCACGAACAAAGTGCAAAGTCATGAACTCTGCAAAGGCTTGGGCCGCACCGGTACGGGTCCAAATGCCCATCAAGCCGCCGAGCAACCATAAATACAGCAGTAATAATCCCGCCGCACTGGTGCTAGCCAAACTGGGCACTAGTACATCGTCAGTGAGGTTAAATCGACCAAGCATCAAAGAAGCGGTGACAATGCCGCCGAGCAGGGCAGTGATAGGCTCTTTGGTTAACAGGCATAAGGCAATCGCGACAAAAGCGGGCAGTAAGGACCAGATGCCAAAATGAAATTTGAGTTTTAGCTGGAGATATTGAACTTCGTCATTGACTGTTTTGACCACCCACTGGTCATTAATGCTAGGTTTACCTTCATCTGATAAAGCTAAACGGTCAAGGGCGGGTTGACTCAGTGGTGATTGCTCATAAGGTACGGGCTGCGGTACCAGCAATTCTTTGCCTTTGTAGGTGTAGGCCAGTTTGCCGTCATCATTTTGATAGACGTTAAACGATAAGGCTTGTTCGCGCCATTGCGGCTGGATATTGTTAAACACGTACAAGCTGGCAATAATGCCGAGCAAAAACAAGCTAATGGCGATATTGCCGGGTTTTAATGCATTCATCATTGGTTTTAAATCAAGTTGATGGGAGTTTGCATTATTATAGTCGATTTAATCCTATAAGGACGCTGTATCACCTGCAAAATGGGCAACGCTACCGCTATTTTCTGATTTGATCTGCCTTTTGCTGCGCCTTTAGTGTATACTTCGCGACCATTTTTTAACTTTCTCAGGGTGTGATTGCAATGAAAGCCTTATTAATTAAACTTATCCGCAACGGATTGGGTCAACTGATTATTTTTATTAACTTTATTACGCGACCAAAAAAAATGGTCAGAAGTGATGATCAGCAACAGGTTGTTGATGAGCAATTGCAGGATATGGCATTGTATCAATTTCAGGCTTGTCCATTTTGTGTCAAAGTACGCCGCGAAACCCATCGTTTGAACCTTGATTTGGATTTGCGTGACGCCAAGAATAATCCGCAATTTCGCCAAGAGCTGGCTGAACAGGGTGGCGCAATTAAGGTTCCTTGCCTGAGAACCCAAGAGGGCGATAAAGTCACTTGGTTATATGAATCTAAAGATATCATCAAGTACTTAGATCAACGCTTCGGCGAAGCCGCTTAATTTTATACCACAGAAGCTATTTTGGTTTGATTGCCATTAAGGTCGGTGGGCTTTTCTGGTTTTTGGAGCGCTTTGTTCTTTACAATCAAAAGCACTCACCACGGAGACACGGGGGCACGGAGAAGGTCAAAAGCAAAACAGTTAAAATCATGGTTTTGGGCTTTTTTCTCCGTATCTCCGTATCTCCGTGGTCAATTTTTTATTTTTTTAAGAACGAAGCGCTCCAGTGACTTGAAAAGCCCGTCGAACCCCTAAGGCATTCACAATGTTTATTCCTAAGGTTTAATTATCCACAAGTTGAATAGTTACAATGGTTTTTGATTTTGCTGTTAATTGTTAGCTGTTAGTCGCTTTTCGTGAAGGGAAGCGAATAACCACTTCAACGCCTTGCCCGGGCTCACTCGATACGGTAATTGAACCTTCAAGATCATGTTCTACTAGGCGTTGAATAATGCCCATACCCAAGCCACTACCGCCTTTATCGGCGCTGGTGGTGTAGTAGGGTTCAAACACCTTTTCTAGCACCTCAGCACTCATTCCTTTACCATCATCTTGATAATGCAGCTCTGTCCAACCATTAGTTTCTGTGGCTGATAGCGACAGATTGCCGTAATTCCCATCGGCATAACCATGAAATAAAGAATTATTAACCAAATTGGTGACAATTTGTGACAGCGCACCGGGATAACTATTGATTTCGATTTCAGCTGGAATATTGGTGTGGACTTTATGGCTGGTTCTTTTTAGCTCGGGTTTGAGGCTTAACAGGATGTTATCGATATATTCGTGCAAGTTGAATTGAGACACGGTGTAACGACACTGATCAACTGCGACCAGTTGGAAGCTGTGTAATATTCGCGAAGCGCTTTCAATATTGGTTTGGGAAATATGTAAGGCTTCTTTGAGGTTTTGTAAAAAACTGTTGAGTTTGGCCGGTTTTAAGGTTTTGTTTTCAAACGACTGTTGTAGTGACTGAGCCTCATCAATGGTATAGCTTAGGGCGGTATTTAAGGTGCCTAACGGAGTTGATATTTCGTGGGCGATGCTGCTGACAAAGCCACCGAGTGCCGACATTTTTTGTGATTTTAATACCAAGTCACGTTTAATTTTCGATTGTTGGGCTAGTCTTTTTTGGTTGGCGACCCGGGCCAGCACTTCGGCTTGATGGATGGGTTTGGCAATGTAATCTGATGCGCCAACCGAAAAACCTTGGGCAATATCTTCGGATTCTATCTTGGCTGTGACGAATATGACCGGAATGTTGGCGGTTTTAATATCGCTTTTTAACCGTCGGCAAGTTTCATAACCGTCAATGCCCGGCATCATCACATCTAGCAAAATTAAATCAGGTTTAAATTCATCAACTAATGCCAATGCGGCTTCACCACTGTCGGCTTGGGCAAGATTGTGATTGTGTTCACTGAGGTAATGACATAACAAATCCATGGTGACCGGATTGTCGTCGACTATCATGACGTTAAAGGGGGTTTGATTCTGACTCATCAGGATATGGCTAGACCAGCTTTTTTTGGCGTGGAAGATAGCACTAATAGTAGCAGTAATTTTTTCTTTTTAGCAAACTGCAAATGGATTACCTACACCATGATTAATCAATGATTCGGTTATAACCCATAACAAGATAAAAAGAGTTTCACAGTAGTTTTCCCGCCCTTGGCTGCGTAAACTAACTCTATTACGTTTAAGCCAGTGCTTCAAGGGAAGACGATGACAAAGATTGATATAAATCAACTGCGCAATCAAATAGATGCGCTTGATAGCCAGCTGGTCGAGCTGCTGGCGCAACGGGGCGAAGTTACCCGCAAAGTTGGCCAATATAAAAGCCAAGTAGGGGTGCCAGTTTATGTTCCTGAACGAGAGGATGCGTTATTAACAGACCGTCGTGAGCAGGCTCAACAGCTGGGCGTTTGCCCTGAGCTAGTCGAGGACTTGTTGCGCCGTATTATGCGAGAGTCCTACAAAAGTCAGCACCAGCAATATCATTGTGCTAATAAACACAATAATAAGGTGGTTGTTTTTGGTGGTAATGGTGCGCTGGGTAAAGTGTTTGTTAATATGTTTCTGTTGTCAGATTATCATGTAACTATCATTGAAAAAGACGATTGGCAACAAGCACCCGCTGCTGTGGCTGATGCTGGGCTGGTGGTGATTGCGGTGCCAATCAATGTTACGGTTCAGGTAATTAAAGCCTTACCGCCACTGCCACAAGACTGTGTATTGATGGATATCACCAGTGTGAAAACCGAACCATTAACCGCAATGATGGCAAAACATCAGGGGCCAGTGGTTGGTCTTCATCCGATGTTTGGCCCGGATAGTTCCTTTGTCAAACAGATTGTGGTGGTGTGTGATGGTCGCGAGTCAGCTGCCTATCAATGGTTGCTGGCACAAATCAAAATTTGGGGTTGTATTACTTACAGTTCAAGCCCGCAAGACCATGATAAAGCGATGCAGATGATCCAAATCATGCGTCACTTTTCGAGTTTCGTTTATGGTCAGAATTTGCAAAAAGAGAATCCTAATTTAGATCAGCTACTGGCCTTCAGTTCACCAATTTATCGGCTGGAACTGGCAATGGTCGGTCGTTTGTTTGCTCAGGATGCGCAACTGTATGCTGATATCATTTATTCCTCAGAACAAGCCATTCCGTTATTAAAACGCTATATCAGCACCTATGAAGCCGCTGTTAACTCCCTTGAAAACAAGGATAAGCAGGGTTTTATCAGCGCCTTCAATCAGGTGTCTGATTGGTTTGGTGAATATGCCGATGCGTTTCAAAAAGAAAGCAAAAGCTTGTTGTTAAAAGCCAACGATAGCCGCTCTTTGTAAAGCTTGTTTGCCCACGGGTTTGTCGTCCTATTCTTTAAAAGACTATCACGGAGACACGGAGACACGGAGGTACACGGAGAAAAAGCAAAGTCAAAATCAAAAGACTTTAAAACAACATTTTTGTTTTTGACCTTCTCCGTACCTCCGTGCCTCCGTGGTCAAAATGCTTTTGATTTTAAAGAACGAAGCGCTCCAATGACCCTGAAAAGCCCATCGCCTTAGAACTCGCATTCAGCACCATTTATCAGAAACACGCGATTTAAATAAAACCGATATTTGGATAAAAATCAGTGTAAGACATTTGCCATTGATCAATGGCGGATAGATCACTCCAGTTAGTGGCAATAGATCAAGGCCATACCCAGATACCTATGGCATACTGTCGGCCAAATTTTTGGTTGAGAGCACATCGTGAAAATCCGCCCAGTAGCACCAGCGCCGCCAGTCGTCAAATCGCTGACCCACCTTGGGTTAGTGGCTGCTGCGGTGGATGGGTTAAAACTGGTTGAGCGGATTGATGAACGCCTGCCACTGGACGAAGACAGTGGCGTTAAGGTCACCCATGGCCAGCGCATTAAGGCCATGATCATCAATGGCCTCGGTTACACCACCAGTCCACTTTACCTGACACCCGATTTTTTGAAGGCAAAGACGTTGAGCGCTTATTGGGTGATGGCGTCTTGCCTGAGTATCTCAATGACTATGCGCTAGGGCGTACACTGGATGCGCTGTTTGCGTACGGCACAACCCGGTTATTTGCCGAAATGGCCTTTGAAGTCGGCAAAGAACGGGGCCTGTTGGGTAAGTCCCTGCACCTTGATACCACCACGCTGCTGCTACAGGGCGAGTTTACTGAAGCTGTTGCATTAGCTGAACAACAAGGCATGGAGAATATGCCAGTGCCTGCATTAGGCCATTCTAAAGCCCATCGCCATGACTTGAAACAAGTCGTGATGTCGTTAACTGTCACCGGTCCGTCATCTATGCCGCTATGGTTTGAAGGGTTATCGGGTAATAGCAGTGATAAAGCCAACTTCCACGACAGCATTGCGCAGTTTGAATCGTTTAAAAATGCCGTTCAATCAACTGACGATTTTTTATGGGTGGCTGATTCAGCACTTTATGCTAAAGAGAAACTGCAAGATACCGACATAGGCTGGTTAACCCGAGTCCCCCAGACTGTCCAGAAAGCCCAGATACTGGTCAAACAGCCGGATGAAGCGGTCACGTGGCAACCCTTGGGTAATGGTTATAAAGCGGCCATTTATAAAAACCAAGAACCTGGCCAAGTCTGGTCACTGTTCTACTCAGAACAAGCCTATAAAAAAGAATGCATCAGTTTTAACAGACGAGTTGATAAGGCGCAGGAAAAAGCGGAAAAGGACTTAAAGACATTAAGTAAAGAAGTCTTTACGTGTCAAAAAGATGCGTTAAAAGCAGGCCAGAAATGGGCAAAGTCGCTTAAACATCATCAGGTTACATTTACCGTAATAGCGTCTGAACGTTACAACAAGCGCGGTAAGCCAGCGAAAGATGTCGTGCCAGATTATATTGAATACAGACTCAATGGCCAGCTCAGTGATGATGAAAATAAGCAGACAACCGCGCGTCATCAGTTGGGGCGTTTCATTTTGGCAACCAATGATATTGATAATACGGGACTCACCGCTGAGGCAATGTTATCAACGTATAAAGAGCAGCAAAACGTTGAACGGGGCTTTCGCTTTATCAAATCGGATGAATTCCACCTAGATAACATCTATTTGAAAACGCCAAGTCGGATTGATGCGCTAATGATGGTGATGACGCTTAGCCTGATGGTTTACAACACCAATGAATATCAACTGCGAGAAGAAATGCTCAGGCAAGATGTGACGTTACCGAATCAAAAAAAGAAAGAAGTGCCAAGGGTCACACTGCGCTGGGTATTTCAGATGATGCAAGGCATACACACCGTCGACGTGACGGGTATAGGCAACTGTGTGACAGGTAAGACCGAAGTCAGAGAAAAAATCATTCGTTTGTTTGGTCCCACAGCCTGTTCAATTTATGACGTAGAAACATAACAGGGAACAGATTTCCCCCGTTCATTTTGACTATGCTAGCGCAAGCCGCTCGGTAGAATTCTCCGTGGGTGCGTGTAAATTGGCAGGGACACTCGTTGTCTGCGACAACACTGAACTGTAAACCTTTATTCGGTTTTATGTTTTGTGGCTGATTCGTCCTGCTGAATGCGAGTTAGAAGACAACACCAGACAATACTATCCTAGTTTATGGCACACTTTCATCCATGAAGCCCTGCAACATCGTACATCCTGTACTCACCTCAGCGAACTGCGAGCAGCAAGTATGTGCTCGGTTCCGCTTCGCCTCCGTGGTCAAAATGCTTTTGATTTTAAAGAACGAAGCGCTCCAATGACCCTGAAAGCCCATAGCCTTAGAAGACAACACCAGACAATACTATCCTAGTTTATGGCACACTTTCATCCATGAAGCCCTGCAACATCGTACATCCTGTACTCACCTCAGCGAACTGCGAGCAGCAAGTATGTGCTCGGTTCCGCTTCGCCTCCGTGGTCAAAATGCTTTTGATTTTAAAGAACGAAGCGCTCCAATGACCCTGAAAGCCCATCGCCTTAGAAGACAACACCAGACAATACTATCCTAGTTTATGGCACACTTTCATCCATGAAGCCCTGCAACATCGTACATCCTGTACTCACCTCAGCGAACTGCGAGCAGCAAGTATGTGCTCGGTTCCGCTTCGCCTCCGTGGTCAAAATGCTTTTGATTTTAAAGAACGAAGCGCTCCAATGACCCTGAAAGCCCATCGGCGGATATAACGGTAGTGAGATAGCTTCACAAAAAATCTCGAACAACCGTCTGTAACGCAGGCACCACTTCGGCATCGAACCATTTATTACGCGCCAGCCAAATACCATTGCGCGGCGAAGGGTGGGGCAGCGGAAAGTAACCTTGGGGCAGATAGTTATCAAAAGCTTTAACCGTGTCTGTTAAGGTTCTTTTTTTGCTTTTTGCCAGATAGAGGTTTTGTGCATATTGGCCAATTAACAGGGTCAGTTGAACATCGGGCATCAGTGCCAATAGTTTCTCATGCCAGGTTTGGGCGCAAATTTTCGGCGGCGGTAAATCACCGCTTTTGCCTTTGCCCGGGTAACATAATCCCGCTGGCAAAATGGCAATATCTGGGGAGTGGTAAAATTGCTCCCGATTGACGGTTAACCAATTTCTTAATCGATCACCGCTAGGGTCATTCCACGGGATATTGGTTTTATGTACTTTGCTGCCCGGTGCTTGGCCGATGATCAGCAGTTTAGCGGTTGATTTTATGGTAAAAACGGGATTGGGTTCGAGAAAATCCTGACATAACCGACAACTCTTGGCGGCAGTGATAGTTTGCTCAAATTGTGTAATTAACTGAGAATTCAAAAGTGCGCTTCTGCTTGAATAAGATCTTGATATTATTATACTAGTGTTCATAGCGTAATTAAAATCGGCTCTGTCAATCAGGCCGATGCAATCAGGGATAAAAGGAATGGTTAATTGAGTTCGGGTGCTTATTACCTTATTGACGGTAAAGTGAAGTTCTATTTTAACCAGTCACAACAATTTCTCCAAGTTGGAGAGGAAACCCTGCCGCTGCAACGTCGCGAAGCACAAACCCTGCAATTCATTCTCGATAATCAACAAGATAGTATCAAAGCCGACGCCATTGCGGTTTATTTGTGGGGCGAAGGGCCAGTCAATGATGATTACACTAATAAAAAAAGCCAAGCGATCACTCATGTTTCAAGAATTCGCAAACGTTTAGAGCAACTCGGATTAGATAATCGCTGGCTCGAAACTCAAGGCGGACAAGGTTACAAAGTCAGTTGCAGTGCTGAATTTATTGATAATGAAGAACAGCGAATTGAAGCATTACGCCACGAAGCAGAACGTCAATGGCGACAAAAGTGGTTTAAAATCATCAAACATAGTGGCCTGTCTGCGTTGCTGACAGCAGCGGTGTTTGTGGCGATTTATGTGGTGGTAACCAAACCACCCATTACTCTGAGCAACGTGGTGCAGTTGCAAAAGTTGACTGGGGTTTCTATTGCCCCCCGTTATTCTCCCAGTGCCGATGCTATTGCTTTTTCGTACCAAACCAACAACGACAACGCTAAAATCTATCTTAAAGTCGATTCAGATATTAATTATCGGGCGTTGACCAGCGGACACTTCGATCAATCTCCGGCATTTTCTCCGTCCGGCAGACAACTGGCTTATCAACGCCGGACAGTACAAGGCGAATGCGAAATTCGTCTGTTGAGATTGGATCAAGATCACAATAAAGTCGGATCAGAAACTAAAGTTGCCCAGTGTAGTACCAGTGGTTATCTGTCGAGTATCGAATGGCTGACAGAAGATCGCTTGCTGTTCACTGACAAGATGCCACAAACCGGGCTGTCAGGGATTTATCAAGTGGATTTGGGCAACGGCGACCAATCAGTTTATCTGGCAATTGATGATCCGCAATATTATGGTGTCGGTTACTATTACATGATTTATGACCCGAATTCTGCGGCGCTTTATGTGCTTGATGGTGAAGAATGGTCAAAGACTAATATTTATCGTTTCAGTCAAGATAAGGTCAAAACTAAAATCACCACTATTGTCGATTCACTCAGGAGCATCGCTATTTTGGGCGATAGCCTGTTATTTAAAGATTTAGATAATCAGCTTAAAACCTTGTCGTTGGCCGATCCTCAAGTGGTTAACCGGGTGTACTCGGACCCATTAAATCCAATTGATTCACCGGTGGTTAATAGCAGTCAAACCAAAGTGGCGTTTGTTGCTGGTGAATATTATCAAAGCCGTATTCGTACTTTATCCCTTAGCACCGGAATTGATGCTGAAATCATTTCATCGACCTTTAAATTAAGATTGCCTAAAGCCAGTAAAGATGAAGTATTAGTGACTTCAAGAGAATCGGGCATCAATCAGATTTATGCTTATCAAAACAATGTTCGTCAGCAATTGACGGATTTTAATATTAATCAAAAAATCGTTAATTTTGCCAGCTCCACGGATAAAAAGTGGCTGGCAATTAACTTCACTGATGGTACTACTTTGTATAAAAGAAATCAGCGAGGGCTGACTGAAGTGAAGCGTTTTGAGTTGCTGTCTTATCCTGATTTTTCAGCCAATGGCAAGCGACTGTTATTGTCAGACCTGGTGGGCGACGACGGACCGACAGTGATTGAATATGATTTGGCGAGTTACGCCACCAGCAAGGAAATTGAGCCAACTCATATCCGGTTGAAAAAATCTAAGTTTGCGGTTTACCATCAGTTGGGGATTATTTATGTGCCAGCGGATAAACCGGGTGTCTACTTACTGACCCGAAATAGTGACGAAGTGATCAGCGAAGATGTGTCTCCCACCACGCCAGAAGGTTTTGGTTTGTCAGATACTCATCTATATGTTGCTGGTCGAGAAGGGAAGATGGTTAACGTTGATTTGTCATCTGGCCAATTAACGGTGATGCCCGATCACTTATATGGTGTTTTTTCGATTTACCAAGATCAATTGTTCTATATTGCCGAAGCACTCGGTCACACAGATATTGTCGTTGGCAATATTGTCCGTTAGAAAACGCCTTTTAAATCCTACCGATTTTACTTCAACGTAGCAAAACGCAAATTAACCTACGATCTACTGTTTTTATAAAATCCTTATATTTCAAAAACATAGCATAATATCATCAATGATATTAGGCGATCCTATGCGGGTATATTTAAAGCTATCCAATGCAATTTCATTTTGCGAATCAATTCTTTCATATTTTGTCGGGTCAGCAGCGCAACCAACCTGCTGATTGATGCTGCTGTATTAACTCATCCAGCGAGCGTCAGAAGGGAGCTGCATTCTGGATGAATTGCAGCTCCATTTTCTTTTTAAGTTTTAATTTACCCAGGACATTTGTATGAAACTCAAACAACTGATTATCGTTGTTGCTATGGTGCTTCCGTTTACAACTATAGCTACCGAGCATTGGACAGTAAAAACCACAAAAGCGTCAACAACTAAAAAATCAACGCTTGCTACTGATAAAAAAACCGACAGGCAGAAGGCATTAATCAAGGTATTAATTGTGCCCTGCGAACCCTACCCACTGTGTACTTAATAAAAACCAAACACAAAGGCGCGACAACTGTCGCGCTTTTGTTGTATGAGCCGTGTTAATTAAATTGCGCCAGCTGCTTGAGGTTATCCAGTCGAATGGTAACGCTATCAGTGAATAACTTAACTCGATCACCAACCTTGTCAATATGCTTAATTGCAGGCAATGCGGACTGGCCTGTGGATAGGCCAAAATTGTTATGTGACAACTTATATCCCTTGGCGATAAATTGTTGTTTTTTCTCATCATAAACCACATCAACCAATTGGGTACTGGTGGCTGTTGCTACCGTGGCAAAAATAAACGCATCCTCTTGATACCAATAATAGCTGCCCTGAACAGCGACATTTTCTGAGGTTTTTGTTGCGGTCGGGTTAATCCAACCATAATCGTCTTTATTGTGATCACCCAAAGGATACACTGGCAGACCGGCATTCTTCGATTGTTTGGCTAATGTCACCCGTGAGCGACGTAACCATTTTTGATGGTTGAGGGTACGATTATCTTTGGCAGACTTGGTGACGTCATAAACCAGTGAAACCCCCGCTGGCGTACCATGTTTAGATTTTTCATTGCGGTAAGTCCAGTGTTTATAAACAATGAAACGGCCACTGGGCGAAATCGCCGCGTGAGTGGTCTTAAAGTAGTCAATTACCTCACCGCTGTCTTTATCGAGTATTAGCAGGTTATCTGTTTTTTGATGCCTTAAAATCAACGTGAGGCGGTTTTTATAGATATTGGCATCAATCATGCCGTCATCAAGAAAAATCTTGTGGCTGTGACTGGGATTGACATCCTGTTTATCGAGATACACTTTAACCTGAGTCAGACCCGCAGGTTGATTGGTACGGATGTAGGTGATTTTGGCGGTGTTTTCGGCATTGCTAATATAGAGCTTTTTAACGGCATTGCTAACAGACCTTTTAGCGGTAAGCATGTTGTTATCACTAGCAGTGACTAGTGCGCTAAAAAATAGACAAAAAATGATTAAGGGTAAAGCGGATTTCATATGCAGGCTCCTCAGAAATTGAGGGCTTAAAATACCGTAGAATGAAGGTTTTGTCTAACTTCGAGAAGGGAAAGAGAGTGTAAATGTAACCTTCCTTGGTTACATTGTTTTAGGGTGTTCAGTGTTGGCGGTTATTTACCTGCTTCTGATTCTGCTAGTTGCAGGTCACGGATACGTTCGCCGTCCATGTTTTTCCAATTGCCGTTAATTACCCAAGCACGCTGACTGTTAGCAAAGCGCGGCACAATCAGACCATCATTGATTTCACGTTGAATGATAACGCGATCAAACACAGTGGCAGGGAAGTACAAACGTTCGTTTGACTGACCGCCGTCTGAGGTGCCATTGATATCTAACTCTTCAAATGACAATACGTCATCGTCGTTGGTATCAATCAATGAATACTCATAAGGTAGCGACAGATACAAGCGAGTTTGCAGGTTGTTTTCTTCAGGGTGGAAAGAAGCTCGACGCATAAATACATCACGGTGAATTTCTTCGGTTAAACCACTAGGCACAGAGCGTAGACGGAACTCCAACTCTTTCATGTCAATGGTGTCAAAGCGGTCGGTATCACGTGGATCATCCGGATTATCACCATAAATTTTTGGATCATTATCCGTTTTGCCCAAAGGTCCTGAGCCTGGCACGATTGAGTGGTAATGACCCAAAACGCCAGCGTCATATGAACCTAAAGGCGGATGAAGCGCTGGTACCCCACCAGCGAAAGGAAACTCCTGGTGAGGGAATACCATGTTGGTTTCTGGTCTGAGTTCAAAGAAGTGATGCGCATCTGTCATTTGCATCGAGTTGAAGGTACCAGAAGTTAACGGGAAGGTCACCAAGTTGTTAACATCATTTGGCCAAACATCATTAGGTCCCGGATAACGAGGGTCAACCCCACCTTTAGTGAATACATGGCCAGCAACGGCGTTATAACCGGTGCCTTGTGCGGCTAAAATGGCTGCATCTTCAGGCGTTATGGTACCATACTGAGCGTGACCATTTGGACGAGCCGGTGCGGTTGGTGGGATTTTGGTGGTATACATTAATGTCATTTCATACCAGCCAGCTTCACTTTTAGCATTACGCAGACCAGCAACATCTAGATAAACACCAATATGCGAGCGCGGATCATTCGGATCGCTGGTGACACCAGGCTTGTCTAACACCACCATTCGGGCTAAACCAACAGTGTTGGCATCAGCGGCAGTCAGTTCTGAATTTTCATTGATGCCGGGAATGTTTCGAGTAAATATATTAGGTTGAAAATTATTGTTATCCAATACAGCATAGCGGAAAACGGATTCGACTGCGTTGTTTTCATAAATATCTTGAGGGTCATAAGTATGCGGGCGACTACGCATAGTCTGTAATGTTTCCCTCATTTCTGTGTTTAATTTGCCTAATTTAGCGGCTTTTGCTTCGCCCTTGGTTAATTTTGCGCTTTCTGTTTGCGCACCTGGTTTTGAAATTGCCTGTGTAGCACCACCAAACCAAAGTCCCAGGGTCAAAACAGAAAGTCCTACACCACCGAGCATGACACCTTTTAATGTCTTGCTGGTCGCTGAGTTGGGATTCTGAGTGTTCATATGTATTCCTGCAATATTTGAGTGAAAAAGTGAGTTTGCCTGATTTCTTCGCTTAACTGATGGGTCGCTAATTCGCGTTTTACCTCGTCAATCAAAATCAAGTTAACTCAAACCGATTTTTACTATTTTTTGCTTTATCCGTTGTAAAAATGAATAACAACCCCTCTCTATCCTTGTTAAAACCACTCTAATTTCGCTGGTATTATTTATTTCGGCAGACGGATACGCAATGCCTGTTTAAGACACAAACGTAAAAAAAAGGTTAGTTTATGATTTCAGATCTTGTCAATGTTTTGCATTTAAAAATTGTACCTTGAAGCATTGTTTTATAACGGCTGAACGGGAACTCAAGCAAAAAACCTATACGCCATATGGATTAAAAAACTCAGTAAAATCAATTATAACAGTGATTTAAATTTGAATTCAGAAACGCTTAAATGATGCACATACAAAGGTGAAAAAAAAACAAGAAATTGTCATTATTATTTTTCTGAACATTCGGACTGAATTATTAAGGGGACGTAATTGGCGATGTTTTAACCGGGTTTAGTTATTTTGGCTGGGTGGCGGTTTAGCCGAGTTTGGGGGGGTTTTGTTTTGTTGCCATTGCGGTGTATCAAAGACAAAAAAACCCGGACAGTGCCGGGCTTTCTAATAATTAAGAGTTAATTAAGAGTTAATAATGAAGAGTTAACGATTAATTAGACTCAGATATTTCTAACAAAGTATCACGTATACGTTTACCAGTCATGTCTTTGATATCACCGTTGATGACCCAAGCACGTTGACTGTTGGCGAAACGTGGCACAACTAAACCATCATTGATTTCACGTTGAACGATCAAACGGTCAAACTCGGTGATTGGGAAGTACAAACGTTCGTTTGACTGACCGCCATCAGAAGTGCCGTTGATATCTAGCTCGTCAAAAGACAATACACCATCGTCATTAGTATCAATCAGTGCATATTCATAAGCTAGTGCCAAGTATAAACGACGCTCAAGGTTGTTCTCTTCCGGGTGGAAAGAAGCACGACGGATGAATACATCACGGTGAATCTCTTCTGTCAGACCACTTGGTACTGAACGTAGGCGGAATTCTTTCTCGTCTAGAGCAACAGCGGTGAAACGATCCGGATCACGTGGGTCATCTGGGTTGTCACCATATACATGTGGGTCATTGTCATTGATGCCCAAAGGACCAGAACCTGGTACGATTGACAAGAAGTGACCTAAAGTACCCGCAGCATATGAACCTTCTGGTGGATGAAGTGCTGGAACACCACCGGCAAATGGGAATTCCTGATGTGGAAATACCATGTTGGTTTCTGGACGGAATTCAAAGAAGTGATGCGCATCATCCATTTGTAAAGCGTTAAACGTACCCGCTGTTACTGGGAAAGTAACAAGGTTGTTTACGTCATACGGCCATTCATCACCCGGAGCTGGGTAACGTGGTGCAACACCACCTTTAGTGAATACGTGACCTGGCGTGGCGTTGTAACCTTCACCTTGAGCAGCCATGATAGCGTGATCTTCTGGCGTCATGAAACCAAACTTGGCATGGCCATCAGGACGGGCTTCGGCGATTGGTGGAATTCTAGTGGTATACATTAGGGTCATTTCGTACCAACCCGCTTCACCTTTAATAGTTTTCAAACCTGAAACATCAAGGTAAACACCAACGTGTGAACGTGGATCACTTGGATCGTTAGTGACACCCGGTTTATCCAAAGCCACCATTCGTGCTATGCCGACGGTGTTGGCATCGCCACCAGTTAATTCAGCCGTCTCGTTGATACCAGCGATATGACCAGTAAAAACATTAGGTTGGAAAGTATGATTGTTTAGAGTCGCATAACGAGTCATGCTGTCTACTGAGTTGTTGCGGAAAATATTTTGCGGATCGTAAGTATGTGTACGAGAGCGCATAACTTGCAGCGTATCTCTTAGCTCGGTGTTTAATTTACCTAGCTTAGCAGCCTCTATAGCGGCAATTTTTGCCTCAGGTTGAGCATCTACTTTTGGCGAAATGGCTTGAGCGGCTCCGCCGAACCAAAGCCCCAAAGTTAAAACAGAAAGGCCAAGGCCGCCTGCGGTTACCGTCTTTAACGTTTTTCTTGTATTCGAACTAGGGTTTTGATTATTCATACTATTTCCTAAAAAAATAATTGAGTTAAAAAATGAGCTAACTAATTGCTAAATCCAATCGCATTTTGCTATTTATACTTGGTCAGAAAATGACCTCTCACCAATCCTGTCCTTGTTACAATTACTCAATCCAGTTTACAAAAACTCATTTTCATAATGCTATCCATTGTGCGGTTTAGGCAACAAATGTTGAAGGCATGTTAATGTATGCCCTTTGATGATGTCAATGCAGTTAATTTAAGCGGGTGCCAAGATAAATGGGACCGAAGTTGCTTTGTGGGAATTAAATGGGTTTTTAGAAGCCGACCTAAATTAATTAAAAACTTGTTATAAATCAATGATTAAGATGCATTTTTCAACAATTAAAAAAAGCCGAAAAAAGACAAATTTAACAGGTAAAAAAAGCTTAAAAAAAATGAAATTATTTTTCTGAACATTCGGTCGGGTGGTGTTGGGGAACATTTTTTTACCACTTATTATTAATTTTGGACCTAACCCAAATGGTGTATTTGAAATACCTCTATAAAGCTTAAATGTTAGCGGCATTTTTTTACAAGTTTCCAAAGGGCAAAGTTTCGCTTGGCTAAATGATAATTCCTTAAATGGCACTTTTCAATCTGGTTGTCGTTGGCTTCTTAGTGGCATTTTATGGCTTTATTGTTGGTTTATTGATCACCTAATCGTTAATTTAACCGGGTAATTGGGAAATTCGACTCAGTTTTGCTGTTGTTCTTGTGGCATTGTTGCCCGGGTGAAAAATCATTACACAGGGCATGATACAGAACATGACACAGGAGGAAATAAGCCGATGGACCAAAATGGTGATACAAACGGAATTAATATAGGTATGAGTAAAGCGCAACTGCGGATCATCATGCCTGAGGCTCATGATAGTGATATTGAACATTACCTTGGGGCGTTGCGATGTGAGTTGGGCAGTTATCAAATCAATACGCCTTTGCGTTTGGCCCACTTTATTACCCAAGTGGCTTATCAAAGCAGCAGCCTGAGATGCTTGTCAGACGACTTGTATTACAGTGCAAAAACGCTGCGTGTCATTTTTACTGAGTATTTTGATAGTGATGATTCAGCGCTGCATTATGCTTACCAGCCAGAAGCCGTTGCTAATGTGGTGTATGCCAATCGATTGGGTAATGGCGATATCGCCAGTGGCGATGGTTGGCGCTTTCGAGGTCGGGGGTTATTGCGCTTGACTGGGCGAGAAAATTATCGTCATTGCGCTGATTCTATCGACTTAAATTGTCAACAATTGCCCGATTTGCTCAGTGATGATCCGCTGGCAGCAGTAAACGCCGCTGGCTGGTTTTGGCAATCCCGTCAGCTCAACACATTGGCTGATAAAGATGATTTGGCGGGTATCATTCGAAAAATTGAGGGTAGCTGTCATGATCAGGGTTGTCGCAGCATTTTTTTACAACGGGCGAAACAAGCATTTAACATTTTATAAGGAGGCTTCGTGAGGGTTGTAGGTGATAGTAAGCTAAATAAACTTTCAGATGACTTAACCAGTGTCCAATTTGCTACTGATTTTGACGCCAGTCGGCGTGCACTGGAGCAGCACGTTAGTCGTTATGCCAAAAATTTATATGATAACGGGTCCGCTGGTGGCAATGTTGATCCCGGCAAGCCGTTTAATGACTGGTGGCGTAGCTGTTGTGAATTACTGGCTCCCCGGCAAATATCAATTAGCCGGGTGCAGTATGAGTGTAATTGTAATGATATTGCCAACGCTGATAGTGAAGAATATATTGATATTATCAATAGCGGGCCAATGATCGTCGATTTAAGTGGTTGGCGCTTAAAAGGCGGCATTAACGGTCAGGATGTGCGGTTTCCTGATGATACCCTGATTAAACCGGATACTCGTATTCGCATTCATACCCACAAGAAAGGCGCGTTTAGTTTTAACAGTCGTCGGGCGGTGTGGGATCATCAAGGTGATCAGGCGTTGCTGTTTAATCGTCAAGGCATGGTGATTTCATCTTGGTTGTATGGCGATAAAGCCCATGCTGAGGTGGTCATTGCCGAGGTTGAGTTTGCCGATGAGGGAAAGCTGGATGATCATGTGGTTATCAATAATATTGGTAACAGTTGGATTGACATTGCCAACTGGCAGCTCAGTACAGGCAAAGATCAGTGTTATATATTCCCTTTTGGCACGGTGTTAGCGCCTAATCAGAACTTGCGGGTTAATCTTAATGAGCAAGATCACGACAGCCAAGGTTATGATTATAAAAACAATCGAATGAGATGGAATTATTGTTTGGATTCGAGCGTATTACGAGATCACAATGGTCATACGGTGGCGACTTTTACTTATGGAGAAGCCGCTTAACTGGCAATGGATAATGCGCTACCGCTAAACTCTCCGTGCAGTGGCGCATCAATAATACCTAAAATAAATATCTAAAACTATTACCTATCAATTCCAACTATCGTTATTTTTATTTGCTGCTATTTCATGCTCAATCAAGATACAGGCAATTAAACCGTCGAACTGAACGGGTATTTCAACTTTGTTCTGATTGTTCAACTGTGTCTCACTAGGGACCACCTGTGACAACTTTAACCACTGCTCTTGATGATATTGTTGTAGATCCGCTGTTTTCTGTGGCTTTGCTTTCATGAACGGGCTCCTGGGTGCAGTCTGTGACTGTTCTTGTATTGTCTTGGGGTCATGTGGGTGTAGCGTTTGAAGATTTTTTCAAAGTGGCTGAGATCACCAAAGCCGACATCCAACGAAACATCAGTAATGCGCGAGTTAACTGTACTGGCGAATATTTGTTTGGCTTTTTCAATTCTCAGTTCGGCCAGAATTTGCTTAAAGCTGCGTTTAAGGGTGAACTTGAGTAAATAAGATAAATGTGAAGGACTGACAAAGGCGCTCTGGGCCAATTCGCCGAGAGTGATGCCTTGACAGTAGTTATCGCCGAGATAACGCAACGCCTTTTGCAATCCGGGGTGTAAATCTTTGAGCGTTTCATAATCTTTTTTCATTAAACGGCTGATCAGGTTTAAAGAGAGATTGTCGTTGACTGAGCTGTCGGATTTCGGTGAAGGATTGATAAGTAACTCAGGGGCGTGCTGTTGCAGCTCATCAAGGTCAATAGGGTTGTTATTGCTCAGTGATAATAGGCGGGCAACAGTGTGTTGCAGTTCCAGCTCATTTTCTGGCCAATGATACTGGCAAAAGGCCAATTTGGCCGCCTCACTGAAGTCTTGTTCAGGATAGAGGCGGTATTGTTGGATCTGCTTTTCGAGTATTTGCGGAATATCTTCTGCTCGATCTTTGAGTTGAGGGATCCGCCAGTGAAGGAAGTTTAGATCAGCATACAGTTGGCGGGAGAAAGTGTTGTGCTCCACCAATTTCGCCAATGACTGAGTGGTCGACAGCAGCAGACGGATATCTGTGGTGTTGATTTGTGGGTGCTTAGACACGCTGTGTTGAGTATTGGCGGCCAAAAGTTCTATTAACAGACTTTGTTGTGAAAATGACAGCTCATCAATGCCATGAAAATAGACACAACCGCCGGGGGCTTGCTTAAAACAGCTCGTCAGCTTGAGCTTAAACGCTTCGGTAGTGGTTAGTGCACAGTTAATTTCAACAAACGGCTGATGCTTGTTAGGGCTGTTGTAATGAATCGCACTGGCGATGGCGAGCTTATCGCTGCCAAATTCACCTCTGATCACTACAGGACAACGGGCGTTGGCTGATTTTTCTATGAATAGGTCAAGGGTGAAAGCTGAGTCGCTATAGCCGGTGAGTGTTAGGGTTTTGCCGAGATAACAAGTGGCAAGTTGACTGGCTTGCTCCCGTTTAATCAATAAACCGATTTTTTGTGCAATGCTGTTAATTAATCCGGCAAGCTGGGTCTTACTGGTTTGGGATTTACAGGCATAATGCAATTCTCCTATTTTTTGCCGTTGATAAAGAATTGGGTAAACCAACGTATCGGGGTGGTGCAGTGGTACATCTTGACCGGGGTTGAGCACCATTGGCGGTTGTTCGGGATCATCCGGATATAAGTAAATGATGGATTGTTGTAATAGATTTTGTGGTTTTAATGGACCCAGATAACGCTGCAACAAGTGTTGATAAACACTGATATTAGCGACAACTGGTACGGTTAATAAATTTATGTTTTTGTTATGGCTCATATTTGACTCCAACAAGTAATGATGAAGTCGAACTGGGTAGGCATAATGCTGATAAACGGATTGAAGCGCTGTGCAGCTTTTTAATCGCTGTTGTGCCGTTTATTGCCTGGCTTTCATTCGACTTCCTGAAATACAGACAAGCAAAATAAACCAAGCTGGGCGTTAATAATCGGGGAAACTTACGGAGTATCAGGGTTTTAGTTGAAAAATGCCCTAAAGTAGCTATTGTACCCCAGAATATGGAGGCAATTTCCTATATATAGAGCTATTTCGTAGTTCACCGAGGTAAAAGTTCAGGTAAATGCAGGAACAGCCTCAGCGCTTGCCTAGTGGCCTTCATGAAGAGGCAATAACTATACCCACGGTAGATTTTAGACCATCAATTAATCAATGGTGTGGTTGATATTAGTAAAACTGGCACAGAATTTGGGTCTTTATTAACAAATGTCATGGTACAGGGGGCAAATGTTGCTAGGAGTATTGATTTTAAAGGGATGTTGGTGTTTTGGTGGTGTCAATTAATTAAGCGGGTAGATTTTTGGAATGGTGATGGGGTGACCAAGAAGCAGGCGGTGCATGTAAGTCAAAGTGTCGCACCACCTGTTCGCGATTTACAAAATCGCTTTAACCAAACTTGTGTTTGAGTTCATCGATACTGCTGTGACGAATATCTTTACCTTTGACCAGATAAACCACAAATTCGCAGATATTTTTGGAGTGGTCACCAATACGCTCTAATGCTCTGGCGCAATAGCTGATGGCCAGCGCGTTTTTAATTTCACGCGGGTCTTCCATCATTTTGGTGATCAATAGGCGTGAGATATTATCGAATTCTTCGTCGATCATCTGGTCGGTTTCGATGATCCGCAGGGCATCGTCAACATCCATTCTGGCATAGGCGTCGAGGGATTGTTTGAGGATGGTTTTGACCCGCTCCCCGAGGTTTCTCAGCTCAACATATTGGCGAGGTGTACCGTTAGACTGGGTGAGTTTAATCGCATTTTTACCCAATTTAATGGCTTCATCGCCGATTCTTTCCAGATCGGTAATGGTTTTGATGATACTGATCATCAGCCGTAAATCACTGGCTGCGGGGTGACGACGGGCGAGAATTTGGGTGCAGTTCTCATCTATTTCCCGTTCCATCTGATTGATTTGTTCGTCGGCTTTAATCACCTCGGTGGCCAGTTCAACGTCGAGGTTAAGCAACGCCGTCAAGCCGTTTTCAACCTGGGTTTCGACCATGCCGCCCATTTTCAATACCTGATTTCTTGCCTGCTCCAACTCTTGGTTAAAGCGGCGAGAAATATGCTGGTTTAAATGTAAATCGTTTTCCATGGGAGTTTCCTTGTTAACCGAAGCGGCCGGTGATGTAATTTTCGGTGAGTTTATGGTCCGGGTTGGTAAATATCTGCGCAGTTGGCCCGACTTCGACCAACTGACCCATATGGAAATAAGCGGTGGTTTGTGAGATCCGCGCCGCCTGTTGCATTGAGTGAGTAACTATCGCGATAGTGTATTTTTCTTTTAGTTCGTCAATCAACTCTTCGATGACGGCGGTAGCAATCGGATCCAATGCTGATGCGGGTTCATCCATTAAAATCACTTCAGGGCTGACAGCAATTGTTCGGGCGATACATAACCGTTGTTGCTGACCACCAGATAAACCAGTGCCGGGGGCGTCGAGGCGGTCTTTAACCTCGCTAAACAAACCGGCTTTTTGCAAACTGGTCACTACAATCTCGTCAAGCTCGGCCTTGTTGGCGGCCAAACCATGGATTTTAGGGCCATAAGCGACATTATCATAAATGGATTTAGGAAACGGATTGGGTTTTTGAAACACCATACCGACTCGGGCTCTGAGTAATACTGGGTCCATCTCTTTGGCGTAGATATCTTGATCATCTACGGTCAAGGAGCCTGTTACGCGGCAAATCGGGATGGTGTCGTTCATTCGGTTGAGGCAGCGTAAAAAGGTCGATTTACCACAGCCTGATGGACCGATGAGCGCAGTCACCTGGTTTCTTGCCAGATCGAGCGTGACATTTTTGATTGCCTGTTTGTCGGCATAAAATACGTCGACATTACGCATCGACATTTTGGCGTCGTCAACGTAGACATTGCCTACGGTTTGATCAATCACAATGCTTTGATCAACGGGCGAGGCAACAAGCTGATCAGCAGGCTGGCCTATGGTGGCAAAGTTAGCAGAAGTAGTCATGGTGATTTCCTAGCGGTTCTTTTCAAAATATTTACGTAACAGCGCGGCGCTGGTATTCATAATGGCGAGCAGGCCCAGTAATACCAAGATGGCGGCGGACGTTTTGGCCATAAAGGCCCGTTCCGGAGAGTCTGCCCACAGATAAATCTGGATTGGCAGCACGGTGGCAGCATCAGTAATGCTACCAGGAACGTCAACAATAAAGGCCACCATACCAATCATTAATAGTGGGGCGGTTTCGCCGAGTGCCTGTGCCATGCCAATAATGGCTCCGGTTAAAATGCCCGGCATTGCCATTGGTAATACATGGCCAAAAGTCACTTGCATATTCGAAGCACCCAGACCCAATGCCGCTTCTCTAATCGAAGGTGGCACGGCTTTAATGGCGGCGCGACTGGCAATGATGATGGTAGGTAAGGTCATTAAAGTCAACACTATCCCGCCAACCAGCGGTGCTGAGCGCGGCATCCCAAACAAATTAATGATCACTGCCAACCCGAGTAAACCAAAGACAATCGATGGTACGGCTGCGAGGTTATTGATATTGATTTCAATGATGTCAGTCCAGCGGTTTCTTGGCGCAAACTCTTCCAGATACAAGGCAGCTGCTACGCCTAAAGGAAACGACAACAACATAGTCACCATCATAGTTAATAAAGTACCTGTTATAGCTCCTTTGACACCCGCCAGTTCTGGTTCACGCGAATCACTGTTGGTTAAAAAATGACTGTTCCAGCGCGATTCGATATTGCCGCTATCGGCAAGGCTTTTGATCCAACTGGCTTGTTTCTCGTTGATCCGACCGCCTGCTTGGCCGGTAATACCAGTATCTTTAATATAGGAATCGACGTCATCATCAAACAATACCCAAATTGACTTGTTTTGACCTAACAGCGTTGGTTCATTGGCTAGCACGTCTTTAATCGTGAACTCGGCATCAGTACTGAATAACTTAAATAGCTGTTTCTTTTCTCGCCGTTTACCTGCGTCTGGAAACATTTGATAAATCGAACGTTTTAATGTTTTACGATAATCAGCTGTGGCTAATGCGGCGGTGCTGGCCTCATCGGTACCGAGCCAATTTTGATTGTATTGGATCTCAATTTTCACCCAATTTTGGCTGAAAGCTGGCATCGCTTTATAGGCGATGTCGCTGAGTAAGATCACGACAACCGCGAAGCCAAATAAGATTGACATCAAGCCAAAGCGCTGGAAATTTCTTTCCTTGCGATAACGTCTGGCGAGACTTTTTTTCACTTGTGATGTGGTTTTGTTATCCATTGGATATCCTGGGTTTTATGATTTTGCGCTTAATTGTTAATGACTAACTGTCAATTGCTAATTGAATCTAATCGTACTGTTCGCGATATTTTCTCACCACTTTAAGGGCGATGACATTCAGCGCCAAGGTGGTGACAAATAGCATTAAACCCAGCGCAAAAGCGGCCAAGGTTTTAGGGCTGTCGAATTCTTGATCGCCAGTCAATAGGGTGACGATTTGTACGGTAACTGTGGTGACTGATTCTAACGGATTAGCGGTTAAATTAGCGGCCATACCGGCTGCCATCACAACAATCATGGTCTCACCAATGGCGCGGGATATTGCCAGCAAAATGGCCCCAACAATACCGGGTAAAGCGGCGGGTAATAGCACCAGTTTAATGGTTTCTGATAATGTCGCGCCCATGCCCAAAGAGCCTTCTTTGAGCGATTGTGGCACCGCACTAATGGCATCGTCAGAGAGCGACGAAACAAATGGAATAATCATCACACCCATCACTAAACCCGCTGCTAGTGCACTTTCGGAAGCGACTGATAAACCAATACTTTCGCCCATGTTACGGATGAAAGGGGCGACGGTTAAAGCGGCGAAAAAGCCATAAACTACGGTGGGTACACCAGCGAGTAATTCCAACATTGGTTTGGCCAAGTTACGTAATCTCGGGCTGGCATAATTGGACAGATAAATGGCTGTCATCAAACCGACGGGTACCGCAATAGACATGGCAATGGCAGTGATTAATAACGTACCAGCAAACAATGGCACCGCACCGAAAGCACCGGATGAACCGACCTGATCGCTGCGCATCGCCACTTGTGGGCTCCACTGGGTGCCGAACAAAAAGTCGACCGGTGAAACCGCACTAAAAAATTGAATGGATTCAAACAGCACTGATAACACAATGCCTAACGTGGTTAAAATAGCGACGCCAGAACTGGCTAACAAAATGCCTTTAACGATGGTTTCTGATTGTTGTCTGGCTTTAAAGCGAGGGCCGAATTTACTTAACAGCACAATCACACTGGCTAGTGAAATGATGAGCACCGCTGCGGTTTTCAGCCATGCGCTATTGGTGTTGGCTTGGTGCATCAGCTGTGCTGCGATGCTTTTTTCATCGGTGCTATTGAGCGCTTCACCGGACTCAGCCAAAATATGTACATCATTCAAATAGAGTCCCAATTGGCTGCCCGATAGTGACTGAACTTGAGCAGACAATTGGCTAACGACCAGTGATTCGATCACCACAGATTCAAAAGCCGTCCACAACAGCAATAAAAACAGCGCTGGGAGACCACACCAAAATGCCGTCAACAGACCAAACTGGCTGGGTAATGAATCAAGGTTTTTGACTTGTCCCATGCCACCGGCGACTTTGACGGAGCGTTGCATCCCGAACCAGTAGCTGAATAAAACCAGCACTAGCACGACTATGAATAAGTTTGATGAATTCATCTTGTTACCTACTATTTCCTACCCAGACAAACCCGGGATGAAGATACTAAACAGGCGCGAACGAATTCGCGCCTGTTTGCAAACTGCGATTTACCCAGCGGGTTACAGCGTTACAGTTTTAATTTTTTCAGTGATACTACGTCGTGACGAACCATATCCAATTTAGGTGTTGGTAGAGGAATAAGTCCTTTGTCGGTCAAATAACCTTCTTCACCCATTGATGATTCGCTGGTGAATTCAGCCAAGAACTGAGCGACACCCGGAACGGTTTTAACGTGAGAGTTTTTAACATAGAAGTAAAGTGGGCGAGACACAATATAGCTGCCATCAGCGATGCTTTCGAATTCTGGCGTCACACCGTCAATTTTAGAACCCTGAATTTTATCGGCGTTTTGGTCAAGGAAGCTAAAACCAAAGATACCTAGTGCTTTAGGATTAGACATCAACTTTTGCACGATCAAGTTGTCGTTTTCGCCAGCTTCGATATATTTGTGATCTTCACGTACAGAGTGGCAAATTTCTTTGTAATGCTTCTTATTGGTTTTCTTGATGGCTTTAATCCATTTGAACTGTTTACAGCCGCCTTCGAGCACCAATTCAGAGAAAGCATCACGAGTACCAGATGTTGGTGGCGGACCTAATACTTCAATTTTAGTCGCTGGCAATGAAGAATTGATTTCGTTCCAGGTTTGATAAGGGTTAGCGACCAATTTTTGGCTGCCATCTAACGCCGGGACTTCTTTAGCCAGCGCTAGGAACAAATCTTTGGTTGATAAATCTAGTTGTCGACCGCTTTTAGCGTTAGCAATCACGATACCGTCATAACCGATTAATACTTCAGTGATAGAATCAACTCCGTTTCTGTGACACATGTCGTATTCACTTTTTTTCATTCGGCGTGACGCGTTAGAAATGTCAGGCGTATTGATGCCTTCACCAGCGCAGAACAACTTCATGCCGCCGCCAGTACCAGTTGATTCAATTTTAGGTGTTCTGAAATTGGTTAACTTGCCAAATCTTTCCGCCACTACTGTGGTAAAAGGGTAAACGGTAGAAGAGCCAACAACGCTGATAGTATCGCGCTTAGCAGCTACTGCTTGAGTAGAAGCAACGGCGATTGCGCCAGTCAAAATAAGCTTCGCAAGTGTATTAAGTTTCATATGTGTGCCTGTTTAATTTAAGTGAATAACTAATATGCAGCGCATACTAATTACCAAACATGACAAGTATATGAATGCAATATGACGCTTATGTGACACGGGGAAAATAAACGGGTGAAATAAAGAGTGAAATAAAGAGAGTTGTTTAAAGGCTTTTAATATCTTTACCTGCATTGCCTACCTTGTTGCTTTACTTTGTTACTTGGCATTGAACTTATGCTATTTTCACTAACCTGAATGCAGATATTATTGAGGTAAAAACATGGATAAGACTGAGCTATCTCAGTGAGAGATTGAATACTTTAAAATGAGAATTTATGGTTTGTCACCTGGTGAAACCACTTGGCTTATAAATGATGAGAACACTAAATTCTTAAGAGTCCCCGGCGGTTGGGTAATGCGGACTTATATCTATAAAAACCCGGAAGATGAAAATGCATCCGAAGTATCCTCAGTGTTCATCCCGTATGATCGAGAGTTTGTTCATCCTAATCGGTCGTCTTTTTAAATACTCGCCTATTGTTACCATAAAGCCTGACTATTGTTGGGCTTTTTTGTTTGTGTTCTGCGCAGCTCACCTCACCTAAACTTCAGCTCTGACCCAGCCTTCCACGACCAATCCTATTTCTTTGAAGATTTGTTGCAGTGTCACAATGGAACAGTTTTTGTATTGCTCAGCTTCATAACGGATAATTTGCCGTTTACTAATACCTGTCATCTCTGCAAATTCGACCAAAGATTTATTTTTGGCAATTCTATAAAGGATTGGTGCGATAAGCATATCGTCCATAGAATGTATTGGAATCTGAGAAATGTCTCTCTTTCTGTTTATTTCATATTCGACAATTTCCTGTTCAATTTTATCGAGCTTACGTTGTATTTTGCTGCGGTTGGCTGCAACAAGTTTTGCAGATAAGTTTGGGTTTGCCTCGGTTTCTAAGGCTTTTTTCAAGCTTTCAGCCGCTCTTTTTGCTGCATTATATTGTATTTTGCTTGTTAACATAATTTTCACGCTGTATTACCACATTTGCGTTTCCTGTTTTTAATCAATGGCTTAAAGGAATAGCTTAATCAATCCCGGATTTTCTCCATTTCTGCCAGTTCTAAAGAAATCAATATGTGGCTGACCATCAAATTCTGTTGTTGTGGTATCTGCGTAGAAGTCTAATCCGTAGTCCTCTAAGATAACCAAAAAATCATCAGGTAATTTGGTTTCATCAAAAGATGTGCCAGTCGGATGTACTCCATCCATATCACCGGGTTTGGGCTTTTTCGATGCAAAGGAACCACCAATAAAAACATATGGTACTCCTGCGCTTTTCAGCATTGCAAATCCGGGTGCGGCATTGGTGATTAGGTTTTTACGGTGGCGGTTAAATCCCCATTCTTTTGTAAATTCGTTTAAGTTTTTGCATATATGATCCCCTGTAAGGGTTCCATATTTATTAAATACTGGTTTGACCATAGTTCATACCTTTTGTGGTGTGATTCTTTAATTTCTTTTTTAGATTGATTCATCGGCTTGTCTCTGAGTTTGGTTGTGTTTGGTTGTGTTTGGTCGATTATTAGAATTTGTTTTTTCATTATTCTAAGTGACACATTTGTCATTGTCAATTTTAAAGATGACTGATTAGTCACTATTGGCATATAGCGTCAATAGGGTAACAATTCGCAGGTGGTGAGTTTATATATACCTTAGATACATCAATGAAAGTCGCCGATCCCACTGACTCAAGAATACCTCCGTGTTGTGTCTTCGACACTCCAATTAGCAGCTGTTTTATTTTTAGCAATCGCATTCGGATGTATAGGTGCGGCGTTGTTTTGAGCGTAACTGCAAAATATTCGAATAAAGTACCAATTAATAATGTCCCTTTAAAGGAGCGATAACGAGTTCCTGTTCGTGATTAGAGAGTTCCCTGATTTTATAAACAATTCGGTGCTCTTGATCGATCTTCTGGACCACCACCCAGACCAATTATGTTTTAATGCTTCGGGTTGGCCAATACCCATCAAAAGGGTTGCGCTCTATATCTTCGATTAAGCGTTTTATTCTCTTGTAAACCTTTTTATCATTGGCTATCCAATAATTGACATCATCCCAGGCTTATCAGTAAAGCCTTTATACATCAGGCAATTCTCTTCTGGTTATTTGGCCTGATTCGGCTTGATTGATTGCTTCAATGACTTCGGGATTGGTTACCATACTTTTCTGAGTTAAATCTAGATTTAGTGAATGCTGCAAAACACAGGTTTTGATGTATACCCGCAATACCGAGGAAATTGAATCAAAACCATGCTCTTGAGCCAGCTCTTCAAATTTGAGTTTGGTATCCGCATCAATATAAGTTTTGGCTTGTACTTTACTTGATATCATTATTGTGGACTCCTCTTTAGTGCTATATGAGTGCTATATGAGTGCTATATGAGTACTTGATAAGGACTAAAATTGTACCATAGCCGTCCAAAAAAAATCATGAAAATTTTGCAGGGTGTAGATGGTAGAGCAATGCAGGGGCAAATTGTCGAGAGTCAAACCGATGATTGCCGATCACTACCGCACAATGAGCAATAATATTTAGGCGTTTTCATTATGTTGATGGGTTTCGCTAAGGTTTACTCATCGCTTATCTACGAGGACAGTCATTACATTTAATCGAATCCTACAAATCAAACAAATCCAACCCCATATCCTGAACACTTTCCTTAACGGTTTCTTGCGGTTTATCCTCAACTGCCGCTGCGGTTTTATCTGCGATGGATTCAGCCACCATAGTTACCGCAATATTCCCTTGTTGCTCTTTTCTGGCTTTGGCTTTGCGGCGTTGACCGCGTTGTTTGCATAGGGCGAGGATTTTGCCTTTTTCTTCGGCGGAGTAATTGGCCCAGTTGAAGCGCTCGTCTCTGCTGCGAAAACATCCTAAGCAATATCCGCGTTTGTTTGATTCGCAAACGTTGATGCAGGGGTTTTCAATGGATAGCAGTTCTAGCTGTTGCATAGTGGTTGCGAAGTTATCAAGTGGTCATACTGCTCATCAGTTTAGCCAGATTGGTTGGCTTTCTCAATACTGCGCTGCTGCACGGCGTTAACTATCTCTAGAATTGCCGGGTGTTTCAGCCGACGTTCGGGGGAGATCGCGTAATAATGCTCTTTAATTTGCTCTGTTCGGCCGATTATTTCTACCTGATATAACGATACTATGGTCTCTTCTAAAATGGTCGGTGCAGTGAATACGCCGTGGTTTTCTTGGCCGAAACACTTCATCAAAGCACTATCATCAAATTCGGCGATAATATTCGGTTTGATTTTTTGTTTTTCGAGCCAAGAATCGAGCCGTTGTCTGGCGACCGACTCTTTGCCTTGCATTAAAAACGGTTGACCAGATAACGATTGTGGAAAACCCGCCCGGCATTTTGCGGCCAAAAGGCTGGCGGCAAAAAAGGTGAAGCCACTTTCGACCAGCTGATGATTATAAGCTTTAACATGACTGCCCGGTTGTAATGGTCGGTCGGTTAAAATCAAATCAAGTTTGTCGATGGCCAAATCGGCCAGCAAACTGTCTTGATCGCCTTCATGGCAGATCAGCCGGACAGGCTCGGTGAGATTAAAGGCTGGGTTTAAGAGTTGATAAGCTAACGCTTTTGGTACGACATCAGTAATACCCACGGTAAAAGTGGGCCATTGCACCGGAGCCTGATCGGTTAATACGTTGCGTAACTCGTCACCGAGTTGAAAAATGGCTTCGGCTCGTTGATAAATCAGCTGGCCCATTTGCGATAGTTGCAGCCGCTTGCCTTTGCGGTCAAACAGACGTACGCCCATTTGGCTTTCAAAATGGCTCAGTTGACCGCTGATGGTTTGTGGCGTTAAGTGTAACTGGGCACTGGCCGCCGTAATACTGCCGTGTTTAGCCACAGCGTAAAAATAGTACAAGTGATTGTAGTTTAATGGGGTCATTAGTAGTTGTTAACTATTCGAAAAAACCGATGATACTAAAGAGGTTATTCGAATTTACTTGTGATGGCAAATCGGTTATAAAAGTGTTCCTCTTCAACCTAGGATAAATAAGCATAATGACTTCAGGCTCACCTTCAAATGAATCTTTGTACGAGTTACATCTGAAAGAATTTTTTAAACATGACTCAGCTGGTGGTATTTTACTGGTTTTGGTCTCAATCGCCGCGCTGGTTTTGGCCAACAGCCCGCTGGCTTTTTTATACGATGGTTTCTTGGCGACCCCACTGCAAGTCAGAGTTGGTTCGTTGGATATCGCCAAGCCGTTGATTTTATGGATTAATGATGGCTTGATGGCGGTTTTCTTCTTTCTCATCGGGTTAGAAGTCAAACGTGAAATGATGGTCGGACACTTGTCTTCCCCTTCTCAAATCGTCCTACCCGGCATTGCCGCCGTTGCCGGGATAGCCGTGCCTGCTGGTATTTATGCTTACTTTAATATCAACGATAGCGTTGCAATTAGCGGTTGGGCCATCCCATCTGCTACCGATATCGCCTTTGCACTGGGTGTGCTCAGCCTATTTGGCAGCCGTATCCCGATCTCTTTGAAGCTATTTCTACTGTCCGTCGCCATCTTTGACGATTTGGGGGCGATTGTGATCATTGCGCTGTTTTATTCCAGTGACCTATCTACCCTGTCATTGGTCGTCGCCGCTATTGGTTTAGGATTATTGTTTATATTCAATCGCTTATCAGTCAGAAGCCAAGCTGCTTATGTGATTGTCAGTGTCATCGTCTGGATAGCGGTGTTAAAATCTGGTGTACACGCCACCTTGGCCGGATTTGCGGCGGCGTTGTTTATTCCATTGAAAGTGAAAAATGAAGATGGCCACGAAATGCTCCCTCACCTTGAGCACGCGTTACATCCCTGGGTGTCTTTTGCCATCTTGCCGTTATTTGCTTTCGCCAATGCTGGCGTCTCGCTTACTGGTGTGTCGATGGACTCGCTGCTTAACCCTATTCCGTTAGGTATTGCGGCTGGATTATTCGTCGGCAAGCAGATTGGTATATTCGGTGCTTGTTGGCTGGCGATTAAACTGGGGCTGGCGAAACTGCCTCACGGGGCGAGTTGGCTACAGTTTTATGGGGTGTCGATATTGTGCGGGATTGGTTTCACCATGAGTTTGTTTATTGGCTCGCTGGCTTTCGAGACGGCCGATGCCGCTTACATGATTGATGTCAAACTTGGTGTGTTATTTGGTTCTTTGTGTTCAGCATTGCTGGCGTCGATTTTATTGGCCAAAGCTAAACCGGTTGAGTCTGCTGAGCCAGTTAAGGAGGCGTAGGCGAGCTGTAGAGCAGAGTTTACAGTGGCTTTTTGGCGGGCAGGCAAAACCCGCCAAAGACTGTTATAATCCCGGCAATTCTATCAAATGGGTTTTGACCTTTGATGCTACAACATTCTTTGCCTCTGTCGTTAGAGGCTGATTGGCGGAATGAGCCGTCACACCTTATAGCGGACTTGTTGTCCCAATGGTTATTCGAGCAAGGTTCATTAACGCAAAAGCTGCAACAACAATGCACTGATTTCAGAGTGAAACTGTTAAACAAGCATGAGCGCAATCTTAATAGTGACGAGTTATTATTATTTGGTTATGACATGCAGAATATTAAAGTACAAGTCCGTGAAGTATTACTGTATTGCGATGATGTTCCGTGGGTTTATGCCCAGACCTTGATGCCGCTCGATCATATTCCGCCAGCCATAGATAAATTACTTTCATTGGGCGAAAAACCGCTCGGTGAGGTGATTTTCAATGAACCCGGCGTGGTCCGCTCAGCCATTGAAGTCGCTGAATTCGCTGCTGACAGTCACGTTGTCGAACTGATTAGTGAAGTCGATAAAGTCGCGCAACATTCTTTATGGGGCAGACGCTCAACCTTTACCCTCGATGGCTATTCATTGTTGGTTTGTGAGGTTTATCTGCCTTCGGCGAAGGTGTATTGATGAGCATTTTCCAGCCGAGCACTTTACTCCTAAACAGGCCGAATATCCCCAATTATAAATTGCTGATGCGGATGGACAAACCCATCGGTAGTTACCTGCTGTTATGGCCGACACTTTGGGCTTTGTGGTTGGCCAGCAGCGGCTTTCCAGCTATCACTGAGCTAGTTATTTTTGCCATGGGCGTGTTTGTGATGCGCTCAGCAGGTTGCGTGATCAACGATTATGCTGACCGAGATTTTGATGGTCATGTTGAGCGTACCAAGGCCCGTCCGATTGCCTCTGGTGCGGTTAAACCGAAAGAAGCATTACAACTATTTGCGGTGTTGATCGCAGTGGGTTTTTTGCTGGTGTTGATGCTCAACTGGCAAACCATCGGTCTGTCGTTTATCGCGCTGTTATTGGCTGCTAGCTACCCTTTTATGAAGCGTTATACCTATTTTCCTCAAGTGGTGTTAGGTGCGGCATTTAGCTGGTCGATGCCGATGGCGTTTATGGCCGTGACTGAACAATTGCCTGCGGTTATGTGGCTGTTGTATGTGGCAAACCTGTGCTGGACAGTCGCTTATGACACTATGTATGGCATGGTTGACCGGGATGATGACATTAAAATCGGACTCAAATCGACGGCGATTTTGTTTGGTCGTTATGACAAGCTGATGGTGCTGTTATTACAAATTAGCACCTTGATATTACTATTTGCTGTCGGCAATATCTTGCAGTTATCGCTGATTTTTAACCTCAGTTTATTGGTCGCTGCGGCACTATTTGCTTATCAGCAATGGTTGATTCGAGAGCGAGATAGCGGGGCTTGTTTTGCCGCTTTTCTTAATAACCATTATGTCGGTATGCTAGTGTTTGGCGGAATTGCCGGGCACTATATGTTATAAAGCCACATCGGCTAAAACTTTAAGAGAGCATATGATGGAAACTTGGACTGCTGCGGTAACACTTTTTCTGATCCTCGACCCACTGGGCAACTTGCCTGTTGTGGTTTCAATACTTAACGGTGTTGAAGCTAAACGACGCACCATTGTGCTGATCCGTGAGCTGATTTTTTCATTGCTTATCATGTTTTTATTCTTGTTTTCTGGTCAGACAATCCTTGATGTACTCGGCTTGCAACAAGAAGCTGTCACCATTGCTGGTGGCATTATTTTGTTTTTGATTGCGCTGCGCATGATTTTCCCTACCGCCGGTGGAGTGGCTGGGTTGGAACAAGGTGAAGAGCCTTTTTTAGTGCCTCTGGCCATTCCGATGATCGCCGGGCCTTCTGTTTTAGCGGCATTGTTGCTGATGTCTAATCAAGATCCCACCCGAATGGTCGACTGGAGCATCGCCGTAGGTGCCGCTTGGGGAGCCACAGCGGTGATTTTGCTATCTTCTGGTTTGCTGCAAAAAGTACTGGGTGCGCGGGGTTTAACCGCGATGGAAAGATTGATGGGCATGGTATTGGTGATGATATCTGTACAAATGCTGCTTGATGGCATTAAACATTATTTTAATTTGTAGCTAAGGGTCGATAGCAATGGATAAACGAGTTTGCATTTTTCAGGCTGCCAATGCGATTGAAGCGAATGTCGTCAAAGGGTTATTGCTTGGTGAAGGCATTGATACGACATTGCAAGGCGAGCATTTAACCGGTGCGATGGGCGAATTACCGCCGACTGATCTGACAATTGGTGTGTGGATCTCACAAATAAAATCAGCGCCTGCGCAAACGATTATCAACCAATATGTTGAAGCGCAAAAAGCCGCTAATAACAGCGCTAACGACTGGATTTGTGCCAGTTGCGGCGAAAAAAACAGTAGTAATTTTGAAATATGCTGGCAATGCCAGACTGATCCGAATGAATAAAAAGTTGTGGATGTCTTAAGGGTTTGACGGGCTTTTCAAGTCATTGGAGCGCTTCGTTCTTAAAAAAACATTTTGACCACGGAGACACGGAGGTACGGAGACAAGCAAAGTCAAGAAAGCCAACGATTTTAACTGTTTTGCTTTTGACCTTCTCCGTGTTTCCGTGGTGAGTGCTTTTGGTTTTAAAGAACGAAGGGCTCCAGATACCTGAACAGCCCATAACACCGAATAGCGGTAGCGATAAAAGAAAAAGACTTTAAATCGATAGTTATAATTACAATCAATTAACAAAAAACACGTTGAGGATTTAATGAGCGATAATGCAACCCTACTGTTCCAACCTTTCAGCCAACTAAACCCCGCCCAGCAAATGCTGGTGGCAGCCACTCTAGTTGAGCGCATGTTACCTAACTATTTATTGTTTAGCGATGTGACCAAGTTTGGCGATGGCAAAATTTTGCGTGATGCGCTGAATATCGTTTGGGAAAAACTGACAGTGAAAAACCTCAAACTGAACATCGACAAGCAACTTGAAAAAATTGAACCTAATATTCCTGAGATTGACGATTTTGATATGTTTGGCGTTTATCCCGCCTTAGACACAACCATGGCATTAATGGCATTGCTAAGCGGTATTTCTGGTACTGATGACGAAGCGCTGCTGGATGTTTGCACCCTGTCACTGTCCTCAGTTAGCAAGGTCGCAGAGCAAGAATTAATGGCTCAACATGGTGATGACGACATCACCGATGCGATGTTTGATGAGCATGAGCTGGTGCAGTACGAACAAGAATTCCTTGCTGAGCTGGTCGAAACCGTGAGTAAGACTGAAAAACCAGATAAAGCGCTGATCGCCAAATTTAAAGCGCGAGCTTTGGCTGATGGCATTACTAATATTGGTATTGCGGTGGTGTGATGAGAGGAGGTATTTAGAGTATGGAAGTAAAAAAATCCAGTTGCGTAATATTGGGCGGTTTGCCGATTTAACTGTTCCTTTGGCCACTGAATCGATCAATGGTTGCAATATCACTGTTTTTGTCGGCAATAATGGTGCAGGTAAAACCACCTTGCTTAAATCGTTATCAACGGCTTTGAGCTGGTTGGTAGCGCGTTTACGTCGTGATAAAGGTAATGGTCGGTCGATTGCAGAGATTGAAATTAAAAATGGTCAAAATGATGCCCGACTAACATTACAACTGGCTCATTCATTGTTCGAAAATACTGACTGCCATTGGTCGTTGGCAAAAACTCGTCAAGGTCGCATGGCTTCATAAAAAAGTGAACTTGCAGATGTTACTCGGTTGGCTGCTTATTATCGTGAGAGTTTGACCTTGAACGATAGCGCAGCCTTGCCGTTGATTTGTTTTTATTCCGTTGAACGCTATGTCGATGAACCTTCGGTAGCCTTGACTAAAAAAACACATTTCGATCAGTTTGATGGTTATGATAATAGCAATGTTAGTTTCCGTCGTTTTTTTGCTTGGTTCAGGCAAAGAGAAGATATCGAAAACGAACAGCTAATCAACCCGGCTGCGCTGGCGGAGTTAAAAAAACACCTGCCTGAGGAGCAATACCAAGCCGCATTGCTTGGGCAACAGCAGCTTAAAGACAAACAATTAGAAGCAGTGCGTCAGGCCATTGATATTTTCATGCCAGACTACCGTAATCTCAAAATTCGTAGAAAGCCGCGTTTACATATGACGGTAGAAAAAGACGGTGAAGTGTTAGATGTCGCGCAGTTATCTCAGGGAGAAAAATCATTAATGGCTTTGATTGGCGATATCGCTAGGCGTTTGGCGATGATGAATCCGGCTAAAGATAATCCGTTGGCAGGTGATGGGATTGTGTTGATTGATGAAGTTGATATGCATTTACATCCGCAGTGGCAACGCTGCTTGATTGATAAACTAAGTCACACTTTTCCTCGATGCCAATTCGTTTTAACCACTCATTCGCCACTGGTGATTAGCGACCCACAAAAAGTGTTATGTTATGGCATTGATGGTGATCAACTGGCGCAATTAGATAATCTTTATGGTCAGGATGCCAATCAGGTGCTGTTGGATGTGATGGATACAGATATTCGCAATGAAGCGGTGCAGAATCAACTCGATAATGTACTTGATTTGATTCAGGACGGAGAATTGATTGTCGCAAGAGAGCAAATAGAGCGTCTGGCAGAGTTGTTGTCGCCTGAAAATATAGAATTGATGAAAGTTCGATTATTACTACGTAAAATGGAGATTAGACTTGATAAAGCTGGTTAAATCTCAAAAGAACCGTTCGTTGATTGAAAAAAGAAGACGAGCTTTGGAGGTGCTATTATTCGAACATGGAGTGAATGAATCTGACGATTTGAATGATTTAGATGAATTGATTAGCGATATGCTGGATGAGATTGTTACGCCTTCACACGGTAAGCTGGCACCTTACGCACCTGTTTTAGCCAATATTCTGCGTAACTTACTGTAACAAACCCTACAACACATCACTCAAAATAAACAACTGTTCAAGTAACTGCTTGACCTGAGATTCATCTTCAGTGAATTGAATACCGAGGCTGATTTTACCCTGATCGTTACTGGCATTGCAGATGCGACCGGGCAGCTTAACTATTTCGCCTTCGGGTGATTTGAGTAGTACTGTTATGCTACTTTTTTTAACCGTTGGCTTGGGATCGTCGGTTCTGAAAACAAAGCCGCAGCCTCGCTCAGAGATATCAGTGATCACACCTTTAATGCGGTTGTCGGGTTGCGTGCTTGTTGGCATTGAAAGTGTTGGTTCTGGAATGGTGACTTCGGCTGGCAGATGCACAGACACTCGTTGATGTAAACGTAACTGGCGGTTTTCGATGTGCATCGGATAACTCAATACCAGCATTTTTTTCGGATATTGGGTTATTTGACGAATAGTGGCACGAAAAGCACAACATTGGCCTTTATCACCCTCAACCAAATAACGCACGATAACCACATTGCCCTCTACTAATACATCGCTGTGATTTTTTTGGCGATCACCATCAGGGTGTTTGATTAGAATATACTTACCGGCTTCATAACCGACAAGCTTGAGTTTCAGCCGTACCAATGCCGGATGATTAACTTGCAGGTCAATCATTTTGCCCGGTAACAGCTCAAAATAATTTTCATTATGGACCACAGGAACATCTGTTTTCGCAGTAATGGCGGCAGTTATGGCAGCAGTGATAGCGGCTTCTCCTTAAAAGTAATGTGCCTAGAATAAACGCCGTTTGCGGATAAATCAACCCCACCGATTACCCAAAAGTCTAGGGTTTTTCAACGGTTTTCCATTGATTAAAAATTAACCTTTGTTAAATTAAGGAGTTACAGCATTTTGACGATGTTAAATAAATGTGACTTAATTTTTATTTTTCAAACTTTTTTTACGAATGTTCGTTTTGGTTGAAAAAATCAGCCATTTTTGTGGGTTGAAGGGGGCAAGTTATGCAGTGCAAAACATACGTATGCATAGTCGTCGGAATCTTGCATACGTATGCAGATCGTTGCTGTGAACCGCCTCAATGGCGTAATTTATAGCCACGTTAGATTAATTGTGTAGACCTCATAATGACCACCGTGACGACAAGTGCCAATCCAAGCCCATTAACAGCGGCTCAATTTAAACAGCGAGTACTGCAACATATTAACTACACCTTAGGAACGCATTCTGAAGGAGCGAGTAAAGAAGCTTGGTGGCGAGCCACCTGTTTGGCAGTTAACGAGAGTATTTTTGCTCGTTTACAGCAAACCCATCGCAACCACAGCGAAAACGATGCTCGTGTGGTTAATTACCTGTCGCTCGAATATTTGATGGGTCGATTGCTGTCTGACAATCTGCATAACCTCAACCTGTTCGGTGTGGTAGAACAAGCATTGAATGAATTAGGCTTTGAACTGGCAGATATTCTCGAAGAAGGGCCAGATTTAGCGCTCGGTAACGGTGGTTTGGGTCGTTTGGCGGCTTGTTACCTCGATTCGTTGGCTACCATGGAGTTGCCAGCGGTCGGTTATGGCATTCATTACGAGCACGGTTTATTCAAGCAGGAGTTCTGTCAGGGCCGTCAGATCGAGCAACCGGACGAATGGCGTGAGTACGGCAATCCATGGGAAGTATGTCGCCCTGAGGCGGTGCAGGAGGTGCCTCTATATGGCTATGTCGAAACCGTGCATTTGGACGATGGTAGTGAAAACAAAATTTGGCATCCGGGTAGCATTATAAAAGGCGTACCTTGGGATGTGCCGGTGGTGGGATATAACTCAACCACGGTGAATATTTTGCGTTTGTGGGAAAGCCGGGCGGCGAGTCATCTGGATTTGGCTGAATTTAATGCCGGTGCCCATCACGACGCGCAACGTAGTAAAGTTCAGGCCGAAACCGTATCAAAAGTCCTTTATCCGGGTGATGACAGTGAATCAGGTCGAGAATTACGCTTTATTCAGCAATATTTCTTCTGCGCTTGTTCAGTGAAAGACATTGTTGAGCGCTTTTTACGTCAACATAAAGACGATTGGACCACGTTCGCCGATAAAGTGGTGATCCAACTGAATGATACTCATCCTACTATCGCGATTTTGGAATTACTCCGCACGTTAGTCGACGATCACCACCTAAGCTGGTCAGTTGCCTGGGATATGTGTCGTGAAGTGTTTGCATATACTAATCACACCTTGTTGCCAGAAGCGCTAGAAAAGTGGTCAGTTAACCTGTTTGAGCGGGTTTTACCCCGCCACTTAGAATTGCTCTATCAAATTAATGAAAGCTTTCTTGATAAAGAAGTCGCGCAGCATTGGCCAGACGATGTGGCAGTGCGTTCACAGCTATCATTGATTGAAGAAGGCGACACACGCATGGTGCGTATGGCCAATCTTTGTGTCGTGACCGCATTTAAAGTTAACGGTGTTGCTGCCATTCACTCCAAACTGGTTAAGCAGGATTTATTCCCCGAGTTTGCGCAAATCTGGCCAGAAAAGTTCATTAACGTCACCAACGGCATTACCCCAAGACGCTGGTTGCGGGCCTGTAATCCGAAATTATCGGCCTTGATTGATAGCAAAATAAAAACTGATTGGGTGAAGAACCTACAAGATTTGGTACAGTTAACCGATTATGCCAATGATCCGCAGTTTCAGCAGGACTTTATGGCGATTAAGCAGCAGAACAAAGTCGCCTTAACTGCTGAAATAAAGCAACTGACCGGGATTGACGTTGATCCAAGCGCAATCTTCGATGTGCAAATCAAACGATTACACGAATATAAGCGCCAACATCTTAATTTACTCCACATTATCGCGTTATATCGTCGATTATTGGCGAACCCTGCTGATGATATGCACCCCAGAGTCTTTATCTTTGGTGCCAAAGCCGCACCGGGTTATTACCTCGCCAAAGAAATCATTTATGCGATCAACAAAATTGGCGACAAAATCAACGCTGATAAGCGCATCAACGGCAAACTTAAGGTGGTTTTCTTACCAAACTATCGGGTGAGCTTGGCTGAAAAGATAATTCCGGCAGCGGATGTTTCAGAGCAAATCTCAACGGCAGGCAAAGAAGCCTCAGGTACTGGCAACATGAAATTGGCGCTTAATGGCGCATTGACCATTGGCACCCTTGATGGTGCTAACATCGAAATGGCTGAGGAAGTGGGTGAAGACAACATCTTTATCTTTGGTCATACGGTAGAAGCGGTAAAAGCACTAGATCAACACGGTTACCAATCGGCTAATTATTATCAGCAAAATGAAGAGATTAAAGCCTGTTTGGACTGGTTAGACAGTGATTATTTTACCCCGGGCAGCCCCGGAGAGTTATCTGCGATCAAACGGTCATTGCTTGATGCGGGCGACCCATATAAAGTACTGGCTGACTTTGTTGCTTATTCCGATGCGCATAAGAAAATTGATAAAGCGTATAAGGACCGGGCCAAATGGGCACGCATGGCTATTATTAACACTGCTAAAATGGGCAAATTCACCTCTGATCGAGCGATTGGCGATTATGTCGAGAATATCTGGCGACTTGAAGCCATGCCGCTGGTTTAAAATCAAAAGTAAAAGCAAAAATGAAAGGTAAGAAGTTAACCGCATGATAAACGAAAATAGCCAGTTTAATGCTAATGAAGACGCCATTTCGGCGTTCATCAGCGATTTTGACCTGCATTTATTGGCCGAAGGTAAACACGGCAAGCCTTATGACAAGTTAGGGGCACATATTGTCGAACTCAATGGTGTTAAAGGCGCTGTTTTCGCTGTCTGGGCACCTAATGCCAGCAGTGTTGCAGTGGTTGGTGACTTTAACGGCTGGGATGGCCGCACCAATCCGTTATTGAATCTCCAGTTCAGTGGCATTTGGGGGATTTTTATCCCTGGATTAGGTGTTACAGACAGCGCTGGCAGTCATTACAAGTTTGAAATCAAAGATGCTAATGGTCATTTACTGCCATTAAAAGCCGATCCCTTTGGTCAAAGTGCCGAGAAACGTCCTGATACCGCGTCGATATTAAGTGAAACTGCCGCTATCGAGTGGAAAGATAAACAATGGCTTGAGACTCGTGCCAAACGTAATGCTCGTGATGCTGCGATGAGCATCTATGAAGTACATCTAGGTTCGTGGAAACGTACCAGCGACAATCAATTTTTGAACTACCGTGATATTGCCGAGCAACTTATTCCTTATGTGCTCGATATGGGCTTTACTCACCTGCAATTGATGCCAGTTAGCGAATATCCGTTTGATGGTTCGTGGGGTTATCAGCCTGTGGGTTTGTTTGCGCCGAGCAGCCGTTTTGGTAGCGCAGCAGATTTTCAATATTTCGTTGATAGCTGTCATCAGGCCGAATTAGGCTTGCTGCTTGACTGGGTGCCGGGGCACTTTCCCAATGATGCCCATGGCTTGGAAAAATTTGATGGCACTCATTTATACGAACACGCCGACCCAAAACAAGGCTTTCACCCGGACTGGAACACCCTGATTTATAACTATGGTCGTCGTGAAGTGGCCAACTTTCTGACCGCCAGTGCGATGATTTGGTTGGATAAATTTCATGTTGATGGGATTCGAGTTGATGCCGTGGCATCAATGTTATATCTCGATTACAGCCGTAAAGAGGGTGAGTGGGTACCTAATCACCTAGGCGGTAATGAGAATTTGGCGGCGGTGGCTTTTATCAAAACCTTCAACGAAACCCTTTACCGTGAACATCCCGGTGCTTTTAGTGTCGCCGAAGAATCAACCTCATGGCCGGGCGTTTGTCGGGCAACCGATGCGGGTGGGCTGGGTTTTGGTTATAAGTGGAATATGGGCTGGATGAACGATACTTTGCAGTATATGCAACGTGATCCGATACATCGTCAGCACCATCATGGTGAAATCAGTTTTGGTTTGGTTTACGCCTTTAGTGAGAACTTTATTTTACCGCTGAGCCATGACGAAGTGGTGCATGGCAAAGGGTCGATGATCGCCAAAATGCCCGGTGATGAATGGCAGCAATTTGCCAATTTACGTGCTTATTACGGCTTTATGTGGGCACATCCCGGCAAGAAGCTGTTATTTATGGGTTGTGAATTTGCCCAAGGTAAAGAATGGAACCATGATGTTGCCCTTGATTGGTTCCATTTGAATAATCCTTTACATCAAGGGGTGCAACAGGTGGTTAAAGATTTGAATACTATGTATAAATCAACGCCTGCACTTTATCAAAAAGACTGTGAAGCCGACGGCTTTGACTGGTTAGATCATGAAAATGCTGCACAATCGATTTTCAGTTTTGTCCGTTATGGTGAAGACCGCAATCATCCGGTGTTAGTGGTGTGTAACTTTACCCCTCAGACCCATCATGGCTTCCGTATTGGTGCACCTGTGGCTGGTGAATACCAAGAAATACTCAATACTGACGCGGCCATTTATGGTGGCAGTAATCAAGGCAATGCAGGCCGGGTTTGTAGTGAAACTGTCACATTCAACGGTCACAATCATTCATTAATTATCACTGTGCCGCCTTTGTCTACTCTTGTATTTGAGCTAAACGCCTGATGATCGCTGTGACAAAGACGACGACTTCAAAGCCCTATCCATTAGGGGCGACCTATGATGGCAAGGGTACTAACTTCGCGCTATTCTCGGCAAATGCCGACAAAGTTGAGCTTTGTCTGTTTGACGCTGATGGCCTAACTGAGCTTAAACGAGTAGTTTTGACTCAATATACCGATGAGATTTGGCATGATTATTTGGCTGAGATCAAACCGGGTCAGTTATATGGTTATCGGGTGCATGGTCCTTTTGAACCGCACAATGGCCACCGTTTTAATGCCAGTAAATTATTAATCGACCCGTATGCCAGACAGCTACACGGCGAGTTGATTCAGTCATCGACCCATTTGGCTTATGACGCAGACGGTTTGCAGCAAGACTTAACCTTAGATTATCGGGATAACGCTCAGTTTATGCCTAAATGTGTGGTGACAGCACCACAGGGTAGCGCGGGGGATAAACCTCAAATCGACCATGCTGACACCATTATTTATGAGTTACATGTTAAAGGCTTTAGTCAACTTAACTTGGAGGTTCCGGCGCATCTCAAAGGCACTTTTAAAGCTTTGGCGACACCAGCGGTATTGGATTATCTCACTGACTTGGGTATAACCAGTGTCGAACTGTTGCCAGTTCATGCCTTTGCAGATGAGCCGTTTTTGCAGAACAAGGGCTTAAGTAATTATTGGGGTTATAACAGCCTGTCGTTTTTTGCTTTGCAACAAAGCTATAGCGCGGGCGATGGCTGTGCGGGTGACGAATTTCGCCAGATGGTCGCGGCTTTTCACCAACGTAATATCGAAGTGATCCTCGATGTGGTGTACAACCACAGTGCCGAAGGCAATGAGATGGGGGCGACTTATAGCTTTAAAGGCATCGATAATGCCTCGTACTACCGCTTGAAATCCAAAGATGCGCGTTTTTATCACAATTATTCCGGTTGTGGCAATACCCTGAATTTACAACATCCCCGGGTATTACAACTGGTGATGGACAGCTTGCGTTATTGGGTTGATATCATGGGAGTTGATGGTTTTCGCTTTGATTTAGCCACTGTGCTTGGTCGTGATGATGACGGTTTTGCGCCGTTAGGGCATTTTTTCAATTGTGTGCGCCAAGATCCGCTGTTAGCTGGTATTAAATTAATTGCAGAACCCTGGGATATTGGTCCTGATGGCTACCAACTCGGGCGTTTTCCCAGCAATTGGCTGGAATGGAACGACCGTTTTCGTGATACTGCCAGACGTTTTTGGCGCGGTGATGACGGTTTGTTGCCTGAATTGGCGCGTCGACTGCACGGCTCCAGTGATTTATTCGAACAAAAAGCCGGATTGCCCTGCTCCAGCGTCAACTTCATCACCAGTCATGATGGTTTTACCATGGCCGATTTAGTGAGCTACGAGCAGCGTCATAATTACGCCAATGGCGAGAACAACGAAGATGGTCATAAAACCACATTCAGCGCCAATCATGGTGTTGAAGGGGCAACGGACGATCAAGCAATTAATGATTTAAGAGCACAACAACAACGTAATTTGCTAGCCAGTTTATTTTTGGCTCAAGGCACACCAATGTTGCTGGCGGGCGACGAATTTGGCAACAGCCAAGCGGGCAACAACAATGCTTATTGCCAAGATAACGAAATCGCTTGGCTGGCATGGCAACAACAAAACACCACATTGCTGGCTTTTGTTAAAAAACTCACCCAGTTACGCAAAGAACACCCGTTACTTAATCGTCGTTATTATCAACATGGCGAGAAAACCTCGGCTTTACTGGGTCGGCCAGATTTAAGTTGGATCCATCAAGATGGTCGCGATATGTGTTCAGATGACTGGCATAACGCCGAACTTAAGTGCTTGGGCATGTTGTTGGTTAACTGCGATGCCTTTAACAATAAACAAGGTGATGAAAGCGATGCGCTTGATCATCAGGCATTGTTAATCATTTTTAATGCCCATCAATGTGAGGTGTCGTTTACCTTGCCGACGTTCAAACCCTTAAATCAACAAGATCGTCGTTGGGGCTGGCAAATTTTGCTGGATACTTCGGCGACTTGCACAGAATTAACAGAAACCTTATTTACATCCCATATTATTCCATCAAGAAGCAGCCTGGTACTTCAGTTAAATCCAGTGAAAGGCTACCAATCAATAATTAATCAGCATAAAGAGACCCTTACCGATGACTTTACTTAATCAGTTGGCGGCTTTAGTTGGCATTCAGAGCAGTTATACTGCCGCTGCCGGGCATCCAGTTCATACCAGTGAACAATCCAGAGACGCGATATTAACAGCCATGGGTTATACCCTTGGCGATGATCAGCAGACTCAGCAAGATATTGACCGTTTACGCGATAGCGAGTGGCTTGAAGTGTTGCCGCCAGTCAACATTATCAAAGCAGAAGCTGAGCAATATAGCGTTGATTTCACCATTAATACCGCTAATCCCGGCAGTAGTCTGCAATGGCAAGTGACCACCGAAGACGGACAACAGCACAGTGGCGCTGCGGGTTTGTCTGAATTAGAAAAAGTGGCAGAAAAAACCATCGGTGAGCGGCAATATTGTCGCTATCGTCTGAATATTTTGCAGTTACCGCAGGGATATCATCAGTTCTCTATCACCTTGGCTAGTCAAACTTATCATTGCAGTTTGGTGGTGGCTCCACAGACTTGTTATGGTCCTCAAGATGCCGCTGATTTTAAAATGTGGGGTTTGGCGGCTCAGCTTTATTCACTGAAAAAACAGGGTGGCTGGGGTATTGGTGATTATGGCGATTTGACTAATCTAGTTGATAAAGCGGCCTCGCTAGGGGCTTCAGTGGTTGGTTTAAACCCTTTGCATCCGTTGTATCCGGGCAATCCAGCGCATCGTAGTCCGTATTCACCCACTAGCCGTTGTTTTTTGAATACCTTGTACATTGATGTGGTGAACGTGCCGAATTTTGCTGAATGTACAGCGGCGCAAAAATTGGTGAATTCTGACCAATTTCAAACCCGTTTGGCGGGTTTAAACCAAGCCGAATTGATTGATTATGCCGAAACAGCCGGTTGTAAGTACCAAGTGCTGGAATTGTTGTATGAACATTTTCATCGCAACCACACTAAAAAAGACACTGCACTGGCGCAACAATTTGCTGATTTTAAAGCACAGATGGGTGATGATTTATTGACGTTCGCCACATTTGACGCCTTATACGAGCACTTTCGCAAAAAAGATTTCAACGCTTATAGTTGGACTGACTGGCCGCTGGCTTATCAAGACCCGGATAGCGAAGCGGTGACTAAATTTAAAGCTCGACACAAACGCCGAGTTGATTACTTCATCTTTTTACAATGGTTGGCAGATACTCAACTGGCAGCGGCGGCTGACAAAGCTGAGCAAAGCAACATGGCGATTGGCTTGTATCTTGATTTGGCGGTGGGCTGTGATGGCGGTGGTGCTGAGGTATGGGCCGATAAAGCCGCTTATGTCGCCGGAGCTGCTGTTGGTGCGCCACCAGATCAGTTAAATGCGATGGGACAAAATTGGGGTCTGACCCCGATTAACCCAGTGGCATTAAAAGAAAAAGCTTACCAACCGCTGATTAGTGCCTTACGCAGTAACATGCGTTATGCCGGTGCGCTGCGTATCGACCATGTATTTGGTTTGATGCGTCAATACTGGGTTGGACCGGGTTTAGCCGCCAGTGAAGGGGCTTTTGTCACCTTCCCGCTGGATGATATTTTGCGCATTATTGCGTTGGAATCGCGCCGGGCAAAATGCGTGGTCGTCGGTGAAGACTTGGGCACTACGCCAGATGGTTTTGGTGATATTATGGCGCAAGCTGGTTTGCTGTCTTATCGGGTACTGTATTTTGAACGTTGGCAGTCGGGTTTATTTCAGCGTCCTGAAAACTATCCTGAGCAATCCATGGTGACGGTATCGACACATGATATGCCAACATTAGTCGGTTGGTGGACAGGCAAAGATTTAGATTGGCGTGAGCAATTGAACTTATATCCACAAATTGAAATGGCGCAAGAAGAGCGTAATAACCGCGTACATAGTCGCGAAATGTTGTTAGATGCCTTGATTGACGCCAAAGTCATGACAACTGAACAACAGCCATTGACTTCGCCACCACAAGCAAATTTAGAACTGACCAAAGCGGTTCAGGCATTTTTAGCCAAGTCGCCGGGGCGGATTCAATTAATTCCGATGGAAGATGCCATTGGTTTGCAAGAACAGGTGAACATTCCTGGCACTATCGACGAACATCCGAACTGGTTACAGCGTTTACCTCATACTATGGATGAGTGTTGGCAGCTGGATGAGTTGAATGATTTGATGGGCGTAATGCAGCGGGAACGTCCGTTGGGTGAAGTCTCTTAGGGCAATTAATAGTGAATAATTAATAGTTAATAATTAAGAGCAAAATCAAAAACAGAGTAACATTAATGGTAAATATAAGTGTAAAAAAACAACTGACGGCCCTTGGACTGGCGCTTGCTTTGGCGGGCTGTAGTTCTGTAAATCATTTGCCGCAGACCGCTGACAACCCAACAAGCTATCAGGCAGACTATCTCAAACGTAATGTACAGGACGATGTATTTTACTTTGTACTGCCTGATCGCTTCCACAATGGCGACCCTGAAAACGACCAAGGTTCGACGATTAAAACCATCTCTTATGGTGGTTTTGATAATACCAATAAAGGTAATTATCATGGTGGTGATATCAGAGGCTTGGAACAAAAACTCGATTATATCCAAGACATGGGGGTTACCGCGATTTGGCTGACACCGATTTTGCGTAACCAAGCGATGCAGGCTGGCGTTTCTGGTTATCATGGTTATTGGGTGTTGGATTTTACTGAAATTGACCCGCACTTAGGCAGTAATGCTGATTTGAAAAGCTTCATTGATGCTGCTCATGATAGGGGTTTAAAGGTGTTTTTTGACATCATCACTAATCACACCGCTGATGTGATTAAATACACTGAATGCCATGGTGAGGACGGGGCTGGTTGGTCGACGCAAAGCGATCCGTGTCCGTACAAATCGTTGGCGCAAATAGCCACCGGTGACAGATACACCACTGTACTGCCAAAAGGTGCTGAGCAGGTTAAATCTCCGGCGTGGTTGAATGACCCCAAGTATTATCATAATCAGGGCGATACCTCTTTTGTCGGTGAAAACTCTGTTTACGGCGACTTTTTTGGCCTTGATGATGTTGATACCGACAACCCTGAAGTGGTCAAAGGTATGGTTGATATCTTTAATAACCTAGTGACAGAGTTTAAACCTGACGGCTTTAGAGTCGACACAGTAAAACACGTTAATATGGCATTTTGGACGCAGTTTTCGCCTGCTGTTATCGCCCATGCAAAAGCCGAAGGCATTCCCAACTTCTTCATGTTCGGCGAAGTTTATGACGGTAATGCCGATATTCTTAGTAGTTTCACTACCGAAGGCAATTTGCCCTCAGTATTGGATTTTGGCTTTCAAGGGGCTGTTTACCAATCTTTGGTAGCTAATGAGGGTACCCGAAGTTTAGAAGCCTTGTTCAGTCGGGATAGCAAATACCATGATCAAGATAGTACTGCCGATCAACTGCTGAATTTCATCGGTAATCATGATATGGGGCGATTTGGTTTTCATCTGAATGACAAACACCCCAATATGAGTGATGAAGAAAAAACCAAACGCAGCCAACTGGCTCATGCCTTGATGTTTTTCGCCCGGGGCATTCCGGTGATTTATTACGGTGATGAGCAAGGTTTTGTCGGCGATGGCGGCGACCATGACGCCAGACAAGACATGATGCCATCAAAAGTCGCCAGTTTTAACGATGACAAGCTGATGGCAACCACCAAAACCACCGCCGACGACAACTTTGACCGCAATCACCCGCTTTATCAAACAATGAAGCGATATGCCGACATCTACCGCGAAAACCACGGCTTACGTTACGGAAAACACCAAACATTTTTTGCTGACGACAAGCCTGGAATATATGGTTTCACTCGAACAGTCGAGAACAGCGGCGAAAAGTATGTGATCGCCTTCAATACTGCTAATGACAGCAAAGCGGTGGCATTGCCAACGGGTAATGCTGATTATGAGCTGGTATATAGTGAGTCAGGGGCTGGTGTTGAGGGCAATGGTGATGATGCAAGTAAAATATTGACTGTGCCGGGGCTGAGTTTTGTGATTTATCGGACTTCTTTTGTTAAGGGATGAGCCTGTATTTCATCGCTCTCGAAAAACGCAGGTGATTTCTTTCGTTGTTTTCCAGAGGTATAAAAAGCCGCTGGAAAGCATGGCTTCGATGGTAACGTGGGGTTTTTCTATCAAAAGATAGCGATCATGGTTGCTGTCTTTTGAATAGAGAGTGCCTGAATAAGCTGTAATCGACCAATCCTTGTATTTCTTTCCAATAGCGCGTTTTTTGGCTTTTTTGTGGCCTGTTACAAATTCAATGTTCAATGTTTTTTTCGGCAAAATATCATCGAATAATTTTTCTGTTGAAATGGCTTGGCTCCATTCACCAAAAAGATAGTCATCACAAATTACTACTTTATGCGCATCTGTACATAGTGCAGTTAGATGAGTCAGCAACTGTGCTCTGGATTCATTTGGTGAGCAGGTTTTTGAGTAGTTTAATTCTACACCCGGCTGATTGATATTAAGGTAAGGGAAAAGCATTTTGTGTTTGTCATTGGTCAATATAAGCTGATATAGCGAAGCCTCAGCCAATTGTTGTTCTGTTTTATCAGGTGACCCAGTTGCGAGCAATTGTGTTTTCATCGCTGTAGATAATTTCGCTGCATCAGGCAAGTTTGGTTCGCATCTTAGATATTGGCAAGGGGCTTGAACAAACGGCATTTTCAAATGAGAAAAGAGTTTGTCGACTAAATTTTGCCGTTGGCTTTTGCCATGTTTAAAACGGAAATATTCAATATATAATTCATCATCAATGGCGACTTTTTCTAACTGGCTCAAGTTAGCCACCCATCGCTATCAGCTCGTTTAAAGTCCCGTCAAAAAAACCTGTTGGGAAACCAATACGTTCACCGTTTTGGTTAATATAGTGGCCATTACTATCCAGAGATAACTGTTCAAATGGTTTTCGCAGCGATTTTTTGTAGTGGATAGCGACATGATCGGCGTCAAGTTCTTCTTGATACACTTGATGACGGATTTTATTAATCAAATGCTCACAATGAGTTTCTACGATTAATTGAATGCCTTGGCTGGCTATAAATGCCAAAAATACCCCGAGTTGTGCCTGAGCTTTGGGATGCAAGTGTATTTCCGGGTTCTCAATTAATATCAAGTCGTCCTTTTTCGCCATTAAACACAGAATAATGACTTTGGCAACATAACTGAGTCCTGCGCCTACATTTAGTGGGCTAATGTCTTCTAAACCATCCGTGCTCAGAGTCACCTTGATATCGTTGCTTAGCTTCTCTGTTTTGAGTTCTGTTTTGGTGTCAGTAATATAGCTCAGCCACTGTGATACCTGAAAACCAAATGAATTGGAGTCGGGAAAATGGACTAAATAGTCATGAACCGGTTCTCTTTTGAGGCGTTCAAAAGAGCTTAAGAGATATTCACCTTCGGTGCCGACTTTTATGCTTGAAGTTGATGTAATGTCTGTGGGACCCGTGCGGTTAGCACTGAGATAAAACAATTCACTTTCATTGGTGGGATTATTTGGCTCGTAGACCAAGGTTATTGGTGGAGCAGCAGGATTATACTGTCCATTTTCCATTCGTTTTGAAAAGCTGTCACTACAATCAAAGCCGCCTTCAAAAGGATTGGTTTGATTTTTTCCTATGGCTAGTTTTAGTGTATCAATATCTGGATGATCAGGTGTGGGTAAGGCAATGTGGGTAAATAGGCTATTGGTAAATTTGTTACGAACATCACGGGCGTTAGAGTAGGGGGCGGTGATTTTCTCTAAAGAAAATGTGTTACAGTGCATTGCATTTTTTGCCAACAATAAAACCGCCTGAATAACAGAGGATTTCCCCGTTGAGTTACGCCCGGTCAAAATGGTTAACGGTTTTAGTGTCAAAGTTTCTTTATCAATACACTTAAAACCTTCAATGGTTATTTGGTTAAGCATTTTTTAACTCCTGCTCTAGCCCCAGACTGATTTCATCAGCGATATCAAAGCGCATATCGACATAACTTGTACTATCAACTATGCCAGAAAATAAACCCTGATCATCAATCATGGCCTTTCTTGACTCAATATTCTGACGGATTTTATCAGCACTTAATTGTGAATACTTATCGCTTTTGAAGGCAAATACCAGCATTTCAAACAGTCCCATATTAATCTGTCGGCGTTTACTGCCGTTAACGGGAGCGAAACGGAAGGCTTCTGAACCTAAAAGTCGATAAACGTTATGTAATCCCCATTCACAGTTCCTTTGTAATTGCTCAATAAAGGTATCGTCGGCTTTTTGGTTGATAAATTTCATTACATAAGCAAGAAACTCGTCGATATCTGACTTATATTGATAGCTGCCAAGTTGCCCGGTACGGTAAAGATAAAAACTGATGAAGCGTAATATCAGGTATTTATCCCGCATTCGTTCTGGCTTTACGCCATCACCTGTGGCTAATTTAAAATGTTGATTTTGTGTCAAGTTTTCGAGTAATTCAGTAACTTTGCCTTGATACAAAGCATGACGCATTTCTTGTTTGTTCAGGCGGGTACCGCCGCGATTAACCCGGTCGAAGATATTGAATTTCACATACTCAGGCGTGGGTGGTTGAATAACATAAGTATTGATTTGGTAGTCTTCTATCCTGGCTTGCAGCTGAGGGTCAATATCAGCAAATGTTTTGCCGTCTAAATTCGACAGCATAACCAGATTAGTCAATTTTAATTCATTGTTGATAAATAATTTCAGTGAGGTGATCCGTTGTTTACCATCAATAATTTGCCTGATGCCATCTTCGCTTTCAAACAGATAAATCAGCGGGATAGGAATGCCAAGTAATACCGACTCGATTAACTCACAGCGCTGGTTATTATTCCATACATCTTTGCGCTGAAAATTCGGTGCCAGCACGATGCGACCTTGTGCTTCTTTACGTAGTAGCTCGTAAACACTGTATTGGTCTTTGGCAATGCGAATGGTGATATCTGTTTGCATTGGGTGGGCGGGTGAACGAAACGGCAGCTCCAGCTCCAGCGCATCCGGGTCTTCAAATTCGGCTTCTTGATTTTTCATTTGATCACTGACATTCAAAGTTGGATCCGAGGATAGGTTAACGATTATTAAATTCAGTTGCAGCTTACATAAATTCCATTGGTTTTTCATGTTTTTTTGTCGCGGCGGTTCCCTTCGCCCGCCTAAACAATCAATAGTCTACGCAACGCTCGGTATCAATGACTTTTCAATATAGTCTGTGATATTACGAGTGTGTTGATCAAACGCTACGCAAACTAAAGTAATGTTCTTGCCGTTTTGCAGGTATTTTTGTGCGTATTGCTTGTCTTCGATTTGCTTTAATGCCGCTTTGCAGCTGTCATTAAGTTTAAATTCAATGACGTAGATTGTGCTGTCAGTATGCACAACGCAATCAATTCTGCCTTGATTGGTACGGACTTCGGCTTCAAGCTGAAAACCTAACAGGGTGAATAAGGCGTAAAACAGTGATTGATAGTATTTTTCGTGTTTTACTGCGATATCATTGGGTATATTGGTAAAGAAGACCTGTAAGGTTTGAAAGAATTTCTCCAATTCACCTTGATTCAGGGCTTGGGCAAGTGAGCGTAAATAGCGCATATCACTGGCAGGGACTTGGCCGTATTGCGCTACGATAGCGCGGTTAAAAGCATATTTCACTTCGTAATTGGGAAAGTCGAGCCGATACCAACCATCATTATAATCGACGATAGTCAGGTAACCAGTTTGCAGTAAAACAGGTTCGGGTGTCATTTGTTCCGGCTCTATGGCAGCAAAAAACAATTCATCGACTTCAAAACTTTTGAGCCCGCCCAAATCAAATTGCTGGCTTTTGATTAGTTCAATTAAAAAGGTCGGTGTGGCTGTGGTAAACCAAAAATTTTTAAATTCCTGACTGTGAAAAAGCCCTAACAGCGAATAAGGGTTATAAATGGTTTTGCTATTGTGATGGAAGCGATAACCATTATACCAGTGTTTAATTTTGGTCAGTATTTGTGCGGATGTTAAGCCTTCGATTTCGGCGAGTGAATCAATCTTTGGAGTAAAATAGTCAGTCAACTCTTGCTGAGTGATACCACAAAGGTCGGTGTAGTCTTTATTCATCGAGATATCAGTCAGGTTGTTCATCCCAGAAAACACTGACATCTTGGCAAATTTGGATACCCCGGCAATAAATACAAATTTCAAATATTCATCGAGGGATTTGACCGACGAATAAAAGCCGTTAATGACTTCTTTGATATCACCCAAGGTCGGTTTATTCAGGTGTGATAAAATGGGCATGTCGTATTCATCAACCAATAACACCACTTTTTGCTGATATTTCTGCTGGAGTTTAATTACTAATTCGGCAAAGCGTTGTTCGTAACTAGTGACTTCAAGTTCAATGTTATGGGTTTTGGCATAATTGTTGGCAGTGTTGATAATGTAATCTTCGAGGTCTGATACTTGCCTGACAACCACCCGGGTAAACTCCAGTTTGATCACCGGATAAATGGCAAAATCATAATCGGTTTGGGCAATGGCTAAACCTTCAAATAAGTCCCGACGACCCAGGAAAAGAGATTCTAGCGTTGATAACAATAGGGATTTGCCAAAGCGGGGGGTCGAGATAAAAAATAAACCGAACCTTCATCAATAAGCTGGTGAATAATGGCGGTTTTATCCACATAAAGCAGCTGGTCTTCAATGATTTTTGAAAACGTTTGTATGCCAAGGGGAAGTTTCATTGTAAGTCCAGCTTTTAGCGAGTGTCATGGGCAGTATAGCGGATATGGCAGTGGCTTGGAAATCTGTTGGTTGGGTTTTAATTGTCTTACGGTAGCTGATTCGGGGCGAGCAAAAGTGTTGCCAGTGGTATTGAGTAATGCATTGGTAGCGGTTGAGTTTCGCTTTGATCTGCATCCGCAGAGGTTGGATTGCTCTGCCTGTTTAAGGAAGCAATTGGTAAGTTCCGGTAAGAAAGAATTTAGCCAGCCTCTATGCATGTTATTGTCGGTTAAAATTATAGAAAAGTGCATTCTTCAATACTGAGAAAACATGGAAGCAGTTTAAATGAATGGTGGAAAAGCGAAATGGGCATCAGTACTGTTATCGTAGACGAGGTTTTAACCTCGTTATTGTTGAGGATAATCGCAACTGCAATTTGTTCTATATGGTCAGAGCCAACATTTTATGTATAATCTGCGCTCCAACATTTTGCTAACGCCGTCACCAAACAGGTCGCAAGGCGATAAAAAACAACCAAGGGTTTTCATGATAACAAGCAAACTAAAAGCGATTTGCCTGACGCTGACAGCGCTCAACCTGGCAGCGTGCGGCTCAGCCACATCAACGCCCACATCAACGCCTACATCAGCACCTACACTGACCTCGACAGAATCAAACCAGCTCTCAGCAAAGCAACTCCTAGCCGAAATAGCGCCAGCCTGTACAGCATCGGCAACGCCTATTTCTCAAGTTCAAGGTCAGGGGGCGGTTTCTCCGATGGTTGACCAAACGGTGACTGTGCGGGCGGTGGTTAGTGCGGTTAAGCCGGGCATGGAGGGTTATTATTTGCTGGAGGAAAAAAGTGATTGGGATCAGTCGGCGCATAGCTCCGAAGGGGTGTTTGTGGCTAATACACTCGATCATTACAAAGTTGGCGACTTGATGGCGGTGACGGCTAAGGTTGAGGAAAATCGTGGTTTTACCCAGTTGGTTGGGGTTACTGAGCAGACCTATTGTGGCAAGAGCGAATTGCCTGCGCCGACTAAAGTGACTTTGCCTTTGACTGGCAAAAACCATCTTGAAATTCATGAGGGCATGTTGATTGAGTTGCCGCAAACGTTAACTTTGTCTGACACCTATAATCTGACTCGGTTTGGTCAGGTGATTTTGTCAAATGGGCGGATGTTTCAGGCGACTAATTTGGTTGCGCCGGGGGCTGAGGCGAATAAATTGAGCGCTGCTAATCAGTTGAATCAGTTGCTGCTTGATGACTCTTCTATGGCTAAAAATCCGCCGATGACTTATGCCGCTGACCATACTTTTCGCACTGGTAATACTATTAGCGGTATTGTTGGAGTGGTGCATTATGCCTTTGGTAATTATTTGATTGAGCCACTCAGTGAGGTGAAGTTTACTGAGGTTAATGCTCGTAAAACCAAGCCGATGGTGGGCAAAAAAGGGCAGTTGCGAGTTGCCAGTTTTAATGTGTTGAATTATTTTAATGGCAACGGCGCTGAAAAGACTTTTCCCAGTGGTCGGGGAGCGCATTCTAAAGCGGAGTTTGCGCGACAAGACGCTAAGATTGTGGCGGCGATGAAGGTGATTGACGCGGATATTTTTGGTTTGATGGAGATCGAGAATGACGGTTATGGACCACATAGTGCGATTGCGGAGCTGGCGGCGAATTTGTCTAAAGCTACGGGCAAGCGTTATGATTTTGTTCGTCCTCAAAGTAATAAGCTAGGTGATGATGCTATTGCGGTGGGGATGATTTATAACACTGATACCGTGCAGTTGCAGGGTCAGGCAGCGACTTTGGCTGAGCCGCCGTTTAATGGCAGAAGTCGTCAGCCATTGGCGCAAACGTTTAGCCAACGCGATGGCGGTACGTTTACGCTGGTGGTGAATCACTTTAAATCAAAACGCTGTCCAAAAGATAAATCGAGTGCTAATGCTGATCAGGGAGATGGTCAAGGTTGTTGGAACTTAAGCCGGACGATTGCGGCAACTAAATTGGCAAAATGGCTGCATCAAGATCCCACTCAAAGCTATGATCCAGATGTGTTGATTATTGGCGATTTGAATGCCAATGCTCAGGAGCAACCAGTGACGACTTTGATTGATGCCGGGTATCATAATTTGGTGGCTAAATATCAGGGTAAGCAGGCGTATTCTTATGTGTACCGGGGGCTGGCAGGTTATCTTGACCATGCGTTGGCGTCGACTTCTTTCCTTGAGCAGGTGAATTATGCCACCGATTGGCACATTAATGCCGATGAAATGCGGGTGTCTGATTACAACTTAGAAAACAAATCAGCCGAGCAACAAAAATTGTTTCGGGCAGACCCTTTTCGCTCGTCAGATCATGACCCGATGATAATTGATGTCTCACCCAAATAGGTTACGTTTTTTTAACATCGTCGCTGTTCCTAGCGGGGCAGCGTTTGCCCCTTTTTACCAACTTTCTTCTTACCAGCCCATGTATAGTCAAGCTGTCATCGGTTTTTCTGTGGCGTTTTGGGATCGCAGATAATTACCTCAAGCTGTCATAAAATAGAAATAATAGATTACTAAACTATAATAAATTCAGTAGTTTAATTATTTTTTGCTAAATAAATGATATTTTTCTTAACATTTATGTCACATTGTTAAAAAATTCTGTTAGAATGCGTTTCTTTAAGGTCCCCATGGTGTTTGATTGGGAAAAATTTATTAATTAGTAATGTGTGTAAATAAAACGATGAAGATCATCAAAAGGCTGGTTTTGGGCCTAGTATTCTTAACAACATTGGCAGCAAATAATGCCAGCGCAGCGATAAATGATTTATTTATCTCTGAGTATGTCGAAGGCAGTAGTTTTAATAAAGCGATTGAATTATACAATGGTCAGGCAAAGACTATTGATTTGGCTGAATATCGGCTCGATTTCTATTTGGATGGTTCACCAACACCGACATTTTCATGTCCTTTATCTGGGCTGTTAACGGCAAATACCACTTTTGTCATCGCCAATAGCCGCGCCGCTTCCGAAATTTTAATTGTCACTGATTTTACCAGCAGTGGGGTTTGGTTTGACGGTGATGACGTGGTGACGTTGACCCATAAAGGTATGGTCATTGATAGCATTGGTCAAGTCGGTACCAATGACGCTAACTTATCAGGTGATGGTTTGTTAAGGTCAAGAGATCGTACCATGCGACGTTTGCCGATGAATGCCAAGCCGGATGTTAACATTTATGATGAGGTTAATTTCTCTGACCAGTGGGAGAGTTTTGATAGAAACAATTTCGATGGTTTGGGCAGATTTATTACCGTTGAGCGCGGGTTTTATCTGGCAAAACAAGCCGCTGTAGAGCAATTAATCATTAGCAGCGAGTGATATTCGATAATAATAAATGCTGCCGATAAAGGCGAGCAGCATAAACGGAATGCTACTGTAAACCAGTATGGTCCAGCCCGCTTTGAACAATAGCCAACCCGCCATTAGCGATGCTAATCCTTGAACAAAAAAGATCACAAAATCGTTGACCGCCTGAACCTTGTGACGTTCATTGTTACGATAGCTTTGCGGTAATAATACCGTGCCAGCCAAGAATAGAAAATTCCAGCCAATGCCGAGCAAAACCAAAGTTCCCCAATAATGCATCACCGCTTGCCCACTGAGTGCCACCGCACTGACCGCAAACATCACTAAACTGCCAGTCAACATCACATTTCTCAAGCCAATCTGTTTAACCAACCAAGGGGTGATAAGCGAAGGTAAGTACATCGCTGAAATATGGCTTTGGATCACCCATTTGGTATCTATCAAGCTGTGACTATTAAGGTTGTGCATACTGATCGGTGTCGCGGTCATCAACAGGCTCATTAGGCTGTAACCAGTGACGCTGGCGATAATGGCAATGATGAAAATGGGCTGTTGCATGATGCTCAATAATGGGCGTGCCTTTCCTTCTATCTGAGTTTCGCTGGATTGTGGGTCTTTAAACCATTGCATTATCAGCATTGCTACTAAGACCATGACCGCCAATGCCGCAAACGACCCGGCGTAACCGTGGGGAGAGTCAATCCATAATCTGCCAAGTACGGCAACCTCAGGTCCAAGAAAGGCAGCAAATAATCCGGTGAACATGATCACTGAGATCACTTTGGTGGTGTCATTTTTATCTGCCACACTTTCAATCGCGGCAAAACGCAGTTGTTGAATAAAAGCCAAACTGATGCCAATGGATAAACTGGCAAGAACAAATAGCCAGAACAGGCCGTGAATGGCAGCGAACATCGCCAATATGGAGCCGATAAACGAAAAACCAAAACCTGTCAAGGTGGCCCGTTTACGCCCTACTTTTTTTGCGATCAGCGCCGCTGGTATTGAGGCACTAGCAACCCCGAGGATCATCATGGTTAAGGGCAAAGTGGCGAAAGCTGGGTCTGGTGCCATATGAGTGGCGAGAATGCCACCGATAAAAACCAATACCGGAGAGGCCGACATTGCCAGCGGTTGGGCGAGAAATAACAGCCAAATATTACGAGGGAATTTGAAGACTTTGGCGAGCAAAAAGGCGGCTAATATCAAGAGACAAACGGTGATCAGCAATATTATTGGCATGGTGTTCCATATTTAGTTTTATATTTGACTTTAGAATAATTAACAGTGAAATAAACAAATTTTGCCGACCGATTCAATCAAGGCTTTTTTACGTTGACGGGTCATTTTCTTGATCGCTATTTCTCGTTTGGTCGCGGTTGAGCGATTGGCCAATAATTCTTGATAAATCACTTTCACTGGCTGTCTGGTACGGGTGTACTTGGCGGCAATGCCGGTTTTGCTGTTGTGTTCTTTCTCACGCCTTGGCACGTCGGTGGTGATCCCGGTGTATAGGGTATCATCAGCACAACGCAGAATGTAAACGTACCAGGCAGATTTAGGTTTGGTGGTTTTGCTCATTATTGTCTGACGATGGTCGCTTCGGCGAGGGTTTTGTCATTCATCGACAATACCAACTGGTCGTGGTGCAGCAAGGGACCGACGCCTTCTGGTGTGCCGGTGAGTATCAGGTCTCCAGCCATTAATGCCATGCGTTGGCTGAGAAAACTGATTAAGCTGACGGCAGAAAACAGCATGTTGGCAGTATTGCCTTGCTGACGAACTTGGCCGTTAATGGTCAGGCTAAAGTCGATGTTATCTAGTGGTATTTGTTGATCAAAAGGTAGCATTGCTGATAACGGACAGGCATTGACAAAGCTTTTTGACAGGTCCCAAGGGTAGCGGTTTTGTTTCAGTTCGGTTTGCTTTTCACGCAGAGTTAAATCCAGTCCGATGCCGTAATGGCTAATGGCTGCCAGCACTTGTTCGTCGCTGGCTTGGTATAAATTACTACCTAGTCGGATGGCAATTTCGGTTTCATGTTCGCAGCGGCCTAAGCTCAGCGGTAATTCGATATCACCAGCGAGCGGGCAAACGGTCGAGCGAGCTTTGGTGAAGATGACCGGTTCGGTGGGAATTGGGTTGTTTAGTTCATGAGCATGAGCGGCATAGTTGCGACCAACACAATAGATGGTGCCAATATCGTCAGGGGTCAAGGTTAGTGCTGGCATAATTTTCCTTACGTTGGGGCTGCATAGGATGAAGTTAGGGTGTCTGTGCGATCCTACAAGGTGATTGGCAAGTATGGCAAATTTATTCTACTCCCTTTTTTCTACATTCAGTTCTACACCCGGATACAAATTGCTAGTTTTTTGTACAATCTGACTACACAACTGCAATATTTTTAATTCAGCTGATCGACTTAAATTAAAAGTGAGCGTTGGCTAAGAGCTGATGCGACGTATGAGTGATGCGACAGATAGCAGCATTCAACAGGTAATTTGAGGAGAAGTAAATGAGTATATTAAGCATTTTTACCCATTCCAACAGTAATTCATCAATTAACACCGCTATTAACATGAGCATGAAAACCACCTTGGCTTTGGCCATTGGTCTGAGCGTTAGCCTCCAGGCTAATGCCAGTAATATCAAACTGCAATTGAAAAAATCTAATTTGCCACGCATCGTCGGCGGCGAGCCCGCGCCTGCGGGTGAGCGTCCCTGGATGGTCTCGTTACAGGATGGCGGTAGTCATTTTTGTGGCGCATCATTGATTGCCGCAGATTGGGTGTTGACCGCTGCGCATTGCGTTGAAGACGTCACTAATCCCGCCAGTTTGACCATTAGAACTAATTTCACTGACTTGAATAATGATGCCGGGGTTTCCCGTCAGGCCGCTCAGGTGTTTGTTCATCAAGATTATAACCAGCAAGGCAAAGCGGCGGCTGATATTGCGCTGGTTAAGTTGGCGGCTCCGATTGAAAATGTCACTTATCTCGGTTTAGCTGATAGCGCTGTTATGGGTACGTCTGGTAAACCGGGCACTATGGCGTCGGTTTCGGGCTGGGGAGTGACCACTGAAAATGGCAATATTCCACAGTTTTTGCAAAAAGTTGAGGTGCCGATTGTCACCAATGCAGTATGTAACAGCCCGGCAGCGTACGATGGACAAATTGCCACTACCGAGATTTGCGGCGGTTATGAACAGGGCGGTAAAGACTCTTGTCAGGGCGATAGCGGTGGACCTTTTGTGATTGAACATTTGGGTGAGTTTTATCAAGCTGGTGTGGTCTCTTGGGGCGAAGGTTGTGCTCGGGCAGATAAATACGGCGTTTATGCCCGGGTTTCTTCGTTCACGGCGTGGATAGAAGATGTTAAAGCGGGCAATGCTGGTGGCGGTAATGGCGGCGGCGAGCCGGATAGCCCGGATGAGCCGGATAGCCCAGATGGTCCAGATGATAACTATGGCGAAGATGGTCAGTTGATCAGTGGTTTGGCTTTGACGCCGCTGGCAGCTGATGTGGATTCTGAACGAACCTTTAGCATTGAAGTTGAGGGCGACCGTCCGGCTATTTTGTGGATTGATATCAGAGGCGGTAAAGGCGATGCGGACTTGCTAATTAAACGCGGCGAACCAGCCACTTTAGACAATTATGATTACGCCCCGTTTCGCGATGGTAATAGAGAACAGGTGTTGATCAGACGGCCAAAAGCGGGTACTTGGTATATTACTCTTTATGGTTATGACAGCTATGAAGACGTTGAGTTGATGGCGTTCAGTCGTTAACTTATTGCAATCAGGATTTTAACACAGTGGTTTCATCGGCGGTGGGGATTTATCTCATCGCCGATGTTTTTGTTTGATATGCGATAAACATAGCAAGCGCTTTGATTAATTACGGTTTATAAGGTAACTTGAGCCAACCATGTTTAATAACGATGAAGATGATATGCTCCACCAGGACCAGATACTGCTGATTGATGATGATGTTGAACTGACTGATTTAATTGCCAAATTTTTACGCAATAACGGCTATACCGTCGGTGTTGAACATAGTGGCGATCAGGCGATTGATCGCATTTTGGCCGATAAACCAGCGCTGGTGGTGTTGGATTTAATGCTGCCAGGTAAAGATGGTTTGACTATCTGCAAGGAGGTACGAGATTTATATATCGGGCCAATTATCATGTTGACGGCGTTGGATGATGATATCGATGAAGTGACTGGACTTGAGGTTGGCGCTGATGATTATCTGGCTAAGCCAATTAAACCTCGGGTATTGTTAGCGCACATTCGGGCACAGTTGCGCCGCCAAAGTATGCAGGTGCAGCGAGATGACCCGTCTACCTGTTTGTTTAATGAAGGCCGTATTTGCATTGAGGCTGAAAAACGCCGGGTATTGATGAATAATGTCGAGGTCAGTTTAACCAGTGCCGAATACGACTTATTATGGTTGTTGGCACAAAGCGCCGGTAAAATTATCAGCCGGGAAGATTTGCATAAACAGATTTTCCGCTTGGAATACGATGGCATTGACCGCTCGATTGATTTACGTATCTCTCGCTTACGCAAAAAACTCGAAGACGACCCCAAAGACCCACAAATCATCAAAACAGTCCGCAATGTCGGCTATTTGTTAGCGAGATAACGCGATGATCCGCTTACCCTATTTGATTTTGTTGATCCTCGGCATGAACGCTTTAATGGCGGGGTTACTGCACGGTTGGGTTTATGATGCGTTAGATCAGTATGTTTATGAGCAAAAGGAGTTGTTGTACAAAAAAGTGTTGAATGATTCACGAGAAACTTTCGGCACAGCCACCCCAGCACAGTGGAATTCGCTTGGTGATGAATTGGGCTTTAAATATGCCACTAATTCAATGATTTATGCCCGGGATTCGAAAGAGCTGTCGCCCAAAATTCTAGAATATATCTCTGATCCGATTGCTGCCAATGGCCTTGTCGACCCGTTTACCCCAGATATATATTATCCATTAGGTGATAAATATGTGTTTGTGTTAGGACCTATGGTGCTCAGCACTTGGCATTTATATATTATCGAATGGGCCACATTTTTAGGCGCTATTCTGGGCTCGTCTTTTGTGTTGTTGCTGTATTATCTGATTTTTCAAAAACATATTCGCAAGATATGGACTCAGGTAAATGGTTTGCGAGAGCAGGGCGAGTCACCGGGTGAATCACAGTTGTCGCGCTCGCAAAGTGCCCAGCTCAATGATATTTATCAACTGTTAACCCAAATCAAGCAAGAGCAGCAGCAGTTGGAGCACAATAATCAAACCCATATTCAGTCACAACGAGATTTATTGCATGGGGTCGCTCATGAGTTTCGCAGTCCAATGGCGCGGATGCAGTTTGCGTTGGAGATGATTGCAGGTAGTGATGCTAAAGAGCAAATCCGTTTAATAGGTAAACTCAATCATGGTATCGAAGAGTTGGACGATTTGGTTAAGGAGCTGTTGAGTTATTCTCGGATTCAGCATTTGAATAATCAGCTGGCGCTGGAATCGGTGGCGGTGAGTCAGATGATCCAAGAAAGTATCGATAAGGTGGCATCGTTTTATCCGGATATTCATTTTCAGTATGACAGCACTCAGGGCAGTGAGATCACCGTTGATGAGCGTTTGATCCAGCGGGCACTGGCCAATATTTTACGCAATGCCGGACGGTTTTCTAAAACCTTGTGTCAGGTGACGGTGCGCCAAACCGCCGAGTCAGTGACGATTAATATTGATGACGATGGTGATGGTATTCCACCGGGCAAACGCGAGCGTATTTTTGAACCCTTTACCCGATTGGATCCGAGTCGTTCGCGAGACTCCGGTGGCAGCGGTTTAGGTTTGGCTATTGTGCAAAGTATTTTGGAACAGCATCAAGGCACCATTAAGGTTGATGATAGCGATTTAGGTGGTGCTTGCTTTAGTTTGAAATTGCCAGTGTCACCTCAAGGTTTGTCTTCTACACTGTAAGTACCCTGCTTTTTTATTTACCCGGCCCATCGACGATAATGCGCTTGTCTGCTTTAATTCCTGCCAGTATAAAAACTCGGATATTGGTATTTGTGGTGTTCTTTGAGATCATGGCTTATGGCACCATTCAACTGTTTAATAACTACGTTTATAAAAATGCGCTGCTGGATCAAAAAGCCGAAGTGATCAGTCAAACCATCGCTGCTAGTGTGGCAAAAATCAACAATATTAGTGAGCTGATGGAGCGTAATGCCACCAGTTTGGCTATTGCTGGTGAGCATTTCTATCAATTCAAACAACAAGACAAAATGACGTTGGCTGATATCAGCAGCGCCGCTGAACAGCTGTTGGTGAGTAATTTTGCTAGCTATGATCAGGCTATCGGTGGCGGCATATGGTATCAACCTCATGTGCTGGATAAGCAGACTAAGTACTTTGGCCCTTATGCCTACCGAGAAGGTAAGCAAGTGAATTTCAGCTGGGATTTGAATACCCCGGAATATGATTATCTCAATCAGGATTGGTATCGCATTGCGCAAGTGGATTCGTTGACACAACACTTTGGTTCGCGAATTTTTTGGACTGAACCCTATTATGATGAAGCTGCTACCTATTCATTAATGATGACGGTGGATGCGGTGATGTTCGATGCACAAGGCAAGGGTATTGGTATGGCAACGGTTGATTGGTCTTTAGCCGAGCTGACCGAGTTTCTCGATAGTGTCAAAGTGTCTGAAAATGCTCATCCGTTTTTTATTTATCAGGGGTTGGGTAAGTTTCTCAGTTATCCCAAAGCGCCTGGACAGGTGCTAAAACTCGCGACCCAATTTGATTGGGGCAAAGAAGTACTCGCCGATCAACGCCAAAATGAACTCTTGTTATTGCCCGATGTGTTGATTGATGACGAACTTTACAATGTGTATTACTTTCGTACTGCCAATGGTTTTGTTTTTGGTGCATTGATGCCGCTGAGTGATCTTATGCAGTCTATTAGCACTATCACTACCATCACCTTGATGGCGGGTGGCGGTATTGGTCTGACTTTTATCATTCTGATGATTTTGCTAATGCGCTTGTTATTCTCTCCTTTTGACAAGGTATTGGCGCTGATCAAAGGTTCAATATCTCACTTGCCTGATGATAAGCAGACGGTGGTGATTGCCCAGATTGATTATTATGACAATAACGAATTTACTCCGATTATCAATGCATTGGATGATGTTTATCAGCAAGTCACCGACTATTTGGCGCAGATCAGCCAATCAAGACAGCAAATCGAAGCGTTAAACGCTGAGCTTGAAGATAAAGTGATGGTGAGGACTCAACAGCTGGAGCAGAAAACCGAAGAAGCCGTGGACGCACTAGAGCAACTCAAGCTGACGCAACAGCAGTTGGTTGAACATGAAAAACATGCGGCTTTAGGGAGATTAGTGGCTGGTGTTGCTCACGAAATCAATACGCCATTGGGGATCAGTGTGACCGCTGCGTCAGTGGTTGAAAAATCCTGTGCTGAGATTTTTGATGAGATGCTCAAAGGACAATTGAAGCGTAGTCAGCTGGTGGATAAATCGACCTCGATTAGTGAGGGCTGTAAAATCCTTAATGATAACTTACAGCGGGCGTCAGAGCTTATCGCCAGTTTTAAACTGGTGGCGGTAGGGCAGTCAACCGAGGAGTGTCATCGTTTTAATCTCAATGAGCACTTGAGGCAGGTGATTAACTCGCTGGAGTCTAAGTTTTCAGGTAAACGACATCGTGTTAACTTAACTGGTGATGACAGTATTGAGTTGTATTCTCAGCCCGGTGCTTTGACTCAAGTGCTGATAAGCCTGATTGATAATGCGCTGATCCACGCTTTTGCTGATTTTATTATTGGCACCGTCACTATTGAAACCCAACGATTAGAAAACCGCCGCATTGAAATCAAAGTGTCAGATAATGGTAAAGGCATGGATACCACTGTGCTGGATCGCATTTTTGACCCATTTTTTACCACAAATCGCCAATTAGGTGGCAATGGTTTAGGGATGCACGTAGTGTTTAATTTGGTGACTCAATCGCTTAATGGCGCGATTTTTGGCGATAGCAAGATCGGCGAAGGCAGTAGTTTTGTGATTATTTTGCCATTGGGGTTGGATTAAATCGCTACCAACCCCGCCGACGTTGGATTAATTGGTCGAAGGTACTTCCATCACTCCATCAATTTCGATGTTAGCCCCTTTAGGCAACTGAGCGACACCTAAGGCGGCACGAGCCGGGTAGGGTTGTTCGAAGTATTCTGCCATTACTTCATTGACCATCGCAAAGTTGCCCAAATCAATCAGATAGATGTTGAGTTTTACCATATCTTGAATGGTGCCGCCTGCGGCTTCACATACCGCGATGATGTTGTCGAATACCCGTCTGGCTTCGGTTTTAAAGTCGGCTTGCTGCATTTCCATGGTGACTGGATCTAGTGGAATTTGTCCTGACAGATACACGGTATTGCGAATTTTAACGGCCTGACTGTAAGTGCCGATAGCTTGTGGGGCTTTGTCTGTACTGATAATAACTTTTGACATGGTAAACTTATTTTCTCCGGTAAACTTTTTGAACGTCTGGCATCACTCGAATTTTGCGCATGATATTGGCAAGGTGGATTCGATTGGTGGCCACTAGTTCAACGTTGATAACATAAATGTTGCTTTCTTTTTCTTCGGTGCTCAAGCTCTGAATATTAGAACCCGTTGACGCGATTTGGTTGGTCAGCAAGGCCAGTGCACCTTGATGATTGATAATTTCTACCCGAATTTCACAAACAAATAATTTGTCGCCAGTGTTATCCCATTTAACCGGGAAGTAAACTGCTGGTTCATTCTCCCAGCCTTTGATATTACGACAATCACTGCGATGAATCGCCAGACCTTTACCTTGGCTCATATAGGCGACAATATCATCTCCAGCAATTGGGCGACAACATTTGGCGTAAGTCACTAACATCCCTTCTGTGCCTACTACTGGCGCGGTGTGTTTACCGAAGCTTTCAGAGGTATCTGAATCGGTATCGCCGATTAAACGTCGGGCAATGGCAAAACTCATTAAGTTACCGAGGCCAATTTCAATCAATAAATCGCTGAAAGAGGTTTGTTTGAGGTCTGCGACTACGGTTTCAATTGCTTCTTCAGTAAAATTATCCAGTTTAACTTCGCCCAGTGCCGATGATAATAACCGACGGCCCAGCGCTAGGGCTTCTTCGGTTTGCTGGCTTTTAAGGTAATTGCGAATGCCAAGACGGGCTTTGCCGGTGACGACAAAATTAAGCCAGTTAGCATTAGGGCTGCCACCGGGGCTGGTGATGACCTCAATGGTTTGACCGGTATCTAATGGTTGATTCAATGGATGGGGTTTACGGTCTACTTTGGCACCGACACAGGAGCTACCGACATCAGTATGTACGGCGTAAGCAAAGTCGACAGGTGTTGCGCCCATTGGCAATTCAATAATGCGGCCATCTGGGGTGAAAACATAGATTTCTTCAGGGAATAATTCGGTTTTGACGTTTTCGATAAATTCAAATGAACTGCCAGCACTTTGTTGTAGTTCGAGCAAACTTTGCATCCATTGATGGGCGCGTTGTTGGGTGGCGGTGCTGGTATTTTTGCCGCCTTGTTTGTAAGACCAGTGAGCGGCAACACCTCGGTCGGCCATTAAGTCCATTTCTTCGGTGCGTATTTGGATTTCGATAGGCACACCATGGGGGCCGATCAGTGAAGTATGCAAAGATTGGTAACCGTTGCTCTTGGGGATGGCGATGTAATCTTTAAAGCGGGTTTCAATCGGCTTATAAAGGTTGTGGACGACGCCAAGTACCCGGTAGCAGGTGTCGTAGCGGTCGACGATGACGCGAAAGGCATAAATGTCCATGACTTCGTTAAATACCATCACCTTGCTGGCCATTTTACGGTAAATGCTGTAGAGCCCTTTTTCACGGCCTACTATTTGCCCTTCGATGCCTGATTCTTTAATTCGGGTGGCAATTTCATTTTGAATATTATTGATGATCTCTTTGCGGTTGCCTCTGGCTTGTCTGACGGCACTGCCAAGGGCGCGGTGACGCATAGGGTAGAGGGCGGCAAAGCCGAGTTCTTCGAGTTCATTTTTGGTATTGTGAATACCGAGGCGGTTGGCAATAGGGGCGTAAATATCTAGGGTTTCTTTGGCGATGCGGCGGCGTTTGTCGGGTCTGAGGGAGCCGAGGGTGCGCATATTATGGGTTCTGTCGGCCAGTTTGATTAAAATAACGCGGATATCTTGGGTCATCGCCATGATCATTTTGCGATAGTTTTCGACTTGTAATTCTTCTTTGTCTTTAAAGCGTAATTTTTCGAGTTTGCTGACGCCTTCGACGAGATCGGCAACTGTTGCGCCAAAGACTTCGGCGAGGTCTTCTTTGGATGAGGCGGTGTCTTCGATAACGTCGTGCAGTAATGCTGACATTAGGGTTTCGTGGTCAAGATTGAGTTCTGCCAAAATGCTGGCGACGGCAACCGGGTGGGTGATATAGGGTTCACCACTAGTGCGCATTTGTCCCTCATGAGCATCTCTGGCGACAACATAGGCATTTTGCACCATTTGCGTTTGCTCAGCTGACAAATACTGAACAATTTGTTGCTTTAACGCCTCAAATAAATACATCCAAACTCCCGTGTAACCAAATATTAACGAACACCCGAAGATACTATACGAATATTTATATGCATTGCCAATTACAAAAGCGGGAGTTAACGAAATTAAACAAGGGTAAATGAATGATTGTACACGGATTGTACAATTGGCTGAGGAGGGCTGTGGATATGATCAGAAGGAGGGTTAAAAAACCCTCCACTGACAAAGGCGCTACTTAGATTTGCGGTTCATCACCGACGATTGCGGCAACGGCATTAAATTCAGCCGCTTCGTGCTGGGCTTGACGAGATTGATCTTCGGCATCCATGCTTTCCATTGTGACCAAACCGGCTTCAATTTCGCGCAGGGCGACAACAGTAGGTTTATCATTTTCGACATCAACTAAAGATTCTCTGCCACCAGTGGCTAATTGACGTGCACGACGTGCTGCAACCAGAATTAAATCAAAGCGATTGCCGACTTTTAATACTGCATCTTCAACAGTTACACGAGCCATATTTAGCTACTCCAGAGGTTTAATGAAATCATTTAATAAAACGCTTAATGATAACACTTAATGAAAAAAAGGACGCATAGTTTACTAGATGCTTAGTCATTGTCCAACAGATCTTTTAGCAAATGATCGAATTTGATCGCCTGATTGCGCTGTTTGAGTCGGGCAGACAACACTAACGTTTCTAGTTCGGTTAAAGTGCTGGCAAATTGGTCATTTATCAGCAGGTAGTCAAATTCGTTATAGTGGCTGATTTCAGACTGCGCTTGATGCATTCGTTGTTCGATCACCGTTTCACTGTCTTGACCTCGGCTGCATAAACGCTGTTTTAATTCTTGTTGTGAAGGTGGCAGGATGAAGATAGTAATAACGTCATCGAACTGCTTTCTGATTTGTTGTGCACCTTGCCAATCGATATCTAAAAACACGTCAATGCCTTGATTGAGCATGGCTTGTATCGCGTGTTTTGAGGTGCCATAGAAATTGCCAAAGACTTCGGCCCATTCGACGAATACGTCTTGTGCAATAAGTTGTTTGAATTGTGCGGTGGCAACAAAGTGGTAATGCAGGTTATTTTCTTCGCCGGGGCGGGCGTCACGGGTGGTATGTGACACTGATACTTTCATATCGTCATGGCGTTCAAGCAAGGCGTTGATCAGGCTGGATTTGCCAGCCCCGCTAGGAGCTGACAGGATAAATAAATTACCGCGTTTGCTACTGATAGTTTGGTTCATAATACAGGGTTACGATAAAAGGCAAAGGAAATTGCTCGCCATTTTACAGCACACTGGCGAGGTTTCAACCTTACATTTGTCAACGTGCAGCGCTGACGTTATCTTTTGAGCTGTCTGCTAGCTGGCTAATTAACATTCGCACCAAATGTGACTTGGAGCGACCGCTGTCTTGTGATAAAGACGTTAGCGCCTCAATGCATTGTTCACTTAAAGTAAAAGTGGCTTTGCGATAGGGTTGCTTCGACTTTATTTTATTAACAGCCTGAGCCGGGTTAATAGCCTGAGCCGGGTTAACAGCCTGAGCCGGGTTAACAGCCTGAGCCGGGTTAATAGCTTGGGCTGGGTGTATCGGTTGTCCGGTAATGCTGACTACATTGCTGTAGCCTTGGGCATACCGCTCGGCATCGTTAATAAATTCATCTACATTGCAGTGTCTGGTTTTAGACTGCGTAGAGTTTTTCTTGAGATCGGACAGGCTCATAATTTTGGTACCCCAGATTTTTGCTCAACAATTCATCGACTATCCCGCGAATTTCGTTGGCGGCCTTGCCATTGGGATCGATCTCCATCACCGACAAGCCTTTTTCTTCACTGTCATCATAAATGTTACGGTTGAATGTAATGGCATCCAGCACGGGAACATCATAGGATTGACAGACTTCTTTTGCTTCAAGTATTCGTTTAGCCATGCTCGGCAGTGAAGGACATTGGGTAATGACAAAAGCGGCATGGAGTTTTGGGTTGACCATTTGGCAGGTCGAAATAATGTCTTCCATGTGTGGAACTGTTTTCAGGTCACGTCGTTTCGGCCGTAGTGGAATGAGCACATGGGCGGCAACTGACATAGCGGCACGTAGTGCCAGATTATCCTGACCGCCGCAATCGACAATAATGTAGTCGTAGTGGCTTTCAAGGCTGAGTAAATCGTTTCTGATTTTGCCATAGAGCTGAACGCAATTGACATGAGGAAGTTGTGGGTTGGTATTACGCTCTTGGATCCAGTCTGAGGTGGTCCGCTGGGGATCACAATCGACCATGAGCACTGATGAATTTAATTCCTGGGTAAGATATACGGCTATATTTTGGGCAAGACAGCTTTTTCCGCTGCCGCCTTTCTCGCCGCCGACAAGTATAATCATTGTTAATAACCTCTTGGTACAACAGGGTTAACTGGGTATTCAGTCAACCACCAAATAAGAACAATTGATGCACTGCTTAAAATCCGAGCAGCTGTTTCAGTGTAGGAAGGGTTTAATTAATGTGCAAATTTTTATTTTGGTGGGGGAAGTTGACATCGCTTAATCTAACAACGACAGTGTTGATCTGCTTATTAAAGGCATTCGACAGTTAGCTGAACCAGTACGAGGTGAATTTATGACAGCAGCAGAACAATTTAAATGTTTAGGCTCACAAGCAGACAAAAAGGCAGATAAAAAGGCAGATAAAAAGGAAGTAGACTCACTAAAGGAGGCTTCAGATCCGTGCTTTGTTCCACGTATCACGCTCAAAGGCGCAGATGTCACGCCATAATTAATCGCAGGGTAATTTTATGGTGAAGGTGGTGCCGACGCCGGGGGTTGATTTAACCGATAGTTCGCCGTCATGCTTTTGGATGATGCCAAACGAGATGGATAGCCCCAGTCCAGTGCCTTCGCCATCACCTTTGGTGGTATAAAACGGTTCGAACAGTTTGTTTTTGGTTTCATCACTCATACCAGCGCCGTTGTCGGTAATTAATATTTCGACCCATTGTTTGCCTGTTTTGTCCGAAAATTGTTGGCAGGTTATGGTTATCTTGCCCATGACTTTTGGTACCTGTTGGGCAATTTGCGCTTGTTGTTGCTCTTCGATGGCATCGCAGGCATTGACTACTAGGTTCATAAATACCTGATTGAGTTGAGTGGGGTAACAGGAGAGTACCGGGTGAACATCAAATTCGGTAATAAATTTAGTGATTTCAAGGTGTTTGGTGCGAATAAGGTTGAGTGTTGAGCTTAGTAGGTCGGTGATTTTGACCACTTTTTTCTCACCGCTGGTGTCGAGCTGGCTAAAGGCTCTTAAGTCTTGCACAATACCTTTTATTCGTTCAGTGCCATTGGTAATGGTGGCTAAATGTTCAAATAACGGCTGAAACTGTTGGCGAAAACTATTGAGAATGCTTTCATCGGCATCTTCCCCGGCTAAATCAAAAATAAACTGCTGACATCTTTTCAGGTCAACTTCAAGGTTTTGCACACTGACATGAACAAAATTGGTGGGGTTGTTGATTTCATGGGCGACACCGGCGGTGAGGCTACCCAATGATGCCATTTTTTCTGATTGCACGAGTTTGACGGTCTGGCTAACCACCTTCTCGGTTAGGTCACGATTGATAGCGAGTAGTTTGAGGTGGGTTTCTACTCGGGCCAGTAATTCGTGTTTGGCTACTGGCTTGCTGAGAAAATCATTGGCTCCGACGGCAAAACAACGCGCCATATCCACTGGCTGGTTTTTGGCGGTGAGAAAAATCACTGGTAACTCGTTAACCGGCCAGCGTTCGCGTAGCTTTTCGCAGACTTCATAGCCGGATAGTTCGGGCATCATGATGTCGAGCAAAATCAAGTCGAACGGGCCGTTGCCTGCAATGATTTTCAAGGCTTCTTCGCCGCTTGCCGCTTCACTGAGACGATAGTTTTGCAGCGATAGGTGATCGCGCACTATTTGCCGATTTATCGGCTCGTCATCAACCAGTAACAGGTGAAAAACACTGCTGTCACAGTCTGTGCGATAGGTTACCTGTGAGTCAGGTTCAGCTTCGTGAGCTGACTTTTTTTGAATTAAGGCCATGTCAGCCTGCATTTAGTTGATATCACTGATTTATTGTTCAGTTAGAGTAGCGATAGCTATAATCATAGATTAAAGATCAGCGATAACCAGTTTGTTGTTAACACGGAACTTTATACCTCTCCCCTGTCTTGATCTCTTTGTTTAGTGTCTTGCGCCATTTGCTCCTCTGTGAGAGGTATTTCATTGATTTCTTCGTCTGGATTATCAGTATCCAAGGCTTGCTGCTGATTGGCTAACACCTGTGCCTCCAGCCGCTGTCGGGCTTGTTGTCTGGCAGCGGCAGCTTCGGCTTGCTGTTGATATTTCATTTTGGCTCGGTGACGAGCTTCGCGATCTTTCTTGTTGAGCGCAGTGGAGTAGTAGGCAATAAGTGCCAACCATGAAAAAAGAATGGTGCAAAATAACCAACCGGTTTTTTCATTGCCCCAGGTTCGTTTGCTACCAGCGATGATAGCCAGTGGTGCCATGTAAAGGCACAGCCAAAACAGGCCAGTGTAAATTGCTTCTATAGACATGATGGGTTACCTCCGCCTAATTAAGGCCCTGAGTGGGTTAAAGGTTCGATGGCAAAGGATGAACTTTATTGCCTTCGGTACAGTGGCAAGCGACCGTTTTTTGCCGCCTGAGCTAGGTTTATTAAGGCTTTGCTTGCCGTTTGTATAAGTTATTAGCAAACCCCATACCATAAGGTTTGGCGGAATGAATAATTAACAGCAGGTATATCAATGTGAACTTTTGTTTCTGAAAACTTGGTTGGTTTGCGGTTTTTGTCCTAGTCTGTGTAAAGGTGTGACGGGAACAACGGGATTTCTGTCACCTGATACCATTTGCTTGTCCATGGAGCCGCTCAATACGGGTAAAACAATGATAAAAAACCAACCTGAAATCATACCGAAGACAAAATCACCAACTATTGTCGATATTCTGCAACAAACCGCCCGAAATATACCTGATAAGGCGGCGTATATTTTTCTGCAAGATGGTGAAGATAGCGAAGTTCGACTCACTTATGCCCAGTTAGATGCCAAAGCCAAGGGCCTTGCGGCTTATTTACAACAGCAACTACAAAACTCGAATCAAAGCATCGAAAACCAGCGGGTATTGCTGGTTTATCCACAGGGACTGGATTTTATCATCGCCTTTTTCGCCACTTTATATAGCGGCGCAACTGCGGTATTGGTTTCTCCACCGACGAGTAAAAAAATGGCTCAGCGACTCAACGGGATTATCGAGGATTGCAATGTGACCGGGGTGTTGGCTCCGGGCAAAGTGCTTGATGGGCTGTCACGAATGGGGATCAGCAAAACTGCTCACGTAGCTGATCACATAGCTGATCACGCAGCCGGTCACATAGCCGGTCACATAGCCGGTCACATAGCCGATCATATAGCTGATCATACGGCATTGGCCGAATGTCATTGGATTAATACCGACGAAATTGAGTCGAGCTGGCAAAGTCAGTTTGTCGAACAAGCAATCAGTGGTGATCAACTGGCTTTTTTACAATACACCTCAGGGTCTACCGGTTCGCCGAAAGGGGTAATGATCAGTCACGATAATTTGTTGGCTAATCAGCGCAATATTGGCCACCGAATGCATAGCTGTGCCGAGTCGATTGTCGTCGGCTGGCTGCCGATGATCCACGATATGGGATTGATTGGTAATGTCACAGGCTCTGTTTACTTTGGTGCCACGCTGATTTTTATGACCCCGTTACACTTTATTCGTAAACCATTGCGCTGGTTAAAGGCGATCAGCAAATATCGAGCAACTGTCAGTGGCGGACCCAATTTTGCTTATGCGCTATGCACCGCGAAGGCCCGTGCTGAGGATATTGCGGCGTTAGATTTATCTTGTTGGCAGGTGGCGTTTAATGGCGCAGAGCCTGTCCATAAAGAAACAGTCGCTGGCTTTAATGCGGTTTTTGCCCCGACGGGTTTGCGGCCTCAGTCCCATATGGCGGTGTATGGTCTGGCTGAGGCGACATTGTTGGTCAGCGGTACTGAAATTGATGAAGTGATTAATACCGATGACGAGGTAAGGTATCTCAATGCAGGTAAACCCTCGCCCTATGATGTGCTCAAAGTGGTGGATACTGATGCTTTTGTTGCAGTGCCTGAGCAGGTCGAAGGGGAGATTTGGTTTAGCAGTGCGAGTAATGCGCAGGGTTATTGGAATAACCCAGAAAAAACCAATGAGATTTTTCGAGCGCAGCTTAAAGGGGATGAGCGTTATTATTTGCGCACCGGTGATACCGGGTACATCGAAAATGGTGAGCTGCATGTGACTGGACGTTTGGCCGATATGATCATCGTTAAGGGGCGAAATTATCACAGTGAAGACATTGAGTGGAGTCTGAGTGAGCTGTCAGGAATACGTAATGGTGCGTGTGCTGCCATTGGTGTGAGTGATGGAGAAACAGAAAGTGTCGCGGTGATTGCGGGGGTGACTGGGATTAATCCTGAGGTGATGGCGGCGACCATCAGCAATATTCGTACTGCGATTTTTGCTGATCATCAAATCCAATTGGCTCGGGTGGTGCTGATTAAGGCTAAACAGTTACCCACCACAACCAGTGGTAAAGTGCGGCGCAAAGCTAGCCGTGCGATGTTGCTTAATGATGAGTTTGATATTCTGGCGGAGTATCAACGGGAACATGGCCCGGTGACGACTAATACCTTGGGTAGCCGTACTGCGCATTTTGTCGCTGCCACTACGCCACAAGAGCTTGAGTTAACCGCGTTGTGGAGTTCGTTGTTGGATTTGCCCGCAGTGGATATTGGTTTGGATGATAACTTTTTTGAGCTTGGCGGCGCGTCGTTGACCATGCTGGAGTTATCCAGAGTGCTCGATACCAGCATGGAGCTGTTGTTTCGTTATCCTACGATTAATGGCTATTTGCATCGCAATAGTGAATATGCGTTTCCGGATGTCGACGCAGATATCTATTTACCGCCAGCGGCGATTGATGACAGTCTGAGTGGAGCAACTGGGGTCACTCTGCTGACTGGTGGGGCGGGTTTCTTTGGTATTCATTTTTTACAAAGTCTAATGCAACGTAGTGATCGGCAGTTTGTGTTGTTGGTGCGGGGTAAAGATCAGCAAACGATTAAGGCTAAGTTTGCCGCAGCAGTCGGCAGCTTTGATTTGATGGAGACGATTGATTTATCGCGCATTACTTTTTTGCGCGGTGATTTAAGCCAGCAACGGCTGGGCCTGGACGATGAAAGCTATGATTGGGCGTCGAGGGAAATTGATACCATTGTTCATATTGGCTCGCATGTGAATAATTGGCTGCCCTATGAAGGTATTCGCGAGATCAATGTGACGGGTACTCGTACCTTGTTGACCTTGGCTCGTACCGGGCGCAAAAAAGCGTTTCATTACACCAGCACTTGTACTTTCTTGCCGCAAAAAGACGACAACAGTGTGTTTCTTGAAACCGATACTATCGATAAAGCCAGTATTAACCGTTATTTCGGTTATGACCTCAGCAAATATGCCAGCGAAACCCTGTGCAAGATGGCGCGTGATGAGGGCTTAAGTTGCAATATCTATCGGCTGGTTTGGGTCGGTGGTCATATTGCCAGCGGTCGCACCAAAATTAACGATGGTTTCAACATTATGTTGCGGATCATGACCACGCTTAAGGTGTTTCCAACCGGGCACTACCCCCACGATATTGTGCCGGTTGATTTGATGGCCGATGCCATGGCTTCGCTGTTGAGTCAGTGCGAGAACATGGATTTCAATGTCACCAGTTTGTCGCAAGAATCTATCAGCATGAAGCGTATTGCGGTGATGTTATCTGGGATGGGTTATCCGCTGGAAGAAGTGAGTCGCAGTGAGTTTGTCAGGCGCTTGCGTGATCACCCGATTGAACAATGGGATGATCACTGCCTGTCTTATCGTCAGTTGGTGATCCGCCTGTTTGAGGATACAACGCCCAAACGTGAAGCGTTTTACGATAACCACAATTTTCGCACTCATATGGATCCGCAAATCCGCCAACTGATGGAGCAAAAGTTTATCGACGCTTGGTTTGATAAAACCGTTAGTTATTTGGTGCGTCAGGGCGCTTTGCCGACTATCTCCGGGCGAAGTTATGCGGATGAAATGGCCACCATTGCCGGTTGGAATGAGACTCAATGTGCTTATCCTGATAAAACCTTACATCAGTTATTTATTGAGCAGGCTGCGGCGACACCTGATGCAACGGCGTTGTTGTTTGAAAATGGCAGTTTGACTTATCAGCAGCTAAATCGTCGCAGTGATATGGTGGCGCAATCGTTATTGCTTCAGGGGGTTACCCGTGGTGCCTTTATTGGCATTTGTGTGTTGCGCTCGCCGCTGATGTTTGAAGTCATATTGGGCATTCTTAAGGCGGGTTGTGCTTATTTGCCGTTGGACCCAGGGTATCCGGTGGCGCGGCTGGACTTTATGATATGCGACAGTCAGGCAGCAATTATTATTGCCGATACCAGCTCAGCGGCTAAGGTTGAGCACCATCAAGACAAATTAATGGTGCTTGATGAGGCGCAGTTGGTGAGCGAGTACGATAGTTGGTCTGATGCCGATTTAACGGTGACTCAGGTGATGAGCAAGGCCACTGATTTGGCTTATATTATTTACACCTCTGGTACCACTGGGCGACCAAAAGGGGTGATGGTTGAGCATCACAGTGTGGTCAATCACAACTTTAGCATGATGGCGGCATTTGCTCTGACTGGGCAAGATCGGTTGTTGCAATTCACGACGATGAATTTTGATTATTTTGTCGAAGAAGTGTTTCCGGTTTTCTTTGCTGCGGCGACTTTGGTATTGGTGCCCAATGCCGATTTGCTCGATGTTGAACGGCTCAAAGCGGTGATTGTTGAGTATCAGGTTTCCTTGCTGAAATTTCCGGCGGCTTTTTGGCATAACTTATCGACAGTGGCAGTTGAGGCGCTCGGTGTGCGGCTGGTGAGTATCGGTGGTGAAGCGGCTGATGTGGCCAAATATAATCAATGGCGCAAGCATAATCCGACCATCCCTTTGGTCAATCCTTATGGTCCAACTGAAACCACGGTGACGGCGACTTATAGCACGTTAACCGCAGCGGTTGAGCAAATTACTATCGGCTTGCCGATTGCCAATAGTCAAATTCATATTCTTGATGATCAGTTGCGACCGCTGCCGCTGGGTTTTGTGGGTGATTTGTATATTGCTGGGGCTGGGGTGACGCGTGGTTATCTCAATCGGCCCGAAATCAATCAGCAGGTGTTTGTTGCTAATCCTTTTGTTGCTGGCGAAATGATGTATAAATCTGGCGATTTGGCCTGTTGGTCTGCCGAGGGCGAGATTGAATTTAAGGGCCGAGTAGACCATCAGGTGAAGGTTAGGGGTTATCGGATTGAACTGGGGGCGATTGAAAGTGTGATTGGCGAGTATGCCGGGATCAGCTGTTGCGCGGTGGTGGTGAAGCAAATTGATAGTAAAAAGAAAGTGGTGGCCTATTTAAGTGCTAATGCACAGGATAACAGCACTGATTTTACCGTGAGTTTGCTGCGAGTCTATCTTGAGGCGCAATTACCTAGCTATATGATCCCCAACCTGATTATTGTGTTGGACGCTATTCCGATGAGTCCTAATGGCAAGGTTGACCGTAAGGCGCTGGAGATCATGGATATTTCGGCGTTGATTGGCACCGATTTCAGTGCGCCGGTGACATCAAGCGAAATTGCCCTGTGTCAGATTTGGCAGCAGGCATTGGCGGTTGAGCGGGTTGGTATCAACGATAACTTTTTTGAATTGGGCGGCCATTCGTTGCTGGCGATGCAGTTGGTTTCGCTGGCGCAGCAACGAGGTTTGTTGATCAAGCCTCAGCAGGTACTCAATAGTAAAAATTTGGCTGAGCTGGCGGCAATAGTCGATAGCAATGCGGCTATGCTGGCTGAGCAGTATCAGGCTCCGGCTAACCTGATCCCCATTGATGCGCGGCATATTAGTCCTGAGATGTTGCCTTTGGTGCAGTTGAGTCAGCAGCAGCTGGATGATTTGGCTGCCGGGGTTGCTGGTGGCATGGCGAATATTGAGGATATTTATCCGTTGGGACCGCTGCAACAGGGGATCTTGTTCAGTCATATGGTTAATAGCGGTAATGACCCGTACATTCAGCATATTACTTTACGAATAAACGGTCAGGATGCGCTGAATAAATTACAGGCGGCGCTGCAACAGCTGATTGACCGTCATGATGTGTTACGCACAGCGATTGTTTGGCAGCATTTGGAGACTGCGGTTCAGCTGGTGATGCGTCAGGCACAACTGCCGCTGCATCAATTGGGGCAGGGCAAAGATCAAGCGGATTGTTTGGCGTTGTTGGCGCAGCAACCCTTGTCGATGGATTTGACCATCGCACCTTTGCTGGCCTTGAATGTGGTGCAAGCGGGGCAAGGGGATTATATTGCCCGGCTGGATTTTCATCATATTGTTGCTGATCATCTCGCGCTACAAGTGGTGCAAAAAGAACTGGCGATGATCCAAGCTGGGTTGTTTGGTATGTTGCCGATGCCAGTACCGTATCGTGAATTTATTGCTCATGCGCTGCATCAGGCACAAAACTGTGATGCCGAAGCCTTTTTCACCGAGTTGCTCGGCGATGTCGACGAACCAACGATACCTTATGGTTTGAGCGATATCAAAGGCAATGGCAGCGATATTGTTGAGTACAGCCAGAGCGTACCAGCTGGGGTCGCTAAGCAGCTTATCAGTGTGGCAAAAGCGCAAAAGATGAGTCCGGCGGTATTATTTCATACCGCATGGGCGATGGTGATTGCCGCTTGTAGCAGTCGTGATGATGTGGTGTTTGGCAGTGTGATGTCAGGGCGTTTGCAAGGCACGGTTGGGGCTGAACAGATGATGGGAGTATTCATCAATACCTTGCCTGTACGGGTGAAGTTGGCTAATCAAACGGTGGCTTCGCTGGTGGTCGAGGTTAGCCAATCACTAAATGATTTATTGCCTTATGAGCAGGCGGCTTTGGCGATGACCCAGCAATGCAGTGCTTTGCCGCACGGGACGCCATTATTTAGTGCGATGTTGAACTATATGCATACTGCTGACAGCGTAGAAGCTCCAGTGGAATTACTTAAATCAGTTGAAATTATTGCCCTAGTGCGGCGCACCAATTACCCGTTTAATTTATCCGTTGAGCATTTTGGTGATGGTTTTGCGATGGACTTGCAAGTGGATAATCAAATCGATTGTGAGCGGGTGATGGCTTATGTACAAACCGCATTGGCAAATGTGGTTGAGGCGCTGATCAATCAGCCAGAGCAGTCAGTTAATACCTTGTCGGTTATGCCTCAAGCTGAGCGTCAGCAATTATTGGTTGAATGGAATGCCTTGTCTCAAGTCCAATCAGGTGATTCATTACCGCAGCTATTTGAAGCCCAAGTTGATAAAACCCCAGACGCTTTTGCTTTGTCGTTTGAGTTTGAACAATGGACTTATGAGGAGGTTAACGAAGAGGCGAATCAGCTAGCTGAGGTTATTCGTGCTGCCTATGTTGAAAGTGATAACGGGCGTCTGCCAGCAGATAGTTTGATTGCGCTGTATTTTGACCGCAGCTTAGAGATGATCATCAGTATTTTAGCGGTGCTTAAGGCAGGCGGAGCTTATGTGCCAATTTCTCCTGACTCACCGCGTCAGCGTAGCGAGTTTATGCTTAATGATACCGCAGCTTCGTTAATTATTACTCAGCACAAGTTTGCTGTGCAGCTCAATGACTGGGTGGGTGAGCTGGACCATCAGCCGAGGTTGCTGGTGGCGGATGATCCGGCGTTGGTTAAAGGCGCTGCTATTGTCAATCCGGCTTTAGCCAGTCAGCCGACAGATTTGGCTTATGTGATTTATACCTCAGGCACCACGGGGCAACCCAAAGGGGTGATGGTAGAGCAGCACAGCGTGATCAATCATCTGCGAGGGTTGGAACAGCGGATGGGGAGTGAGGTGTTTCAGCGGGTTGATTTCTCGACTAACTATTGTTTTGATTTGTCAGTGACGTGCTATTTATTGCCGTTGCTGGTGGGCGGTTGTGTGTTTATTTATCGCGACGATATCAGCAATATTGACCGTTATGTTGAGCATTTGCAGCAAAATGAAATTGCTTTTATCAAAACCACGCCGAGCATTGCCGGGTTAATTGATTGTCAAGGATATCAGCTAGATACGGTACTGGTGGGCGGTGAGCGTTTAACTCAAGAAGTGATCAGCTCGATAGCCAAGTCGAGCAGACGTTTGTTTAATGAGTACGGACCGACAGAAGCAACGATTGGCGCAACGGTTGGTTTGGTGGAGAACGGCGCTACTGATATTGGCTGTGGGCTGGTTAACGTTCGTTTGTATGTATTGGATAAGTATTGTCAGCCTGTGCCTGTTGGTGCGTCTGGCGAGTTATATATTGGCGGTGCAGGTGTGGCGCGGGGTTATTATCATCAGCCGGAATTAACCTGCGAACGTTTTATTGATAACCCTTTTGTTGCAGGCGATAGGCTGTATAAAACCGGCGATTGGGTGCGCTGGTTGGCAGAGGGCAAGCTAGATTTTATCGGTCGTGATGATGGTCAGTTGAAAATCCGTGGTTACCGAATTGAGTTGGCTGAAATTGAGACGGTGTTGATGCAATTGCCGGGGATTAAACAGGCAGTGGTGATGGCTCATGGCGAAGGTGATAACACTGGTTTGCTGGCCTATTTTGTTGCAGCAGAGCTGGTCGAACTGAACGGGCTAAAGTCGCAGTTGTCAGCAAAATTGCCTCATTACATGATACCGGACAGTTTGTTGGCGGTTGCAGCAATACCACTGACGGCAAACGGTAAGCTGGATCAGGCGGCGTTGTTGGCGTTGCAACAACCTCGGTCTTCATCGTTGGTATCACCGACCACCTTGCCACAAATGCAACTGTGTCGGTTATGGCAAAATGTCTTGGGGCTGGAGCAGGTGAGCATTGAAGATAACTTCTTTGTTATTGGTGGTAATTCTATTAGTGCCATTCGGTTGCTGGCTGCTATTCATAGTGAAATGGGCATCAGCCTAACGCTGAATGTACTGTTCGACCATCCTAGCGTGGCGGCGCTGGCGCTGCATTTGAGGTCGTCTGAACAGGTGCTGATCCCCCATGTTGAAACCGAACGTTATCCGTTGTCTTTTGCTCAGCAGCGGCTGTGGTTTATTGAGCGCTTTGAGCAGGGAACCGATGCTTATCACATCCCTTATTTGGTCCGGTTGCGCCAAGATGGCAATATCGAATTACTCAGTGCAGCGCTAACTGTGGTGATTAATCGTCATCCGGTGCTAAAAACCGTTTTTTGCAGTGATGATGACGGTAGCGAATATCAGCAAGTGCTGGCGGAAGACGTGGCAATACAAACCCGGGAGATTACTACTGAGGCCGATTTGCACACGGCAGTGAAACAAGATATTAGCCAGCGCTTTGATTTGACTGCACAGCCGAGTATTCGGCTATGTCTTTATAGGGGTCTTTATAGGGGTCTTTATAGGGGAAAGAAACCGCAACTGCATTTACTGGTGGTATGGCATCACATTGCTTTTGACGGTTGGTCGAGCGAAGTGTTTATCAGCGAACTGACTCAAGCCTATGAGGCTTTATGTCAGGGCCAATCGCCTTGTTTACCCTCACTGTCGATCAATTATGGTGATTATGCCTTGTGGCAACGGCAATATCTGCAAGGCGACAAGCTGGCGGTGCTGGAGAGTTATTGGCTGCAACAACTTGGTGGTTATGAAACCTTAGCCTTGCCCACAGATCGAGTGCGCCCGTTGCAACAGCAGTTTGAGGGCAAAGACTTGGCGTTTAATTTGGCTGACGATTTGTCGCAGCAAGTGCGAGCATTGGCAAAAGCGCAACAAACCACTGTGTATACGGTGATGCTCAGTGGCTTGTATGTCACCTTGAGCACACTATCAGGGCAAACCGACATTGTGGTGGGCGGACCCTCAGAAAACCGCAGTCATAGTCAAACTCAGTCATTAATTGGTTTCTTTATTAATACGCTAGTGTTCAGGGCACAGCTGGAGCCGCAAGCGACGGTTGCGGCGTTGTTGCAAAGCGTTCACCAAGTGGTGATGCAAGCTAAAATCCATCAAGAGTTGCCGATTGAAAAGCTGGTGGAGTTGCTTAAGGTTGAACGCGACACATCACGTCATCCGATTTATCAGGTATTGCTGGGGGTCGAAACCCTAGGTGAAGCGGCGGTGCGCAACTCGGATCTGCCGTTTGAGCCAATTCAATTGAATGGGCAAAATTATGACTCCCCGGCCAAGCATGATTTGAGTGTGTTGTTGTTTGATACTCCAAAACAGATTAGTGGCCACTTTAACTATGCGGTTAATCTGTTTGATGAAGCAACTATAGTGGATATGGCGGCGTTGTATAAACGGGTGTTGCAAGCTTTTGTCGCGGATCAGCAGCAAAGCATTGAGCAAATCGATTTGTTATCTGAAAGTCAGCGTCGTCACTTATTGTATGAGCCTAAACCCACAGCTCAGGGCTGCACCCCATTACATCAATTATTTGCTGCTCAGCCAGGGGATAATATTGCCCTTATATATCAACAAACGACCCTGAGCTATGCCCAGTTAAATCAGCGGGCTAATCGACTAGCACATTATTTGTTGGACGAAGACATTGGCAAAGGCGTTCAGGTGGGAATTTATCTGCATCGTAGCATTGAGATGATGGTGGCGATATTAGCGGTGATGAAAACTGGCGCGGCTTATGTGCCGTTGGAGCCGGATTATCCGGCGGCTCGGTTAGATTATATTAACCAAGACGCTAATCTTGAGTTGGTATTGCTCAGTGAAGACTTGCTGGCAACGCTGCCGCTGACTGATGTTGATGTTTTATTGATGGAAAATAATCCGTACTGGCTGGCTGAGTATGACAGCACCGATCCGGATGTTGTGGTTCAGGGTGATGATCTCATTTATCTGTTGTATACCTCGGGCTCAACTGGTTGGCCGAAAGGGGTGAAAATCACCCATCAGGGGGTGGCGAATTATCTTGATCATGCGGCTAAACACTATTTACCACAGCAAATTAGCGGCTCTGTGGTGAGTTCGCCATTGTGTTTTGATGCCACAGTAACCACCTTGTTTGCACCTTGGTGCCTCGGAAAGTCAGTGGAATTATTACCTGCTAGTGCTGGCATTGACGAATTAGCGGCGCTTTTATTTCACCGTGATCAGGCGAAGTTGTTCAAATTGACACCGGCTCATTTGGTTGCCATGGAAGTTGGTGCGCAAAGTTGCCAAAATTGCCAAAGTGCTCATGTGATTGTGGTTGGTGGTGAAGCATTGGGTTTGAGTTGTTTGCAACGATATAAAGGCGGCTTGTTGCCTGAGGCGATTTTTATTAATGAATATGGGCCTACTGAAACCGTGGTGGGTTGCAGTACATTTACGGTGGCGACTGCCGAGGATTTGGCAGCTTTGAATGGCAGTACGGTGCCGATTGGGCAGGCGATCGAAAATACCCAGTTGTATGTGCTGGGCTCGTCGGGTCAATTGCTGCCGCCCAATTGTATTGGCGAGTTGTATATTGGTGGTGATGGGGTGTCTGAGGGCTATCAACAGCGGCCGCAACAAACCGCTGCAGCCTTTGTTGAGTTGGCTCTGGATGAAGATAGTTCGCAGCGGCTGTATCGTAGCGGGGATTTGGTGCGCCGTTTGAGTAATGGACAATTGGAATATCTGCGGCGTAATGATACTCAGGTGAAAATTCGCGGTTACCGGATTGAGCTGGCTGAAATCGAAGCAGTTTTAATGAGTTTGCCTGGGATCTGGCAGGCGACGGTGATCGTGCACCAGCAAGGCGAAAATTTGAGTCTGGCTGCTTATCTGGTCGTTGACGCCGCTTCAGGTGCTGTTGAGTTGCCATCGTTGGGCACTCAGCTAGCAGAGCATTTACCAGCGTATATGCTGCCGTCGACGTTTACGGTGCTTGAGTCAATGCCGTTGACGGTCAATGGTAAGCTGGATTTACGAGCCTTGCCTGAACCACAAAAAGTTAAGCGTTACGTTGCTCCGACCACTGAGCAGCAAGTTCAATTATGTGCCATTTGGCAGCAGGTGTTGGAGTTGGACCGGGTGGGCATAGAAGATGACTTTTTTGCTCTTGGTGGCAATTCGATAATAGCGATTAAATTAGTGCATCAGATTAATCGTCAAATGTACTCGGATTTGTCGGTGGCGTCGTTATTTAGCTATAGCCGGATAGCCACATTGGCAAATCAAGTGGAGCAGCAGGGTTTTAGCAAACGTTTGCTTAAACAACTGACGCCGGGCAGTACGGCAGAAGACTTGTTACTTATGATCCATCCCGGTGGTAGCGGTGTTGAGGTTTATCAGCCATTGGCGGATATCATGGGCAATCAGTTTAGATGTATCGGTATTGACAGCTATAATATGCTGAGTCATCAACAAATTATTTCACTGCAACAGCTCGGTCAGATTTATACCGATGCCTTGTTGGCGCAATATCCGTTGGGGTCTCCAGTGAAGTTATTGGGCTGGTCGCTCGGTGGTAATATTAGCCTAGAGATCGCCTGGCAGCTGGAGCAGCGAGGTTATCAGCAGATTGAGGTATATCTGCTCGATACGGTGATTAAAATGGGTGATTTAAAAATCGATTATGATCAGCAAGCGTTGTTGCAGCTCAAAGATAGGGTAGTGACGACACTCCGGGCGAGGGGTTTTGAGCGAGATTTTATTGATCAATCAGTGCGCTGTTACCATAGTGAACTGGCCCTTGATTATTGTCCATTAAGCGGTCGTTTGGTCCATACCACTGTGACTTTATTTAAGGCCGGACAAGTCAGTGACACAGCATTAAAAAATGACGGCGGTAAAACTTATCAGTTGGTTAAACAGCTGGCAGATAATAACGTAGCTAAGTTTATCGGTGGTGATAAAAGTGATGACGTTGCTGGAATAGAGGTGGTGATGTTGGAACAGTATCACCATAACAATATTCTCGAAGCAAAGGAGTTGATTAAAGCGGTGGTGAGTCGTTAAAAACACCAAGAAATTGAATAAGGTGAGAGACAATGAGTGAAGAAAAAAGTGATGAAAAAACAACGCCTGAAGCAAAGAGCACAGCAAAGGCGACAGTAAAGAAAGCAGCAAAGGCCAAAGTAAGCAAAGCGAAGAAAGATGAGCAGCCCGTTGAGGCAGCTGCTGAGGTTAAGGCTAAGCCCGAGCAAAAAGTCGAGCAAAAAGTCGAGCAAAAAGTCGAGCAAAAAACTGAGGAAAAGGTTGCAGAGCCTGTTGCCGCCCAGACCGACGAAGTTGTTGAAGCCGCTGCATTGATGAGTGATAGTGAGCTGCGTGCTGCGGCCATTTCGGTGGCTGATCGTTATGCCAAGTGGTCATTTGGGGTTGGTTTTATTCCGGTGCCAGTATTTGATTTAGTGGCGTTGACCGGACTCCAGTTGAAAATGCTCGATGAAATTGCCAAAGTTTACGGTCAGTCATTTTATGAAAACAAGGTCCGCTCAGTGATTGCCAGTATCCTTGGTGGTGCTTTTCCGCAAAGTGTTAGCCGGGTCGGTTTGAGCAGCTTACTTAAAAGTGTGCCAGTGCTTGGCACTGCGGTGGCGATGATCACCATGCCGGTGGCAGCCGCTGCGGCGACATATGCAGTTGGTGTGGTGTTTATTAAACATTTTGAAAGTGGCGGTACTTTTTTGAGTGTCGATATTTCAAAGATGACTGCACAGGTGAAAAAAAGCGCCGATGAGTATCGTCAAAATAAGCCGTCTGAATAATAGATTTTGATTCAACAAATTGGCTAAAAATTGAGCTAAGCAATTGATTTAAAAAACATTTGTATTTAAGACTGGAAAGAGTTGCTTGTTTATGATATATGATGTAGAGTCTGCTACTCTGGGGACGTATTAATTGGACGGCAAGTCAGAGGTTAATTATTTACCGTTTTATTATTCTCACGTGAGCCATTATTTTAAGAGGAACCTGTAATGAATAAAGAACAAACGAATGATCAGGCCAATGAAGCGTCTGATACTACGGCTGAACCCGTTGAGCAGCCGATTGAAATAGAACATCGCGCGGCGATCGCCACTTTGGTGGTTGATAAATATGCTAAATGGTCGTTTGGGGTTGGGTTGATTCCGGTGCCAGTGGTCGATTTAGTCGCATTAACCGGTGTACAAATGAAGATGATTGATGAAATCTCCAAAGTATACGGTGAATCTTTTTCTGAACACAAGCTGCGCTCTACCATCGGTAGTTTGCTTGGTGCCGCCCTGCCACAAAGTGTTGGACGTACCGGGGTTAGCAGTTTAATCAAGAGTATTCCAGTGTTTGGCAGTATTGTTGGCATGGTGACTATGCCTGCTATGTCGGCAGCAGCGACTTATGCTATTGGTACCTTGTTTGTTAAACATTTCGAAAGTGGTGGCACATTTTTGAATCTTGATATCAAATCAATGACAGCCCAAGTTAAAGATATTGTGGCTAAGTATCGTAAGAAAAAAGATACTGATGTTGATGCTGAGCAGCCAACTACTGCTACGGCTTAGATTTAGGCTCGGATTTAAGTTTAGATTTAGTTAAATTAGCGCGACGGGCGTCGCGCATAACTTTATCGGGGAGGTTAACTTGTTATTTGTTGTTATTTACCTGTTGGCATGTATTATTGTTGCTGCTCTGGGCAGGAGAACCAAGGCCGGGCCAATCGGTTTTTTTATTATTTCCCTATTGACCACACCACTGATAAGCGGTTTCTTTTTGTTGGTCACTCGCCCTAATGAAACCAAGACTTAATTGCTATTATTCAACCTGCTTTAATTTATCCACTTGAAAAAACGAGAATGAATGCTCGTCTATGTTAAGAGATCACAGATAAGATGATTGCCCGCCTATGTTAGTCATTGATTTAATCAACCGTGAAAAAAGCATTGGAATGCGTTCTTTTGTGATCCTCGGTTGTCTTTCCGGTTTAGCCAATACCCTAATTTTGGCCACTATCAACATTGCTGCCGAACTCGCTTCTGATGTCACCAAACCTAATCAGGTGATTTATTTGATGGCGATTTTTTTATTGAGTGTGTTGATATTCGGCTTAACTCAACGACGGTTGATGTTACGTGCTAATGCACATGTTGAAGAAGCGATCAATAGAATGCGCACTGAGTTAATGGATCACATTCACCGTTGTGAATTAACCACCATTGAAAAAATTGGCCGCGAACGTATTTTCACCACCATGAATAAAGAGATGCAAACCATCTCTAATGCTTCCCAATTGTTTGTGATCGTCGGTCAAGCCAGCATTTTGATATTGTTTACGGCGATTTATATTGCCTCATTATCGCTGGTGGCTGTCACTATTATTGTTTTATGTGTTGCCTTTGGTGTGACCATTCATTTACGTCGAGCCAGAGAGATTCGCCATCAGTTACGTACCGCATTTGACCGGGAAAAGGACTTGGTATCTAAGTTAACCGATATATTGGATGGCTTTAAAGAAACTAAACTAAATCGTATTCGTGCCCGTGAGCTGAAACAAGAATATAGCAATAGTTCAACTGCTGTAACCGAATCGCAACTGAATATTCAGGTGTTGTATGCCAATGATGCAGTGATATCAGAAGTGTCGTTTTATCTGGGTATTGGTGCGGTGGCCTTTTTGGTTCCACTGTTATCGACGGTTTATCCGGATGTGGTGATTAAGGTCACCACCGCGACGTTATTTTTAATGGGACCAATTAATAGTGTTGTCGGTGGAATGCCGACATTAGCAGCCACTAATGCGGCGGCAAAAAATATTATGGCCCTCGAAGCTGAGTTAAAAGCGGCACGGGGCGAAGTATTTGCCACTGAGCCATTAACCAGTTTTAATGAAATAAAATTGCAACAATTGTCGTTTGAACACCGGTCGACCCCGGGTGAGCGTGTATTTGGGGTCGGTCCAATTGAGATGACGATTAAGCAAGGGCAAACAGTTTTTATTACTGGTGGTAACGGTAGCGGTAAAACAACCTTCATTAGATTGCTAACTGGCTTGTACCGCCCAACAAGTGGCCGTATCCTAGTAGACGGAAATGTGATGGAAAACAGTGATTTGGATAGCTATCGGGACCTATTTACTGCGGTATTCTCTGATTTCCATTTATTCAACTATCTTTATGGCACCCCGGAATTTGACCAACACGAAGCCGATAAGTGGTTAAAGATTATGGAGATGGACGGCAAAGTTCATATTCGTGATAAAACGTTTAGTACCATTGAGCTTTCTGGTGGTCAACGTAAACGGCTGGCGTTATTGGGCTGTGTATTAGAAAACCGACCTATTTATATTTTTGATGAATGGGCTGCGGATCAAGACCCCTATTTCAGGGAGAAATTCTATATGGAGATCTTACCTTTGCTTAAAGCACGCAATCAAACGGTGATTGCTATCACACACGATGACAAATTCTTTGATATGGCTGATGTACATTTAAAAATGACTGATGGTCAGTTGAGTGAAATACCACTTCAAGCTAGTCAATCGCCGACAGTTAAAAAAGCATGGAGATCTTAAGATGCCTGTAGAGTTACCTGTTGGATTTATTGCGATATTTTTTGCTGTGGTGGTCAGTTTGGCCATTACCAGTTTTGTGGTACTCAAAACGCTCGATTACTTCAAGCCTGAATGGGCAAAAAAGGTTCGTAAGTATCAGTTTACTGCGGGTTTAGGTGTGCTGGTGACGTTATTAGTGATGTTGATATTAGCACCTATTGTGTTGATCCCGATCTACTCTGGTCAAGCGGGTGTGATGTGGCTGCGTTTTGGCGGCGGTACTGTGTTGGGCGAACCTTTCAATGAAGGGACTGTGCTGGTGATGCCGTGGAATAAGATGACGGTGTATTCTAGCCGTTTTCAAACCATTGACATGCCGATTGAAGCGGTGACTGCTGAGGGCTTGAAAATCAGCCTAGATGTGGTGATACGCTATAGTCCGGTGCGCGAAAACATTCCTATGTTACATAAAGTCATCGGCACTCATTATCCTGATGTGTTGTTGGTGCCTGAGGTGGGTTCTTCTGCCCGGCTAACGATTTCAAATTATGGCGCAGAGCAGATCTATAGTGAATTAAGGCAACAAATTCAGCGAGAGATTTTTAATGATGTTAACCGGGCTTTGTCAATTAATGAACGGCGTTTGCTAAAATCAGAAAACATCACTGAAATTTCTAAGTTTGTTTATCTCGAAGATGTGTTGATCCGTGATGTTAAATTACCAGCCAAAGTTGATGCAGCGATAGTCAATAAAGTCAATCAAAAATATCTCGATGAAGAGTACGTTATTCGTTTGCAAGTAGCGAAAAAAGAAGCCCAGCGTAAAGAAACAGAAGCCAAAGGTATTGCCGCTTTTCAGTCGACAGTGGTCGGTGGGATCTCCGAAACCTATTTGCGTTGGCGCGGCATTGAAGCCACCGTTGAACTGGCTAAATCGAATAATGCCAAAGTGGTGGTGATTGGTGGTGGCAGAGATGGTTTGCCGTTGATTTTGAATACTGAAAGCCAATCGTCTGGGCAAAATCCGTTATTGCCACTATTGCAGGGGGTCTCTGATGATCGACAGACAGAAGTCGTACAGGGGCCGCAAAACAATATGACACCGGGTGCTAATTAAACTGTTTATGAATGATCAATTTGAGTTTCTCATGGATACCCAGACAGCTGGGATAAAAGCGCTGGATTGGGCGGTGGCGAATAAAGACCGGGTTGAGCAGCAATTGCAGCGTCAAGGGGCGGTGCTAGTACGGGGGTTGAATATTCCCAGCTCGAAGTTGTTAGGCAAGGTGTTGTGTACTTTGTTCGGTGGTGATTTGCTGGAGTATATGTATCGTTCAACGCCGCGTACCGCAGTGAAAAATAATGTTTATACCGCCACTGAATATGCCAGTGATCAAGTAATTGCCCAGCATAATGAAATGGCTTACAGCAACAGCTGGCCATTGCGTATTGGTTTTTATTGCTTGTTGCCCTCGTCTGCTGGCGGACAAACCCCGATTGCCGATAGTCGCCAGATTTATCAGGCGATCCCTAAAGCCATTCGTGATGAGTTTGAAGCGAAAAAAATCCGCTATATCAGAAACTATTCCGAGCTGGATTTGCCGTGGCAAGAAGTGTTTTGTACCCAAAATAAGCAACAGGTTGAACACTACTGTCAGCAAAACCAATTGAGTTGTGAGTGGTTTGCCGACAATCGTTTACGGACCAGCCAAGTCAATCTGGCGGTTCAGCAACATCCATTTAGTCAGCAAAAAGTCTGGTTTAATCAGGCTCACCTGTTTCATCGGTCTAATTTGCCTGATGAAGTGGCTAGTGCCTTGCTGAACTCTGTGGGTAAGGATAACTTGCCTCGCCATGCCGAGTTTGGTGATGGCAGCGAGATTGACTCCGCCTATTTGACGATTATTAGAGCGGTGATCGACAGTCACAAAATCAGCTTTGACTGGCAAAAACAGGACTTGATGTTATTGGATAATATGTTGTTTAGTCATGGCAGAGCGCCGTTTGAAGGCCAGCGCAAGGTGCTGGTGGGCATGGCGAGGGCTCATAACTAAAGATTCAATCGCCACAAAATCTTTTGCTTTTCTTTGTGCTTCCGTGGTGAAAGATAAAAACCGACTACCACGGAGGCACGGAGAATGAATAGTTACAAGAGCTACAACCCATGCCAATTGATATCTTCGCTTAACAGTCGACTCTCGGCAATATAATGAATGGTTTGTCCGGCTTTGATCGGATAATTGTGGCTGGGATTAAGCTGCATTCCATCACCAAAACGATTGTCAGCGACACCGAGGACGGTGGCATTGTATTGGCGTTTAAACGCCTCAAATAGCGCGATAAATTCAACCCCGGTCGAGGACAGCGTGTTCGGCACCACTACACTGAATTGAGTATCGCCTTGCAAGGTTGATAGCAACTCTTCTTGAATGCGACTTGAACCCGGGTCTTGAATCGAACGAACCAGCATTTGCGCGGTTCTTGATACACTACATTCAACATTACTACTGTGCTCTCTGAGCATCTCTACCTTGTCTTGATCTTCAAAGTAGGTGCTGATGTGGCAGTCGGATTTGACCAGCTTGGAGATCCGCAACGCAGTGGTGAAGGTTTGGTTGTCGTCTTTGCCATCAATGATCACTCGATCCGCTTCGGTGATTGCCGCTCTGGCAAGTTGATTGTGATCAGTAAACGAATGTAATCTAGCAAAAGTGACATGTTCATTCTCGGCAAAAGGGTGGTTAATATCGTCAAGCACACAGAGTAAAATCATCCGGTTTTGGCGTTTGCTATCACCGAGGATATGATCGATGATTTGCCCGGTACGATGAGGATGCCAGCCAAAAATGATAATGTGGTTTTGTAAATGGTTAAAATTTTTGTCGCCCGTCATGTGCCGTCTCAATATGTAAGTAATAGTTTGTCCGATTTTGCCCAGCATAGCGGCGAATAATGCCAATCCTAACGGGATTTGAAACACCGATACGACGATTTTGCCTGCTGCACTGCTGGGACTCAAATCGCCATAACCTACGGTACTGGTTGTGACGATATAATAGTATAGAAAGTTACTGCTAGAAACTAGCGCTTGCTCGTTGACTGCACTGAGCAGCGCGGCTGTGGTGATGGCGTGAACGAGTAATAAAATGATCAGCGCAGGCCAACTGACGTGGCTGATATGGTGGCGAATGGCCAGTAAAAGCTGTTTGAACGAAAACATGAGTTATACCGTATCGTTATCTGTGCTGGCTCCGTTGAGTGTGTCAACTAACAATTGGCATACGGTAAAATAATCGACCACTGATTTTTTATGCCATTCGCTTTTGATTTTTTCACTCTGACTGGACATAAACTCATTAAATTGAGTGAAACTGACATCAGTGGATTGACTGAGGTATTTTTTAAACGCTTCAGAGGTATTTTTATGGCCTTTGGCACTTTCACTGGTCACTTTGACCAAGGCATCAGTCATTATTTCGGTGTATTTGAGCAACTCGTTTTCTGGATGACCGAATTGCTTAGCCCGAGTAATGCTTTTTCTCAGCTGAATTTGTTGTTCAAACGCCAGCGCTTCGGTGATCTCTTCAACGTGTTTGACTTCACCGGTTAATGCACTGATTTGACGGCGATAACCGTCCAAATCCCGACGCAACGACTGCGTTCTGATATACATATACAAAATAATTAAAAAACAAACACCTGCAACACCCAATATAATCATGACTACCTCTGAAAATGTCACCTTAGCTGTCCCTGCCATGTAACTGAACCTGAAAACTCAACAATTAATCTACACAAATAAAACAGCTTATTATCGCTGATACCACAGTGAAGCAAAGTAAAATCGTACGACATTGACGGTTTTTTTACGCCTTATGACAGGCATTTGTATCAAATTTAGAGTCGTTGCAATAAATATCCACAATTTTACCGGAAACGAAGCTGAAACTGGGGATAACTCACTGGTCGGACTTGTTATGGTTCGCGATTGAGGATATAACATAGCCGTGCTTGAAAAAGGCAAACTTAGTGAAAGCTGAGGACGCAAAGTTTCCGGTCTAAGGGGTATACCTATGATAGCGGGACTGCCGGTCAAAAAAATTCTTGTTTTTTGGAGCTAACCGGTATTTCTATACCATGACATTTGCAGATTTAACATAACTTTAGTTAGTGCTCGTCCGAAACGGTGTTTCATCTGCCAAATGGCAGGAGAGGCGCGAATTTACATTTTTGGATGAACACAAGTTATGGTTTATCTACGTTTGCTGAGATAACCTTGCTGATTTAATTGAGAAGAGATCATCAGGGAGTCATTATTTCATTCAAGCCGGTTTGGCTTTGCCAAAAACTACCTTACTATGAAGTCATACTTGGCCTGCCCGTTTTGGGCAGGCTTTTTTATTGCCGCAGACTTGGTTAATTAAGTCTTAAAACGCGCAATCAACTGGGCAATATCCTGCTCGATCAAGGGCTTAAATTCTCGTTCAAAACCTTCTCGATCACTGTCCATTTGACGGATTTCCTTGTTACTGTATTTCTTTCTGGCCTGATGGGTCGGCATATCCTTGATTTTGTCGTAGAGTTTGAAGATCCCCTGATACTTTTCAGTGTTATCTGTTTGTTGTGCTTCGACATAGTGATCAAGTAACACCCAAACTCGTAGGCAACCTTCACCGAGATCGCATTGACCGTCGCGCATCGCCCAGGCAATGGTGTAAATGCTTTCGCTGAGGGTTTTGTTACGCGTTTCGTTGAGCGCTTTGCGTTTGGCTATTTCGGCGTCTTGGGCTGCTGCTTGGGCCGCTTTACGCTGTTTGATTAACAGCAATAAACGACCCAAGTAAAAAGATAAACCGGCGATGATTGCCGCGCCAATAATAAAGGCGATTATCCAGGCTGTACTCATGGCTATTCTTCATCTTCCCATTGGTCTACTAAGCTGCGTTGGTCGTCGTCTTCTTCATCGAAGTCGTCATCATCCTCGTAGCCAAGCAATTCCATCAATTCTTGATGGCGAGCGGTTTTGGCGTTGAAGTACTTGGCATCTTTGCCTGTGAGAATTTCGTCATTATCTACTTGTTCGAGTAGCGCTAATAAACGTGAATCGCCTTCAATCTCTAATAACTCTTGCTCAGGATCCATCGCTAGTGGTTTAACTTTCTTTAATACCACTTGAGGTTTCAGTTCAGTGGTCGGTGTCTTTTTGGCAACCGGAGTCAGAGAAATCGGCTTTTTACTGCCGTGACGAGGATCATTGTGCTGTTGCTGTTGTTGTGTGCCGCCGCTAGTTTGCTCTTGGCTGTTACGACTGCCCGGGGCTAAACCTTTATGCTTTTTTTTACGTTTGTTGCTGAGGTCTTCTCTGACGCTCTTTTTTACTCGGGGTTTTTGAGCCGGGGCAAGTGGACCGGCGGTACGGGTCTTTTTCTGTCGCGTCATGATAAACAGTTGTCAATTTGATAAAAATGGCGGCTATTTTAACTGGTTTTGACTGGGTAATGATAGTAAATGTTTTTGCTGAGCTTTTGATAAGATTTTGGCTGCTATTTATCCTGCGGGGCAGATTATCCTGCGGGGCAGATTATTCTGCGGGCAGAAAAAAAGGCGACAGGGTTAAGCTGTCGCCTTATAAATGAAGAGTGCCTGATCTTTTTATTCTTAGTGACGACTCTTATATTCTACTATGGTTTTCCAAACCCCTGATAATTAACCCTCCCTGTCTGGTCTTTTTGTTATCCGTGTTATTTTTTCTTATATTCCTTAACGGTTTTATATTTATTGGCCATCCGAGCGCTTTATTTGTTTCATCCTGTCAGTTTCAGTTTTGTAATATTTTATATTCCGCAGTTATTGTTTTTTTATCACCGCTATTATTATTGTTCCGTTCGGAATAAATGTCGTTGTATTTCTCTTTCCCTGGCTAATATTCGTTGTTTCCTATTTGCTTGGTTGTCTGCAAACGACTGCGCTCAATTTACTCACTCTGATTTTTGTTGCAACGCAAATTATAAAATAAATTGTTGGTCGTTGTATGGGTAAATTAAAATAATCAATGAAACCAACTAGATGTTTTACTCTAATTTGCTTTTATCAGATAAAACGCGCTTGAGTTCTAGGGTTTATCTTACGGTCTATGTAAGATATATCTCACGAGTATCTGACCGATAAAAACACTTTTTGGGCATTAGCAGCTAATTATTTAAACACCGCTGCTCAAATACCAATCAATTGTAAAAAATTGGTGAATATTTTAGGGTGATGTAATAATTTGGTGAATGGTAACTCGGGCTTCGCAGATTTAACAGTTAACAGGTTAACGGTTAAAAATTAAAAATTAAAAATGGATTTTATCGCAGACAAAAAAATACCGGCCTAAGCCGGTATTTTTCGAAGGTATTGCTTTAAGGCATTGCTTTAAGGCATTACTTTAAGGTATTGCTTTGAAGAGTGTTATCGCACTAATGAATTAATGCAAACCACCTAAATATTTAGACAAGATATCAATATCTTTGTCGGTCAATTTTTTCGCGATATCGCTCATCATGCCATTTTTGTCATTGGCGCGTTGACCGCTGCGGAATTTCTCTAATGTTGCTTTAGTGTACTCTGCGTGTTGGAAGGCAATCTGAGGGAAACCTGCTGCGCCTTGACCGTTACCACGTGGACCGTGACAAGCTGTACAACCTGGGATACCGCGTGAGGCATCACCGACAACATATAATTTTTTACCAGCGGCAATGACTTCTTCTGGTGTTGCACCGGGTTTAGTTTTTTGACCAGCGTAGTGGGCAGCAACATCTTTCATGTCTTGATCACTTAGCGGCATCGCCATGGCGCTCATTACTGGGTCGTTACGGCCATCTTTACCGCCACTTTCCATGCCTTTTTTAAAGGCTTTTAATTGCTCATAGATGTATTGAGCATGTTGACCAGCAATCTTTGGGTAGGTTTTAATCATGCTGTTACCATCACCACCGTGACAGGCACCACATGATGCGGCTTTAGCTTTACCAGCTTCGGCGTTACCTTCAAAGGCAGTTACCTGACTTGTGAAGCCAACCAATCCAAAGACCAGTGATAATGACAGTGCGATTTTTTTCATGATGGTTTCTCTCGGCAATTCATAACGATATGTTTTATCCGCGACATTTTACACGAAACTCAGTTAAGTGAAATGGTTTATCTATGATTTATCTGTTGTTGGGTCAAATGAGGGTAAAGAGTCGGGTGCGAGACGTCGAAGGAACGCTGTTACCTAGTTGCTGGACTTTCTAGGTATTTGGAGCGCTTTGTTCTTTACAACTCACATTCGGCAGGTCAAAACCGCCACAAAACAAGGTACAATAAACATGCTTTTCATGTTACCCTGACAGTAACACTTGCCAGCCCAGCCAATTTATCTTCAGGCACGGGGACTTCTACCGAGCGGCTTGTGCTGGCATAGTCAAGGGTCGAAATGACGCTCTGTTCCCGGTTATGCTTTTACGTCATAAATTGAACAGGCCACTGGGCCGAACAGCCGGATGATTTTTTCTCTTACTTCGGTCTTTCCAGTCACACAACTTTCCCTGCCGGGTAGCTTGAACGTGTGTATCCCTTGCATCAGTTGGAATACCCAGCGTAGTGTCGGCCTCGCGGTTTCTTTGTGCTTTTGATTGGGCACCGTGATTTCTTGCTTACGCATTTCTTCACGCATCAGATACTCACTGGTGTTATATACCATCAGGGTCAACGTCATCACCATCATCAGCGCGTCAATCCGGCTGGGGGTTTTAAGATAAATGTTATCTAGGTGGAATTCATCTGATTTGACAAAGCCAAAACCCCGTTCGACATCCTGCTGCTCTTTATAGGTCGACAGCATCAGCGCCGCTGACAATCCTGTTTCTTCACTATCATTGGTGCCTAGTACGAAGCGCCCGAGCCTGTTCTTCGCCGGCGCTTGCTTCGCCAGATCATCGCTGATGATACCGCTGAGCTTGTATTCCATACGGTCCGGCACTGCCTCTTTGGCTGGCTTGCCTCGTTTGTTGTAGCGCCCAAAGGCTTCCACGGTAAAGGTGACTTCGTGGTATTTCAGCGTCTTTGCCCATTTCTCACCTGCTTTGAGGGCATCTTTTTGACAGGAAAAAACCGCTTTGCCTAATTTTTTTAACGCTTTTTCCGCTTTCGCCTGCGCCGTGTCGATCCGATTGTTAAAGGTGAACAGTTCTTTTTTATAAGCCTGTGCGGAGAAAAACAGCGCCCAAACCTCACCGGGTGCTTGTTCTGTGCACAGCACGGCTTTATAGCCGTCATCCAATGCGACCCATGACACCTCATCATCACGCTGCTGGACCAATTCTTTGACTTTGCCGACGGTTCGGGGCACCCGGGTCAACCACCTGATGGGTGCATCTTGCAGTTTGCCCTGACTGTAAAGGGCCGAATCGGCCACCCACAGGAAGTCCTCTGTTGATTGGACCGCTTTATTAAAAGCCTCAAATTGCGCAATACTGTCGTGGAAGTTGGCTTTATCACTGCTGTTGCCCGACAGCGCCTCAAACCGCAATGGCATGGACGACGGGCCTGTCACGATTAAGGACATCACCACTTGCTTCAGGTCAGGACGGTGCGCTTTGGAATGGCCGTATGTCGGCACGGGCATGTCCGCCATGTCTGCCCGCTGTGCCAGCGCTTCGGTTTCAGGATATTCACCGTAGAGCAACAGTGTTGTGGTATCAAGGTGCAAAGACTTGCCCAACAATCCGCGCTCCTGCGCGACTTCAAAGGCAATCTCACTAAACAGGCGGGTTGTGCCGTAGGTAAATAGTGCGTCCAGTGTACGACCCAATGCATAGTCATTGAGGTGTTCACTCTGAACCCCCTTGCCCAACAAGCGCTCAACGTCTAGCTCAGCAAAGAAATCTGGGGTAAGGTAAAGTGGACTGCTGGTATAACCCAAGCCATTGATGATCATCGCCTTGACTCGCTGGCCATGCGTGACTTCGACACCTCTGTCCTCGTCAAGCGGCAGGCGTTTATCAATCCGCTCAACCAATCCGAGTCCCTCAACGGCAGCAGCGACCAACCCAAGATGGACAAGGGATTGAATTGTCGGCTCCTGTGATATTGATAGCACGGGTGCTGGTAGCAATGGCGGTTCTAATGGGTTGAATTTCACTGCATAATCTCATACGGATGTCTTAAGCAGTAGTATGTCACAGCAAAACAGGGTTGGCTTTGATCTATTGCCACCAATTGGGGTGATCTATTCACCATGAGTTTATGGCGGATATCTCACCGCTGAGGAATGAACCGAAAATCGATTAATGTAAATATCGTGTTTCTAGAAAGTACTGCTGAATGTGAGTTACAAGCAAAAAGTTTTTATTTTTTAAGAACGAAGCGCTCCAGTGACTTGAAAAGCCCATCAAACCCTTAAGACATCCACAAACTGAATAGTTACCAAGAAAAAGCGTTAGTGCTTCTCTGTGTCCGCTGTCCGGTGTCCGTACGGGCGGACACTTTTACACTGTCCGTGGACAGTTTGTTAATTTGATACAACGCAGTAAATGGCAATAAATACAACGAGTTAAAATATATTCTCTGGCTGGCACGGTTACTGCTCTATCACTGCTAACAGCAATTGATTGTAGGCGGAGGATTTATCCCCGCTTGTTTAGAGGATAAATTATGATACAGGATACATCAGCTCAGGATATTAGCGTAGCAGCCAAATCGCCGTGGATTAAACGCGCCAAATGGGCGCTGGCCGGGATAGCCGTGATTTCAACCCTGGCGGTAGCTTATCCGAATTATCAAAAATGGCAGCAAAATGAACTGTCGGTGGTTGGCAGTACGCTACGATTGGCCAAAGTCACCCGAGGCACTTTTATTCGTGATATCTCTGCTAGTGGCAAGATTGTTGCCGCTCATGCGCCTGCTGTTTATAGCACAGTGTCGGGCAGCATTGATTTATTGGTTCAGCCCGGCGATGAGGTTGAATTAGATCAACTGGTGGCTCGGTTGTCGAGTCCACAGTTAAGTAATCAGCTTAAACAGCAACAGGCGAGTTTGCAGGGCTTGAGTATTGGGCTGGAGCGACAAAAACTGAATGTGCGCAGTGATCAGTTAAAGTTGCAACAAACCCTAGATATGGCCAAAGTCTCTTTAGTGGCGGCAAAGCGGGAGCAACGCCGAGCTAGCAGCTCTATTAAGAGTCAGCTGATCAGTCAAATCGATTTTGAAAAAGCGTTGGATGACTTAGCCCGGGCAGAGCTGGAATTTAACCACGCCAGTAAAGAAGCGGCATTGAAAAAAGACCAATTAGCGTTTGAACTGAAAACCCAAGCATTGCAAGTTGAGCAGCAACAGTTAGTGGTTGATGATTTGCTTCGCCAAGTGACTGAGCTGGATATCAAAGCGCCACTTAATGGTGTGGTTGGTAACTGGTTGGTTGATCAACGCTCACAAGTCAGCCCGAATCAGGCGCTGTTAACAATAGTGGATTTGACTGCTTACGAAGCTGAGCTGCTTATTCCAGAGAATTTCGCTGATGAAATTGGCATTAATATGACTACCGAAGTGAAGGTTAATGGCGTCATGCTGCAAGGGCGGATTTCTTCGATATCTCCTCAGGTTATTGATAATCAAGTGACCACCCGAGTGCGTTTTGACAATCAAAGCAAGCTGAGTTTACGCCAGAATCAACGGGTGACCGCCAGAGTATTACTTGAAAACAAACCTGATGTATTGATGGTCAAACGAGGCGCATTTTTACAATCCGGTGGTCACATTGCCTATTTGGTCAATCAGCATAGCGCGACCAAAATTCGCATCGAAACCGGTGCCACCAGTATTAGTCAAGTAGAGATCATCGCTGGCGTGAAAGCCGGAGACCAGTTGATTATTTCAACGCTGGAACCGCTTAAGCAAGCCAATCAAGTATTCATTCGATAGTTATTTAATCGTCACATATTCAGAGAAAAAAGGGAAATAATCAGATGTTAAAAATGAACCGTATCAATAAAATTTACCGCACCGACCTCATTGAAACCCATGCTTTACGAGCGCTGGACTTGCACGTAAAAGAAGGTGAATTCGTCTCGGTCACTGGCCCGTCGGGCTCAGGTAAAACGACTTTTTTGAATATCACTGGCTTGCTCGAAACATTCAGCGATGGTGAGTATCTATTAGACAACGTTGATGTTGGCAAGCTTGGCGACCGTGAACGTTCACGTATCCGCAATGAAAAAATTGGTTTTATTTTTCAAGGCTTTAACTTAATTCCTGAACTGAATCTGTTTGACAATGTTGACGTGCCGTTACGCTATCGTGGCTTTAATGCCAAAGATCGCAAAGCCCGTATTGAAGATGCTTTGGAGAAAGTGGGCTTGGCGGCGCGAATGAAACATCATCCGGCTCAGCTATCTGGCGGTCAGCAACAGCGGGTGGCGATTGCCCGGGCACTAGCAGGTCAACCACGTTTTTTACTGGCCGATGAACCGACTGGTAACTTGGATTCTTTGATGGCGCGTCAAGTGATGGAATTACTAGAAAATATCAATGAACAGGGTACCACTATCATCATGGTCACCCATGATCCAGAATTGGCTCGTCGGGCTCAGCGTAATATTCAGATCATTGACGGTCAGGTTAATGACTTTTCAATTTATGATGGTTTAGCCACAGCTTAGGAGCGATTATGTTTAATTATTATTTGAAATTATCTTGGCTCAGCCTCAGGCAAACCCCGGTGATCAGCTTTTTGATGATCTTAGCTATCGCCGTGGGTATTGGTGTGTCGATGACCACATTAACGGTTTATCATTTGAAAAATATCAATCCTATCGCGCATAAAAATGATCGCTTATATGCGGTGCAACTGCAAACCCAAGACGAAAATAGCGGTGATCGGTTAAGAACCCAACTAACTTATCAGGATGTGATGAACTTGCGTCGCTCGACCATTCCGTTTCGTCAAATTGGTATGTATAAGACCGGTTTTTCAGTACAGTCTGATAATAAATCTATCGATCCTTTTATTGATATGGCTCGTGTTACCGACCGAGATTTCTTTGCTATGTTTGAGTTGGAGTTCACTTTTGGTGGCGCTTGGAGTAAAGAAATTGATCAAGTTGGGTCGCCTGTGGCGGTGATCAGCGAGTCAATGAATGACAAATTGTTTGGTGGTGAAAACAGCGTAGGTAAAACCATCATGCTAGACAGTAAGCCTTATACCATCAATGGTGTGGTCAAAAACTATGCGCCTTCACCGAAATTTTATGATTTGAATAATGGCTCATTTCGCGAAGGCGAAGATATCTTTTTGCCGTTGTCGTTGGCACCGACTTACGAATATCCGAGCTGGGGTAACAACAACTCATGGAAAGTCGAAACCATCAATACTTTCCAGCAGAAGCTTCAGTCTGAGACTGTTTGGATGCAATATTGGGTTGAACTGGATAGTGAAGAAGCGCAGCAACAATATCAAGACTACTTGGCGGCTTATGTCACTGAGCAGCAGAAAATAGGCCGCTTTACTCGTAAAGATGCCGCAGGTTATATCAAAAACGTTCAACAATGGTTAGATAACCGAGGTGTTGTTGGCAAGGACAGTCGGGTATTGGTGGGATTGAGCTTTATGTTTTTGGTGGTGTGTTTAGTCAACACCATTGGTTTGCTGCTGGCCAAGTTTTTACGTCGGGCACCACAAGTTGGGGTTCGTCGGGCATTAGGGGCGAGTCAGTTTGAAGTGTTTAAACAGCATTTGATTGAAATCAGCTTAGTCGGCTTTTTTGGTGGCGTACTGGGTTTGTTATTCACTTTGCTTGGCCTGATGGGATTACGCTCACTTTATAGTAATTTTGACAAATTGAGTCAGATTGATTTGACCATGACGGCAAGTGTTTTTGTTATTGCCATTCTCAGCAGCGTGATTGCAGGACTTTATCCGGCCTATCGGATCTGCAAAACCAATCCTGCTGTTCACTTAAAAACGCAATAACCGGAGAATTAAACATGTTTGAAATCAGCAATGTAGGCGGGACTTTAGTCGCGCTTCCTCAACAAGACGACCAATTTGGCTATATTAAAGGGAGTGTAAATAATGTTTGAAATCAGACCAATACTCAGTGCTTTATTACAGCACAAAAGCCGCGCAGTACTTATTATGTTACAGATGGCGCTAACATTAGCAATTGTCGCTAATGCGATGTTTATCATTAATGAACGTTTGACCCTGATTGACCGGGAGTCCGGATTTGCTGAAACTCAGTTATTTGGTTTTCGCACCGTGGCGATACGCAGCGATGACAATCCTGAACAGCAAATACAAGCTAATGAACAGATGTTGCGCAATATTCCTGGGGTGATTGATGCCGTCGCGATTAATCATATTCCTATTACTGGCAGTGGCAGTTCGAGCACATTTAGCCTGTCGTTGGATGATGAAACCAGTCAAAAGGAAGCGGGGGTTTATCGGGGTGATGAACATGTGTTGACGACTATGGGGGTTGAGCTGATTGAAGGGCGCAATTTTACCGAGAGCGAAGTCAATTATGGCCCGGAAGGCTCTGATAGCGTGGTGATCCTCAGTGATTCTTTCGCCAAAAAAATGTTTCCCGAAGGCGCTTTAGGTCAAACAGTTTTTAGTTCTAACAATCCGATCAAAGTCATTGGTGTGGTAAAAACGATGCAGGGAATGTGGGTTGATTCGCCGATTTTCGAAGACAATGTGATTTTTCCCTCAGTTGAAGGTGGTGGTTTTGCGCGTTATATGATCAGAGCTGAAGTTGGCGAAAAAGCGGCGATCATGGGGCAAATCAAAGAGAAAATGCTGGTATTGAACCCTGATCAAGTGATTAGTGCGATGACCACCATGGAAAAAAACCGTCAGAACTCGTATCGTAACGATAGCGCCATGGCCAAGATACTGATCACCATTATTGTGTTGTTACTATTGGTGACAGTGGTGGGGATTTTTGGTTTATCGGCTTTTTCTGTCAACCAGCGGATCAAACAGATTGGCACCAGACGGGCATTAGGGGCGAGCAAAATCGATATCACCCGTTATTTTTTGATTGAAAATGCGCTGATGGCGGTCGCTGGTATTACAATTGGCAGCACACTGGCAGTGGCACTGAACTATTGGTTGGTGAATGCCTATGGCGTCGGTCAGCTGAATATCAGCTATGTAGCAGGTACGGTGTTTGGTATGTTTGTGGTTAGTCAGTTGGCGGTTTTGATGCCAGCACTTAAGGCGGCTCAAGTTTCTCCGGCGATTGCGACTCGCTAGGGCTTTGCTCAATTAAGTAACTATTCAGCGAAATCGATGACTCTGTGGATAGATGACAGTAAACAATGTAGATACAAGGAGGGCCGTCTCGGCGCGATTTGTGCCGAAGGTGCAACGGTTTTTGAAATGGCTGCGCCATTTATCGCGGCGAGACGCCCTCCTACCATGGGTTATCCACAAACTGAATAGTTACAAAATATTTTGACCACGGAGATACGGAGAAAAACAACGTAAAAAGAAGCATAAGCCCTTAAAACAATCATGGCTTTTGACTTTCTCCGTGCTTCCGTGTCTCCGTGGTGAGCGCTCTTGATTGTAAAGAACGAAGCGCTCCAGATACCTGAACAGCCCAGCAGCCCATATAACGGTAGTGCTAAAAGAAAAAGACGTTAAATTGATAATTACACAATTAACAGCAGAGCAAAATCAAAAGCCTGTATACTGGCTTTTGATTATTACTGTAACGAAATCAACAGGAACACTAATCCGCTATGGATAAAATTCTTATTGTTGACGATAACCCCAGTGTTTGTATTGCGCTGGAGTTATTGTTTGGTATTCACGACCTTGACGCTCAGAGTTGTTATACCCCGCACGAGGCACTGGCGATAGTACGGCAGCAGTCGGTGAGTTTGGTGATCCAAGATATGAATTTTAGCCAAGACACCACATCCGGGGAGGAGGGCAAACAGCTTTATTATCAACTGCGTGAACTGCAACCAGACTTGCCGATCATCCTACTGACTGCCTGGACGCAACTAGAAATGGCGGTAGAACTAGTTAGAGCCGGGGCGTCGGATTATCTTGGCAAGCCTTGGGACGATAACAAACTGATGATGGCGGTGAAAAACCTGTTAGAAATGCAGGAGTTACGTAAACACAACGAACGCCTGATCAAGCAACAGCAGCAGTTACAACAACATCAGCAAAATGCCAGACAAAGCCTGTCGAGCAACGATTTATGTGGTTTAGTCTATCAGAGCAGCGCGATGCAAAGCCTGATTGAAATGGCGGTGCAGGTCGCTCATTCAGACATCGCGGCATTAATTACCGGACCTAACGGCGCAGGTAAAGAGAAAATCGCCGAAATCATCCAAGCCAACTCCAATCGTCATAATAAACCGTTTATTAAAGTCAACGTTGGCGCACTGCCGGGAGACTTGCTCGAAGCCGAGCTATTTGGTGCCGAAGCGGGTGCGTATACCGGGGCTAACAAAGCCCGCATTGGCCGCTTTGAAGCCGCTGACGGTGGCACCTTGTTTCTCGATGAAATTGGCAACTTGCCTTTGGCAGGGCAAATTAAACTGCTGCGGGTATTACAAACTGGCGAGTTTGAACGTTTGGGTAGTCATCAAACCCGCAAAGTGGATGTTCGTATTATTAGTGCGACTAACGCCAATCTGCGTGAAGATATTACAGCCGGACGATTCCGGGAAGATTTGTTTTATCGCCTTAACGTTATCGAATTAAAATTACCGCCACTAAATCAACGTCCCGAGGATATTTTGCCCTTGGTGTATCATTTTGCCGGTGCTGAATATCAACTGGCTGCGGATTTGGAGTCAGTATTACTCAGCCATCAATGGTCGGGCAATGTGCGCGAGCTAGAAAACGCAGTCAAGCGAGCGACTGTATTGACCAAAAGCCCGTTGTTAACCGTAGCTGATTTTGGCCTTGAGCATGTGGTGGTTGAAGACGCAGTGAAGTCAGTCGCTGACCCAAATAAAGACGATATTTTACAAGCGATTGAACAAGCTGATGGGGTGATTGCCCGAGCCGCGAAGGCTTTAGGTTTGAGCCGTCAGGCGTTATATCGACGAATGGATAAACACGGGTTATCGCGTTAATGAAAGCTTTATCGCTACAACAATCGCTTTATGGTGTTGTGACTATCGTAACCATTTGGGTTACCTTATTGGTGGCGGGGGTATTACGCTTTGCCGACCCGGCATATTATAATTATTGGTTTGTCGCCGCTGGATTGTTCGCCTTGATTATCGCTTTATTGCTCACTCGGTTGGCCACCAAACGTATGGCTTATATGCTTAATGCGTTAGAAACCGGACTGTTAAATTTCAAAGATAATGACTTCAGCATTTCACTGCCGGTGACGCAAAATGATGAATTAGGTCGTTTGGGGGCTTTATATAATCAGGTTGGGGATATTTTACGCCAAGAGCGGCAATCGATTTATCAGCGAGAGTTATTGCTTGATAAAGTGATCCAAAGCTCGCCTTTATCTATGGTACTAACCGATGAAAACCAGCGGGTGTTGTACAGCAATATTGCGGCTAGGCATTTGTTCCATCAGGGAAAGCGTTTTGAAGGCATGGATTTTTATCAGTTGATTGATGATGTACCTGAGAACATCCAACAAGCGGTTAAATCCGGTAAAGATGGTTTATTTAGCATTGGCGGGCCTGAAATTGCAGAAAAAGCAGGGCAAACAGCTGGACAAGAGCTGCAAACCTACCATTTATCACAAAGCCAATTTTTGTTAAACACTCGCCATCATCGGCTATATCTATTCAAACAGCTGACAAAAGAGCTGAACAGGCAAGAAGTGGCGGTATGGAAAAAAGTCATCAGAGTCATCAGTCACGAACTCAATAACTCTCTTGCCCCAATGTCATCAATGGCCCATTCGGGCAAGCTACTGGCTAAAGATGACAAAAAACTTAATCTAATTTTCAACACCATTGAAGATCGGGTAAAACATCTCAACAGCTTCATTCAGGGTTACGCCAAATTCTCACGTTTACCACTGCCACAGCGCCAAACCGTCAACTGGACAGATTATCTCAATGGCCTGAAACAACAGGCAAATTTCAGCATAAAAGGCGACATTCCCGACAGTTCAGCGAGCTTTGACCCAGCGCAAATGGAGCAAGTACTGATCAACCTCATCAAAAATGCCGCTGAATCTGGTTCGAACAGCGACGATATTGAACTCAACATCGTCGAACAGCCGAAAACCTTTGCTATCACCTTAAGCGACCGTGGCAGCGGAATGTCAGACCAAGTATTGCAAAGTGCACTATTGCCGTTTTATTCCACCAAACAAACAGGTACCGGTTTAGGTTTACCACTATGCCGAGAAATAGTTGAGGCCCATGAGGGCAAAATGGCGCTGAATAACCGTGAAGGCGGCGGCTTGTGTGTGTCGGTTTGGTTGCCGAGGTGAGTGTTAACCTTCTTCTAGCTGTGCTTTAACTTCTGCTGGTGTTGTAATTGTTGTTCTTCTTTTTTGCCTTTTTCGATGCCTTTTTCTCTGCCTTCTATTTTACCGATGACATAGGATGATTCATAAAGGCTCGCTTCACGACGTAACTCTTGCAGATGAATATCATAGGCTTCTTTTTCAACTGGACTTAATTTAAGGATATCCAGTTTATCTTTGGCTTCACGTAATCCTTTTGCTTCGAAGCAGTTTGTTAATTGCCCAGTCGAAACTAACTAATTTGCGGCTCATGGTGGGTTTCCCAAAATAATGAAAAAACGATGAAAAATAATCATAGTCACTATTTTAACAGCAATGTCAGTTGATCAGCCAGATAGTAAATGGGACCAATGGTAAATAAATGAGTTAGCGTTGGTTTGTTATGCATCCGTCGGATATTGATCACTATCGCTCAATTAATCAATAGTTGGTTAAAGTTTAGCTTTTTGGTTCTGACCATATGGAGCAAATTAAGGTTATAATTTTCCTCAATATTCACGAGGTTGAAACCTCGTCTACGGCAGAGCTGATAGACCGTGGTGAAATCAATATTGAGCCGTTTGTTAAACATAAAGACAGCTGGATCAGGCAAAAAGCCAAAGCCGCCATGAAAAAGCTGTCGTAATCCCTATAATGGCCGCTCTATACGGTGGCTGTTTGTGTTAGACTGCCAACCAATTTTTTCAGTCATCGTCTTTGACGGGTAGCCGGATGTTTTCACTTTTTTCTTACACTGAGGCCAAATTGGCCAAAGATATGATTGCCATACTGGCGCGTCTCGACCCGGATCAGCGTTATCGTTATAGCGCCGAGACCGCAGAGATTATCGGTGAGAAATATCAATGGTACCTAGCCAATTTGTATCGCAAATTAAGCTCAGCAGACAAGCGTGAACGACTGGCTTATTTGGAGCGCTTTTTATACGAGTCACTCAACCCAGAGCCCATTACCGACATGGCTGATGCCATTGTGCCACGACTGAAATCTCGCTTTGAATACCAATTGATGCTGCAAGCGTTGGATAATGCTCAATCGTTGCCGGCAAAATCAATATCCGCCTCTATGGTTTGTATCTTGGCGATAGACAAAGACACCAGTGTGCAGATGCTCGGTGGTAATGATTTGGTGGCTTTGGAGCTTAGTGAAGCAGAAGCTTTCAAGCAGGCGGTAGCAAAACTTAACCGCATCAGTGATGCACCATTTAAAGCGATTAGTCCGGGCCTTTATCGCTCTCGTTTTGGCGATGATCACGATGCCGCCCGCTTGTTGTTAGTCGATCAAATCCAAGAATTGCCAGTTAAAGGCGATCCGGTGGCGGTGGCGGTCTCTAATGCACAACTATTGATTAGTGGTGCTGACGACCCTAAAATACTTACTGTGCTAAGTAAAATCTGTGAAGAAATTGCCACCCAGGAGCGCTTGTTATCCTTGCAACCCCTGCGCTTGGTGGACGGACAATGGCAAGACTTCATTGCCGAAAAAAAACCGGACTATGCAGGGATATATAATTTGGTATTGCTGGAGCGCAATCAAAATTATGAGTTACAAAAAGAGCATTGGGATACCGAGCAATCAGATTGGTTTATTGCCACTCATCAACTCTCTCAAGAAGAAAACAGCCCGTTTTATATCGATAGCTGTATCTGGAGTGAAGGTGTGCCTACTTTACTAGCCAAAACTGAACAGCTGATATTTGTCGAGATAATCGACGGTAAAGCCGAGGTGATGGGCCTTTTACCCTGGCACATCGTAATGGCCGAATTTGGTGAACTGCTGACGCTGGTGGCTGATACAATTCCACCTCGTTATCAAGTGCAAAGTTTTCCAGATAAGCAGCGGTTGTTGGGGTTGTTTGGTGGAGCGAGTAGTTAGCAGATTTATCTGCGAAAGTGCCTCGAAGCCATGGTACATTCGGGCATGAATGCCCTAACGACGGCCAATCCCAAAGGAAATTTGTAACCCGGAACAATCAGAGCCGGAATTTTGGTGGTCGAATATGTTTTATATCGAGGATTATATCTTCTCCGGCGAAGCTTGATCGACTTGCAAAATAATGACTCTCTCAATATACTGGCGATGTAGGTCTTAGATACACCCCCTCCAGACATCGGTCTGTGATATGGTTCTAAGGCGGAATATATGGGTAATGTGCTAGGCTTTCAAGTTATAGCGTGTTTTTTGTGATTTTAAGAGAAGGCTGCTGATTTTATCGGCGGCCTTTTTTTATGTCTAATTTTGACGATGACCATTGATTTGTGCATAAAATGCACACTACCCGTTACCCGTTACCCGTTCCTCGTAGCATGCATTCTATGCACGAAATGCCCGCTAAACCTTACGGTGTTTTGAGCTGTTCATTGACATATTCCATCCATCGTTCGATATAAGCCGCTCGCGGCGTGATTTTTTGCAGGCGATGTAACAGTGCCAGACTTTGATTAAAGTATTCGACGGCTTTATCTTGTTGACCTAGCTGTTGATGAAGCTCACCAAGATTGATTTGTGACGCGCAAATATCTTTTAATACCTGAGGTTGATCACCTTGAATTTGTTGTAGTTGTTGACGCATTGCCAGTGATTCTGACAAGAGGGTTAATGCCTGATTTAAGTTACCTAGTAGTTGATTGACGTCACCGAGCCTATCCAATGAAACGCTGATATCTCTTAAGGTTTCAGGCTGTTCACCCAATGACTGTTGCAGTTGCCTGCGTAGTGCCAGAGATTCTGAAAATAGCGCCAGTGCCTGGGTTAAGTCACCTTGCTGTTGATTGATTTCACCTAATTTTTCCAATGACACACTGATTTCTCTTAAAACTTCGGGTTGGTCACCCAGTAATTGTTGCCGTTGACGGTGTATTGCCAGTGATTCTGAATATAACGAGGATGCTTCGGTTAGGTTATCTAATGCTTGATTAACGCTCCCTAATTTTTCAAAGGAGATACTAATATCTCGCAATACCTCTGGTTGGTCACCAGATAATTGTTGTATTTGTCGGGTGGTTTCGAGTGATTCAGTGTAGCTATCTTTGGCTTGTGGTAGGTTGCCCTGAACCTCATAGATATCACCTAAACAGGTTAATGCAAAAGATAATGCCCTTAGTATGTCAGGCTCATTCGGCGATGCCTGATTAAGCTTCTGCGCCAACTTCAACAGCGGCTCTGTAATCTGCTCAGCCTGGGTGTAATAGCCCATATCAAACGACACCCGAAAAGCATCGTAGCCCGCATAAACAACATCAACCCCCTCGGCATTGTTATCAAGCAACCGTTGCCACTCAATCAACAAAGGGTGTTGATTAATATCATCAGTTTTCTCACCCGCATAATCAGCTTCACTACTCAACAAAGGTGTCTGCCCAACAGCTTGGGGAGTAATCAAAAAGTCCTGAGTCAAAACTCGGCTTAAGCAGCGCACAGACCATAAATCTGGTGCGATGCTTTGGATTTTTCTCGCAAAGTCAGCGTTGAGTACAATGACCAAAGGTTGGGGGTTGCGCTTTCTCAAGCCATCGCGGCGTTCATTGATACGTCCGAGCACTGAGGTTTGTGCGCTGGTCCAGTCATCGCCGTATTGGCTCAGCTCCAGCCAGATCGGGTTGCTATTGCCAGCGAGCGAATCCAAAAAACCGAGGCAATCGACGATGAGGGTGTCTGCCGATTCAGGCTCAAAATAGTTTATTGGGGTTTGCTGCTCAGGGTCGATAGCCTTTATATACTGCTGCACCAGCTGAGAGATGATCGGGTTGTTGCTGAACAGCATAATCAGCTCGAAGCCTTTCGCCCATTCGAGGTTGATTTTTAGTTCACGCCAAAACGCTTCACCTTCCACGCTGAATTCATGCTCAGTCGACACTTATTTAGCCTTGTCTTGAATTAACGGGTTAACACCATACCAGTCTTCGCCATTGCGATAATTCAGCACTAAGCCGGAATCGAGAAAACGCACGAAGTGAGGTAAACCTTCTTGGTCTACAAGGTGATGATCGTTACTTTGATGGATTTTTTTCAGCCAAGTGACATCTTCACCAGTTAAAAAGATTTCACGGCGAAACAGGTTAATCACTTGCTCTAAAAGGTGGGGTGCAACAGGCAAACCATATCCAGTTGCCCCCATCGCTTTAATTAGACTGCTGCGCACAAGGCGGAAGAAGTTACGCAAGTCTCCGCCGCTGAACTTGGCTAGCTCGTGTACTTGTTCTGGAGTTATAAAGATGTCAAAGTGTTCGAAACGTTTTTTGACCATCTCCAGCATAATGTCTAACCCTTTGATATCAACGTCTCCACCTTTAGTGCGAACATGCACACTGGGCAGCGTCTGTACTGAATTACCACCAAGGGTACGACCGACACTGGGCAGTAAAGCAGAGATATAAGGAGGGATAGTATATAAAATATGTAACATAGGAAATTGTAGGCTAGGCGCATGAGTCGATAGCAGACTACCTATACTTTGATAAACAAGGGCCGCTTCTGGACCTTCTCCACGGACTTTTTCTACTGAATCAACCAGCATTACTACTTTGGTATTGGGGTCATTTTGTTGTTTTCTGACAAAAGAGACAACTTTGGCGGCAAAGTCATGGGCTTGACTGACGATATGATTGATATGTCCCTTGAGCTTTTGTTGCAACAATATTTTAAAGCTAGGGTCATTTTTCAGACCGCCCTTAATATCAACAAAACCAGTTTTAATGGTGGTACTCTCCATCTCTCGTTCTGTTTGCAGTAAGTCATTTAACCTTTCGAAAAAACCTCGCTCGGTAAAATTCTCATTGTATCTTTCTTTAACGGCATCGCTCAGCGCTGCCATCATTGAGATGAGAAAATCAGTGACACCAACAGGGGTTGTCATATTCATGTAGCCGCTCATGTCACAATGAAAAACGGTGCAGTCTTCCTCTGTTTCAAGTATATGACTCAAGCGTTTTAATTCGGTGCTTTTACCACTACCACGCGGTCCTGAGAGTAAGTTAACACTCGCTGATTCGGCAAAGCGGATATTGACGGCGATGTCACTGATGGGATCTTCTTTGTCGTCTGCATTAAAAACAGGCAAGTACCAGTCGTTTGTCGGGTCGAGTGGTGTATCAGTGAGGTTATTGTAAAAGACTTCGAGTTGCTGTTTTTGTTCTGGCGTTAACATGTCGATCTTAGGTGTTGGCTGTTGTTGGTATTAGTATAACCAGACGAATTGGGATTACTAGCGTTAAAACAGACCCAAGATGCTATCATCCCGGCTATAAAGCGCAAACCTCAAATACAAAACCTAAACAATGCAATTGGCAAACACCCCAATCGAAGCCATCACAGTCAACGGACACTCCTTTTATCTAAAGCGGGATGATTTATTACACCCGGACTTTTCTGGTAATAAGGCGCGTAAGTTTTATTCGCTGTTACAGCAAGACTTTAGTGCTGTTGATAAATTGATTAGTTATGGTTCGCCGCAGGCTAATTCGCTGCATTCTTTGGCGGTGCTGGCAAAGATGAAAGGGGTTGGGCTGGATTATTATGTCGACCATATTGCGGCGTTTATGCGGCAAAATCCGGCGGGTAATTATCGGGCGGCATTAGAGCATGGCGCTAATGTGATTGTTGCTGATAAACCCACCGAGCAATCGATGGCTGAGTTTATTGCTGAAGCGGTTTTGCCTAATCAAACTCGTTGCCTTTACATACCTGAGGGTGGGCATTATCAGGCGGCTGAGGTGGGCATTAAATTATTGGCTGATGAGATTATTGTTTGGGCAACAAGCCAGAATTTATGTGAACTGCAAGTCGCATTACCGTCTGGTACCGGGACGACGGCGCTGTTTTTGCAAAAACACTTTTGCGAACAGGGACTCGCATTTGAGGTTTTGACCTGTGCTTGTGTTGGCGGCGATGATTATTTGCGCCAGCAGTTTAGTGAGCTTTGCCTTAATAGCGGCCCTAAAAGCAGTGTTAATAGCCGTGTTAAAAGTCATGTAACATTTTATCCCCGCATTTTGCCTGCGTCGAAGAAGTTTCATTTTGGTAAGTTATATCAGCAGTCATTTGAGATCTGGTTGCAACTAAAAGCGCAAACCGGGGTGGAGTTTGAGTTGTTATACGATCCGCTCGGTTGGCTCACTTTATTGGATTATGTCAACAGACCCGAGCAATCGACCAACGACAAACCGATTCTTTATATTCATCAGGGTGGGTTACTCGGTAATGAGACTATGCTGGCACGTTATCAGAGAAAATTCCCGGCGCTATAACTTATCTGGATGACCAGTCGACGAACAAATTGTTTGAAATTTAATCTATTGATGTCAATCACTTAGCGATACATACTTGGTTACATATAAGCACAGCAGCACATACTTGCTTTAGATAAACTACCCTTGAGTATTGCGCAACTATTTTTAAAAAGGGATTGATCGTGGCCACTAAAAAACAAATATTTTACCCCATAATTCTATTACTGCTCGGCATCGGCGGACTCGCAGGACTGCTAGCATTGAAGAAACCCCCCGAAGATAAAGAAGTCGAAGAAGTGATCCCCGTGGTCGCGATCAAAACCATTGATTTGGCCCCAATGAGACTCAGTGTCGAGTCACAAGGGGTAGTGGCTGCAAAATATGAAACTCGGATGGTGGCGCAAGTCAGTGGCGAAATCGTCGAACTGGCTGACGACTTTGTACGCGGCGGTGCGATTAAAAAAGGTCAATTGTTGGCCCGCATCGATCCAAGTGATTATGAAGCGGCGATGATCGAAGCCGAAGCCAATCACGCCTCAGCATTGGCTTCGTTAGAGTTAGAACAAGCCCAGGGACATGTCGCCAAAGAAGAGTGGAAAAACATTTCATCCTCAGCACCGTCTGAACTGGGTTTACGCCGCCCTCAACTGAAACAAGAACTCGCCAAAGTGAAAGCTGCTGAAGCCGCAGTTAAAAGAGCCAAACGTAACTTAGAGCGTACTGTTATCAGCGCCCCATATGATGCACTGATTGATTCCCGCGATATCGGTTTGGGCTCTTATGTCAGCACAGGAACCGAACTGGGTAAATTAATGAGTCTGTCGCTGGCTGAAGTGCGTTTGCCAGTGGCTGCCAATGATTTGAAATATTTAGAAAATAGTGGCCTAGGTGCGGTCGTTGAACTATCAACCAAGGTGAATAATAACGCGGTGGTGTGGCAGGCAAAAATCGCCCGTACTGAAGGGGTGATCGACAGTAAAAGCCGCATGAGTTATTTGGTGGCTGAAATCATCAACCCTTATGAGCCAGGCCAGCAAATATTGCGTTTTGGCACTTATGTGACCGCTAATATTCATGGCGTAGACCTGAACCTAGCGACGCTGATCCCCCGTCATCTTGTTGTTGATAATAAAGTGGCAGTGCTTAACAGCAACAGCAAGTTGCATTTTAAAACGGTTGATGTCGCCAGAGAGCAAGATCGTGATGCGGTGATCACTGCGGGTTTAGCAACGGGTGATCGGGTGATTGTCTCGGCACTGGATTATCCGGTCGAAGGCATGGGACTGACGTTGCAATCAGATGTAGTGAAAAGACAGCAACAAAAGGCCGAGCAAGAAAAGGCTGAGCTGGCTAAAAACGACATTGCTACGCCGCAGGAGGATTAACCAATGCAAGATACCAAGAAAGGATTAATTGCGTGGTTTGCCCGTAATAGCGTCGCAGCCAATTTGTTGATGATATTTATCATCGTCGGCGGTTTGCTGACTTATCATTCAGTACTTAATAAGCAAATGTTCCCTCAAGAAGAAAGTAACTGGATTGAGGTCAACGTTAATTACCCGGGAGCCGCACCACAAGAAGTAGAAGAAGGCATCACCATTAAAATCGAAGAGGTGCTGAAATCATTACAGGGCCTCGACCGCATCATTACCTATTCTAATCGTAATCGCTCCACCGCCTATTTGCGGGTTGAAGATTCGTACGATACCCAAGAAATTCTTAACGATGTCAAAGCGCAAATCGATTCGATTTCAAGCTTTCCTGCGGGTATGGAACGACCCACGGTAGAGCGTGACGAATACCGCCAAGAAGTGCTGTATATCAGTTTGTATGGCGATTTGACCAACCGCCAACTTAAGGAGTTGGGTAAGCAAATTCACGACGAAATTCAGGCGTTGCCGATGATCAGCGTGTCGGAGTTTTATGGTGGCCTCGATTACGAAATTGGCATTGAGATCAGTAAAGATAAGTTACGCGAATACGGCTTGAGCTTCCGCGATGTGGCTGATGCCGTCAGAGGCTTTTCTGCCAATCAGTCGGCTGGTCAAATCAAAACGCAAAGTGGTTATATCTCGGTTAGGGTCGAAAATCAGGCATATAGCGGAATTGATTTTGAAAACTTGCCGTTGATTAACCTCGACGATGGCAGCCAAATTAAATTGGGTGATGTGGCAACGGTGCAAGATGGATTTACCGAGGGGATCCAGTATTCAAAATTCAATGGTAAAAATTCAACCACTTTCTTTATCGGCGCGTCCAGAGATCAGAGCATCACCGATATCTCAAAAGTGATCAAAAGGTTTATCAAAGACAAACAACACTCCTTGCCTGAGGGCGTTAATCTCGAAAGTTGGGTAGATTTAACCTATTACCTCAATGGTCGCTTGAATATGATGTTAGATAATATGATGTACGGCGGCATTTTGGTGTTTTTGATGTTGGCACTATTCCTGCGCTTACGTCTAGCTTTTTGGGTAATGATGGGGCTACCGATTGCCTTTTTAGGCACGTTATTGGTGCTGCCATTTGAATTTGTCGATGTGACGATTAACCTGATGAGCCTGTTTGGCTTTATTTTGGTGCTGGGGATTGTGGTGGACGATGCCATTGTCATCGGCGAAAGTGCCTACTCTGAAATCGAAGAAAAAGGCCAGAGTCTCGACAATGTGATTAGAGGAGTCCACCGAGTTGCGATGCCTGCAACCTTTGGTGTGTTGACCACTGTGGCGGCGTTTGTGCCGATGGTGCTGTCGGGCGGTCCCGGGTCGTCGATTTCTCATGCGATAGGCTTTGTGGTGATTTTTTGTCTGTTGTTTTCTTTGGTCGAATCAAAACTGATTTTGCCCGCTCATTTAGCCAAAATGAAACACCGTGAGCCTAATCCCCGTAATCCATTGGATGTTGTGCGCGGTAAAATAGATTCAGCATTGAAAATTTTTATTGAGAACAGCTATCGGCCGGCGCTGAAAAAAGCCCTCCATTACCGTTATACCGTGATGATCGGCTTTGTCAGTATTTTATTAATCAGTGCCGGGTTATTTGGTGGTGGTTTGGTGCGGTTTATCAGTCAGCCAAAAATCCCTCATGACTTTCCGGATATTAGTATTGAAATGACGGTGAGCAGTTCTGAGCAAGCAACGCTGGATGCTACTTTTGCGATAGAAAACATGATTAAAGCAGTAGACGCTGAGATCATTACTGAATTTGGTCAAACCATGATCGCCGATATGCAGGTAGATTTGCGCGGTCGTACATCGGCCAAAGTGATGGTGAAATTGGTTGATCCTGAGCTTAGGGTGATTGATGTGTTTACGCTGTCAGATCGCTGGCGTACTGCGTTGCCAGTGATCCCCGGGGTTAAGTCACTGACTATTCGCGATAATATTTTTTCTAATGGTCGTGATGACGGTGATATTAGTTTCCGTTTGGCAGGCTCTGATAGAGAGCAGCTCGAAGCCGCAGCGAAAGAGTTACGAGCCAAATTGAAATCTCTTAAAGGGGTGGGTGACGTTAACGATAGTATGCAAACTGGTACTGATGAGGTGCAATTGGTGTTAAAACCGTTGGCTTATAATTTGGGCTTAACTTTGTCTGATGTCGCGTCTCAGGTCGGTTTTGGTTTCTATGGCCTTGAAGCGCAACGGATTTTGCGTAGGGGTGAAGAGATTAAGGTGATGATACGTTATCCGGAAGATCAGCGTAATTCAGTTTCTTTGGTGCAACATGTGCTGATCCAAACGCCAACAGGTGTTGAGGTGCCGCTGTCAGAAGTCGCACAAATCAATATTGTTGATGGCATTACCAGTATTCGTCGTGAAAATGGCAAACGAACTTTAAGTGTTTGGGCGGCAGTTGATGATACTCAGGCTGAGCCGATGGAGATCACCAAAGAAATTCGTGATACTTATTTGCCTGAATTACTGAAAAAGTATACCCGGGTAAGCTCTGAGGTCTCAGGGCAAATTCAGCAACAAATTGAAGGTCAAGATGCCCAGTTCAGAAACTTCATTTTGTCGTTACTGGTGATTTATGCGCTACTGGCTATCCCGTTAAAATCTTATATGCAACCGGCCATCATCATGTCGGTGATCCCGTTTGGTGTCATTGGGGCGATGTTAGGTCATATTATTCTTGGTCTTGATATGAGCAGCCTATCGATGTTTGGCATTATTGCCGCCTCCGGGGTGGTGGTGAATGATTCGCTGGTGATGGTCGATTATGTCAATAAGGCCAGAGAGCAGGGAATTAGAGTGAAAGAAGCGGTGATTCATGCGGGGTGTCGTCGTTTTAGGGCGATTTTCTTGACCTCGATCACCACCTTTATGGGTTTGATCCCCATTATTATGGAAACCAGTTTGCAGGCGCAAATTGTAATACCTATGGCGGTGTCGTTGGCGTTTGGTGTACTATTCGCCACCGTAGTCACTTTATTACTGATCCCTTGCTTGTATGTGGCACTGGAGGATTTAAAAAATGGGGCCAGTCGGGCGAAAGCTCGTATAGGTTATGTCTACGGATTTGACAAAAAGAAGATTGTTATTGACGATTTGGTAGATTAAAACGCCTAAGCTTTTGGCTAGGCCCTATAATGAGGATTAACTATGCCCAAAGTAACAACGCCTGAGATCACCGCGACATTGATTTTGCCTGGTCCGGTGGTATCGGTCGATTGGCTGGCACAGCATCTTTATCAAGCTGGATTGGTGGTATTTGATGCTAGTCTGGCGATGCCTGGCGCACAGCCGATCACCAGCATGGGTGATCGGATTGGCAATGCGATTTTTTTTGATATCAATAAAATCAGCGACCAATCTAATCCTGCACCGCACATGATGCCTAGTGCTGAGCAATTTACTGAGCAAGTGCAAGCCTTAGGGGTTAATCAGGATAGCCGAATTGTGGTTTATGACGACAAAGGCATGTTCTCTAGCGCTCGGGTTTGGTGGATGTTCAAGTCGATGGGTTTTAAGCATATTGCGGTGCTTGATGGTGGTTTACCCGCTTGGCAAAAGGCCGATTATCCCTGCTATAACGCTGACGTCTCTTGTGAAAAAGGCGATAAGCGTTGTGCCAAAGAAACTATTGGCAACTTTGTCGCAAATCCGCAAGAGGGTTATTTTTGTGGTGCTCAGGCGGTGTTTGCTGGTTTAGCCAATCAGCAAGTTGAGGTGTTGGATGCTCGCTCACCGGGTCGTTTTAGCGGTGAAGAAGCCGATCCTCGACCGGGAATGCGCAGTGGTCATATGCCCGGTGCAGCTAACTTGCATTATGCCAAGCTATTTTATGACAAAGGCGAAAATGAGGGGCTGCTCAAAAGCAAGGCGGAATTGGCTACGCTGTTTGACAGATTCAGCCCAAATAAAAATATCCTGATTTTCAGCTGTGGCTCCGGTGTGACAGCGTGTATTTTAGCGCTAGCGGCGACTATCGTCGGCGATAAGAATGTACAGGTATACGATGGCTCCTGGAGCGAATGGGGAGCTCCAGGGGATTGGCCAGTGGTGTTTGAGTGATGGGCTTATTATTCGGCTTGTGGATAATTAGTGGTAGGAGGGGCGTCTCGCCGCGATAAATGGCGTAGCCATTTTAAAAACCTTATACCTTCGGTATAAATCGCGCCGAGACGGCCCTCCTACCTTGTTTGGTACCATTTATCCACAGAGTCAGCAATTACGCTTAATGGTTACGTTAACTATTAATTAAAGCGGCCTACGCTTCTTCTGGCGGTACTGCGCCATACCATTGGTCGAGTTTCTGCGCTAGTTCATTAACCCCGGTGCCTTTAAGTGATGAAAAGGCATGAACGGTAACGTCGCCACCGAAGCTTTTAGCGGCTTTTCTTACTTTCAATACCTCGGCCTTGGCCTTACCCTGACTGAGCTTGTCTGACTTGGTGAGGAGCAATAACGCCGGGATATCATTGTCGGTGGCCCAAAAGATTAAGTCCTGATCGAGATCTTTTAATGGATGACGAATATCCATTAAAATCACTACCCCTTTTAAACAATCTCTGTTTTGTAGGTATTCACCTAATGCCGCCTGCCATTTCTTTTTCATCTCCAGCGGGACCTTGGCATAACCATAACCGGGTAAGTCAATCAGACGGCGATTTTCGCGAATATCAAACACGTTAATCAACTGAGTACGGCCCGGGGTTTTACTGGTTCGTGCCAGTCTTTGGTTGGTCAGGGTATTTAGCGCACTGGATTTACCTGCGTTTGAACGACCAGCAAAAGCCACTTCAATACCTTCATCATCAGGCATAGCCCTGATATCCGGTGCGCTGGTGACAAAGGTGGCAACTGCATAATTGATGAGTGATTGAGTCACAGGGTTAGTCCGTTTAGCTGAATAATTAATTGGCGGCTATTTTACTTGATGTTCAGAACATGCCAAAGGTTTTTATAAATCTGCGGGATAACAACTGTTTCGACTATCTTTTTATTCATCAACTTTACTGAATGTTCAGTATCTTAACAGGGAATAAAATGCCGTTTTTAGGCTGTTAAAAACGCGCCTTTACGATTTTATAACTATCAAAATTGAGCCCTGTTAAAACTCTTAAGTTATTGATAAATAACATAATACTAACCTTCGGCCTATTATTGACAGTTTTTGACTTAATATTGATAACGTCCTCAGCGCAATTTCTTTAATATGCATCTCACTGAGTTAACGACAACGCAAGCAAGAGGCAAACGTTGTTAGTTAAAAAGGAAGTTATGTTTAGGGAGGCTCAGTTAAGGAAGTCATATTTAGGGAGGTTTAGCTAAGGAAGTCGTAAAAAGGAAGTTGTATTAAGGAAGTCGTAAAAAGGAAGTTGTATTAAGGAAGTCGTAAAAAGGAAGCTGTATTAAGGAAGTCGTAAAAAGGAAGCTGTATTAAGGAAGTCGTAAAAAGGAAGCTGTATTAAGGAAGTCGTATTAAGGAAGTCGTAAAAAGGAAGCCGTATTAAGGAAGTCGTATTAAGGAAGCTATGTTTAAGGAAATAGAGTTAAGGAAGTCGTATTAAGGAAGTCGTATTAAGGAAGCCGTAATAAAGGAAGTCGTAAAAAGGAAGCTATGTTTAAGGAATAACGTTAAATCGTTATAAACAGGACACAGTAATATAGAGAAAGTTAGAAGGAAGAGGTTAAGAGGAGTAGGGTAAAACGGAAGTTGTCAGCAGGATGCCAAAAAGCGAGGCAAATGGAATCATCGAAAGGAATCGGCTAATGGAAGTAACACAGGGTGATGGAGAGCGTTTTCGATGGTAAAGGAATAAAGGATTGAGTATTAAGGGACTAAAGGAGCTTTGTATTGAAGGATTAAGTCGAAGGATTGGGTAAGGAAGGATTGTATTGAAGGAATAAGTTATCTTGAGCCCCGCAGAAAAGCGGAGGGTTGATTAGATGGGCTAATAAAAATCTGGCTTGCTGCAAATTTTTATTAACCTCTACCAGGCTAAACTGGGAACTATGCGTTGATCAACTGCGGGGCTTTTGATAGAGCAAGTAAGCTCTGATACGCCGTAGACGCGAATTCATTCGCGTTTTTCTGGAGCCGACAAATGTGATGAGCTAGCGATAGCTACAGGAAGCAGTATGGTAAGGGAAGTTACAGAATTTAAAGTAAACAAATTGTTGCGTTGGGGGAAGGTATATTTGCTGATATCTTCCCCCTTTTTTTATGCTTTTTTATGATTTTACTGCGGCTTTATTGCAACAGAGGATGTCCTTCAGGTAATTTATGCGAGATCCAAACGGCCAGTTTATGTTTCATATTTGCTCCGTTTTCTTGATCTTCTGGCAACGCCACAATCAAGTTGTCATTTACCAGCAAGCGATAAATACATTCGATTTTAACTTTTGCCGCATCAGTGGGCAAAAACGCCGGATAACCCCGGTTTTTGGCATAAGTCTGACCAATCTCCAAGGCTTTTTTCAGTAACTCTTTCTCGTTTTTTATTTTTTTAATCGCCATTAAATCACCTGTTCAATTCTGTTAAGTTCATTACCCGACAACATAACCCAGTTTTTTGTTACAGGCAATGAGGCGGTGTGGTAAAAATTTTGTAGCAACGAGCGCCAGCTGGTGATGGAATATGGAATGAAATCACAATCACCATCAATAAAGTGCTACGCCAAAATTAATAAAGTGCTACGCCAAAATTAATAAAGTGCTACGCCAAAATTAATAAAGTGCTACGCCAAAATTAATAAAGTGCTACGCCAAAATTAATAAAGAGCCTCGCCAAAATCAAGATGGGTCAAATACAACCGCAGGTCAAATTCAATCTGATGATAATCTGGCTCCATATGGCGGCAGAGCTGATAAAACGCTTTGTTGTGCTGCTTTTCTTTAAGATGGGCCAATTCATGAACCACTATCATGCGTAAAAATGGCAAAGGGCTGCGTTTGAACAGGGTCGACACTCGGATCTCACTTTTGGCTTTGAGCTTTTTACCCTGTACCCGCGAAATATAAGTGTGGAGACCTAACGCATCATTGATCACGTGGATTTTATCATCGTAAATCACTTTGCCGAGTACCGACGATTTACGCAGATAGTCGTTTTTGATATCGATAGCATAATCATACAAGGCCCTAGCTGAGGTGATATTGTGAGCTTCGGGGTATTTGTTGAAGATGAATTGACCGAGTTGATCGTTATCAATCAGGCTTTGTATCTGATTGATCACTTTTGGTTCATAAGCAGTTAAATATTTGAGTTTTTGCATTCGCCATTTTATCCGTAATAAATGCATTAAAACAAGCGTTTGCTTGCCTTTTGAAGCGGTTGCCTTAGACTATTAAGCAACTTTTGTTTTGATTAAGATTTGTTTATGTCGATAGATGCTATTCGCCGTTTGTCTAACCTCTTTTTACTGACTAGTTGTTTTGTCCTTTCTTGTGCTAATGCCGCTGATGAAGCTAAAGATCCCTCCGCTTGGCTAAAATTATCTAATAGTGAAAAAAATCAGGTGCAAGATTATGCCAAAGACTATAAAAGCTTTATTCATCTAGCCCGCACTGAACTCAGTTTTGTCACTGAAACGGTAAAGCTGGCCGAAGCCAATGGTTTTGTGCGTTTGACTGAGCAAAGTCCGATGACCCCGGGCAAACGTTATTATGATATTAATCGTGATCGGGCAATGACGCTGATTGTGATTGGCAAAAAACCGCTAACAGAGGGTTTCAGAATCGTCGGGTCGCATATTGATTCGCCACGAATTGAGCTTAAAGGCCGTCCTATTTATGAGAAGCAAGGGTTTGCTTTGTTTCAAACTTACATCCACGGTGGGATTAAAAACTATCAATGGGTTAATGTGCCGCTAGCCTTGGTCGGCAGAGTCGATAAAAAAGATGGTTCACAGGTGAATATTTCGATGGGATTGAAACCCGACGAGCCGATTTTAATGGTGCCTGATTTAGCTCCGCATGTTGATCAGAAAATGCGTAAACGGGTTAATCGTGAAGTGATCAAAAAAGAAGAGCTTGATGTGATTGTGGCCTCAAGACCTGAGGAAGACAATGGCGTAAAAGAGCTGGTGATCGCCTTTTTACAAGACAATTATGATATTTCGGTGGCCGATTTAGTCTCAGCAGAGTTATCTTTGGTGCCCGCGATGGCACCGCGTGATATGGGTTTTGATCGCAGCCTGATTGCCGCCTATGGCCAGGATGACAAAGTGTCGGGTTATGCCTCAATCAAGGCCATCTTTGAGCAGAAAAAACCGCAATATACCGCGATGGCATTTTTGGTTGATAACGAAGAAGTGGGTAATATCAATAATACCGGAGCCGAATCGACTTATTTGACCGACCTGATGGGGCAATTGATTTATCAAAAAACTGGTCAAGGTTATAGCGACCATTTATTACGCCAAGCATTGAAAAAAACCAAAGCGGTTTCTGCCGATGTTAATCCTGGCGTTAATCCGACTTGGCCTGGAGTATGGGATTTAGGCAATGCACCGAAACTCGGCGGCGGCATTAACATCAAACTGTATGGCGGTGGTTTTAATGCCAACTCCGAATACATCGCCTGGACTCGCAATTACCTCGACAAAGCCAAAATCACTTGGCAAACCAGCACCTATAAGGGCAGAGCATCTGGCGGCACTATCGGCAGTGATTTATCCCGTAATAATATGGATGTAATTGACTTTGGCATTCCGATATTATCGATTCACTCGCCTTATGCGGTGAGTTCAAAAGTGGATATCTATTTGCTTTATCGGGCAATGGATGAGTTTTATCGCTTTTAAGGTGTCGATTCAACAGCATGAATGCTCGTCTACGCTGGATTAATCTGTTGTAGGCGAGGTTTTAACCTGCGATCAAACCTCTGACTTCATTAAGTGCACTGACAGAAAAACCACGGTCGTAAAAATACAGCACTTTCCCTTGGTCATTAATCAGCATAACTCGGGCGTTATTGGCATTTTCGTTGCCTGTGAAAACTTGCATGGCTTCGCCATCGGCATATAAAGTGATCACCCCTTTCCATAACTCTTTAGGAATACCCGCCCGCATCCCATTATTGATTTGAGTACTAAACATCCGTGGTAACATGCCCTGAATAGCAGGCACTTCATAAACACTAATATTGGTTTGTGTCATATCTAAACCAATCAGCCAGCGATCAATATCAAATTGACTATCTTGCTTATAACCAACAAGTAATAAGGTTAAAGGCGAAGTAAACATACTCGGCAATTCAACGGTTTGTTTTTCTAATGTTTCACCCTGCATCGGTGGAAGCGTATCACCAACGACACGCTGATTTTGATAGGTTGTGCTACAGGCGCTGATAACCAAAGTTATCGCTAATAAACAGAATAGGCGCAATGTGTATTTCCTCATAATTGATAATTTTGCTGTAGTAGTGGGCGGTGTCGTCATGCAATGACTTTGTGACCCAGTTTTGTTGACCGACGTTATTATGTCAGTAATTGATTGATATTTCAGTTAAAAAACTCGGCTCTGATCATATAAAACAAATTAAGCGAGTAATTATCTCTCAACATTAACGAGGTTGAAACCTCGTCTACGCCGTAGACGCGAATTCATTCTGTCTCTTAGTCACATCTTTATTTGCATTTTTGGCTTGTGTCTGATTCAGCTTAAACTTGTGTCTTATTTAGTATCATTGAAATTAACTGTGATATTTCACTTGCTTTTTTTCACCATTGTGATCAAATACGCTTTTTTCACAGGGTGGTCAGTAGATGTTTGAATCCGATGCCGAAAGCTGGGCTGAAAAAACTTTCGGAAAAGCGCAGTTGAATGACAAAAGAAGAACAAAACGCTTGGTTAAGGTCGCCGCTGATATGGCCGACGGGGCGGGCAAGTCAGTAGTTAAAGCGAGTAAGGATTCTGCCAGTATTGAAGGGGCCTACCGTTTTATTGAAAATAATTATGTTGATGCGTCAGCCATCGCTCAGGCCGGTTTTGAAACAACGGCGGCAGAATGTGCTGAGCGCCGTCTTGTTCTTGCGCTCGAAGATACCACAGGGTTAAGTTATACACATGATGTGTGTGACGATCTTGGGAATAATCCGGCAGGCAAAAACCGCGATGTCAAAGGCCGCTCACTTTTCCAGCATTCTATTCTTGCGCTAGATGCAGACACGGAAACCGTGATTGGCTTGGCACATCAACAGAATTATATTCGTAGTGAATTACCAAAAGCGTTGAAAGGTTCCGGTTCAGCCCGGGCGCGGCGACCTAAAGAGGAGAAAGATAGTTATCGTTGGGAAGAATCTGCTGCCAAAATGGACGAAACCTTCATCCGAACTGATAATGTGATTCATGTGTGCGACAGAGAAGCTGACTCATATGAGTATATGGATCAACATTTAAATAACGATAGGCGATTTATTATCCGGTGTCAGCACAATCGAGCGCTTCAATTGCCCAATCATGATAAGACCGTCAAATTAAAGGATATGATAAACTTTCCGGTTGCGGCTGAACAATCCCTTAAAATTGAACAAAAAGGGAAAAGTAAAAACACCAAAAATAGACCCGCTCGGACGGCGAAAATGGGCATCAGTTACCATTCAGTTTCCTTCAAAAGAACACATGACGCCGATAAAAACACCCGAGATGAAATGTCGCTGAACTTAGTGATTTGCCGTGAGCTTGACTTACGCGGTGAAGCGTCTGATTTATGCTGGTTTTTATACACCAATGAACCAATCAACACGATAGAAGATGCGCAAAAAATTGTTCGCTACTATGAGTTACGTTGGCGGATAGAAGATTTCCACAAAGTTTGGAAATCAGAGGGTACTCAGGTTGAAAAACTGAGGCTGCAAACCCGTGCCAATACTGAACGCATGGGTACCATTTTAGCGTTTGTGGCAGTGCGGTTGATGCAATTAAAGGAGATGGCCGAAAATAAAGAAAAAGCCAAACAGCAATCCTGTGAGCTCATGTTCAGTGTGGTGGAATGGCAAATGCTGTGGTTGAAAATAGAGGAAAAGAAACTCCCGACAGAACCGCCTTCCATTTTTTGGGGTTATTATGCATTGGCGAAACTGGGCGGCTGGCACGATAGTAAAAGGACAGGACGAGTGAGTACGAAAACTATTTGGGAGGGTTGGGCGGCGTTAATGCTGATGCTTGATGGACACCGAACCATGACAGAAAACATTGCCCTATCAGGATGAACAACGGTCAAATATTAGAGGATGTTCCTCAAAATACACACAAAAAGTGGACAGTCTAGCAGCGACGGACTTGAACTGATGATTCTGCCTGTAATTAATTTAGCGCTGATCATATAACATCATCTGGCAATCATCGGCATTGAAACGGTTAAGTATGAAAAAGGAACTATCGCCAAAATTAAAATTGGAAATCCTCACCGACTTACTCGTATTGGTGTGCATCACTAAGGCTCTGCGCCACTGTACAAGAGCCTGCTCTCTAAAAGGTAATCACAATCATTTGATATTACCGCCTTTTTAGGGGGCGCGACGGCTCTATGTTTCGATAAAATGTAACAGCACGTAGCAACGCCCACCTTTTGTAGATAAAAAAGATAATGCCCAAATTTATTCGCAAAATCAGCAATTACGCTAAATAGTGACAATCAAATTTAGATAGTACCATTAAAGATGTGATCAAGAGACAGAATTCATTCGCGTTTTATTGATTCTCAATTGTTATCCTATTTAATCAGAGCCAAAAACTCGGTTATTGCGGGGTTTTTATTATCGTTGAATATTAGCACTATCAATGGTGATGTTTTTTCAGATGGCGTTTCAACAAATCTTTGCCGTAGTCATTTCCATTGGGGGTTCTGATGATGGTATGTATATGATTTCTGGTTGCGGCTCTGGAACCTGATGGGTCACTAACGCCAATCGGTGCCTGATGGTCAAATTCTATCAATAGAACTGGGCTGTGAATACGGTAATAAAAAACGCCATCTTGTTTAACTTCTCCTTTGAACGAAAACCAAGTTTCATCCAGGTGACTCTTTATTTGGTTCATTTTTACTGTGGCATGATCGTTTTGCAAGTTACCAATGTATTCATCAATCAGCGTGATTAATGCGACTTTTTGCTCATTGTTAAATGTGGAGACCTGAATGCCTTCGTAGGCGAGCACTTTGTTGTCCTGATTGGCGGACGATTGCATATTAAAACCATCTTTATGACCAGTTGTTGCCGTTTTTCTTTGCGTCTCGTCGAGTGAAACCATCAGCGCAAGACCAAAGTCTTGCTCTTGTTGTAATACCACATTACCACGATATTTTCCGGTTGTGGTAATCACTGGTTCAGCCCCCATAAACACAGGTGCCATAACGACCTGACTGCCCAACACAAAGTAATTAATCACCAAATGATGACCATCTATTTGCCAGCCCCAGGGTTCGGTGGCAGAAGGTCTGCCCATCACCGTAAAATAATATAGCTCCTCATCCATATGTTTGCTGTTATTGTTTAGTTCTCTTAAAGTCTGGTCAGTTTTCATTCTGCACTGCCTTTTGATATTAATCCGTTGCAAATCTACTTAAATTGGCATAAAAAAGGTCATGATGATTTGTTGAATAAATGGATAAGAGAGATAATATTTGACTGTGGTTAAGGTTTTATCATAGCAAAATTAACCCCAAATATAGCAAAAGGGAGCTTTAACTCATTCAAGCATTCTTGGTATATGTGTGATGAAACCTCAATGTCGGGATTGGCAGCGCTGGAGCGAAGAGATTGACTGGATGGCGATGCATGGCATCAATATGCCATTAATCCCTGGCGCACATAAGGCTCCAATCAAATAGGATCCGCGTCTATGGCGTACCCGCTCTGTCGTAGACGAGGTTTCAACCTCGTGTGTTTGTAATTGGTAATTTGCTGATAATTTGTTCGGTATGGTGGTTTTGTAATAAGTTTCGGTATTAGTGAGATTGACGCACTTTTTGCAATGAAAAAAATGTTAAGCATATCTAGTTTCTCGTCAATAAAGTTTTGTAATTTAAAATTTTATTTGTTGGTTTTTTTGTGCCATTATGTCTCAGATAATCAAGTTTGTTCATGAAAACGGTGCGACATAGGTCATGTCGTCAGCGCTGGTTTACCGCTAAGCTCATCCACACACACGGGATATTGCTTCTGAACTCAATGATCACAGCTACATAATGATGGCTGCTGATGATTTTTCGGTCAATCCTGAACTCGCAGAAGCGAAACAACGTTTATGGTCAGATTTCGATGATTTAGAACTGGATAATTACCTTAAAGATGGGGCAAGATTTCGCTTGCGGCGCTTCGCCAATTTTTATTTTCGACCGGATACCGAAGAAATAAAACCTTTACCTCATACCTCATACCTCATATTTTTAGGATGAATCGCTTAATAGTTATGCCAGTGGTATTCAACGTAATTTAGCGCATTTAAAGGGGTCGACTTTAACCAATCCATTTTTGCACGCGTTAATTAAATTTAACTTCCGTTATTTTCCGTTAGACAGTGCCATGGCAGAACAGTCCTGGCATGTTGATGTGCATCAAATTCGTATTATTGCCACAGCGAACGAAGAGGGTGAACCGACTCCGGAAGGTATCCATCATGACGAGAATGATTTTATTTGTATGCATTTAGCCAATCGTTAGAACATTGTCGGTGGAGCTACGACAATAACAGTATGCCTTTGGCAAGTTGCAGGTTACACAATCCGATGGATTCGGTAATGATATGGGACCCTAGGGCAATGCACAGTGTCAGTGCTGTTCAGTCACAAAGTTTGGCAGCAAAAGCGACTCGGGATATGTTGTTAATCGGTTATAATTACGCGCCGGAACTGCAACGTCCTGCTAATTAATACCAATAAGGTGTGCTTAATCAATCTGTGCTGGATTGGTTTTGGCTGCTGTAGATGTCAATATTTCAACCAATGAGAAATCCGTTAATGGCAACATATACCCAACTCACTCAAGCAGATATTCAGTCATTGGCTGACCAATATAATTTGAAAATTGCCGAGTTTAAGCCGCTCGATGGTGGCAATGGTAACTCCAGTTATCTGCTCAAAACCCAACAAGCCCGTTATGTGCTAACGGTTTGTGATGACAAAACTTTTGACGATGCGTTTAAAATGGGGCAGTTATTAGTGCTGCTTGAAGCGCAAAACGTGCCTTGTAACCGTTTGATATCACCGCTCAATAGCGAGATTTTGACGACCTTTGAATCTGCCAATGGAATTAAGCCGGTGATGCTTAAGGACTATATCGAGGGTCAGGTTGTTGAGCAACTCGATAGCACTATGTTATGTCAAGTTGGCAGACAAGCCGCTCGATTGAATCAAATACCGCCACCGGATTATTTGCCAACTCATCATCCTTATGGACGTCAGCTTTTTCCTCGGGTTGTCGGTTTAAATATTGATGTCAAATATGAAGCCTGGCTGGGCGCAGAAATCGATTATCTGGCGCAGCATATCGCCGCTGAGTTGCCGCGTGGTTTGATTCATGGTGATTTGTTTTATGATAATTTATTGTTTGATTCGCTATCCGATATGCCAGGTGGGTTTAAAGCGATTATCGACTTTGAAGAAGCTTGCCATTACTACCTGATATTTGAATTGGGTATGGGTATATTGGGTTCTTGCGTTAATGATACTGAGGTCGATTTGGTTAAAGCACGGGCTTTGGTTAATGGTTATCAACAGGTCAGAGTGTTGGAGCCGATAGAAAAACAAAGCTTACAGTTGTTTGTGCGATATGCCGCAGTAGCGACGTCTTATTGGCGATTCAACAAGTACAATATCGCAGAAATCAGCGAAGATAGAGCGGCACATCACTGGCAAATGGTGCAGATTGCCAAAGGGGTGAGTGATATGCCGCAAAGTCAGTTTTTTGCGGCGATTTTTGACTGACGTTAAAGGCTGTTCTTATCCATCCACAAGGATATCGCTTGGCCAATACCGTCGGGATTGAATTCTTGCATAAAATGACCGCCGGGTCCCATATCATGAATTTCTGTATCCGGAATATTATTGCGGATCCATTCGACTTTCCAGCGGTTGATTAAAAAGCCTTCACTGAGGTGCAACAACAGCTTAGGTAGGTTCTTTTGGGTTTGCAGATAGTGATTGTAGTTTTGCATCATTTTGGCCGAATAGGCTGGCGTTTTGCCATCAATGGGCACGTCGCGAGGGAATTGCAGCATTGGTGTTCTGTTTTTACCCTGGCTGAACGGTTCGCGATAGGCGTTGAGTTGATCTTCGCTCAGCACTTTGCTGAGGCTAGGTAAAGCCAACTGTTCAAGAAAGAAGTTCTCTTCGAGGATCATCTTTTCACCGACACCCGGGGTTTTGATTTTTTGTAGAATTTTAAAGAAGCCTGCGGTTTTAGGGCCTTTGCTGTCTTCACCCAATAACGCTTTTGGTGGACCATAAGGCGGTTGGGCAGGTGGTGCATAAACAGCAGCTTCCATAAAAGCCAAAGCTTTGATTTTGTCAGGATGTTTAGCGGCATAATCAAAACCGAGTATCGAACCCCAGTCGTGAACCACCAATGTCATATCATCGAGCTTCAATGCATCAATAAATCCTTCAAGATACTCGGCATGATCAGTGGCGAGGTATTTGATATCGGGTTTATCCGACTTGCCAAAACCAATTAAGTCCAGAGCAATCACCCGGTGTTTATCTTCAAGATGCGGAATAATGTTGCGCCATAAATAAGACCAAGTAGGCTGACCGTGGATCATCACTATAGTGGAGGCAATAGTCGAACCATTTTTAACCGGACCGGTATCAACATAGTGCATTTTTGAACCCTTAACCTTGACGTAGTGTGAGGCATAGGGAAAGTCGTGGCGGGCCATTTCGGCTGCATTAAGGGTGCTTGAAAGCAGTAAGCAGCTGCTGATAATCAAGCTGGCAATGAAGTAAGGTGTTAATAACAGTCTGTGCATAGTGATCCTCTCTAAGTAAGGTAAGGTAAGGTAAGGTTATGTTTAGCTGACGATTGTTATACCTGTGAGTTAGATTATTTACCTGACGGAAAGCCAACCAATAGCTAATGAAAATCTAACGTTTTTAATTATTCCTTAAAAAATAAACACTTAAGCGTACTTTTATGATCTGTACGAATGACTTATAGTTAGCTGCAAACAGATAATCGAATTGTGACTTAGGCCATATTATTCTACGCTTAGTAGGGCAATTCTTGATCGGGTAAAACCTTAATAGTGAAAAGACCAAATAAAGTACTGGTAGTTGATGACAGTCGGGTGATTAATAGTATTCTTACTGAGAATATTTCGTCACAGCTGCATCTTGATGTGGTATCGGCTTTTTCGATGGAAGAAGCGATGAATGCCATTATCGGTCACCGAAAAGATTTCTTTGTCGCGATACTTGATTTGAATTTGCCCGATGCGCCTCATGGTGAAATTGTTCAGGCGATGTTGACGCTGGGGATCAGGCCAATCATTTTAACTGGCAATACCTCAGATGATTTACATGATGAAATGATGGAGCTGCCGATTGTTGATTATGTGGTGAAACGTAACCTCAACGAAATGCAATATGTTATCGATTTGGTGCAACGCCTGTATGATAATTTTGATCGCCATGTATTGGTTGTCGATGATTCTAAATCTTCCCGCAAACTGATCAGAACCTTACTCGAACGACATAATTTTAACGTTGAAGAAGCGGTAGATGGCCTTGAAGGACTGGATAAACTCAATAGTCATCAGGGTTATAGCCTGATCATTACTGATTATAATATGCCTAATTTAAATGGAGTGGGTTTTATTGGTAAAGCTCGGGAGAAGTATTCGCGTAATGACGTGGCTATCATCGGCATATCTGGTGTTGGTACTGGCAGTGTCTCGGTGCGGATGTTAAAAGCGGGTGCCAATGATTTTATTAATCGACCGTTTCTGCATGAGGAGTTTTATTGTCGGGTTAATCAGAATATTGATTTTATTTATAGTTATAAAAAGCTCAGAGAGCAGGCGTTTCGTGATTTTTTAACTAACTTGTATAACCGCCGTTTTTTGTTCGAAACCGGAGCGGGTTTATTTGAAAACGCCAGGCGACAGAATATCTCTTTGGCTGTGGCAATGATTGATATTGATAATTTCAAAAAAGTTAATGACGTTCATGGCCATAAAGTCGGCGATATGATGTTACAGCATGTGGCTGTGGTGATAAATCGGTTGTTTCGAGATGCTGATATTGTCGCTAGAGTGGGCGGCGAAGAGTTTTGCGCTTTGTGCGTTAATATTAGCGAAGAAGACGCGACAAATTTGTTTGAACGTTTGCGTAAAACGGTGATGGGTAGCCCGCTTAAAGTCGGCGAGCTGACCATTGAGGTAACCATTAGTGTCGGCTTTACCGTAGAGCTTACTGAGTCATTTAATACCATGATGGCGATTGCCGATGGCCTGTTATATCAGGCCAAAAGGCAAGGGCGTAATCAGGTGGCATTCCAACCGCTTTAGTTTATTAACCAGCTCGTTGCGCCGATTTACGTTGTTGTTTAATCTGGCGGTTTTGTTCAATTCGCTCGGCCGCTTCGCTACCTATATGAATTTCACCTCTTTGTTTGGCCAATGCTACTTGTTTTTCTCTTTCTTTAAATCGGGCTAATTGCTCAGGGCTGTGTTTATCATGGCAATGTAGGCAGCTAACACCTTTTATATAGTACTGGTTGTCTTTTTCTGCCTCTGTAATTGGCATTCGGCAAGCGTGGCATTGGTCGTATTGACCCGCTTCAAGAGCATGGTTGACGGCGACGCGGTTATCAAACACAAAACAGTCGCCTTGCCATAAGGTTTCTTCCTCTGGCACTTCTTCAAGATATTTTAAAATGCCGCCTTCAAGGTGATAAACCTCGTCAAAACCTTGTTCTTTAAGGTAAGCGGTGGATTTTTCACAACGAATGCCACCAGTGCAGAACATCGCCACTTTTTTGTGTTTTTGCGGGTCAAGGTGGTCTTTTACATACTGAGGAAACTCACGAAAAGTGTCGGTGTTTGGGTTAACGGCGTTTTTGAAGCTGCCAATTTGAATTTCGTAATCATTGCGGGTGTCGACCAACAAGACATCTGGGTCTGAGATCAGCGCATTCCAGTCTTTGGGTTTGACATAAGAGCCGACAACTCTGTTGGGGTCAATTCCTTCAACACCCATAGTAACGATTTCTTTTTTCAGTTTAACTTTGGTGCGGTAAAACGGCATCTCGACATCGTAGGATTCTTTGCTGACGATGTTACTAAGACCCAGTTGCTGACTGAGCCATAACAATAAATTATCAATGCCTTGGCGATCACCGGCTACAGTGCCGTTAATGCCTTCTGCGGCGAGTAATAACGTGCCTTTAATACTGTTTTCTTCCATGGTGGACAGCAGCGGTTGACGTAAACTGGCAAAGTGTTCGAGACGAACAAATTTATATAAGGCACAAACCACAACAGTTGGCGCTTGGTCGGCACTGTTAATCGTATTGGAGACGGAGTGAGGGTGTGTAATTGACATGTTTTTTCCTTTAGCGAGCCGAAACGTAAATCCGGAGCAAATAATTGGCGCGTAGTCTAGCTTAAATCGTACGGTATTTCATCTTTTAATAAATAACTTTCATTGGTTGGCTAGTAATGATTTAATTTGCCGCTGATTGGATAGAGCGGGCATAAATGCTCCGCCTACAAGCGAATTACCTTTAACTTTGGAGAATATGCAATGCCGTTAGTCAATCCCTTGGCACCCGATGCCAATCCGGAAGTCGCTGAATTAGCGCGTTTTTTTAATGAAACTTTAGGTTTTTGTCCTAATAGTGTGTTGACCATGCAACACCGACCTGCGATCGCCAAAGCGTTTATCGAGCTGAATATGGCGGTGATGGAAAATAAAGGTCGAGTGACTAGTGGGCTGAAAAGGCTGATTGGTTATATCTCTAGCCATGCTACTGGTTGTCGTTATTGTCAGGCTCATACTATTCGTGCTGCTGAGCGTTACGGCGCAGAGCAAGAACAGATGGAAAATATTTGGGCATTCAGAACCCATTCGGCGTTTTCTGATGCTGAGCGAGTAGCGTTAGAGCTTTCAATTGCCGCCTCTGGCATTCCTAATGCGGTTGACGAGGAATTACAACAGCAAGTGCAAGCCCATTGGGACGAAGGTGAGATTGTTGAGATCATGGGCGTGATTGCGCTGTTTGGTTATCTTAATCGCTGGAATGACAGCATGGCGACTACGCTCGAAGAAGGCGCAGAAGAGTCTGGTCAACAATGGTTGGGATCAGATGGTTGGGATCGCGGCAAGCATCAGTAAACTGGCATTATGATGGTCAATCTGGCAAACTTTGGTAATGAAAGTACTCCAGCGTTTTACCGCCTCACCACTGCGTAAGCTCAAAGTGATTAAGCGCCGCCATATGGTGGGGTTACGGCGCAGTATGTTGAAGCTCAAAACCGCCTTATCGCAAGAAAAGGCGGAAACCAAAGAGATGCTAAGAACCTACAACGCTTATGTTCAGGGCGATGCCAAACCCGAAGATATGAAAGCCGCTAACCAGCAGTTTCTTGATATCCTCAAAGGCTTGGGGCTAGGGGTTTTTGCGGTATTACCCTTCTCTCCGATCACTATTCCGGCGATTGTTAAGCTAGGAAAAATGGTCGGTGTTGATATCCTGCCTAGTGCTTTTAATCAATCTTCAGATAAAACCCCAGCTTCAGAGCATGAATTAGACTTTAAACAAAAAGATAAAAAATAAATAATGGGTAAGTTAAATGGATAAGTTAAATGGATAGTGCATTTTTTTGGTTGTCAAAATTACTCTGGATGGTTGTCGCACCAGGTTCGTTATTAGTATTATGTGCACTGATCGGCTGGATCGCCGTGCTGCGGGGATATGGGCGGGTGGCAAAGTGGTCACTGAGTTTGTTGATCAGCGCAATGTTGGTGATCAGCATTTATCCCATCGGGCATTGGATGTTGATGCCGTTAGAAACTCGCTTTGAGACTAATCCCAAACTACCTGAACATATTGATGGCATCATTGTCTTGTCTGGATCAGAAAATACCTTAACCGCCAATCATTGGCAGCAAACTGAGTTTGGTGCCACTGTTGATCGCAATTTGGCGTTTTTGGCTTTGGGTTATCAGTATCCCGAAGCAAAGATGGTGTTTACTGGTGGTACTGGTAATTTGATGAATCAACACCTCAAACAGGCTGATGTAGCAAAACAGCTGTATATTGATTTGAATTTTGATATTTCCCGGATTCAGTTTGAAACACAAGCTCGTAATACCGCTGAAAACGCCAAACTTACCAAGCAACTAATACAACCTAAAGCCGATGAAGTGTGGTTGTTGGTCACCACCGCTTGGCATATGCCACGCTCTGTTGGATTGTTCTGTAAACTAGATTGGTCCGTGACGCCTTATCCGGTTGATCATTGGACTTTACCCGACAGTGTTTCTGCCATTCCGGTGTGGAGCTTTACCCGGCATTTGCAAATACTCGATATGGCGACCAAAGAGTGGTTAGGCTTGTTAAGCTATTATCTGCTGGGTAAAACGCCAGCCTTGTTACCAGATAAGTGCTAGGTGCATAAAAAACGGCATTTTATTGGTTCCCGATGGACTTACACCCTTCCATTTAGCCGTCTAAACATCTACAATGTTAGGTGTTTAGCTTTCTCTATTACTTGTGCTAGCGATTTCGCTTGGCTATTATAATGGTAATTCTAGAGAGGGCGGTTATTTTTTGGGAGAACATTGTGCAAGATTCATTACCATTAAGCTTATTTGAGCAACAACTGGCGAAACGTATTTTATTGCTGGATGGTGCTATGGGCACAATGATCCAGGCTTATAAATTTTCTGAGCAAGATTATCGCGGTGAGCGTTTTGTCGATTGGGCTAGTGATGTTCAGGGCAACAACGATTTGTTGGTGCTGTCACAACCTGAGGCGATCAAACAAATTCATCGTGAATATCTCGCAGCCGGCTCGGATATCATTGAAACCAATACCTTTAATGCCACGACTATTGCCATGGCAGATTATTCAATGGAAGCGTTGAGTAAGGAAATTAACTTTGCAGCGGCCAAAATCGCTCGTGAAGTGGCTGATGAATTCACCGCACAAAACCCGGATAAACCGCGTTTTGTGGCTGGTGTGTTAGGGCCAACCAACCGAACCTGTTCTATTTCACCGGATGTTAATGATCCGGCTTATCGTAATGTCACCTTTGATGAACTAAAAGACGCTTATATTGAATCGACTTTGGCGTTGATTGAAGGTGGGGCCGATCTGATCCTGATCGAAACCATTTTTGATACGCTAAATGCTAAAGCCGCTGTGTTTGCGGTTGAGCAAGTGTATGCCGATTTGGGTCGTCGTTATCCGGTGATGATCTCAGGCACCATTACAGATGCCTCTGGCCGTACTTTATCAGGCCAAACCACCGAAGCGTTTTATAACTCACTGGCTCATGCCAAGCCGATTTCTTTTGGTTTGAACTGTGCCTTGGGACCTAAAGAGCTACGTCAGTATGTGGCAGAGTTGAGCCGAATTAGTAATTGTGCGGTGTCTGCTCATCCTAATGCGGGTTTGCCAAATGCCTTTGGTGAGTATGACTTGTCGGCTCAGGAGATGAATAGTCATATTCGTGAGTGGGCTGAGTCGGGTTTGCTGAATATTGTTGGTGGCTGTTGTGGTACCACACCTGAGCATATCAAAGTGATGGCTGAAGTGGTTGACGGTATTGCCCCGCGTGTGGCGAACAATGTCAAAACTGCTTGTCGTTTGTCTGGTCTTGAAGCTTTGTCGATTGAAGAAGAGTCGCTGTTTGTTAACGTTGGTGAACGAACCAACGTGACGGGCTCAGCCAAGTTTAAACGTTTGATTAAAGAAGAGCGTTATGACGATGCGCTGGCGGTGGCTTTGCAGCAGGTTGAAAATGGTGCGCAGATTATCGATATCAACATGGATGAAGGCATGTTGGATTCGAAATACGCGATGCAGCGGTTTTTGAATCTGATTGCTGGTGAGCCAGATATTGCTAAAGTGCCAGTGATGATTGATTCGTCAAAATGGGACATTCTTGAGGCGGGCCTTAAGTGTGTGCAAGGCAAGGGCATTGTTAACTCGATCAGTTTGAAAGAAGGCGAAGATAATTTCCGCGAACAGGCTGAATTGGTGCGTCGTTATGGCGCGGCGGTGATTGTCATGGCCTTTGATGAGGTCGGACAGGCGGATACCAAAGCGCGTAAAGTGGAGATTTGTCAGCGGGCTTATCACATTTTGGTGGATGAACTGAATTTTCCACCACAAGATATTATCTTCGATCCGAATATTTTTGCCGTGGCAACCGGGATTGAAGAGCACAACAATTATGCGGTTGATTTTATTGAAGCGACCAAAGAAATCAAACGGACCTTACCTCATGCGATGATCTCCGGTGGAGTGTCGAACGTTTCGTTCTCGTTCCGGGGTAATAATGCGGTGCGTGAAGCGATTCATGCGGTTTTCCTTTATTACACCATTAAAAATGGTATGGATATGGGGATTGTAAACGCCGGACAGTTAGCCATTCTCAAAGACGTGCCGGAGGATTTACGTCAAGCGGTTGAAGATGTTGTTAATAATAAAGATGACGGTGGCACTGACCGATTGCTGGCTGTGGCTGAAAAGTACAGTGGCAAAGGGGGTAGAAAGAGTTCTGTGGTCGATTTGAGCTGGCGTGAATTGCCGGTGAAAAAACGTCTCGAACATGCTTTGGTCAAAGGCATTAATAGTCACATTGTTGAAGATACCGAAGAAGCCAGACTCGCAGCCGAGCGACCATTACACGTGATTGAAGGGCCATTAATGGATGGCATGAACGTGGTTGGCGATTTATTTGGTGAAGGCCAGATGTTTTTGCCTCAGGTGGTTAAATCTGCCCGGGTAATGAAGCAAGCCGTGGCGCATTTACAACCCTATATTGAGTTGGAAAAAACTGAAGCTTATACCAATGGTAAAGTGCTGATGGCGACGGTAAAAGGCGATGTTCATGACATCGGCAAGAATATTGTTGGCGTGGTATTACAGTGTAATAACTTTGAAATCGTCGATTTGGGTGTAATGGTCTCGTGCGAAAAAATCTTGCAGGTGGCGATTGAAGAAAAAGTCGATGCGATTGGTTTATCTGGTTTGATCACCCCATCGCTGGATGAAATGGTGCATGTTGCCAAAGAAATGCAGCGTCAGGGTTTCACCATTCCGTTATTGATTGGTGGGGCGACAACTTCTAAAGCCCATACGGCGGTGAAAATTCAGCAACACTATCCCCATGGTGTGGTGTATGTGGCCAACGCATCACGTTCGGTTTCTGTGGTGCAAACTCTGCTTAACGATGGCAAGGCGGAGTTTTTGGCCAACATTGATAAAGAATATGACAAAGTGCGTATTCGCCATTATAGCAAGGGACCTCGTTCTGCGTTGATCTCGCTTGAACAAGCTCGGGCGAACCCTTCACCGATTGATTTTGATAGTTATCAACCGGTAGTACCTAAGCAACTTGGCGTCACTGTGCTTGATGATGTGCCTTTGGATATTGTCCGTGAGTATATTGATTGGACGCCATTTTTCATGACTTGGCAGTTAAGTGGTAAGTATCCGACGATTTTAGAGCATGAGCTGATTGGCGAAACTGCCACCGAATTGTTTGGCGATGCCAATAAGATGTTAGATCAGATCATTGCTGATAAATCGATTCAGGGCAAAGCGGTATTTGGTTTGTTTCCAGCTAATAGTCGCGGTGACGATATCGACATTTATGATGATGAAACCCGTAGCAGCGTTAAAAACACCATTCATCAGTTGCGTCAGCAAGGTAAAAAACCGATGGGTCAGTTTAACCGTTGTTTGAGCGATTATGTGGCGGATAAAGACGCAGGCGTTGCTGATTATATTGGTGCTTTTGCGGTGTCTGCTGGTTTTGGTGTTGATGAAATCGTTGCCGAGTATGATAAAAATTACGATAGTTACAACAGCATATTAGCCAAGGCAGTGGCAGATCGCCTAGCCGAAGCGTTGGCTGAGTATTTACATCAGCAGATCCGGCTTAATTACTGGGGCTATGCCAAAGATGAAACCTTGGATAATGATGCGCTTATTCGTGAGAAATATCAGGGTATTCGTCCGGCTCCGGGTTATCCGGCTTGTCCTGAGCATACTGAAAAAGGTTTGCTGTGGGATTTGCTTAATGTTGAAGAAAACATCGGTATGGAGTTGACTAGTAGTTATGCGATGTGGCCGGGGGCGGCGGTGAGCGGCTGGTATTTTGCCCATCCGCAAGCGAAGTATTTTGCCGTGGCTAAAATTAATAAAGACCAAGTGGTCGATTATGCCCAGCGTAAAAATATGAGCCTAGACGACGCTGAGCGTTGGTTAGCCGCCAATTTAGATTATGAGCCTGCGCCTGCTGCGGCAATCGTGCAGAGCAATGCCGCTTAAGGTGGCAGTTAGAAAGAGTAAACAATTATGAAAGTTATAGAGCATATAGATAAAGCCACCAATCCGTTATTCAGTTTTGAAATTGTGCCGCCGCCTCGGGGCCGTTCGATTCAGGATATTGTTGATATTGTTAAGATATTGGCTCCTTATAATCCGCCATGGATTGATGTGACTTCACATCCGTCCGGGGCTTTTTACAACGAACAAGATGATGGTTCGGTGACTCGACGGATTTACAAAAAACGCCCGGGTACTATAGGTATTTGTGGCGTTATTCAAAATCGCTTTAAAATTGATACCGTCACTCACTTATTATGTAGTGGTTTCACTAAAGAAGAAACAGAAGATGCCTTGATAGAACTCAATTACCTCGGCATTCACAATGTATTGGCACTAAAAGGTGACGGACCAAACTACAACAAAAAAATCTCTCGTAATCGTACAGTAAACGAATACGCTAGTGATTTGGTGACACAAATCAATGAACTCAAGCAAGGCCACTTTTTGGATGAGATTGTTGGTTGTTCCTCGTTGGATTATTGTGTCGGTGTTGCGGGTTATCCTGAGAAGCATTTTGAAGCACCCAATTTAAGCACAGATATTATGCACTTGAAGAATAAAGTGGATGCCGGTGCCGATTACATCACTACCCAGATGTTTTACGATACCAAAAACTACTTTAGCTTTGCTGAGCAGTGTCGTGCAGCGGATATCACAGTGCCAATTATTCCGGGGCTTAAAATCATTCGCTCAGTCAAACAGTTGCAATCGATCCCACGTCATTTCTACGTCAATTTCCCTGATGATTTTGTCAATGAAGTGCTCGAAAACCCCAAGCACGTGGTTGAGCTGGGCATTGCTCATGCGATAAAGCAAACGGATGAATTGTTAAGTGCGGGTCTGCCGGGTGTGCATTTTTATGTGATGAATGATGCCAAGTCTGTGGCTAAGGTGATTGAACGGTTTGTCTAGCTGCAAAATAGCGCATGTCGGGTTTAAAGGCTGCATACCTATATGTATCTAGCCTTTGACGCCACGCTAAATTGAGTCATTATTTGTTACGCCCCCAAGTGTTTTTTGCAATTTCAAGCTCTTGGTGAGTCGCAGAGCCTTCTCGTAAGTGTTGTTTAGCTTCTTCTGCAAAGGATTTTGATGTGGAGAAGCTGTCTAGTACCGCTTCAAGTTCAGTTGATCTTCCTTCTGCGCTATGTGTATTTCCCACAGGAAAAGTATTGGCCAAATGAACATCTTTTTCGACACCATGTCGGGCATTATTGAACGCATTAAATTGAGCATAGCTGGGTCCATGAGTTGTTGAAGTGAATTGATTTTGTTGACCTTCTACTTGTTCAGTTCTGATATGCTGATTAGATGGCAGCAAGAATTTACTGAGGTTATGGTGGTGAAACGCAGCTTGAGTGGTCGATTGGTTCAGCTGACCGAATACGGTATTTACTGGCGTTGCTTGGAATGCTATCTGATTGCGTTTTTCATGCATTTGTTCGGCTGAACTTTCGGTTAGTTGCTGACCGTCTGGGATTATGTGTTTTTCGAGGCCAGTTAAACCTCTTGCTCGTTTAAGGCCCTGAAGCATACCGCTACCTATTGATTTTTGCATCGTGATCACCTTTCATTTTTCATTGCTTGATTGATAATACCTAGCTCAAAAAAGTGCATATAACACACCACATAATCAATGGGTGTTTTTAAACATCACTATTTGTTTGATATCAAAAGGTTATTTCGCCAACGATGGCCAGTCATGTAGTACTACTTAGTGATGTGAGGGAACGTGGGTGGGTTAATTTATACCCAAAAGCACAGTGTATCACTCAGTATTGAGGAAGAGATGAGGGATATCAGTGGGTTTTTAACCCACCTATGATTGGTTGATAAAGAGGGGCTTTTGTGCCTCGCTGAATTTTATTAGTTGTCAGAAAGACGAAAGCCCAAATCTAAGATCTGGGCTTTCAAACATTTTGCCTATATCGCAATAGGACTAGAACACACGGAGGTGGGAAGTGGCTATTGCAGGCCCTCTATTTACGGTTTATATTAGTGCTCACTAATTTCAATGTCAACAGAAAATAATCTGCAATGGCAAACTTGGATAGCCTCAGAAATCATTCTATGCCTCAAAATTTGAAATATAATACCATCTTGCAATATGTTTCGAGTGATCGAATTGATAGCTATAGAAATACATTTTCTCATGCTAATGATGCTGAGATTTATGGTGCTTATATTTGGTCACAACATGCGTCAGCCTCATTTTATCCCATACTGCAAAACCTTGAAGTTACGCTACGAAACGCCATTGATAATGAGGCAAAACGTCGTTTTGGTGATTATTGGTGGCAAGTTATCGGTTTCACGGGGGATCGGGGTGATAAGCAAAATGTGAGTGCTAAATTTTTTAATAAAATCAAAGCTGCTGAAAATAGCTTGAAAGCAACTTGGAGAAAAAAGGAAAAAAATAGGCTTGGTATAGCAACTGGACAACAATTACCAGCAGACTCGATTATGCCAATTTGGACACATAACCAGATTGTTGCAGCAACTGAATTTGCGGCCTGGGAATTCATATTGGTAGATGCTTTTTCTAGTAATATTCGAGCAGAACAAAAGCATTATTTGTTTCCTAATTCGATGAGTAAAATTTTTAAAAATTATGCTCAAATCTCAAATAAGCCCAATGACGCCAGACAAATATTGATTAGCCTTATCCGAGAAATTAGAGAGTATAGAAATCGATTATTTCATCATGAGCCACTATGGATAAAGTCATCAACGGTAACGAATGATAAAACCGCTATAGATACCATTAGAAAAAAAATTAATCGTGCAGAGCTGATTATTACTGCTATTAATTTAAAAAAGGCACAGGCTCTTGATAAAGTTGGTATATTTTCTAATGCAAGACGAATATGTTCGATTGAGGAATTAAATATTTATACCTATAAACCTTGTCAGAGTACACTTACAGTGAAGCAAAGGCGGAATATTCGTAAATTATTAAGAAAAACAGGTAATAATCAAACACTTACTTTTGAGTATGATGGTTCTGTTTATGGTTTGTATAAATTTAGATAGTAGTAAGTGAGATGGATATAAAACATTAATTCATGGAGGTTAGAGGGAGGGTTTTGATACCCTCCTGTATTTGGGGTTAATCGGTCAATACTTCTAATGCAACGGTCCATCAGCCTCGTCAAATACTAGATCTTCCATTTGGGCGTAGGCGGTTTCATGGCCGGGGATATTAACCAGTACCATTAAAATCACCCATTTAAGATCTTCAAGGCAGATTAACGGTTCGTCTAGTTCGCATACTCGGTCAATCACCATTTCGCGGGATTCAAAGTTGAGGACTTCAACACGTTCAAGAAATAAAATAAAGCCGCGACATTCAACATCCAATCGTGCCATTTCATCGGCAGTATAAATACGCATAGATTGCTGGCTGCTGGCGGTGGTGTAAGGGCGGTTTTCGCTTTTTTGCAGGCTGGCGAGCTTTTCTAGCCAGTCGAGTGCTTTATAAATGTCGATTTCGTGGAAACCGGCACGGGCTAATTCGGTGGTTAATTCATTGTGATCAACACGCATTTCGGTCTCACTATGAATATAGTTTTCAAATAGATACATAAGGATATCAAACATAATTATTTCCTTCTTACTCAAGGGATAAAAGATGACTGCAAAATATTATGTGACGGGGCTCTCCTCAATCAGGGCGCTTAATCTACTCATGGTTTTTTTTGTACTTTTTGAGTGCCAAGGGAAAAGACTTTATTAATTGGTCTTCTACCTTCCATCATAGCCGTCTTTAACATGAAAAACCTCACTTCTTTTATGCTATTGAACGATTTTTTCAATAGTTTAAATGCTGTTCAGGGGAATTGATTATTTTATCGTCATAACCCCCGTAAAGTGCCAGTTAAGATCGCAGAATGCGAATATAACCACCGGGCTGAGCGGCAATATCTCCTTGCATTTCTAATGCCAATAGCTGGGATAATACTTCATTGACTGGGAGTTGACTGCGCTGAGCTATGATATCTACTGCGGTTATGTCATAGCCAATATGTGCGAGCAGCGGTGACTCTGGGACTTGGCTGACGGTGCTGTTGACTGATTGGATGGGGTGGGTTAAAAATGACTGGAACAGCGGTACGTCCTCGACAATATCAGCAATATTTTCGACCAGTTTGGCTCCTTGTTTGATTAAGGCATGACAGCCTTTACTCATCGGGCTATGAATGGAGCCGGGAATAGCAAATACTTCACGACCTTGTTCCATGGCATATCTGGCAGTGATCAATGAACCACTTTTTAACGCCGCTTCGACCACCAAGGTGCCTTGAGATAAACCGGAGATGATGCGGTTTCTGCGGGGGAAGTTTTCTGCTCGAACCGTTTGCTCAGGTAAAAACTCTGATACTAAGGCTCCGGTTTGGGCGATTTCACCGGCTAATTGCAAATGTCGCTTGGGATAAATTTGATTTAGCCCGGTGCCAAGTACTGCTATGGTTTTGCCATTGGCAGCCAGTGCACCACGATGACAAAAACCATCGACACCAAGGGCTAAACCACTGGTGATGACTATGCCTAATTCGGCGATTTGTTTAGCAAACGCAAAGGCATTTTCTTGTCCGGTAATGGTCAAGTTTCGACTGCCGACAATGGCTAGTTGTGGTCGTTCAAGCAAACTGGGATCGCCTTTGATAAACAGCATCAGTGGCGCACTGGCAGTGTGTTTGAGATATTGAGGATAAAACGAGTTGGCACTATTTATACCGAAGTAGTCGATAATATGATGATCGGCAGGCTCCGCCCAGCGTATGACTTGTTCTATCAGGGTTTCATCGGGCTGGGTGAGTGCCTTGATTTGCACCGCATTGAGTTTGAACTGGGCTAGCTCGGTGGCTGAGGCGGTAAAGAGTTGCTCAATACCGCCTTTAGTATCACAGCCATTACTATCAAAGGCAGGATGCTCAAATAGCTGTTGCAGGGTTTTGACCCCAAGTCGTGGCGTTTGACGAAGGATTAATAAGCGTCGTAACGTATCCGTGTTCATATTCTCTCTCCTTGATATGGGCTTTTTTAGCCCGGGTTATTTCTCCGATGAGCCATAAAACCAGCTGTCTGATGCTTTATCATCTTCTGGCTCAGCAGTTTTTGGCTCAGCAGTTTCTGGCTCAGCAGTTTCTGGCTCAGCAGTTTCGATTGAAACAAACGTGGTATCACCGACTTGAGCAGGTTTAATCGTTCTGGTTATTAGAGCATAGCTGATATTTTGATAAACTTTAAACAACACCAGCTCACCAATTCTTTCTTTGGGCATATCGAGCAGCACTTTCTTTTCTTCGCCGAAAGTATCTCCCATTCGAGCAGTAAATTTGTCAAATTGAGAAGCGTCCTGATAATAACGTGGTTGTTGTTCAATATCGATGACCGCAGGTGACTGATGGTAAATATTCAGCAGGTTGCCAACCTTGGCTTGTTGAGCCGCGCCCATGTTTAACACCACCACGTCGTATTTAGAAAACTGACGATATTGATAAGGCGAGGCAATAATGGTGGCATCTAATGCGACGTCGGGTTGGGTTATTTTGAAAAATGCCGGTAACTGTTGACCTTCACTGGCGGGCAATATCTTGTCGCCTGCTTTGATTTCACTCAGTGCAGTGACCACTCTTATTGCCGCAGGTTCACCCTCAGCGGTGCCTGTTCTGATCACTTTAGCGGTGCCGACCAACTCAGTTTGATAACCCAAAGGTTTGTTTTTGCCAATATTAGTGTAAGCCTTGCCTTTACGATAAATGGCATAGGTTTTATCTGCCTCTAACACACTGTTGATATACAGAATTTGGTCGATAAACCAGTTTTTGCTGCTCTGGGCAGCACCAAGCACATACGGTAGAGCATCTAAATGAGCGCCATCAAGGGATTGTTCATAACTGAGATAAGGGCGAATTAATTTTAATGGCAAAGTAGGAATTGCGGCACTTTGTTTCAGCGTCACCCGGGTTTTTGGTGAAAGCTTTTTGACCTTGCTATTGATACTGAGTCTGGGGGTACCATCGGCGTCGTAGGTCAAACTAATGACATCACCGGGGTAAATTAAATGGGGGTTTTTGATTTGTGGATTCCAACCCCATAACTTGGGCCATAACCAAGGTTTAGTCAGATAAATGCCGGATAAATCCCACAAGGTATCGCCTTTTTTGACCACATAACGTTTTGGTGCGTCTTCACGAATGCTTAACACATCGGCTGTAGATGATTGAGGTAATAACATTAGCAAAATAAGGCTAAGTTTCAGGAGATGGGTAGTGATAAATGGTTTGAACATGAGGTTCCCTCAGGCCAGGAGTTTTTTGTTATGAGTTTTATTACGCGTTTTATGACACGAACGGCTATTTTCACTATTAATCAGTCAACTAACTCGCTAAACTTCACGCTACCACAGATAGTAAACCAACGCATGTAATTTGTAACGCTTATGGCAGTTTTAAATGTTTTACGTTTTCCCGACGAACGATTAAGAAATGTGGCTCAGCCCATTACCGAATTTACCCCAGAACTTCAAATCATTATTGATGATATGTTCGAAACCATGGCAGTCGAAAAAGGCGTCGGCTTGGCCGCGACTCAGGTTGATATTCACCAACGTTTGGTGGTGATGGATGTCTCTGCTGACAGAGATGCCCCAATTGTGATGATCAATCCTGAGATCATCGCCTCAGACGGGATGCAGATCAGCGAAGAGGGTTGTCTGTCAGTCCCTGAGCAATACGCTAAAGTTGAAAGAGCTGAGAAGGTGACCGTCAAGGCGCTGGACCGTGAAGGTAATGAATTTACCCTCGATGGCGATGAGTTATTGGCCGTATGCATTCAGCATGAAATTGATCATCTCGATGGCAAACTGTTTGTTGATTATTTGTCACCGCTGAAACGGGATCGCATCCGCAAAAAATTGGAAAAAGAAGCTCGCGCTCAAGCCAAAAGAAACAGCTAAGGATTTAAGGCATGTCATCCCCTTTACGTATTATTTTCGCCGGTACGCCTGAGTTTGCCGCTCGTCATTTGCAGTCTGTATTAGACTCTGAGCACCAAGTGATTGCGGTTTATACCAAACCCGACAGTCCAGCTGGACGCGGCAAAAAACTCCAGCCCAGTGAAGTCAAAACCTTAGCGATTGCTAACGACATTGCGGTTTTTCAGCCGGTTTCTTTGAGAAAAGCCCCGGCCCAAGAAGAACTTGCGGCGTTAAACGCTGATTTGATGATTGTCGTCGCTTATGGTTTGATTTTGCCCAAGGTGGTATTAAATACCCCGAGGTTGGGTTGCATCAATGTGCATGGTTCGATTTTGCCTCGCTGGCGTGGCGCAGCACCAATTCAACGTTCGATTTGGGCGGGCGACGGGCAAACGGGTGTCACCATCATGCAAATGGATGTGGGTTTGGATACCGGTGATATTATCAGTATCAGCAAGTGTCCGATTGAACCAAGCGATACCTCGGCAACTATGTACGATAAGCTGGCAGAAGCTGGTCCTGTTGCTTTGCTCGAAGCCGTTGATAATATTGCCGCTGGTAATATTCAGCCGCAAAAGCAAGATGATGAGCAGGCTAACTACGCCGAGAAACTCTCTAAAGAAGAAGCCAAAATCGACTGGCAGTTGTCTGCAACCGCGATTGAGCGTTGTGTTAGAGCGTTTAACCCTTGGCCTGTCAGTTATTTGAGTCTTGTTGATAGTAATAGCGATAAGTCAATTAACGTGAAAGTTTGGCAAGCCAATGTGGTTGATGAAACCACTGATGCCGCACCGGGCACGGTATTGCAAGCTAATAAACGGGGCATTCATATTGCCACCGCTGAGCAACAAATCCTTAATATCACTTCACTACAACCACCAGGCAAAAAACCGATGGCAGTTCATGAGTTGTTAAATGCCCGTCCGGGTTGGTTTACCGTTGGCAATGTACTTCGCGGTGAACAATGAATCGACAAACCAGTAACATCCGTGCTCAGGCCGCTTTGTGTCTTTTTCAGGTGGTCGATAAGGGCCGCTCTTTATCAGATGCTTTACCTCAGGCGCAAGCTGCGTTAGTTAACCCCAAAGACAAGGCGCTATTGCAACAGCTGTGTTATGGGGTGTTGCGTTGGTTGCCGAAACTCGATTTCTACTGTTCACGCTTATTGCAAAAACCGTTAAAAGGCAAACAACGGCCTTTTCAGTTTTTATTGTATGTGGGCATTTATCAACTCTCGGCGATGCGGGTGCCTGCTCATGCGGCGATTTCTGAAACCGTAGAAGCGGCGTTGGCGCTCAAAGCATCAGGGCTTAAAGGCTTGATTAATGGCGTATTGAGAAACTTCCAGCGTCAGCAACAACAATTAGATGAAAAAGCAGAGCAAATTGATAGCTGTCGTTTTGGTCATCCGAATTGGTTTATTAAGCAAATCAAACAATGTTATCCCGAGCAATGGCAAGGGATTTTAGAGGCTAATCAGCTACAAGCACCGATGTGGTTGCGGGTGAATCAACAGCAGTTTTCTGGTGATGATTATTTGTCGCAATTAACCGCAGCTGAAATTGCCGCTGAGCCACAAGCTGGGCTGGAGCATGGCATTCGACTCGTTAAACCGACTGATGTGTTCAAATTGCCGGGTTTTGCTGAGGGCAGTTGTTCGGTGCAAGATGGTGCCGCACAGTTTGCTGCGCAGCTGATGGATGTGCAACCCGGTGATAAAGTGCTTGATGCTTGTGCCGCGCCCGGTGGTAAGACTTGTCATATGTTGGAGCGACAGCCGCAATTGGCGAGCATGTTGGCAATTGATAGTGATGAGAATCGTTTACAACGAGTAGAAGAAAACCTTACCCGGTTACAATTGACCGCCCAGATGAAGACCGCTGATGCCTCGGCACTGGATGACTGGTGGGATGGTGAGCAATTTGATCGCATCTTGCTTGATGCGCCTTGTTCGGCAACTGGGGTGATCCGTCGTCATCCAGATATTAAGTGGTTACGTCGCCAAGCAGATATTGCTCAGTTGGCGACCCTGCAACAGCGTATTCTCAGTCAGTTATGGTCAACACTTAAACCCGGTGGCAGTTTGATTTATGCCACTTGCAGCGTGTTACCTCAAGAGAATCGTGAGCAAATTAAAGCTTTTTTGGCGGTGACAGCAGATGCACAACATCAACCGCTGAATCAACAAGATACATTAGCCGAGCCGGGTTGGCAGTTGATCCCCGGTGTGGATGACATGGATGGTTTTTATTACGCCAAACTAACAAAAACTGAGGATATGCCACAATGAAGATCATCATTTTAGGCGCTGGGCAGGTGGGAGCCACGCTGGCAGAAAATTTGGTTGGCGAACAAAATGAGATCACCTTGGTGGATACCAAAGGCACCCACTTAAGTGAGTTGCAGGACAAATTTGATTTACAGGTGGTTAATGGTCACGCTGCGCATCCAGAAACGCTGTTTAAAGCCGGTGCAGAAGACGCTGACATGGTGATTGCGGTGACCAGCAGTGATGAAGTCAACATTGTTGCCTGTCAGGTCACCTACAGTTTGTACAATACTCCGGTGAAAATTGCCCGTATTCGTTCGGCTGAGTATCTGCGTCATAAAGAAAAGTTATTCCATCAGCATGATATGCCAATCGATCACTTTATTGCCCCTGAGCAGCTGGTGACCAAATATATTCGGCGTTTGATTGATTATCCTGGTGCCTTGCAAGTGCTTGAATTTGCGGGCGGCAAAGTCTCGCTGGTGGCAGTTAAAGCGTATTATGGCGGTTTGCTGGTGGGTCATGCGTTATCCACATTGAAAGAACATATTCCAAACATAGAAACCCGTGTGGCGGCGATTTATCGTCAAGGGCGACCCATCAAGCCGCTCGGTAGTACCATCATAGAAGCCGACGATGAGGTGTTTTTTGTCGCTGCTACTAAGCATATTCGCGCGGTGATGAGTGAGCTGCAACGGTTGGAGCATTCTTATCGTAAATTCATGATTGCTGGTGGTGGTAATATCGGTGCAGGATTGGCGCGTTCACTCAGTCGGACTCATAGTTTGAAGTTGATAGAGCGTGATCCTGAGCGGGCAGCGTATTTGTCAGAAACGCTAGATCATGGTTTGGTGTTTTGTGGTGATGCCTCTGATCATGAATTGCTATCAGAAGAGCATATTGAGCAGGTTGATGTGTTTATTGCCGTGACTAATGATGATGAAGCGAACATCATGTCAGCGATGTTAGCCAAGCGCATGGGGGCGAAAAAGACCATGGTGTTGATTCAGCGTAGTGCTTATGTTGATTTGGTTCAGGGGGGTGAAATTGATATCGCCATCTCGCCGCAGCAAGCCACTATTTCAGCGTTGTTAACCCATGTACGCCGTGGCGATATCGTCAATGTGTATTCGTTACGCAAAGGCGCGGCAGAGGCGATAGAGGCCGTTGCTCATGGTGATCAATCCACTTCAAAAGTGGTTGGCCGCTCAATTCGCGAAATCAAACTCCCGCCAGGCACCACCATTGGTGCCGTAGTGCGTCGTGATGAAGTGATTATTGCCCACGACAGCACCGTCATCGAATCAAATGACCACGTTATTTTGTTTTTAATCAATAAACGTTATATCACCGAAGTAGAACGCCTGTTCCAGGTTAGTGCGATATTTATTTAACCCACCAATGTTAAACGAGAATGAATTGTCGTCTACGATAGGTTTGAAAGAAACCCCATATGGTAGACGCGAATTTATTCGCGTAGAGAGCCAGAGCGATCGTGAACCAGCGGCCAACGTTAAACCTGCAACGTCTACGACTTCCAAAAAGTTGGCGTAAACAATACCAACAAGGTAAAAATCTCCAGTCGACCAAACACCATGGCTGATACCAAGATCCACTTGGCGGCATCGCTGATGTCGCCATAGTGGGCAGCGACCTGGCCTAAGCCCGGACCGAGGTTATTTAAACACGCGGCAGTGGCTGAAAACGCACTCACATTGTCAAGTCCAGCACCGAGCAACATCAGCATGATCACCACAAATACCAGTGCATAGGCTGAAAAGAATCCCCAAATCGCATCAACAATTCGATCAGGCAACGCTTTACGACCTAACTTGATGGTATACACAGCACGGGGATGAACGAGTCGATTCAGCTCTCGAATACCCTGCAAAAACAACAAATAGACGCGTAACACCTTCATACCGCCACCAGTTGAGCCAGCACAACCACCAATAAAGCTCGAAAAAATTAATAAAATAGGTAAAAATAATGGCCAAGCGGAGAAGTTATCGGTGGCAAAACCAGCGGTGGTGCTCATAGAAACCGCATGGAATAACGCTTGGTTTAATGCTTGATCGCCGTTTTCATAAGTTTGGGTTTTTAGCAGGACAATAAAACAAATCAGTATTAATCCGGCTTGAATGGCTAAAAAAGCTTTGAATTCTGGATCACGTATATAACTACGTAAATTACGGTTTCTTACTGCGGCATAATGCAGCGAAAAGTTAACCGCAGAAATAATCAAAAAAACCACACAAACCACATTGATCAGCGGATTGTTGAAATAACCCATACTGGCGTCATGATTAGAAAATCCGCCAATTGCGATGGTCGAAAACGAATGTAGCAAGGCATCAAAACCTTCCATTCCGGCGGCCCAATAAGCCAACGCACAGGTGATTGTCAGCGCAACATAGATGTACCACAGGTGTTTGGCGGTATCGGCAATACGTGGGGTCATTTTGTTTTCTTTTACCGGTCCTGGGGTTTCTGCTCGGTATAACTGCATTCCACCAACACCTAGTATCGGCAAGATAGCGACGGCTAATACAATGATCCCCATGCCGCCAAGCCATTGTAATTGCTGACGATAATATTGTACGGCTTTGGGCAGGTCATCGAGCCCGGTCATGATAGTGGCACCAGTGGTGGTCAAGCCAGAAAAGGATTCAAAAATCGAGTCGGCCAAACTGAGTTTGGGGGTGTCCATTAAAATAAACGGCAAGGCCCCGAAACTGCCCAGTACTACCCAGAAGGCCACCACGATAATAAACCCTTCGCGGGCTTTCAAATCGCCTTTTTCATCACGATTGGTATACCAGAAAAACAACCCGGTAAGCAGGGTTAAAAAGAATGAAGCGACAAACGCATTACCACCACCGTCTTTATAAACCAGTGATACTAGGGCGGGGGGGATCATAGAGGCGCTAAATAAGGTAACTAGCATCCCCAGAATTTTTATTATCGTTTTATATTGCATGATTTAACAATTTACTCAATGTGCTGGCGGCATAGACTACCGAAATTGCCCCAGAAAACCAGTGTTTTATGATGATTGTCTGATTATAGGTGGTAATTGTCGATTCGCTGGTTCGTTAGGACAAGGATCGACTAGACTAAAAGCCACATTAACGATGAGGAAACTCATTGAATCGTTTTTAGCGATTAATTAAAGAGATTTTAATCGTTAGAATAAATTAAGGATTTTTTTAATAATAGCCTCGTCTTTAACCAGTACTAATTACAAGAGCTAAACAATTAACCATTTACGGAGAACATTATGTTTGAATCAAAAGTCGGTCAAAAAGTCCCATCAGTTGTCTTTCCTATGCGTGAAAATGATGAGTGGGTTAAGCGTTCAACCGACGATATTTTTAATGGCAAAACGGTAGTGGTTTTCTCATTGCCGGGTGCTTTTACCCCGACTTGCTCATCCACTCACTTGCCACGTTATAACGAATTAGCGCCAGTTTTTGCGCAAAACGGCGTTGACGAAATCGTTTGTATTTCAGTCAATGATACCTTTGTGATGAATGCTTGGGCGAAAGATCAAGAGTCAGCTAACGTTAGTCTTATTCCTGATGGTAATGGCACTTTTACCGCAGCCATGGGTTTATTGGTTGATAAAGCCGACTTGGGTTTTGGCAAACGTAGCTGGCGTTATTCGATGTTGGTTAAAGATGGGGTGATTGAACAAATGTTTATCGAACCTGATTTACCAGGCGACCCGTTTGAAGTCTCTGATGCTGATACTATGCTGGCCCATATTAACCCTCAAGCAGCAACACCAGAGTCAGTGACCTTGTTCAGTAAACCCGGTTGTCCATTCTGTGCCAAAGCCAAAGACTTGTTAACCGAGAAAGGTTTTGCTTATGAAGAGATTGTTATGGGCAAAGATGCGACATTGACCTCACTTAAATCAATTACTGGTAAAGAAACCGTGCCTCAGGTGTATATTGGTGGCAAACATATTGGCGGATCTGATGATTTGGCCGAATACTTTAACTGATTAGTGGTTTAAGTTCCCCTTTGATGAATTTCGAGACAAGCTAGCTTGTCTCGTACATTATGTCAAATAAATATCAATTATATCAACCAATTAGTTTACTCCATCGTTCCTGTGTTTTTTTATGGTTAACATCGCAAGTTGGTTTTTTTGTGCTATAAAATATTAGTGTCAACAGTTGTTGGTAGTTGGTATTTAACATAGAAAAATAAGGAAGCTTTATGGATTATCTTCGGCGGTTGTATTTTAGAACAAAAATATTATTTCTTATTGTACCTGCAATTGTTGGTTTACTGATATTGGGTTTTATGCAAATTGCAGCGAACTCTGCGACCAGTAGTAGTGCCAGTGCAATTAGTCATCTAACGGAATTGAGCGCATTTAATAATGCCTTGGTGCATGAGCTGCAAAAAGAAAGGGGCGCAACCGCTGCTTTTTTAGGTAGCAAAGGCAAAAATTTTGGCGATATCCTGCGATCACAAAGACAGCAAACTGATAGAGCGCTGCAACAACGCAATAGTTATCTTGACGACAATAAAGACGATATTGATAATCAAAAAGTTATCAATCAGCTCGATAGCATTGCTAATGGCCTGTCCAGATTAAAATCCACCCGTACTCAAATTGATAATCTCGCTATTTTGCTTGGCGATGCACTTAAATTCTACACTGACAATCATGCCAAGATGATCCATATGACCGCACAAATAGCCGAGCTGGCTAAGGATGGGACGGTCGCCAATCAGTTGGTTGCTTATTACAATTTCCTCGAAGGTAAAGAAAGAGCTGGCATTGAGCGAGCCGTGATGAGTATTGTCTTTACGGCTGATGAGTTTAAGGGCAAGGGTTTTAGTCGGTTTGTAACTTTGGTCACTGAACAAAATACTTATTTTTCGGTGTTTACTCAGTTTGCTGATGAAACGTTACTCAATAATTATCAAACGGCACTTAACCATGCTTCGGTAAAATATGTTGATGAAAAAAGGGCTTTGGCAATGGACAAAGCGGCTGAAGGTGGGTTTTCAGTGGATAGTAAGCAATGGTTTACTCAGGCTACCGGACGTATTAACCAGTTGAAAAAAGTTGAAGATCAGATTGCTGAACATATTAAACAGATGACGGGTGAGCTGGCGGCTGCGGCTAGTAGCTCGTTATTAACTATTGTGGTTGCTGGTTCGGCATTATTGGCGATGATTGTGTTGTTGGCGATGGCCATAGGTACGGTGATCACCACTCAGGTGATGGCTGTTTCTAATATTATTATAGCTGTTGAGACCAATAATGACCTGACCTTGCGGATCGACGTCAGTACCAGCGATGAATTAGGCAATGCTGCCGTTTGTATCAATAAAATGTTCGATACCTTCCAAGACGCGATCAAAGATATTGAACACAGTAGTGCACTGTTGGCGACCAGTTCAGAAGAAACCTCAGCGACAACAGATTCGAATTTACAAAATCTGCATTTACAACAGGATGAGTCCCAGCTGGTGGCGACGGCGATTGAAGAAATGTCAGCATCAGTACAGCAAGTGGCGACGAGCACTTCACAAACTGCCGCATTAGTATTAAATGTAGATACTTCGGTAGATGAGAGTGTGGTTGATATTACCCATTCGCGTAATGAAATGGAAAAACTCTCACAAGAAATGGCTCAAGCCAATGACTTGATTGGGCAGCTGCAAAATAGCAGCAGTAACATTAATTCGGTGGTTGAGGTGATCAAAAGCGTCGCTGAGCAAACCAATCTATTGGCATTAAATGCGGCGATTGAAGCGGCTCGGGCGGGAGAGCAAGGTCGAGGGTTTGCGGTGGTTGCCGATGAAGTCAGAACGTTGGCTCAGCGAACTCAAGAGTCTACCGCAGAAATCGAAACCATGGTTGGCAAGTTCCAGCTAGATGCGAACAGTGTGTCAACTTCTATCGCCAAGTGCTCAAAAGAGGTTGATGTGGCAGTTGGACAAACCCAAAAGCTTGAAAGTAAGCTCAACGAAATTAAGGATGCTGCTACGGCTATCACGGGCATGACCGCGCAAATTGCCACAGCCACTGAAGAGCAAGTCGCTGTCGCCAGTGAAATGGCGACTAATGTGAATTCTATCAATGATTTGTCTGAACAAAATGCCACCAGTGGTAGTCAACTGGCAGCAGCCGGGCGGGAACAAACCGAATTGGCCAGCAATCTGGCAGAGCTGTCCAATCGGTTTAAGTGTTAGGTTTTTTACAATTAACAATTAGCAATTAACAATTAACAATTAACAATTAACGGTTCTGATCATATTAGGTCACTTAGGGTTGCAATTACGCTGCCCAAATGTAGGAGGGGCGTCCTCGCCGCGATCTGTGTCAAAGACACAGCAGTATTGCCTTCGTCAACAATCGCGCCGGGACGGCCCTCCTACAAAAAGCATCATCAAATTGTTATCTTGTTTGACCAGAGTCCAATTAACAATATCATTATGGCGCAGATTCAGGAAAAAGGGCCGGTAGCTCTGCCACAGCCTGATCAATAATGATTTGTAATAACTCGGTGATCTGGGCGGTGATAAACAAGTCACTGTTATCATTAGCAACGTCATTGACGTCTTCATTGGGCCAGTAAAGGAAGCCACTGTACAAGCTGGCTTCGCCGATAAACCAATCGCTGCCATCTATTGTACCTGCTGAGCCTGTGATAGCCACAAGGCCACTGGTCAACAACCCTTCGACATCATCCAGCGGAAAATCCAGTTTGCCATCGTTTAACACCTGCGGATCCATACTCATAAACGCATAGGTTTGAGTAAAATCGGTGTCGAAGATAATTCCGCTGACCATTTTGGGTTGATCCTGCCCGGTATATTGCCAACTGACATTTAGCGGGTTAAGGCTCACTTCGTCCAGTTCAATATCGTTAATGGTAAAGTCAACTTGCGGCAGGCCGGGAACAAATTCACGAGAGAAAAACTTAATCCCTAGGGCTAAATCAGTAACACTGGAAGCAAAACGATAATAATCAGGCTCCAGTGCGCTAAATTGTGGAATGATGCGGTTATCTGCCGCTTGATTGGTGCTGGTGTATAAAACCTGAGTTGTCGGCCAGTCTGCTTTGCCCAGTGAAAGGCGGTATTCGTTATCTATCGGATGATCAGATGACCAGTCAATAGTCTCGGCGATATGGGCAAAATCGATTTCCAGTAAATCGCCATCTTCTAAGCCGTTATAGTAATTGAAACCATAACGCACAGCATCATCACTGTTTTCCAAGACCGCCATCGCTAGATAATCGCCATTTTGATTGATGGCGCATAAACCGATGTCTTCAACCACTGCACGAGTATTGTTATGACCTACATCTAACAGTTCGAGACCATTAATTTGCAATCGAGCGGTGTTGGCGATTTCTGCTGGTAAGTTGGTCAGGCGTAAAGTGACGTTGCGACAGCTCGAAACCAGCTCTGGATCGTCGTCAGGCACGTTGGTGGTATCAAAGGTGAGGTAGCGGCCCTGCGGTGCGCCATAAAAGTTATGCACTCGCACTGAACCATTAGGTTTGGTGTTGGTTACCCTGAAATAAACCAAACCGTTATCTTCGGGTTCAATGATATAACTGCCATCGTCTTGTGCATCCACTTCGAGATAAAGGCCAAAGATAGCCAAACGCTCAACTTTGCCATTAGGGCTATCAATAGGCCCAGAAGTACTATCAAGGGTATTACGATGAATATGTCGTAAAACCGCATGGTCGACGGCAGGTTGTGCTTCACGGGGAATTTGACTTTGTGGTGCGTCGATTGTGGTGGTGGCAGGGGTATCTGGGATGGTGACCACCACGGGGTCCGGAGCTGGTGGGGTCGTGGTATTACCGTTATTGGTATTGTTGCTGCTACCCCCGCCGCCACTACCACAGGCGCTTAACTGGCTGAGCATGACCATAGTGGTCAGAGCGGCTAACGGCTTGATTAATTTATTCAATTGATTATTCCTTATAAAATAGTAACTATTCAGTATAACTATTGATTTAAAATCTTTTTCTTTTAGCACTATCGTTATGCGGGCAACTGGACTGTTAAGGTATTTGGAGCGCTTCGTTCTTTACAAGCAAAAGCATTCACCACGGAGACACGGGGGCACGGAGAAGATCAAAAGCAAAATAGTTATTTTCCTCCGTGTCTCCGTGGTCAAAATGTTTTTATTTTTAAAGTGGTTCGACATCTCGAACGAAGCGCTCCAGTGACTTGAAAAGCCCGTTAAACCCTGAAGACATTCATAAAATACTACATTAATATCTTAATGTGGAATGACAATAGAAGACACCTTTAATTTGTATCACTTGCTATCATTTATGCCGGGTTTTTTAACTGGATTAAATCATCGCGCTGAGCATTTTAATGCTCAGCATGATCAATAACAGCGCAAACACTTTTTTCAGCACCGGGACTGGTAACTGATGGGCCATTTTGACGCCATAAGGGGCGAAGATAAAACTCATCATCGAGATTAAAATCACCGCCGGCAGATAGATAAAACCCACCGTAAAGTCAGCCATTGAGGTATTACTCCAGCCATTGATTAAAAACCCTAAAGTGCCTGCGATAGAGATAGGCAGACCAATCGCCGCCGAGGTGCCGATGGCTTTTTTCAGTTCGATATTACGCCAGATTAAATAAGGTACGGTGAGTGAACCGCCACCAATGGAGACCAACGCAGAGATAGCGCCGATACCGCCACCGGCCAGTAATAATTCGCCGCTACCGGAGATGTCTTTATCCGCTGTGGGTTTGTTGTTTTTAAACATTTGTAGTGCCACGTAAGTCATAAATAACGCAAAGAAAATCGCTAAATATAAAGAGCTGATTGAAGCGGCAATAAAGGTGGCGATAAAAGTACCGACCAGAATGCCGCCTGCCATGCCTTTAACGATAGGCCACAATACCCCGCCTTTGGCCTGATGGGCGCGCATACTCGATAGCGAAGTGAAAATGATTGAGGCCATCGAGGTGCCTAACGCCAAATGTACAACCTGTTCAATCGGCACACCTTGGGCAATAAAAATAGTGGTTAGCATCGGCACCATAATACCGCCGCCGCCGACGCCCAATAAACCGGCCATAAAGCCAACAAAGGCACCTAATAATAAAAATGCCACTATCCATTCAATACCTAACATGTTCTCTCCACTTTATAAAATTTTGTATGACTGAAAATTGATCACCTTGACTTCATCACCATCGCGCAGGCTTTCGTTACCTGCAACGACAAATTTTGACGGTCGCCCGGTAATTTGACTGACGACGACAAACTGCTTAAAACGTTGATGAATGTTTATCGCGATATGTTTGGCTGTTTGCGCTTGATCAATGATCACTACAGTCGCTTGGTCATTGGTATAGATCACCGCATCATTGGGTATCAGCTGATAAGGGGTGTCAAAGGTCAGTGGCAATCTGACTTGCATTAGGCTGCCGAGTAACCGAGAGGCCGATGGTACGCTGATCCGGGCTTCATATAATAACGAAAACCCTTGTTTGACGGTATGAATGCTAGCAATGGTGCCCTTATAGTTTTGCTTATCTAGGGTGACCACAACAGGTGCGTGTAAAACCAGATGTTTGGCTTGTTTGGCCGCTAACCTGATCCTCAGCTGGTTATCCGTTTGGTTTTGTATCGTCATTAGCGGGCTGAATGCTTCGATATGTTCACCGGGCAAGGCCATACGCGCAATGATAACGCCGTCAACTGGGGCATAAAGCACCAGCTTGGCTTTTTGTCGCTGTAAAATCGTTAATCTGGCTTTGATACCGTTAATTTTGGCACTGCCTATGTCGATCTCAGTGAACATTTCATCCAGAGCCATCTCAGACTCATGATTGTGCTGATTGAGTTGGCTCATCGCCTGATAGCGTTTTTTCAGGTGTTTGATGGTCAGGGTTAATTGTTCAATCGCGGTTTGTTTTTCGGTGATCAATAAATCTAACGCTAAATCTTCAAACTCGGCAATGCGTTGACCTTTAGTGACGGTTTGGGCAAGTTCAGCAATATATATCAGCGTTGCATCTACTGTGGCGTTAACTGATTGATTTTCTTTTTGCAGCAAGGTGCCGCTAACTTCGATGAAAGGCACTTGATTGTCGTTATCAACAGCGCCCATGACCACAGGTTTGGCAGCAAAAGCGCTGTTGCCAAGCAATAACATAACGACAACAATAACGATGGCAAAATATAAACGACTCACACTGTACTCCTTGAATGGGGGGAACGTTGGCTATGAAACAACAGCAAACCGGGCATCACAATTAATAAAATCAGTCCGCCAACCGACATGCCGCCGACCAATACCACACCTAAGCCGCGATACAGTTCATTGCCAGCACCGGGCAGTAAGGCTAATGGCAACATGCCGATAATACTGGTGACGGTACTCATTAAAATGGGCAGTAAACGTTGCTCAAAGGCATGAGTGATCCGGGCTTGTGAGTCACCTTTGGCGGTAATAAAGGCATCAACAAAAAGAATGGCGTTATTAACAATCAAGCCGATCAGAATCAAAAAGCCCATCATGGTTAATACATCCAGTTGCTGGGGATAAAACAATCCGGCTAGTTGTAAAGCAAATAGACTGCCAATGGCCGCGACTGGCAGGCAAACCAGAATAATCAAACTGTAATCAATGCGTTGAAACAGCAACAACAGGATGAAAAAGAAGATGATCCCAGCAAATGCCAAGTTAGATAGCAGCCGAGTGGTCGCTGCTGCGAGCACATCAGTGGAGCCTGACAATCTGGCATGACCTGCTGTTTGCATGATCTCGTTATTGATTTGATCAACAACTTGTTGCGCCACCAAACTGACAGCTTCAATACTGCGGTCATCCGGGACATTAAGGGTTAATGATAAAGCGCGTTTGAAATTCACATGCATGATTTCTGACACCGTGACTCCAGCTTCAATGGTGACAATATCTCTGAGGGTGAGCCCGGAGGTTGAAACTGGCAATGCTAGCAGCTGGTCAAAATCATCGCTGGATTTGACCTTCACTTTGACGTTGAGCATTTTGCCCGCTTCGCTGATTTTGCCAATGTGCAAACCGGAGCCAGTCATTTGCAACACTTCAATCACCTGACTGACGGGAATTTGATATTGATTCAACGCAGCAAAGTTGGGGGTGATGGTTAAAATTGGCATATCAGCAGTGGCACTTGGCGCGGCATGGGCACCGACACCGGGCAACGCTTCGGCTATTTTCTGCTTGGCAGTGGTGGTTGCCTGTTGCAATAAGGCAACGTCTTCACTGAATAGGTTAATGGTGACCGTGCGACTGCTTTTCATTGCGCCAAACACCCCGGCTTGATAAGTCACCACTGCTATTCCCGGTAAATCTTTGAGGATGTCATTAGCCAGTGCGGCTTTGAGTGCTTCGGTGTCGGCTTTATCGAGTGGACGTACCCCCAGCGATGAAAAATCAACCGATACCGCCAAATAGTAATCTTTAATAAACGGCGCTTTTTGTTGATTTAAATGGGGAGCCAATCTAGCGTGAATCACTTCACCGAGGTCGTGCTCAAGTTGATTGAGGTTTTGCCCTTTTGGCATGATCAGCAGGTTATCCACCACATCTCGTTTGACCGGTGGCAACAAGTCCATATCGGGCAGTAAAAATTTGAAAGATAACATCGTGATCAGCCCCACTGAGAGTAAAAACCACGGTTTGCCAGCGACCCTTAAGGAGAATTTAATCAGCTGCTTTTCGAGCTTGCTGATCCAGCCAAATTTGGCTTCGGGTTGGAGCACTTGTGGCAGCATTTTAACCACCACCGGCAGCAAGAAAATACTGACAAACAGAGAAAAGAGAATGGATAAAGATAATGTCAGGGCTAAATCTTCAAATAACTGACCTTCAAAGCTGTTCATTATCAAAATCGGGGCAAAAATAACCACTGAAGTTAAAGTAGAGCTAAGCAATGCACCGACGACATTTTTAACCCCTTGTTCAATGGCTGGCAGTAATGCTTGAGACTTATTTAGCTCCATACGGATGGCACTTAACACCACAATACTGGCATCAAGAATAATGCCTGTTGATAATGCAATCGCCGCCAAAGAGATCACATTGAGCGATTTGCCCATCAGGTAAAGGGTGGTGAAGACGCACAGCAAAGTAACGGGCACGGTAAAAAAGATGGTCACAATCAGGGTTTTATTTCGGGTAAATAAAGCCAGACCAAGCGCGGATAACAAGGTACCGAGTAGTAAATTTGAGCTGATTAAGTTAATCGCCCGATGAATAAACACCGTGGGGTCAAATGATTTTTCAATATGAAGGCCATATTTAGGCAAGGTTTTTTGGTTTAATGTCGCCACTTTGTCATATAACTGCTCTAACGCGGCGAGCATATTAGCATCTTTAGATTTGTAGATATCGATGCCGATAGCGGGTTTGCCGTTTTGTAACACAAAATGGCGACGATCACTTCTGCCACGGGTCACCGAAGCAATATCAGCGAGGGTCACTGAGGCCGAAAGCGGGCTTAATATCGGTTTATTGAGCAGGGTATCAATACTGTATTTGCCATTAAAACGCAGCTGATAGCTATGTTTGCCAAAGTTCATCGCACCCAGTGACATCGCCTTATTAAGCGATAATAGTTCGACTACATCAGCGATGATCAGGCCGTATTTATTCAGTGCATTAATATCTACGGTGATTTGCAATTCATCTTCGGAGGCGAGCATTAATTTGGTATGAGAAACGCCGTGTACAGCTTGGATCTCAGGCAAAATATGTTTCTCAATAATCGCCTGATAATCGTCTATATGGGGTTTTTTGAGGCTTTTTTCTGGGTCGCTGGCTTGGACGAATAAAAAAGCCATTCGATGCATTTCACCGCTTTTTTCAATGGTAGTGGGCAGCGCGTCAGCAGGGCGAAAAGCCACCCGTCCGATGGCTTGTAATGCATTCATATAGGCATCATCAAGTTCTGTGTTATAGCGAAAGGTGATCACGGTTTCGGCAAAACCGGGATAAGCCATTGACGAGATCTCATGCCTGTCGGGTATGCCGTTGAGTTCAGATTCTTGCGGCACAATGATTTTTTCGAGCACTTGATCAGCAGAATAGCCGGGCCATGTGGTTTGAATGGTCAGGGTCGGGCGAGAAATGTCGGGCAAAAACGATATTGGCAATTGCCAGAAGGATATCGCGCCTAAAAAGCCGATGAAGAACAATATCACGGCGGCATATAGCGGTTTGTTTAGCAGTTGACTTAGCATATTTGTACTGATTTGAGTTGATTCTACCCCCTTGACTCAAACCACTTCGGCTCCATGATACGATTAAATTCACGGCGTGAATCTATAGTAAAGCCCTGTATTGTTCAAGGCTTAATTTCGTGGCTGAAATTATTATTCACTGCATGGCTCGCTGTTTTTTGTCTGACCGTCAACAACTTTAAAAGGTACAAATCGCTGATCTAATTTGTAACATCTGCTTTTAAAGCATCCCGGGACTGCATACAAGTTTGACCTGTAAATAGTAACTGCAATGGCTAAGATGCCGAGCCACTATTGTTTTACCCATTGTGATTATCCGCGCTTCAATGTTAACAAAAAGACAAAAAAATGATCAGTCTATGGCTTTTTATACTATAAATAGAGGTCCTTTTAGCGGTTTATTTTTAGGTTTAATTAGTATGATCTAATTTGTTCCTTTGGCTAAATAGATCATAATATTTAGTTGATAAAAAAAAAAAAACTAATATTTATGTTGATCGCCAGCTGGTTTTTATCTATTATGCCTCTCGGCTCACAGCCAGCAAATATCTTTTATGATGTTGTTTTAACGCTATTTTGCTTGTTTTTTCTGCTGTTATTGCAACGCTTGTTGCTAAAACAGTTGAAATTAGAACGAGCCATAGCGGTGATATAAAACAATATTAGCAACTCAGTTATGGGCTTCTGAGGCGATGGCGTCGGGGGTCGGGATTTTTAAACTACATAGGAAATAGGACCGTTAATGGAAGCTTTAAACCTCTTCAATGATAAACTACAAAGCGATGATATCGCTGCAATCAGCAAAATTCGCAATGTAGTACTTCGTTCGTTACAACAATATGCACAAGACGCTGGTTTTAACCAGATGATGCCAATCTTGATGTCACCCATAACCGATCCGTTGAATCATGCGGTCTACCCGGCAGAAATCAGCTACGAGCAAACCAAGTTGAAACTCACTGCCAGCATGATTTTTCATAAACAGCTGATGTTACATGCCAAAAATATCGACAAAATCTTTATTTTAGCGCCTAATATCCGTCTCGAAAAAAATACGGTCAAAGAGTCTGCTAATCACCTGTTGGAATTTTCTCAGTTCGATTTAGAAATCAAAGGCGCATCAATGCATGACATTATGGCGTTCCTTGAAGGCTTATATAAGCATGTTTTTGCAGCGGTTAAAGCTGAATGTGCCGATGTATTGGCGCAGCTTGGTAGGGACTTACCTGATTATGACAAACCTTTCCCAATTTATAGCTCAGATGAATTGATTGCCAAATATGGTGATGAATTTGAAGCAGTGGTTTCTAAAAACTCGGATTCACCTGTGTTCATTACCAACTATAAACGTGAATTTTATGACCGTGAGACCCCAGGGGTGCGTGGTCAATACAATAACTTCGATATTATCTATCCAGAAGGTTATGGCGAAGGGCTCTCTGGTGCCGAGCGCGAGTTTGAGCATGACCAACTAGTTTACCGGATGGAAGAACTGGATATGGACTTGACGCCATATACCAATTATCTGGCTGCATCGAAACGTCACATGATCCCACCAACAGCAGGCGCTGGCATTGGCATCGAGCGATTGCTTAAGTTCATCTGTGGTAAGACACAAATCAAAGATATCCAATTGTTTGACCGCAGTATTTCCTCTGACTTCCTGTTTTAACAGCTATTTTTGACAAGTTTAAGCTCATTTATAAAACATCTTGGTTTTAATCGGGTCGCAAGGCCCGACAGTATTTTAAGGAGTAGTTGCGTTATATGATTAAATTTCATTGGGCTTCACCACTGGACAGTGGACAACAAACCGCAGCGGGCAATTACGCTACCGGCTCTTTTGACTTGGAAGGGCTGGTTGACTTTGCGCAATCGGCTGAGCAAGCCGGCATTGAGTCATTATTGATGGGGATCAGCTATCACATGCCTGATCCAATGCCGTTGATTGGTGCATTGGCAAGAGAAACAAAAGACATAAAGTTTATATTGGCTTATCGTCCGGGTTTATTGTCCCCGACGTTATTTGCCCAGATGGTCAATACCATTTCGTGGATCAGCGATGGTCGAGTTGACTTGAATATTGTTGCTGGTATTTCTCCAGCAGAACAAGCCTATTATGGTGATTTTTGTGATCATGAGGCCCGTTATGCCCGCACCGATGAATTTTTAGGTTTAACCGGACAATTATGGAATGCCACGGCTCCGCTCAGCCATGATGGGGCGTTTTATCAGCTTAAAGAAGCCGAATTGGGGCTCAACTTTAAAGACGGTCAAACTCCGGGTATTTATCTCAGTGGCGGCTCAGCGACGGCGCAAAAAGTGGCTGAGAAACATGCGGATTGTTTGCTGCGTTATGGCGATACGCCAGAGAATTTGGTTGAGCAGGCTGATGGCTTGCATCGTCAGGGTTTGCGACTGGGGATCCGAATGCACATTATTGCGCGACCGACCCGAGCCGAAGCGTTAGCCTTTATTGATGAGATGATGGCGCAGTCAGACGAAGCCCATAAAGCAGAGATTGCCGAGTTTGTGGCGACTTGTGATTCGGCGGCGGTGAAAAAATCTTTCGACTTGGCTAATGCGGCTAAAGACGACTGGATATCGCCAATGATATGGAGTGGTGCGGTGGCGTATCGAGGCGGACCAGCCTTGACCATTGCCGGCAGCTTTGACGAAGTGGCGGCTTATTTCTATGAATATAAACGCGCCGGGGTGGACGAGTTTATATTGTCGGGCTGGCCGACACGGGATGAAATGGAACTTTTCTGTGCCGAGGTATTACCACGATATCAGGCGATAGAGGCGGCATCATGAGTAAGCCAGCAGCAATATTGCTGTTAGCCCATCAGGGATTGTCATATTTACCGGCGATTGCCGCAACGGCTCGGGCGCAAGGTGTTGAGGTGGTGGTGATTTCATCCATTGCCAAAGACAATGCGCCGATTCATTCCCAGCGTGAAGATTATGCTGAGCTGTGTTTTACCGAGCAAGCTGATTTAACCCAAGCATCAGTGGGTGCCGAGGTTGAACAACTGCAAAGGGATTTTGAGCTGCTGGCGGCTATTTCGACCTTTGAAGGTTACCGGCTGATTGTGGCGCAGTTAAACGCCTCGTTTGGCGCGGTTGATTGTCAATTAGCGGCCCTTGAAGTGACATTGGACAAGCTTGAAATGCGCAAAGTGCTGCGTCAACACCAGCTTAGTCAGATTAATAGTTGGTTGTTGGACGAAGCAACTTTACAGCGGTTACAGGGTGAAAATACCGTTAGTTTTATTAAACCTCGTAGCGGTGTCGGCTCTTTTGGTTGTTTCAAATTAACTGCTGATACCCAATGGTCCGATATTGCTCAGCTGGTGGACGAATTGCATCAGGATGCTTTTTTAGAAGTGGCTTATTTGGGCAACTTTGACTTTATTGCCGAGCAATTCATTAGCGGGGTCGAATGCAGCTTTGAAGTGGCGGCTATTGATGGTCAGTACTTTACCCTAGCGATGCATGAAAAAACTGGGCTGGAAGCCAGAGATAACACCATTTTAGAAAATGTCGATGTGTCTCCGGGGATCACCTTTAGTCAGGCGTTGATGCGTCAAGGTAGTGATTTTGTTGCTGCTTGTTTGACGGCTTTATCTTTGCCTGAGGGCGCGTTTCATGTTGAAACCCGGTATGACCACAGTACAGATCAGTGGGAGATTATTGAAGTCAATCCGAGGATCGGTGGCGGCTTTATTAATCAAAGTGTCAAAGACATTACCAATGGCACCTCTATTTTGGATGCTTGGATCAGCGTGTTGTTACGTAAAGCACCAATGGCGACTATCAAGCAGCAATTGGCTGAATTAGATCAACAATTTAGCTGTCCGGCGGTCGCAACCATAGGTCATTACATCTTTGGTTCACCGGGCAAGACATTGAGCAAGATTGAGTTGCATCCAGATAAACCAGCACCAGCAGTATTGAGTGAAGTGCTAGCGGTTGGCGATACCTTGCCATTTTTATCGCGAGAAATTCCGGTGATCGAGGGGTTATGGACCATGCCGGTAGCACAGCTCAATGCCACGTTGGATACACTAAATGCAGGGTGGGTTGATGTCCAATACCAATGATAATACGGTCACCACGACGTTGAAACAGCCAGTGATCTGGCTGTTTGTCGCATCAATTATGCTCGGGGTGATTGCTGAGGCGTTGATCATGTTTGCGACGCCTTTAATCATTCTTGATATCACCGGAAAAGTCTCGGCCTCGGGCATGGCTTTTGCCATTGAGTGGTTGCCAGCGGTACTGATATTTCCTTTTGCTGGGGTATTTGCCGACAGGCTCGGTGGCAAACGAGTGTTTGTTTACTCCTCTTCATTACGCGCGTTGATTGTTGGCATTGCTGTGGTGGCAATCTATTGGTTACCTGAGTTTAGCGTAGCCATTTTGCTGATTAATGCCGCGTTGATGTCTGTTTTTATGGCACCTAATCGCATGGCGGTAGAAAAACTGATACCACGTATTGTCAGTCGTGAACAGCTGGCGGTGGTGCAATCGGCAGTGCAAAACAGCGAACTGATTGGCTGGACCTTAGGCCCTGCGTTGGCAGCCTATTTTACTATTTTCTTTGATACTCCGGTGGTATTGATTGCGGCTTGCTTAGCTTTTGTGTTGAGTTTGCTGCCCGTATTTTGCTTGAAACCTAGTGCGCTGCCCACAGCGGCAAAAGGCTCGGTCGAAGTTGAGGCCAGCGAAGGCATTATGGCTGAAATGAAACAAGGATTTCAGTTGTTGCTCCAGTCAAAACCGATTGTGTTATTGGCGGTACTGAACTGCACCATTAATCTGGCTTTTGCGGTATCACTGGCTTCTCATCCGGCGATCATCAAAGCAGATTTTGGTTTGGATGACAGTGCTTATGGTGTGCTTAATACCGTATCCGGCGTGTTGGGATTGTTGAACTTAATTGTGGTGCCCTTTGTGTTGCACAAATTAAGCATTTATCGCTTAGGTATTATTGGCTTAATCCTGATCATCAGCGGTTTGTTGGCGACCTCGATGGTGGCGCAATTTGTGCCGTATGTTATTGGTTTTGTTATCGCTTCTATTGGTTTGACGTTTTTTAATGTGTTTAACCGCACTCAGCGTATCAAGGCATTGCCTCAGGCACATATCGGTAAAGTGATGGGACCGTTTTATCTGGTCAACTTGATCACCATGCCGATTGGCGGCTTGATTGTGGCGTTATTTGCCGATGATCATGGTAACCAGCCACTGATCCTCGCGGTGACCTTATTACTACTTTTGGTCGGTCCTGTTTTTATTGTCAAAGCCCAGCGAGCGTTTGAAAGCGTGTTCAAGCAAATGGCGTTGGCAGAGAAAGGCGCTTAATCCGACCCTCACGATTAACCTCAACTTTTAACCTTTATCTAACCAAGGAAACTTTGACCATGGAGAAAAACCTGAAATGTCTACTGTCGACAGTAGAGTCTGATTCACATATGTGGAACCTAGTGTATATGCAGCTGTTCATGGAAGAGCAGGGAATGACGGTTGATAATCTTGGCTGCTGTGTGCCAGCACAAAATGTGGTGTCAGAAATGGCCAGACAACAACCGGATATGGTGGTGGTGTCGTCGGTTAATGGCCATGGCTATTTTCAGGGAATGGAACTGATGCAAACCATTAAAAACACAGGGGTGCAAGGCAATGCCCGAGTGGTGATTGGCGGCAAATTATCCACTCTAGAAAGTGAAAACGAAGTCATCAGTGAGCAACTGCAACAGCAAGGTTATGACGGGGTATTTGTTGGTGCTAATGCGATCAGAGAGTTTGTCGCCTTTATTAAACAGTGTCGTGCGCAATTGCGCTTTAAACCTGTATTTAATGTGGCTTAAGGGGAGGATCACAGATGCATATAGTTATTGTTAATCGTTGGCCTCGTTTTGATGGCGCAGATAATCGCTGGGATAACGAACTGACCCAATACGAAAACTTCATTGATCATCAGGCAAACAGCGTCAGCTATGTGGTTGATCAACTTGGTGTTGATGGGGTATTGGCTAATCGAGCCGATATTGCCGGTTTTGAGCAAATCAGTGATGTCAATAATGAAGCCGAGCTGACTCAGGCTTGTCGTCGCATTATCGCCCAACATGGTGATATTGATGTACTGATCGCCTTGTCGGAGTTCACCCTTGAAGTGGCGGCTAACGTGCGTGAAACCTTGGCTATTCCCGGTCCTCGCTGGGATGAAGTGAATAAATACCGAGATAAAGTCTGTATGAAACAGCATATCAGCGAAGCTGGGCTTAGAGCACCGCGATTTACCGCTGCAACGGCGGTGGATGCTTATGACATCGCTTGTGGTTGGTCATTCCCACAAATTTTGAAACCTCGGGCGGGTGCCGCCAGTATTGGGGTGAGAAAAATCGAATCGGCTGAGGAATTACGTCAGGCATTGACTGAGGTTTGCCTTGACGATTATCAAATTGAAGAATTCATTGATGGTGATATTTATCATATCGATGGTTATGTCAATGCTGGCGGAGAAGTGGTTTTTCAGTCGGTATCAAAGTACATCAATGACTGTTTGTCTTTTGCCGATGGTGCTCCCTTGGCGTCATTTGTGATTGGTCCATCACCGATAAGAGAAGCGATTGAAGCTTTTTCACAGCGCTGTTGCGAAGTGTTGGGGTTACAACGAAGCCCTTTTCATCTGGAAGTGTTTTGGCACCACAATGAAGCGGTGTTTCTTGAAATTGGCGGTCGAGTGGGTGGAGCCGAAGTGCCACATCTGATCAACAAAATTTATGCACTGAACCTGTACGAATGCTGGCTTAAAGAACTCTCTGGTGAGTCATTGCCACCGCTGCCGCAAACCTCGACGCAACAAACTTATGGTGGTTGGTTGGTTTTTCCTAAACCTGAAGATCAGGCTTATGTGGTGAAACAAAGCGTGTCGTTAAAGCAGCATAACGACAGCATTTGGCGGGAGTTGATCCCCACTGCCGGGCAAGTGCTTGAACCTGGCGGGGCTTATGATGCTTTTCATAAAGGCCGTTTTATCTTTGTTACCGGGTCTGCCGAACAAACTGAATTACAAATACATCAAGCGATGATTAATTACCGATGCGATTTGGCGCGTATTGCTTAAAGAAGGAAAGATGATTATGGGTGCTGAAGCGTCTCAATTTAACTTGCTTAATGACCTGTTTGCGGTCATGAGTGAACGAGAAACCAATGGTGTGATCGCCATTGCAAAAAAAATGTTGGCGTTAAAACCAGCGGATAAATCCTTAGCCGAATTGAAGCTAATGGTCGCTTATGGTGGCGGCAAAGATAGTACTTATACCGTGGCCTTTATGCGAGCGGTACAACTTTATCTTAAACAGCAGCAAGGCGAGACCTTTATTTTACGTGTGGCCAATATGCGCCATGGCGGTGTGCCGTTTGCGGTGATGCAAAATATCCACAATGTTTATGACAAATTACAACTGCTTAATAACCCGGAAGCTGAGCTATTGATCATCGACAATCAAGAGGTTTCTGAGTTTGAACTACACAAACCGATGCCTGAAGAAATGTTACTGATTAACCGCAATGATATCCTGATGAATGGTCATCGCTCTGGCGGTGATGGTCGACCGACCTTTTGCAATAGCTGCAATCTAAGTGTCGCCAACTTCTATGGTTTAGCCTGCTGGCATAACCAAGGCGTTGATTTTATTGTTACTGGAGATTCGAAAAAAGAGCAGAAACACTATGCCACCTGGATCATGCGGATGGGCGAAAAACTCAATATTGATATTTCTCCTTATCGCAGCAAAGGTTTTCAGGGTTTGTTGGGAATGCTCAATCAAGTGGGCAATGCCTTTTACCAAGATTTATATGGCACTGATGACGAAAACGAATTGGCGTTGCGCCACGTGAGTGAAGGTGGAACTCAACAAGCACCATTGTTTTTGAGCATTTATGATGAGGTGAGCTACCGAGTGGATGAACACTGGCATATGGTAGTGGAATTTCTCGGTTTCAAATTTGATGAACTGGCTTTTTCGTTTACTGAATCCGATTGTGCCAACCCGGCATTTATGGCCCATTTACGTGGTCTTAAAACACAATACGTGCAACAGCGCAGTTATCTTGAAGGCATTAATGAGTATCTGCAATTGGCGACTAAGCTGATGGAAAAAAAGGAGATGCCACAAAACCTCGTGGATGTCGCCTTAATGAAATACGCCACGGCGGCAAAAGTCGACGAAATGAAAAGCAAAATCACCCAGTATATCTTTGAAGTTTTTGGTTTAACTCATGACCATTTGGTGACCTTAGTGATGTCACCATTTACCAATAAAGGGGCGCGTTTAGGTTTATTTATGGGGCAGATTAAAGACCGTTACATTATGACTGAGCAGCAAATTCATGATTGTCTTAGCGGTAATGGTCCTGGAGGTAATGGACAGCAGTCATCAGCGGTTATCGATATGCTAGAGACGATGACTGGTTTACCTATGGTGATGATTAAAAAGCTCTATCACAGTGATATTGTTGATTTTTCTGATGACAGTTCAATGATTGCCTATATACGTAAAAACGACCCACACAAATACATTATTAAAACCGTTGATGCTGACTCGGGTAAACCGACGCTTGAACTGGTTTCAGGACGGTAGTTGATTGATGGGTGATGAAACTTCGTCCGACTTTGTGCGGTTTGTTAAGCACAGCCGGGATGAGCAATGTTTGATTGTGCAACCTCGCATGGGTATTGGTCAGATCAGCGAAATGCAACAGGGTATCGCCGCAGTTAAAGCTTGCCCTGCCCGCACCATCGGCACCTTAACCATCGACAGTTATACCCGGGTGGGGGACTTTTTGACCCCGGCAAAATGTCTGCAACAAAATGAACGGCTTAATGGTTTTCCTATTGTGACTCACAGTGAGGAAGCGGTTCGTGGCATGTTGGCGGCATTGTTGGTATTGCCGGGTGATGAATTGTTTCCGGTGCAGGTGCGTCATGGTACTGCTCAGCCTCAAGCGATATTTAAAAGAATGGTGGCGGTGGGGCTGGATGCCACCGAAGGCGGGCCGATCTCTTATTGCCTGCCATACAGCCGTTTACCCTTGAGTCAGGCGGTGACGGCGTGGGACGAGTCGTGTCAAATTTTGGCTAACGAAACCGCATCGGCGCATATCGAATCGTTTGGTGGCTGCTTGCTGGGGCAATTGTGTCCGCCTTCGTTGCTGATTGTGATCAGCCTGCTTGAGTGTTTGTACTTTGCCGATTTGGGCATCAAAAGTGTGTCGATGAGTTATGCCCAAGGCACCTTGCCAGCCCAAGACCGTGCTGCTTTGAAAGTGTTGCGCGATATGGCCGGTAAGTTATTGCAAGGTATTGATTGGCATGTGGTTCTATATACTTATATGGGCGTTTACCCGACTACTACACAAGGCGCATTGGGGCTGATCAAAGACAGTGCTATTTTGGCCAAACAGAGCGGTTGTGAGCGATTGATTGTGAAAACCCGCGCAGAAAGCAAGCAAATTCCCTCAGTGGCAGACAATATCGAAGCCTTATTGATTGCCGATGAAGCGGCAAAAGCCACAGCGTTACAAACCCTGCTCAGTGTTGAGGAAGATGGTTATTATCAGGAGATTTATCAGGAAGTGGAGCAATTAATGACAGCGGTATTAAATCTTGATGCCAATAAAGGGGTGGCGTTTAGTCAGGCTTTTGAGCGCGGTTTACTGGATATTCCTTATTGTCTTCATACTGATAACCAGCGCAAATCGAGGTGTTATATCGACTCAAAAGGGGCGTTGAAGTGGGCGCGTGTTGGCAACATGCCGATAAAAAACACCGTGAGTCGTTTGGGGGCTGGCGAACACCAAGTCACCTCTGAAATGTTGTTGAATATGTTGTCTTATAAATCATCTTTATATGATGGGAGGTACTGATGGTTAAGCCTTATGTGGTAATTGTTGACGCTTTTTCTAGCGGTGCTTTGGTTGCTCAGCAGTGGCAGGCATCTCATACCGTCATTCATATACAAAGCTCGGCAAATCTGCCGGATGCTTTTGCCGCCAGCGCTGGGCATCAATATTTTGCTTATCATTATCAATATGATAATGACTGGCCAGCGTTGACTGACTGGTTGTCAGACTATCTGATTGCGCATGTGGTGTGCGGCTCAGAGTTTGGTGTTGAGCTGACAGATAAATTGGCTGAGCATTTTGATTTGGCGGGCAATTGCCCTACGGCGTCTGCGGCAAAAAGAGATAAATATATTATGGCGGCAGCGCTGGAGAGCAACGGTGTGGCGGTGGCGAAAAACTTTCAGGCCGATTCGGTGGCCTCAGCGGTGAGCGAATATCTGCACAGTGGTTTGGCTAAAGTGGTGGTTAAACCGCTTGATAGCGCGGGCTCTGAGGATGTTTATATTTGCCATGATGCTGAGGGAGTCAGGCAAGCTGCCTTGGCTATTCTCGACAAAACCAACTTAATGCAAAGTCAAAACCAGCGGGTATTGGTGCAGCATTTTTTGGCGGGAGACGAATATATCATTAATTCGGTCAGTGCTGCGGGTCATCACTATATTACTGACATATGGAAAAGCGATAAAACGCTGGCAAAGAATGGGCGGATCATCTACCAGTATGAAGAATTGCTCGCGTCTTCGTCTGCACAGAGTGTGGTGATTGACCGCTATATCAACCAAGTGTTGGATGCTTTACAAATTGTTTGGGGGCCGGCACACAGCGAGCTGATCCTCACCGAAGACGGCCCTATCTTGCTAGAAACGGGGGCGAGAGTGTCGGGTTTAGCCAATCCGGCGGCGCTTAATTTGGCTACTGGTAACAACCAAGTGGCTCTATCGGTAGACGCTTATGCGCAAGCGGATAAAGTCAGGGCGTTATCTGAGTACAAATACCAGCGGCAAAAATATTGTTACTGCGTTAATTTAATCGCCCCGTTTGCAGGCAGTCTCGACAGGCAAGCGGTGATTAAACAGTTTGAGCGATTGGCTGCATTTGAATCCATTCGCTTTAGAATCAGCGATGATCAGGTGCAAGAGACCGTCGATTTAAACACTTCACCGGGGGTGGTTTTTTTGCTGCATCATAACCGAGCGCAAGTGGAAGCGGATTACCAACGCATTCGTCAATTGGAGCTGGAGATTTATTGGCCTGGGTTATTGGTCTGAGTTATTGGCGCGGATTGTTGGAGGTTGAAAGCAATAACCTTTTAAAGGCTGCCAAAAAAAACTACAATGTATTCATTAATTTATTGTTGAAACCCCGCCTGCTTTATGATCATCCATAAAATTCAAATTGAAAACTTCAAACTGTTTGCTCAACAGGAGTTCGAGTTTAATCCCCACTTTAACTTGTTAGTGGGAGCCAATGGCAACGGCAAAACGTCGGTATTAAGAGCTATTGCTGTTGCTCTTGGTGGTTGGGCACATGCTTTTATTGAAAGTGACAACAATCTGCGTCCTATTTTGGATGAAGAGGTTAGGGAAATTCAAATAGATCGACGGTTTGATAAAACCCGGTTAACCTCAATCAAAGCTTTTAGAAACAGGCCGAACATTTGATTTACCTGTTATTGCCTTCTACGAATGTGACAGATTATGGATTGACAAGAAGGATTTGAATGTAGAAACGTCAGCAGTAAAACGCTATTCACGTTTTGAACCTTATGAGGATTGTTTTCATACTGGTGCAGATCATCATGCGATTGGTGAATGGTTGCTAAAGCAAGAGTTGGCATCAATGCAAAAAAAGCAGCCTTCTCAGGTGTTGCTATCAATAAAAAGTGCGGCGATTGGTGCGCTGGAACATTGTATTGATTTAACTTTTGATTTTGACCAAAGCCGGGTGATGGTTGAATTTGACAATGATGTGATGGTGCCTTTTGATCATTTAAGCGATGGTCAACGTACTATATTAGGGCTTTTTTGTGATATCGCCAGACGAGCGGCGATATTAAATCCTCACCTTGAAGGTGACATTAACGCTCAGATAAAAGGGGTGTTAATTGATGAACTTGATTTGCATTTACACCCTAAATGGCAGCGTCAAGTCATCGAAAATTTGCGTACTGTTTTCCCTTAAATTCAATTCATTTGTACCACACATTCTCCGCTGTTAATCCAATTATTACGCTCCGGCGAAGAATTGATTATGCTCGGTGGTGAGCCATTAGCAGATTATGCCAGTAAAGGCATTGAAGAAATCACCAAAAATATGGGGGTTTTACGGCCTGATGTCAGTTCGTTGTATGAAGATAAGCAAGCAGCGGCTAAAAGTTATCTGCAATTGCTGGATGAAGCGGCATTGAGTCCTAAAGAGAAGCAGCAAGAATATAAGAAACAGCTGGCGTCGAAGATTGCGCCATTTGCCGAGAATCCGGCTTATCAGGCGTTTTTAGAGCTTAAATATGCCGCTAAGTTGGGAGAGTAGTTTTGCGACCAGTGAGAAGAAATGACTCACCCATCGGTGGTGATTATGCCAATTACAAGTTGGCAAAAACGGCGTTGGTAAGTCGTATTGGTTCGGGTTGTGGATAAACAATCCTTCCGGTGGGCATCGCTGGAGCTCTGCACTACCCTGTCAAAAGACTGTTCTGTCAAAGGCTATCGTAATTATTTGATATTACGTTCTTTTAGGGTGGCGTCACGACGCTTCGATGACATTTAGCAAAGCGCAGCGATGCCCACCTTATATGTTGATAAAAAAGCCAAAGCTCAAACTTATCGACAAAATCAGCAATTACGCTGAATGGTTATATCAAAACAGGCTCTGATCATATAGAACAAATTAGGGTTACAGTTATTCTCAACATTCACGAGGTTAAAACCTCGTCTACGACAGAGCGGGTGCGCCGTAGACGCGAATTCATTCGCGTTTTTTTGATTCTCAATTGTTACCCTGTTTGATTGGGTGCTCAAAACATCACTCAATATTCTGAATCTGCTCCCGCATTTGCTCAATTAAAACCTTTAACTCAACAGCAGCATTGGTGATTTCGGTGTTGATTGATTTTGAGCCAAGGGTATTGGCTTCGCGGTTGAATTCTTGCATCATAAAATCGAGACGACGGCCGCAGGCTCCACCTTTTTTGAGGATTTTTTGGGTTTCTTTGACGTGAGAGCCAAGGCGGTCGAGTTCTTCGGCAACGTCGGACTTTTGCGCCAAAAAGGCCATTTCTTGCTCTAATCTGGCGGGATCGAGTTCGGCTTTGATTTCTTCTAGTCGGGTTAACAAACGTTGACGTTGCCAGTCGAGTGCGGCGGGTAATACTTGGTTAACTGTTGTCGCTTCGGCGGTGATCGCGTCAAGTCGCTGGTGGATCATCGCTTTTAAGTTCTCACCTTCATCAGCTCGGGCTTGGATAAAATCTTGGGTTAATTGGTCAAAGCTGGTGAGTAATTCGGCGTTGATGGCATCAATATCTGCCTCTTCGCTGGCCATGACACCGGGCCATTTAAGGATGTCTATCGGGTTGAGTTGACCCTGACCTGCGGTTTCAAGGATCCACTTGGCATTGTCGATCAGCTGAGTGGCCAAAGTACGGTTGATTTGTTGCCCAGCGGCAGAAGCTGGATTGTCAATATAACGTAAATTGACTTCAATTTTACCTCGTTGCAATTGTTTTCGCAGACGTTCGCGTAATATTGGCTCAATCGAACGGAATTGCTCTGGTAGTCGGATGAAGGTTTCAAGATAACGTTGATTGACGGAACGAATTTCCCAAATGGCAGTGCCCCAGTCACCTTTGACTTCGTTGCGGGCGTATGCAGTCATACTGTAGATCATGTTTTTGATGCCTATAAGCGATATTTGCCCAAATTATACAATAACAATGGTGCAATTTCTTAATACTTACGCAATTAGCAGGTATAATGCCGGGAAAATATCGACCCAAACTTTTTTAACCTACTGAGAGTCTTCTATGCGTCCAAGCGAAAGAACTGCCAACCAAATCCGTCCTGTTACTATTACCCGTAATTATACCCTGCACGCCGAAGGCTCTGTATTGGTAGAATTTGGCGATACCAAAGTTTTGTGTACAGCTTCAGTTGACGAAGGTGTGCCACGTTTCATGAAGGGTAAAGGCAAAGGTTGGGTGACGGCTGAATACGGCATGTTGCCACGCTCAACTCACACCCGGATGAATCGCGAAGCCGCTCGCGGTAAGCAAGGCGGACGTACCATGGAAATCCAACGATTAATTGCCCGTTCATTACGCGCAGCAGTGGATTTACAAGCCTTAGGTGAGAACACCATCACCGTCGATTGCGATGTTATCCAAGCTGATGGCGGCACACGAACCGCTTCTATCACTGGTGCCTGCGTGGCATTGGTCGATGCACTCTCGTACATGCGCACCAAAGGCATTATCAAAACCAACCCGTTGAAACAGCTGATTGCTGCGGTATCTGTTGGTGTCTATAAAGGCGAAGTTATTGCTGATTTAGAATACCTCGAAGATTCAGAAGCTGAAACTGACATGAATGTAGTAATGACTGAAGCTGGCTCATTTATTGAAATTCAAGGGACTGCTGAGGGCGAACCTTTCACCCCAGAAGAGCTGCAACAGATGATGGAAGTCTCAAAACACGCTTTACGCGAAATCATCGATATTCAAAAACAAGCTTTGGCTTAAACAAGTTTGGCGCAAATAGAGGTGAAATGATGAAAGATTTTCAACGCCAGTTTATTGAGTTTGCACTAGAGAAACAGGTGCTTAAGTTCGGCGAATTCACGTTGAAATCAGGGCGAAAAAGCCCTTATTTCTTTAATGCGGGATTGTTTAACACGGGTCGCGATTTGGCCCGTTTAGGGCGTTTTTATGCCGCTGCGTTAGTCGATGCTAACATCGAATTTGATGTGTTATTCGGCCCGGCATACAAAGGTATTCCTATTGCCACCACCACGGCGGTGGCTTTGGCGGATCATCACGATATTGATATGCCGTATTGCTTTAATCGCAAAGAAAAGAAAGATCATGGAGAAGGCGGTAGTTTGGTCGGATCGGCATTGAACGGCCGAATTATGCTGGTAGATGACGTGATCACCGCAGGCACCGCTATACGTGAATCAATGGAAATCATTAAAGCCAATGGTGCTGATTTATCTGGTGTGCTGATTGCTTTAGACCGCCAAGAAAAGGGTAAAGCTGAATTGTCGGCTATTCAAGAAGTTGAACGAGATTTTACGACTAAAGTGATTGCTATTGTGACACTCGAAGACTTGGTTAGTTATCTGCAAGATAAGCCAGAGATGGCTGCACATTTGACCCAAGTTAATGATTATCGCAGCAAGTATGGTGTTTAATCAAAACTAAGTGATGGGCACAAGCGCTATTGTGCCCAGCTTTATTTATAACCTCAATCTAAAGCTTCATATTAACAATATCAGCTGCCAAGCTCAGTTCGGTATGTTCTACCACCCGCCCTTGCTCTGCGCCTTTGTCAAATAACATAATGGTGGGTACCGAAGTGATATGGTATTTTTCGATCAGCGCTTTATCACGTTTATGAGAAGGCGCGGCGGCGATAAACTCAATATCAAAGTCAATATCTGCATGTTGAGCGTTAACCTTATCGAGTAAGTTCAATAAACGAGGTATCTCGCGTTGACTGTCATGGCACCAAGTGCCAAATACTACCACCATGTTTTTATGGTTTAGATGATTGGCTAAATTTTGTACTTCTAAATCGCTGATAGGCGTTTGGTCAGCGGCTTTGTTTTTGGCGAAAACTTTAAAGCGGGTCAATAAATCGGTGGGCGTGATAGGACCGAGGTGATAATCTGGCTTTGCTGCGGATTGATGATGCGATTGCACTGGGTGCGCTGTGCTCGCTGCTGCATTAGTGACAATGCAGCTAGCTGTTAATGCGACTAGCGCGATGCTTGGCAAAAAGACTTTGGCAGATTTTATCATTGACTCGAAACCCTCAATAAAAAGAGCGGCTATTGTGCAGGGTTTCGACAGACAGGTCAAATGACGGTTAAACCAGAAATTGATTTAACTGTTCAGCAAGTTGCTGTGGCGCTTCAAGCGGGATCATGTGACCGGTGTGATCAAGTAGTTCAAGTTGGCCATTGGGAATGTTGTCAGCCATTAATTGTAAATCTCGTTTACTGACCAATTGATCGGCTACGGCTCCAATGATCAATACCGGGATGTCTAATTGGTTTAATTGTTCGGCTAACGATGGGCGGTCAGTGTTGGCTTGCATTTGAGCAACTAAAGTCTCTTTGCCTAGTGATTTGTCCATATCACGGATAACATCAACAACCGGGTCGTTGATGTGGCTTGGGTGGACAAACTGGGCAATACGCTGTTTGGCGATGCCGCTATAATTATTCTTCTTTATATAGTTGATGATGTGAAGCCGCTGTTTTTGTTCTTCGTCAGTTAATCCCCAGGCTGAGGCGGCGATAATCACCAAGCGTTTTACCTTGCCGGGATAATTCAGCGCGTAATGTAAGGCGACATAACCACCCATCGAAAATCCGACTAAATCAATGACTTGCTTCGATTGATGAGGTGCTAGTGCTAGATGCTGATCAACATCGCTCGCCATAGACTGGATGTCAGGGCTGAGCGCAAATTGAATATGCTTAGGTGTGATGGCGTCAGACAGCAGTGGCCAAGTGGATTGCCACAGTCGTTGATCACACATCAGGCCAGGTAAAAAGGTGACAGGATTAGTCATGGTTGTAAATGGCTTAGGTCATGAAAGTTGCTAGCCAAGATAACAGATTAATGCTGTTTTAGGCTACTTAAGCCACTTTTAACCACCTTAACCACTTAAGCTACTTAGGTTACTTAGGCTAAGAGCGGCTGGACATTTTCACCAGTCCGGCGGGCGTATTCCACTAGTTTCTGATCTAAAGAACCGAGTCTGATTAATTGTTCTACCAGCTTTTTTAATTCATCCACTGAGACATTAACAAAGGCTTGTAGATCTTTTTCTCCACTAAAGCCGTGATGCTTGATCACTGATAAGAGGAAGGTCAAAATATTGTAGCTTTTCATAATACACCTGGAGCACGGAATGAGAGTGATTAAAAGTGTAAGGTTAAGAGTCTGGCTGTATGAGGAAAGTTCAATCACTGTGGTTTTTTTGCGATGAATGGCTGGTTTTTCAGCAAAAATAGTGAAAAAGCAGCAATATCAACGCCTTATGGGAACCTAATGGAAACGTTCGGGCTGATCGCTTAACGAGTTATGGGGCAATGTCTGTATGAGCTAGTTGATGAAATAGTTAATGAAATAGTTAATGAAATAGCTTATTAGAGAGTTGACCAAATAAGGATTAAAACGGCGATTATGACATTTTTATTGCCAGTATTTATCTATCCTGTCGGCTTTAAACTATACTGATAAAATTACGGTAAAGAATCGCTGAAAACGAAATGAAAGTTGATAAAAAATGGCGTTAAATCGAAAGAAACTGCTTGAGATTGTTGATACTATTCCTGCTTTCCCGCAAAGTGTTAATCAAATTATTGCCCTGACATCAAGAGCTGATTGCCCACCTAAAAAACTGGTTGGGGTGATTGAACGCGACCCCATTCTCACTATTAAAGTATTAAAAGTCGTTAATTCGGCTTTTTTTGGTTTGGCAAAAGAAGTCACATCAGTGCAACATTCTGTGGTTTACGTCGGTTTGAATACGATTAAGAATGTGGCTATCAGCGTTGCTATGTCGGGTGTGTTGCCTAAAGAAAACGATGCGGGTTTGGATATGGATGCCTTTTGGAAGAATTCGTTGGCGGTGGGCGTGATTGCCAAAATGCTGGCAGATAAGCATCGGGTACCGCCTAATGAGCAGGCTGATTATTTTGTTGCTGGATTATTACATAATATTGGCAAAGTGTTGTTTGCCCATTTTTTTCCCGCTGATTACAAAGAAGTGCTGATTAAATCTGAAACTGAAAAAATCCCGTTATATAAGGTAGAGAAAGAGATGTTAGGGATTGATCACTGTCAGTTGGGCTCGCTGGTGGCAAAAGAGTGGAAACTGCCAGAAAACCTGCGTCAATGTATTCGTGCTCATCATGCTATGGTTAATGATTATGGTGGAAATACCTTGTTGGTAGCGATTATTGCGGCCAATCAGGTGAATCACTATATCAACAATAGTGGTCAGGTATTGCCTCGTTTGCCGAAGCAAATCGAGGATTATTTGGGTGCTCCGATGCTAGAAGTCGCTGATTCGTTAGAGAATCTCGATAATGAAATTAAAAAAGCCCAGTCTTTTGTGAGTGTGAGCTAACAACCTAAACGATAAGAAGCGTGACTATGAAGATTACTTTGCGTGGTGTAAGAGGATCTATTCCGGTGCCCGGACCAGATACGGTAAAATATGGCGGCAATACTACCTGTCATGAAATTCGCGCTAGTAGCGGGGAGATCATCATTATTGATGGCGGCACGGGGATACGCCAATTAGGCAATGAGCTGTTGGCGCACTTGCCAGTTAAAGTGAATATTTTCATTACTCATACCCATTGGGATCACATTCAAGGTTTACCTTTTTTCCTTCCTTTATTTATCCCCGGCAATACCATTGATATTTACGGTTCGTTTGATCCGGTGTATATGAAGGATTTGCGCTCTATTTTGTCACAACAAATGGAATATTGTTATTTTCCGGTTAGAGAATGTGAATTGGCAGCGACCATTAATTACCATCAGTTAAAAGAAGGTGAGTCAGTTCAGGTCGGTACTGCCAAAGTCACTTCGATAGTCACCAATCATCCGGTGTTGAATTTTGGTTATAAGGTTGAAGAAGACGATAAAAAATTCTTCTTTACCGGTGATTACGAGCCGCCTGCGAACATCTATGACATCGAAGATGAGGAATATGATAACTATCAAGAATTGATTAATGATCAACAAATGTTGTTGGTGGATTTCATTAAAGATGCTGATGTGATGATCGCCGATTCACAATATACCATGACAGAATACCCGACTAAAAAGGGCTGGGGTCATGGCACCTTTGAAACCAATATTGAACTGGCTCGGGTTGCCAAGGTTAAGCAATTACATTTTACTCACCACGACCCCACTCGCACAGATGATCAACTTGATGCCATTTTTGCCGAAGTTATGAGCAGAGATAATTTGCCTGAAACAGAGTTTTTATTGGCTAAAGAAGGGACTATCATTGATTTGTAAAAGTTGATTTGTAAATTCTCGTCTACGTCGCATCAACTTTACCGTAGACGAGGTTTTAACCTCGTTAATATGAGGCGTTAATTGTTGTTTCTATTTAAAACTATTTATTTCAAGTACTGCGTTTTACCCTGCCTAGTATGAAACACATCTTGTACATCCAACGCATTGTTTTGTTTGTTATTTTTCACTGCAATGCCTTCGTGTTTTAACAACCATAATTTACGCTCAATACCGCCAGCATAACCGGTCAGCGTTCCACTGCTGCCGATCACCCGGTGGCAGGGGACGATAATGCTGATGGGGTTTCTGCCATTGGCACCACCCACCGCGCGAACTGATTTTGGATTGTTTATTTTATTGGCAATATCGAGGTAAGAAAGGGTCTGACCAAAGGGGATTTGGCATAAGCAATGCCAGATGGATTGTTGAAAGTCTGTGCCGTGTTGGTCCAGCGGTAAATCAAATACTTTACGCGAACCTGCGAAGTATTCGCTTAATTGCTGTTTGCAGTTGTCGGTTATTTGATTGGGTTTGACTGTTTGTTTTACATCACCGCAAAAAATGAGTTGGGTAATGCCTAGCTCAGATGCTTTGAATTCCATTAGACCTAAAGGTGTATCAATATAATCAGTGTACATCAGGATTGACTCGTAATTATTAATCCGGCGGATCATACGCTGATTTGCTGAGCTTGCCAATAGACTTTCGGTACTGATTCGGACACGCTTAAGGTTTATTTACTGCAAGCTTTTGATTTGTTTAGTGATGTCAGTGTTAATTAAATCAAAAGAGCGCTCATCAGCGACCTCTTTGGCGTATTGGTTTGGCATCATCGGCGATGAGTTGTGCCATGGTTAGTGTTTTAATACTGCCTAAGTTCAGTGTAGGGGTTATTCACATCGCAAAGACTGCATTGGCGTCGCGTTAGCAACGTGAATGGCATGGATGGCGATGATACACCAGGCGGTCAAAATGCCAATGATGCTGGCTAATATGATGATGGGGATGACAAAGCTGATTTGTTCTTGAAAAAAATCGAGGTAAATCGCTGAGGCAAAATAGGCCAGTGGGATCGCGATGAGTAAGGACCAGATCACGGGCAGGGAAAATTGCCAAATTAACAGTCGAACAATCTGGCTGATGCTGGCTCCCATGATTTTGCGCAGGCCAATTTCTTTGCTACGGCGTTGGGCCATGAAGGCGGCTAAGCCGAATAATCCGGTCAGGGCGAGTGCCAAAGCAACGCTGGCAAAAATGGCGATGACTTGGTTAATCATCAGCGGGATGCGAAAAAACAGTTTGAAATACGAATCTAGCCAAGTGCGTTGAATAGGATAACCGCTGATGACGCTAGACCATACCTGGTCAATTTCGCTAAGTGTCTGATTTGAATTTTTGTCATTTATTCTGACAGATGCATATTTATGGCTTTGCGGTTTGATGAAAAAGGCCAATGGCGGCATTTTCTGGTGTAAACCGAGAAAGTATTGATCTGGCATCAACCCGATAATTTTGTATTGACGAGGATCGGGGTTTTTGTCGTCAGCGATTTTATAAAAGGTTTTGCCAATGATCTGGTTATTATCCGTTTTGCCCTTGTTGTAAAATCCTAATTTCTGAGCAGCCAATTGATTAACTACTAGGTTGAGTTGTCGGGTTTCTTGGGCAAAATTATCATTAGCAATATTCATATCAAATGGACGTCCGGCTAACAGTTTAATCCCGTATGTCGAAATAAAATCGGCATCGACAGATACCATGCGCAATTTAAAAGCGGACTTTTTGTCGCCTTCTTTAGCAGTGACTGAGCGGGAACCGTCACTGACTGAGAAAGGTACTCCGCTAGAAAAAGTCACGTTTTGGACGCTAGGTAATGCTTTTAATTGTTGTTTTAGTGTTTGGTGTTTTTCGAGTATTTCTGGCCGGTCGACTCGTGCCAGCACAGCGACAGTAAATTTGGGGAACTCTTCGCTGAATGACTGAATTTTGATATTTTGAAAGTAGATGATCATTACCAACGCAAGAATGAAAGTTGAGATGGCAAATTGAGTGGTGATCATCAGGTTGCGAAAGCGGCTGCCTTTACCCCCCTTCAATGGCATGTGGTGCAAAGCGTCAATCGGATTATGACGAGTGATCAAATAAGCAGGATAAGCGCCTGCTAATAATGCCATGATGATAGTAGTGAGTACTAACTTCGGCAGTATTTCAAAGTAATCAAGCGAAAGGTTTTTACCAGTCCAGTGATTATAACTGGGCAGTACCAGTTCGATGGCGGACATTGCCAACAACATGGCAATGGCGGCGAGCATCAGACTTTCGAGCAGAAATTGGGTTAATAGCTGTAATTGCCCGGCACCGAAGGTTTTGCGTAAACCGACTTCTCGGGTGCGACCAAAGCTTTGTGCTGTCGCTAAATTGGTATAGTTGGCGCAGGCGATGAGTAACACCAGCAGGCCCAACAATTGAATGGTGTTAAGCACCGGAAACCCCAATGAATCCCAGATTTGAGTATTGGCTTCAATCAGCGGGCGTACTTTTAGCGCACTGATATATTCGAGTTCTTTGGCGGGAGTATGGCGGGCGGCAACGGCATTGACTTGGGTTTGTAACCAAGCCTTATCGAGGTTATGGGGTAGTAAAATGTAGGTCATATCGTTGGGGAAAAGAGTGCTCCATTGGCTTTGTTGATCAAAACCACCCAGCTCAGTCAAAGCGTCGATTGAAGCAATGGCTGCTAACTTGGAGTTGGGGATAAATGATGAATTAAAGTGGCTGTCTGGGGCGACATCTTCTATCACTGCACCAATTTGCATATTGAGTTTATGATCTAAATAAACGCTTTCGCCGAGCACATTAACGCGACCAAACAATTTTTTTGCTGTCGTTGCGGTGATTATAAGGCGATGAGGATCATCTAGTGCGGTGCGGTTGCCATGAAGATATTTGAAATCAAAAAGTCGGGTAAAACCGGGGTCCGTAAAGCGAACACTTTGATAATAATGATGATTATTAACTGAAAGCACCTGCTCGCGGTGAACTGATCGAACCACTCGTTGTGCAGCTTTAATTTGGGCGGCGAATAACGGCGCATAGGCCAACCGGGCGTTGGGGTATTCGCGAATAGACTCCCCAGAAGTCGCGGCAAATACACTGCCGACAGTAAAAATATGCCCTCGCTGAGGAAACATATGATCGTGATTTTTCTCGTAACTGACAACCAGGGTGCTAAACAAAAAAACACCCAATCCAAGGGCTAGACCGACAATGTTGATGAGTGCATATAAGCGCTGTTTGGCCAAGTGTTTTAGCGCCAAGCGGAGATTAACCATGGCTAAGAGACTGCCCGCAAACTTTGGGTGATCACTTGTCCGTCAAACAGGTTAATGGTTCTTTTGGCGTAATCGGCGTGGGCTGATGAGTGGGTAACCATGACAATGGTGGTGCCTGCCTGATTTAATTGTTGCAACATTTCCATTACTTCCTGACCTTGATTGCTGTCGAGATTACCTGTGGGTTCATCGGCCAAAATCAGCGTTTGATCGGCCACAACAGCCCGAGCAATGGCGACACGTTGTTGTTGTCCGCCAGATAATTGTGAAGGTAAATGTTGGGCACGATGGGCAATGCCCATTCTGTCCATAGCTGCCAACACCCGCTGTTTGCGTTCGCCCCGGCCAATATCATGATAGAGCAACGCCAGTTCGATATTGTCTTCAACCGAGAGTTCATCAAGCAGGTTAAATTGTTGAAAAATAAAACCAATGTGCTGTTTGCGCAGTTGCCCTAATTGTTTTTCGCTATGGTGACTGAGTTCATTATTCATAAAGCGATATTCGCCGCTGTCAGGGGTATCCAGCAAACCCATAATATTGAGTAAAGTGGATTTACCGCAACCGGACGGCCCCATGATGGCGATGAATTCGCCTTCAGCGACGTCAATATTGACCGCGTTTAAGGCGACCGTCGCCATTGTTGCGGTACGGTAGGTTTTATGAATATTATCTAATTTCAGCATAACTTCTCGTGGTTGGCTTGGTTGTTAATTCTTCATTGTTAACTATTAATTATATCCGTGGCAACCACATATTCATGCTGGCAACGAATATACCGACACCCATCGCAACAGTTAATATCACCAGCGTGATAGCCATCGCTAATCGACCTATGGGACCTGCATGGGCTTGAGTGCGAAAATACAATTCAAGTACGGCAAGGGGAATAAGATACTGAGCAAAACCAAGGAAAGTAAGAAAAGGTCCGGTGAAGGTTTTTGGATCGAAACCCACTGGGCCTTTATTGATGAATATCCATAACATCAATCCGACTCGAAAGAACCACACCCCATTGACCGTTAAAAACAATCGCAGTGCCCAGCGGCGGTGAGTGGGAATTTCGCGGGCAATGGCGTATCGCAACGCCAACACGCCGAAGAGAATCACAAAAACGGCGTTAAAACTAATACCAAGGTGTTTTAAAAGGGTGCCATCCTGACGCCACCAAACCATGTAAAGACCGGTGATACAGGCGATGAATGAGGTAACCATGAAAACCCGGCCATTCCAATGGTGAAAGGTGGGAAAACGGTTGCGAATTTGCGGAATGAGTTGTAACGGTCCACCTAAAGTAATGATCGCGGCCATCAAAATGTGCAGGCCGACAGCAATATTACCCAGCACATCGCCGGGAATATAACCGTGCGGCAGTACTTTATTCCACTTATCAAAATCACCTTGCAATGTTGATGTACCATAATAGGCAATAATGTAATAAACAAATATCATTTGGCCGACGACGGCGACCGCAAACCAAAACCGCGCGGCGAATTTCAGCGCGGTATCGGCTATGTTCGCTTGAGTAGCAGGTGGAGTGTTGGCTTGTATGTTAGCTTGTGTGCCGGATTGTGTGTTGAGCGTCATTTGACTGCCTCTTTGCTGTATTTACTGTAACAACCATAGAGCAAAGCCTGTGCCAATAGATAACCCATTGATAATACTGAATTTAAATTTAGATCGAGATAAACTGTTCAAAACTGGACAGTAAAAAGTGTATAAATCCGAACAGTCATTGTATATTTATGAACAGTGACAGCCTCAGAGAAGATCAAAAGCAAAAGACAAAAAATGAGTGTTTTAAGGTTGTTGATTTTGACCTTGTTTTTCCTCTGTGTTCTCTGTGCCTCTGTGGTGATTAAAAAGGAATGGGACATAACATGTTGAAGGGCGGCAACAACGCCGTTATATGTCCGCTGGGCTTTTCAGGTTTTTGGAGCGCTTTGTTCTTTAAAAGCAAAAGCATTTCCACCACGGAGGCACAGAGGACACGGAGAAGATCAAAAGCAAAAGGTAACTATTCAGCTTGTGGATAACTTGTCAAGGAACGAGCTCCAGCTCGTGATTTGTGCCGAAGGCGCAACATTTTTTAAATGGCTACGCCATTTAATCGTGAGCTGGAGCTCACTCCTACCTAAGTTAGCCGTAAAAATGAACTTCAACGTCATTTATCCACAAAATCAACAATTATGCTGAATGGTTACAGCAAAAGAATGATTTTAACGCTTTTGTTTTTTGTGGTAAATGGGCGTCAAGATATGACCAAGAAGTAAGGGGCAAGGTTTGAATAACGAAAAACGACTGTTGATTGTTGATGACGACGAAGATATTTTAATCGCCGCCGAGTTGCTGTTAAAACGGCATTTCTCTCGGGTGGTGACCTGTGATCGGCCTGAAAACATCCCACTGGTGATGGCTGAGCAAAGCTTTGATGCGGTATTGCTGGATATGAACTTTTCGCCGGGGGAGAGTAGTGGCGCACAAGGTTTTGTGTGGTTAAAACGAATACTTTCTATTGATCCGGATGCCGTTGTAGTGATGATCACCGCTCATGGCGGCGTCGATATCGCGGTAGAGGCGATGAAGCATGGCGCGACTGATTTTATTGCCAAACCGTGGCAAAACGAGAAAGTCATCGCCACCTTATCTGCGGCGGTACAGTTACATCAAAGTCGTTCAGAGGCGACACGTTTAAAGCACAGTAACGAAGTGTTAGTGGAGGCATCAAAAGGTGTCGATCAAAACCTGCTGGGCACGTCGCAGGCGATGGAAGTGGTGCACTCGCTTATTCGCCGTACCGCGCCGACTGATGCTAACGTATTGATTATTGGCGAGAATGGCACTGGTAAAGAATTGGTAGCCCGTGAACTTCATCAACACAGCCTGCGCTGTGACAATGTGTTTATGTCGGTTGATTTGGGCGCATTGTCTGAAACGCTATTTGAATCTGAACTGTTTGGCCATCACAAAGGCGCTTTTACCGGAGCCAATAAAGATCGCATCGGTCGTTTGGTCGCAGCCAATGGCGGCACCTTGTTTCTCGATGAAATTGGCAATATTCCGCTGCATCTTCAAGCCAAATTGCTGACGGTGTTGGAGCAGCGAAAAGTCACCCCGTTGGGTGCTAATCAGGCCATTGATATTGATGTCAGGGTTATTGCTGCGACTAATATTTCTCGACAAGCGTTAAGTGACGAGCAAAAGTTCAGACAAGATTTGTTGTTTCGCCTCAATACCGTTGAAATTACCGTACCGCCGTTACGCCAACGGTTAGAAGATATCCCGCAAATCGCCAGCCATTATGCGCAGCTCTATGCCCGCAAATATCGCAAAGCCGAGAAATCACTGTCAACTCAAGCCCTTGCAGCCGCTCAGAATTATGATTGGCCGGGTAATGTTCGGGCTTTACGTCATGCGGTGGAGCGGGCGGTGATTTTGTCTGAGGGTGGTGAATTGGCAGCCGCTGATTTGCAACTTGATGCTGTTGCAGCTGTAGTCTCTGATGCACAAGTGCCTGTAGAGTCAGTCGCTACCGTGGCAATATCAGATGATTTGGATTTAGAAAAGATGGAAAAACGACTGGTTGAAAGCGCATTGCAGCGACATCAATACAATATCAGCAAAGCGGCAAAAGCTTTGGGATTGACCCGAGCCACGCTGTATCGTCGGATTGAAAAATATGGTTTCTAATCGTTTTGCATTAATGCTGGTGGTTCGCGTGGTGCTGCTTACTATCACTTTAATCGGCCTCAGTGCTGCGTTCATCGCCCCCGGTTATTATGCGGTTACTTTGTTGATGACGCTGATCACTACGGCGCTGGTATTTGAACTTTATCGTTATGTCAGTAATACCAATGCAGAATTAACCCGGTTTTTGGCTGCGATGCGCTATGACGATTTTGGCCAGAGTTTTCAAGCTGTCGAACCTTATAAAGGTAAGAGGCAAGGTAAGAGGCAAGGTAACAGTGCTGGTTTTGCTCAGTTGGGCGAAGCGTTCAGTGAGATTATGCAGCGCTTTAGTCATGACCGTCAGCAGCAAGAAAGTCAATTACGCCAGCTCAAATCGCTGACTGAACATATTCCAGTGCCCTTGTTATCGCTATTCCCCGATGGTCGAATTCAATTGCACAACAATGCGGCTCGTCAGTTGTTTGCTGCGGTGAATGTCAACAAGGTTGAAGATTTAACGGCTTTTGGTGCTGGTTTTGCTGAGGCGATTAAAGACCTTGCACCGGGGCGTCGGCAGCTGGTGGGTTTTGCATTTGATGGTGTCGAGCGACAAATGACTGTAGTGATGACGCAAATTATCACCGGTAATCTGTGCGAAAACCTGATCAGCCTGCAAGACATTCAAAGTGAGCTGGACGATGTGCAGTTACAAGCCTGGCAGGATTTGGTCAGTGTGTTGACCCATGAAATCATGAATAGCATCACTCCGGTGGCGTCATTGGCAAAAACCGCAGCGGATCTGGTGGATGATGTGCGCGTTAAGTTGAACACCAATGCCAGTGCTGATGAAGTAGCCGAAGAACTGGTAGATGTTCATCGAGCCGTTGATACTGTGGCCCGCCGTTCAGATAGCCTGATGCAATTTGTGCAAAGTTATCGCAGTATGAGTCAGTTGCCAAAACCACAAAAACAGTCGTTATTGTTGAGTGATTTATGTCAGCGAGTCGAAAAACTGTTTGTTACTGACTGGGCAGCGAAAGGGGTTGAGTTAACGATTAAGGTGATACCCGAAAGCTTGTCATTGGTCGCCGATGTCGACATGCTCGAACAGGTATTGATTAACCTGCTAAAAAACGCTGAGCAAGCCATCGCAGGTAAAGAGGCAAGTAAAGAGGTAAGTGCAGGGGAAGGTGACAATAAACCTCAAGTCACTTTGAGCGGACGGATGAACCAGCGGGGTTACGTCTTGCTTGAAGTATCAGACAATGGTCCGGGCATTCCAGAAGCTATTCGCAAGCAGATTTTTGTGCCATTTTATACCACCAAGCGTGAGGGTTCTGGGGTCGGTTTGGCGTTAACTCGGCAAGTGATGATTGCCCACGGCGGTAATGTGATGGTGAGCCAGTCTGAGGCTGGCGGGGCTAGGTTTACGTTGATTTTTTAGCGGTTCGGTTTGGTGTTTGGCTATTTTGACAATAACACCCAATCAACTAAGCTAAATTAACACAGTGTCCTCAGACAAGTCAGTCATGGAGCCAAGCGTTGCTCAACTCAAATGATTTTTTAACTATGGTGCTTGATAGTATTGAGCATCATATTGCGGTGATCGATCAGCATGGACAGATCCAGTTTGTCAACCATAGTTGGCTGAGCTATGGCGAGAAAAATGGATGTTTAACTGATATCCACTGGCATACGGTGAACTACCTAAAGGTCTGTCAGGATGCCGCCGCCAATGGCGATGAATTTGGTTTGGCTGCATCCCATGGTATTGAACAGATGATCAGCGGCCAAATAGATCACTTTGAGTTGGAATACCCCTGCCACAGTGAGGACGAATATCGCTGGTTTATGATGCAGGTTTCTCGCTCCATGTTAGCGCAAACTCCCTATTTTATTATTATCCATCAAGACATTAGCAGTCGTAAACGGGTTGAAGATCAGGCGCTGGAATTAGCACGTTTAGACGGTTTAACCAATATTGCTAACCGCCGCCGCTTTGATGAATTTATCAATGATGAGTGGAATCGCTGCAAACGGCTCATGCTGCCGTTGTCATTACTGATGATTGATATTGATTTTTTCAAACGTCTCAATGATGATTATGGCCATCAAGTCGGCGATGACTGCCTTAAACTGTTGAGTGAACAACTGAATCAATATGCCAACAGGCCCGGCGATATCTGTGCCCGTTATGGTGGTGAAGAGTTTGTGGTGGTATTGGGCAACACTTATAGTCAGGATGCGCTGGTTATTGCTGAATCCATGCTTGAATCGGTAAAACAACTTAACTTCCCTAATAAAAACAGCCCAAAATCCATTGTTACTGTTAGCATCGGTTTGACCACTGTTATCCCCCAAGACTCGATGAGCACCGCTGATTTAATTAAAGCCACAGACCAACAGCTCTACCTGGCTAAAAATAATGGTAGAGATCGGGTTTGTTTGCCGGATTTGATTATATCTGAATTGTTACTTGATCATCGTTATAATTAATTTATGCTGATATTAGGAGGAGCTATCTATTATTTGAACGTTATCATTTGTGTCTAATTTGGAAGTTGAACTTCAATACCTTATTTGTAATAATCCAGCCGACATTAGGTATCTTCACTATAATATTGACGGTGGACATACTTATGGGATTTATATTTGTCGAAAGCGTCAACAACAAACAATTGGTGTAACAAATGTACTGGAATTCAATCGTTGAAGGCAAAAAAACATATTTGCTGACACATCTTCATCCATATACCTTCAAAATACTAATAAGCGGTGTATTTGTTACAATTAAAGTGTTTTATGGATTTCATGTGTTTACTGATGATAAGGGTAATGGTAAGGAAATTCATTTTCGTAATGAAACTCGTTATTTTTGTCAGGAACGTTATGAGCTTAGTCGACAACTTCCATTAATCATCGAGCAACAACTCACTGAAGGTTATGTTGTTGCCTTTCGAACTAAAAAGCGCAGAGAGCAATTTTTTTATCTCGATTTACATGATTATGCAATCTTTATGGACTTGAGAAAATCAGAAAGCGAAGAGAATACAGTGAAGCTCACCATTGTTTCTGCCTATGAAGTTAGTACTTGGGGTCGTCCAATGTTACCGAGAGGTAAAGCTTATAAATGGAAAAATATCATATTTCATAAACTTAATGGTAAAAAATTGGTGTAGATGTGATATTGCCGAATGTGAAATCAAGACAAATAAAAAGGCGCTAAAAGCGCCTGTTTATTTAAGGTTAATCGGTCTAGTCTTTGATTATCCTGCTCTCTGGCTAGGAGATAAAATCTGCGATCTTATCCGACATTGATACCCCATAAATGGTTCCGGTCTGTACCAACAGTTCTATTATAAGCGTTTATAATGAATGTGCAAGTGATGGCAGGTAGCATTTATTTTAAAATTACACCGATTCATTCTACGAATGCACCTCAACCACTTGATCGCCATCTTTGAGGTTGTTAGTGATTAATGTCAACAACTTCTGTCATCCCGCTTTATTAGGTGCGACAGTTGTATTCATGAAAGTGTTCCTTCATACCAAAGGTTATCGTTAGGCACTTATAGTCCATTGAGAGCTTTGTAATCCTCCCATTCGACACCCAAACTTGACGCTCTATCCCGGAGATCTTCCAATATCATTGCTTGCCTGTCTATTTCATTTTTCGCACACAAATCGATGATTAAATCGGTAATGTCTTTGCCTATCGCTTTCGCATGGTCGGTAAATTCCTCTGATAATTTATATTCCCGATATTCAACAAGACTCACTCCTAAATTTTGGGCAGTGTTTGGGTCTAACTGATTTAATTCGTTTTGCAGTGTTGGGTTGGCAATCAGAAACTTTTGAATTGCATAGGTATATCTTTCTTCTTTGGGTATCATGTTTTATCCATTAAATAACGCTTTGTGGAAACATTTTTATATTGTATATAAAAACAACGTATTAGTGTTTTTTTGGTACTGCGCATGTCAATTGTCAAATAAATTTTAAGACTTCTTGTATTGCAATTGTTGCATATGACAACATGCTACATGCTAATGTACAAGTAGAAAAACATTAGTACCCACAATAAGTGGCTAACTCTCCATAATTTTTAAAGCGATAAATATGAACGAGAAAAAGTACCAAGTTTTTGTCAGCTCAACGTATAAAGATTTAATTGAAGCAAGAGAGAGGGTAATTGAGACTATTCTTAACCTTTATCATTTTCCTTTAGGTATGGAAATGTTTAGTGCAGATGATGATGAGCAGTGGGCAATTATTCAAGAAATGATCAATTGTACTGACTACTATGTTGTTATTATTGGTCATAAGTATGGTTCACTTACATCGAAAGGAATCAGCTACACTGAAAAAGAGTATGATTATGCAAGAGAAAAAGGAATTCCAATTATGGCCTTCGTTAGAAATCGAGATGTTTCGTTACGGGATAATGAACGAGAATCCTCCGTAGAAATGAATGAAAAGTTGGATGCATTTATTAGAAAAGCGACAGAGAACAAAATGTGTAGCTTTTGGGAGAGTATTGATGATTTGACTACCAAAGTAGCCGTCGCGTTGCCTAAGATGTTTGGAAGAAAGCCACAATTAGGCTGGATTCGAGGGAATGAAGGTGTGTCGACAGCCCTATCAAATGAGTTTGTGGAGCTAAGTAATGAAAATAGAAGACTACGGGAACGAGTTAAAAAACTGGAAGATCAACTAATTGATGAAAAACCAATAATTGAAGTGCAAATTTGTGATGATGAGTGGCTAAAGTTACAGTATCCCAATACCTTAAAGGAATGGGAACCAAAGGTTCCTAAGTCGATTTCTCTGGATGATGTCCCTGATGAACTAAGATCGTTAGTTACCGATTCAGCGATAGATAATTATAATTTTGGCTTGCCTACCGTATGTAACGTCTCTTAATATAACGAACTGATCCCCACCCAATATCCCACGTTAAATTGGGTCTTTGTTGTCACAATCCACCAAAATAGTGAGAAATATCCTCGCCAAAAGTGAAGAAGGCTGATCCATCCGCTATTTTGTAAGTTACGACACTAAACAAAAAAGCCATCAAGGATCAGCCATGAAACTCATTTTGTCAGACATCCATAATCTTGATCAACATCTTTCGACTTTTCTTAACGATCCTGAGCGCTATCGACCTGAGCGGTGCCCCCATTGTGGTAAAAGTGGTCTGTGGCGACACGGCGTGTATTACCGCAATGCCAAGTGCGAACAGGGCGTCGGGTGTTCTGCCCCTGTGCCACGTTTTTACTGCCCAAATGAAGGGTGTGGGCGCACCTGTTCCGTATTACCCGAATATATTTCACCGCTGCGCTGGTATCACTGGGCTATGCAACAGATTGCGTTTACCCTGTTAGTTTGTGGATTGAGTCTCATGGATGTCTGCAATCGGATAGCCCTGTCACAGCCTCAATACCCACAAACCCCTGAAATATCAACACTCTACCGATGGTGGCAAGGATTGCAGTACGCATTTCTCCACCATTACTTTCACCTTTGCGGCCAATACCCTGAACTGGGCCGTTATCAGGATTTTCAAGCATTTTGGCGAGCTTGCCTCAAGCGAATGCTGTTTTCCACAGCCATGTGCCGTATCAACCACGCTGGCTATCCTATCCCATAATCTCACTCAGGTAATGAACGATGAAACCGACCTAAATAAACGTATTATTATCCCCACACAGTCTACTAATGACTTTTGACGCTAGTACCCGAATACTGGAGGCGATGATTCGTTATCTATTCGGAGGTTACTATGCAAACTATTCATCCTGTCGCCCTGTTTCGGCTTTCTGTGCTGGGTCCGTTGGCCAGCCGGGAACGCCTAGAACACGGTGAGCTGACACAAACGATCCGTCAACTGGCCACAAAACGTTATGATATTCCCGACTCAAAACGGGTTTACCTGAGTGAGCAGACCATTGCCCATTGGTATCGTTTATATCGGCAATCGGGCATTGATGCCCTGATACCGAAGACCCGCAAAGACCGGGGGCTGTCGAAGTTGTCCGGGGCCATACAGCAAGCGATTATCGATTGTAAAAAAGACAACCCTAAACGCTCCCTTGACACCATTATCATGATACAAGAAAACAGCGGATTGGTGACTCAGGGCGAACTGAAACGCTCGACCATTCATCGCCTGTTGCAGCAACACGGCCTGTCTCGTCCCGGTGAGTCGACAGAAGTCGTTGAACGCAGAAGCTTCAATGCCCTGTATGCGGGTGACCTGTGGTGTGGCGATGTCATGCATGGTCCCAAGTTGATGCTTGATGGGGCGATGCACAAAGTCTATTTGGTTTCCATCATGGATGATGCTTCCCGCCTTTTAACCCACAGTGCTTTTTGTTTCGGCGAAACGGCACTGGATATCGAAGGCGTACTCAAGCAGGCCATATTGAAGCGCGGATTACCGGTTAAATTGGTGGTGGACAATGGCGCTGCTTATCGATCTAAAAGCTTGCAAGGGATCTGTATTCGCCTCGGTATTCGGTTGATTTATTGTCGGCCATATGACCCGGAATCCAAAGGAAAATTGGAAAGATGGCACCGGGTATTCCGCCAACAGTTTTTAACTGAGCTTGACCCCGCGAGCATTGATACGCTGGCGCAGTTAAATGAACGGCTCTGGGCTTGGCTTGAGCAAGTTTATCACCAAAGACCACACAAAAGTCTGGATGGATTAACGCCGTTGCAGCGCTATCAACAGGATCTGCACCATATCCAGCCGTTGGGCCGTTATGCCAATCAGTTTGATGAACTATTTCATCATCGGCTTACCCGCACCGTTCGTCGGGATGGCACCGTCTCTTATGAGGGGCAATTCTATGAAGTGCCGTGTGAACTGATGGGGCAACGCATTCAATTGGTGATCGACCCGCACACGAAGCAGCCGTTAACGGTTGAGTCCGCAGAAGGTGAAACGCTGGGGGCCGTCACCCCATTGGACCGTCAGGCGAATAACACCCGCAGGCGGCAACGACCTCAACCCGCTGACGAAACCCCTGCGTCATCGCCTAAAGCCGTGAATGTGGTGGAGATGGCGCTGCAACAACAAACCGCCAAATTGGCCTTGCCAATGCCGTCGAAAAAACAGGAGAAGTGACATGTATCTGCAACACTTTGGACTCACGGGTTGTCCGTTGGATAAAGGCACCACAACGCTGTTTGATGATGGTCAGCTAGCGATACTTAAAGAGCGCTTTAACTGGCTGCTGGAATCGCCGGGGATTGGTCTACTGACAGCGGAACCCGGCGTGGGCAAAACAGCGGCATTACGGCAATTGACGGCCACCCTGAATCCGCATCGTTATCAGGTTATTTACACGGAGGACACCCATTGCAGTCGGCGTGATTTGTACACGACGCTAGCGCTGAACTTAAGTCTGGCCCCCGCGTGGCGATGCACCCAATTATGGCGTGACATTAAAACGCGGGTGCTGGAACTGGCCGATACCAAGCAAGTACAGATCGTTTGGATCATTGATGAAGCGCAAAACCTACCCGGGGATTTTTATCAGGACTTCTCGGCGTTTTTGAATTTTGCCTTTGACTCACGCGAACTGATGACCGTGTGGTTGCTGGGGTCACCACAGATGTTGCAGACGATAAATCGTACCAGTCATGCGGCGTTGTCGAGCCGATTTCATGTGCGGGTTGAGCTGAAACCAATGGTTGAGTCAGCCCGTTTTCGCGCATTAATTGAACACGGCTTCAAGGCGGTGGGTTGTCAGCAAACCTTGTTGTCAGACTCTGGGTTTGAAATGCTGCGGCAGGCTTGCGGCGGCAGACCGCGACAGGCGTGTCAAATTCTGAAAGCGGCCTTGCGGCTGGCGGCGTCCAAAGGGTTAAACCATTTACCCGACGAACTGATTGAAGAAGCCGTGGAGATATTGAGATGAAAATGAAAACCCCCATCAGGTTGGTGATGCCAGATTTATCACCTAGGGCGGCTTACGCGTTGTCACAATGGATGAATGAACTGGCACACCAAATAGCGGATTATTATGCGGATGAAATCCGCACTCACACCTACGTGAAAGGCCGTGAAGCACTGGAAATGGAAAAAATAGACGCGCAAATTGAACAGAACAGGGTGTCAGAAGACGATCCGGATGATCCGATCCCTTTTTAAACATTGAAATAGTTGATCTCGCCCTCGTTTGGTAGTGTCACCAATCGAGGGCTTTTTTTTGACGAATAATCCCACTGTGATTAGCGCGGGACGATTCAGTTAAAATAGCGTGGGACATTACACCGTAGAGCAAATTACGGACTACGGAAAAGCCTTAGAATTTTACATAAACGCAGATAAATATTCGGTTTTCCCAGAAGTGAACATTACTAATGTAGGCAACTCAAAGGCAAATGATATTAATGTTGTAATTGAGTTTCCTGATTTTATATCTACAATGGAAAAGAACAAATTTGATGAACTTGAGTCACCAAATAATATTCTTCCCCCTTGCCCTATCAAAAAAGCTCAAAAAGAATACGAGGAAGAGTTGAGCTATGATTCAAGATTTTGTATTCCTGCAATTAATCCTTCTTTTACTCCTAATATCATTTCTCCATTTGATAAAATGATACCGGTTAATATAAATCAAAGGGTGAAGGCGAAAGGTCACACTGTTAAAATTTATTTGAGAAGCTTAATGCACACATGTAATAAAGAAATTAGGAATAAATTTGCGGTTATTCCCTTAACCGCAGGGAAAGGGCATATTCAAATTAGTGTGATATGTGAGGAATACAGGAAACTATCTCTATTTAGCTTCCCCATTGAAGTTATAGAGGTAGATAGTTAGTACAATAGTAACAATTCAACGTAATTGCTGATTTTATGGATAAGTTTGAACGTGAGTTTTTATTAACAAAAGGTAGGCATTCGTTGTGCATCGATCGCTAGCACTCTACGTAAAGCTTGCCCTGCTGTATTTTTCGCCAGCACCAATTAGCTGCCTTTTAGTGTCATCATTTTGGTATTTTGAGGGGAAATGTCCACTCGTGCTTGGTGGTAAAACAGCTCTTAAGTCACGTCGTCAGCAAATTAGCCTCATAGAATGAAGAAAGCCCCATCATAAAATGTCGGGGCTTTCAAAACCGATAACTCGGCGCTAATGTGGAGGCATAGTTTATATAAGACCAGAGGAATCTCTACAAGCTGATGAGGTTAGTGTAAAATCAATACCGAGGACATTATTTAAACCTTACGAATGCACCTCAACCACTTGCCCATCCTGCAACCGCTCGGCACCACGGATCGCCACCTGATCGCCATCTTTTAGGTCGCCACTGACTGATACCCATTCTTCATCACCATCACCTACGATGACTTTTACGCGTTGAGCTTTGTTGTCTTCACCTATGCGTATTACATATACACCGTCGCGGCGGATGATTAAGGCGTCGCGGTGCACGGCTAGTGACTGGCGGCTTTTGTTGATTGGCAGGGCGACGTTGACTAACTGACCAGCAGCCCAGTAATTGCTGGCGCTGGGGTCGATGGTGATGCGCAGCTCAAAGGTTTGCGAGCGTTGATCGGCTGAGGGGATGATGGCGTTGACCTGACTTTCAAGCTGATATTCGTTGGTGCTTAGCGCTAGTTTGTCGCCTAATTTGACGTAGGCTAGGTGTTTCAATGGCACAAATAAACGCGCTTCGAGGTGTTGAGTGTCGAGCATTCGGGCGATTAGTATGCTGCGATTGACGTCTTCACCGGCATGGCGTAAACGTTCGGTAACCACGCCATTATAGGGGGCAACGATAACCGCTCGATTAAGTTGATCTCTAGTTTGCTGGACCCGTAGTTTGGCAATTTTCATGTCGCTTTGGGCTAGGTCTCGACGTGATTTGGTTTGGTCAATTTGAAAAATAGAAGCGTTATCTTGCAGTTTGAGCTTTTCGAGTCTTGCCAGTTCGGTGCTTTGATAATTGACGTTGATTTTGGCCCGGTCGACTTGTGCTTGCTGTTCTGCCAGTTGCAGTTTCAGGGGAATTAAGTCCATTTTGGCGACTGGCTCACCTTGAGTTAAATAGGTGCCGGGTTCGGCCACCCAAGTTAATTGGCCGTTGATTGCAGCGGTGATTTGAATTTGATGCTGGCTGAACAACGTTGCCATGATATTAATCGTTGGCGCTATTGTGGTTTGTTTGACTCGCACGGTTTTGACCGGTGCAGGCGGGGCATCGGCGGCGAATGTCAGTGGACTTGTCAGTAACAGACACGCGAGTGTAACGACAGAAAAAGGGCGGGCGAATAATGGCATGTTCATAATAATTCCTGCGTTATGGGTTGTTGCTGGCGATTTTACTAGGCGATTGCCCGGCGGCTTGGTCAGCTGCTAAGGGTAAAATACTGGCTTTACCTGAGGAATGGCTCGCTTCACCGAGTCTCAATAGACTAGGCAATAAAACTAAAGTAAAGATTGCGCTGATAGCCATACCACCGACAATGACGGTGGCCAGTCCGCGATAAATTTCGGAGCCAACGCCGGGCATTAACATCAATGGCAACATGCCAAATAGGCTGGTCAGGGTGCTCATGTAAATGGGTCTGGCGCGTATATGGACTGCTTGAGCGACGGCACGACGGCGGTCTAATCCGTCTCTTTCAGCGCTGCGAGTTTGGTCAACCAGTAAAATCGCGTTGTTGACCACTAAACCCAACAGAATGATAAAACCAATCATGGTTAATAAATCCAGCGATTGAAAGGTGAACAGGTTTAACACTTGAAGGCCGATGACACCGCCAGCAATGGCCATTGGCATAACCAGCAATACCAGCACACTGTCTTTGGCGGACTTAAATAGTGCCGACATCAGCAAAAATAGAATCAGCAAGGCGAGCAGAAAGTTCATCGTCATGTCGGTGATCGCCCCAGCCATTGCGTCGGCGCTGCCGCTCAAGATCATTCGGGCATCTGCTGGTAAGATCGCTTTGATGACAGGCGCAACTTTCTCATTAATAATCGCCAGGGTCTCTTCCATGGTGATCCCCGTTGGCGGTGTTAGAGAGAGCGAAATGGTGCGTTTACCATCAACCCGGCGTAGTTGTGTTGGGCCGACGGTTCGGGTGATTTGCGTCAGCTCGCCAATCGTCTGTACGCCTGCCAGTGGAGTGTAAATGGGGGTGGCGGCTAGTTGCTCTGGCGTTTGCCATTGGCTGCCGCGCATGATCACATTCATGCGGTCATTGCCATCAAAGTATTCGCTGACAAATAAACCACCTGTGAACGCCCGAATGGCGTTGGCGACGGCCATTCTGTCGAGTCCGGCTTGAGTTATACGACGATCATTGGGGATTAGCTGTAATTCAGGCTCTGCTAACTGTAAACCCGGAATAGGCCGAGGGAAAGCCCCGGGCAAGGCTTCATTAATTGCCTCCATGCCTGCTTGCGCCGCTGCCATCAAGGCTTCTATATCTGACCCTTGCAAATCAATGTTGATGCCTTGACCTCCGCCACCGCCAGCCATGCGGATCATCGAACCTCGAAATAAGAAAACCTGAGTGTCAGGCAGGCCAAATAAAACTTCGGTTCTGATTGTGTTCATCAGCTCTTCTACTCGCTGGGGATCTTCGGCATAGATAAAACCGCCACTGGCAGCCGGACCAAAACTGTAAAAGTTGTAATTTTTGATTGAAGGTTGCTTTTCACCACTGATATAAGGGGCTAAACGGGCTTTGACCAGAGGCACCAACTCCTGATCAATGGTTTCGATGTTACCACCGGGCGGCATGTTGAAAGAGAAAAAGAAACCGTCGATAGGCACTCGGGGTAAAAAGTCGGTTTTGGGCATCAGCAGGATAATTAATAGCACGGCTCCGCCGATGAGGCTGCTGATCCAAATCAACCGTTTGAAAGCGTTGTTGGTCAGGCGGATCACCAGTGAGGTGATTTTTTCCCAGTAATGTTCGAACGGGTCTAGTGGTACGGCGGCTTTGAGCCAAAATTGGCTGGCGACTGGCAAAATAGTGATTGCCGCAATAAAAGAAGCGACCACGGCAATGGATAAGGTGATCGCTAAGTCTGAAAATAGTTGGCCTTCAATGCCCTGCATAAATAAAATCGGCAGGAAGATCGCCACGCTGGTGGTCGTTGAGGCAAACAATGCGCCAGACACTTGTTGTGCCCCGCGCAATACCGCTTTGCTGGTCTTCATGCCGAGGCTCTTGAGTCGCACGATATTCTCTTGCACTATGATGGCGGCATCCAGCACTAAGCCGACAGAAAAGGCCAGCCCAGCGAGGGAGATCACGTTTAAACTGCGACCAAAAGCATTGAGGGTTAAAAATGCGATAAATAATGATAGTGGAATGGTGGTGGCAATGATTAACGTGGTTTTTAGGCCGCGCAGGAAGAATAGCAAGACGCCTAAAGCTAAAAATACCCCGAGTCCTAGGTTACTCAATACCAGCGCAATGGCATTGCGGATATGAACCGAGGCATCAAAGCTTAAATCAATGGCTAGCCCGACTTCTTTGAGTGGGCCTGAATTGAGCTCATCAAGTGCTTGATTGATACGATCAAGCAGTTCGACAGTGTTAACGTTATTGGTGCGGTCAATGGTGATGTAATAACCCGGTGCGCCGTTGCGCAGGGTAAAGGCAAAGCGGTCTACCAGCGTTTTTTCGACGATGGCAACATCGCGTAAATAGATTGGACGTTCGCCGCTAAAGGCGATGATCATGTCTTTGAGGGTATCAATTTGATATTTACCAGCAAAGCGTACAGTATATTGACGTCTACCGACATCGGCAAAGCCGCCGGATACATCCGTGGCGCGGCTGATTGTAGCCGATATTTGGCTGGGTTGAATGCCCAGTGAGGCGAGTTTGAATGGGTCAAAGGTGATGCGTAATTCTTCTGGTCGTCGGCTGTTGAGATTAACCTGACTGACGCCGTTGATCCGCGCCAGACGAGGTTCAATAATGTCATCAATGAGTTTTTGATGCTGTGCTAAATCAGTGATGTCATTGCCCGGCAGGGGCCGAATGAGCAAAGAAGCGGCGTTAATGCCACCGCCAGCACCCTCGGAAACCACGGGCTCATCAGCATCGAGCGGTAAAGGCGGTGCCTGATTGAGGTTGTTGATGACGTCGAGCATGGCTTTTTGCATGTCAGCGCCAATTTCAAAGGTTAGTGTTATCGAACCAAAGCCTTTACGAATGTCGGTATCAACATCAGTCACTCCTTGAGTGTTTTTTAATACGTTTTCTTGAGGTTCGATGATCACCGCTTCCAGCTCTTCTGGCGCAGAAGCCCGCCAGTTGGTGGAGACGGTAATTTGTGGTTGTTCAATGGTGGGTAATAGTTGGCTTGGCAATTTAAATAGACTGATACTGCCAAAGACGATGATGAGTGCGACGATAACAACGATGGCGGCGGGATTTTTGACTGAATTTCGTGTCAGGTTCATGACGATTTTATCTCAGGTAGTTGTTATCAAGCATTGTTATCGGGCACTGTTATTGGGCATTGTTATTGGGCATTGTTATTGGGCATTGTTATTGGGCATTGTTATCGGGCACTGTTATCGAGCATTGTTATCGGGCATTGTTGCCAATGTTATCAAGTGTTGCTGCTAAGGATAGTCAGTGTAGACCCTTTCGTCATTTCATGGCTTTTCAATTCGTTACAATGTTTGTCTGAGCTGCTGGAAGCCGAGCAGATATTTATCGACGTTGAGCATTGTGATCCCTCCGTATCGCCCTAATAAATACCACCAAGATTATCTATTAAAATTAGAGAATGATGTTTTCCAACCAGACCTTTGAATTCTTACGCCTGTTGGCGGCCAATAACAACCGCGAGTGGTTTAACGAACACAAACCTGATTACGAAAGCAAAGTGCGTGAACCGGCTTTGGCATTTATTACTCAAATGCAGCCGTTGTTAGGAGATATTTCGACGCGCTTTTTGGCCACGCCAAAGAAGACGGGTGGTTCATTGATGCGGGTTTATCGGGATGCTCGGTTTAGTAAAGATAAAACTCCGTATAAAACCAATGTGGGTATTCAGTTTCGTCATTTTATGGGCAAGGATGTACACGCGCCGGGGTTTTATCTGCATATTAGCGATGACGAGTGTTTTATTGGTGCGGGAATTTGGCGGCCAGATGGCCCGGCATTGGGCAAAATTCGCGGTTTTATCGATGAAAACCCCCGTGGTTGGTTAAAAGCCAAAGAGGCGAGTGATTTTACGGCGCATTTTAATCTCGGTGGTGAAAGCTTGAAACGTCCACCACGAGGATTCAATGCAGAACATCCTTTGATTGATGATTTGAAGCGTAAAGATTTTATTGCTATCGCGCCAATATCTGCCGAAGCGATTAAGGCCGATGACTTTGCTGAGGTGTGTGCTCGGCATTTTCAATATGCCGATGCGTATATGTATTATCTGTGTACTGCGCTGGATTTGCCCTATCGATAAACATTTTAGCCGACGTCGGTGATTTGTTTGTGGGCACCATCACACATTGGCGCATGGCCAGTTTTTTTACAACCGCATAAATACACGGTTTTGCTCGCTGGTGCTTCGTAAGGTACTGGGGTGAAGCCGCTGCCGCCATGGGAGCCGTCACACCAAGGTTGACCTTTGCTACGGCCACAGGAACACCATAAGTAAGATCGGCCTTCTTCAACTTCGACGGCAATCGGTTGGTTGGTGTTTGACGTTGCGGTTGATTTGTTCATTTTGGGGCTCCGAAACCTCGTCTACACTAGATTAAGCTAGAGTAGACGAGAGTAGACGAGGGTTGATCATAACTCCCGAACTAAACGGAAGCCGGTGTTTCTGCTGGTGAATTGCAATGGATGGCCTTGACGACGGCTAAGGCGGGCACCACTGATTAGGTGATCCCATGAACCACCCCGAGCAGTCACTTTATCGCATTGCTCTCCCCAGCTAGTGCCATCAGTTGGGGCATCAACATAGTTAGGGTGATAACAATCAGCCACCCATTCCCAGACGTTACCGTGCATATCGAATAAACCAAAACGGTTAGGCGTGTATTGGCCTACAGGCGCGGTGTAAGGGTAACCATCGTGACAGGCAGCGGTAGACCAGTTGCTTTTGCGCTCTTTCAAGGCGCTGTCGGCTACATTGCCAAATGAACACATTTTACGACCCACTGAGCCAAAAATGTAATCTTGCTGACTGTCGCTTCTGGCGGCATATTCCCACTCAGCTTCTGAGGGCAAACGATAAACTTTGCCAGTTTTGTCGCTGAGCCAGCGAGCAAAAGCCAGTGCGTCGGTTTGTTGCACGTTGATCACCGGGCGATCATTACGTCCCCAACCTTCGTCTTTGGCGCGTTTTCTGCCAGTTTCGCTAGCAAATTGATCATACAGCGCAAAAGTCACTTCATATTTGCCCATCGCAAACTGATAATCGATATTAACCTGATGAGCCGGTGCTTCGTTTTGTTGACTCGAAGCACTGGTTGAGCCCATGTTCATTTTGCCTCGGGCGATCACCACCATTTCTGGTCCCCTGCGATTGTCAGGCAATGTGTCGGCAAAGCTGCTACCCGGTGCTAACTCACTTTTCTTGAGTACAATATCGAGCTTGCGACTTTTGGTTAGCGTGACCTTAACTTGTCGAGTATCAAAGCCCTGACGAGTCACTTCAAGGGCATATTCGCCACCACTGAGTGCCATGCCATTACTAAAGCCTTTGTTATGATTGAGCAGCTTGATACTGGCATCAGCAGGAGTAGTGGTGACATTTAAACTAAATAACTGGTCGCTCAGTGCAACAATAAATGCCTGTTGAGCACTGCTTAATTGTACCGTGGACATTTTTGTTACGTAGCCTGGTTTGCTGACTTCAACCCGATATTCACCCGGTGTGAGTAACATGCCTGGGTTATAACTGTCTTTGATATCTGGGATTTTGACCGTCGCGCCAATCGGTGAAGTGTTGATGGTCAATGCCAGCAGCGTTGGTTCTAACTCTACGTTCATTTGGTTTTGCTGGTGATCATGCTCAATCCACACTGTTTGCACGTTATAACCGGGTTTGCTGATTTCGAGTAAATAACGACCTTCGGTTAATAACATGCCCGGGCTGTAAGCTTGGTCAACATCAATCACGGAAATGTTGGCGTCTGCCGGGGTGACATTAACAATCAAAGGAATTTTTGTTGGAGCCGCTATTTTGGCTGCGGCAGTTTGCTTTGTTAGCTGTGGTTCGAGCTGCTGGGCTATTTTGGGCTCGGCGGTTTTGGGCTCGGCGGTTTTGGGCTCGGCGGTTTCTGCTGCGGCTAATTCTGCGGTCTTGGCAACTGAGGTTGGTTCGGTCAATGATTTTTGCGCTGGTTCCGCTGGGGCTTTGACATGCTTAACAACCGTTTCTTTGATGGCGGGTTTAGCTTTGGCAATCATCGCCGCTGGTGGCTCGGCTGAGTCAGGCAACATCAAAGCGCCTAATACCACTAAAGTGATAGTGGCAGCAGAGGCAAGCAATAATAGGTTGCGTTTTTTGTTATCAGTCGCTATTTCATCTGGCTGTTCTGGCTCAGGCTGTACTAGCTTAAGCTGTTTTGGCTCAGGCTGTTCAGGCTCTGGCTGTTCGGGCTCAGGCTGTTGCAGCTCAGGTTCAACTTGTTGTTGCAGCTCAGGTTCAGGCTGGCTGATAACAGCCTCTGGTTCTTTGGCTGTAACGATTTCAGCTGGAGCGGCCTCTGGCTCTGGGATGTGTTGTTGAACTTCTGGCTCTTGAGCTAACGGCGCTGAAACTAAAGGTTCTGAAACTAAAGGTTCTGGCGCTTGCTCTTGAGTTAAATCAGCTTCGACAACATTAACAGGTTGGTCTTGAACAGGTTCGTCTTGTTGGGTCGGCTGGGTCAGTGCATTGGCAGCACCGGCAATTAAAGCGGCTTCGCTTAAGCGAGCATTTTCTTGTTGGCGAGCGATTTCTGCGGCTTGAGATTCGTCGGCCAGACGATTGACCTCGGCCATTCGAGCAACACTGTCAAGACGGGTCTGTTCAGCTTGTTTGGCGATTTCGCTCAGCCGGGCAGCTTCGGCTAATGCCGCCGCTTCTGCTTCCCGAGCATTATTGGCGATCTCAGCTATCTCAGCAAAACGAGCTTCTTCGGCCAGTCGGGCTTCTTCTGCCAGTCGAGCTTCTTCTGCCAGTCGAGCTTCTTCTGCCAGTCGGGCTTCTTCTGCTAGTCGAGCTTCTTCGGCTAATCGAGCTTCTTCGGCTAATCGAGCTGCTTCGGCTAATCGAGCTTCTTCGGCTAGTCGAGCTGCTTCGGCTAATCGAGCTTCTTCGGCTAGCCGGGCTTCTTCTGCTAATTGAGCTGCTTCGGCTAATCGAGTTTCTTCGGCTAGTCGAGTTTCTTCGGCTAGTCGAGTTTCTTCGGCTAATCGAGTTTCTTCGGCTAATCGAGCTGCTTCGGCTAGTTGGACTTCTTCTGCTAATTGAGCTGCTTCGGCTAGTTGCGCCTCTTGGGCCAAGCGGGCGTCTTCGGCGGGATCTTCATCCGGGGCATGAAAAGCATCCATCTTCATTTGGCGCAGGTTTTTTAATACCTCGGCGGCCTCTTGAGGGCGGTCTTTTGGTGGCAGTTTTAACATCCAATCGATGAGTTGTAACAATATTTCGCTGAAATGGTCTTGCTCTAATTGCGTCAGAGGTACCAGTGGATCATCTTCGCCATCGAGTATCGCATCACGACGTAATGTTGCTTCGGTTGGAATTGTGCCAGTAATACAGTGATACAGCGTTGCGCCCAGTGCATAAAGATCAGACCAAGGGCCTTGTTTTTTGCTGGTGGCGGCATATTGCTCCGATGGCGAATAACCTTGGGTGATCACGTCGCGCATGGTGCCTGAGTGTTTGCTGATTTTTTGCCGAGCACCACCAAAATCAATTAACACCGGATCGGTATCTGCTCGCATGTAGATGTTGCTCGGTTTAATATCCCGATGCAGCACACCCTCGGCATGAATTTTTTGCAAACCATTGAGTAGACCAGTCATGAGCTTTTCGAGTTCGACTTGGCTAAACGGCTGGTGACGCTTCTCTAGGTTCTGTTCTAAAGACGAACCTTCTTCGTAGTCCATGATCAGATAAGCCGTATTATTGGCTTCAAGAGTATTGGTGACCCTGACAATATTATTGTGTCTAAAGGTGCTCAGTAAACGCCCTTCTTCCATGAAAGAACTTAAGCCAAAGTCGTAGCTTTGCTGGCTTTCTGGGCGAATATTAACCCAGGATTCGTTTTTGTAACGTATACACCATTCAATCGGTAGGTATTCTTTGATCACTACCGGGTATTGTAATTGGTAGTCCCAGGCTTTATAGACAATGCCGTAGCTGCCTTCGCCGAGAACTTCGATGATTTTATATTGCTCTGTCAAAGACGCACCTGCTTTGAGCGGGTGATCTTTTGAACGAGGGTCTGTGTGATTATCCGTAGTACTAGAAGTAAAGCCTTGTTGGGTCTCCGTCCCGTCGCTAGCTTGTTTATTTGACATGTTACACTCAAGAATTGCTTGGAAAAAAAGTGAAATAATAACACTACACTTGTTATTTTTATGTTAATCTAACACACTCGGTACGTTATAGATATGAGTATTTTAAATACATCTTATCAATGAAAACCGTTTTGGGACCACAGTATCACTTGTTTTGCGTACTTTGAGTCACGCATAATACTATTCTTATGAAGATAAGAGCTTTATTTTTCAACCAGTTAATGTTATTTCAAACGCGAATCTTTGCACTTAAATGGGTAAAATGACGGTTGTAAATGGACATTGATGAGGAGGTTACAGGTGTTAAAATTAATGTTAAAAACAATATCAGGTACTGTGTTGGTGTGCCTATTACTGACCAGTGTTATGGCAACAGCCAAAGTGAATCTTAGTGAAGCGCATATATGCCAAGTGGCGACCACTGACGATGTGCGGATGTTTAAAGCTAAGATAAAAAGTTTAAGAGTGTCGTTACGTCGTGCTTATTTTGGTGTGACGTGTGATCCGAGTGGCCAATTTGCCGGTGGCAACTTGCTTCATACCGCTATTGCTCATGACTCGGTTGATGTCGCACTTTATATTGTGACTCAGTTGTCATCAGTGCAGTTGGCCAAAATGGATGATCAGGGAGAGACATTGAAACAATGGATCACTGACCGCTATAAAGATTATGCCCCCGCCGAAACAGTACTGGCAGCCATTGATAAGCGCTTGGCTAGCAAGTAATCCGAGCAGGCAGTTATTACCAAGTTGTTAACTGCCTAAATTCCCCCGAGTATTGTTTTTTTATTCCCTGGTTGCACCATTATGTGATGATTATTGAGTGTCGCACTTGTAACTGACAGCTACTTGATAGTTGTGGTGTTGATGGCGGTATTGATGGTGGTGTTGTTGGCGGTGTTGTTAGCGGTGTTGTTAGCGGTATTGACGGCGGTATTGATGGCGATATAAGTCATTGATTTAATCATCGCACCGCAACAGTCCTGCAATAAAACATTTGCAATCCTTCGGTTGATTAATCGTTTATAATCAGCCTAATTGCGAGGGTCTTATGAATCAAACCGATAATCCTGTTGAACACACATCTTTTTCTTTAGCTTTCTTTTTACCTTTATTAGCCTCTATTGTCGCCATTACCCCATTGGCAATTGATACCTATTTACCTGCGATGCCAGCGATTGCTGAGGCATTGGGCACCGATATGAGCGTGATGCAATTGACGTTGAGCGTGTACCTTGGAGGTTATGCCAGCGGCTTGTTGTTTTTTGGCCCTATGGCGGATATTTTTGGTCGACGACCTATGGTGTTGATGGGCTTGAGTTGCTTTGCGTTGGTCAGTTTGTCATTAGTATTTGTTGAGTCGGTAGAGTATTTTTTGCTGCTGCGGTTTTTGCAGGCATTTGCTGGCAGTGCGGCGACGGTAACTGTATCTGGTTATATTAAGGGTATTTATGGCAAAAACATGGCCAAAGGGCTTTCTTATGTCAGTATGATCATGATGCTGGCACCGATGATAGCTCCAACTATTGGCATGTTGTTGTTGAAAATTAGCGGTTGGTCGCTGATTTTTATGACTCTGGCGGCTTACGCCTTGCTGATCCTCGGGCTGAGTTTTTATGCCTTGCCTAAAATTGATCGCAAACCATTGAATGATTCGTTGTTTAATACCTTTTTTAAATCTTATGGCATTGTATTACGTCAGGTTTCTGTGCGTCGTTATATCATTATGATTTGTTTTACTACGTTATGCTTTTTCGGTTATCTCACTGCCATTTCGTTTTTGTATATGGAAGTTTACCAAGCGACCGAAGCGCTTTTTAGTATGCTGTTTGCGATGAATGTCGTGGTGTTTATGGCTGTTAGTTTTTTTAATACTCGGGTTGTGGTGCGATTTGGCTCGTTGAGCATGATTAAAGGCGGCTGGATTGTCGGGGTATTGGCGGCATCAGGTTTGCTGGCGGTCAACCTTCAAGGTATGGGGTTATATTGGACGGCGGCGATGCTATCGATATTATTAGGTAGCATTGTGTTGATCAGTACTAATGCTGATGCGTTGATTTTACTTGAATTTTCGGAGCAAACGGGCACTGCCACCGGGGTCATTGGTACCTTGCGATTTGGCTTTGGCGCGTTGGCAGGACCTATACTGGCACTGTTTTATGATGGTAGCGCATTACCTTTTTGTTATTTGATGATGTTTGTGATGCTGGGGGTTTTTGTTTGCCTGCATTTGATGCCTGATAAGTCAACAACATAAGAACTGCACTCAACCCTTGGTGAGAAGCAACGCCGATGGTTTTTCAGCCCGAGTATTTCAGCGATAGTCTACAGTATATTATGTGGCTTAACCTGAGGTGCTTATGTCCCAAACCAACCCATTAATGCTAACACCAAAACAATTACCACTGAAACTGTTCATTCCTTTTATTGCTGCAATCGCGGCTTTGACACCGCTGGCGATTGATACTTATTTACCTGCGATGTTGGTGATTGCCGATGAGCTTAATACTGATATGCGAATGATGCAATTGAGTTTGAGTTTGTATTTGGCAGGTTATGCGGCAGGTTTATTTTTCTTTGGACCGCTGGCCGATATTTTTGGCCGACGTCCGATGGTGCTGCTGGGTTTGAGCGGCTTTGCGGTGTGCAGCCTGTTATTGGTTTTTAGTGAGTCTGCCGCTGAGTTTTTGCTATTACGATTACTTCAAGCATTTCTGGGCAGTGCTGCATCCATTCCGGTATTTGGTTATATTAAAGTGGCTTATGGTGAAGGCAACCTAGCTAAGGGGGTGTCTTATGTGATGATGATCATGATGTTGGCACCAATGATTGCACCGCCGATTGGGATCTTGTTGCTCGAAGTTTATGGTTGGCAGTCGATTTTCTTTATGTTGACCAGTTATGCGGTGTTTATTTTGCTCGTTAGTATATTTACCTTGCCTCACAGTGAACGTGTGCCGCGAGATGATACATTATTTAATACCTTCTTTAAGTCTTATGCGATAGTGCTGAACAATCAGCCAGCGCGACGTTATATTATGACCATTTGCTTCACCACACTGGCATTTTTTGGTTACCTGACGGCGATCTCATTTATTTACATGACCGTTTACCATGTCTCTGAAAAGACATTTGGTGTGCTGTTTGCCATTAATGTCGGCATATTTATGGCTGCCAGCTTTTTCAATGCCCGGGTTGTGTCACGCTTTGGTTTGTTAAAAATGGTCAAAAGTGCATGGATTGCGACCCTAATTGGCGCGGTTGGTTTGATGGTAGTTAATCTACAGATGATGCATTTGTATTGGACGGTGATCTTTTTGGGGCTATTGATCGGCGGAGTGGTTATTATTGGCAATAATGTTGATACTTTGATTTTGCTGGAATTTCCTGAACAAACAGGCACCGCCAGTGGCGTGATTGGCACCATTCGCTTTGGTGTTGGAGCTTTTGCCGGACCCTTGTTGACGCTGTTTTATGATGGTTCGGTCTTCCCCTTTTGTTATTTAATGTTATTTGCGGCTGCTGGCGTGGCGGTGTGTTTGTTTGTTATGCCAAACAGGTCAACCGCAGTGGCTGTTTGATTGGCAGGCTAAAACTGCTGGAGCGCTCAAAACTGCTGGAGCCCTCAAAACTGCTGGAGCCCTCAAAAAAGCCCCATTTGCTGATTGATCAGCTGCTCAAAAGACAAACCAATAAAAGGCAAAATAGCATCGGCGACCGGTTGAATTTGCTTTTCGATGTAATGATCATAATCCAGCGCATTACGTTGATATTCCACTGGCTCAGGACCATGAACAGTGATGACATAGGCAATTGAGCCCTTGAATTGATATTGCAATGGTCGATTGTCACGTTTGTTTTGTTCATCAGCCATTCGCGCGGCGCGAACATGGGGCGGTACGTTTTTAACGTATTGATTGAGTCTGCGGCGCAAGCGTTTTTTGTAAACTAGCTGGTGGTCGCGTTGACCGGTGCGGGTTTCTTCAACCATTTTTCGAATATAATCGGATGGGTCTTTATCATGAAAAACGCATTGATAAAGCTCGGTTTGAAATTCTTTGGCCAGTTCAGTCCAATCGGTTCTGACGGTTTCTAAGCCTTTAAATACCAGCTCTTCTTGCTCTGCGGTTTTAATCAAACCAGCATAGCGTTTTTTGCTGCCCACTTCTGAGCCCCGAATGGTCGGCATCAAAAAGCGATTAAAATGGGTCTCGTATTCCATCTCTAAAAAACATTCTAAATTATATTCGTCACGTAGTTTTTGTCGCCAGCGTTGATTGATTTGTTGGGTTAAAGAGCGGCCAATGGCATCTGCTTCTTGATTGGTGCAGGACCTGTTAAGTAGCACAAAGGTCGAATCGGTATCGCCATAAATGACGTCTAAACCTTGTTTGACAGCTTTTTCTCCCTCTTCTTCTGCCCGTTCTTCTGCCCCCATTTCGATACCCAGCTCTTTGACCCACTTTGCCGTTTGTTGCATGATCTCATGGCCTCGCAGGGTGATAGAGCTGGCCAGACGGGTATCATAAAAGCGGCAGCCGCCAGAGCCGAGCACACCATAAAAGGAGTTCATTAAAATTTTAATCGCCTGTGAACGAGGTTGATCTTGGTGCAGCTTGGCCTGATCTCGTTGTCTCCACAGCTGAGTTATAATGTCTGGCAGAAAATGCTGCTGGCGAGAGAAAAGTGCTTCTTTGAAGCCTGTAATGGCTTGCTCAGGGTGCAAGAGCCCTTCAATTAAGCCCATCGGATCGATTTTAAATGTGCGAATGATCGAGGGGTAAAGACTTTTGAAATCTAGCACCAGTACATGCTCATATAAGCCGGGTTTAGAACTCATCACGTAACCACCGGGGCTTGCCAGTCCGCCATCAGCAGGTAGGTTAGGGGCAACATATCCGGCGCGATGTAAGCGGGGTAAATACAGGTTGGTAAAAGCGGCAACCGAACCGCCGCTGCGATCAAGCTCCAGCCCGGTTAATTGACTGCGAAATAATAGAAAATCTAATACTCGGGTATGGTCAAAAATATCCCATACTAAAATACAATCTTCGAGGTTGTAGGCCGCTAACTTCGGCTTGTTATGCGCAAAGTCATGCATTATCTCGTCAACCCGATGATGAACATCATCGACTTTTTTGCCTCGGCCCAACAGGCTTTGTGCGACGTTTTCAAGGCTAAAGCTCGGGAAGTTATAGGTTGCGGTTTTATGGGCATCAATACCGTCAATAATCACTCTGCCAGGTAAAGTGACAAATCCTTGGTTGTTTTCTCGTCGGCTGTCACGCCATTGGGCAAATGCACCACCACGGCCTAATCTGAGTTTGAATCCGTGTAATTCGGCCCGTTTGATCAGCAATTTAAAGTCAAAATTAATCACATTCCAACCAATGATGATATCTGGATCAAACTGGTTGATCACCTGCTCAAGCGCATGTAACAACGCCACTTCATTTTCGATCCAACTGATCCACTGTGGGCTGGTGTTATCATCGGCTGGCGCTTCACCAATCATCAAAACTTGTTGATAAAGCGGCTTTTCATTTGAGCTATTGTCTAAGGTTTTATCTGCTGATGGCGCAGCGCCGCCATAAAAACCAATAGAAAATAGCTCACCTTGCATCGAACATTCGACATCCAGCGATAACATTGATAACTGCGGCAGATAATCGCTAGGACGAATTTTCACTTGCGTGTATTGGGTATAGTTTTGGCGGCGATTGGCTCGGCCAACAAACTCGACACCAGCATAAATGAATCGCTCCATTAAAAACCGCTCTTGTAACCTAAAGTCAGTTTCAAGTGTGGTGATATGAGCGGCCTGTAATAGCTCTTTGGCATTATAAAAACCATGCATTGAATCAAAATACAGCGCGGCAACAGGCTCTTGGTCAAAGGACTTTAATGCCAATGACTTATAGCGACAGCCATCAATGTGAGTGGATAATACTTGCTCAATACTGCTTTGTTGGGATTGCAACACAAAAAATACCGGCTGTTGCTGGTCAATGATCAATTTGACCGGACCTGAGGGGGTTGCCAGCCATAAGATAATTTCGCAGTTGCTGCTGTCGCTGTCACGACTATGGCGGGTTAACAAAAAGCCTTGTTGTAGTGTTTCCATATGGGCTGTTAGCAGGGCAAATAATGAGGGCAAGTGGTTCAAGTTTAACGGTTTTTTGGTCTGATCGTTAGTTTATTAGCTTATTGCATCATTTAATCTGATACTGTTATGAAGTGATCAATCAGATATCCAATCAATACACCATTAGAGAGGCGAGTATGGATGAATTTATGCAAGCGGCCATCGATGAGGCCAAAACCGGGTTAGCAGAGGGCGGTATTCCGATTGGTTCTGTGTTGGTCCATCAAGGTAAAATTATTGGCCGTGGCCACAATCGACGGGTGCAAACCGGCAGTCCGACCTTACATGGCGAAATGGATGCACTAGAAAATGCTGGCAGGCAAGCGGCCAGCGTGTATCGCCAGTCAGTGATATATACCACACTTTCTCCGTGCTCAATGTGCACCGGGGCGATTTTATTGTATGGCATCCCCAAAGTTGTTATCGGCGAAAATCACAGCTTTATGGGCGAAGAAGGGTTACTTAAATCTAAAGGGGTTGAAGTACAAGTGGTTGACGATGAACAATGCAAACAGTTAATGGCAGACTTTATGACTGCCAAACCTGAGTTGTGGAATGAGGATATTGGGGAATAGTTCGCAATTAACAATTAACAATTAACAATTAACAATTAACAATTAACAATTAGGATCCGACCATATAGAGCAATTTAAGGTTACAGTTATCCTCAACATTCACGAGGTTGAAACCTCGTCTACGGCAGAGCTGGTACGCCGTAGACGCGAATTCACCGAAGTGTCGGACCATCGCGTTTTTTGATTATCAACTGCTACCCTGTTTGATTGGTGCCCAATTAACAATTAATTGGGCTAATTTGGTGAAGACATTGCTTTGAGCAACAACGCAGAGATATCAGCGCCGACTTTCAAGGTGGTATGAGGTTCGTTACTCGGTTGTTGTGAGGTATTCAAAAATGGCGCTATCTCCATCATATCGGCTCCAGTGATGGCAAAATTGTCAGCCAGCATCTGAATAATCACTAAAGCATCATCTGGGCTCATGCCGCCGCTTTCTGGAGTGCCAGTGGCAGCGGCGAATTCGGCGTCGATAGCGTCGATATCAAAACTCACATAAAGCTCGTCAACATCGTCTTGCTGCAACTGCTTGATGATATCTACGGCAATAGCCGATGCCCCTTTCTCTTTGACATCCTGCGCCCAGTGTTGCACTACGCCAAAAGTGTCTTGCCAGTGTTCTTTGGGCTTGCCGGTAGAGCGAATACCAATTTGAATCAAGTGGTTAGGCGCAGGTAAGTCTTCAAGTACGTGGGTGCACCAAGAGCCAAAACACAGGTCAATGCCTAAACGTTCAACCAATAAATCGGTGTGTGCATCAAAGTGGATCAATGCCACTTTTTTGCCTTGGGCCTTTTTCGCCTGTAAATAAGCTTTGGTCAGCGGATAGCTGGTGGAATGATCGCCGCCGATACCAAACAGACCTTTGTCAGGAAAGTTTTGATAAAATTCGCGGGCAACATCTTCGGTGATCGACAGCGGAGAGACGGAATAAGTGCTGTTTGGGTCTTGATATAAGGCTTTTCTACAGTTGCTGATAGTCGCTTGGTTGAGGTATTTATCATGCAATAAGTGCGGAATGATGCGGATATCACCCAAGTCAAAGGTATCCAGCTCAGGATGCAGTTCTAACAAGCTGTTACGTAAAAATAACGGACCCCAGTTTGCTCCGCGAAGAATACCGCCACCACAGTCTGAACTGACCCCTAATATGACTGCTTTACCAGCATTGGGCAGGGTATCGAGCAGGGTTTTCCATAATCCGTCGATATTTTCAGTGGTGCCATATAAGGCTTGATGTAACCGGGTTTTACGTTCTTTACCGGTGTTGACGGTGAATACGCCATTGCCCGGTGGGCATAAACACGCTGCTAATGTTGTTTTAAATTGTGGCCACATAATTACTCTCTATATCATTTTCTATAATCGTGCTTTGTTTGTCACTGCTAGAACAAGTCTAGCAAACTATTGATGGGGAACTGCCCGGCAATGCCAAACTCTTGGCGTAGCTGGTGCTGCATTTGATATTCGGTGCGCTGATCAACACCGCTGCCATCAGATAAGCCATAGCCTACCCAGGCTTCCATTTTGTCATCGACGCCAACCGTCTGGTTGGCACTGTGTTTGAGGTTTTCGGCGTACTGCTTGGCGTGATCGGCAATGGCTTGTTCGGCTTGCTTACGAGCTTGCTGGTAAAGCTGCTGAGTGAGCTTTTTATCACTGATCAACGCCAGTGGATCAAATTCTCGCTTAATACGCGGATGCTCATCATGAGTTTCATCACTAAAGCTGGTGGTGACGTTTTTTGACTTTGCGGGCTGATCATTAAATGTCATCGTCACTCTGGTACTGGCGGTACGGGTCATTTCGTCAACTTCATAATGATAATCACTCAGTACATCCTGTTTGGCTGTGGGAGACAGGTAAGACAACTTGTCGAGATGCTGGCTTAAACCCTCTTGGCTGTTATGCAGCTTTTTGTCGATTGAATCGAATGCCTTGGCGTCTTTGTCGTAATATCTGTGTGACTGGTTGAGTGCTTGCTGATAATGATCAACATTTCGCTGTAGGCGTGAATATTCTGGGCTAGCAGCAGTGCTTTGTTGTAAGCGTAATTTGGCTATTTCGAGGTCTTTTCGCAGTAAATCACTCTCTCTTTGCCGACTTTTGAGTATTTGACTCTGGTGATCAAGCTCATTGCTTAACTGTTCAATCCGGTCTCTATCTTCGCCGATATCCTGTTGCAGATGAATGAAATCTGGGTTTGGTACCGTAACTACGCCACTGACGTATTGCTCTTTTCTCTCCATGGTTTTTTTGCTGCTATCAAAAGTGGGTTGTCCATGTGATATTGTCACGCTGAATTCGTTGGCGTTGGTTTTGTTGACTGTTTTGATCACTTTCACGCCTTTGAGTGAGCGGCCCAAATTCGCCCCGAGTGTGGTGGGAGAGTTGACGGCGATTTTGTAGCGGTATTGATTGCTTAGCTGTTGGTGGAGTTGTTTATATTGGTTTAAGGCGTAGGAGTCACGACGCAGTTGTGCGACCTTGCCAAATAGTAACAAGGCCCTGCCGTGGTGTTTGTCTTGTTTGGCGGCTTTTGCCTGTTTGAACAGCTTATCAAGCCAGTTATCGAGTTTGCGTTGGGCACTATCGAGTTTGAGTTGGGTCACCCGGTCATCGGGTTTTAATGCTAGCGCTTGGCGATATTGGCTTACTGCTTGTTCATAACGGCCTTCACGATTAAAGTCTTCACCAGCATCAATGAGTTTTTTGTGGGCACAGCCGCTGAGCAATAATGTGCTTAACAATAGCAATAACAATGACGAAGAGAACTTGAGGGACCTAGTGTAATGCATGAATGGCTCCGTGATGATGCTCTGGCAGAATAAAGTTAGCAGTATAAGAATAGTAGCTGAATGGTCAATGAATATTGGCTATTTGCCTGTTAACTCAAGATATTATAGTGAATAATTGCGGTCGTTTATTTTACTAGGCAACTGCTATGACAAACCACCTCAGGTTTACCGCCCTGAACACCCAACGATTAAAACTCAGAGATTTCACCGCCGCCGATTTGCCTGCATTCACGGCTTATCGCCACGACCCGGCAGTCGCTCGCTATCAGAGCTGGGAAAGTTATGACATGGATATGGCGCAACAGTTTTTTGCCTTGCAGCAAGCTTTGAGTTTTAACCAGCCTGGCAGCTGGTATCAAATTGCCATTGCCGATTTACACAGTGATGCGATTTTAGGTGACTGTGTAGTGCATTTTATTGAGGATGACGACCAGCTGGTCGAAATTGGCTTCACCTTAGCCACTGAGCATCAGGGGCAGGGTTATGGCAAAGAAGCCATCACAGCCTTGCTTGAGTGCATTTTTAATCAGTTGGGTAAACGCCGAGCCATAGCGGTGACCGACGTGGAAAATGCAGGCTCCATTGCCTTACTTGAAGCGCTGGGCTTCAGACAAGAAGCCCATTTTGTTGAAAACGTGCTGTTTAAAGGCTGCTGGGGTAGCGAATATCTTTATGCCTTGTTGGCTCGGGAGTTTAGGGCTGGCTGATCATCATCCACTTAAGGTTTCTCTTTTGTTAATTATTCAGTATAACTACCGTTATGCGGGTAAGTGGGCTGTTCAGGTATTTGGAGCGCTTTGTTCTTTACAAGCAAAAACATTCACCACGGAGACACGGAGGCACGGAGAAGCTCAAAAGCAATGATTGTTTTAAGGTTTTGTTTTTCTTTTGACTTTGTTTTTCTCCGTATCCCCGTGTCTCCGTGGTCAAAAAGTTTTATTTTTAAGAACGAAGGGCTCCAATGACTTGAAAAACCCGTAAACCCTTTGAGGCATTTATAATTATTCATTTTACTAAGCTTTACCGCTTAAAATCCGCTTCTTCATCGGTTAAATAACGCCACTCGCCTGGGGCCAAATCATGGTCCAGTTCGATGTTACCGACAGATTCGCGATGAAGATCAACAACCTTGTTGCCTATGGCGGCGAACATGCGTTTAACTTGATGGTATTTGCCTTCATGAATGGTTAATAATACTTCATGTTCGCTGAGAATTTCCAATTCGGCGGGGCGGGTTAAACCCTTTTCGTTATTGAGTTGGATTCCCTCGGCAAATAAAGCGATAGCACTGGTTTCAACCGGGTTGAGTAAACCGACACGATAACGTTTGCGGCATTCTTTTTTCGGTGAAGTGATGGTGTGGGACCATTGGCCATCGTCGGTGATCAGCACTAAACCTGTGGTATCAACGTCTAAACGTCCGGCAACGTGGAGAATATCTCGTTTTTCAATATCGAGCAGGTTCAAGACACTGGGATGGGCTTCGTCAACATTAGAGCAGATGTAATTAACCGGTTTATGCAACATGATATAGCGATCAGTGAGCAAACTTAACAAACGCTGGCCGTGATGTACTTTGTCGCTGTCTTTTATCTTGGTTGCCGGGTTGGTGACGACTTCACCATTAACACTGACTTGGCCTTTGCCGATGGCACGTTTGGCGCTAATTCGGCTGATTTCAGTACAGCTACAAAGGTATTTATCTAATCTCATGGGGTTACTTCTCTTTAGCTGTTTCTTTGCTCATCTCTGTAGAGGCTTCTTTCGAGGCTTCTTTCGAGAATACGGGATTGGCGTACATGGTCAATAACCAGCGTTGTTGGGCTTGATTGAGCTGGGCTAATCGTTGATCAAGTGTGCTGCTGGTTTTTTTGTCAATTTTTTCGCCTGCACTTTTGCTTGCACTTTTGCCTGCACTTTTGCCTGCACTTTTGCCTGCACTTTCGCCTGTATTAGCCGTTTGTCCATTTAATCTGGCATGAGCGAGTAAGTTACTGTCATAAAGTCGGTAGTTGGCGATGATTTGTTGATCAATCGCAGCGGCAATGGCTTTACTGTCGGCAAATTCACCGATTAAAGGTTGACCAAATGCGACATGCACCCGGCCCTTATGGCCAAGAATGCCCTGGGTAATGCTGCGAATATCTTCGTCTTCAGCTTTTTGGTAGCTGCCAGTGGCTTCAATGGCGGCAAGCTCTTTGGCTTTGTCGATATCACAGGGGTCGAACTCATAGGCGATGGATACCGGTACAATATTGAGTTGCTGAATATATTGGTTTAATGGTTGGGTTTTATCTTTGTTGAGCAATAACATCGAGATCAACGCCGAATTGGTTTTATCAAGGCCGTCTTTGGCTCGACCTTCGCGTTGGGCGATCCAGACATGCTGTTGATTATCACAAAGGGTATATTGCACATAAGCTGAGAGCTTTTTCGACGCCGTTAACATCGCTCTTTTGGTTTTTTCTGAACGTTTGACGATAAAGCTTTTGTTTAGCCGCATTACGTCGGAGATCCACGGTTTACTCAGCAGGTTATCGCCGATGGCAATTTCTACGGTGCTAAAGCCATTTTCATGTAGCGCGACGTTTAACAGCGCTGGATCAAGGGCGATATCCCGATGGTTACTAATAAACAGGGTGGGTTTGCTCATATCGAGTTTATCAAGGCCGCTGTGGCTGAAGCCATCGGTGCTGCGTTTGATCAGTCGATACATGTATTTAGCCGCTTCGAGCTGAATATCGTGCACGTTGGTGAATTTTTGCGTACGTTTGGCTAATGATCGCTTAATCAGCCAGCGACTCAAGCCGGGCAGGATTTTGGTGAGTCCCGGCATTACGAAAATCGCAATAGAAGTTTGAAACTCTTTGTTATTTACCAGGTTTTCAATCACGCTGGCTACTTCGTCATCACGATAGGGTCGAATATCACTGAACATCAATAAGGCTCTGGTGTTAGGAGAGTGGGAAAAAGGGCGGTTAGTATAACCGGATTTTGGCTGATTGCCAAAATGTCATGGTCACCACCGCGCTTCTGCTGTGCTTCTGTTGTGTTTTGGCTGAGTGCTCACTGTGGTTTTTTAAAGCGCATCAGCAAACGTTCATGGCGACGGGGTTTGCTTAAAAAGCGCCAGTGGGCTTTGAGATTATCTTTGGGGTTGTGATACAAATCACTGTTGGCATCAAAGACAAAACCGGCTTGTTCGAACTCATGTCTGACTAGTTCAGGGTCGATTCGATGCAGTTGTGGGTTGTATTTTAAACCGGAGCCTTTTACGGCGGCATTGTCAGCAACGATGATGGTGCCGCCGGGTTTGAGCATAGTGAGCATATCTTTGAGCATGGATTGACGGTCGATGCGATCATTTAAGGCTAAATCGTGGTAGGTAAACATCATCACTACGGCATCAACTTGACCATTTTTCAAACCCGCTTTAGCCGCTCTTTCAGGGATTTGATAGATCAAACCGCGCTCAAGGGCGCTGACTTGGGGGAGGCGATTATTGGCAATGCGCGAAGGGCTTAATCCTTCGGCAAAAACTTTACCGCTTGCGCCAACGGCACGAGCCAGCAATTCGGTGGTGTAGCCACCACCAGCACCTTGTTCAAATACCACCATGCCGGGTTTTAATTGCATAAATTTTAATAACGCCAGTGGTAAACGCCCGGCATCTCTGGGTAAATCAGCAGCGGGACGGTTTTTGTTATTGACGGCTTGCTGGTAGTCATTGTCGGGTGTGGCAATTGCTTTGTTTGGGATATTGGTGAGCAAGAATGCCGCACCGAGGGCCAAAAATAAACCAATGATAATTTGTCGCATGGTGAAAGTTTCCTGTAGAGGGTAAAGGTTAGTTGTATTGGCACGGCAATAAATTTCAGACAGTATAGCGAGTTTTTACCTTCCCGGCACAGTCAAAACTTGGTTTATTCCACCGAGCCTGTTGGCATTCAGTGCCCGTTTGTCTTTGTTATGCTCTATTTCATCCTGCTGCTGGTTGTTTTTTATTAGGTGCTGGTTTATTCTCTCGGGCCTTAAAAATAAACCTACAACAAACAATAGCGAACTCATCATGAAATTTAACAACACTTTACTGGCTGGTGCTCTATGTACTAGTCTTTTGTCCTGGTCTCAGTTTGCTGGTGCAACTATCGTCGAAATTGACACTTCTTTGGGACCCATTCAGATTAATCTTTATGATGACACCACCGAGGAAACGGTCGCTAACTTCATCAATTATGTCAATTCGGGTGATTATACTAACTCAATTATTCATCGTTCTATCCCCAATTTTGTTATTCAGGGCGGCGGATTTGTTTATAATTTTACCACCACATTAGATGTTGTACCGACCAATGCTGCGGTGGTAAATGAGCCTGTTTATTCTAATGTTCGTGGCACCATTGCCATGGCAAAATTGCCTAACCTGGCTGATAGTGCCACCAGCCAATTTTTTATTAATACTCATGATAATCTGGTTGATGTCACCGGTGGCGCTAACTTGGATGCAAGTAATTCAGGTTTCACTGTATTTGGCCAGGTGATTGGCGATGGCATGACAGTTGTTGATGCAATTGCGGCATTACCGACTACATCTGCTGACTTGCCATTGAGAAATAACCCAACCAATGGGACCACATTGACAGAAGATCATTATGTGATCATCAATGGTGTTGAAATCATTGATGCCGCTACTGATACCGCAATAGGTCTAACTCGTCCGCTAACCACAAGAGACACCAGCACAGGCGGTAGTGGTGGCGGCGGTGGTACCAACACTGGTGGCGGTTCATCTGGTGGTCACTTTGGTATTTTCGGTTTGCTGATGCTTGGCGCAGCGGCTGTACGTCGGGTTATTGCGCGTTAGGTTGGTAGGAACGAGCTCCAGCTCGTGAAAGCGAGCCTTGGCGAGCGTAACCCACCGTCACCACCAGCCTTTAGTTATTCTATCGCTGGTGGTTTTGGATGAATTCCATCACGAGCTGGAGCTCGTTCTTACTTGACGAAACAGCGTCCAAATAAACCCTAGATGAAAAAACACAATGATAAACAGCATCATGATAAATGAGCTGAGGGTTTGTTTGAGGATATGCCATTCGTTTTGGCTGTTTTCCATCATTTTACGGTTGGTTTGCAGCAAGTTTGTCAGTGCTTCCCGGTCGATACTCATTTGCGATGACAACCTGTCGACGGTTTGTTCAATTTGAGCTATTTCATTACTAATTTCGCGAAGTTCGTCGATTTTTATCTCACTATAGCGGCTTAATAGCCAATAACTGCACGCACAAAATAATAGTAAGGTGACGGATGAAATCACCACGGTAAAAATGTCAATTTTCTTCATAGCACTTTTGTTGGTAGCACTCTTGTTGGTAGTACTCTTGTTGGTAGTAATAAGCTTATCTCCTTTGGTTGAGCACAGTTTTGTAGGGGCACACATCGATCCTCAAGTATGCCCGATTATGAATGCAGCTTATTTATCTCCCTCAGGATACAGGGTTTGCCACCACAGCGGCTGGTTTTTCAGTTTTTTATCAAAATAAGCCATGATTGTGCTCCACCAACGTAGGCGATGACTGCGGCCGTTGATGTGATGATCGTCGTTAAGAAACTCGATCAGTTCAACGTCTTTGTCCTGCAATTTCAAGGCAGTATACATTTGATGGCTTTCGGTCACTGGTACATTGGTATCTGAATCGCCATGGATCAGCAATAACGGCGTAGTGATTTTATCGGCGTTATATAGCGGGCTTTGTTCGACGTATAAATCACGGTTATTCCATGGGAAGCTGCCGCGACTGGCGACGCCAGAATAGCCGTAGCCCCACCAACCATAACCCCAGTATTCAGCTAGGTTGCTGATCCCCGCATGAGAGATTGAGGCGCTGAACATATCAGTTTTGGTGGCCAGATACATGGTCATGAAACCGCCGTAAGAAGCACCCATGTTGCCGACGCGTTTGGCATCGACAAACGGATGAGCTTTGAGAAATGCTGAGGTGCTGTTGATGATGTCATCGGCAGTCTGTTTACCCCAGGCATTCACATGTTTGCCGGAGAATTTCTGGCCGTAACCGGTGGCACCAGAGGGTTGGACCACATAAACCACATAACCCTGAGCGGCCCACAAGCTAAACGGCCAGCGGCCAGTGAATGCCCGACTGACCGGCGAAGTACCGCCATAATAATAGGTGATCATCGGGTATTTTTTGTTGCTGTCGTTGTGATCAAAGTTTGGCGGCAAATAATAACGGCCGTCAATCACTTCGCCTGTGGTGGTGGTAAAGTCCCAGTCTTTAACTTCACCAAAGGTGGTATTGGCATAAGATGTTTTGGCAGAATCGATGAGTAATCGAGTCTTTTTGTTGAGGGTTTTGAGGTAAACCTGTTGAGGGCTGGTGGCCGACGTGCCGCGATAGATAATAGTCGCTTTTTTCTGTTGCGACACACTGTAAGACGCCACAACGTCGAGTTTGGTATCGATGCGGCTGAATTTTTTTGAGCGGGCAGAGTAAGTATACAGCTGACGACGATCCTGATCGGTGACTTGCAGTAATACATCACCGTTAGCTAATACTTCAAAGTTGTTGATACTGGGGTCGAACTGCTTCGATAAGGCAGTGATTTTGCGTTCATGATCCATATGGTAAAGCTGGGTGTCATAATTGTTGACTGCGACTCCATCAGCGACTGCGGCACCGGTACGCTCAGCAAAGCCAGGACCGGCGGCGATATAAATGCCTTTTTTGCTTCCTCTTTTACTTCCTCTTTTACTTTCTTTACGAGAATAGGCGGCACCACCAAAAGTGCGATAAGCACCGAGTACTTTTTCTGTTTGTGTGCTGATATCAAATTCAATCAATTCGACTAAGCCGTGGGCGGGTTTTTTGTAGTCAACAGGGCTTCGGCTTAACAATAAGCGGTTGTTCTTACCGTCAATATCTAGCAACGAATGAGATAATTTATGTTGGCTGAGTTGTTTGATAAAACCTGAATGGACGTCGAGCAGATACAATTGCGAATTGTCACGCCAACCTGACCAACGGTCTTCTAATGCGCGATATCGTTTGGTGATTTCATCTGCAGACTCGTCGGCGCGGTTCCAGCTAAATAACAGCGTGTCGTCATTTAACCAGTTAAAACCGCTGGCTCCTTTAAGTCCTTTAGCAACGGTGGTTAAGCTCAGGTCTTGGCGTTGTAGCAAGTAAACATTATTCGACACGGTGTAAGAAATGCTTTGGTTGTCTGGGCTCCAGTTGATTGAGCCCGGGGTAAAACCTTGCCAGCGGTAAAGCACTTTAAGGCTTTTGGCGTCGACCAGCTCAGTTTGGCTGGTGGATTTGTCTTTGGTCGCGGTTGAGTAGGACTGTTTGGTCCAGATAATGTGCTTGCCATCTGGCGACAGGCTGACGCGTCTGACGGTTTCACTGTCGAAGAGTTGTGCTGGATTTAACCTGTGCTTTGGTGTGTCTTTATGAAAAGTCACGCTGTGGATATCACTGTCGTTTTTCCAGTCAACAGTGACTTTTTTCCAGTTATCGACTTGCTCGGATAGAATCAACAAGCGGTGGTCGCCATTGCTTAAATCCAGCGAATAGGCGTTATCGTTAGCGCTGATCAGTTGGCCATTTTGATAAAGCGTGGCTTTTTCAAAACCACTTAAAGATAATGTGCCTTTGGTAAAGCGATCTGTACTGAGTTCGAGTTTTAAGAGCTGAATGCCCGGTTCGGTGAGTGATTTTATTTTGCTTAGTGGTTGCCATTTTTGCTTTTCACCAAACAGTTTGATGGTTTGTTGTTGATCTAATGAAGTGCTGACATGGTTGATTAAATTGGCCCGAATAGCATCAGGAAAGCCGCTTTGATGGGGGCGAATAACCGCTTGTGTGGCAATATTATTCATTACTTGAATACGCTCGGCGGGTACTGGTTCGGCTAAAGCCGAATGTGATAATAGCGCCGACAATGCGATAAACGACAGATGTTTCTTCTTCATTGAACAACAGACCTCTTGAGAAAGCGAAATAGAAAGTGATGTAAAAGCTGGTGGATGATTATAACCCGTTATTGAACATAAACAATCGCTTGCGAAAGTCGTGTGTACTCAGTGAAGCAAAAACTATTTATCTGCGTTAACCCACGGCTGAGAAAACCAATAAAATCGTCCAGCTTTAGACTTTGATGGGGCGGTGCAATTGTAACGACTTCGACCTTGGGGCAATTGGTCGGTGGCGGTGACCGTGAAGGTGTCATCAGCTGTCCATTTGACCGTCGCTCGGTTAGAGCCAGAGAAAAAGCACTGTAGATTGCGCGGCGAAAAATCAGCAGTTTTGGCTGTGATTGACAGTGTTGGCGGGTTTTGTCCAAAGACTGGATCAGCATTAGTTAAAGCGGTGATCGGCATCGGTAAGCTGGCGATTTTGGTTTTCAGTGTTTTCAAATTGGCATAAAAACCAGAAGCCGGAAAGCGCGGCACTCGGGTTAAATCGGTGTGAGCGCCAGCCGCACCAGAGTGTTGACCAATACCAACAAAGCCATTGTCTCGTAACATTTTTTGTATCGTCAGATTAAATTCACCATAGGGATAGGCCACCATCTTGTGTTGTTGTCCGATCTCCTTGCTAATTCGCTGTTCTGCTAATGTGATGTCTTGTTTTATCTTCAATAACCATTGTGTTTGACTGAGCCCATCGGGGGTTCTGACTAAGTAATCATGATTCATGGTGTGATTGGCTATGGTTGCCTTTTCACTGGCGATCTGGCGTAACTGGGTCCAGTTCATGTGCTTTTTATAACCACCATCGACAAATTGGGGATTGATAAAAACGGTGTAGGGCCAGTCGAATTGCTTTAGTATGGGCCGGGCATTGTCATAGACATTACTGTAACCATCATCAAAGGTGATCACCGCCGTTTTATCTTCAAGCGGCTGTTTTTGGCGTATTTTTTCAATCAGCAGCGGTAAAGCGATCACCGTGAACTGTTGGTCTTTTAGATGTTGCATGTGTTGCTTGAACATTTCAGTTGAAATAGAAGTGATGGGCGCAGTGGTACTGCTGACATGGTGATATTGTAAAATAACCGTACTAAATGCGTTGAAGGGTAAAAATGAGATTAAAACAGCAGATAAAAAAGCAAATGGCGGCAGAAATGGTAGGAGGTAATTTTGTTTCAATTTGATTGGCCCTCACATAAGGCGTTGTTGTATATTGCGATCCCGATGATTTTATCAAATATCACCGTGCCACTGCTAGGATTAGTTGATACCGCAGTGGTGGGACATTTGTCGGATGCTTATTATTTAGGCGGTGTGGCGGTAGGCTCCATGGTTATTACCTTTATTTTTTCGATGGCGGGCTTTTTGCGGATGGCGACAACTGGCGTCACCGCACAGGCTTATGGTCAGGGTAATTCGGCATTGCAACTCAAACGGCTGACGCATGGTGTCTCTATTGCGCTGATTTTGGCATTGATCATCATAGTGTTGCAGGGGCCGATTCAATGGTTAGGTTTTGTCCTCGCTGGTGGCTCTGAGCAAGTGCAAAGTTATGGCAAAATCTACTTTTCTATTCGCATTTACAGTGCCCCGGCGGTTCTGACTAATTTGGTATTGCTGGGTTGGATGCTGGGAATGCAAACGGCACGGGGGCCAATGTGGCACCTGATTATCACCAATACCATTAATATTGTGTTGGATCTGGTGTTTGTATTTGGCCTTGGTTGGGGGGTTGAGGGCGTAGCGGCGGCATCGGTGATTTCAGATTATTGCGGTGTGGCAGTGGGGATATATTTTGTGATGGTGATAGTTAAAAGCAAAGGCATTGTTTTTGACCCGCAAACTTTGCGTTTTTGGCATCATTGGGATGAGCTAAAACCGTTTTTATTGATTAACCGCGATATCTTTTTACGTACTTTCTGTTTGGCTATTTGCTTTGCCTTTATGACCTTTGAAGGGGCAAAAATGGGTGATAATATTGTTGCTGCCAACGCTATTTTATTGAATCTGCTGATGTTGATTTCTTTTGGTCTCGATGGGATTGCCTATGCGGTAGAAGCCTTGGTGGGTAAGGCGATTGGCAGACGTAACAAAGAAGAATTGCTTACCTCGATTAAACAGGCAACCTTTTGGTCGATGGTTTTTGCGCTGGGTTTCACTGTGCTGTTTTGGCTGGGCGGAAAAAACATTATTCTGTTGATGTCGGATATTCCACTGGTGATTGAAACCGCGATGATTTATCTGCCGTGGATCATCGCCATGCCGTTTATCAGCATGTGGTGTTATTTGTTCGACGGCATTTTCATTGGCCTGACAAGGGCTAAAGATATGCGTAATGCGATGTTTATTTCGACGTTTATTGGCTTCTTCATGGTGTGGTGGTTAACCCAGCAATGGGGCAATCATAGCTTATGGTTGGCGATGTTGAGCTTCATGTTGCTGCGCGGTTTGACACTGGCTGCTAGGCTGCGGGTGTTGTTGCGTAGCGGGGCTTTGATGGATGGTTGAGGCTAATGGTACCGTACTGGACACGGGTAAAATATTTCTTGCCAAACGATATCATTTCGCCTAGCGTTAGTTATGTATGTAGTGCATATAATGTTCAAACCAAATGGAGGTTTACCATGGAACAAGGAAATAATACCGAAGTTGCTCAAGACGCCGAAAGTGTCATGATAGCTAAAACGATAGCCGAAATGCATAAACTCAATTGGGAAACTTCCAAGTTTATCCAGGAAGAGCGCAAAGCCCAACAAGAAGCCCACAAGGCCCGCCATGAAGGAAATTTGGCAGAAAAGAAAACCAAATGGTTTGAATTCTCTTTGGCTATCGCGCTTATTGTGGCGACATCGGCATTAACCAAGTTATATTTATAAATTCTTCGACGTCAATTTTTACTCTTCAGCAAAAATGTTACCCCAAAGTCAATAATTTGTATCTAGGCTCGTAACCGGGCCATTGACATTTTGCTATATGTTATTACTATAGTCCGGTGAGTTGGCGAGTATCAGTCGCGTAACTTATAAGGATTGAGTGATAATAAACAGCTAAAATTAGGGGTTCAAATGACTACACAGACCAGTTTAATGTTCAAAATCAAAGAAGTATTAACCTATGGATTAATCTTGGCCGTGGGCCTTGGCATTGGTTTAGGGGTTAAGCAAGGTTGGGCTTGGTATAATGCCGCGCCTCCTTATATTCAAACCGACACTAGCGCTCATTTTGTCAATACCAGCGCCAAAGTGGTGGTCTACTCCACCGAGTGGTGCCCCTACTGCAAAAAAACCAGAGACTATCTTACCGCCAATAACATTGCCTTTGTTGAACGTGATATTGAAAAAGGCGATGCACACATCGACAGCTTATACGCTTCTATCGGTGCTCAAGGTATTCCTCAGGTAGTGATTGGCGATAAAATTATCACCGGTTTTAACCTCGCAGTATTACAACCAGAATTGAAAAAACATCAATTATTGTGATGCCTCGCATAACAATTAATTATTGATTTACAGTCTTTCTCTTTTAGCACTACCGTTATGCGGGCTACTGGGCTGTTGAGGTATCTGGAGCGCTTTGTTCTTTACAAGCAAAAGCATTCACCACGGAGACACGGGGGCACGGAGAAGGTCAAAAACAATGATTGTTTTAAGGGCTTGTTCTTTTTTGACTTTGTTTTTCTCCGTGTCTCCGTGGTCAAAATGTTTTTAGGTTTTTAAGAACGAAGCGCTCCAAAAATCTGCAAAGCCCGATAGCCCTGTGACGTCATTAATCTTGTTTTTGCTGCAAAAAATCAATGGCAGGCTGATAACCTGCCGCTGCGGCTTCGCGAATGAGTTGCCAACCTTTGGCATCATCTTTTTCAATGCCTTTGCCGGTCAGTAAATTTTTCCCTAAGGACCATTTAGCCAGTCCGTCGCCTTGAGCGGCGGCTTGGTAATACCAACTGTTGGCCTGATGGTAGTCAACGTCAACCCCGCGACCTTGTTGATACATTAAACCTAGATTGGCTTGTGCCATGGCATGGCCTGCTTGGGCTGCTATTCGGTGCAGGGTTACTGAACGGTCTAAATCAACCAATTCACCGGGACCAAACCCGAGAATATGGGCCTGATAGGCGATGGCGTTTAAATCGCCGCCTTTGGCTGCGATAGCATACCAATGTAAGGCGCTTTTGGTGTCTGCCAGTTCATTTTGATAGAAATGACCTAACTGACGTGGACATATTTTATTGTCACTTTTGGCACCGAGTTCATACAAGGATTTGGCTTTTGCCCTGATCGTCTGACGGTCCTGACCCTTGTGATGATCCATTTTCAACAGGGTGCTGGCCAGATGACAATACGCAATGACCGAGCCATTATTGGCCGCTGATAAATAAAACATCGCCGCCTTTTTCAAATCAACTTCACGACCGATACCAAACTGATGATAACGACCGAGGTTAAATAAGCCGTTAAAGTTGCCTTGTTGGCTGGCTTTTTCATACCAGCTATAAGCTTGGGCAAAATCGGCTTGGCCTGCTTGACTCGGCAGCTTGCCAAATTCATAGAGAATAGCGATTTGATTGGCAGCATCAGCCAAACCCGATTGCCAGGCTGCTAGGTAATAATCCAACGCTTGTTGCATATCTTGCGGCACATCGACCCCATACTCGTAACGTTCGCCCAAAAGATACATGGCATCGGCGTTTTGTTGTGCCACCAACTGATGCAAAATACTCAATTCCAACGCATGATCGGCTTTGATCATTGTGTCTCCTTGGTGGTAATAACGAGCTATTTCGATAGCCGCGTCGTCGTGACCAAAATCTTTGGCTTGCTCTAACAAGTGAAAACCTTTTGCCAAATCTGCGCTGACAACTTGTCCTTGCTGATACAGCTTGGCTAGTTTGAACGCTGCTTTGGCGTGCTGTTGCTCAATGGCTCGCTCCAACCAAGGCAGGCTTAACCGGGCACTTTTTTCGTCAGCAAGTAGCGCAAGCGCCAACCGATAAGCGCCTTCTCCCGGGCGGGTGAAGTGACTGACTTGGCTGATCAGCTCATCAATTATCAGCTCTTTATTAGAAATGTAGTGGGAGACATAAAACTGAGCGATTAAAATGCCAGCGGCGGTAAAACCGGATTTGGCATCTATCATCAAATCTTGGTGTAGTCGTTGCCATTGTCCGTAGCGTTTGGTGTGGAGATAGATTTGGCCCAGTAGTACATTTTTGATCATCGAATAATCAGTGATGTGTTCGAGTAGTTTTTCGGCATCTTGATACTGCTCTTGGGCTATCAATGAACGAGCTTGATATTTAATAATTAAATCAAGTGATTGCTGGCGATAAGCGCGTAAAATTAGTTGTATTGCAGCGTCATCACTAAGTGATGCTTTGTTCATTTGTTGCTTTAAAAAATGCAGGTTGGTGAAATAACGAATAGTGACTTTGCCGCTGAGCGGTTCGATAACATGGTAACGGTAATAGAGTCCGCCATTATCGAGGTTGAGCCCTGAGTCGAGTACGCTGTAACCCATGGCTTGTAAAATCAGTGGGGCTTCCATTAATTCTCGGACTGCTATGGCGTTTTCAATCGAGTCGGCATTTTTTTGCCCAACGAGTAGGCCAATCAGTCCTGTAATGGTTTCGGTGTGGCTTTTTTTAGCTGGTCTATCGCTACTTTTAAGGGCACAGCGATACAACATGGCATGGGCCGTCAGACTTGATTTATTCAGTGACAGGGCTTTTTTGATCAGGCTACGGCTAGTGGGGCGGCACCAATTACTTGGTGGCTGGGTTTTTAGACGGGTGAGAATGCTCAGGTATGGCTTGATAACTTCATCGGCATCGGCTTGAGCGAAATCGGCAATGGCTTGTTGCCATGCGAGATTTTGTTGTTGGTTTTTGACGGCGGCTTCGTTGCCACCGATTTCAGCTATGGCCATCGCGCTACATAATAGTAGCAGCCCAGCGATAGTTCTTGATAACGTTTTCATATGCTTACTATAACTTAGGCATTGTGAAATTAATAATGAACAATTAACAATGAACAATTAAAAACAAAATCAAAAAATCAAAAAATCAAAAAAACGAAATCAAAAGCTTAATAATTAAATCCCCGCAGGTCGTCCGGCATCGGGGGCATCATAATCACAGACACCAGTGGTAAAAATTTGTTCAAGTGCGGGTTTGAGTTGACTCATGTCTTGGTCGCCGTAAAGTCCTTTTTCAATTGCTTGAGCGACGGACTGACGTTGACACTTGAAGGTGCTGGCGGCCCAAGAATCACCAGCTTGAATACGCGAATTAGTATAAATCGGGTAGGTTTGAGCGCATGATCCCTCGGTTTTTTTATTCCATTTGCCGTCCCAAACGGTATCACCTTTGGCAATGGTTGCGCCATCTTTGTCTGTGCACATATCGGCGATATCGGCAGGTTTGTTTTGTGCCACCGAGCGGTTAGGGTTTTGTTTGATACTAGTCATCCAGCGGTCGATAGTGGCAAATGCTTGAGGACTCTGGTCGAAGTCTTTGTGGCTGATCCAAATCAGCTGATTGTCGGCATTGCCTTTTTGTTGCAAGCGGGTGCGGGAGTTAAATGAAGCCGAGGCGTGATGCATATCGAGCTTTTCTTCAAGATAATGGCGCATATCAATGGTCGGCACATTGAGTTTACCAACAAATATTTGTCCATAACGATAAGCTTGTTCAATCGCTTCTAGTGAAGCGCTGCGTCGTTGGGCACCATGGTTTTCGACCGGGGTAATATTGTGGCGACTCCACATGGTGAGCCATATTGGGAATTTTTTGCCAATGATAAAAAAGAATTTTTCTGTTTCCATCTCTTGTTGTGGTTTCCAGGAGCCCACTTGTTGATTGACATGAATGAACTCCTGCGCGGTAATTTTACCCTCAGCAAAAGCCACTAGGCCATATTGCACCCCTTCGTTATCCCAAGTGGTGCGGGCAAACCCGGATTTATCTTGACCATAAACCGCCACCATATCTTGCCAGTAACTCCAGTGCACCTGATCTAAAATGTTGTCATCGTAATAGCTTTTTAGGTAGCTCATTCGAGGATTGTTGATCAGGCTCGACAGACCAAACCAACCCCTGATGCATTCACTGCTGCCTTGTGGGTTTTGTGGCATCACACCAGCAATGGCTTGATTGATCATTGCTAGGTGTGGCATCCGCTGCTCCATGTCATTTTGATGATTAAGCCCAATAATTGATTCTCGATAAGGCCAGTCTGACCAGTTTTCGTTGCCTGCATCGCGGATGGCAAAATAGTGTTCTATCAAGTCGCAATCTAGCGCATAAATGGTTTGGCTGAGCATGTCGGGGTAGGAATACTGTGGAATAATGGCATCGAGTAAATCTGGATGGTTTTGGGCAAACAAATACTGTTGAATTGCGCCGCCAGAGCCGCCAATACCGACAGTGTATTCAGGCTCGCCATAACGGCCAATGAATTGGTTTTTGACCCTGACGGCGGTGTCTTCAGCCAGCAGCATATTGTAGGTGTAGGAGGTTTTGTTACCGGTGGAAGCGAGTACCGCATAGCCGAGTTTGAGTTGCTCTGAGCGTCGTTTAAGCACTTTTTTCATATTCATTCTACCCTGACGAAAACCGATGCCAGAGCCGCCGCCAAATTGATAAACCACCTTGTTATTCCAGTACTTGGTGCTGTCGAGGTTATGCTGTGTTTTTTCGCCAACCAGCATGGTGATGCTGTAAATGAAGCGGTTAATGGTGCCTCGTTCGACTCTAATAATATAAGGTACTGTTTTGCCGTCAATGGTCAACATTTGGATTTGGTCATCGGTTACTTGGTCATTATAGGCTTGGTGGCGGCCATCATGGTCAATATAGAAAAAGTCGAGGCGAGTTTTGGCTGAGCAGTCTTTACTGTAGCCAATGATTTTATCGCTGAATTCACCGTCTTTATCCCGGGCAAATACGGGCACCCCAATCTTGTCTTGATTATCGACTAAAGGCTGGCCAATACGCGACATCTTAGTCATGCAATAAAAGGGATATTGGGTCTGGCCAGAATAGAGAGAATTAACCGGACCAACTGAGCCGATGGGGATAGGAAAGTCAAAGGATTCTGCCGGGCGGGGGGTGTCGGCAATGTGAGTTTTAACCGCCAGTAGTGGGTTTTCGTCGAGTTGTGCGGGAAGGTTAACCACCACAAAGGGGTTTTCTCGTTGGTGGGCTCGCCACGCCGATAGGCCAAATACTGAAACAATGACCATGATAACAAGAAAAAGAAGTGAAAGTCGGGTTGCAAAGCCTGCGTTCATAGGACTACTCCGTCATACTGCCGTTTTACCTCAGTATAGTCATTGAATCATCTTACTGTAGTGATAAGTATTAAAAAATTTGGCTCCGACCATATAGAGCAAATTAGGGTTACAGTTATCCTCAACATTCACGAGGTTGAAACCTCGTCTACGGCAGAGCTGGTACGCCGTAGACGCGAATTCATTCGCGTTTTTTTGATTATCAATTGTTACCCTGTTTGATTGGTGCTAAAAATTTTATCAGGCGCTTAATCGCTTCTAATCACTTTTAATCAATACGCCAAGACAAACTCAAGCCAATTTGCCGTTGATTAGATTGGGCACTTTTGCTGTCGGCGGTGAGGCGATAATCTTTATTGAGCAAATTATTGGCCCATAACGATAATTGCCAACTGTCTGACAAGTCATAAGAAAAACTAGCGGTAATAATATTAACAGCTGCAAGAGAGTGTTCACCGACGGCGACATCAGTGTTGTCGAAGCGATGTTTTAAACGCAGGCTGGCTTGCCAGTCGGTGTGTTGATAATTCAGCGATAACTGTAGTTTGTCTGGTGACACGTCAGCTAGCGGATTGCCGGACTGGTCTTTACCAGATAAATGGTGCCCACTGAAACGATAGTTCAAGGCATCGCTGAGCTGGTGAGTTAGGCTAAACTCAACGCCTCTGATATCGCCCTGACCTAAGTTTTTATAAGTTCTGCTATCTTCGTCGTCCCTTAGCTGTTCAGTGACCCGTTCAATATAGTGTTTGATTTGATTGTTAAAACCACTGAATTGGAAGTTAACCGCCGATGTCTGGTATTTAACCCCCAACTCGGTGTTTTTCGCGGTTTCTGCCGCCAAGTGAGGGTTGCCGATAGTTTGTCCTCGACCAGTGGTGCCGTGGTAAAAGCGCTCGGTGACTGTAGGGAAGCGAAAACCCGTGCTCATCGAAGCAGTTAATTGCCAATCGGGTGATAATTGATAACCCAATGAAAGATAACCAGTTGTGGCGTGATCGTCACGTTTAGCCTCATTTTGCTTGGCAAGTGCTGAGCGTTGGCGGATAGTACTAAATCGTCCGCCGCTACTGACAGACCAATCATCATATTGATAATTGACGCTGGTAAATAACGCACTGCTGGATACCGATGCAGCGAGTATTGCATTATTCACATTTTGCTGATTTGTTAAATTAAGCACTGACTCATTTGCGTTGATATTGTCGCGATATTGCTGTTCAAAGCCCCATTGTCCGTCGAACGTGTTGCTATTCCAACGCTGTAAAAAACTCAAACTATAATCGGTGGCACCACTGTTGACGCTGTTGATGCGTTTATTAAAGCGGCTGACTTTGGTGGTTAATTGCTGTTTGTGTAGGGCTAAGCGGGCTTGCCAGTCATTGCCTGAGACTAAACCGAACTGGGTGATAAGGTGTTTTTCTTCAGGATAGACGGTATATTTCTTGTTGATGAAGTCTTCGTTATTGGCCTTGCCAATATCTTTGCCAAGACTGGATAAAACCAGCAGTTGGCTGTCAATATCGTCATTTAGCGACCAGTTGGCAGCAAAGCTGGCCGAAGTTTGCTTAAACTGACTGTTCAGTTCTTTGCCGGATGGAGTAAATCCATTCTTTTCCTCGCGATGACTTAACCCTAGTGAATATTGTTCATTGCCCCAACCAACATCATGGCTTTTTGCCTGTTTATGGCTGCTGATACTGCTTTGTAAATTGAAACCAGAGAAATGGCGTGGGCTGATTTGGGTGATGCCTGCCATGCCGCCGGAGCCATAAAGTGTCGATACCGGGCCTTTGATGATCTCAACCTGTTGCATCAACCACGGTGACATAAATGACGCCGCAGTGCCTGCCCGGCGCTCTGTGTGGATTGGCACACCGGCTATTTGAGTGAGTACTCGCCAACGTGACATACCGCGTAATGAATAGACCTGAAATAACCCGCCTTGACCATTAATGTCAGCACCGGGGGTATCGGCGATCAGTTGACTGAGGTTGCTAACAGCAGGGGAAATATCGTCGAGGTCAATGAATTCAGATTGACCGACAGGTGCGCTGGTTTGCTGATGCTTTTTACCGATGACTTGAATTTGCTCGGTGCTGTTAGCTATCGTTGTGGAACTGCACAGTAAAATAAGTAAAAGTCGGCGAAAAGTGATGAACGTCATAGATAACAGCCCTCTTAGCAGGAAAAGTAAGGTAAACGCAATAATCCAGCATAGTGGATTGCTATTTGATTAAATATTGCGTTATTGGGCTGTTATGTAAGTTATTTAGCTAACTTTTGATACATTTAACTACAAGTTCACTTGGTTATTTCGGCTCTGGTCAAACAAGGTAACAGTTTGATGATGCTTTTTGTAGGAGGGCCGTCCCGGCGCGATTGTTGACGAAGGCAACACTGCTGTGTCTTTGACACAGATCGCGGCGAGGACGCCCCTCCTACATTTGGGCAGCGTAATTGCAACCCTAAATGACGTAATATGATCAGAACCGTTATTTCTTATCTAAATTTAAGAATGGTAGAGGTGAAGTGGCATTGGGATCCATGATGATCACATGATTACCTTTTTGGAAGTCTTTAAGGTATTTCATGCTTTCGAGCTTGATATAACCTTTGAGCGTCAATGCTTCAATCATCACCTTATTAGCTGCTGCTTTGGCTTTAGCGCTGACTAATAGGGCTTGAGCGTCGATGCGGGCGGCTTCGAGTTTACCGCTGGCTTCAATCAGCATCACCTCTTTCTTTTTCTGGGCGGCGATCAATTCGGCGCGTTTTTCCGCTTCGGCTTTGGCTTCTTTACGTTCTTGATCGACCTTGAATTTTTTCAATTCTTCTTTGGCTTTTTCGGCGGCTTGAGCGGCTTCTTTTTTGCGGATCACCGCAGTGGTGATGATTTTTGGCAGTATCACATCGCGAATAAGTAGTTTCTCAACCTTAATGCCTTTGCTGGAGAGGATCGATAAGGCGGTTAGTAGTTCTTGCTGTATCCGTTGTTGAATTTCTTGGTTGTAAAACTCTTCTGCGGTACGGACACTTTTGCCGAGTTCCCTAAGCTGGCTGCGTAACAAGGGGATCATGTGAACGTCAATGACCTCTTTAGGAGTACCTGTTTCTGTCAGCATTTGTGGCGCTTTTTCTTTGATCAGGCGGTATTGAATTGAGATGTCAAACTTAGTGGTTAACTGGTCTTGGCTTGGTACAAACATCGATTCGAGGTGGGTTTTCTGTCTGGCGTCAAACAGCGTGACCTCGGTCATGGGGTTTTTGAAGTTCAGACCCTCAGCGTATGGAGTGGTTTCGACTTTACCAAACAGGCTACCTACGCCTACTTGACCTGCGGGTACTGAGGTGGTGCAAGCCATAGCGATAATAATGATTAACACCAGTGGGATGGCAATCATCGCAATTGTTCTTTTGTCCATAATACGCTCTCTTCTTTAGTGGATTGGGTTGTTAAGTGCTAAAGATAGCAGAGTTAAGGAGTCTACCAAACGCCTAAGTAATCAAAAGTGAAAAATACTGCCCATCACCGATGGGCAGTATGATTAGAATTAACAGTTAAAACCTTCAGCTTAGGCTATTAATTGCTTTGATGAAAAGTGGCCATTTCATCATTTGAATCACCATACAAATCACCGGTAACCAGCTGCGTTGGTACTTCACCATTAACTTTATCCGGGCTGAGGATTGAGTTGGTGGTGTTGATAAATTGGCTTGTACCATTAGTATCAAAAACAAAAGTTTTGTATTGACTGCCATAGTCATAATACAGCGCCAACTCGTCTTTTTCATCGCTGTCAAAGTTACCCGCTATGACCTTTTTAACATTGATAAAAGGAAAATCAGCGGCTGGTGTGGTAAATGAGGCCGAGCCAAGTCTTTGCATTTGACTGCCGTTATAGCTGTACAGGTAAATCACTTGTTCAGTGGCAGACTTGTCGACTAAAATAGCCAATTCATCCTTGCTATCACCGGTGAAGTCACCGGCTACCGCCGCGATGGCATTGTCAAAGCTGATGTTGGCAGTGGTATCATTAAGCCAAGTTTTGACCTGAAGTTTACCGCTGCTGTCGTCGTGACTAAAACCAAAAATACGTTGTGTAGTTAATGGATCAGGATAGTCATATAACATCGCAATAGAATCCCGACTGGTGCTGGTGAACTTGCCTGATACCGCAAACTTAACCCGATCAAAGTTAAACCCAGCTGCAACATTGTCATAAACCCTAGTTTGGTTCATTTGATTGTTGCTCAGGGCAAAAGTGTGGATTTCTTGAGTGCCAGCAGCATCCGTTTTGTTAGAAATCGTCACCAGTTGATCTTTTTGGCTGTTGTTAAAGTCACCAGCAAGAGCAAACTTCACCTCAGCAAAATCGGGCGCTGAACCAGAGTACCAGCTACCTTGGGGTTTTAAAGTGTGATCACCAGCGGTTTCGCCAAAACCTGTGATGCTTTGGTTGCCGCTGTATTGGTAGTTTAAAACAGCGATCTCTTCGTTGCCTGAGCCATCATAATTACCAGCAACTAAAAACGCATTTTGGTCAAAATCGAGACCACTATTGCCAACAAACGAAGGGGCTGAATAGGTATATTTATAGCCCGGCTTCGATGTTAACGGCGTGATTGCGGTAATATCAATCTGCTGGTTACCAATGGTCTTTAATTGTTCAAACAGGCTGGAGGTTAATGTCTGTTTTTCATCGACTTTATGAGCATCAATATTGGCCGCTTTCATATAGTCACTTTGCAGGCGATACATCACCACACCATCACTATTTTTATAACCGGCTTGAGCGGCTTCCAAAAGGTATGCAGGCTCTGTTTTACGGTCATCATTGTAGCTAGTGGCATACAGCATAGTCAGTACTTTTTTACCTGGTACTTTGGCTTTTAAAGTCGTTAATTGACTCTCAATCAAACTACTATTCCACCAACTCGTCCATGATGCCTGACCATAGTTTTCGGGCTCCTTGTCTATTACGTTGTAGCCTTCGAGTACGACCGGGAATACCACGCCATCGTAATGAGCCTTGTGGCTTTTAGGGTCGTAACAAGGTTGGTCAATATCATATACTTCACATGTAGGGCTAAGCGCTTCCGGGAACTTGTCATAAACGGCGCTTAAATCATCACCTAGTACATTAGATGGCCGATTATAGGCAACAACCAAAAATTCTAGCGAACTTGGCAGTGCCGCCTTAATTTTTGCGGTGTATTCATCTGTATATAAAATAGGGTTATTACAATGCCACTCTTTAGTGGGGCTGTAAACCTTAAAATCATCGACTTCTTTGGCACAAAGTGCTGAAGTGCGCTTTATGCTGTGGTTCATGGACACTCTGTCATAGTCATCAACAACAAAACCGGCCAAATTGGTGTGTGTGTCACTGAGCGCACCAACAGCTTCAGCCCAAGCAACGATGTCATAACCATTGCAGAATTTGCGGTGAAATACTTTGGTTGACCCAGACTTGCTATCTGGCAGTGGCTCTGCACCCATGTAGCCAGAGCAATGACCGTTTTCGGTGTTATCTTTGGTTTGGCTGGCAATGGGATAAAGCCAAAGTTCTGGAGCCAGATAGGTATAAACTTTAACGTGTTCTGTGCCCGCTGTGTTTTTTAGCTGTGTCAGAAAGCCGGGAAAGTTATCCCAATGTTTATTATTCGGACTGGAACTAAAGCGATAAAAGTAGGTGTTGGAACCACTTTTCTCGATTTCTTTAATCAGACAATCCAGATCTTTACCTGCGGCACTGTCAGTACAACTGCCATCAACGGCAATAGCAGAGTCTGCTGCGGTGCTAAATCCGGCATAAGAACCCAGTGTTTTTTCGGCTGCCGCGTATTGCGGTGCCAGTGCGGTTAATACCAATGCTGCCAGTGGTAATAGTTTAAATTTTCTCATTTCATATATTCCTTATATACTCATTTTAGTGAAATACAACCCGGTTAAACTCAACGTTCATTCGTTGTCCTAAGTCGCCGTTGCACTCTAACAAAAGCCGCAAAAAACCATTAAAACATATTGGACAAAAGCTGGTAAATTTCAGCCTTTATTATTTTATTTAATAATTTCAATGGGTTACTTGCAGTTAGTGAAACCTTGGCGAACAACTCATTCAGCTATAACGGGCCTAATGTATCAAGATGTTTAGTTAACGACTCATGATGATACTTAGGGATACTCAAACTGCTCACTCGATACACAAGCTCACCACCAGATACGCAATCGCACTATTTAAGTGACGCGGGTTCTTTACACTGAGTATGCGAATTTGCCCCATTCGGAGTAAACAAACGAGGAAGCAGCATATGTTGAAATCATTAAGTGTTTTTATTTTTACTATCTTGACCACCTTTATTGCGCCTGTTGCTGATGCCGCAGACAAGCGAGCAGTAGCGCTTAAGCATTACAAATGGTTGGGCGAGGTGCCAAAAGCCAAGCTGATCCGCATTATCAATCCATTTGGTGCGATCACCAGCCGGAATACTAGTTATAACAATGTCGAGCTGTCTGGGGTGATCCAAAAGATTGGTCAAGATAGCATTACTCAAAACAGCAGCGCTCATCAAATTAGTATTACAGATGTCGACGGCGTGACCGAAGTGGTGGTGAGTTATCCACAGGGAAACAAAAATAGCCAGGGACAACTGATCGGACGCTTTGATCTGGGCGTTTGGGTGCCGAGCTGGGTGGCGGTTGAAATGACCACGGACTTTGGTGATATCAAAGTGAAAAAACACGCTTCGAATATCATCGCTAAAACTCACTCGGGTAAAATCAAAATCGGCAGTGCTGGGCGGGTGATTGCAAGTAGTTATTCCGGTGATATCAAAGTCGATTTATATGGTGAACGTTGGCATCAAGCGATGGATATCAGCAGTGTGACTGGTAACGTTAAAGTCAATGTGAGCCGTACAGCCAATATTAATTTACAGGCTTTATCTGGTAATGACATCAAGCATAATCTCACCAATTTCGACAACATTACCACGACAATCGGCGACGATCATCAATTAACCGCACAGTTTGATCAACAAGGTCAACGCCGCTTGCGCACCCCATTACAGCTGACGGCAACCCATGGGCAGTTATCTGTTTACGTTGCCGACCAACCTGCTTATCAGATTAAAGCCACACCTAAATTATTTAATTTGTAGCAACCCAATCCACTGCCTACAAGCAATCAAAACAAGCAAATAAAACAAGTAAACAAAGGACAATATTATGAACAAGACTGCAACGAGCCGTGCTATTTCAACCGCACTTTCTATAGGGTTATCTATAGGAGCAGGCACAACTTTAACTTTAGCGACAGCTGCCAATGCAGCAAATAAGGTGAGTGTTGACGACACCGTGACAAAATCCGTCACCACTGGAGCCAAAGCGGTCAGTATCGGTAATGCCGCCCAATTTAACGGTGATTTACGAGATATTAAACCTCGTTTGGGCTGGCAGCCGGGTGATGCGGTTAAAGTGGCAAATCCTCGTCATATTCGTGACATTCAGACCATTTTACCAGCCGTTAATAAGGTCACAGATAAAGCCGATCCGCTGTTACAGAAGCAACTAAAGACTAAAGCGAAAAATCGCTTTAAACGTGACGCGGTAACTGGTGTAAATATAGACGGCATTGCATTCACCGGCGTCAATCCGCCCGATACTACCGGAGATATTGGCTTAAAATACTACATTCAGTCAATAAATGGTGCGCAAGGCTCAGTTTTCTCCATCTATGATAAAATTGACGGGGCAAAAGTGGCAGGACCACTGAACATGGCTGACTTGGCAAGCGGAGATTGTACACAAAGCCTAGGCGATCCGGTGGTATTGTTTGATGAGCAGGCTAAACGTTGGTTACTGACTGAATTTTCTAGCCAAGAAACCAAAAAGCTTTGTGTGTTGGTGTCAAAAACTGACGATCCGGTGACGGGCGGCTGGTATAGCTATGAATTTCAGGCACCGGAGTTTCCGGACTATCCCAAATACAGCCAGATGGGCGGGGTTTATTACGCCTCAGCCAATGAGAGCAAATCAGCTATATATGCCTTTGAGCGTAGCAAAATGTTAAATGGTCAGCCTGCGGCGATGATCCGCCAAGAAATTCCGACGCTAGCTGGCTTTGGTTTTAACGCTATCACCCCAGTTGATGTTGACGGCGAAAAAGACTTAGCAATTGGTGCGCCGGGCATGTTTATTCGTCATCGTGATGATGAATTACACAATGCCGGTGCCAACAATGCTGAGCAGGATTTTCTGGAGATTTGGACATTAACAGCTGACTTTGCCAGCGCTGATAATAGCAAGTTAGAAGGGCCATTTAACATTAAAATCACAGAGTTTGATTCTAATTTTAACTGCTCTGATGCAGGTTTTGGTTGTTTGGTGCAAAAGGATACCGATCAGACGTTAGATCCGCTTAGAGAAGTGGTCATGTACAAGGGCCAATATCGTCAGTTTGACAGTCATGAGTCGCTGGTGGGTAATTTTATTACCAAAGTCGGTGAAAATACCGCAGCTATTCGCTGGTTTGAACTACGTCGGGTTGGCGATAGCGATTGGTCGGTACATCAAGAAGGCACTTACAGCGAAAGTGACGGAAATAACCGTTATATGGGGGCATCAGCAATGGATGGCGATGGCAATATTGCCATGGCTTATATGTTGACGGGTAGCGGTCAATATCCGAGCTTGGCCTACAATGGCCGTGCGGTGGGAGATGAAGCGGGAACCTTGACTTTTGGTGAGCAAATTATCATTGAAGGTACCGGCGCGATTGAATCAGACCGTGATGGTGATTATTCACAAATGGGCATTGACCCTGTGGATAACTGTACCATGTGGTTTACTGGCGAATATGGTCGTGCGGGTGGCGAATGGGGCACACGGGTGGCAAGTTTTAAAGTGCCGAGCTGTGGCGATCCGAATCCTGGCTTTACCCTGTCGGCAACCAATTTGACTCAGCAAGTCTGTGCCTCTGGTGACTTACAACCCATCACCATCGGCGCATCCGGTTATAACGAATTCAATAAAGCGGTCAAACTTAGCTATGTTGATTTGCCTGATGGCATCTCGGGTAGTTTTACCACTGACAGCATCAAACCCGGCGAGCAAGCTATTGCTAATTTGACGGTTGCGCAAAATACCGCTGCGGGTAGTTTTGTGTTAAAAGTCAAAGGTTTCAGTGATGGTGCGATTGAACGAGTGATCCAATCAAAACTCAGGGTTATGGACAAAAAGGCTGAAACCGCTGGGGTATTACCAGCTAATAATGCCGAGAAAGTGGCCTTGCTGCCGACATTAAAGTGGAGCACTGATGGTCGTGCCTCAAGTTATCGGGTAGAAATCGCCACAGATGAAGCTTTTAGCAACATCGTTACCCAAGCGACTATTAGTGGTGGCGACAGCTATCGTCCATCTACACCGTTAGTTGAAGAAACACTTTATTATTGGCGTGTCAGTGCGGCTAATTCGTGTGGCGAATTGGTTTCAGCGGTGGCTAAATTCACCACCGGATCAGAAAAAGACGGTGCCACTGAACTGCAAAAAGGCGTCACTAGCGAACCTTTCTCTGGTGAAACTGATTCATCGAATTTCTTCTATATCGATGTGCCAGCGGGCACTACGGACCTGACTTTTACTATCAATGGTGAAGATGGCGATGCCGATTTATATGTCGCTGCGGGTATTCGTCCACAGCCGGGCAGTGATTTAGTTTGTCGTGGCGAAAACGAAGGTAGTCAAGAAACCTGTGTGGTAGAAGGTGAAGTCGAGGGGACTTATTATGCGGTGGTTGTTGGTTACGATGCCTACAACAACGCTACTATTTCGGCGACGTTTGCTGGTGCTGGCACAACAGGTCCGGTGATTAGCAGTCAAACAGTGTTAAGCACAATTGAGGATAGTGCTTTGACTATTTCGCCAGACGATTTGGTGGTTGAAGATGATAACTATCCAACCGGTTATACCCTGACTTTGCTGGCAGGTGAGAATTATAGTGTTACGGGCAGCACGGTCACACCAGTGGCTAATTTTAGTGGTGAGTTGACGGTTCAAGCAATAGTGAATAACGGTGAAGTGGACAGTGCGGCATTTAATCTGAAAATCCAAGTCACCCCGGTCAATGATGCACCGATCATCATTGATACCAGCAGTTTAACAGTCGATGAAGACGGCGAAGTCACGCTGCAACTCTCAGACCTTAGTGTCAATGATGTTGATAATGAGTATCCGGGCGGGTTTAGTTTAATGATTGCCGCAGGTGCTAATTACACAGTAGTCGGGCAGGTGATAACACCAGCTGAAAACTTCAACGGCTCATTAAATGTTGGCGTAATAGTTAACGACGGTGCTGCCAACAGTAATGCAGCAACGTTACAACTAACGGTCAGTCCAGTAAACGACGCACCAGTGACACAGGATGATACAGCAACAGTCGTCGAAGACAGCAGCGCCAATATCATCGACGTGCTGGTCAACGACAGTGATATAGATGCAGGCGATACACTCACCATCGCATCAGTTAGTTACACTGGCACTGGGGCGGCGATTATCAGTGAAGGCAAATTGAGTTATACGCCAAAAACTGGGTTTAGCGGTTCAGAAGCGATTGAATACACAGTCAAAGATAGCGCAGGTGCCCAGAAAAGCGCCAGTGTAGCGGTGACTGTGACGGCTAAGCCAGTAACGCCAACGCCAGCACCGACGAATACTCGTCGCTCTGGTGGCGGTGGTATGTCTGGTGGCTTGATGCTGCTGTTGTTGCCGTTGCTTGCTATTCGCCGGTTGTTTTTGAAATAGCGTGTTTTGAATGATGAGGTGAGAAAGGGACTTGGACGAAACTCACCTCTGATTTCATGGATTTCATGCTCAACCAACTCAAGACGTCTTCATAACGAGTTGTCAGCAGAAAAGTCGATGAAGTGCCGACAATATCAAATGTGTATTAATTGAGTTGTTACACAAGTATATTTTTATTTATTGATTTTGATTTCATTTGTGATTTTAATTTAACCTTTAATACATTATCATATAACTCATGTCTCTTTATATGTTGAGTTTTATATGGCTATTAGCTATACGCCGAAGGTTGGCGATATATTGGAATGCAATTTTGGCAAGCTGCAAACGACTAAACCTTATGACTTTGATAAAAGAATACCGTATGAGATGGTAAAAAACCGCATGGTGGTTGTTCTAAATCCTAAGTTAAATGGTAATTGCCTAGTGGTGCCAATATCGTCAAAGGAAAATCCTGATTTTATTAACCGGGAAATGCATATCGAAATGCCACAAATATTTTTTAAAGTAACCGACTTTTATGATGAAAGGCAAAGATGGGCAAAATGTGAAGCTATTCAATTAGTGAGCAGAGAAAGGTTATTTAAAATGAAAGATGGTAAGCATCGATTTGAGCAAAAGGTGAGCAGAGAGATAGTAACTCTGATTCAAAAAGCAGTCTGCAAATCCATTAATGCTTATTCACTTTTAAAGTAAATGTAAAAACAACGTAACTATTCAGCGAAACCGGTGATTTTGTGGATAAATGACATCAAACAAGGAGGGCCGTCTCGGCGCGATTTGTGCCGAAGGTGCAACGGTTTTTTGAAATAGCTGCACCATTTATCGAGGCGGGACTGGTGCGACACTTCGACCCCTCCTACCAAGAGTTATCCACAAGCTGAATAGTTACAAAACAACTTGCAATGATTAAGTAAAACCAATTAAACTTAGTTCGTTGCCCATTGAGGCCTTATTGTACTTTCCCCTTGAGGGACTTAGAAAACCCGGTTTAAACCGGGTTTTCGCCGTTCTGGCCGCCAAAAACCTTCTAATCACCATCCACAGCAATATATGCCATCATCGCTTTTGTTTTCCCCTTATCAGAATTGTGTTATTCAAGCATTAATTTTTTGACAGATGTCAGGATGGGTCCTAATCTATACGCTGAATTAGAAACTAATTGTGTTACTGATATGATAAAAATAAGGTTTAAACAAAATGGGAAATTCATTCTATAAACGAAACCGGGCTGTGGTGGCGACAACGCTATTATGCGCTCTGACGACATCGTGCGCCGACAGCACATATCGCTCCGCGCCGGAAAGACTGCTTGCTTCTAGCCTCGGTAGCTATAAATCCTCCAACCTCAATTGTGGGGCAACAAGTTCGTATAACTTAACCGCACAACAAGGAACTATATCCGGTGGAGCCGCTGGGGCAACGTATTTTACTTACAACGGAGTAGTACCCGGAGAAACATTATGTGTGCTACCAGGTGAATCGCTTGAAATTCAATTAACCAATAGTTTGGATGGCATCACAGAAGATGACATGATTAACTTTACGCCTGCATTGACTGGTGGTGGGGATTCAGGAGCCCCTATAAATAACACGGATTTAGATAAACTCGCCGCCAAAACCAGCATCACCAACATGCATACCCATGGTCTGCATGTAAGCCCAAGTAATCTGCAAGATAATGTGCTGCTACAAATCAATCCTGGCAAGACTGCGAATTATAAAATCGACCTGCCAAGTTATCATGCCCCTGGCACCCACTGGTATCATGCTCATTTACATGGCGGCACTGCGGTGCAAGTTCAGGGCGGTATGGCTGGTCCTATTATTGTTCAGGAAACGGCACAAACCAAGCAGACACCAATTGCTTATTTACCCCTGACCCATGAGTATCTGGTGCTAAAACAAAATGGTGAAGGTTACGTCGATAGTTCAGGTTCGACCAAGAGTCTGTCAGCGAGTGATAAAGCGGCGCAAAAACGGGTTAAAACAAAAGCCAAATTGTTGGAGAGATTGCAAAAGCTGACTAAAGATAATCGGGTAAAAGAACGCGTGAACAAAATGTCGGATGAAACGCTGGCGATAATGGAACGAGAGCTGCAAGGGTTAATTTCGATCACCGATTTCTTCATGAATGGTAAGCTGAACCTCACTAAAGACGACTTGGTGGCAGGTGATATTGTGCGATTGAGATTTATCAATACCGGTTCACGAAATGTTGATGTTGTAAATCTTTATATGGATGGTGTCGATAACGCCGATATGTGGTTGGCAGCAGTAGATGGGGTGAACCTCACTGGAGTAAGTAAGGAGGGTACAGATTACGTGCCTTATAATGAGGCTAATCCGCTGGAAATGGGACCTGGTAACAGAGCTGATTTTTATGTGGTGTTCAACGAAGCAGGTACTTATGAATTAAAGAGTGGGACTGGGACTAGTGCCACGATTTTAATGACATTTGTAGTGACTGCGGGCAGTGGAAATAGCACTGATGTTGACCAGTTTGTTACCGCGCTGGACGACAGACTAGTAACACTTGGCGCAGAAGGTGCCTATGATAACTACCTGAAATCTCCGGTTAGTGATACTGTTAATGCACAAAGAACGATTTCAATGAATGTATTGGCTGACGCAACAACAGTACCTACTCGGTTTGGCGTTAACAACCGAACATACGACCATGGCACAGATTACCTCGGATATAAAGAAGGTGATGGCGGGACTGATCCAAATAATCCAGCGGCCACTCATTGGCCTTTAGTCAGCGGAACAACAGAAGCTTGGAAAATTGTTAGTCAAGGTGCACAGGGCCATCCGTATCACATTCACGTTAGTCCATTCTGGGTTCAGGCTATTTGTAGCAACAATCCTGCTACTATCGAAGGCTGTACTGTTGATACTGCTCGAACAGAGGCTTTGGATCGTTGGCAAGATACCTTATATCTACCAACGGGCTATAGCGCTTTTGTGCGCTATCGAATACCGGCAGATAACCTGTTTCAGGGGGTGTTCGTGCTTCATTGCCACTTCTTGCAGCATGAAGACAGGGGTTTAATGATGAATTCGATGATAGTTGGTGACGCTGTTACTGATCCCGTCGCAACATTCGAAGCGCATGTGGCAGATAACGATGCAATCAATCAGGCCATAAATGGAACGGCTGTTAGTCATTCTCATTAAAGGTCTAAAGGAACGGATAATCGTTTGATTGTATTTTTGGAGGGCCGTCTTGGCGCGATCACTGTGCCTTTGTCACAGTTCGCGGCGGGACGCCCCTCCTAGCCCCTCCTAACCCCCCCTACAACAATTTTAACCCGCTAAAAACCTTCATATCATAATCTACCGCAATAAACGGCATATCCAGCGATTCTAACCATTCAAGTCCACCGGGACCTTTTAACATCGCGATAGTGGTGAGGGTACCTGCTAATACGCAACGTTCTGACCACAGGCTTACTGTGGCGAGACCTTCAATCGGGTAGCCAGTTTTGGGGTTGAGGATGTGGTTGTAACGTTTACCGTTGAGCAGAATAAAGCGTTCATAATCGCCGCTGGCAGCAATCGCACCATGAGTGAGTGGAATGCTGGCGATTTTGTCGTTAATGCCTTTTCTTGGATGCCTGATACCCACATTCCAAATGTACTTGCGGTCGCTAGCTGATGAAACGCCGATGTCTCCACCGAGGTTTACCAGCCCTTTGATTTGTTGTTGTTGCAGCAAGGCGACACAACGGTCGACGGCGTATTCTTTGACGATACCGCCAAAGTCGATTTCCATGCCTTTAAGTGGCAGGTTGATTTGTTGCTCATTCCATTGCACTTTCGGCCAGCCAATCAATGGCAAAATGGGTCTGAGTTGTTCTGGCGTCGGCACTTTGGCATCTTTAAAATCCCAGACTTGCCTTAATACGCCGGAGGTGATGTCAAATAGACCGTCACTTAATTCATAGGCTTGATGGGCAAATTGCAAGATCGCGAGGGTTTCTTCGTCTAGTGGCACAGCTTGACCTGTGCCTGCACTGTGGTTGATTTGCGATAGTAGGCTGTCAGGTAGGTAGCGGCTGTATTTTTTCTCCAGCCGTGAAACCTCCGCTTTTAATGGGGTAAAAATACGCTCAGCCGCTGCCTGATTAGTGCAAAAACACTGAATTTGGCAGGGTGAGCCCATCGCTTTAAAGCCGCTTTCAAATAAAATCACTGGGTTACTCTTACGACTTTAATTCATATATAACAATAGTTTAGATAGCTTTTTGAGGTTGGTCGGGTAAGACCACGACAATAAACATTACTATCACTAAAAGCGATAATCAAAACCAACAGTGAATAATTCAAAGTCTAGCAAGGCCGGGTTTTCGCTGTCATTACTGGCAAACCCTTTGTTTTTACCACTGCGGTAACTCTGGGCTTTGAGATGAAAGCTCACTTGATCAAAATCTTTCACCAGCGTCAAGCTGTAGGTTTCGGCACCATAACCCGACAGGCGATAATCGGTTGAGTGATAGCCGTCCGCCCGAACTTCATCATAAAAATGCTCATAAAAGTAACTGGCATCTTGATCATAAAAACGCAGCGAAGGCACAATTGTCAGTCCCCATGGTAACGGTTGGTGGTAGCTAAACTCAAAGGTATTGGATTCGATTTTCCAGCTATCGCGATAATAGCGGTAGTCGGCGTGAAATGCGCCATCGGTCGCCTCAACATAATAGCGGTAGCGAGCGCTCAGGGTGCGGCTAATACGGCGCTCAGGGCGAGTATCGTTGAGTAACGCAAAACCAGCAAAGACTTGTTTGTAAGGATCTGATAAATATCCACTTTTGGTGGTATAACCAACAGAAAGCTGGATCGTACTATTTTTGTTGATCACCCGGGATATGGCTGCGAGTACTGAGCTTGAATGTTTACTTTTTTCTTTCACCCGGTAAGTGAATATATCACTGTCGGTGGGTTCAATATCATCGTTAGAAAAATCAGCTGATAGCGCAAAAGTGCTCAAACGCTGGTCAAAATCAAAAGAGAAACTGCCACCAAAACTCAGAGAATCGTAATCATCTTCATCTGATGCGGCGATTGATAAAGCAAAAATCTTATCACCCATTTCATAAGCCGCGCTGATTTCAACATCTTGGCGGCTATCGTTAATTGATGCACCGCTCATCACCTGAGTGACGTTACCGTCGACATCTTTTAAAGTAAACCAAGCTGAGGCACCGGCCATGGTTTCGTGTTGATAGGCGACGTTAAATGATAGTTCGTCGTTGACTCGGGCTGAGAGGTTAAATTGGTTGGCGCGAATTTCGTAGCGTTCGGTGCTTTCACCAAACGGATTGCCAGTTTGTGTCGGACCAATATCATCTTCGCTGTAGTGATGAAAACGGTAACCAAATTCGAAATCGCTGTCGTTGTCAAGAGTGTTATTGATTGCTGCTGGCGGCGTTGCGCTTTCGGGGGTATCGTCTGCTAGGGCCAAACCGGGCAAGGCCAGTGCCGCCGCTGCAAGCGCTTGTAATTTGAGTTTATTATCCAAAATGATGATCCTGTACTTATTGTTATTAACTAATTACAACCGCAGCCGCCGCCAGAGGTTGTGGTGCCACCAGATGAGGCTTCTTTACTGAAGTAAACATGGCGGTCAAAGGCCGATTGCATTTTATCGGTTTCCCATTGCATTTGGGCTTTGGATAGTTGGTCTCGTTCCCAGGGTTGTACTGTGGTGCAACCAGTGATTGCGATCAGGCAAGCCAGTATAGTGAGTCGGGCCATTGTTTTGTGCAGCATCATTTTGCCTCCGGGTCGCTGTTGCTGTAAGGGTGTTGATCCAGTATAGCTTATTTGTGATTTGCTGCTGTTCAAATATTGTTCACTCTGTCGTGACTTGTTCTATACCCTTAATTAACAAAATGCTGGTCAAAATCTACCAGGAATGTTATGTTTCGCAGTCAAAATAATAACAGCCGTTATTATTTATTAAAGGAGATTGTACCAATGAAGAAATTATTATTAGCGATTGCGATTGCTTTGGCCGATCACTGCTTTTGCTGGCGAAGGTTCAGGCAAAATAACTCGGATTTTTGCTCATGAAAAAGGAGTTGACGGTTTAATTATATTCAATGTTGTCAACCATACCAATCCCCCTGAGGAATGCCCTAATCATGAGTGGGCATTTGATGCCAACACTGATCATGGTAAAGCGATGTATGCCCTGTTGCTAGCATCAGCGTCTCAGGGCCAGCCCGTTACTGTTCAGGGGGCTGGCGATTGTCGTGACTGGGGCTGACAGGGAGCGGCCTATTTGGATCATGGCTGACTATTAATTTAACTTTATTTTTGGGAGGAGAATAACTCCTCCAACTTCATACTATCATTACAATCCAGCAGCCTCACGACGAGACGTGGCAGTAGCTACGCGAGAACCATACTGCAAAACCAACCAATTAACCGCCAACAATACAGCACAGCATAAATAAACCGAACCCAAGCTTTGAATGCTATCGACCCAGTAGCGATTGATCAGCGTTGCCAACGATGAAAACACCAGCATATCAATCGCACCGAGCAGCGCACTTGCCGCACCTGCCTGATGCTTGAATGGCGTCATGATCATTTGCAGGCTGCTAGGGTAATAGGCACCGGTGGCTATCATAAACAAGCTAAAGGCGAACAAAATGGTCACTAGCGAAGTTGGATTGCTCTGTAAAATCAATCCGGCAATTAAAATGAAAGGCCAAAAAATCGCCAGGATGGCGGCGTTGGAACAATAACGTTGGATCACCCGAGCCAGTGAACTGCCGATAATTAACCCGCAGGCAGGTAACATCATGTACGAACCATATTGTGCAGCCGATAAACCAAATTGGTTTTGCAGCGCAAACGGAAAATAAGTGATAGAGCCGAGAAACAGCATGGTCGGCAGCCATTTGAATGACGCGGTATTTAAAAACTGTTGATTGACTATCAGCCCGGCGTAACCTGACAGAGCATGACGTAAAGACCAAGCCTTTGCCGCTTGCTGGTGGCTGGGCAATAACATCAACCCAATTATGCCGACTAGCAGTAGATAACTTGTCAGGATTAAAAATGTTCGCTGCCAACCAAGGTTAGTCGTCAACCAACCGCCTAAAAACGGCGCTAAAACAGAAATGATGCTGGCGGCAACCGCTAAACTGCCAAATGCCTTACGCAGTTTTTCGCCATTCAAGCTACTATCACCTCCACTATCACCTCCACTATCACCTCCACTATTAGCAAGAATGACGCGGCTGATGACTAAAGGTGCGCCAGCGCCTAAGCCTTGTAATATCCTGCCTGCGGCAAGCATTGTTGCTGAATATGACAGATAACACAGCAAGCTGCCGAGGATGTATAACCCTTGTCCGGTGAGAAAAACTTTGCGATGACCGATGGCATCTGACCAAGGGCCATAGAATAATTGCGACAAACCAAAGCTGATAAAATACAGCATGATGATTTGCCTAGTATCGGCATCGCTCAGCGCAAAATGCGCCGCCATGTCGGGTAAGGCGGGTAAGAATAGTTGGGTGCCGAACTGGGCGGCAGATAATAACAGTATCGCTAATAATAATCGCAAAACAGGTCCTCCATAACAGACTCTAAATAGCATAAAAGTATTTATTGCTAAGTGATGGTTATTCTATTATTAATTTGTACGCACAAAAATGGTTTAATAGACCAAACACTTATTCCTATGAGGAATCAATATGGATTGGTTAACCGCTACACGTAGTTTTTGCCAGGTTGTTGAGCAAGGCAGTTTTACTGGCGCTGCAAAGCTGGTGGACATTTCGCCATCGGCGGTCAGCAAGCGCATTGAATGGCTCGAAAAACAGCTAAAATTGACCTTGTTTGTTCGTACCACCCGGCAAATTCATTTGACCGAAGCGGGCGAAGACTTTTTACCTCGGGCAGAGTCTTTGATCCGGCGGTTTGATGTGATGATCAGCGACACTCAATATGGCGCGAAATATCCCGCTGGCATGTTAAAAATAGCCGCCCCGTTGTCGGTGGGCAGTGCTATTTTGATGCCGCATATCGAAGAATTTCTCAGGTTGCACAGTGCAGTAAAAATTCAGCTGGATGTGCAGAATTTTGGTGAAAACCCAACGCTAGATCACGATTTAGTGATTTGCCGTAAAAAAGAAGATTTTGATTCAGCCGCTCATCGCGGGGTTAAATTAAAAACCTACCGAATGGGGATTTACGCCGCACCTGATTACCTCAAGCGCCATCCGCCGATCACCGAGCTTAAAGATTTAGACAGCCACAATATGATCATCGCCGGGTTTCAGCGCAAAGTCGGCATACTCGAAATGAATAATGGCGAAGAGGTCTCGCTGGCTAACCATAATTTTGTCTCCGACAACCTCGATGCTTTACTTTACGCCGCCGTCAGAGGTATGGGCATTATTTTTACGACCCGGGTGTATATTCAAAAAGAAGTCGACGCTGGCTCGTTAGTGCCCGTGCTACCGCATATCCGAAGTACCGACCGAGAGCTTTGGGCGTTTTATCCCAAAACTGAGCATATGGCGTTGAAAAGCCGAATGTTTTTGGATTTTATTAAGGCGCGGTTGTGAGGGGTTTGCGCAATTAACAGTTAACAATGAATAATTAAAACAATAATTAGAAAACTAAACACTGGTTTATATTTGAACGCATTTCATGGGTAAATCAATTAAAACTAAACTAACCATTCAGCGTAATTGTTGATTTTGTGGATAAGTTTAAGTTTTGGATTTTTTATCAACAAAAGGTGGGCATCGCTGCGCTGTAGCGACAGCCCGGTCTATAAATCCCACTGCGTGACACCACCCAAAAAGCCTGTAATATCAAATGGTTGCGATAACCTTTGGGGAACAGTCTTTTGTGTGACAGAGCGCCAGCGATGCCCACCGAAAGGATCTAAACAAACGGCTAAACTGGGGCTTTTAAGCCAATTGGTGCGTAAATCTCAAGACCTACGTCAGGACGATTTAGGGATGATGAGTGGTAACAGTCATGTTTTTGTTGGCCAGTTTGAAAATGGTAAAGAGACCGTTGAAACGGGTCGGGTATTAAAAATTATGGACGAATTAGGTATTCGACTGTATGCCGAAGCACCACCTGGATTGGATGAGTCAGAGCTACAGGCCAAACTTGATACTTTGTTGACACCGATGGCTGATAAGGAGACGTGATATGGCAATAGTATCAAGTAGACGACTGCTGGCTTCAACAATTGAAAAGCAGGCTTTGATCTTATATCAAGAGGTTAAAGCATTACCTGTTAATGACAACAAAGCAGGTGAGTTACGAATGCTCAGAGAGATTATGTATATTGTTATCGCAGAGATGGTCGGTCGAGTTGGCTAGATCGGATAAAAAAATCGCTGACATACGACAGATTTGATGTACAACAGAATTGACGTACGTCGTTTTTGTTGTACGTTAATTTTTTAGTATTGTAAGCGAGATATGAAATGGCACAAACCGACTACATAACAATTTCACAGAGGGTACGCACAATACAATAAATTGTTGACGACATCCCCCTTTTTTTGATTATTTTTTTGATTATTTTTTTGATTATTATTTTGATATGAACAACGTTGGTAACAGGGGGGTTTTATGGAGTGGGCAAAAATACGCAAACAGTATCCCGATCAATTTACCTTTATAGGTAATGTACTTGAGGATAAAATATTCGATACCATGTTTAAAATTATTAGTGGGGAGTTGATCGAGGTGAGTAAAAACCCGAAAAAAATCCTCAAAATATATCAATAATGCAAACTAAAAGGTAAAAACGTTTTGTATGCCTTACCAACCACACCAAATGAATTTATTATCGAAAACGTGCCCACCCTACGTTTATAATTTCGGCTTACCATCAAAAATTAAAATCCCGCTCAATCAACGCCAAAGCATCTTCTTTGGGCACTGGTTTGGAATACAAAAAGCCCTGAATCAGTGCACACTTGCGTTCGGTCAAAAACGCCAGTTGTTCGCGGGTTTCGACACCTTCGGCGATACAATACATGCCTAAACTGTTGGCCATGACGATGATGGAATCGATGATGGCTTCGTCGTTGCGGTCTATGCCGATGTCTTTGACGAAACTGCGGTCAATTTTGATAATTTCTATCGGGAATTCTTTGAGATATTTCAATGAAGAATAACCAGTACCAAAATCGTCCAGCGCTAAAATAACCCCTAATTGAGTCAGTTTATGCATGGTGTCGATGGCTTTGTTGATGTCTATCATCAGCGCACTTTCGGTGATTTCAAAGCGAATTAACGAGGCGGGTAAACCGCTGGCGGTGATCAATAACTCAAAATCATCGGCCAATGATTCTTGCTCTAAATCTTTGATTGATAGGTTAATTGACAGATAAGGCCGATGGCCCAAATCGTACCATTCGCGTAAATCGCGCAAGCCCCTTTGCACTGCATTTTGGGTCATTTTAACAATTAAACCAATATCTTCGGCGACCGGAATAAACAGCCCGGGTGGTATTAACCCCTCTTTGGATTGCCATCTGAGTAGCAGCTCAAAGCCTTTGAGTTTGCCTGTGGTGGCATCAACAATCGGTTGATAATAGTTGATATATTCGTTGTTGACGTAACCTTGTTTGATTTTGCTTTCTTGCTCCAGTTTGATCCGCGCCCGCTCATTCATTTTCATGGTGAAGAACTGGTAATTGTTGCGGCCCGCGTCTTTGGCGTGATACATCGCCACATCGGCATGTTTGAGCAGTTCATTATGCTCAGTCCCATCTTCTGGATACAGCGCAATGCCAATGCTCGGTGATACACTCACTTGGTCTTTACCGAGCGTGATGGGTTGGTCGATTTCGTCAATTACCTTTTGCGCAATATGGCTGACGTCTTCAATGGTGTTATAGGATTCGAGCAAGATGACAAATTCATCGCCACCGAGTCGGGCAACGGTATCGCCTTCGCGTAATACTTTGCGTAATCGGTTGGCAACGTCAATCAACAAGAGGTCACCGGCATCATGGCCGAGCGAGTCGTTAACTTGTTTGAAGCGGTCTAAATCGATGAAAAATAACGCCATGGTGAAGTGGTAACGTCGGGCATGTTCGATGGCGTGTTTAATCCGATCCATTAACAACGCTCGGTTCGGTAATCCGGTCAAACTATCGTAATTGGCCAGCTGTCTGAGGTCGTTTTCTGCCGCTTTTTGCGCGGTAATATCGGTTAAGACCAAAACATAAAAAGCGACTTCTTCGGCTTTGCCCGGTACCGCATCAATACTTAATATTACCGGATAACCTTGACCCGCTTTATTCACCACCATCTCTTCACCTTGCCAGTGAGCGCCAGCTTGGAGCTGGTTCAATATCTCGGCATAATGATGTTGCTTGTTACGGCCAATACCGACAATTTTGCCTGCATTATTGGCTAACGTTTCGTTTTTATCGATACCAAAGGTTTCTCTGAACGATTGGTTTGCCGCGATAGGTTGTTGATAAACATCAAGAATAAGTACCCAGTCACGAGTTTGTTTAAAGGCTTCACCGAAAAGTCGGGCTTGTTCTTCGTTTGCTTTGGTTTCGGTAATATTGGTATAGGTGCCGGTGATCCGACTGGGTTTACCAAGCTCATCTTTTTGCGCCACCATGCCTAAGTCGTGGAACCATAACCATTTGCCCGCTTTGTTTTTCATTCTATAGGTACAGTCAAAGTTGTTTTGTGGCCGGGTCAAAAATAATGCCCAAGCTGATTCAAAGTCGACGCGATCATTGGGGTGAATAAGCTCTACGTGCTGGATCAGCGCAAGGTATTTGGGCAAATCATCGTGTTGTAATAACCCGGTGATCCTCGGTTCAAACATCACGTTATGCTCTGCTTGCCAATCCCAAACGCCACTCTGACTGCCTTTTAACGCCAGTTGCAGCCGCTCTTCACTGACCACCAAAGATTTATGGGCTTCAATCATACTTTGCTGATGTGCTTTATGACCCCACCACCAAACCAATACGCAAATTAATAATATTAATCCATAGATGGCATAGGCTTCAGGTGAGGCATACCAAGCATAAGCGACGGCAATGGTAATAGATTTAGGCAGGCTTTCGCGGCCAGTTTGTGGCTCAACCGCTACCACCGAAAAGGTGTAATCGCCAGGTTGCAGCTGGGGGATCAGAATCGAATTATTGCTGCTTTGCGGGTATTTCAATTCTTCCTGACCGTTGAGTTCATAGCGGTAACGGGTTTTATCCTGACTGGCAAAGCTCATGGTAGAAAAGTTGATTTGCAGGCCGATATCACTGTGTTTCAGGCTTAAGTCTGTGCCACTTAAGTCTCGTAATGGTAAAACCAGTGGTCTGGATAACAATCCTAAATTAGTGATTTTTACTTCAAAGGCTTTTTCTTTTTTAGTTATCAATTCGGCCGGGTCGAATAGTGTGACCCCTAACATTGAGGCGTAAGCCAAACGGCCGTCGCTGAGGCGAGTGTATGGTGTTACGCCGTTGCCACCATTAAATTCGTTGGTTGCGAGACCATCTTTATTGGTGAAATGTTCGAGATGTTGGCTGTCGACATCCAGTCGCATGATCCCCTGATGCGAGCTGAGCCAAATATCGCCGTGGTGATCTAATTGTGCACCATAGACTACATTGTTCGGTAATTTATTGGTTTGATCATAGTTGTATTTGACTTTGAAAGTGGTGGCATCGAGCCCAACCAAACCGTGGCCGGGTATGGTTAGCCACAGGGTATTATGCCGATCCACTACCCAGCTGTCGGGGGCGGTATAATCTTGCGGCTGAAAGTCGGGTATTTCATAAATCTGTTCAACCTGATTTTTTTCAATATCATATAGCCACAATTGGCCATAAACCGATAACATCATGGTGTTGGGACGATTGGGTAAAGCGCCCAAAAAGCCGGTCATTAATTCGGGTTTGATCACCCCATCCAAACCACTGAGTAAGTCAACCGTGCCTTTTTTTGTATCATAACGATAAAAGTGGGTATCTGTGGCAAACCAGATGCCGCCTTGTTTATCGAGATGGTAGCCAACACCCGCTTTGGCCATAACGTTTTGGGCTGCCTGGTTGGCGAGAATAAGCGGTTTTTTCTGTCCGGTGATGCTGTCAAAAGCGACTAATGATTCATTATCGTCTCCGGTCGCGAGCCATAATAGCCCGTCTTCACCTTTCATTATTTGAAAAATTGTCCCCCCGGTTTCAATTGCTTTTTTGTCTTCAGAGACTAAAAAGCTGCGGGCTTTGTTATTGGATAAATCCACTCGATTAAGGCCGTTATTGGTGCCAATCCATAATGCACCGTCATCGCTTTGCGCTACCGACCAAGCGAGGTTGTCGCTGAGTTGATTAACACCGAATTTTTTGCGATAGATAGCATGAAAAATCGAGGTTTTAGGATTCCAGTAAAAAGCTCCATCCATTCTGGAGGCGAGCCAAAAATTATCCTGATTATCAATAACTACGTCGAGAATGTTGTTATCGGTGATCTCAAATTTTGGATCGTCACTATATTCCCATAATTTTTCTAGTCGACGTCTTTTATAATCGTAATTTAATAAACCCTGATCTGAGGCGATATAAAACCGATCATTATGCGGCAATATACGCCATATATTGCGGTATTTGATATGTTCCTCAGGCGGCGGTAAAGAGATAGTGTCGTCAATAAAAGCTTGAATATGGTCGACATTTACTGAAAAAAGTCCTTCGACGGTGCCTACCCACAGCTGGTTGTCTTCAAGATATAAAGCTTTGGTATTGAGCTGATTGTCGCTGGGTTTAACCGCTGGCGTATGGGTAATGGCTTTAAATTGATGTGTTTTTATATTCATTACAAAAACACCAAAGGAAGTGGCAATATATAGGTGGTTTTCATGGAGCAATAGGCGACGAATGATATCAATTTCTCGGCCTAGCCCGGTAATAGTGAAAATCACCTCCATTTTGCCGCTATCACGGTGATAAAGTCGGAGGTTTTGGGTAGAAGCCAGCCATAAATCGCCGTTATCTTGCTCGACAATATGGTCGACTTGAGTGACCTCTGCTGGGGTACCTAAGAGATTGGCATCAAGCTTTTTTTGGTATTTTTTGGTGGTCAAATCGAGCGTATATAAACCTGTATTACCGTCGGTGATCCACATTAATCCGGTCGAATCTTGGAAAATATAAGGAATAGGTTTGCCATCAAATATGTCGTTAGGACCCTTGATATTGGCTACCTGATAACCGTCATAGCGGTTTAATCCACCTTGAGTGGCGAGCCATAAAAAGCCATCGTTGTCAATTAACAAACTGCTAACATAACCCTCCGAAAGCCCCTCTTCTGGTGACATTCGGGTGAGGCGTAAAAAGTCTACTTGTGCTTGTACCCAGCCACTGAAAATGGCACAGCAGAATCCGAAGAGCAGTGCAAGCCAAGTGTTATTTTTGTGGTAAGTAAATGATTTTTGTATTTTTTTCATAAATTTGAGTATAGCAACTAAAGCGCTGATAGTCGTTTAAAAAACAATTCTGACCAGCCATTAATGCCCTTTGCAGCAAAGTGAAGACCATGAATAAATATATCTCATCGTGTCCGATTTACCAACGTGCAAGATGAAAAAAGGCTGGGTATGAAACCGCTATGTTAAGTATTTGGGCCGATAATGATAAACTTATCACCTTGTCGGGTGACTTCATAGCCGCGTTTATTCGCTTTGCGTCCGGTGCGTTGATCAATGCCTTCGGCATACAGGTTAATCACCATATTATGTAGCGGGCAGATCAGTTCACCAGCTTCGTTGAGATTGACTTCGCTCAAGTCGTAATGCAAATGAGGGCATAGGGCAGCAACTAGGGTGTACTTTTCATCTCGAACAAAAATCATCACTTTGCTAGGGGCATCTTTATTGGGGAGTAGCGCCTGAGCTAACCACACATTAGGGGAGCTGGCTGGGGTGACATCGGTGACTTCAATGGGAAAACCTGATGGATCTGGCATATAGCGCACTCGCTGTTGACTATGGTTAGTGCGTTCTAAAGTACTATTATTTTGCTTGCAGACCAAATGTTTTTTTGTTGTCGATGCCGTCTTCGTAGAAATGACCGAAAAGAACATGGTGGGAACTCGCTCTAGCTCCTATGGGTTATTACGGCAGTAATTTCAAATCACTATAGCTATTGGTTATTTGGTAATAAGTGGCCATATTGATCACTATCCATTGGTACACTTGGTTTAATCAAAAAATTCAACATATCGAATGCGCCCCACTGGTTTTTGCACCCCATATTTTCTTTGAAAATTTCGCTTTTAGCTTCCTTAACAAGCGGTTTTAACTGGCCGATATCAGGTTCTTTTAAGGCGATACTCGTGGTGTTGTTTAGGGTGGGGAGCGCTGCACTTGTTGGTTGATTAGCCGTATCGTCACTTGCCTGTTGAAACACATCATTAGCTAAAAACCCCACTAAAACCAAAGCTAAAACTAAAGCTAAAACTAAAACTAAAGCTACAATAATGGCAATTCGATACTTTTTGTTGATGAGGTGAGCTTTAAAACTGCTCATGCGGTTATATCTTTTTTACTGCTGATTTGGGCGCGTAGATTAACCAACATATCCTTTTCGTAAAAAGGTGCAATTACTAAAATACTAGTATCTGTGGAGGATTTAATTATATAAATCCCCAACAATCGATAGATGAAATGCTGTTGGGTGATAGCGTCAGCGGCCAATTCATTTAACTTGATTTCTACTTGAGGGTTATCCCAATACAATACTGTCTGAACGTTTGGTCCGATAATTGATTTTGAGTTGATTTCGATGTCAGCATGAATATATTGATACCTGGCTAAGCCCCAACCGCATGACAAGGTAAAAAATATCAGTATTTTGTCTTTAAGGAGTTCGGCATAGTTTACATCTGCGGTGACGATATAAAGTAAATATAAAGGGACGCAAAATAAAAGCGTGCCGATGATAGCGTGAAATGCAACAACTCTTGATTTCGATTCTTTGAGTAACATATGTGTGCTTATTTTGATAAAAGGTATTGAGGCTTTTTAATATGCAGAGTCGCTCTTGAAGATGCTTAGAGCGACTAAAGTCGGTTGAAGTATATTGATTTTAGGTTTGTCAATTAATCAGAGCTATGACAATCAGTACAAGATTGCTGAAAAGACTTCCATGCGCCTGAATAATCATTGTATTGCCAAATCTCTACTTTTTGAACTTCTCCAGTACTCGCTTCAAATGAGAGATGAAATTTGTTGTATTGTCCAATACCTGCTTCTCGTGCGCTTTCGGTAATATAAAGCCGAGTTGAAATATCTACTGAATCATCGCAATCATTACAAACCACTCTTATCTTTTTAATATCGAAGTTAGGGTTTTGTGTGTTTGTTTTACTATTTAGCATTGTTAACGTTTCGTGGCGCTTATTGCCATAGACTTGGATAAATCTACCATAGTCTCCAATGTCTAAACCTAAACGAGTTGCCATTTTAGCTTGTATTAGGTTATTACGGTTAATCAGTTTTCCTTCTATGCCTGCTGGCACTTTTTGGCCAGACTCTAAATAAGGCAATGCTGCTTTGAATTCTGGAGAAGAGCCAATAAACGCTAGTGTTTCATTGTTACTGTCAATTTTTTCATTGAGGCGTTCAAAGCGATTCGCTGCATTCATATAAGCTTCAACAGATAGTCCGATTTCATTGGCATATTTTTTAATTTCAAGTTGAGTGACATTATTAGATGAATGATGTGTTGATTGCTCAATGGTCATTTCAGATTGAGCGAGGATATTGTTTGAAAACATAAGTGCAACGGTTGTTGTTAAGGTTAAAAGTAATTTCATCATAGTGCTCTTATTTTTTGATTAGAAAACGTGAGTCTATACTATAAATTTTTTCTACACAAGTCGGTACTTTGTATCAAATTGTACTGACTTATTACCTGTTAACTTCGACGTTCTAGATAGGTATTTCAAGTGCTTCTGGATTAAAGTTGAAAGGTGGTAGGAAGGTGGTAGGAACGAGCTCCAGCTCGTGATAGGGAGATAACAACGAGGTTGAAACCTCGTCTACGTCAGTGTTGATGCGACGTAGACGAGAATATCAGATGTAACCCGCAGCCTTAATTCTCACACTGCTGAATAACCAGACGACCGACGTCCATACTGGCGTCAGGATTGGCTTCGTTCAGTGTTAGCAAGAAGCTATAGGTACCTGAGCTCAGGCTGGTTTGGTTGTTTTCTGTGCCTGCGTTACCTAATGCCACCGTTCGTACTTCATCTAGTGCCAAGTTGGCGGTTTCGATGGCAGTGCCTTCGCCGTTGACAGCCCATAATTGGGTGGTCCAGTTGTCGTCGTCTGAGGCGAGTTTGAATTGCATGTCGCCGTCAAAAGTCGCTACTGCTTGATAGCGGTTTTCACCTTTATAGTTGAATGCATAAGCCGAGTCTGGACCCCAACCAGAGTGACTGCCTCTGATATATAATTGGCCACCGCCTGCAACGCTAAGCGGGTAGGCGTCTGACGAGTCTGTTAGCGCATCACAAGCAATGATTTGATTAGCTACCGATACTGACACAACCGGCGTATCTGCACTGGCATCGATGCTGAACTTGTAGCTAGCAAAAGTGTCTAGGGTGATAGCAATGTTTTCGCCCTCAGCTGTTGCCGGGATTGAATCAGCGGCAAACGTTACTTGAGCAAAACCTAGGTTGACGGCATTCCAGTCGGCATCGGCAATTTTGAAGCTGTAAAGACCTGCGGTTAAGGTGGTGGTGAACGAGTAAATACCGTTACCATCATATTCCATCAAATTGACTGGATCCCATGTGTTGATGCCTCGAAGGTAAATTTGCGTATCACCAAAAGGCACTGGTACTAGGTTTGGATCAGCGGCCAGACCGGTGCCCTGAGTTTCGCCCTGAGGTTTAACAAATACGGCGGTGGTCAATGCAGGCACACTAAAACTACCGTTACCATTACCTTGGGCAAAACTTGAGGTTTTTACTACCGCATCTTGCGAGTTTTGCTGGACGCTGTGAAGCTCAAAACCAGCGGCGGTGTTGATAGTATGAGTTTGTGTGATATCGGTGCCATTGATCACCACTACAACGGCATCGTTAGCCGGGTCAAGGTCGGTTAGACCGAGGCCATCGTCAATACTCATTACAATAAGTCCCGGTGTTTGCTGCGGGCCAGTATTGTGAAAGCCAATTCGCGTTTTAACTGCGTCACCTGTGGTGAGGCGGAACAGTTTGCTATTACTGCGAATGCTCATGAGTTCTTTGAACACGTTAGAGGCAAGTTGAATGTCGCTTTTGGCTGGGGTGGAATCAAGGTTCGCAATCATGCCGCTGATTTCATCCCACTGTTGCTGGTTATCTTGACCCAGTGGCAAACCGGTATTCCAGTTGTTGGTGTTCATGGTGTAATCAACGCGGTTGAACCAATCGCCTGAGTCGTAGCTATTGCGGTCGAGTGATTTTGACCGCAGCATGTCGCCACCTAATTGAAAGAACGGAATACCCTGACTTATCAACGGGATAGTTGCAGCGATGTTCTGTGCTCTGACACGATCACTTAATGACATGGTTGCTGGTAAGGCGTATTGCAGCTCATCCCATAAGGTGCGGTTGTCATGCTTGGAAACGTAGTTGATGATGTCAGCTGGGTCGTCAGCATAAGACGATTGCGCGTAGCTGCTGCCCTGTTTGGCGGTGCCGTGCTCGTCAATCATCACAAACTCTTTTAAGGTGCCAGCCAGTCCTAAACGAATGTGGTCTATGTTGGTCAAATCAACGGCTGATTTGAATAATGCGCCTTCTCTGATAGTGTCGCGAGGACGGTCATTAAAGGTGCCTATCTCGGTGTTGTTGAGGTTTTCTTGTGTCGCTTGTTCGAATAAACGACCGCTGACCACTTCGCCCCAGTTCCAGCCTTCACCATAGAAGTAGTTGTCAGCATCAACCTGCTGTACCGCTGTTCTGGCGTCAAGCAACAGTTGCTTAGGCATGTGACCCATGATGTCAAAACGGAAGCCGTCAAAGCCATATTCTTTAGTCCACAATACCAGTGAATCGGTAACGAATTTGGCAAACATGCGATGTTCTGAGGCAGTGTTTTCACAACAGGTTGAGCGTTCAATCAAACCGCTGATTTCGTTATAGCGGTGATAGTAGCCCGGGACGATTTTATCGAATACTGAATTATCGAATAAACCTGATGACGTGGTGTGGTTATAAACTACGTCAAGTACGGTACGTAAACCCATTTGATGCAGCGACTGAATCATCGTTCGCATTTCTATAATGCGCTTTACGCCTTCTGGATTGGTGGCAAAACTACCTTCTGGTGCGTTGAAATGATGAGGGTCATAACCCCAGTTGAAGCCATCGACATTGCGCATCGCTTCAACCAATGCTTGTGTGTCGGTGCTGGCAGGATCGTAGCTTTTGATCACGTCGAGTAAGATGGCAGAACCACTTTCTACTCCACAAACCGGTGCTGAGCCATTGACGTTACATAGTTCGTCAACGGTATCGCTGAGTTCAACTCGCTCGGCAGCTTTTTCGTTGACTGTGCCGATGTCATTGACGGGCAACAGGTGAAAATGAGTTAAACCGGCATCGACCAATGATTTTAAGTGTTGTACCGGGGCTGAGTCTTGTTCGGTAAACGCAAGGTATTTACCGCGATTGGCGGCGCTGGTGCTTTCATCCCAAGCACTGAAATCGCGGACATGGCCTTCATAAATCACTGCATCTTCTAGTTCAGCAACCGTTGGTACTGCATGGTTATCCCATTGTGCGGGTTTTAAATCGGCATCGCTGAGATTGACAAACTGGCTATAGCGACCGTTGACCGACAAGCTGACTGAGTAGGGGTCGGTGGCTTCAATGGTTTCAATATTTTTGCTTAATGGGTGATAAGCGGTGATTTCATAACGGTAATAGGCGCGGTCTAAGTCTGATGCAACGTTGTCGCTCCAGATACCCGTTTGGCTGTTTAACGTCATGGCTTCGCTGCTGATTAAGGTTTTGTCAGCGGCATAAAGGCTTAGTTTGACTGCTTGTGCGGTAGGAGCCCAAACCGTGGTATTGATTGAACCATCGGGTTGATAGGCGGTGCCCAATTTAGCTTCATCGGCATCATTGCTGCCTGAGGTGTAGAGGTCGTCGAGTACTTTAGCTGCTTGCACATAAGTTGCGCTTTGTAACTGTTCATCGGCGTTAAAAGTGGCTGCTACCAATTGTTCTTTCACTAATGCTTTGACTTCGCTGGTGCTGAGCGTATGAGTAAACGCAGCCCAGTCTTGCAGATGTGGTACCAGCGCTTTTTGTGCGGCGGTTAAGGTTGCCGTTTGCAGCATTACTGAGTTGTCGGCGGTGATGCTATCGGCGTCAAGCGTATTGAGTCCAGCGTTGGCTGAGTGTAATAATTTTACGCTGGCGGTGCTGGAATTGGTGTTGACTAGCAACGTTTTTTCATCAATCCAGTGAGCGGCTGCGCCTTCAACTTGCATGGCGAAATCGCCAGTGGGCAGGGTTGGTTCAGCAAAACTGCCGATGCCGGAGAGGATAAATGACCAACGGTTGGCACTCAATGCCAAGGTTTGGTCGTTATCGTCTGGGTCTTTTTGGTCGCCGTTATGGAGGATGAAATTGGCGCAATCGCCAAAGCCGTCTTTTAGTGGGAGTACCCAATAGGCACCGTAGTTATCATCGACGGCGGCATTTGCTGCGCCGTCATCCCAAGTGATTGAGGCGACAAAATCTTCGCTGTAGGCGTCGCAAGTGTCATTGTTCCAGGCGTGGATTTTCCAGTCTTGATAATTGCCATCAGCGCGATAGTAATATAATACCGCCTGATTATCTGCGGCAGCTAGCGTCGGTGCTGGATTGACACAGGTGTCATTGGCTTCGTTGGGGATTAATGGCAAATCACACTGAATGGCGGTTGGTGCTGGTGTTTCACAGGCGGTGCCCGCTTCATTCAACACTTCTGGGGCGTTACAAATCAGTGGTGCTGGCGGTGGATCGGGTGTTACTACAACAGGTGGTGTAGTGCTACTGCCTGAACTACTGCCGCCGCAACCTGAGAGTAAGGCGGCGAGGGTGAAGGCTAACGTTGTCGCCTTTTTTATCGGTGGAGTCTTTGTCATCAACATATAAACAAGCCTATTGTATTATTTCGGATGTTACGTTAAGTGTTAAATCTGATGTCGCCCCGGCGATCTGCGTCAGTTCTGTGTTAATGCTATTTAATATTAAAGGGACGACTCGATAGATTGGTCATTTTATGACACATTGAGGGGGTTGCGGGGCTGAATACGAATGCAAAGGGAAAATAGGGTTATCTGGTAAGTTGCCAGACAAATCTTTGAAAATAGGGCTTATTGGGCTAAACTGGCGCGAATATAATGGCCGGATCACATCACCACCAAATCAAAAAAGAGAGGTTGTTTTGCATCGATTAATTATCAATAAATTTGGTCCTTTGGTTGGTTGTGAATGTCAATTGAATAACCTCACCATTCTCATTGGTCCGCAATCATCAGGTAAGAGCACGACCAGTAAATTGTTTTATTTCTTTCTTCATATTCGTGATGAATATAGTCGCTTTTTACTTGATGTTAGCGTTGAGAGTGAGGTTAAAAGTGAGGGTGAAAACAGGGTTCAAACGTTACTGGACAGCTTTTCAAAGCGGATCCGTAGACGCTTCATTGAGTTTTGGGGTCCAGGGCCACAAGATGATGATTTACATGTTAAATACTGCTATAGCGATGACGTATTTATCGAGATATCGAGCAAGCAAGGGTATATTGACCCTGTTTTTAGCGATAGCATTGTACAACGTTTACAGGCAGATTTTAGGTTATTGCAAGCTCAGGAGATATCAACCGCTGACGCTGGTAATCTGTTTAATAATGCCACTATTATTGCCAATGAAATTAATGACAGTGACAAACTTGCCAAGTTAATTGCTACATCTAGGCAACTATTTAATTTTGATGAAGATTTATTGTTCATTCCTGCCGGGCGTAGTTTGCTGTCGACTCTATCTGATCAATTGCAATATATTCAGCCTCATCAGTTGGATTATCCGATGCGCAACTTTATTGACCGTATTAATAAAACCAAGCCTTTTTTTGGCAAAAGTATGGCTGATATTATTGCGGCAAAACAGTTATTAGGTGAGAAAAATATTCCGCTTGATCAGACGCAGAAAATCGCGACGATCATCAAGAAAATTCTTAAAGGCGAATACATTCACAGTAAAGATGGTGGCAAGCTTTATATTGATGGTGGCTCTTATACCAATATTAATTTTGCTTCGTCGGGTCAACAAGAGTCGATTTGGATCTTGTTATCATTATTTTTGGTGGCGCTTGAGCAGGTTAAAGCATTAATTTTTATTGAAGAACCCGAAGCGCATTTATTCCCCATTGCACAAAAAGAAATGGTTGAATTGATTGCTTTTTTACAGCAAACCATGAGTACGCGATTTATTATTACTACGCATTCGCCATATATTCTTGCTGCATTGAATAATCACATATATGCCAATGAGTTAGGCAATAACTCAGATAAGAGTAAGACGAAGGCCGTTGAGTCGATTATTAGCAAAGACAGTTGGCTAAAGTATGACAATATTACCGGTTATTTTGTTACTAATGGCCAGTTGAATGACTTGTGTGATGATGAATTGAAGATGCTGAAAACCGAGCTGATTGATACCGCATCTGAGTTGGTTAACCAAGAATATGATCGGCTGTTTGAGGTTGAAAACCATGAAGGATAAGCTGGGCACAAAAGGCTTATTAAGCGATGACAACCGTTCGGTAGCTCAGTTTGAAGAAAACGGCATGGTCTATAAAGGGGTTAATCAACAGCGTCATCGCGTGCTCAGATATGATGTCGATGGCAAGATGATTACTCAGGGGAAAAAATGTGATAAAGCATTGGCACTACCGGATCTAAACACCTTGTATTTAATTGAGCTTAAAGGATGTGATTTAAAGAAGGCCGCGACGCAATTATTTGAAACCATCAAGGTGTTGGATCATAAGCTCGATGGTGTTGTTGTTCATGGTCGTGCGGTGTGTTCAAGAATACCCAAACCTGATATTCGCTCGACACAGGTCGTTCGGCTCGAACGAGAGCTGGCTAAGCGTAAGGGCAGTTTTAAAAAGAATAGCAAGGTGATCGAAGAGCGTATTTGATGGCTCTTGTTTTTACTTCACCAGCTCACTTAGCGCTAACTGACTATTTGCAACTTGTTGCACCCAAAAGCCATGGAGTTTGCCATTTTTATACGAAGCCTCATCTTCCCTCAGGCTTTTAACCTGTTTCATCGCGTTGTGCTGTAAGCTCTCGATAGCTTCGACTTTTGTTTCATGAGTTACATTGGTGAGTTGATTTGCAGGTATAAAATGTGCCCTAAGCCTGCCATCATCCCTTGCATCAGAAACTGGATAATCGTCAGTGATTTTAAATAATTTTTTGAATTGAATTTTATCAAATACCAAAAAGCCATTTTTATAGGCTTTTTCACCGACGGGGATCAGCTGATCTTCAACGATAAGCAGTGTCCCTACCTCTTTAAGTGAGTCGACAATCACACTATGCCTGTTAAACAACTCGATCCAATCCCGGGGATCAATTTCATGAAAAACATTACACATGACAATCATATCAAAACTGCCTTGATGAGCTGATTCCTGTAGTTGTTTTTCGCTGTTGAAATAGCGTACTGTGTCATTTTCATACACAGTTTCGATAACTTTTTCACAGCTGTCTTTATCTGGAGTATCTAAATCATACGCGTAGTAATCAAGCCATTGTGAAATCGGAATTTCGCTGGGAAATTCACTAATTGTTGACAGTAATCGTCCTTTTCCAGCGCCAAAATCGAGTATTTTTATTTTTTCTTTGTTCACTAATTTTAATTTTATGGCATTAATGATTTGGTTGGTTTGTGGGTCATCAGATCCTGTTTCTAGTGTTTGTGGCGCGAGAAGACATTCAAAAGCAAACTGAGCGTTTGCCATTTGAGCAGGTAATGCAAGAAAATTTTGTAGCTTTGACACCTCATCGTCATTACCGATGAGTCCAGTTAAGACTTTTTTAGGGATGTTCCCAGCATAGCTGACTTTGCCATCCTCCATATACCAGATACTTGATGCTTCATAATGCGCCAACAAACTCACCGAATGAGTCGCAATCCATATTTGACCATTGGGTAGGGCATGACTTAATTTGTCAACAACTTCTATCAAGGCTTGCGGGTGTAAGTGATTCTCTGGTTCGTCGAGGTGGATGATCAATTCACTCAATTGGGTTTCTTGTGAATAAATAGCCAAACAAAACTGCAATAATATTTTTTGTCCATCAGAAAGTTGTGCACTTCCTATTTTAAATCCGAAAATAGTGGCGTTTCCATCGGTGTCTCGGTCAATATCGGTGTTCAAAAATGTTTTTATGTAGTGACAGAGTTTTTTGTACGACGCCTTGATTTTATCTTGCTCGTCCGGGCCTATTGTTGTGTTTTGATGGGTCGCATTAAACCATTGCTCTTGAGCATGTTGAATTTTGGCTAACGTCCCTTCTGGGGCATAACCAATGCCAATATTATCCATCGCATTTGCAGCTTGTATCATTTGATCTTTGGTGAATGCGTTACAGTCCCTTAGCTCTTTTGTTTTTGGTACGAAGCTAATGCAAGAATATGCATCTGATATTTCAGATGTTTCGATTTTATTCCAAAGCAAGTGCTGGTCATTCGCTTGAATTCGCTCTTCAAGAGTTTTTATTTCTCGTTCATGTGTTGTAATTTGGTCTGCAAATTCAAGATGATGATTCTCAAGATTGTTGTTTGAAAGTGATTGTTCTAGCGGTGAGATTTGATTCTTATGGTGTTCTAACGCTTTACGATTATTTGGTTGCTGTTGCTTAATTTGTTGTAAATATTGCTCAGTTGGCTTTTGCGTGAAAGTGTTTTGTATTTTTGATAATAAACGGGTTTTACCGGAACCATTTTTACCTGCAATTAAAATGATTTGACCTAGGCGGGACATTTTTATTGTATCTAAGCCAACGGTTTCATCGGCTGGAATATTGACTTGAGTTATTTTCATACTTTTGACGCTTTTCCTTTGTGTTGTTGCTGGTTTTTTTATTCGTGCGCTGAGCGCACGCTACCTATAAAAGTAAATGTAAGCTGTAAGCTGTATATCTTAATTAGTAATGCGGATCCAAGAGACCACCGAGCGACCACTTTCACAAATTTGGGTATCGTGAAAAGCTAAGTTGTTCTTTGCAGTGAAAGCGGTAAGCACTAAGGCGAACTTTCTTGATGCCACTGCTTCGCTCGGGCTTTTGACCCGATAGCTGTTGGAGCCGCAAGTATTTGCCACTGATGAATTGAATTCGAATACCGTGTCTTCACTATCGAGCTGATAGACATAATTCACTGTGCTCAACGCCACATCTCTTGCCGCCTGAGCGGGTGAGCACAAGGTGGCGAGCAATATTGGTAAGAATAGCTTTTTCAATTTAATTTCCTCAGAATAGGTTAATTGGTGGTATTTTTGCAATGCGCATTAACAAAAGCGAGTGCATCATCAAACCATATCGATACCCCTGCATAAGCCAAGCTGTGGCCTTGTTTTTCGCTATTACCAAATTCAGGATAAATCTTAACCTTGGCTGTTTTCCCCGATTTAGTCATGTGTGCTGAGAGTGCTTTTGTTGGCGTTAGGTCATAATCATTTTTGGCTTGAAAGAAGAAAATAGGCGCTCGGGCATTGGCGACGGCCTTTTTCATTAATGCTTGCAGGTCGTCTGATTCATCCCAACTGCGGGCTGCGCCTGAGGCATTGATGCCCGCGCAGTAAGCACCGCTTTCCATGCCGCTTTCTATGCCTCTTTCCATGCTTTTTTCCATGCCTCTTTCCATGCCGCTTTCCATGCCGAGGACCACCTGAATACCGCCAAAGGAGTTACCGACGGTGGCAATTTGGTTTTTCTTGGCAAAATCTTGCTTTTGCAGCCAGTTCAATGCCGCCATTTGGTCACTTAAATGGTCGGTTTTATGTAGTTCAACCATTTTTTTGGCGGCTTTTCCCCAGCCGGTCCATCTGGCTGATTTGATTTCGTCCATGATGTAAGGGCCTTGATCGGCACTGAGTCCTTGGCCGCGTCGATAAGGCATAAAAAAGGCCCAGCCATTTTTAACAAACTTTGGTGCGATGGCGGCACTGGCGTGACTGTTAATCATTTTAGGGGCGCTGCCGTGATTAAATAAAATCACGGGAAAGGGGCCTTTGCCTTCAGGCAGAAATAATTCTCCGCCAAGGGTAAGTTTTCCACTGGGGAATTTAACGATTTGGGGTGATGCTGTTTTGGCCGTTGCTATCGATGGGCCGAGAATAAAAGGCGTGAAAAGCAGGCTGTAAAATGCGGTTTTTATTTTCAATGTTCTGTCCTTAGGTATGCTGGTTTGTTCATTACTTTAACATCAAGTTATGGTATGACCAATTTTTAACAGCGATTCTCGCTCAACTAAAACGGAACGTAATTTGGTACCTCATTCACCTGTTGACAATCGGTTTCGGACACAAGGAAATCCAAATCAGACACGCGTTATTTTTGTTTCAGGTAGGCACGATCCTACATAATTAAACGCATAGGGGGGTAAACATCTCACCTAGATTCGGTTAACTATCGTCTAACGTAAATTCCTTATGTTTCGGATCCAAGCACCAAGCAAACAGCCAGTACCAATCTGGAATAATAAACATATTCGTGATTTGCCGGATATGCTCCCATAAATTTCGCTTCGAGCCATACATCTTTCGACACAGCTGGTAGGCTTCGTCGCACAACTCCAGTATCTGGTGTAAGAAAAATGCCAACAGCGTTGATAGGTACATGTTCTGAGACAGATATTTTTTGCCATGTCCGAAATTATGTTCTATTTTGTAGCCCTGATTCTTTAAGGTATTAAAGCATTCATTTTCGATTTTCCAGCGACACCGCCCAGCTCGGATCAGTCGCCAGACGTTTGATCGGGTCACTTCAAGATCGGTTACCCAACTATTTCGGTAGACTCTACCCGTTTCAATATTAACATCTTCGTATTCAAGAAAATTGACTTCTGGTGCCGTTGACTGCCCTGACAAGGGCACCCCGTTACGCCAGCGATAGCGATGCAAATGTCCCTTGTCAGTATGTTCAATCCAAGGCCAGTCATCGGTGTAGTCCGCTAGCCACGTCATTAAATACGTATGGTCGCCGGGCTTGCAGGTGAAAATGTAGTGCATGTTCAACGACAGCGTGTGCTTGATGATCGTGCTGTCACTAAATAAACCATCGCCGCCTATCAGCAAGGGTAAACGCGGGTGATCTTCTCTGAGTTTGGTGAGAAAGCGTTGTGTTGCCTTGTGTTCACAGTCTTGCTTCTTGTCCCCATCGGTATTCAGGATCGGCTCCGGCATCAGCGGAATAACTTGACGAGATTCGGGATGCATCACCGCGCCTTGCAAAACTTGATGCTGATAAGTCGTTACGTCGCCATGTACCTTAGTTAAACAACATTCACACTGAATTTTTTTTGAACTGTGGTATTGGCTGCCGTCAATCGCGACATAGAAAAGACCGCTCAGACTCAGTGGTAAGCGGAATTTGTCCAACTGCTTATCCTGCCGCAGTTGCTCGAATAATGTGTTGAATGTCGAACGATACTGCTCGCTATCAATTTCATCAAGGATATCCCTTGTCTGGGTTTCTTGCGGTAACTCAGTGGCATTGAATAAGTACGACAGGTTGTTATCATTCAACCCAGCCTCCAGTTGTTGCTGAAATTGGAGCCAAGAGGGCTGCTGAAAAAACATGCAGGCTAAGGCCGCCATCATCACGTCGTGTTGTTTATACGTACAATGAGATTGTCGCCGATTATCAGGAATGAGGCGAAATTCATGACTAATTTTCGCGATGAGGCTGGTCAAATTCAGGTTTTTCTTAATTTTAAAGTCAGGTTGATAATTTTCGATTCTTGGTCTTAATTTCATGATTCCATTACCAATATAATAATTATGCGCATTATATACTGGAACTATCTGTCGTGCAGACATTAATTTGAGATTTTTTCAAAAAAATTCTTGCTCGTTTGCGGGAGAGGTTTATTTTTAGTGCCGCTACAGCCCTTGAATATAGGGCTTCTCAGGGAGACCGAGATCTGCTGAATTTTTAATTGCATATGAACAACATGATCGCTCAACGCCTCAATCGTTTAATTTGCTTCACCAGTTTTTGCACCATCTTTTTGGCATTTTCCGGGTTGTCCTGGGCAAACTTATAGGGTTTGATGCCATGAAGCCCTTGCTTGGCGGCAACCCAGTTGGTGCCGACGTAACTGTCAATCAGTACTACTGGGTAACCAGCGAAAATTTCTTGGACGGGTTTGCTCATCCGTCGCAGCTGTAACATGAAGGGGTCGCCCTTTAATACGCGTTTGTCGCAGAAGGACTTCAGCAGTGGTTGGGTGAAGTTGTCAGCGGTGATGATGATATCAAAAGCGGCAAATACCTCGGGGAACAACTGTAAATCCGCCTGCATGTCCTCAACTGAGTCCAAGGTAAACATCACTAGCACGACTTTCGGCTTTAATCGGGCTAATCCAAATAATACTTGTTTGATCAGGTGCTGATGACAACTACGTCGTCCATTGACGGTCGAAAACAACGTATCATCCTTGTCAAACACCACGATCTTTTGGCATTTGGCGAATTTTGTCGCAAACCACTGTAAAAACACCGGATGGAGAATATCGATTTGCTGGGACATAAAAGCCGGTTGGGCGGTTTTTTTCGCTGCCATCAAACACTTCTCTGATTTTTACGCTGGCTAAAAGGAGGGATATAGATTAACAACAATTGAGGCTGGGGTTAAATGGTTGATGAATAAAAAGTTCGGCTGAGCTGAGAATCGTTTTATTAATCAGCTATTTGAACTTCCTATGGTTTTGCCAGTAAATTTTCGATTAAACGTATCAAAGTGTTCTTTTCTTTGGGGTTTGATTCAGCCACCAGCAGGGTTATTGCTGCGAGTCCGGTGTCATTTATCACGGGTTGGTAATTGTCGTCAAACAGTCGCTGATTTTGATTTAAAAAGTCGACAAATAAAAACGCAGCGGTGCGTTTATTGCCATCACTGAATGGATGGTTTTTAACCACAAAATATAACAGGTGTGCGGCTTTGCTTTCAAGGCTGGCATAAGCAGGCTCACCAAAAACCGATTGTTCTAAAGCACCCCAAATTGCTGCCAGTCCATCCTGTCGTTCATTGGCAAACAAGGGCGTTGCTTCACCTTTGGCTATGAGTTGTTGTTTTAGTTGAGCTATTGCGACTCGGCTATCACCCAATGAGCTAAGATTGCCACCAGGCTGCCCTTTCGGCGTAATCAACAGACCTTCGTCATACTGTTGTAACCACAGAAATGTTTGAGTGTAGCTGCTGATAATATCGACCAAACCGGCACCAAATTCTTTGTTTTGCGGTATTGCAGCGGCACGTTTAACCAGTTGTAATGCTTTGTCCAGCTCAGTGGCATTTTGTTGTAGTCGCTGTTGGTTAATGGTGTAACCTTGTAATAAATGTTGCTTTAATACTTTGGTCGCCCACTGACGGAATTTAACACCTTGGGGTGATTTAACCCTATAACCAACGGATATGATCACATCAAGGTTAAAGGTGTTGATCTGATAGGTTTTGCCGTCTGCGGCAGTATGGGCAAAATTTGCCCCAACTGAATCGCGTATTAATTCGCCCTCTTTAAATATATTTCTGATGTGCTTGCCTAAAACTGAGCGATCACGGCCAAATAATTCCGCCATTTGTTCAACTGAAAGCCAAACAGAATCGTTTTTGATTGCCACATCCAGTGCAATGCTACCGTCTTCATTTTGATAAATTTGTAATTCGTCCATATCTAGTCTGCCTTAGTCTGTGTCTGATTTGACTTTTTTGTGTGGTGTTTTGAATATAATATGACAAATATAGAATAGAATAAAGCAATAACCAACATTATTATATCTTAATTTGAGCTATGTAAGCTACGAAAGGTTGATGAATAAAAGATTATCAGTGTTGATTGGTTATTTTTGTGAAGACGGCTAAAGCCAAATTATTGGTAACTATTCAGCTTGTGGATAAACCGTCCTTTGGTGGGCATCGCTGGCGCTGGGCGCACAAAGTCAAAAAATTGGTTTAAATTGTTGTTTTATATGATTAAAATTGTGCACAGAGTGCACACTACTGGCAATATATAGGCAGGCGTAATTGTTACCCTAAAACGTCGATCAGAGCCTTAATTTTTATCCGGGGGATTGTAAAATCGATGACAGGAGGGCACGGTGGCCCTCCTCTACAGTCATCACGAGCTGGAGCTCGTTCCTACCTATTTACTTCTACAGTTTATAATTAACTCCAAAATAAACCGTACGACCAAAGTACTGAATGGTACCTGTACGTGCGGTGTCGCCAAAGTACGAGATATTGGCTTCATCGGTGAGGTTATCGACAGAAACGACCGCTTGCAGGTTTTCTGTGATGTTGTATGACAGTTGCGCTGAGAGGATGGTTTCGTCTTCGAAGTAGGCTGCCTGATCACTACCAATCGCTACCTGTTTACTTAAGTAAGCGGCACGATGGCGAGCACTTAAGCGAGCAGAGAACAGCTCTTCGTAATCATAGAAAATCGTCGCGCTGTAAACTCTTGGCGATAAACCTTCAATCGGTGACAACTCGTCTTCTTCACCAGGTACGGCTGAGCTGACTTCAATTTCACTTTCGGTATAGGAGAAGTTAAGGTTCATCCCTAAACCTGCCCAAGCACCGGGTAAAGAGGTGAAGGTTTGGGTATAAGCAATTTCAACACCGCGAATATAACCCGCATCTGCACTGTTTTCAGCGCGTTTGTAGGTGCCGTTTTCCCAAACGATCAGCTCGCCTGTATCTGGGTCAAACGCTTGCTCCTCTGGTGCTGCGGGGATTTCAATCCCGGCTGCGGCAAAGTCGAAGTTCTTGTTTTCGATATCTTCAACCATGCTGTCGATGTCTTTATTCCACACTGCAAAAACAAAAGCACCATTGCCGTCATCTAGGTAATGCTCGTAAGAGATATCAATTTGGTCGGCATAAAACGGTCTTAACAGCGGGCTGGTGCTACTGTCTAGATTCGCCAAATATTGACCAGTTTGGTTATCGCGGTTGAAGTTGAAGTTACCGCTGTTAGCCATTTTCTTCATGTCTGGACGTGCCAGTACTTGAGCAAAGGCAAAACGTAATTGGTCGTTGTCGGTTAAAGAAAAATTCAGGTTTAACGATGGCAGGTAATCGGTGTACTTGATGCCTTTGGTGCCACGACGTAATTTGTCTTTGGTTACGCCCAAACCATCGGTAATTGGGGTGCCATTGCCTTCACCCACATTGAGTAATCCGGTGCTGCTCTGGTCGGTTTCAATCACTCGTAAACCAATGTTACCGCTGACTGGCAGACCGAAAAGCTCCATGTCCATATTGGCTTGGAAATAAGCGGCGGTGACTTCTTCTTTGACTTTATTGCCTTGGGTTAAGGTCCAGTCATGTCCCCAGTCTTTGATTGGGGTGCGATCAACACCGGGTATCCAAGCATTGAGGATTTCATTATTGTTGACTGCCAGAAAGTTTGGCATTCCAGACAAATCGCCACCAACACCAGTGACTGTGGCCAAGTCTGCGGTTAACTGAAAGGGCGCAAAACGACCGACTTCAATCGGATTGCCGTCTTCATCAGTGCCGGCATATTGAATGTATTGACCATTACGCATATCAAAATCAGTGGTGCCGTAAAGGAAGCGAGCGCGGTCTAATTGGTATTCTCGTTCAGATACTCGGATACCGGTTTCAAAAGAACTGAAATATTCGTTGTCGAGTTCATATTTAAAGTCAATGCGAACCGCATCAGCAGAGTTTTCTTCAACGTGCGGATAAGATTCAGCACTGGTCACCATCACTTTATTGATGTCAGTAAAATCTTGATTGAACTCAACGTCAGGAATGCCCAGACCATTAAGCTGATAACTCATGATTAGATTGTTATCAATAATTGGGGTTTCAGCGTTGGCGTCTTCAAATACAGCCATACGCAATACCTGATCAACATAGGTTTCGTCAGCTTCTGAATGGGCAAAATCAACGGTCATCTGCAAGCGATCACTAATATCCCATTCGCCTTTAACGCCAAACGAAAACAGTTTACTGCTAGTGGAGTTGTTATCGGCCTGAGTCTGTACGTTCATGGTGACATCAGAGCCCTGTAGCGGTGGCGCTTCAACCAGTCCGCTGGCGTTTCTGATGTAGGTGCCGCCAATCAAAGCGCCATTGCTGATGATAGGGTCGACCAACGATAGCGATGAACCTCTTTGGTCAATGTTGTTTAAACCAGAGACGCGTAAACCACGGTCCCACTTGTCTGAATCAAATTCGGAGTAAAACGAATCAACTTGCAGTCTGAAATCGTCCCGAGGTTCCCAGTTTAACCCTAAAACAAAGGCATCACGGGTATCTTCACCGCCACGTTCGTTGATTTCAAAACCGCTAGAGGTTAGCAAACCTTCTGGTGCACCGTCGTAGATTTCGTGAATGTTTTCAGCTTTATCAAACTGATAGTTAACAAAGCGGCTTGATACGGTGGGTTGAAACATGCGGGCATAACCCACTGAAACCCCAAAGGTATCTTCGAATAATTTTTTCTGGTAAGAGACGGTGACACGATGACCGATGCTGTCTGAATCTTCATTGTCTGCGGCGGCTTCATTCCAGTTACCATGGCTAGAGAAGCGAAAAGTGCTGTCTTCTTCGTTGTCTAGCGCATTGGCGGTTTTCAATTCGATAGTACCGGCCACACCACCTTCAATTAATGAAGCTTTTTGTGATTTGTAGACTTGGGCTTGTTCAATCAGCTCTGAGGGAAATTGGTCAAACTGCACCGCACGACCACCGGCAGAAGAGACTTGCTCGCGACCATTTAAGGTAGAAAATACAAAACCGCCGGACAGACCACGAATGTTCAATTCACTGGATTGGCCATCAACACGTACGGAAGTCACACCCGGCAAACGGGTTAGGGAATCCGCGATGGAAACGTCTGGTAAGCCACCGATATCGTCGGCTGAAATGGCGTCGACTACGGTGTCAGAATAGCGTTTGGTGTTGAGTGATTTGATCACACTGCCACGGAAACCTTTAATTTGGATGGTTTCGGTGGGTTGAGTGTTAGCCTTTTTCTCAGCTTTTGCTTTTGCTGCTGCTTCTTCTGCGGTGGCATCGGCTGCGATGCTGATACCTGAGAAGGACAAACCCGCAGCCAATAGACTAAGGGTTAAAATGCTGGGTTTAAATGTGTTCATTATTTATGTTCCTAATAGCTTTTGTCAGACCAGAGTCTCGCAGTGGCGTAAATTATAGAACGTCCGTATTACTGTATTATCAGGTTTCAGATACATCGTGACAGTGCATATGCTAACGTCTGTGGTTTTGATTACAACTGGGAAAATGTGGCAAAAAACGCACCGAAGCTGGCGTAAAAACGTGCAAAGCCCCACAATTCAACGGCTTGGCGTTGTTTTTAGGGCGCGTGGGCGGGGA